>JBEYJY010000001.1:0-432195 GCA_040631425.1 Streptomyces sp. NPDC020096
TATCTGGCGTTGACTTTTGGCACGCTGTTGAGTTCTCAAGGAACGGAAGCTTCCTTCGAGACCGTCTCACCGGTCCCTCCGGGCTTTCCCTTCGGTTTCTCCAGCTTATCAGATCTTTTCCGACCCGATTCCCGCTGGCGGGATTCCTGCTTGGTTTGTCTTTCCGGCCTCTCGGCCGTTCCGACGAGTGAGACTTTAGCGGATCCTTGGCCGCTCGGTCTAATCGAGCGAATTCCGGCTCCTCATTTCGAAAACGCGCACGACAAAGCTGCGACAGCTAGTCGAGTGCGTTTGCGGAATGGTCACCCGCGGACCGACCGGAGTCGGCGCTCACGCCGGGCAACTCGGAGAACACTACGGATGGGCAGGGGCCGTGTCAACTTGCGTCCGTCACATCCGTCGCGTCCGGATCCACCCGGCGCAGAACCCTCGTCAGCATCCCGCCAAGGGTGGCCAGTTCCTCGGAGGGCAGGTCCTGCAGCAACTGCGCTTCGAAGCCTGCTGCCATCCGCATCGCCTCCAGCCACTTGCCGCGCCCCTCGTCGGTCAGCTCGACGATCACCCGTACCCGATTGGACTCATCGCGCTCGCGGGTCACCAGCCCCTCGGCGACCATCCGGTCGATGCGGTGCGTCATCGCGGCGGGTGTCAGACCGAGGCGCTTGGCGAGGTCGCCGGGGCCGAGGCGGTAGGGCTTGCCGACCAGGACGAGGGCCTTGAGGACCTCCCACTCGGCGTTGCTTATGCCGAGGGCGGCGACCTGGCGGCCGTACGCGACGTTCATCCGGCGGTTCAGGCGCTGGAGGGCCGAGACGACCTTCTCGATCTGGGGGTCCACCTCGGGGAACTCGCGCTGGTAGATGGCGATCTGCTCATCGAGGTCGAGCTCCGCCGGCTCATGGGCCGGCTCGTCGGCTGCGGTCATGTGCCGAGTATCGCACGGTACTCGTTCGCGCTTAAGTCTTCGGGTGTGTATATTTTAGCTTCGAAGTTTAGGTTCGAAGTCTTCGAGTCCGTACATCAGGGGCTCGCGCACAGAGGTAGGTGAGTGTGACCACGGCAATGGGCGCAGCGCTGCGCCGGATCCAGCTGGGGAACGCGCTGAGCGCGTTCGGCAACGGCTTCACGGTCCCGTTCCTGTTCGTCTATGTGGCACAGGTACGGGATCTTGGTGCCGGTACCGCGGGCGTGGTGCTGTCGGCTTTCGCCGCCGCCGCGTTGATCGTGCTGCCACTCACCGGTCGAACCATCGACCGGCGGGGTCCGCTGCCCGTAGTGCTCGTCGGTTCCGTGGTCTCGGCGTTCGGGTCGCTGGGGTTCGGGCTGTCGACGACGGCACCGATGGCGGTCATCTCGTCCGCCGTGCTGGGCGCGGGTATCGCGGTGATCCAGCCCGCGCTGGCCACGCTGATCGTCTGGTGCTCCAGCACCACGACGCGCTCCCGCGCCTTCGCGACGCAGTTCTTCCTCAACAACCTGGGCCTTGGCATCGGTGGTCTGTTCGGCGGACTCCTGGTGGACACCGCGCACCCCGGCTCGTTCACCCGTCTCTTCGCCATCGAGGCGGCGATGTTCCTGGTGCTGGCCGCGATCGTGGCGACCGTGCGGCTGCCGTACATCCCGACGATCGAGGACATCGACGACGCCCCGGAGGACAAGCGGGTCGGCGGTTGGCGGGCGCTGCTCGCTGACCGGTCGATGGTGCAGCTGTGCGTGCTCGGCGCGGTGATGTTCTTCGCCTGCTACGGGCAGTTCGAGTCCGGGCTGGCGGCGTTCGCCACCGCCGTCACCCGTATTCAGCCGTCGACGCTGGGCGTGGCGCTGGCCGCCAACACGGCGGTCATCGTGGTCGCGCAGTTCCTCGTGCTCAAGCCGGTCGAGCGGCGTCGCCGCAGCCGTGTCATCGCGGCGGTCGGGCTGATCTGGACGGTCGCCTGGCTCGCGGCGGGTGCCTCCGGCTTGATCCACGGGCACCAGATGTGGGCGACCGGGGCGATCATCTCCACCTACGCCCTGTTCGGGCTGGGTGAGGCGATGCTGTCGCCGACGGTGGCCCCGCTGGTGGCGGACCTGGCGCCGGCGCGCATGGTCGGGCAGTACAACTCCGCGTTCGCGCTGGTCAAGCAGCTCGCGCTGGCTGTCGGACCGGCGGTCGGCGGCCTGCTGGCGGGCGCGGGGCTGTACACGGCGTACATCGCGATGCTGGTCGGTTGCTCGCTGGCGATCACCGTCCTCGCGCTGCGGTTGGGGCGGCGGCTCACGCCGAACCAGGACTCGCCCCTGCGGGCGGCGGCGGTGGCCGCGCCGTCCGCGGAGGTCGACCGGGTGGTGGCGGCGGCCTGACGGTCAGCCGCCCCCGCCTGGCAGGGCGAACTCGCACCAGACCGTCTTTCCGCCGCCTGGTGTCCGCCTCGAACCCCATGACGAAGCGATCGTCGCGACGATCGCGATCCCGCGGCCCGCTTCGTCTCCCGGCTCCGCGCGCCGTCGTCGGGGCAGATGGTCGTCGCCGTCCGTCACCTCGATGATCAGGCGCCGGTCGGTGCGGCGCAGCCGCAACCGCATGGGCGGGGTGCCGTGTTGCAGCGAGTTGGCCACCAGCTCACTCGTCGCCAGCACGCCCAGGTCCCGCAACTCCACCGGGAACCGCCATGACGCGAGCACCCCGGTCGCGAACGCCCGGGCCCTCGGCGCCGCTTCCACACCACCCAGCAGGTCGAGCGACGCGTTGCGGAACAGTTCCGCTTCCGCCCCGGTGTGCCGGGGATGCTGCAGCACAAGCACCGCCACGTCGTCATCGTGGTCCGAGCTGACGCCCAGGGTGCGCAGCAGGCGGTCGCAGATGACCTGCGGGGTGCCGCTCGCACCGGCCAGTGCCCGTTCCAATGCCGCGACGCCTTCGTCGATGTCCTCGTCGCGGCGCTCCACCAGGCCGTCGGTGTAGAGGACGGCGGTGGCGCCGGGCTCCAGTGCCACCGAACCCGAGGCGTGCAGCCAGCCGCCGGTGCCCAGCGGCGGCCCGGTCGGGCCCTCGGCGCGGTGGACGGTGCCGTCCACTCCGCGTACGACGATGGGCAGATGCCCGGCGGAGGCGTAGGTGAGGCGGGCCTCGCTGGGGTCGTGGACGGCGTAGACGCAGGTGGCGATCTGGGTGGCGTCGATCTCGGCCGCCAGCCCGTCCAGCAGCTGGATCACCTCGTGCGGCGGCAGGTCCAGCCTGGCGTACGCCCGTACCGCGGTGCGCAGCTGGCCCATCACGGCGGCGGCGCGCACTCCGCGGCCCATCACGTCGCCGATCACCAGGGCGGTGCGTCCCGCGCCGAGGGTGATCACGTCGTACCAGTCGCCGCCGACGGCGGCCTCGGTGCCGCCGGGCTGGTAGGTGGCGGCCACCCGCAGATCGTCAGGCTGCTCCAACTCCTGTGGCAGCAGGCTGCGTTGTAGGGTGACGGCGGCCTCGCGCTGCAGGCGCTCGCTGACCCGCAGCCGCTCGGCGGAACGTACCTGGTCGGTGACGTCCGCGGCGAAGACGAGCACACCGCCCTCGGCGCCGTCCTCGGTCGCCGGCTTCTCCAGGGCCGTGTTCGCCAGCGGGGTGCAGGTGAAGGTGAAGTAGCCGTGCCGCGGCTCGTCGTTCCCGTCCGCCGCCGCCCCGGTCGGGCGGGCCCAGGTCACCTTGCGGGCCTTGACGGTTCGGGGCCGCCCGCTGCGCAGGACCTGGTCCATCAGTGGCAGCAGGCCGAGTTCGGCGAGCTCGGGAAGCGAGTCGCGGGCCGGTTCGCCGGGTTTGCGGGAGCCGAACACCTCCGTATACGCCTCGTTGACGTAGCCGGTGCGGTGCTCGGGTCCATAGGTGATGGCGATCAGGGCCGGGACCTGGCCGAGGACGTCATGGACGGAGAGTTGGTCGGCGGCGGCCGGCCCCGGGTGCTGTGCGCCGCGTGCGGCCGGAACGGAACCCGCGGTGCCACCGGCGCCGGTGGCACCCGTGGATCCGGTGGGGTCCGCTGAGGCGGCGGCCGCCGCTGCGCGTCGCTGTGTTCCGGGGAGCCGGGCGCTCCAGCGCGTCAGATTCACAGATTGATGCCTCGTGCTGTCGTACCGGATGGCTCTGCCGGGCGGCCGTGGGGTAAACGCCCAGTTTCTCTTATGTGTCACACTCTGCCCGCGTCGGGCGCACCTGTCACTCTTCGCAGGTGTGGACGTACATGCCGTCACCGTCGCGGTGTTGGAGCGTAGTTGGCGACGGGCAGATGTGGCAGTGGTGCGAAGCACCTCCGTTGAGGGCGGTGGTGGCCGACGGGCGGGGGCCCAGCCGGAGCTACGCGTCCGGCTGTCTGCCGGTTCCGGCGGCGAACTCGAACTCCGCACGGGGGTTCTCCAAGGAGCCGAGCGCCGCGATCTCCCGCTTGAACAGCGCGGCGAGAGTCCAGTCGGCGAGGACTCTGGCCTTGCGGTTCGCCGTGGGGAGGCGGCTGAGGTGGTAGACGCGGTGCATGAGCCACGCAGGGTAGCCCTTGACCTTGCGCCCGTACAGATGGGCGACGCCTTTGTGCAGGCCGAGGGAGGCCACCGAGCCGATCGAGGCGTGCCGGTACTCCTCGGGCGCGCTGCCGCGGAGGGTGGCGATGATGTTGTCGGCGAGGAGTTTGCCCTGGCGGACGGCGTGTTGGGCGTTCGGGGCGCACTGTGTGCCGGGTTTCTCGGCCGTCAGGTCGGGTACGGCCGCGGCGTCTCCGGCCGCCCAGGCGTGCTCGGCGCCGTCGAGCTGGAGGGCCGCGGTGACCCGCAGTCTGCCGTGCGGGTCGCGCGGCAGGTCGGTGGCGGCGATGAGCGGATGCGGCTTGACTCCGGCGGTCCACACCACCGTGCGGGTGGGGAGACGCGCGCCGTCGCTGAGGACGGCGATCCGCCTTTCGCAGCTGGTCAGCCGGGTCTCCAGCCGCACGTCGACATTGCGTCCGCGTAGCTCGCGTACCGCGTAGCGGCCCATTTCCCCGCCGACTTCCGGCAGGATCCGGTCGGCGGCCTCGACCAGCACCCAGCGCATGTCGTCGGCGTTGACGTTGTGGAAGTAGCGGGTGGCGTAGCGGGCCATGTCCTCCAACTCGCCCAGCGCCTCCACGCCCGCGAACCCACCGCCGACGAAGACGAAGGTCAGCGCCGCGTCGCGGACCTCGACATCGCGGGTGGAGGAGGCGATGTCGAGCTGTTCGAGCACATGGTTGCGCAGGCCCACTGCCTCCTCGACGGTTTTGAACCCTATGCCGGACTCGGCCAGACCCGGGATCGGGAGGGTGCGGGAGACCGATCCCGGGGCGAGCACGAGCTCGTCGTACCGCAGCTCGGTGTCGGCGCCGCCCTCGGTGCGGGTGGCGGGCGTGGAGACGTACGCGGTCCGGTTCGCGTGGTCGATGCGGCGTGCCTCGCCGACCACGACCTGGCATCTGGGCAGGACGCGACGGAGCGGCACGATGACATGCGCGGGCGCGATGGACCCGGCCGCCGCCTCGGGGAGAAACGGCTGGTATGTCATGTAGGGGTCGGGAGAGACGACGACTACCTCGGCCTCACCGCGTCTGAGCTTCCGCTGCAGGCGCAGGGCCGTGTACATGCCGACGTATCCGCCGCCGACCACCAGGATCCGTGCTGGCTCTGTCACTCTCCCATGACGCACCGACAAGCGGTGTTTTGTCCACAGGGCGGTAGTACGTTGTCCACAGGCCGATCACGGCTGGTGCACAGGCTCGTACGATGCTGGAAGCAGTCCGAGGAAGTACCCGATCGGGGCGGTCCGGGCGGAACCACCCCCTTCATTCTTGACTTGGGCTCAACTATGTTCGTACAGCGGTACGTCGTCGGGTCGCTCAACGACCTTGCCCCGACGGCGCATTGGGGGAGTCTCCGGGGGGAGACGTCACAACCGGGGGATACATATGCATATTCAGGATCCGCAGTGGGCGATGACCATCAACACTGACGGTGACGGACACGGCCGTGCCCATGGACGTGCGCACGGTCTGACGACGGGGGGGACGGGGGGTAGGGGCGCGCCGCTGCGGGTGGACGCCCAGCGCAATCTGGAGCATGTGCTGCGGGCGGCGCGAGAGGTCTTCGGCGAGCTGGGTTACGGCGCGCCGATGGAGGATGTGGCGCGGCGCGCCCGAGTGGGCGTCGGCACGGTCTACCGGCGCTTCCCCAGCAAGGACGTGCTGGTGCGCCGGATCGCGCAGGAGGAGACCGCCCGGCTGACCGAGCAGGCGCGTGCCGCGCTCGGTCAGGAGGACGATGCGTGGGCCGCGCTCTCGCGGTTCCTCCGCACGTCGGTCGCGTCCGGGGCCGGGCGGCTGCTGCCGCCGCAGGTGCTGCGGGTGGAGGCCAGCGCGCCGGAGGTCGTGGAGCCGAGGGTTCCGCAGCAGCGCGAGTCGGGACTGGTCGAATCGCGTGCTGTGGACAGCAGGAGGGCGACCGAGTCGCCGCTGGCGGTCGAGCAGCGGACGGCGGTCGGCGGCGAGCACGGCGACGACGGCATCTCCGCGCTGCTCACCGTGGTCGGTCAGCTGGTGGAGCGGGCCCGTGCGGCGGGCGAGCTGCGGCCCGATGTCACGGTCGCCGATGTACTGCTGGTGATTGCCACCGCGGCGCCATCGCTGCCGGACGCGGCACAGCAGGCCGCCGCGTCGGCCCGGCTGCTGGAGATCCTTTTGGAGGGACTGCGGTCGCGGTCGCAGATACGTACGGCGTAGTACGCCGTTGCCCCGGCCCGCCGCACCAGTTCGGGCGGGCGGCCTAGTCCGGGCCCGACGCTCAGCGTTCCGGTACGAGTGAACGTTCGGGACCCGGACCGGGCAGTCTGCCCGGACGGGTGGTTCCGGTAACAGCATGGGGCGCGCGCCATATCGGTGTGCGACCCTTGGCCGTGGCTTGGTGCATCGGCGTGTTCTGGAGCTTGCGCGATGGGCGTTGACGGACGGGACGACTCACGAGGCGCTGAGGGCGCGGAGTCCGGCAGACCCGAAGCGAGTGGCGGCTCCGACGCCGCCGGTGGGTCCGGCGACGCTGCCAGGCCCGGCCGCGGGCTGCACCGACGCGTTCCGGGCCAGGCGCCCGCGGGCGCGGGCGCCACGGGCGCGGCGGATGCCACCGAGTGGGCCGGAAGCGGGCATGACGCGGCCGACGAGTTCGTACCGCAGCAGCGCGAGCGCCCGGGCGGCGGGCATCTGCCGCCGTCCGACGCCGAGTTGATCGCCCGGGTGCGGGACGGTGACGACAGCGCGTACGAGGAGCTGTACCGGCGGCACGCCGACGCGGTGCGCCGTTACGCCCGTGGCTGCTGCCGGGACACCTACACCGCGGAGGACCTCACCGGCGAGGTGTTCGCCCGCACCCTGCAGGCGGTGCGGGGCGGTGCCGGGCCGGACGCGGCGGTGCGGGCGTATCTGCTGACGACGGTGCGGCGGGTCGCGGCCTCCTGGTCGAGCACCGCGAAGCGGGAGCAACTGGTCGAGGACTTCTCGGTGTTCGCGGTCAGCGCGGCCGGTGCGTCGGCGAGCGGCCAGACCGGTGCGTTCGGCGCGGGCGTGGACCTCGGCGCCGATGTGCGGGCCATGCACAAGGCTGACCAGACGCTCGCCGTCAAGGCCTTCAGGACCCTGCCCGAGCGCTGGCAGGCGGTGCTGTGGCACACGGCGGTCGAGCAGGAGTCGCCCAGCCAGATCGCCCCGCTGCTGGGGCTGACCGCCAACGCCACGGCGGTCCTGGCGCACCGGGCCCGTGAGGGGCTGCGCCAGGCGTATCTGCAGGCCCATGTGAGCGCCGCGCTGACCGCCGAGGGCGAGTGCGCGCGGCACGCGGACCGGCTCGGTGCGCACGCTCGTGGCGGCCTGCGGCTGCGCGCGGACCGGGAGTTGCGCAAGCACCTCGAAGCGTGCGGCAAGTGCCGTGCCGCGGCGGCGGACCTCGCCGATGTCAACGCGTGCCTCAAGGGCCTGCTGCCGGTTGCCACGATCGGGTGGTTTGCCGCGGCCTACATCGCCAAGGCGGCCGGGATCACCGCGGCCGGTGCGGCGGGCGCGGGTGCCGCCGCCGGTGCGGGCGCGGCGGCGGGCGCGGGCGAGGCTTCGGGCTCCGGCGGCGCGGCGGGCGGTGCCGCGGCGGCCGAGGGCGTGGGGATGCCCGCGAAGATCGGGATCGCCGCGGGCGTGGTGGTCGCCGCGGGCGGGGTGGCGCTCGCCGCCGTCCTGCTCGGAAACGACCAGCACACACCGAAACCGGAGGCCAAGCTTCCGGTGTCGGCCGCGCCCGTCGTACCGAAACCGAAGCCGTCCCCTCCGCCGTCCGCGACACCCACACCCACCCCCACGCCCACGCCGAGCACGCCGCCGCCCGCACCGGCCCCCGCGGCGCCGCCGAAGCCCTCCCCCCGGCCGACGCCACCGCCCAAGCCCACCCCGAAGCCCACCCCACCGGCACCCAGGCCGACGCCACCGCCCACGCCCACCCCGAAACCCACGCCGCCCCCGCCCGCCTCCCCGGCGGTCTTCCAGCTCAACCAGCTGCCACTGAGCGTCTTCGGGGACGGAACGCAGCCGACGGTCCGTCCCGACGCGTTCAACTGGCTCTGGCGGCGCTACGACCTGGCGATGGGCGGCACCACCTACCCGGACGGTGTGAGCGTGCACGCCCCCTCGTCCGTCGTCATCGATCTCAACCGCGCCTGCACCTCGTACGACGCGATGGCCGGGCTGGACGACCTCTCGGCGGGAACCGGCGCCGTGCGCTTCTCGGTCTACGGCGACAGCGCGCGGCTGTACACCTCGGGCGTGGTCACCCCGGACAGCGGCCCGGTGCCGGTGCACGCCGACCTCGCCGGGTACAAGACGCTACGGCTGGTCGTACAGGACGCGGGCAGCGGACCGCTTCTGAACCTCGCGGACTGGGCGCGGTCGCGCATCAGTTGCCGGTGACGCCGTCCAGCAGGTCGGCGGCCTCGGCGACGGTGCGGCGCAGGCCGTCCGCGTAGGCGGCCTCGTACGCCCGATCGCCCAGCGCGGCGCGGGCTTCGCCGCGAACCCGCGCCGCCGTGGCTTCCTCCGGCACCGAGCGGGGCAGCGACCCGCGCACGGCGGTCGCCGCGCCCACCAGCCGCACCGCATCGGCGGGTCGGTCCAGCTCCAGCAGGACGGCAGCGGCACGCTCCGCGACGGAGGCGAGCAGCGGTTCGGTGCACTGCGCCGCGATGCCCTCGCGCAGAGCGGACCGTAGCGCGTCCAGCGCCTCGCGCGGCTTGCCTTCGGCAGCCAGCACATCGCCGTCCAGGCCGGTGAGGATGGCGTGGAACATCGGCGGCGGAGTGCCCCGTTCCGCTTCGATGCGGGCGAGATCGCACAGCTCACGGGCCTTGGACACCTCGCCCGTACGCACCGCGATACTGCTTTGCAGACACCGGATATAGGTACGGGCATCCCAGATACCGTAGTGTTCGGCCTCCCGCTCCGCCCGCTCCAGCAGTTTCTCGGCCACCTCGTCATCGCCCTCGCGGGTGGCGAGCTCCGCCAGCCTGGCGACCAGGAAGGGGACCTCGGCGCGCGCCCCGAGTTCCTCGCACAGCCGCATGGACGCCTCGAAGTCCGTACGTGCGGTGGCGTACCGGCCGCGCGCGGTGGCCAGTTCGGCGCTCGCGGCATGCGCCTGGGCGAGCAGCCAGCGGTCTCCCACCCGTTCGGTGAGCTCCGTCAGCTCCGCCCAATCGCCATCGGCGCTGTGCAGTCCGCCGGGCATATCGATGATCACGTGTATGCGGAACAGCAGCGCCACTGCGATCGCCCAATCCCCGCCATACATCCGGCAGTTCGCGACCATAGTGTCGGTCAGCGCCCGCATGTCCTTCTGCCCGCCCAGGTGATATCCAGCGAACGGCCACAGCAGCCCCGGGAAACGCGCGCTGTGCGGTCCCGGTTCGGCGTAGGCCTCCTTGATCTGCCGGGCGGTCGCCTTGATCTCGTCGATGCTCATCCCCGACACGCCCGCCTGGTCGGAGCTGATGAAGAACAGCGTCAGCCGCAGATCCATCCGCGGCCAGAACAGCGGGTCGGCACGGTCCTCGGGCGGTTCGCCCAGCGCGGCGACCTGTCGGAGCCACGTGGTGCTCTCATCCCGGTAGTTGCGCAGCCACCAGAACCAGCCCAGCGCGCAGACCATCGCGATCGCCGACTCCTCATCACCCGCGGCGATCACGCGCTTCAGCACGCCGCGCGCGTTGTCCAGCTCGGTCTCCAGCCGGTCCAGCCAGCGGAGTTGGTCCTGGGTGTGCAGCAGCGGGGCGGCGGTCTGTACGAGGTCGCGGAAGTACGCGGTGTGGCGGCGGGCGGTGGCGGCGCCCTCCTCAGGGTGCTCCGCGGCGCGCGCCCGTACGTACTCCTGGATGGTTTCCAGGAAGCGGTAGCGGACCCCGTCCGGCAACTCCTCGGCGACCAGCAGTGACTTGTCGACCAGCGATCCGATCAGGTGCAGGACGTCCGTGTCGCGGATATCCGTACCATCGGCGCACACCGCCTCGGCGGCGGCCAGGGTGCAGCCGCCGGAGAAGACGCAGACGCGGCGCAGCACGGTCCGTTCGCGGGCGTCGAGCAGCTCCCAGGACCAGTCGACCACCGCCCGCAGCGTCTGCTGACGCGGCAGTACGGTGCGGCTTCCGCTGGTCAGCAGGCGGAAGCGGTCGTCGAGCCGGCCGGCGATCTGGCGGGGGGTGAGCATCCGCAGCCGGGCGGCGGCGAGTTCGATGGCCAGCGGCAGCCCGTCGAGGCGACGGCAGATCTCCGCGACCGCCGGACGGTCCGCGTCCATGTCGAACCCGGGGCGGACGGCGGCGGCGCGCTCGGCGAACAGCCGGTGCGCGGGAGGCGGCGGCAGCGGCTCCACCGGCCGTACCGCCTCGCCGGGCACGCCCAGCGGCTCACGGCTGGTCGCCAGCACGGTCACGCCCGGACAGTGTGCGAGCAGCGCCTCCGCGGTGCGGGCGGCGGCGCCGATGACGTGCTCGCAGTTGTCGAGCACGAGAAGCATGCGGCGGTGCGCGCAGTGTTCGAGCAGCCGTCCGGTCGGCTCCGCGACGGGCACCGCGGTCGTCAACACGGTGGTGTCGCTGCGGCCAACGGAGTTGAGTACGGCGCGCACGACCCCGCCCGGGTTCGCGACGGGCGCGAGCTCGGCGACCCACACCCCGTCCGGGTACGCGGTCGCGAGCTCGGTTCCGGCCTGCTCCGCCAGCCGCGTCTTGCCGGAACCGCCCGCACCGACCAGGGTCACCAGCCGATGCCGGGCCATATCCGTACGGATCGCCCTCAGATCGTCCTCGCGCCCGACGAAGCTGGTGAGCCGGGTACGGAGGTTGCCGGGCGGCACACGGCTCTGCGGGGGCGACTTCCCGGGCGGCGCGTCCGCGGGCGACAGGTGCGATCGCTGCTGCGCTGTCCGCGGCGGAGCGGGGGCGGGGGGACTCGCCGGAGCGGGTGGCCGGGGGTTCAGCAACTCGGCGTGCAGCGCCCGCAGTTCGGCGCCGGGGTCGGCGCCCAGGCTGTCGGCGAGGACGCGGCGGGCGTGCTCGTACGCCGCGAGGGCGTCGGCGGTACGGCCCACCGCGCGCAGCGCGCGGATGTACTGCGCGTGGAACGGCTCGTTCAACGGGTGCTCGGCCACCAGCTCCTGCGCCTGCGGCAGGACGTCCGCGGCGCGCCCGAGCGCCAGGTACGCCTCGATGCGCCGCTGCAGTGCGGTGAGCCGGAGGGCCTCCGGCCGGGCGGCGGCGGTACGGTCCGGAAGGTCGGCGAGCGCCGGGCCGCGCCAGAGCGCCAGGGCCTCGTCCAGTGCGGTCGCGGCGGCCGCCGCGTTGCCCGCGTCGAGCGCGGCGCCGCCGTCCCTCGTCAGGCGCTCGAACACGAAGAGGTCGACGTCATCGGGCTGGGCGCGCAGTACGTAGCCGGCCGGGCCGGAGGCGACCTCGTCCCGGCCAAGGGCCCGGCGCAGCCGGGACACCAGCGCTTGCAGCGCGCCGTGGGCGTCTTCCGGCCCGTCGCCGCCCCACACCTCGCCGATGAGCACGGACGCCGCGACGGGCCGCCCGGCGCGCAGCGCGAGGGCGGTAAGGGCGGCGCGCAGCCGGGCGCCCGCCAGGGGGATTCCGGCGACTTCCGTCGTGCCGAGGATGAGATACCGCACGGTTCATTCTCCACCGGTTCGCTCGCGCTGGCGTTTGGGTTTTCCTCCCGCCCGCCCACCTGTTCGCCGTCAGCCTTTGCTTGCCGCCGCGCACGGTTCGATTCGTGGATCCGCTTCCGCTGCGCTGCGGATGTGCGTTTCCCCACCCACCCACCTTTCTCGCAGCGACGCACGCAAGGGGGTGTGCCGGGGTGTCCCCGCAGCGACCCCACAACGCACCGCAACCATGAAGTGATAGCTGGAGTGAGGAGACACCCCGGCACACCCCCGACCCCGAACCCGCCGTGCGCGACGGCCAGATGCGAACCAGGGCAACGGGCGGGCAAAAACCCCAAAACCCCAACCGCACAGCGCGAGCGAACCCTCAAAGAGACGGCGGCAACGAAATCGCCCTGAACGCCAACGCAAGGGCCCCGGGCGCATCGGGGCCCGTCCAGCACGACCCCCGCCGCGCCAGCAGCCGCCGCAGCCAGACCTCCGTGGAGATCAACTCCCCCAGCCCGTCCAACGGCAGCGCCTCCCCATCCGCCGCCGCGCGCAGCGCACCCCGCACCACCCGAGCGTCGACCAGCCCCGCGTCGGCCAGCAGCGGCGCGCTGAAGAGATCCATCAGGTCGTCCACGGCGGCCCGCAGCCCGACCTGTACCGCGCCGGAGGCGTTCGTCGTCGCGCCCCACCCCGGCGGCAGGTCGCGGACGCCCGCTCCGGCCAGGACCGCCCGCAGCACGGAGGCCCGCGCGC
The DNA here is from genome assembly GCA_040631425.1 of Streptomyces sp. NPDC020096. Classification (GTDB taxonomy): domain Bacteria; phylum Actinomycetota; class Actinomycetes; order Streptomycetales; family Streptomycetaceae; genus Streptantibioticus_A. The sequence continues at coordinate 12,958 of JBEYJY010000001.1, forward strand.
CGGGCCGCACCCGCATCGCCTCGGGCAGCGCCTGAGCCGCCCGTACCACTTGGTTGTCGAGAAACGGCGCGTGCAGCCGTTGGCTGCGCACCTCGACGGCCTGCTCGAAGACCCTCAGGTCAGCCGCGGCGCGGGTGAGCGCCGCGCGGGCCCGCCGCTCGCCCGGGCGGCCGACCGAACCGGGCCGGGCCGCCGCGTCGGACAAGCGAACCGATACTTCGGCCAGTGCCTCTCCGGTGAGCCATCGCGCGGCGGGACCAGGGCGACACCAGGTCAGCGCCGCCAGCGACGCCGTGAGGCCGCCCGCGCCGAAATCGTCGAAGCGCCGCTCCAGCAGCCGACCCGCCGCGTCTTCCACACCCTGTTGATAAGGGGTACGGGCGAGCCGCCGGGCCGCCCGGTACAACGTCAGCGGTACGAACGCGGACCGCGCCGAAGACCTCTCCGCCCTCGCCAACGCGGCGGCGGGGCGCAGCAGATGGCGCCGGTGCCGGTCCAGCAGCAGGTCGGCGAGGCGCGCGGGATGCGCGTCGAGGACATGGCGCGCGCCCTGGCCGATGAAGTGGTCGGCGCCGCCCGCCGCGAGGCGCCGCCGGTGCCGTTCCGCGGTGATCAGCGCGGGTCCCGGTTCGTCGGTCAGCGGACCGCTGTCCAGCAGATCGGCGAACGGGAGGGACTCCGGGCCGCCGGGCACCACGACGTGGTGCAGCCGGGGGTCGGCCGCCATCCTGCGGGCCCGCTCCAACTCCGCGTCGCGCCCCTGCTCCCCGCTGGTGGCCAGGTCGTTGAAGGTGACGGCGAGCAGCCGCTGCCCGGCCTGCGCGCCCAGCCCGATCGGCGTCCCCGGCATACCGGGCAGACCCGCGGCGAGCAGCGCCAGGGTCGCCGACGCGCTGCCGCCCGACAGGTCGGCACCGATCCCGGGCGCGGGCGCATCGCCGGGGTCGGGTACGAAACGCGGCTGGGCCATACGGGCCCGTACCGCTTCGACCAGCGCGTCACGCACTCCCGCGACCGCCTGCTCGGCGTCCATCACGGAGCGGGACGCTCCGATGGCGAGGGAGGCGTGCGGCTCGTATCCGCTGACCTCCGGGACACCCTCGCGAAGGATGAGCGCGTGACCGGGCAGCACCCGGCGCACGTTCTGGTACGGCGTGCCGTTGCCGAGCGCCTCCGGCGAGTCGGGGCAGGCGAGTTGGGCGGCGAGGTAGGTGACGTCGAGGCCCGCCTCGACGAGGTCGGCGAGTGGCAGCGCGGCCGTGGCGTAGGCGGTGCCGCCCGACCACGGGGTGTGGAAGACCGGGCGGGCACCGGCGAGGTCGGCGACGATAGTGGTGCGGCGGCCGATCTGGAGCACGGCGGTGTAGCTGCCTGCCCACATGGTGAGATGGCGTAGCGCGCCGCCGCGCGCCGCGTAGAGCCCGATGCGCAGTTCGTCGTCGCTCGCGAGGCAGCGGCCCAGAACGGCGAGACGGGCTGGCACCGGGCCGCCGCCGTTCCGCTGCACGGAGTTGAAACCGTAAGCGCCGTAGGCGCCGTTGCCGCCCGGGCGTGTCGGGTCGGCCGTGATGACGCGGATCTCGTCGGGACGCCAGTCGCCGACCGCCCACAGTGGATCAGGGTCGCCCCACAGGAGTTGCCCGCCGACCGGCAGCAGGGTCCGGCCCGCGACGACGGATGATCGCGCTACGGCGCTGCTCCAACCCACCAACCACCGCATCGCAGCCTCCACCGGCTGTGGACAACTGGCCTCGCACCACGGCGAACTGCCGCTCCATCACAGCCCTGCCAGATCTCCGTTCGGGGAACGTCAGGGCTCTGCTCTGGGAACATGCTGCCACGGAGTGGAGCATCAGGGGGCGTACGGGAGCATGGCGAAGCGCCAGCCCGCGCCGCCGATGCGGGCCGTATGGCGATATGGGCGTTATATTCCGTCTGTCGTATGCCAGTTGGCGTATGCCGCAGGCCGTGTGCCGCATGGCGCGGGCCAGGCTCCGCATGAGGCGGGCCGCGTGGCGTAGGACGCGGGCCCCGCCCCGAACCCCGCTGACCGCCTACCGCACGGCGCACCCGCGGCAGTGTCGGGGCACGCGGCAGGGTGCGGGACGACCGCAGAGCGCCTGGGCGCGGACGCTCCAGCCGAGCCGTCACGTGCCGCGGCGCGGTGCGACGCGCGCGGTAGAGGCTGCCCGCCCCGGGCCTCCCCCTCCGTGGTCCGGAACGGGCAGCCCGTCTTAGTGCCCCCCACCAGCAATCCCCAAACCGGCGATTTCACGCCACAATCGCGCGGCCATCCCTCGCGCCGGGCACGGGCCAAACGCTCAGTCCGGGAGGCGTCGGCACGCCTCCCGGACCGGTTCCGCCACCCGCGGGGAATGAGGCGACGGCGTCCCCTGGCCCACCACCGACGAATCCGAAGCCGCAGTCTCGACGGCAGGCCGACCCACGGCCCCATGCAAGCGCGATCACCTCGATCCGCACAGAGCGCACAGACGGGCGCACAGCCACACACTCCGGGAGCACGTACACCAGTGCGGCGCAGGAATCTCGCCATCCGGGACAACGCCTCTTAACGGTCGGGATCCGGCGAACTACGCTGGGTGTACCCGAGGAGCGGGCGTTCCGGTAGCTCGGGGCTCGGCCCATGCCCTGCGACGGGCGTCGGCGGTCGCAGGACCCCGGCGGCCAGCGGGTAACGCGGTCCGCGGCCCGCGTTGCAGGGGGCGGCGAGCGGGACGAGGAGTGCGCATGACGAGGGAACACCGCGGGCCGAACGAGAAACTCGGCACCATGCTCGCCCTGGCCGGGATCAGTAATGCGGGGCTCGCGCGCAGGGTCAACGACCTCGGAGCGCAACGGGGGTTGACGCTTCGCTATGACAAGACATCGGTGGCCCGCTGGGTCGCCAAGGGGATGGTGCCGCAGGGCGCCGCGCCGCATCTGATCGCCGCGGCGATCGGCAGCAAGCTCGGCCGCCCGGTGCCGCTGCACGAGATCGGCCTCGCGGACGCGGATCCGGCGCCCGAGGTGGGGCTCGCCTTCCCGCGCGATGTGGGCGAGGCGGTGAAGTCGGCGACCGACCTGTGGCGCCTCGACCTCGCCGGCCGCCGCGACTTCCTGACCGGCTCCTTCGCGGTGACCGCGTACGCGACCCCGGCCTCCCGCTGGCTGATCACCCCCGCGGATGGTTCTGTGGCACGGGAGTTGACGGACTCGGGAGCGGCGAAGGTCGGCCACGCGGATGTGGGCAAGCTCCGCGAGGCCGCCGACGACGCCCGCCGCTGGGACTCCAAGTACGGGGGCGGAGACTGGCGTTCCGGCATGGTGCCGGAGTGCCTGCGGGTTGAGGCGGCACCGCTGCTGCTCGGTTCGTACAGCGACGACGTGGGGCGCTCGCTGTTCGGCGCGACCGCTGAACTGACCCGCCTGGCCGGGTGGATGGCGTTCGACACCGGCCAGCAGGAGGCCGCGCAGCGCTACTACATCCAGGCGCTGCGGCTCGCCCGCGCGGCGGCTGATGTGCCGCTCGGCGGCTATGTGTTGGCGTCCATGAGCCTGCAGGCGATCTACCGCGGCTTCGCCGACGAGGGCGTGGACCTGGCGCAGGCCGCGCTGGAGCGCAACAGGGGCCTGGCGACCGCCCGCACGATGAGCTTCTTCCACCTGGTCGAGGCCCGCGCCCACGCGAAGGCGGGCGACCCGCAGGCGTGCGGGGCGGCGCTGTCGGCCGCCGAGGGCTGGCTGGAGCGGGCACGGGACGGCGACCCGGACCCGGGGTGGCTCGGCTTCTACTCGTACGACCGGCTGGCCGCCGACGCCGCCGAGTGCTACAGCGATCTGGGCGTCCCTAGGCAGGTCCGGCGCTTCACCGAGACCGCGCTGTCCCGCCCGACGGAGGACTTCGTCCGCTCGCACGGTCTGCGCCTGGTCGTCTCCGCGGTCGCTGAACTGGAGTCCGGAAACCTGGACGCGGCCTGCGCGGCAGGCGTACGAGCGGTCGAGGTCGCCGGCCGCATCTCCTCGGCCCGCACCACCGAGTACGTCCGCGACCTGCTGCACCGCCTTGAGCCGTACGGCGACGAACCACGCGTCGCCGAACTAAGAGAACGAGCCCGCCCACTGCTGGCAGCCCCGGCATAGGGACCTCCGGCGAGTGCGGGTAGGGGCCGCGACCGGGTCCCGGCGGGTGCGGGTACGGGCCGCCGGGCCACGGTCCCGGCGGATCGGGCTTGGCTACGGCCGGTTCGACCGCGCCGGTCCACACCGCGGGGGTACTCGCCGTCGCGGCGCTGCGAACCGTCCACCGTGACGACGGTCGACCGCGGCGAGGCGGACCGACGATCACGGGACGGCCGCGTCCCGCGGCAGCCCGGCACGGAAGGCCCGCGGGACAGGCTGGGGACGCGCACGGGGCGCAGCCCGGCCGGGGTACGGGGCACGGCCCGAGCCCAGGGGCACAGCCCGGCTGGGCAGCCGGTGCGCAGGGGCGTAGGCCCGCGGGGCTGCGGGGAAGCAGCCCTACCGGAGTGCTGGGGCAAAGGCCCCACCGGGGCACGAAAGCGCAGCCCCCGCGGAGCCGTACGGCCGCAGCCCCGCCGGGCGCGAGGGCACAGCCCCCGTAAACAGCGCACGGCGATCCCCCGCCAGGGCCCAGGGGCACAGGGACGCAGCCCCCGTGAAGGGCTGCGGGGTACCCCGTGGAAAAGGCGGGTGGGTGGGAAGACGGTTTGTGCGCCCTGTCAGTGGGCCAGGCCATGATGGGGATGTCCGGTCGGCAACGGCGCAAGCCGAGAAGGTGACGCGATGGCGAACGCATGCGACGTGGTGGTGATCGGCGGAGGGATCATCGGCCTGTCCACGGCGTACGCGATCACGCGTACCGCCCCCGGCACGCGCGTCACGGTGTTGGAGAAGGAGTCCGCCCCGGCCCGGCACCAGACCGGCCGCAACAGCGGGGTGATCCACAGCGGGATCTACTACCCAGCTGGATCGCTCAAGGCGCGGTACGCGGTGCAGGGCGCGGCGGAGATGGTCAAGTTCTGCACCGAGTACGACATTCCGCATGAGGTCACCGGAAAGCTGATCGTCGCCACCGAGCGCGCCGAACTGCCGCGTCTGCACAGCCTGGTGCAGCGCGGCAGGGAGAACGGCATCCCGGTACGCGAACTCGTCCCGTCCCAGATAGTGGAATACGAGCCGCATGTGCGAGGCATCGCGGCCATCCACGTCGGCACCACGGGCATCTGCGACTTCGGCGCGGTGACCCAGACGCTGGCCCGACTCGCCCAGGACGCGGGCGCGGACCTGCGCTACGGCCACCAGGTGCGGGCGATCACCCGGCGCGGTGGCGAGGTGATCGTCTCGGCAGCGGACACACAGCTCCGCGCCAAGGTGCTGGTGAACTGCGCGGGCCTGTACTGCGACCGCGTCGCACAGCTGGCGGGTCTCCGCCCAGCCATGCGGATCGTGCCGTTCCGCGGTGAGTTCTACGAGCTCACCGCGTCCGCGGCGGACCTGGTCCGCGGCCTGGTCTACCCGGTGCCGGACCCGGCCTTCCCCTTCCTGGGAGTGCACCTGACCCGCGGCGTGGACGGCAGCGTCCACATCGGCCCCAACGCGGTGCCGGCCCTCGCCCGCGAGGGCTACCGCTGGCGGACGGTCAGCCCGCGCGACCTGGCACAGACCGCCGCCTTCCCCGGAACCTGGCGGATAGCCCGCCGTTACTGGCGGTACGAGATCGAAGAGATCCGCCGCTCGCTGTCCAAGCGCGCGTTCACCCGGGCGGTCCAGCGCCTGCTGCCCGAGGTACGCCCGGAAGACCTGATACCGGCCGCCTCGGGCGTCCGCGCCCAGGCGGTACTGCGCGACGGCACCCTGGCCGACGACTTCCTCTTCGCCGGTTCCGGCCCGTACGTGCACGTACTGAACGCACCGTCTCCCGCCGCCACGGCGTCCCTCCCCATCGGCCGGGAGGTGGCACGGCGGGCCATGGAGGCGCTGCGCACGGTGTAGCCGCCGCGGGGACGGCACGGGCCCCGGCGCTCACCGCCCCGGGCTCCGCCCGCCGTCCCCGTAGAATTGGGTGCACTGTGTCTGAGTCCCACACCCCCACGTCCACCGTCGACGCCGAGAACACCCGCGCGGCCCGCGAGAGCAGGCCGCGCGAGCCGATGTTCCCGAACGGTCCGGCGGCGCATCCGCATCCGGACGCTCACCGCGAGCAGCGGATCCGTACGTTCCATCCACGCCGTGGCCGAGTGACCGCCGCGCAGGGCGACGCGATCAACCGGCTGTGGCCGCAGTGGGGCCGGGACATCGACGGAAGTCCGCTGGACCTCGCGGCATTCTTCGGCACCGCCGGAACCCCCGCCGACATCCCCGTCGTGGTGGAGATCGGCTTCGGCATGGGCGACGCGACCGCGCAGATGGCCGCCGCCGACCCGACCACCGGCATCCTCGGCGTGGACGTCCACACACCTGGCCAGGGCCATCTCCTCTGTCTCGCGGAGCAAAACGGCCTGTCCAACATCCGGGTGGCCAACGGCGACGCGGTCATCCTGCTCCGCGACATGCTGCCGTCCGGTTCACTCGCGGGCCTGCGCGTCTTCTTCCCCGACCCCTGGCCGAAGGCCCGCCACCACAAACGCCGGATGATCCAGCCCGAGTTCGTCTCGCTGGCGGTCTCCCGCCTCGCCCCGGGTGCCACCTTCCACTGCGCCACCGACTGGGAGCCGTACGCGGAGCAGATGCTGGAGGTCCTCGGTGCCGAGCCGGAACTGCGCAACGCGTACGACGGCTACGCACCCCGCCCGGACTTCCGGCCGATGACGAAGTTCGAGCGACAGGGTCTGGCCAAGGGCCATGTCGTCCACGACTTGCTCTTCACTCGCCGCTGAACCCACCCGCGCCCCAGGGGCCCGGGGCGACGTCGCGCGTATCCACCCTTCGGCCTTAGTCTCGACGGGTGTACTCGCACCCGCATTCGCCCGGTCCTTCCGGATCCCAGCACACCGGGCCGAACGGGTACGGGCCCACCGGCCCGGCCTATACGGTTCCGGGAACGGGCCCGGCGAACGCCGCCCCCGCCCAGCACGTCCAAGGCGCGCACCCGGTCCCGTACTACGAGCAGCAGCCGCAGTTCGCGCTGCCCAAACGCTGGCGTTACAAGCCGCGCCGCGCGTTCTGGGAGAGCAAGGCGCTGCGTGCCGGAGCGCTGATCGGCCTGCTCGCCCTGTGCGGTCTGGTCATTTTGGCGATCGTCCGCCAACAGACCGGTACCGAAGGCTTCCTGGTCGGCGTCGCGCTCGCCATCCTGCCGGTTCCGCTGCTGGTCGGAACGTTTCTGTGGGTCGACCGCGTCGAACCGCAGCCCTGGCGGAACCTGGTCTTCTGTTTCGCCTGGGGTGCTTGCGCCGCCACGCTCGTCGCGCTCCTCGCCAACAGCTTCGCGACGCATCTGCTGACCACGACGTTCACCTCGAACCCCAGCGAGAGCGACACCTGGGGCGGCACTTTCGTCGCACCGCTGGTCGAGGAGACCTGCAAGGGCACAGCCGTCCTGCTGATCTTCCTCTTCCGCCGCCGCGACGTACAGGGCATCGTCGACGGAGTGGTCGTCGCGGGGATCACGGCGACCGGCTTCGCGTTCACCGAGAACATCCTCTACATCGGCAACGCCTTCGGTGAGGACCAGGTGCTCGGCTCAACCGGTCTGGGATCCACCACCATTGCCACGTTCTTCATCCGCGTGATCATGTCCCCGTTCGCGCACCCCCTGTTCACCAGCATGACGGGCGTAGGCTTCGGCATCGCCGCGATGAGCCGCCGCGGCCAGGCACGCCGCTGGCTGGCCCCGCTCGGCGGCTGGGCGATAGCCATGCTGCTGCACGGCATATGGAACGGTTCGTCGTCACTCGGCCGGTTCGGCTTCCTGCTGATCTACGCGGCCTTCATGGTCCCCGTGTTCACCCTGCTCGCCTGGCTCGCGGTCTGGTCGCGGGGCAACGAACTCCGCACGATCCGCGCGCAGCTGCCGGTCTACGCGATGGCGGGCTGGCTCTCCCCGCTCGAACCGCTCGCCCTCTCCTCGTTGAAGGCCCGCAAACTCGCCCGCGACCTGGCCCGCCGCGCCCGCGGCCCGGCCGGCGCCCGCGCCGTCCGCGAATACCAGTCGTTCGCGACCTCGCTCGCCTTCCTTCGCGCACGGGCCGCGAGAGGCGACGCCGACCCCGACTTCACCACCCGCGAGCAGGAGTTGCTGCACCACATGTGGCAGCGCAAGGCGCTGGCCCAACCCCTCCTGACCCAGGCGGCATACTCCGTGCACCCCCCGGTCCCACCCCAGTGGCCCGGCCCGCAGGTCCCACCCCCGTACTACGGCCCCGGCCCCTACGGCCCGTACGGCCGCTGACATCACCCCTGCGCGGCCACCCAGGAGGGCAGCTCCGCGAGCCCGTCAAGCCGCACATCGGCGCCGCCGTCGGACCCCCGCTCGATGAACCCGTGCGGCCCGCGCCGCAGCAGTCCGGCCCTGAGCCCTTCGCGTTTGGCCGCGACGACGTCGTTGTCGACCCGATCCCCCACATAGAGGATCTCGTGCGCCGCACACGGCGCCTCGGCCACCACCCGCCGGTAGAACGCCGGATCGGGCTTGCTCACTCCCCAACCATCGCTCGTGGCGATCAAATCCACCGGCAGCCCGCACCCCACCAGATCCTCATGGGCCCGCACCGGCTGGTTCCCCGCGATCCCCACCCAGATCCCGGCCCGCTTCAACTCGGCTATGCACGGCCGCACATCGGGATACAGATCCTCGGCCCCGAAACCGGAACTCTCCCCCGCCGCCTCCCGCTTCCGATCCTCCATCCGCAGATCAAAGTCGGCCCGAAACACCCGGAACGCCGCCAGCTGCGACTCCCCACGCGCCATAGCAGCCCCCAACACCGCCGAGAACGTATGCCGCGGCACCCCCAGCCAGTCCGCCCACCCCGCAAAGACCCCCGTCTCATCCACCAGCGTCTCACCCACGTCGAACACCACAGCACGAATCATGGGCAGCAGCCTAAGTCGCCGCGCTCGGTGCCGATTTGGCGCGATGGGCGCGAAGCCCGCGATAATGCGCACCGGATTCGACACAGGGGGAGCGATGTCCGGTTTGCCGTGGTGGGGTATTGGCTGGGCGGTCGTCATCGGGGGCGGCTGGGCGAGTGAGAATGCGCGGCGGGCGTTGCGGACGCGGCACAAGCGGAAGTTGGAGCGGCTGGCGGCCGAGGAGCGTAAGCAGCAGGCGTTGAGTGCGGCGAGCAAGCCGCCGGAGCCGGTCTGCGGATGTACGCACCACCTCGCCAAGCATGACAAGCAGGGCAAGTGCCACGAGATCGTCGAGGCGCCGACGGCTTGGGACGCGGACAAGAAACCGGTCAACTACGAGCCGAGGCCGTGCAACTGCCAGCAGTACATCGGTCCGCAGCCGCTCGCCACGGTCTACGCCGAGGACATCGTCGATCTGGAGTAGGGCGGATACGGCGGGGCGTGGAGGCCGGCCTCCGTCACCGCTCCCTCGCCAGGACTGTCAGACCCCCTCGCTAGAGTCGGAGCCGAACTGGTGGTCTACGTAGGCCAGTTCACCGGCTTGGGTTGCGAACACGCACCATCGCGCAGGGGGACCCCATGAAAACACGTACGGCAGCCGCGCTGCTGACCGCGGCCGTCGCGGTGATCGCCGCCGCCACCGCTCCGTCCGCGTCGGCGGCGCCGGTCTACGCGGGACGGGGTTGGGCGATCGAGACCAGTTGGGGCATCCACTCCATCGACAGGTCCGAGCCGTACACCTTCACCTTCACCTCGGCGGCCGCCCGGGACCGGCTGACCCCGTACATAGCCCGCGTACTGGCGCAACTGAGCAGCGCCACCGGGGCGAAGTTCATCATGAGCCGCACGGTGGAGACCTTCACCGGGAAGTGCCCGGCCAAGCACCACCTGGTGATGAGCCTCAACTACCGCCCGCTGAACGGGCAGAAGGGGATGAGCCGGGCGCTCCCCTGCTACGACACCGTCGACCATTCGGCGTTCGGTGGCATCGCCGAGATCGACAGTGAGTACTGGACCCCGGCCTGGAAGGACCCGGACTGGTGGAAGGCGAACGCCGTCGTCCATGAGGTGGGGCATCTGGTGGGCCTCGACCACCCCAACTCCAAGGACGGCAAGGGCAACGACATCCCGTTCAAGTGCGTCACGGACGCCCAGGGTTTCCGGCCGCTGATGTGCAGCCCGAACGGCGGCTACAGCGGAAGCCGCGGCGGGCGGTTCACCGACTTCGACATGGCGGGACTGAAGCAGCTCGGGCGGAACTGGGCGGCATGATCAGCGCCCTGGCCCACCCCCTCGCCGACATTTCGGGCGGGGTTAGTCTCAGGAACTACACAGGTGTTCCTTAAACGGGAGGTAGCGAACGGATGGCCAGGATTCCAGGTTCCGTGGTGGCGGCGACCGGGCTCATCGGCGGGTACGGCGTGGCTCGGTGGACCAAGAAGCGGCCGCTGGGCGGCGCGGCGCTGGCGGTCGCGGGTGCCTTCGCCGCACGTGACTGGAACGGCAAGGCCGGGCTCAAGACGGCCGTCACGCTGACCGGGCTGTACACGGCCGCCGCCGCGGGTTCGCACCCGCTGGCGAAGAAGGTCGGGGCGTGGCCGGCGGTCTTCACCGCGGCGGGCGCGGTCGCCGCCGCCTCTTGGATAGCCGCCGACCGGCACCACTGAGGCTGACCGGCACCACTGGCAAAGTGGTGCGCCGACGGCCCTGGTGTCGGGGGATGGCACCGGGGCCGTCGGCAGTTCACGGACGCGCGCACACCGCTTAGCGGGCGCTTAGTACGCGTTCTTGTTGAATGTTATACCGCAACGCCGTGATCCCGCAGCCAGGGCAGCGGGTCGACCGGTCCACCGCCACCCGGCCGGACCTCAAGGTGCAGATGCGGGCCGGTGACATTGCCGGTCGCGCCCACCCGGCCGATGACCTCGCCGGTGGTGACCTGGCCGCCCGTCTTCACCATCGAGGACAGATGGCAGTACCACAGCTGCGTGCCGTCATCGAGGGTCAGCACAATGCGATAGCCGTACGAGCCCGCCCACCCGGCGGAGGTGATCGTCCCGCTGTGGATGGCCATCACGGGGGTACCGGTCGGGGCGGCGAAGTCCTGGCCGGTGTGGGTGGACGCCCACAGCGAACTCGACTCACCGAAACCGGCGGTCGGCGTGTAGGACGTGACGGGTTTGCCGTAGCTGGTCGCGAGTTGAGCAGCCCGCTCCGCGTCCGCCTTCGCGGCGGCTTCCGCGGCAGCCTGCCGACGAGTCTCCTCCTCGGCCTTCTTCTTCGCCGCGTCATCGCGCACCTTCTGCGCGGCGGCTTCCTTGGCGGCCCGCTCCTCGGCGGCCTTGCGCTGCGCGTCCCGTACGGCGGTGTCGGCGGCGGTCCGCTGCGACTGCGCCTGGGCCAGGATCCGGGTACGCAGTGACTCGCCCGCGTCCGGGGACGCCGTCTGGGCGGTGGCCGGAGTCGTCGTGGCGGTCGAACCGGTGACGGCGTGCACCACCTCGGGCAGCACATCGGGGACCGAGACCGGAATCGAGACCGGCGACTTGCCCTGCGCGGCGGCCACCCCGCTCGCGCCGACGGCGGCTATCGCGGCAACGCCGAGAACCGTGGAACCACGCGAAACGGAACGCTGCTTGGGGAGCCGGTGCCTGCCTCCGTCACTCGCGGCCGAGTCGGCCGCGTCGGCCAAGTCGACGGAGGGCGGTTCTTCGGGGGCGGGCTCCAGGAGGCCGGGCTGCTGCGACGCCACTACTGGCGCACTCCTTTCCTTCCTTCACGCCTACCGGGTTAGCTGACGGGTTCGGAGCAGGAAGGTCTCCTACGGGCCCTGGTGCAGGCTCGATTCACCCCAGAGGATGGGTCCCCGGTTCCCACGCTTGAGCGCGGGATTCGGCGTTGCGTTATCGAACGTTAATAGACCCAGCGGCTTGTTTCCAACCCGTTCGGGGAAAGCCGTGCCCTCACAGCGCTGTTGACGCCGTCGCGCCAAGCGCGGGCGCACGTCGGCCGGATGCCCTGCGGCAGGCGCGGTGACGGGTGGCCGAGCGGGCGGTGAACACTGCGTCAACCTCGTGAAACGCCAGAATCCGGCGGAACGTCAACCGTCCCCCACCCGTCTTCTACGTCGTGAGTCTCACTGGCACGTTGTTCTTCTTCGTCCTGATCGCCGCGACGGTACTGATGGTCCTCGCCACCCTCGTACTGTGGGGCCGGATCCCCGGACCGCGACCGTTCCGCTGGCTGGCCCGGCTGGTCATGATCCTTCTCTGCCAGCTGACGGCGATCTCCGTGGTCGCCGTGTGGATCAACACCAGCTACGGGCTCTACGCCTCCTGGGCGGACCTGTTGGGCACGAACAACAACGCCAACGCCGCAGCGATGCCAGGACCGCCCGCCTCCCAGGCGAAGTTCAGCCGCAGCGGAACCGGGATCCTGGACACGTACTTCCACGGGGCGCACTCCAAGCTCTCCGGCCAGGTCATCGTGTGGACACCGCCGGAGTACGACGACCCGAAGAACCGGAACATGAAGTTCCCGGTGTTGCTGCTGCTGCACGGTGTGCCCGGCTCACCGCAGTCATGGCTGGAGCACGGCGGAATGCCGGCCGACTTCCAGAAGATGGTGGACCAGAACAAGGTGCATCCGTTCATCCTGGCCATGCCGGTGATCAACCCGGGCAGCGTCGACACCGACTGCGCGGACATCCCCGGCCGTAAGGTCGCCACCTGGCTGTCAGCCGATGTGCCCAGCCTGATCCGGGACAAGTTCCGTACCGTGCCCGGGCCGCAGGGGTGGGGCGTGATGGGCTTCTCCACCGGCGGCTACTGCGCCGCCATGCTTCCGCTGGAGTACCCGAAGGTGTTCGGCGCGGGTGCCGCGCTCGACCCCGACCGGCTCTCCGGCGACCCGTCGGTACTGCCCAACGCCGAGACGCGCCGCCTCAACAGCCCGACCGACATGGTCAAGGGCTCCCGGGCCGACGTGGCGATCTTCCTCGCCACCTCCAAGCAGGACCGATTCAGCCAGCCGTTCTACATCGAGCAGTTCGCGCGCGCGGCGCAGGGCAGCAAGGTGCGGGTGAAGACCGAGCTGCTCGCCTCCGGCGGGCACAACTACGGGACGTGGACCAGCGAGTACCCGGCCGCGTTCGGCTGGCTCAGCCAGCAGCTCGCGGCACCACAGCGGTCAGCGCCTCCGAAGAGGTAGCCAGCGACGGGACCGGGTTCTGCTGCTCCTCGGTGACCCGGCCCGCGGCGTCGCTCAGCTTGAGCAGCAAGGCGACCAGCAGCCAGTTGGCGAGGGCGGACGAACCACCGTAGGCGAGGAACGGCAGCGCCTTGCCGGTCAGCGGGATCAGACCGCTGACACCGCCCGCGACCACGAACACCTGAAGGGCGACGGCCGCCGACAGACCGGCGGAGAGCAGCTTGCCGAACGGGTCGGTGAGCACGATCGCGGTGCGCAGTCCACGTTCGACGAGCAGCACGTACAGCAGCAGGACGGCGGTGACGCCCACCAGGCCGAGCTCCTCGCCGACCGAGGTGAGGATGAAGTCGCTCTGACCCGCGAAACCGATCAGCCACGGGTGGCCCTGGCCGAGGCCGGTGCCCAGCATGCCGCCGCTGCCGAAGCTGAACAGCGCCTGCGCCGCCTGGTCGGAGACCAGGCCCGGCGGGCGCTGGTTGGGCGGCAGGAAGATGTCCATCGGGTGCAGCCAGGCCACCACGCGGCCGACCACGTGGGACGAGGTCGAGCCGACGATTCCGGCACCCGCCACCGCCATGAGCAGGCCGACGACCACCCATCCGGTGCGCTCGGTGGCGACATAGAGCATGATCACGAACACGCCGAAGAAGATCAGCGAGGTGCCCAGGTCGTTCTCGAAGACCAGCACCAGGAGGCTGATCGCCCACACCGCGATGACCGGCCCGAGGTTGCGGCCGCGCGGCAGGCTGATGCCCCACACCTTGCGCCCGACCAGTGCGAGCGCATCGCGGTTCATGGTCAGATACGCGGCGAAGAAGACGGCGATGGCGACCTTGACGAACTCGTCCGGCTCCAGGGTCGCCCCGGGCAGCTGGATCCAGCGCTTGGCGCCATAGGTGTCAGCGGGCGAGAACACCGGCGCGATCAGCAGCACCAGGGCGACCGTCATCAGCACGTACGCGTAGCGCTGCAGCACACGGTGGTGCTTGAGGAAGATGATGATCCCGATGAACATCGCCACGGAGATCACCAGCCACATGAGCTGGCCGGATGTCTTCGGGGCGAAGGACTTCGGGTACTCGACCTTGTAGCTGATGTCCAGGCGGCCGATCAGCATCAAACCGATCGAGGAGAGCATGACCGCGACCGGGAGGATCAGCGGATCCGCGTACGGAGCGAAGCGGCGTACCGCGAAGTGCGCTCCGAGGGCCAGCGCGGTGAGCATCACGGCGACGGCGAAGAGCCCGCTGGGTACCGAGTCGTTCAGTGCGAGTGCGGCGCTGGCGTAGCCGAAGATGCCCAGCGCTATGGCCCCGAGTATCAGTACCAGTTCGGTGTTCCTGCGCCGCTTCACCATGGGTGAAGACCCCACGCGCCCTCCCTTTACTCCGCGGTCCCGCAGCCCAGCGATTCCATGGTGGGCCAGCCGCATTGTTGCACGGTTACGCAAAGGTCCGTCTCGCCCGCCCGCACCGGGCAACGGGCCGCCGCCCCCAGCTTCCCGTACCCGGGGTACGGGAAGCTACGGCGCGTCGTACGTCACATCACGGTACGTGCCGCGGGGGGCGCCGGTTCACCGCACCGGCAGTGCCTCGGTGTGCTCGCGCTGGACGGCCTGCAGGGCGTTCGGGTCCAGGCCGAGCAGGGCCAGGATGGTCGGCGCGATCTGCGCGGTCCTGACGGGCTGCGCCTTGCGCACACCGGACGGGGTGTTCGCGCCGGAGATGACCAGCGGGACGTCGAGGTCGTCGGCGTGGGCGCCACCGTGCTCGGCGATCTTCTTGGTGCCGCCGGTGTAGACCACCCCGTACTGGGCGATACCGAACAGATCCGGCACCCGGGCGTCACCGGCCTTGACCCCGAAGTAGCGGGCCGCGTCCGCTCCGGCGTACACCGTGCTGAGGCCGCCGCGGCTGAAGGCCTTGGGCTTGCCGTTGATGTCGGTGCCCTTGCCGCTCTGCGCCAGCAGGTACTTCTTGGCGAACTCGGTGGCCGCCTGGGAGCGGTCGTTCAGCCACAGCAGCATGCCGTCGTCGTCCACCGAGTGCGCGACGAGGTCGCCCGCCTTCGGGTGCAGCTTCTTCCAGGCGGCGTTGAGGCCGTCGAGCAGCGAGCCGTCGTCCACCCGGTTCAGCGCGGCCGGGTCGGTCGGCGACTGGCCGTGCTTGGCGGACAGGATGACGGTGGTGCTGGAGCCCAGGTGCCGGGCCTGGATCTCCTGGACCAGCGCGCCGACCTCCGCGTTGACGAAGTCGAGGTTCTTGCGCAGCAGCGGTCCGGGCACACCCTTGGCCTGGTAGCCGCCCTTGAGGCCCTCGGAGGCGGGGAGCTTCTGGGCGGTGGAGACCGACTGGTAGTTCAGGCCGAAGATCGCCGGGGTGCCGACCCTGTGGCTACGGCTGTGGTCGTAGCCGTCGATCTCGTTGAGTACGGCCTGCGTCTTGTAGTGGTCGTATTGCTCGGTGGCCTTGTTGTCGGTGGTCCAGTCGCCACCGGCCGGATATCCGGGGGCGTCGCTGTTGATCTCCGGGGTGAACAGGTCCTGGATCCCGTTGCCCGACGGCCCGTTGAGGATGTCGTACGCGGCGTGCTTGTCCGACCAGGCGGTGCGCAGCCCCGCCTTGCGGGCCACCTCGAAGACCGTGTTCACCTGCAGGTACGAGTGCGGGGCGACCGGCTTGCAGGTCTTGGGGTCGACCGGCAGCTTGCCGGGGTCGAGCAGGTTCTGCGGCTGCCCGGTCATCCGCAGGATGCTGCCCGGCAGGCCGGTGAGCCCCTGGCCGGCGTCGATGGAGGCCTTGTTCTTGTCCAGGTCCTCGGTGAGGTCCACCTCGACACCGGGCTTGGCGCCCTTGCAGTCGGTGGTCCCGGCGGGCAGCAGCGCGTGGTTGTACGTGTCGTCGTAGTAGACGCCGGTGGTGCCCGGCCCACCGCCGGTGAGCTGGGCGGTCATACCGGGGAAGGAGTCCGACGGCGTGGTGGTCCGCGCATGCGCGTACTGCACACCGCCGCCCACCAGCCGGGCCAGCGCCGACTGCGGGTGCTGCTGGATGTACCAGGTCAGGTCCGCCTGGTGCAGCCCGTCCACGGAGATCAGGAGTACGTGCTTGGCGGCGGGCCCGGCAGGACCGGACGCCTGGGCGACGGTCGCCCCGGCAAGGGTCGCGGCAATGCCGAGGGCGGCGGCCAGTCGTATGGAACGGCGAGTCACAGTTGTCTCCCGGGTACGCGTGCTGGATACGGCTGGTGGTCGCCGTCATGGTTAGCGGTGGCACGTGTACCGTCGACATCGCGCGTATGAACGCCACACGAAGCGGCGCCCGCGAGCCCGGACTCGCAGGCCCCGGAGGCGTTCCCCTCCCGCCGACACGGCTGTGTTTCTTTTGTCGCAGCCCTGCCCCAAGGTCGTTCACGAGTACGAAAATCAGCCGACCAGGGGATCAGCCTGGTTACGCTTCCCCGCCATGAACGTCTCACTGCTCGACGGCTGGTTTCCCTGGGCCGTCCAAGTCGCAGCCGCGATGGTCTGCCTGGCCGCCATCGGCTGGCGCGACCGGAGCTGGCGGCTGCGCCGGGCGCCGCTGGCCATCATCGTCTCCGCTGTGGCCACCGCCGCACTGGCAGTGATCGTGGTCAGAACGGCCGGGATCACCGACCCGCTGCCGTTCGCGCTCTGGATCTGGGCAGGCGTGGCGATCACCGCTCTGGTCGTCCTGGTGGCCGGCTGGCGCGGTGCCCGATGGTGGCACCGGCTGCTCGCGCCGGTCGCCGCACTGCTGGCCCTGCTCGCCGGGGCCAACGCGCTGAACCTCTCGACCGGCTACTACCCGACGGTGGACGACGCGATCGGCGAGCTGACGGACAGCCCGCTGCCGCAGCAGATCACGCTGGCCCAGCTGGGCACGGTGACCGGAAAGACCAAGACCGGCCGCATCGTGTCGGTGAACATACCGGCGACGAGCGCCTTCCAGGCCCGCCCGGAGCTGGTCTACCTGCCGCCCGCCTGGTTCCGCAGCAAGACCCGTCCCAAGCTGCCGGTACTGGAGATGATCGGCGGCGAGTTCTCCGAACCCGACAACTGGGTGCGGGCCGGAAACGCCGTGGCGACCTCCGACGCGTACGCCGAGAAGCACCACGGCTTCTCGCCGGTGCTGGTCTTCGCCGACGCGGCGGGCGGCTTCAAGGTGGACACCGAGTGCGTCAACGGGCCCAACGGCTTGTCCGAGGACCATCTGGTCAAGGACATCCCCCCGTACATCGAGAAGACCTTCGGCACCAGCACCAACCCCCGCAAGTGGGGCGTGGTCGGCTGGTCGATGGGCGGCACCTGCGCGGTCGGCCTGACGGCCGAACACCCCGACGTCTTCACGCACTTCGAGGACATCTCCGGGGACATCGGCCCCAACACCGGCAACAAGCAGCAGACCATCAACAAGCTGTACGGCGGCAACGCGGCGGCCTGGGCCGCCCACGACCCGCTGACCGTGCTGGCCCACCACGGCAGGTACCAGCACGTCACCGGATGGTTCGAGAGCGGCGACCAGGAGGGCCGGCACATCATGCAGGCCAAGCAGCTGAGCGCGGCGGCCCACAGGGACGGGATCAGCAGCACGGTCACGGTGGCGCCCGGCAGGCACGACTGGCGGTTCGGCTCCACGGCCTTCGCCCAGGCGCTCCCCTGGCTGGCCCAGCAACTCGGCACCCCCGGCGCCAAGCCGGGCACCGCGAAGCACACCCCGAAGCTCCCGGTGCCGGCCCGGCCCTAGTCGGCGGCGCCGGTACGCGAAGCGTCGGGCGTGCCCGGCAGAAGCAGGCGCCCGCTCACCACAGCGCCGCGACGGTACTGGCGAGCCCGGCGCCCTGGGCCCGTCCGGCCATCGCGGCGGGGCCGCGGCGCTGCGGATCGTACGGATGGGGGCCGATCGCGGCGGCGCTCCGCTCGTCCGGTGCGACGAGACGGGCCTCGGCGTGCGCGCTCATCGCCGCGGCGTCCTCGGCGGCCCCCGGGATCGCCCCGTAGCCGGACGGCGTCGGGGCGACGGTGACGATCCGCTTATAGCCCTCGGCCAGGCGCGCGTTGGTCGTGGACACCATGCCCCCGTCGTTCCACGCCCGGCCGTTGATGTGCTCCGGTGGCCAGCCCCCCCCCGGGACGGCGCCGCTCGCGGAGAGCGCGTCGAGCGCGTCCCCGAGCAGCGTTGTCGACGCGAAAGGCGCGGGTGTAGACCGCGCGGCCGGCGTGCAACGACCCCGGCGTATACACACCGGGGTCGCCCTTCCGGGTCGTTGCACGTGAGAGTGCACCGACCCATTCATCATGCTATGCCCGAAGCGCTTTTCCGGCATCAGGGATTCTTCATGGCAATGCTGCCCCACGGCGCCCGGAAACGGCCTCCACGTGCGCGTCAGTCACGTTCCTCCTCGTCGGCTTCCATGAGCCGGATCCCCTGATGTGTCAGCGTGGCCATCGCGGGTGTGTTTCCCTGCGCCCAGTCGACGGTGATGAGCCCTTCGCCCACCAGATACGTACAGGCGGCGGCCAGATCCTGCTCAGGGATCTTGAGATCGTCGCGCAGCTTCGCTCCGGTGAGGCCAAGGAGGCGATCGCCTTCCGCGGCCTCGTACAGGGCCTTCATGATCGCCTCGCGGTAGTTCTTCCGTTCGCGCAGTGTTGCCATGGGTGCATCGCTTCAGATTTCGTCCGTCTGCGGACGAGCGTCCCCGGAGGATTGACTGGTTACCAGCCAGGACCGCGCAGGCTCTGTCGTGCGGGTGGTGTCCACGGTGAGGTGGAGGCGGGTTCCGCCTTGCACGTCGACGGGGTAGCTGCGCTGTTCGGTGGCGGCGAAGCAATGACGGAGAACCTCGGCGACCTGCCGGGCGACCTCGGGGGACGCTGCGACGATGCGCACGTCAGCGCGCCCGGCCGAGGGGAGTTCCGGTGACTTCATGGTGACCTCGTTCATCAGGACGACGTGTCGGTGGGTGTGCCGCTGTCCGCCACACCCACCGCCCCCGGCCAGGGAAAGGTCGGTGTCATCCGCGGCCCCCCTCACGGTGCTCGCGGTGAGTGGTGGCGTCGGGCGATCCGGCGGGTCCCGCCGCTCGTCGGTTCTTCGCTCTGCGTCGGCCGATGCCCGGCATGGCATCGCTGAAGTGGAAGGCCGTGATCCTCTCGTCGTGTGCCGCGTTGAGCCGATGGATCAGGAGCATTCCCACGATGATCACGGCGATGATCACGATCACGGCAATGACGGTCTCCATGCCCTCACACCCTTCGCGCGGAGCTCGGGAGCCCGAACGGATTCCCGGCTGTCGGGGTGGCGCCGCCGTCTGTCTCCCACTCCTCTTCCCGGTTCAGCGCCTCCCTTCCGTCACGGGCGGTGTCCTCGTTCGCCATCAGGCCGCTGGCGGTGACGAGGCCCCCGGGGGTGGCTGCGGCAAGCATCAGCCGGGCAGCGGCAGCCGCACCGGTCTCCGGCGGGATCACCAGGAGGTCCCAGCGACCCGCGGTATAGGAGACGAGGGTCAGCACGTTCCGGTCCTGCTCGTCAGCGAACCAGCCCACGTGCACCGTGTGCCCGGCCACGGGCACCTTGCGCGGGACCACGGGCCAGTGGGCCGGGTTCACCGTGACGCGAGTGATCCGGCCACAGCGCGCGTCCAGGACGCCTATGAGGGCCGGGAGTTCACGGGAGAGATCGCGCGAGCGAGGCCACCAGGCACCGTCGAGGAGACCTGGAGCCGACCCCGCCGGGGTCATGGACAGGCGGGTCGGTGGCGAGGGTACGCGCTCATGGTCGGTCGTACGGTAGATGGTCGCGGTCATGGCGCGGACCTGTCCCCGGGCTGGTCTTCGACGTCCCGGTGTTATTGCTCGCCGAGAACGGCACCGGCGTGGACGCTGGTGCGCGAAGTACTCCCGGTGCTTTCACTTTACTCCGGTCGGTAGCCCCTGGATGGGCGCGTGACCAGGCATTTTCCCTGGGAGCCCGGATCTGGATCACGCCAGTGCGGGGCGTCCGTGCGCCGAACCACGGAGTACGGTGAGAACACGAGATCACTTCGGTTGGCGGACACACTGACCCCCGCAGACGGGCGGACAACACACGATGGCCGACTCCGACACCCCCCACGTCCCCCCACTTCTGCCGGACGCGATCCACCATGCCGTGAAGCCCGGGACGGCTCTGCTGAGGCTGGAGACGACACATGCCCGCCAGGGCATCCTCGACGGCGCGTGGTGGCCGCGTTCTCGCGACATCGGCGCCGAGCTTCCCAGCCTGATCGCCGCGCTGACCGAGCATCTCGGCCCCGTCGCGCGCATCGGCCTGGACGCCGGCGCCTGGGAGGAACTGCCGACACGTTTGATCGTTGACGACCGGGTCGTGCACATCGACTCCTTCCCGGTTGGCGACGACACCGTCCTGATCACCCGAGGCGATCGGGATCATTTCTCCCTGCTCGTGATCCCGCCGCACGCGACGCCTGACGCGGCACGCGCCGCGATGGCCAGGGCTGTGCGGGCCGACAACGTCAACCAGGCCGAACAGATCCTCATCGACACCGGCGCCAATCCAACATCCCCGATTCCCACCGAAGAGCCTCGGACCGGCCAGGAACGCCGCGAACGGTGAGGAAGCCGCTGGGGCTTTGACGCCCCAGGCACCACCGCAACCACGCAACGACGGGTGCCCTCCTTCGTTCGCCTGCTAGGCGGGTGCGGGGTCTCCGACCCGAGGGCGTCATTCACCTCGCTCGGTCTGGGTTCCAGATGTATCGCAACCCCAGCCACTGTCGATTGCTGCTAAAAATGGACATATCAACCCGGTAGGGGGGCACCGGTGCGGAGGGCTTCGTGGAGCTGACGTTCCCTGGGCTACTGCGGGTGTGGCGAGGAGCTAGGACCGTCCGGCTGCTCGCTCGTCCGCGTGGCTTGCGGCATCCGGGTCCGGCGCTGACAGCGTTGCCCTTTCTGCTCATTGTGACGATCACGCTCAGCGATCTTCCGTTGCCTGGTTCCGTTCATCTGGGCGACCTGCTGATCGTGGTACCCGCGGTAACCGCCTGGTACGCGAGTCCCCGGGTTACCGGGCTCGTCGCGGCCACGGCCGTGGCGGCCTTGGTGGCCATCTACGCGGTACGCCAATCGGTGTCCCCTCCGCAGATGGCAGCCCTGATCGTGACCTCGGTGTTCAGCACGACCGCCCGCTACCTGGCGGAGCGGCATCATCGAGAGCTGGTCCAGGTGCGAACAGTCTCCGAGGCCGCACAGCTGGCCGTACTACCGCCGCTACCCCGGCAACTCGGCCCGCTACGCCTAGCCTCGATATATCTGGCGGCCGCGCACGAGGCCCAGATCGGGGGAGATCTGTACGCCGCCGTTCGGACGCCCACGGGGACGCGGCTGATCATCGCTGATGTACGTGGCAACGGTCTGCCCGCGGTCGGTGCGGCCGCCATACTCATCGGCGCGTTTCGCGAGGCCGCACGCCAGCCGGGGACCCTGCCTGACCTAGCGGCCCGCCTCGACAAGAGCATCCGCAGCAACATCACCGAAGTTGGCGTACCCGAGCAGGCCCAGGAGCGGTTCGTCACTGCCACAATCCTCGAAATCCCGGACGACGAGCCTGTTGTCCAAAGCGTCACCTGCGGACACCCCCCACCCCTTCTGCTGCGCGCCAAGGAAGTCGTGACGCTGGAAGCCAGTCACCCGGCGCCCCCGCTCGGCCTGGCCGAGCTGGCGAAAACCACCTTCCACCTCGACTCCTTCAGCTTCCGCCCCGACGAGGCCCTCCTGCTCTACACCGACGGCGTCAGCGAAGCCCGCAATGCCCTCGGCGACTTCTATCCACTCGCCGAACGGCTCAGCACGCGAGCCCATAGCCATCCCGCGGCTCTCGTCGGCCACATCCGCAACGATCTCCTCACCTACGTCGGCGGACGGCTCGGCGACGACGCCGCCATCGTCGCGATCGAACGCCAGCCCGTTGAAGCGGGTCCCGAGCTTCCTGCCGGTCGAGCGCCGAAACACCTGCGCAGGGCGCTACTGCTGGGCTCTTCGAAGCATGAGTCGGGCAGCGACAGCGATCGAAACCGCTGACAACGGCTACATGCACAACGCCCCCGCTACCGGCACGATGCCGGGCGGGGGCGCCGCTCCCTGCTTCGACAGAGAGAGCGTTCGCAGCATGGCCGCGTGCGCGGCCTCCAGATCCCGCGCCCCGGCCAGGGAAAGTAGCCGGGGCGCGTTCTTGCCGGTCAGCGTCCTGCAGTAGGGACTCGACTGGTGGGCCATCAGGGGCTCGAACCCTGAACCAATGGATTAAAAGTCCACTGCTCTGCCAATTGAGCTAATGGCCCGCACCCCGCAGCATAGCTGGGCTGGGGCCCTGGCTTCGATCTCATATGGCTCGGGCGGGCTGCGGGTCCTGGGGCGGGGTCGGCTGGAGGAACCACCTGCGGGCGGAGAACAGCCACCAGGCGGCGGCGAAGCCCAGTACCGCCAGGACGGCGATGACGGCGTAGTTGAAGGTCTCGGCGGTCACCGGACTGGACTGGGGAAGCATGAACAGCACCGTGATCAGCGTCACCCAGGTGCGGCCGGGAAAACGAAGGGGCCCGGACGATGGCGTACATCGTCCGGGCCCGATCGCTGCTGTTCAGCTACCGCCGTCAGCCGTTGCGCTTCCAACGCGGCTTGTCCGTACGGCGGTCGAAGCTGCGGGGGGCGCCGGTGTTCGACGCGCCGCGGTGGTCGTCGCGGCGGCCGTACGGGCGGCGGTCGGCGTCACGGTCGCGGCCGAGCGACGGGCGGTCGTCACGGCGGTCACGGTTGAACGGACGGTCGCTGCCACGGTGGTCACGGCGCTCGCGGTGGTCGCGGTTGAGGCCGCCCCGGTCGTCACGGCGCTCGAACGAACGGCGCTCGCCACCGCGCTCGTCGCGGTTGAACGGACGGCGGTCGTCACGACGGTCATCACGGCGGTCGCCACCCCGGTCATCACGGCGGTCGCTACCCCGGTCGTCCCGGCGGTCGTCACGACGGTCGAAGGAGCGGTCCCGGTCGCGGCCGAACGACGGACGGTCGTCACGGCGGTCACGGTTGAACGGGCGGCGCTCGCCACCACGGTCGTCGCGGTTGAACGGACGGCGGTCGTCACGACGGTCATCGCGGCGGTCGCCACCCCGGTCGTCACGGCGGTCGCGGTTGAACGGACGGCGGTCGCCACCGCGCTCGTCACGGCGGTCGCCACCGCGGTCGTCACGGCGCTCGTACGAGGACCGGGCCGGACGCTCGGTCCGCTCCGCGCGCTCGTAGCTGCCACGGCGCTCGAAGTTGCCCCGCTCGTCGCGGCGTTCGCGCTGCTCCTCCTCCGGCGCGGGCGCCGGTGCCGGAACAACGGCTTCCGTCTGCTCCGCCTCGGCAGCGGCCGGCGCCGGCTCGCCGCGCTCGCGCGCCGCACGAGCGGTCAACCGGTCGGCCTCATCGCGCATTTCCGTCGCACGGCGCTGCGCGCGCTCCAACTCGCGGGTGAGCTCGTTCACTTCGCGCTCGGCCTGCTGCGCCGCGTTCGACGCCGCGTCCGCCTGGACCTCGGTCAGCGAACGGGCACCGGTGATCTGCGCCACGTCCTCGTCGAACGCGCCGCCGCCACCGACGACGTGCCGCGAGGCCTCGACGCCCGCGTCCTCCATCAGCCGGAAGATGGTCTTGCGCTGGTGCGGAAGGGCGAGCGAGACCACGGTGCCGCTCTTGCCCGCGCGGGCGGTACGGCCCGAGCGGTGCAGGTAGTCCTTGTGGTCACCGGCCGGGTCGACGTTCAGCACCAGGTCGATGCCGTCCACGTGGATGCCGCGCGCGGCGACGTCCGTCGCCACGAGCACGTTCACGTACCCGTCCTTGAAGTCCGCCAGGGTGCGGGTGCGCGCGCCCTGCGTCATACCGCCGTGCAGCGCGTCGGACCGTACGCCCGCGTCGCGCAGCTGCTCGGCGACCCGGTCGGCGCCCATCTGGGTGCGGACGAAGATGATGGTGCGGCCCTTGCGGGCGGCGATGGCGGCGGTGACCGGCGCCTTGTCCTTCGGCTTCACCACGAGCACGTGGTGGGTCATGGTGGTCACCGCGCCCGCCGAGGGGTCCACCTCGTGCGTGACCGGGGCCACCAGGTACCGCTTGACCAGCGTGTCGATCTCGTTCTCCAGCGTCGCGGAGAACAGCAGCCGCTGGCCGCCGGCCGGGACCAGGTCGAGGATCTCGGTGACCTCGGGCAGGAAGCCCATGTCGGCCATCTGGTCGGCCTCGTCCAGCACCGCGATCTGCACCTGGTCGAGGGCGCAGGCGCCGCGGTCGATCAGGTCGCGCAGTCGGCCGGGGGTGGCGACCAGGATGTCGACGCCGCGCTCCAGCGCGTAGATCTGGTTGGACATCGAGGTGCCGCCGCAGACCACCTTGAGCTTCAGGCCGAGCACGTCACCGTACGGCTGGAGCGCGTCGGAGACCTGCATGGCGAGCTCGCGGGTCGGGGTGAGGATCACTCCGCGCGGGCGCTTCTTGTCGGTGTGGCCGCCCGCCAGCGTGGTCAGCAGCGGGAGACCGAACGACAGGGTCTTGCCGGAGCCGGTGCGGCCGCGGCCCAGGATGTCCTTGCCCGCCAGCGCGTCCGGAATGGTCGCGGCCTGGATCGGGAACGGGGTGGTGACGCCGTTCTGCGCGAGCTTGCGGACGATCTGCTCGGGCAGACCGAGGTCGGCGAAGGTGATGGTCGGGGCGTCCTCGGTGACGGTGTCCACGGTGACGGCCTCGTCGTTCACGAGCGCCTCGTCGTTCACGAGCGCCTCGTCGTTCACGAGCACGTCGTCGTTCACGGGCAGGGCAGAACGGTCGGCAGTGTCAATAGGCATGCTGAAGCTGAAACCTCTCGGAGACTCGGCACGCGCCAGCTCCGCAGGTTGCTTACAACCGCCTCGATGCGGTCAGCCACGGGAGAAAAGGAACGCGCCACGCGGCGCGCTTCGGTATGGCGCCGGGGGAATGGGGCAAACGATCTACTACCATACCGACAGACTGCCCTCAACGCCAAATCCCCTCCCAGACGGCCGCCTCAGCCCCCCGCCTTGGGCTGGGCACCCGGCGACGGCGAAGCCCCACCCGTGGACGGCGGAGGCGTCGGCGTAGGGGTCGGCGTGGGGCTGGACACCGGCGGCGGCCCCACGGGCGTGCTCGGCCGCACCGACGACGGCCGGGGCGCCGGACCGTGCGGCGCGGACGGCGGACGCCCGGCCGAAGACGACGCGGTGCGGTCCGGCGACCGGCCGGTGGACGGTACGGCCTGTAGCGACGCGGCCCCCGGCGAGGCGGCGGCGTCCTCGGGATCACCCGGCACCGCCCGATGAGCCCGCGCCGCATCGCCGTGCGGATCCGCACTGGCCCGGTCCGCCCCGGCCGATGGGCCGGCCGAACCGTGCGATTGCGGACGACCGGGCTCGGAGAACCGCAGACAGCCCGCGGTCCCGGCGAGCAGGAACACCAGCGGCAGCGCTACGGCAGCCCTACGGGCACGCACGGAAAGTCGAGTCACGGCCTACCCAACGCATTCCCCCAGCCGGAGGACACGGGAGCACAGCGCGTGCGCGCGGCAGCGGTCCATTACGGTTGGGGTGAGATGTGACAGCGGGTGCCAAGCGCCCTCCGTTGAGGGTGACGGAGGGAGACGGGTGAGACCGTGAGGCAACCGCGCGGCGGTGGGGCCCGCCGTACCCGAACCGCGGCACCTGCCGCCAACGGTCCCTACTTGCCGACGGAACGCGCCCACACACCGCGGGCGCCGCGCGAGTAGGAGGCGTACGTGGAGGCGGAAGCATCCATGACAGGAGCCGGAACCGGGTCAAGGACCCCGACCGCGAACGAACCCGCCGGTCCGGGGTTCACCCTCAGGCCGCCCGTCCGCCGTTCCCCGCTGCACGGCCAACTGCCCGCGCTCGCCGTGATCGCGCTCGGCGGTGCGCTCGGCGCGTCGGCCCGCTACGGCGCGTCGCTGCTGTGGCCGACCGCGCCCGGCGCCTTCCCCTGGACCACGCTGCTGGTGAACGCGGTGGGTTGCGCGGTGATCGGGGTCTTCCTGGTCGTGATCACCGAGGCGCACTCCGCGCACCACCTGGTCCGGCCGTTCTTCGGCACCGGGGTGCTCGGCGGGTTCACCACGTTCTCCACCTACGCGGTCGACGCCCAGCGACTGCTGACGGATGGTCAGCTCGGTACGGCGCTGGTCTACTTGGCCGGTACGGCGGTGGCCGCCCTGGTGTCGGTGTGGACGGCGGCGGCGCTCACCCGCCGCCTGATCAGGTGGAGGCAGGAACGATGAGGCTGACCGGTCCCGCGCTGCGGGTGACGATCTTCATCGGGGAGAACGACACCTGGCACCACAAGCCGCTGCACAGCGAGATCGTGCACCGCGCACACGCCGCCGGACTCGCCGGTGCCTCCGTCTTCAAGGGAGTCGAGGGCTTCGGCGCGTCCTCGCTGATCCACACCTCCCGGCTGCTGTCGCTCAGCGAGGACCTGCCGGTGGCCGTGGTGATCGTCGACACCGAGGAGCGGGTCCGGGCCTTCCTCCCGCAACTCGACGAACTGGTCTCGGAGGGCCTGGTGATCCTCGACGAGTGCGAGGTCATCCGGTACGTCGGGCGGCCGGGCCGGCGCGGGGAGCAGCGGTGAACTGGCTACTGGTGATCGTCGGAGCGATGGTCGGCGCTCCGCTGCGCTATCTGACCGACCGCACGGTCCAGGCCAAGCACGACACGGTCTTCCCCTGGGGGACGTTCATCGTCAACGTGGTCGGCTGCCTGATCCTCGGGGTGGTCACCGGGGCGGCGGCGGCCGGGGCCGCCTCCTCGCACCTGCAACTGCTGCTCGGCACCGGACTGTGCGGGGCGCTGACGACGTACTCGACGTTCAGTTACGAGACGCTGCGGCTGGCCGAGCAGGGGGCGCGGCTGCTCGCCGCGGCGAACACCGTCGCGAGCATCGCCGCCGGTCTCGGCGCGGCCTTCGCCGGTGCCGGTGCGGCCCAGGTCCTCTGGGGATGAGGGCTGCCAGGGCTCCGCTGCGCCCATGGGGCTTCGTGGTCGCCTTCGGCACCGTCAGCCTGCTGGCGGACTTCGTCTACGAGGGCGCCCGCTCGGTCACCGGGCCGCTGCTGGGCTCGCTCGGCGCCTCCGCCGCGGTGATCGGCGCGGTGACCGGCGCCGGGGACGCCGCCGCGCTCGGCCTGCGGCTGGTGTCGGGGCCGCTGGCCGACCGGACACGGCGGTTCTGGGCACTCACCATCGCCGGGTATCTGCTGACCGTGGTGAGCGTGCCGCCGCTGGGCGTGGTGGGCACGCTGTGGGCGGCCTGCGTCCTGGTGGTCGCCGAGCGGGTCGGCAAGGCGGTACGCAGCCCGGCCAAGGACACGCTGCTCTCGCACGCCACCGCCGCGACCGGACGCGGCCGCGGCTTCGCGGTGGCCCAGGCCCTGGACCAGACCGGCGCCCTGATCGGACCGCTGACGGTGGCCGGAGTGCTCGCGGCCACCGGCGGCGACTACGCGCCCGCCCTGCTGGTCCTGGCCGCACCGGGCGCCGCCGTACTGGCCGTCCTGCTGTGGCTGCGGGCCAGGGTGCCGAACCCGGCGGCGTACGAGCCGGTCGGGCCTCCCGCACCTGAGACGGCGCGCCCGGAACCGCCGTCGCCCCGCGAGGCGTCCCCCGCACCCGCCCCCGGCGATGGGGGCACCACCCCCGGCGCGCCGCTGCCCCGCGCCTTCTGGCTCTACGCGGCCTTCACCGGGGTCACCACCTGCGGTCTCGCCACCTTCGGCGTGCTCTCCTTCCACCTCGTACACCGCGGTCTGCTACCGGTCGCGGCGGTACCGGTGCTGTACGCGGGGGTGATGCTGGCCGACGCGCTGAGCGCGCTGGCCACCGGCTGGGCGTACGACAGGTTCGGGCCGTGGGCGCTGGTGACGCTGCCGCTGCTGACCGCGGCGGTGCCCGCGCTGGCGTTCACCAACAGCGTCGCGCTGGCGGTCGGCGGCGCCGTGGCGTGGGGCGCGGCGCTCGGCGTCCAGGAGTCCACCCTGCTGGCCACCGTCGCCGATCTGGTCCCGGTCGCGCGCCGGGCCACCGCGTACGGCGTCTTCGCCGGTGTGATCGGCGCGGCGACGCTGGTCGGCGGGGTGCTCACCGGCGCGCTGTACGGGTACTCGATCCGGGCGTTGATCATCACGGTCGCCGCGACACAGACCGCGGCGCTCGTCCTGCTGGCCGTGGCCCGCCGGTCCGGGAGAATGGCGGCGTGCTGAAGATGTCGCGCGAGGAGTTCGAGGAACTGGTCGGTTCGGCCCTCGACCGGATCCCTTCGGAGCTGGCCCAGGCCATGGACAACATCGCGGTCTTCGTCGACGACGAGCCCGACCCGTCAGGCCCGGAGCTCATGGGGCTGTACGAGGGGACTCCGCTGACCGAGCGCGGCGAGTGGTACGCGGGCGTGCTCCCCGATCGGATCACCATCTACATGGGCCCGATCCTGCGTAGCTGCGAGGAGCCGGAGCAGGTGGTGCACGAGGTGGCCGTCACGGTGGTCCACGAGGTCGCCCACCACTTCGGCATCGAGGACGATCGGCTGCACGAGTTGGGCTGGGGCTGAGCCTCCCGTCAGCCCGTGCTGACCGTGCCTCGGAACCGTTTTGGCGATACCGCTCGGCATCCCATATGCTTCTCACGTCCCCGACGGCGGCAAGAAACACGCCAAGGCGGGCCATCAGCCCTCATCGTCTAGTGGCCCAGGACGCCGCCCTTTCAAGGCGGTAGCACGGGTTCGAATCCCGTTGGGGGCACGCATCACCATGTGCGAGACTAGTTCTCGCACAAGCTTGGTCCTGTGGAGCAGTTTGGAGTGCTCGCCACCCTGTCAAGGTGGAGGCCGCGGGTTCAAATCCCGTCAGGACCGCTGCGGCTGGGTAGCTCAGTTGGTACGAGCGACCGCCTGAAAAGCGGTAGGTCGCCGGTTCGACCCCGGCCCCAGCCACCGCACGATGAAGACCCCGCTTCCGGCGGGGTCTTCATCGTTTTGCGGATCACATCGCTCCGCGGTTCACACGTATGAGTAGTACGAGTAGATCGTCA
The DNA here is from genome assembly GCA_040631425.1 of Streptomyces sp. NPDC020096. Taxonomy (GTDB): domain Bacteria; phylum Actinomycetota; class Actinomycetes; order Streptomycetales; family Streptomycetaceae; genus Streptantibioticus_A. The sequence goes on from JBEYJY010000001.1 coordinate 42,424, forward strand.
TGGCTTCCGCAGGCCCTGCGCTCATACACTCGCCCACATGGCCGACCCCATCTCGGAGAACGGGCTTGCCACGCTGACCCGTCGCTACGAGGACACGCGCACCGACCTCGAGACAATCAAGCACGATGTGCTGACCATCCGCACCGAGCTGAACAGCTTCAGGACCGAGGTGCGCGGACGATTCGACGCGCAGGACACCAAGTTCAACGCGTTGGACGGCAAGGTCGACGCGTTCATCACCGAGCAGCGCTCCGTCAACGCCGCCCTGGTCGACCTGCTGACCAACCTCGTCGGCCGCACCCCCGACACCGCCTAACGGCCCCCCGGATGCCGGCGCCGCCACACCCAGAAGATCGTGCTGGCCACCGTCGCCCACACCGCGAGGACGACGAACGGGAAAGGGTGCTGGTAGTGGCGGAAGTAGACCGCCGTGTGCTGGGCGTTCACCGCCGCGCCCGGTGGCAGCCAGCGGCCGATCGTGCCGAGCAGCGACGGCAGTAGCGGCCAGGAGACCGCGCCGCCCGAGGACGGATTGCCGAGCATCACCATCAGCCCCCAGGTCGGCAGCAGCGCCCAACGCTGGATCAGGGCGTTGAACATGCTGAAGACCATGCCCGAGGTGAACATCGTCAGCGCCAGGATCAGCCATGACTCGATGAACGGCAGCCGCAGTGCGCCAAGCCCCCAGTCCACGATGGCGCAGATCGAGAAGCCGCCGAGCAGCGCGTAGACGATCGTGAACACGATGCGTTCGGCGGGCCTGAGCTCCTTCGCGTGGACGCTCAACTGCACCGCGCCGATGAAGCCGACCACCACCGAGGCGAGCGAGATGTAGAAGATGGCCAGGCCGCGCGGATCACCCCGCTGCAGTGGCTTGATGTCGGTCACCACGACCGGTACGCCGACCGACCTGCCGACCCGCGGCGCCGCCTCGGCCAGCAGCTGGGCGACCGAGGCGCCGGACGCGCTGGACAGGTCGAGCCGGGCTCTGCCCCGACGTTCCTCAAGGATCGCGAAGGTCTTCTGCTCGTTGACGGCGTGCAGTGCCTGCGCGTAGTTCCGGTAGGGGTGCAGTTCGAGTGACGCGCCGAGCGCCTTCTCCATGCCCTGGACGAACTGCGCCCGTTTGACGGCGGACGCCGGGGCACCGATGACGGCGGCCGGAATGTGACGCGGGGTCGGATTGGCCATGGCGTAGGTGTACGAGCCCGCGAAGAGCCCCGCGCCCGCCGCCACGATGAGCGTGACCACGGTCGCGGGCAGGAAGGGCGACACGCGGAACGCCCGCCACACTTCCCGCGCCGAGCGCACCGGCCTCGGCACCCGGCGCGGACCCTCCCCTTCCCGTTGCTCGCCCATGCGGCCCACCCTCGCCGCCAGCCGCCCATCGCGCACCCTGTGAAACCCGTTCGCGGCATGCGCGCGCCGGGTGAGATCCTGGGAGCCGTATGTCCACTGCGCCTGCCCCCGCCCTGACAGCCCTCCTGGAGCGGCTGCCCGAACTGACGCTGCGCGACCAGCAGCGCCTCGGCCGCCGACTCGACGGTGCCCGGAAGATCCGCAAGCCCGAGGCCCGTGCGGCGATCTACGCGGAGATCGCCGCGCAGCTCGACGAGGCCGAGGCGCGGATGGCCCGGCGCCGCGCGTCCGTACCGGCCGTCACGTACCCCGAGCAGCTGCCCGTCAGCCAGAAGAGGGACGAGATCCTGGCCGCGATCCGCGACCACCAGGTGGTGATCGTCGCGGGCGAGACGGGCTCCGGCAAGACCACCCAGATCCCCAAGATCTGCCTGGAGCTGGGGCGTGGGGTCAAAGGCCTGATCGGCCACACCCAGCCGCGAAGGCTCGCGGCGCGCACGGTGGCCGAGCGGGTCGCGGAGGAACTGAACACTCCGCTCGGCTCGGCGGTCGGCTGGAAGGTCCGCTTCACCGACCAGGTGGGCGACTCCACCCTGGTGAAGCTGATGACCGACGGCATCATGCTCGCCGAGATCCAGACCGACCGCGAGCTGCGCCAGTACGACACGATCATCATCGACGAGGCGCACGAACGCAGCCTCAACATCGACTTCATCCTCGGCTATCTGGCGCAGCTGCTGCCCCGCCGCCCCGACCTCAAGGTCGTCATCACCTCGGCGACCATCGACCCGGAGCGGTTCTCCCGGCACTTCGGCGCCGCGCCGATCGTCGAGGTCTCCGGCCGTACCTACCCGGTCGAGGTGCGCTACCGCCCGCTGCTGGAAGAGGGCGCGGAGGACAGCGACCGCGACCAGATCACCGCGATCTGCGACGCCGTCGACGAACTGCAGCGCGAGGGCCAGGGCGACATCCTGGTCTTCCTCTCCGGCGAGCGGGAGATCCGGGACACCGCGGACGCGCTGAACAAGAAGAACCTCCGGTTCACCGAAGTCCTGCCGCTCTACGCGCGTCTGTCGCACGCCGAGCAGCACCGCGTCTTCCAGCCGCACACCGGCCGTCGCATCGTGCTCGCCACCAACGTGGCCGAGACCTCCCTCACCGTCCCCGGCATCCGGTACGTGATCGACCCGGGCGCCGCCCGTATCTCCCGGTACAGCCATCGCACCAAGGTGCAGCGGCTGCCCATCGAGCCGATCAGCCAGGCCAGCGCCAACCAGCGCAAGGGCCGCTGCGGCCGCACCTCGGACGGCATCTGCATCCGGCTGTACTCGGAGGACGACTTCACCTCCCGGCCGGAGTTCACCGACGCTGAGATCCTCCGTACCAACCTGGCCTCCGTCATCCTGCAGATGACCGCGGCCGGTCTCGGCGACATCGCCAGGTTCCCGTTCATCGACCCGCCGGACAGCCGCCACATCAAGGACGGCGTCCAACTCCTCGAAGAACTGGGGGCGCTGGACCCGCAGCAGAAGGACGTCCGCAATCGCCTCACCCCGGTCGGCCGCAAGCTCTCCCAGCTGCCCGTCGACCCGCGGCTCGCCCGGATGGTCCTGGAGGCCGACCGCAACGGCTGCGTACGCGAGGTCATGGTGATCGCTGCCGCGCTGTCCATCCAGGACCCGCGCGAGCGACCCTCCGACAAGCAGCAGCAGGCGGACGAGAAGCACCGCAGGTTCGCCGACGAGACCAGCGACTTCCTGGCGTTCCTGAACCTGTGGCGCTACATCCGCGAGCAGCAGAAGAGCCTGTCGTCCTCCGCGTTCCGCCGGATGTGCCGTACGGAGTTCCTCAACTACCTGCGGATACGCGAGTGGCAGGACATCTACAGCCAGTTGCGCACCGTCGCCAAGACGATGGACATCCACGTCAACGAGGAGGACGCCGACCCGCAGCGCGTCCACGCCTCACTGCTGGCCGGGCTGCTGTCGCACATCGGGCTCAAGGACACCGACAAGAACGAGTACCTGGGCGCGCGCAGCGCCAAGTTCGCGGTCTTCCCCGGCTCCGCGCTGTTCAAGAAGCCGCCGCGCTGGATCATGTCAGCCGAGCTGGTCGAGACCTCCCGGCTGTGGGCCCGGGTCAACGCCCGGATCGAACCGGAGTGGGTCGAACCGCTCGCCCAGCACCTGGTCAAGCGCTCCTACAGCGAACCGCACTGGGAGCAGAAGCAGGCCGCGGTGATGGCCTACGAGAAGGTCACGCTGTACGGCGTCCCGCTGGTCGCCCAGCGCAAGGTCAACTACGGCCGGATCGATCCCGAGGTCTCCCGCGAGCTGTTCATCCGCAACGCCCTGGTCGAGGGCGACTGGCGCACCCACCACCAGTTCTTCCACGACAACCGCAAACTCCTCGGCGAGGTCGAGGAGTTGGAGCACCGGGCACGCCGCCGCGACATCCTGGTGGACGACGAGGCGCTGTTCGACTTCTACGACGAGCGGCTGCCGGACCACGTGGTCTCCGGGGCGCACTTCGACTCCTGGTGGAAGCACAAGCGCCGCGAGGAACCGGAGTTGCTCAACTTCGAGCACTCCATGCTGATCAACGAGTCGGCGGAAGCGGTCACCAAGGACGACTACCCGGACTCCTGGCGCCAGGGCAAGCTCAAGTTCAAGGTGACGTACCAGTTCGAGCCGGGCGCGGACGCGGACGGCGTCACCGTGCACATCCCGCTCCAGGTGCTCAACCAGGTCACCCCGAACGGCTTCGACTGGCAGATCCGGGGGCTGCGGGAGGATCTGGTCACCGAGCTGATCCGCTCGCTGCCCAAGCCGATCCGCCGTATGTGCGTGCCCGCGCCCAACTACGCCAAGGCGTTCCTGGACCGCGTGGTGGCCGGTCCCGAGCCGCTGACCACCGTGCTGGCGGACGAACTGCACCGGATGGTCGGGGTGGACGTCCACCCGGAGGACTTCGACCTGTCCAAGGTCCCGGACCACCTGAAGATGACCTTCCGGGTGGTCGACGAGCGCAGGCGCAAGCTCGCCGAGGACAAGGACCTCGAAGCGCTCAAGCTGAAGCTCAAGCCGAAGACCCGGGAGGCCATCTCCAAGGCCGCCGACTCCATCGGCATCGAGCAGCGCAGCGGGCTCACCCAGTGGACGGTCGGCACGCTGCCGCCCACCTTCGAGACCCGGCGGGCCGGGCAGCCGGTCAGGGCGTTCCCGGCGCTGGTGGACGAGGGCGAGTCGGTGGCCGTCCGGCTCTACGACACCGAGTCCGAGCAGGCCGAGGCCATGTGGCGCGGAACACGTCGGCTGATCCTGCTCAACCTCCCGTCGAATCCGGCCAAGTTCGCCCAGTCCAAACTGGGCAACGCGGACAAGCTGGCGCTCTCCCGCAGCCCGCACGGCAGCGTCCAGGCGCTGTTCGACGACTGTGTGACCGCCGCCGCCGACAAGCTGATCGCGGACCACGGCGGACCGGCGTGGGACGAGGAGGGGTTCCGCAAACTGTTCGACAAGGTGCGCACGGATGTGGTCGACACCACATTCGACACGGTCGCCAAGGTGCGGCAGGTGCTGGCCGCCTGGCAGGCGTGTGAACGGCGGCTGAAGGCGACGACGAGCCCGGTGCTGCTGGCGAACCTCACCGACGTCAAGGAGCAGCTCACGGCGCTGATCCACCCCGGCTTCGTCACCGCCACCGGCTGGCGCCGGCTGCCGGATCTGCTGCGCTATCTGGTGGCCGTGGACCGGCGCCTGCAGCAGATGCCGACGAGTGTCCAGCGGGACCGCACCCGTATGGACAAGGTCCACGAGATGCGGGACGAGTACGCGCAGCTGCTGGCCGCCCTCAAGCCGGGGCGTCCGGTGCCGCCGGAGGTACGGGAGATCCGCTGGATGCTGGAGGAGCTGCGGGTCAGCTACTTCGCGCACGCCCTGGGCACCGCCTATCCGGTCTCCGACAAGCGGATTCTCAAGGCGATCGACGCGTCCTGGCCGTAGGCCGGATCGTGGGTTCGACCAGGGGGCCTGACCTGCTGTACAGTCTTCTTCGCAGCGCAGGAAGTTCTCAGCGCCGCGAAACCTGGTCCTGTGGAGCAGTTTGGAGTGCTCGCCACCCTGTCAAGGTGGAGGCCGCGGGTTCAAATCCCGTCAGGACCGCCAACGGCCCGCATCCTTCTCGGATGCGGGCCGCAGTGTTATGTGACGTCGGCAACGCCGGAGTTGGGCCCACGGCCCCCGGGGCTCACCCGGAAGCGCCGGCCCCCGTCCCCGCCAATCGCCGACCACCGCGCTCCCGGTACGTGCCCCCGGAAAGGGTGGCTTACCCCGGGTGAGTCTTGACGCACTCATCCGGGGCGAGTACCTCTGGCGGTAGGGGCGGCGGAAGGCGGTGGTTCCGATGTCGACAGCGGTATCGGGAGGCGCGGGGCGCCAGACAGCGCGTTATCCGGAACACGAGACACGGGCGCTGCTGCGCGCCCATCTGTCGGCCGCCGCGGGCCGCGGCCATCTGACCCGGCACTGCGCGATCTGCCACCGGCTGCTGCGGCTGGCGATGGAGTCCCGCGGCGCGGACCAGGCCGACGGAAGTGCGGCGTCCACCTGAGGCCAAAACGGCACAGACCCCTTTACCGCATCCCTACATCGGGCGGCAATACCGTCACATGTGACGGGAGTCACGGGAACAGTTACGGAGAAGGTGGAACTTCCGCCCCTTCCGTATGCCGTCAATTTAATATGTGAAATTGCACTACTGGCCGAACGGCTTTCGAACACAAAAAGATCGCGTCGGACCCGGCGGAGTCCGACGCGATCTAGAGGCGAACCCTGATGGGGACAGGGGTCAGGCAGTGCTTAGGGGATCCGGGCTGGGGGACCCAGGATCGGCTGATTTGGGGTGTTTCAGCTCTCGGAACGCTGCTGCGGAATGCCCGCAAGCAGGGCCCGGACCTCCGCCTCACGGTAGCGACGGTGGCCACCAAGCGTACGGATGGACGTGAGCTTGCCTGCCTTTGCCCAGCGCGTGACCGTCTTCGGGTCCACACGGAACATGGTGGCGACCTCAGCGGGGGTCAGCAGCGGCTCGGCATCAGGGGTGCGAGCGGTCATGAGCGGCCTCCTCGGGAGAACCGAACCATCACGGTTCTTTCCTCTAAATTCTGCACCTTGACCCGCGTTGCCCGAAATGGCAGACGCGAGCCGAGTCGGTAATAGGACGAACGGCTTGTCCTCGGCACTACAACTACACCATCCGTCCAGCCGTGTCGGCCAAACCGATGGAATTGCCCTCTCAGGTGTTCAAGCTCGGCGGAAGCCGATGGACCGGGCCATAACGGACAGTTACGCAGGCGTGACGATCAGTCACAGTGGGATCACAGGACCGGGGCGACACAGGAACACGCGAGTTGTCCTATTTTGACACGAGGGTTAGCTATGGAGGCAAGAGTCGAGAAACGTGCTCTCCATCACGCTTGCCCAATTGGTCGGGATCGGGACCAAGGCCCTGGTCAGGTCCAGTCCAAATCCCGTTCCCGGGATAAGCGTTCGGTAAGGGTACACATCACCCCGTGCAGGTCAAACGCGCGTTCAGCTCGCGTACTGCAGCTCGCGCACCCCGCGCCAGCGCGCGGTCAACCGGGCGTACGTCTCGGCGGCCCCGGCGCCGTCCCCGTCGCGCAGCGCCGCCAGCCCCTGCGCGACCTCGGCAGCGCTGTGATCGCCCGCCAGCCGGCTCTCCGGGATGGCGTGCACCAAACCGCCGTAGTCCAACTCCACCAACGAGCGCGGGTGGAACTCCTCCAGCCAGCGGCCGACGTCCACCAGACCGTCGATCAACGGCCCTTCCTCCAGGCTGTCCCGCAGCACCCGCAGTGCCCGCGCCACCCGGCGCCGCGCCTGCACCATCGCCGCGCGGTAGCGCAGCACCGGCGCGGTGCACTGCTTCTGGTCGTCGCCGTCGGACGGTTCGGCGACGCTGCCCGGCTCGAAGTCCCGTTCGGCGTCGTCGAAGAGCACGAACCAGCGCACCGGCACATGCCAGGTGGACGACCGGATCCACGGCCGGGCGTCCGGGTTGGCGGCCCGCCACTGCTCGTAGTCCGCGGCCGTCTGGCGCCGTACGACCGGCGGCAGCACCGCGTCCAGGACCGGCGCGGGCAGTTCCTCCTGGAGCTGTTCCAGCGCCAGCCAGGCGCGCAGCCGGGTACGCCACGGGCAGATGTGGGTCACCCCGTCCGCCACCGCGACGAACGCGTCCCGGCTCTCGTGCACCGGCACCGGAACCGGCGGCACCGGCACCAGATCGGCCAGCGACTGGCGCAACTCGTCCTGGGCGGTGGGCAGATGGCCCGCCTCGGCGTACCGCCGCCAGTGGCTGCGGTCGGGCTCCGGAAAGGCCGCGAGCGGCTCGTAGACGCGCAGATACGAGGCGTACGGCACCGCAACCGCAGACAAGCCCACACCAGCTCCCTCGTCGCCGTCTGTATCCGCATCGTGCCACGCCCGCCGCCCTCCCGTCTCCCACCCGCCGCCCCCTCGGGCCACGGCTTCCGTCCGCCGTGGGAGTGATCCCTGACACGCAGGGCGCTACAGCGTGTGAACGGGCCTAATCTTCTGTTCACCGGGCCCTCCCCTACCCTCTCGGAGGGCTTATTCACCGACCTCGGGAGTCACCACCGTGACCGACGTACGTCCATCAGATTCCGTGGTCTCCAAGCTGTTCCGATCGGAGCAGGGGGGACACGAACAGGTCGTGCTCTGCCAGGACCGCGACAGCGGCCTGAAGGCCGTCATCGCCATCCACTCCACCGCCCTGGGCCCCGCGCTCGGCGGTACCCGCTTCTTCCCGTACGCCAGCGACGAGGCAGCCGTCGAGGACGCGCTGAACCTCGCGCGCGGCATGAGCTACAAGAACGCTCTCGCGGGGCTCGACCACGGCGGCGGCAAGGCCGTCATCATCGGCGACCCGGCGGTCGACAAGACGCCCGAACTCCTGCGTGCCTACGGCCGGTTCGTCGCCTCGCTCGGCGGCCGCTACGTGACCGCGTGCGACGTCGGCACGTACGTCGCGGACATGGACATCGTCGCCACCGAGAACCCGTGGACCACCGGCCGCTCCCCGGAGAACGGCGGGGCCGGCGACTCCTCGGTGCTCACCGCGTACGGTGTCTTCCAGGGCATGCGGGCCTCCGCGCAGATCCGCTGGGGCGACCCGACGCTGCGCGGCCGCCGGGTCGGCATCGCCGGCGTCGGCAAGGTGGGCCACCACCTCGTGGAGCACCTGCTGGCGGACGGCGCGGTCGTGGTGATCACGGACGTCCGCGCGGAGGCCGTGGAGCGGATCCGCGCCGCGCACCCCGAGGTCGAGGCGGCCGCCACGACCGAGGACCTGATCAGCGCCGATCTTGATGTGTACGCGCCGTGCGCGCTGGGTGGCGCCCTGAACGACACGAGTGTGCGCAACCTCACAGCCTCGATGGTGTGCGGCGCCGCCAACAACCAACTGGCGCACCCCGGCGTCGAGAAGGACCTGGCCGATCGCGGAATCCTTTACGCCCCGGATTACGTGGTGAATGCCGGTGGCGTGATCCAGGTGGCCGACGAGTTGCACGGGTTCGATTTCGATCGGGCGAAGGCAAAGGCCACGAAGATCTTTGACACAACTTTGGCAATATTCGAACGTGCTGCGGCCGATGGAATTCCGCCAGCTGCCGCCGCCGACCGGTTGGCCGAGCAGCGGATGGCGGACCGCACCCCGGCCGAGAGCTGGTTGCGCCCAACGGTTGACTGACGGGGTGACCCGTACCACGACCCGGCGGCCGTCTTGCCGCGAAAGAAGGTAAAATCGTGGCTGACCAGCTAGGACGGGGCCGTTAACGGGCCCTGCTTCGACGCGCGTCGTGCGGGCGACGTACCGTGTGGGCGCGGAAGCAGGTACCGTTGAAGCCCTACGGACCGGTCTTCGCCATGGAGACCGTTCCCATTCATGAACGCGTGTCAAGACTCGGGGCCGTCGAGCCCCGCCGTTGAGGGGGTCGAGCCATGGGGCGCGGCCGGGCCAAGGCCAAGCAGACAAAGGTCGCCCGCCAGCTGAAGTACAACAGCGGCGGAACGGATCTCTCACGTCTGGCCGAGGAGCTGGGCGCATCGTCGTCACGACCGGCAAAGCCGGAGCCCGTAGAGGACGATGAGCGGAATAACGACCCGTACGCACGGTACGCGGATCTCTACAACGACGAGGACGACGAAGACGAGGACTCCGAGGAGCACTCGTCGCAGCAACGTCGTCGCGCTTGACGATTCCGTCCTGCTCACCCGGTCCGGGGCCTGCCTCGGACCGGGTTTCGTCGTGGCTGCCTTCTTAGGGTTCGTTCGCCGCCGGGCGCTTGTACCCTGCGTCGACACTCCTCGTCGAGCGGTCGCGTCGCTCCGTCCTCCTCGTCGCTTTCGACGCAGGCGCGCCCTTTGGCTCACTCACGGGCGGAAACGGGGCGAGGCTCCTCGCTGGAGTGATCAGCCCGCGTAGTCGCCGGTCAGCGCCACCGCCTCGGTACGGTCGCCCCGGTCGTCGATCTCGCCTGCCACCCAGGCGTCGACACCGCGGTCACCCAGGGTGGCCAGCGCGACGTCGACCGACTCCTGGGGCACCACGGCGATCATGCCGACGCCCATGTTCAGGGTCTTCTCCAGCTCCGGCCCGCTGACCTCGCCCAACCTGCCGACCAGGTCGAAGACCGGGTCCGGGGTCCAGGTCGAGCGGTCGACGGTGGCGTGCAGATGGTCGGGGATGACCCGGGCCAGGTTGTTGGCCAGCCCGCCGCCGGTGATGTGCGAGAAGGCGTGCACCTCGGTGGTACGGGTGAGCGCCAGGCAGTCCAGCGAGTAGATCTTCGTCGGCTCCAGCAGTTCCTCGCCCAAGGTCCGCCCGAACTCCGGAACCTCGCGGTCCAGCGCCCAGCCCGCCCGGTCGAAGAGCACGTGCCGAACGAGTGAGTACCCGTTCGAGTGAAGTCCCGAGGACTCCAGGGCGATGACCGCGTCACCCTTTCGGATGCGATCCGCGCCCAGCAGACGGTCGGCCTCGACCACACCCGTACCGGCGCCCGCCACATCGAAGTCGTCGGCGCCCAACAGACCGGGGTGCTCCGCGGTCTCACCGCCGACCAGTGCGCACCCGGCCAGCGCGCACCCCTCGGCGATGCCCTTGACGATGGCGGCGACCCGCTCGGGGTAGACCTTGCCGACGCAGATGTAGTCGGTCATGAACAGCGGCTCGGCGCCGCACACCACCAGGTCGTCCACCACCATGCCGACCAGGTCGTGACCGATGGTGTCGTACACGCCCATCCGCCGCGCGATGTCGACCTTGGTGCCGACGCCGTCGGTGGCGGAGGCCAGCAGCGGCCGCTCGTAGCGCTTCAGGGCGCTGGCGTCGAACAGCCCGGCGAAGCCGCCGAGGCCGCCGACGACCTCGGGGCGGGTGGCCTTGCGCACCCACTGCTTCATCAGCTCGACGGCGGTGTCGCCCGCCTCGATGTCGACGCCTGCGGCTGCGTAGCTCGCACCGGTGGTCTCTGAAGACATTGCCTTGAGATCTTTCGTGTGAGGGGTTACGAGCCCTACGGGCGACGGAGCGCGTTCGCGGCGTCGGGGCCGCCCGCGAGCTCGGTCTCCAGCAGCTGCTTGCCCAACAGCTCCGGGTCGGGCAGCTCCATGGGGTACTCGCCGTCGAAGCAGGCGCGGCACAGGTTGGGCTTGGCGATCGTGGTCGCCTCGACCATGGCGTCGATGGAGATGTAGGCGAGCGAGTCGGCGCCCAGCGACTTGCCGATCTCCTCGACCGACATGCCGTTGGCGATCAGCTCGGCGCGGGTCGCGAAGTCGATGCCGAAGAAGCAGGGCCACTTCACCGGCGGCGAGGAGATCCGCACATGGACCTCGGCCGCACCGGCCTCGCGCAGCATCCGGACCAGTGCCCGCTGGGTGTTGCCGCGGACGATCGAGTCGTCGACGACCACCAGGCGCTTGCCCCGGATGACCTCCTTGAGCGGATTGAGCTTGAGGCGGATCCCGAGTTGGCGAATGGTCTGCGAAGGCTGGATGAAGGTCCGGCCCACGTAGGAGTTCTTCACCAGGCCGGAGCCGTACGGGATACCGCTCTCCTCGGCGTAGCCGACGGCGGCCGGGGTGCCCGACTCCGGCGTGGGTATCACCAGATCGGCCTCGACCGGAGCCTCCTTGGCGAGCCTGCGGCCCATCTCGACGCGCGAGAGGTAGACGTTACGGCCCGCGATGTCGGTGTCCGGGCGCGCCAGGTAGACGTACTCGAAGACACAGCCCTTCGGCCGGGCTTCGGCGAACCGGGAGGAGCGCAGCCCGTTCTCGTCGACGGCGATCAGCTCGCCAGGCTCCACCTCGCGGACGAACGTGGCGCCGACGATGTCCAGGGCGGCGCTCTCCGAGGCGACCACCCAGCCGCGCTCCAGGCGGCCCAGGACCAGCGGTCGGATGCCCTGCGGGTCACGCGCCGCGTAGAGCGTGTGCTCGTCCATGAAGACCAGGCAGAAGGCGCCCATGACGTTCGGCAGCACGCGCTGTGCGGCGTCCTCGACGGACAGCGGCTTGCCGTCCTCGTCGACCTGCCCGGCGAGCAGCGCCGTCACCAGGTCGGTGTCGTTGGTGGCCGCGACATTGGTGGCCCGGCCGTCGCCCTGCGGGAGCTTGGCGACCAGCTCGGCCAGCTCGGCCGTGTTGACCAGGTTGCCGTTGTGGCCCAGCGCGATCGAGCCGTGCGCGGTGGCCCGGAAGGTCGGCTGGGCGTTCTCCCACACCGAGGCACCGGTGGTCGAGTAGCGCGCGTGACCGACGGCGATGTGCCCCTTGAGGGAGCCTAGGGAGGTCTCGTCGAAGACCTGGGAGACCAGGCCCATGTCCTTGAAGACCAGGATCTGGGAGCCGTTGCTCACTGCGATGCCCGCGGACTCCTGTCCTCGGTGCTGCAGGGCGTACAGCCCGAAATAGGTGAGCTTGGCGACCTCTTCGCCCGGGGCCCAGACGCCGAAGACGCCGCAAGCGTCCTGGGGGCCTTTCTCGCCGGGAAGGAGATCGTGGTTGAGTCGTCCGTCACCACGTGGCACGACACCGAGTCTAGGGCAGGTCAGGAACTGGTCCGAACCGGGGATCGACCCCTCACCACAGGGTGACTCGACGGGGACGCGGGGTCACGCCGGCCGGGGGTCGGGGCTTGCCCCGAGATTCACCCCAGTACCGGCAGATGGCCGGAGAGATCAGCCCGCTCGCCGCTCGCCGACACCTGGGCGGAGTCCACCGCGTCCGCCCAGGCGGTGCGGCCGGTGGCCAACCGGATCCAGGTCAGGGGCGCGGTCTCGACGACGTTCGGCGGGGTCCCGCGAGTGTGCCGCGGCCCGGCGACACACTGCACCGCCGCGTACGGCGGCACCCGCAGCTCGACCGCGTTGCCGGGCGCCTTCTCGGCGAACGCGTCGGCGAGCAGGCGGGTCGTGATGGCCAGCGCCTGCCGGTCGTACGGGATCTCGATGCCCAGCGCGTCGGCCAGGTCGTCCGTGTGGACGACGAGCTCGACACAGCGGGTCACCAGGTAGTCGTCGAGGCGCATCGCGCCCACCCGAGCGGCGACGGGGCGGTCGTCAGCCGCGGCGGGGACCAGTTCCGCGAACCGGGCCGCGGCACGTTCCAGCAGTTCGGCCGGGTCCGCGCTGGCCGCCAGTGCGCGCGTGTCCTCGCCGATCTCGTCGGCGAGCGCAGCCGTTGCCAACGCCCAGTCGGCGACGGCGAGTTGCGGTGTGGGCGGGGCGGGCTGTTCCAGGGCGCGGTTCACGCTCTCCACGGCCATGGAGATGTGCGCCAGCAGCTCACGGACCGTCCAGTCGCCGAGCCGGGTCGATACGGCGAACCGCTCCGCACCGAGCCGCCGCACCACATCCCGTACGTGCCCGAACTGGGCGCTGACGGCGGCGCGGGTCTTGCCCGGATCGTAGGAGCGTGCTTTACGCGTACGCGGCGGCATGATCGTGAGCGTAACCGCCTGCGGCTGGGCCGACGGGTCTCGGCGGGGGTTGCGGCCGGTTCGGCACCGCCGGTCCGCGCCGTGGGGGTCGATCGCCGTCGCGGCGGATCTTTCTTGGGGGCAAGCCCCAACCCCCCGGCGGCTTCGCGGGCGCACAGCCGGGGGTGCCGGGGGCTCGTCCCCCGGCACTTTGTCCCGCCGCGACGGCGAGCGACCCCAACGGCGCGGACCGGCGGTCACACGACCACCGCAAACCCAGCAGACTCAGCCCAGCAGCGCCGGAATCGTCCCCTCGTGCGCCTCGCGCAGCTCGGTCAGCGGAACGCTGAACTGCCCCTGCACGTCCAGCACTTCACCGTCGACCACACCGATGCGGGTGGCCGCCAGACCGCGCGCCCGGCACATGTCGGTGAACCGCAGCTCCTCGCTGCGCGGCACGGACACGATCGCCCGGCCGGCGGACTCGGAGAAGAGGGTGACGAACGCGTCCTGCCCGTCCGGCACCACCACCCGGGCCCCCTTGCCGCCCTTGAGGCAGGACTCGACCAGCGCCTGCGCCAGACCGCCGTCGGACAGGTCGTGCGCCGCGTCGATCATGCCGTCCCGCGAGCCGGAGATCAGGATCTCGGCGAGCAGCTTCTCCTGCTCCAGGTCGACCTGGGGCGGCAGCCCGCCCAGATGGCCGTGGGCGACCTGGGACCAGGCGGAACCGCCGAACTCCTCCCGGGTCTCACCGAGGAGGTAGATCAGCTGGCCCTCCTCGGCGAACGCCATCGGCGTACGGCGGGTGACGTCGTCGATCACACCCAGCACCGCGACCACCGGGGTCGGGTGAATGGCGGTCTCCCCGGTCTGGTTGTACAGGGAGACGTTGCCGCCGGTCACCGGAGTGCCGAGCACCTGGCACGCGTCGGCGAGCCCGCGGGTCGCCTCGGCGAACTGCCACATGACGGACGGGTCTTCGGGCGAGCCGAAGTTGAGGCAGTCGGAGACGGCCAGCGGCTTGGCGCCGGTGGCCGCGACATTGCGGTACGCCTCGGCCAGCGCGAGCTGCGCACCCGCGTACGGGTCGAGCTTCGCGTACCGCCCGTTGCCGTCGGTGGCCACCGCGACGCCGAGGTTGGTCTGCTCGTCGATCCGGACCATGCCGGAGTCCTCCGGCTGCGCCAGGACGGTGTTGCCCAGCACATACCGGTCGTACTGGTCGGTGATCCAGGACTTCGCCGCCTGGTTGGGACTGCCGACCAGCCGCAGCAGGGCATCGCGCAGCTCGGCACCGGTCGCCGGGCGCGGCAGCTTGTTGGCGTCGTCGGCCTGCAGCGCGTCCTGCCACTGCGGGCGGGCGTACGGCCGCTCGTAGACCGGGCCCTCGTGGGCGACGGTCCGCGGCGGGACGTCGACGATCTGCTCGCCGTGCCAGTAGATCTCCAACCGGTCGCCGTCGGTGACCTCACCGATGACGGTGGCGATGACATCCCACTTCTCGCAGATCTCCAGGAAGCGGTCGACGTTGCGCGGTTCGACGACCGCGCACATCCGCTCCTGGGACTCGCTCATCAGGATTTCCTCGGGGCTGAGCGTGGCGTCGCGCAGCGGCACCGTGTCCAGCTCGATCCGCATGCCGCCGGTTCCGGCCGAGGCCAACTCGCTGGTGGCGCAGGACAGTCCGGCGCCGCCGAGGTCCTGGATGCCGACGACCAGCTTCTCCCGGAAGATCTCCAGGGTGCACTCGATCAGCAGCTTCTCCTGGAACGGGTCGCCGACCTGGACCGCGGGCCGCTTGGTGGGGCCGGTCGACTCGAAGGTCTCCGAGGCCAGCACGGAGACACCGCCGATGCCGTCGCCGCCCGTCCTGGCGCCGTACAGGATCACCTTGTTGCCGGGGCCCGAGGCCTTGGCGAGGTGGATGTCCTCATGCTTCATCACGCCCACGCACAGCGCGTTGACCAGCGGGTTGCCCTGGTAGCAGGCGTCGAAGACCACCTCGCCGCCGATGTTGGGCAGGCCCAGGCAGTTGCCGTAGCCGCCGATGCCCGCGACCACGCCGTGCGCGACGCGCTTGGTGTCGGCCTCGCGCGGATCGCCGAACCGCAGCGGGTCCATCACGGCGACCGGCCGGGCGCCCATGGCGAGGATGTCGCGGACGATGCCGCCGACGCCGGTGGCCGCGCCCTGGTAGGGCTCGATGTACGAGGGGTGGTTGTGCGACTCGACCTTGAAGGTGACCGCGTACCCCTGGCCGACGTCGACCACGCCCGCGTTCTCGCCGATGCCCACCAGCATCGCCGAGCTCTCCGGGGCCTTCTCGCCGAACTGCCGCAGGTGGACCTTGCTGCTCTTGTACGAGCAGTGCTCGGACCACATGACCGAGTACATGGCGAGCTCGGCGCCGGTCGGGCGGCGCCCGAGGATGGCGGTGATCCGCTCGTACTCGTCAGGCTTCAGGCCGAGTTCGGCCCACGGCAGGGAGGTGTCGGGGGTCTGCTCTGCGTTCTTGACGGTGTCGAGGGTCATTACGCTTTCACCAGCTGCTTCAGGATCGAGGTGAAGAATCCGAGGCCCTCGGTCGTCGGGCCGGTCAGCGGCTCGACCGCGTGCTCGGGGTGCGGCATCAGGCCGACCACGTTTCCGGCCTCGTTGGTGATGCCCGCGATGTCGCGGCGCGAGCCGTTGGGGTTCAGACCGAGGTAGCGGGCCACCACCCGGCCCTCGGCCTCCAGCATGTCCAGGGTGCGCTCGTCGGCGACATAGCCGCCTTCGCCGTTCTTCAGCGGGACGGTGATCTCCTGGCCCTGCTGGTAGTCGGCGGTCCAGGCGGTCGCGGCGTTCTCGATCCGCAGCTTCTGGTCGCGGCAGACGAAGTGCAGGTGGTCGTTGCGGGTCAACGCACCGGGCAGCAGATGGGATTCACACAGGATCTGGAATCCGTTGCAGATACCGAGCACCGGCAGGCCCTGCTTCGCGCCCTCGATGATCATCTCCATGATCGGCGAGAAGCGGGCGATGGCCCCGCAGCGCAGGTAGTCCCCGTAGGAGAAACCGCCCGGCAGCACGACCGCGTCAACCTGGTGCAGATCCTTGTCGCGGTGCCACAGCGAGACCGGCTCCGCCCCGGCGAGCTTCACCGCGCGCAGCGCGTCCTGGTCGTCGAGCGAGCCGGGAAAGGTGACGACTCCGACGCGAATATCGCCGCGGCCCGAAGGGCCTCCGTTGCGGGTGGTGGCGGGCGACGGGTGGGATGTCACGAGTCCACCCTTACGGTGAAGTCCTCGATCACCGTGTTGGCGAGGAAACTCTCGGCGATCTTGTGGATACGGGCGAGGGCGTCGTCGTCGACCGGCCCCTCGACTTCGAGTTCAAATCGCTTGCCTTGGCGGACGTCCGAGATCCCTTCGAAGCCCAGACGAGGAAGTGCGCGCTGCACCGCCTGGCCCTGGGGGTCGAGGATCTCCGGCTTGAGCATGACGTCGACTACGACGCGTGCCACGTGCACTCCCGGTGGTGTGGTGCGTGAGGTGACCTCGAAGGCGGCGGCTGTGGCGACCTCCGAAGTGCTCTCAGCGTACCCGGCCGGAAAATCTACGCGCATAGATATCGCGGCCACCCCATCACGGTTATGCATCGACCGGGGTAACCTCTGTGGAAAACGCAAGGAAAACCGTATGGTCCCGATTGCGGTGCGATGAGGCAGGGAAATATGCCACAGCTTCCGCTCGTAATACCGTCCCTTGCGCAAATCAAAACGCATTGACCCCGACCAGTCGGCCACGGCACATCTCCGCACGTCAGGGCGGACGACATAGGTACCGATACGTACCCGTGCAGCCGTTGCCGCACGAAAGGACCGATATCCATGGCGCAGCGCGTGGTGGTCACCCTCTCCGACGACATCGACGGCGGCGAAGCAGAGGAAACGGTCGCGTTCGGCCTTGACGGCAAGACTTACGAGATCGACCTCTCCTCCGCGAATGCGGACAAGCTCCGCGATGCGCTGACGCCTTACCTGAAGGCCGGCCGCCGCCGCAGCCGCTCGGGCAAGGCCTACAAGCGCACCTCGGTCGCTCCCGATCCGGCGGCGGTGCGTGCGTGGGCACGGTCGCACGGTTTCGATGTGCCGCCGCGGGGGCGGATTCCCAAGAAGGTGTACGAGGCGTTCGACGCCGCACGCTAAACGATTCCTCTGCGGAGAGGGATAAGGGGGTTCTTTTCTGGGGGCAAGCCCCCAGGCCCCCTGAGGACGGGGGGCTTTCCTGGGGGGGCTCGCCCCCCAGGCCCCCGGTGGGGGTGCGGCGCTTTCTTGGGGGCGAGCCCCCGGCCCCGGCGGGGGTGCGGCTTTCTTTGGGCAGGCCCCCGGCCCCGGCGGGGATGGGTCTTTCTTTGGGCAGGCCCCTGGCCCCCGTGGGGGTGCGGTTCTTTCTTGGGGCAGGCCCCCAGGCCCCTGCGGAGGGCGGGGCTTTCCTGGGGGCGACGCCTCCAAGCCCCCGGTGGGGGTGCGGCGCTTTCTTGGGGGCGAGCGCCCGGCCTCGGCCGAGGTGCGGCTTTCTTAGGGGCGAAGCTCCCGGCCCCTGCGGGGTGCGGTTCTTTCTTAGGGCAGGCCCCCAGGCCCCTGCGGAGGGCGGGGCTTTCCCAGGGGCAAGCGCCCTGGCCGCCCGGTGAGAGGTTCGGCTTTCTTTGGGCAGGTGACCGTCCCCTGCGGGGGGTGGCTTTCTTGGGGGCAGGCGCCCCAGCCCCGCGTGGAGGGTGCGGCCCTTTGTTGGGGGCAGGCCCCGGGCCCCCTGCGGGGAGTGTGGCTTTCCTGGGGCAAGCCCGCGACCCCTGCGGGGGAGGCGCGGCTCTTTTCTCTGGCCCTCCGCTGGGGTGCGGCCTTCTTGGTGGCGCTCCCCGGCCCGCTGTGGAGGGAGCGACTCTTCCTTAAGGGCAGGCCCCCGGCCCCGGCGGGGGAGGCGCGGCTCTTTTCTCTGGCCCTCCGCTGGGGTGCAGCTTTCTTGGTGGCGCTCCCCGGCCCGCTGTGGAGGGAGCGACTCTTCCTTAAGGGCAGGCCCCCGGCCCCGGCGGGGAGCGGCCCTTTCTTGGGGGGGGCAGACCTCCCGGCCCTCCGCGGGAGGTCTGCCCCCAGCCCGCCGCGGATGCGGCTCCTTCTTGGGGCGAAGGCGCCGAACCGCCGTGTTGCGGGTGCTGCCGTCGCGGCAGCGGGCGGCGGTGGCTGACCGGCCGGAACGTAGCGGAGGACCCGCGTCGGGGCGGACAGAGCGGGGCATAGGGCCCACGGGGGCCCGGTGGTCGGGGAGTTGGGGCGCCGATTGGACAGACACCCCTGGTGATCAGCTAAAGTCTGAAGCGCGCCGGGGGCGAGGCCGAAAGGCCGAGTCGCCGAACCGCGCGGGTGTAGCTCAGTAGCAGAGCGCCCCTTTTCCAAAGGGGAGGCGCAGTGTGCGATTCCTGTCACCCGCTCCGACGACCCTCCTGGTCTATTCGATCAGGTAGAGTAGTCAGCGCGCCGGGCGGTGAAAGCCGCTCGGATGCAACCTGCGGACGTAGCTCAGTTGGTAGAGCGCAACCTTGCCAAGGTTGAGGTCGCGAGTTCGAGCCTCGTCGTCCGCTCCAGCGAGAAAGAGACCCGCTCCTTACGGAGCGGGTCTCTTTGTTTTCGTCTCCCCCGATGACAAATGTCATCGGCACTGATGACACCGCTCACCGCTCACCGCCCCGCGTCGGCGGAACCCTTGGGACATGCACACCGAGAGGGACACGGACACTGACGGGCGTGTGATCGAGGTCACCGCACTGCGCCGCCGCTACGGCCCGTCCGGCGCCAAGGCCGCAAAACGCGCCACGGGCACCAGAAGCACCCAGGGCTTCGAAGCCGTGCGCGGCATCTCCTTCACCGTCGCACGGGGCGAGCTGTTCGCCCTGCTGGGCACCAACGGCGCGGGCAAGACCTCGACCGTCGAGGTTCTGGAGGGGCTGGCCGCGCCTTCCGGCGGCCAGGTGCGGGTGCTGGGCCACGACCCGTACCGGGACCGCGCCGCCGTCCGGTCGCGGATCGGCGTGATGCTGCAGGAGGGCGGTTTCCCTTCCGAGCTGACAGTGACGGAGACGGCACGCATGTGGGCCGGGTGTACGACCGGCGCCCGGCCGGTCGGCGAGGCCCTGGAGATGGTGGGCCTCACGGCGCGCGGCACGGTACGGGTCAAGCAGCTGTCCGGGGGCGAACGGCGCCGTCTCGATCTGGCGTTGGCCCTGCTCGGCAAGCCGGAGTTGCTCTTCCTCGACGAGCCGTCCACCGGTCTGGACGCCGAAGTACGGCGGGACACCTGGGAGTTGGTACGGCGGCTCCGGGACCAGGGCACCACCGTCGTGCTCACCACGCACTACCTGGACGAGGCGGAGGCGCTCGCCGACCGGCTGGCGATCATGCACGCGGGCCGGATCGTGGCGTCGGGCACCCCTGCCGAGGTGACCGCGGCGCGCCCGGCACGCATCCGGTTCCAACTGCCGGAGCACGTCGCGGCGGCCGAACTGCCGTTGTCCCTACCGGCCGCGGCGACCGGCCGCCGAGTGGAGATCCGCACCCCGCGGTTGCAGGACACCCTCACCGAACTGCTGCTGTGGGCAAGGGACAAGGACCTCGTACTCGACGGTCTTGACGCCCGGTCCGCCTCGCTCGAAGAGGCGTTCCTGGAGATCGCGGCGGGCCAGATGAGCGAGCACGTAACGGAGGAAGCGGCGTGAACACGGCAGGGATGACCTCACGGATGGCGGCACTGGGCCGGGCCGAGGCGACACTGCTGTGGCGCAACCGGTCGGCGGCGTACACCGCCCTGTGCATGCCCCTGTTCATGGTGGTGGCACTGCACTCCGCAACCGCCCACTCGGGCGTGGAGAAGGCCGGTATGACCGTCAACGCGGTGTCGATCACCGGCGGGATCGGCATGATCCTGGTCTTCGTCGTCTACAGCAATCTGGTGCCCACATATGTCACCCGCCGCGAGGAGTTGGTGCTCAAGCGGCTGCGGACCGGGGAGCCGACCGACCTGGAGATCCTGGCCGGGACCGCACTGCCCGCGGTGGCGGTGGCCCTGGCGCAGTGCGTGGTGATGGTCGCCGCAGGGTCCGCACTGCTCCATGTGCCCGCGCCGCAACGCCCCGAACTGTTCGTGGTGGGCGTGGTGTTGGGGATACCGCTGACGGTGGCGCTGGCCGCCGCGACGTCCGCCCTGGCCCGCACCACGGAAGTCGCGCAGCTGACGGCGATGCCGCTGTGGTCCATCTCCCTTTTCGGCTCCGGGTTGTTCGTACCGTTGGAGGTGTTGCCGCACACGATCGCGGACGTTTGCCGCCTGCTGCCGCTGACACCGGTCGTCGACCTGGTCCGCACCGGCTGGCTTGGCGGTGCCGACGCGGCGCGGGTGGTGCGCGACCTGGTGGCCGCGCTCGTCTGGACCGGGCTCGCGGTGTTTGCTGTACGACGGTGGTTCCGCTGGGAGCCGCGGCGTTGAGGGGGTAGTTCCGGTGTGGGGTTGGCAGAAGCGGAGTGGGCCCGGGCGGGTGGAGATCTACAGCCGCTGGTCGCAGTATGTGGCGTTCGCACTGTTCACTCTCGGCGGGTTGCTGATGCTCTTCGGAGGATCGGCCGGCGGCCCCCGGCACCTGCACGGTCTGCTGCTCGCCCTGCCCGCGATGGTTCTGCTGCTGTGCCAGGGCGGGTTGGCCATAGCGCTGAACAAGCAGGCGCTGGACCACTACCTGGGGCTACGGGGGGCTCCAGGTCGTCGGTTGACGGTCGGGCTGGTGGCGGTATCGGTGGCGTTGCTGTCGTACGTGGTGGTGTTGCAGGCGGTCCGGGTGTTTTCGCTGATGGCCGTGTCGGAGACCGTGATGTTCAGCATGGCCCTGCTCACCGGTCCCTTCTCGCTGCTGATGCCGATCCGGCGCACCGTGTGGGTCTGCGCCCTGGCGGTCGCGGTGGTGGGCGCCGCCGTCGGCGCCACCGGATCCGGGGTGAAGGCGCTGGCCGCAGGCCTGTTCATGGGCGCCATCGGCTCTGCGTCGTTCGCCTTCTCCTCCCGGGGATGCGGCTGGATCCTCGCCGTCATGCGGGAGTTGGAGCGGGCCCGCGATGCCCAGGCGAAGTTGGCGGTAGCAGAGGAACGGCTGCGGTTCGGGCGCGATCTGCATGATGTGATCGGCCGCAATCTGTCGGTCATCGCGCTCAAGAGCGAACTGGCGGTCCAACTGGCCCGCCGGGAGCGGCCGGAGGCGGTGGAGCAGATGATCGAGGTGCAGCGCATCGCGCGGGAGTCGCAGGGCGAGGTGCGCGACGTGGTCCGCGGCTACCGCACCGCCGATCTGCACACCGAACTGGCGGGCGCCCTCTCGGTGCTGCGCGCCGCCGGGGTCGACTGCCGGGTGCACGGCGACGACGCCTCGGCGCTGCCCTCCGAGGCGCAGTCGGTACTGGCCTGGGTGGTCCGGGAGGGCACCACGAACATCCTGCGGCACGGGGACGCGCGGCAGTGTGCGATACGGCTGCGGGCGTGCTCGGACGGCGCGGCCGTCCTGACCATGGAGAACGACGGCGTGGACGACCGGCCGCCGGGCAAGGGCAGCGGCCTCGACGGGCTGCGCGAGCGCCTCACGGCGCTCGACGGCACGCTCGCCGCCGAGCGCCCGGCGGACGGGGTGTTCCGGCTGACCGCCGAGGTCCCGCCGGTGGCCGAGCCGGAGGCAGAGCGGACGTACGGGGAGTTCGCGGCAGAGGGAGCGGGATGAGCGCACAGGTCGAACCGGCCATGGACACGGCGCCGGTGCGGGTGCTGCTCGCTGACGACGAACACCTCATCCGGGGCGCGCTGGCCGCGCTGCTGTCGTTCGAGGACGATCTGCGGGTGGTGGCGGAGGCGGCTTCGGGGCCCGAGGCACTGGCGATGGCCCGGGCGCACCGGCCCGATGTCGCGGTGCTGGACCTGGAGATGCCCGGCGCGGACGGTGTGGCGGTCGCCATATCGCTGCGGTCCGAGCTGCCCGGCTGCCGGACCATGATCGTCACCGGGCACGGCCGCCCCGGCCATCTCAAGCGCGCCCTGGCCGCCGGGGTGCGCGGCTTCGTACCGAAGACGGTCTCGGCGCAGCGGCTCGCCGAGATCATCCGCACCGTGCACGCCGGAGGACGCTATGTGGACCCGGAGTTGGCGGCGGACGCGATCAGCGCGGGCGACTCCCCGCTGACCGCCCGCGAGACCCAACTCCTTGAGCTCGCGGCGAATGGCGCACCGATCGCGGAGATCGCCCAGCGCGCCGCGCTGTCGCCCGGAACGGTCCGTAACTACCTCTCCTCCGCGGCGGCGAAGCTCTCCGCGGAAAACCGTCATGCGGCGGTGCGCATCGCACGGTCCCAGGGTTGGCTATGATGGGGCACAGCACCGCACGCGGACGTAGCTCAGTTGGTAGAGCGCAACCTTGCCAAGGTTGAGGTCGCGAGTTCGAGCCTCGTCGTCCGCTCCAGTTAGCGAAGGCCCCGGCTGTCACAGCCGGGGCCTTTCGCGTGTTCACGGCGTCTTGATCGAAACGTTGACATGTGCCTGACCTGAGCATAGTTTCCGCAGAATGCTGAGTACGGTACGGGAGCAGGCGCGCGGCCTGACCAAGGACCAGCGCAACGCGTTCGTCGCCGCCTATCTGGGCTGGGCGATGGACGCCTTCGACTACTTCCTCGTGGTCCTCGTCTACAGCGAGATCGCCGACGAGTTCAAGGTCTCGCTGACCGACATGGCCTTCCTCACCACCGCGACGCTGGTCATGCGGCCGGTCGGCGCGTTCGTCTTCGGGCTGTGGGCGGACCGGCGCGGGCGCCGCGTACCGCTCATGGTCGACGTGCTGTTCTACTCGGTGGTCGGCTTCGCCTGCGCCTTCGCGCCGAACTACACGGTCCTGCTGGTGCTGCGGCTGCTCTACGGCATCGGCATGGGCGGCGAGTGGGGCCTGGGTGCCGCGCTGGCGATGGAGAAGATACCGCCCGAGAAGCGCGGCTTCTGGTCCGGAATGCTGCAGGGCGGCTACTCCTTCGGCTATCTGCTGGCCGCGGTCGCCTTCCTCTTCATCGAACCGGCCTTCGGCTGGCGCGGCCTGTTCGCGTTCAGCCTGGTCCCGGCCCTGGTGGCGCTCTTCGTACGGACCCGGGTCGAGGAGAGCGAGGTGTGGGAGCGCACGGTACGGCTCAACGCCACCCCGGCCCGCGAGGTCTTCCGCAACCCGGCCGTGCTGCGGCGCTTCGTGTACCTCGTCGCGATGATGACCGCCTTCAACTGGATGTCGCACGGCACGCAGGACGTCTACCCGACCTTCATCAAGAAGGGGTTGGGGATGTCCGCGGACACCGCGATCGTGATCGCCATCATCTACAACATCGGCGCGATGATCGGCGGCCCGCTGCTCGGCGCGTACTCGGAGCGGCTCGGCCGCCGCCGCGTGATCGTCATCGCCGCGACGGCCGGGCTGCTGGTCGTTCCGGTCTTCGCGCTGTCGACGACCGCCGGGTGGCTGGCGTTCAGCTCGTTCCTGATGCAGCTGTGCGTCCAAGGCGCCTGGGGCGTCATCCCGGCGCACCTCAACGAACTCAGCCCGGACGCGATCCGGGGCTTCTACCCCGGCGTCACGTACCAGCTCGGCAATCTGATCGCCGCGTTGAACCTGCCGATCCAGGAGACCCTGGCCAAGCACTACAGCTATCCGACGGCGCTGATGGTGACCATCTTCCCGACCCTGGCCGTCGTGATCCTGCTCAGTGCCTTCGGCAAGGAGGCGCGGGGGGTGCGCTTCGGTTCGGCCTCCACCCCGTCGGGGCTGACGTAGTCTCCCCACCCGGCCGCCC
Organism: Streptomyces sp. NPDC020096; assembly: GCA_040631425.1. Lineage (GTDB taxonomy): Bacteria > Actinomycetota > Actinomycetes > Streptomycetales > Streptomycetaceae > Streptantibioticus_A. Next base: position 66,704 of record JBEYJY010000001.1, read on the forward strand.
TTTTCGCAGACAACAGAGCGCAACGGCAGGCAAAGGCCGACGGCAAACGGGGGGTGGGCGGGAAAGAGGGCCTACGACCAGGACGTACCCGTGAGCCGCTCGTAGGCCTCCACGTACTTGGCGCGGGTCTGCTCGACCACATCCGCGGGCAGCTCCGGCGGCGGCGTCTCGCCGCCCCGATCCCAGCCGGAGGCGTCCGACGTCAACCAGTCCCGCACGTACTGCTTGTCAAAGGACGGCTGGGAGCGCCCAGGCTGCCAGCCGTCCGCCGGCCAGAACCGCGACGAGTCCGGGGTGAGCACCTCGTCCGCCAGCACCAACTCGTCGCCGTCGTAACCGAATTCGAACTTCGTGTCGGCGAGGATGATCCCGCGCTCGCGGGAGAGGTCGCGCGCCCGCCCGTACACCGCGAGCGTCGTCTGCCGCAGCAGCGCGGCCGTCTCCGCACCCGCCCGGCGGGCGACCTCCTCGTACGGGACGTTCTCGTCGTGCTCGCCGACCTCGGCCTTGGTCGCCGGGGTGAAGATCGGGGCGGGCAGCTCGGATCCGTCGACCAGGCCCTCGGGGAGGGCGAGCCCGCAGACGGTGCGGTCGCGCTCGTACTCCTGGAGGCCGGATCCGGTCAGGTAGCCGCGGGCGACACATTCGACCGGGATCATGCGCAGCGACTTGCAGACCATCGTGCGGCCCGCCCAGTCGGCGGGCGCTCCCTCGGGCAGGTCCGTGGAGATGACGTGATGGGCGACGACGTCGGCGAGCTGCTCGAACCACCACAGGGAGAGCTGGGTCAGGATCCGCCCCTTGTCCGGGATGGCGGTCGGCAGCACCCAGTCGTACGCCGACATCCGGTCGCTGGCGACCATGACGAGCCGCCCCTCGGCGTCCTGGTAGAGGTCGCGGACCTTTCCGGTGTGCAGATGCACCAGGCCCGGGACCTGCTCGGGCTCGGGCTTCTCGACGAATCCGGACACGGTTCCTCCACGTAGGTTGGTCCAAGTGCCCTGATTCTCCCGCACCCGCCATCCGGGCGCGCTCCCCGGGGTCGGTCACCCGCACCGACCCCGGGGGCCACCGGGTCAGTCCCGCTTGCAGATGCGGTCCAGCAGATTGGCGGTCGCCCGCTGCACCCGGGGGTCGACATGGCCGGGCCGGTCCAGCGCCGGAGACCAGGCGAAGGTGCCGGAGGCGAAGACATACGCACCGCTCGGCGCCCGGTAGAGCGAGCTCTCCTGGTGCACCCGCATGCCCTGGGTGTCCTCGTACGGGGAGTGGGCGAGCAGGATCCGGTCGGTGTACTCCGGCAGGGCGGTACGCGGGAAGTATCGATCCGCCTCGCCCGCGACCAGCCCGGGCAGCTCGTCCCCCTCCTCCGCGCCGGTGGCCTGCCACAGCCAGTGGTTGGCGTTGCGGACCACCAGCGGCGACGGGTCGGGCACCCGGCCCGCGTACTGCACCCCGAGCAGCTGCTGCTCGGGCTCGCCCATGTCCCGCCAGAGCGCGGTGCGGCCGCGTGGGTCGCCGGGGTCGCGGCGCCGCTTGCGGCAGGTGAGCAGCCGGTCGGGGGCCGTCGCCGGGGACGGGCCCAACTCGATCTGCCAGTACATGGTGTTGGCGGACAGGAACACCAGCGAGGTGCCCCGCCCGCGGGCCCGCTCGACGGCCCGGCGCATGTCCACCGACCAGTACTCGTCGTGCCCGGGGAAGACCAGTCCCCGGTAGCGGCCGGGGTCGATCCGGCCGGCGTGCAGATCGCGGGTGTCGGCGTACGCGAGGTCGTATCCATAGCGCTCGGCCCAGCGGATGAAGTCGTAGGCGTGGCCCACATGCAGCGGCAGGCCCGCGCCCGCGTAGGGGCGGTCGAAGGAGACGGTCACCGCGGCCGCCTCCTCGCCCAGCAGCCGGCCCTCCTCGTCCCACGCGTGGTAGAGGCTGGCGCCGGTGCGGCCGTCCTCGGGGTAGAGGTTGTAGGCCTGCCAGGTGATGTCGGGCAGGACCAGCAGCAGGTCGGCGGGCCGGCCGTCCCGGACGGTGAACGGGATGTGGCTGCGGTAGCCGTCGGCGGTGGTGAGCACCGCGACGTACGCGCCGGTGTTCCAGTACGTCGGGATCTGCAGTCGCCAGGACAGCCACCAGTGGTGGCAGGAGACGGTGCGGCCAGCGGCCAGCGGGGGCGGCTGCACGATGCCGGACAGCCGGGGGCTGGTGGTGATGTGGGCGGCGCCGTCGCCGCCGTAGTGCCCGATCCGGTAGACGTCGACGCTGAACTGCTGCGGTGGATCGACGGTGATGTGGAAGTCGACGCTCCCGCCGGGGACGACGGAGCCGGATGAGGCGAAGCCCTTGATCTGCAGGCGGACGTCGTCGGCGTTGCGGGGACCCGACAGATGCCTGCGCACCGAGCGCTGCGTCGGTACCCGTTCGCCGTCGAGGGGGTCGATCGCGTCGATGGCGGCGAGCTCGACGTACCAGGGCAGCAGCTGCCCCGAGTCGTCCAGGTAGTACTCCCGGCCGCGCAGCCAGGGAAGCGGTCCCTGGCCGAAGGGGTCGGTCACGGCGTGCGCGAGGGCCCCAGAGTCCCAGCGCCGGATTTGGTCCGTCCCCACGAAAATCCCCTCCCCGCCTCGACTTGCCGGCGGTGCGCCTGCTGTTTGACCCAGCACATCACACAATGCGGTCCGTCCATCACCCTTAGTGGCTAATTATCGGAACAGATTCGCGATGAAGGGTCCATTTCCGGTCATCTATGCCGTGCGTTCGTACGAGACCGATGCGCCGGATGGGGCGGCTGGCAGTCAGTGAGTCAACGTGTAGCGGGCCACGCGCTGAGCCGCCAGCCGCTGAATCAGACAAGGCGCACCGGCTTCTCAAGGCGGACTCCGACCGCGTTCAGCCACGAGCGCAGCGGCGCCGCGTCCCCGTTCTCCACCAGGCGCAGCACGGGCCAGGACAGGTCCGACCGCGGGGTGCCGCCGACCAGCAGCGCCGGGCCGTCCAGCCAGTCCAGCCCGGGGGCGGCGCCCGCGGTGTCCACGGCCGCGCAGCACACCATCGCGGTGACATGGTCGGTGAGCAGCTCACGGCCGGTGCGCGGTGGAAGCAGCTGGTAGACGGGGGTGGCCGGGTCGCCCTCCGGGCCCACGGCGGCGGTCGGCACGGTCGTCGGCACGAGGGCTTCCGCTTGCGCCTGCTCGCGTTCCTCCCGCGCCTGCAGCACGCTGATCCGGGTCGCGAGCTCCTCACTGCCGCCCTGCGCGAGACGGTCGAGGACGCGGGCGAGGGTCGCCTTGGCGGGGCCCGGCCCCTCGGCGATCCCGGACGTGCCGGGCACTCCGGCGGGCGGCGACAGCTCGTCGAGCACCCGGTGCAGCCGCGCGGCGTCGCTGCGCCATATACGGTCGACCACCTCTTCGGGGTACGACTCCCAGGCGACCGGCGACCAGCGGGTGGCGGGGTGCGCCGGGACGCCGTGGAAGAGCCGGGCGGCCAGCAGGGAGGCGGCCTCGTCGATCACGCCGGGCTCTTCCAGCAGGTCACAGGCGGGGCGTTCGCCGAGCCTGCTCTCGAAGCCCTCGGCCAGCCGGTCCCGGCGGGACAGTTCGGTGAGGGCCGACACCACGCCCGCGTCCAGCCGTGACGGCCAACGGCCCATCCGCCAGGCGGGCAGCGCCACCCGGGTCAGCAGCCGGTCCCACCCGGCGTAGGCCAGGCCGACCTGCTCTTGGGCGACGATCCGCAGCCCGTAGTCCACCGCCTGCGCGCGCTCGGAGGCGGCGGCCGCGACCGCGCGCTCCATCTCCGCGATATGCGCCCGGCAGCCGCGCAGCAGCAGTCGCGCCACCCAGCCGATGAATCCCAGCGCCGGGCGCCGGACCAGACGTGCGAGCCCGCCGGGGGCGCCCGGTGCCGCGCTACCCTGCGCCGATACCGCGACGGCGGCGTCCAGGCCGCGTACGAAGCGCCGGGCCGCGGCTATGTCCGGGTCGGCGGACGGCCCGGTGCCCGCGACGACCGGGGCGAGCAGCGCTCGTAGCTCGGCGACCCGCATCCACCACATGAACGGCGACCCGATGACCAGCACCGGAGCCTGCGGCACCCGCCGCGACAGCCGACGGCCGCCGCCCCGGCCCGCCGTCCGCGATCCGCGGTCCGTCCGGCGCCGCTGGTGGCTGCGGTCCTCCAGCCAGCTGTCGCAGTCCGGGGTGAGCGCTATCGCCGACGGGGCCGGCACCTGAAGCCGTCCGGCCAGGTCACGCACCATGCGGTACAGCTCGGGCGCGGACGCCTCGGTCACCGGGACGGTCGGGCTCATGGCGGGCCGGGCCCGCACGATCACCGCGGCCACGCCGCCCGCGAGGACCAGCACCGCCAGGGCGCCGCCCACCACGGCCCAGCGCAGCGCGTCCCATCCCCCGCCGCCGATCCGGCCCGTGGCACCGGCGACCAGCAGCACCACCGCGAAGGCGGCGGGCAGCAGGGCGACCGCCAGCGCGGTGCTGCGGATGCGGAGCACCGCGAGGGCGCGGGTGCGTGCTGCGTCTTCACCGGGCACCGAGCTGTTCACCCCCTAGCTGAGACGACCGCGGACGCCGACGGCGTTGCTTCATCCCCCCACTGTGGCATCGCCCACTGACATCGCAATGTGGTGCGGCCAGTTGCCTTAAGGGCACGGTGGCGGCTGGAGTCCGCATGCCGGGCACCCTAGTTGCGGCGGGTGGCCGCGTCAGCCGGATGGCCAAGCCCTCACCCGATGGAATGGCGGGCGCCGGCCGGGCGCGGGGTGGTTGCGCCCGCGGCGGGCGGTTACCGCCCGCCCGCCCTTTTCGCCCGCCTTACCCGTCCGCTGCCGCCTTCGCGATGTCCGTCCGGTGGTGGGAGCCGTCAAGGTGAATCAGGCCGACGCCGACGTATGCGCGCTCCCGAGCTTTGGCCAAATCCGGACCCGTCGCGGTCACGGACAGTACCCGTCCGCCCGCGCTCACCACGCGCCCTTCTGCATCACGCTTCGTACCCGCGTGCAGTACATACGTAAGAGCGTCGCTAGACGCCACCGCCTCCAGGCCCTCGATGGGGTCACCGGTGCGGGGGGTTCCCGGGTAGTTGTGGGAGGCGATGACGACGGTCACGGCGGCGCCGTCGCTCCACCGCAGCGGCGGTTCCTCGTCCAGCCGTCCGGTCGCCGCGTTCAGCAGCACGCTCGCCAGCGGGGTCTTCAGCCGGGCGAGTACGACCTGGGTCTCCGGGTCGCCGAAGCGGGCGTTGAACTCGATGACCCGCACGCCGCGCGAGGTGATCGCCAGACCCGCGTACAGCAGACCGGCGAACGGCGTGCCGCGGCGGCGCAGTTCGTCCACCGTCGGCTGCAGCACGGTCATCATGACCTCGTCGACCAGCTTCGCGTCGGCCCACGGCAGCGGCGAGTAGGCCCCCATGCCACCGGTGTTCGGGCCCTCGTCGGCGTCGTACGCCCGCTTGAAGTCCTGCGCGGGCTGCAGCGGCAGCACGGTGGTGCCGTCGGTGATGGCGAAGAGCGAGACCTCGGGGCCGTCGAGGAACTCCTCGATGACCACCCGGCCGCAGGCCAGCGCGTGTTCGCGAGCGGTCGCGAGGTCCTCGGTCACCACGACGCCCTTGCCCGCCGCGAGCCCGTCGTCCTTGACGACGTAGGGCGCGCCGAACGCGTCGAGCGCCACGTCGATCTCCTGCTGCGTGGTGCAGACGTAGGAGCGGGCGGTGGGCACGCCGGCGGCGGCCATCACGTCCTTCGCGAACGCCTTCGACCCCTCCAACCGGGCCGCCTGGCGGGACGGTCCGAAGCACGGGATGCCCCGGGCCCGCACCGCGTCGGCGACGCCCGCCACCAGCGGGGCCTCCGGGCCCACCACGACCAGGTCGGCCGCCAGCCGGGCGGCGAGGTCGGCGACGGCCTCGCCGTCGAGTGCGTCCACCGCGTGCTGCTCGGCGATCTCCGCGATCCCGGCGTTGCCGGGCGCGCAGTGCAGGGAGGTGACGTCGGGGTCGAGGGAGAGGGCGCGGCACAGGGCGTGTTCGCGGGCGCCACCGCCGATTACGAGGACCTTCACGGGGTCAGCCTACGGCGCGTGCGGCGGCGGCCCGCCTGGGGGCGCTTTGCGGGTGCCTGGTTCGTCGTGGTTGCTGTCGCTCTCTCCCCCGCCCACCCGCCCTTTGCGTTGCTGGAGGTCCCGCCCGTCACGTTGCTGGCGGTCGTTGCCGCCCACCCGCCCTGCATCCCCGCCCTTCATCCAGGGGTCACTCTTTCGGGTAACGAAGCGGGAGGCATATACCGGACCACACCGCACTTTCGGGCGGAATTCTGCTGAGCGCGCCCCCGTGGTCAGCCGTTCGGCGGTAAGAAGGGGATTTCGGCTGGGCGTGACACGAGTGCGAGGGAGTTCGACGGGTGAGCCAACCGGACAAGCACCCCGAAGGGACCCCTCAGGAGGGGAACGGGCCGGGGCGCGGCCTGTGGCCGCTCGGCCGGACGGGCGGCGACGCGGCGCCTTCGGGTTGGCAGTCCTCGGGACGTGTCGACGGTGCGCCCCTGCGCGGCGGCCCGCCGCACGAGGACCTGCGCGGCGCCCCGTTCCCGCTCGGCGACTGGGGCGATCCGGCGGCCCGCCTCGGTGAGCTGTACCGCTGGGCGGAGGACAGCGCGCTGCGCACCGCCGACTGGTACCTGGCGGACCGGGTGCGCAAGCGCCGCTGGGCCCGCGCGCTGCGGGTCACCACGGTGCTCGGCGTGGGCACCGGGCTCGCGCTGCCGCTGGTGGAGCTGACGCACACCGCGAACGACCTGGCGGGCTGGGGGTACCTGGGCCTGCTGGCGGCCGCCGTCTGCGTGGGAGTCGACCGGTGGTTCGGCCTGACCTCGGGGTGGATGCGCGATGTCGCCACCGCGCAGGCGGTGCAACGGCGGCTGGAGCAGCTGCGGTTCGACTGGGCGTCGGAGAGCGTACGGGAGGTGCTCGGCCCGACCGAGGGCACCGCGAGCGAGGCCGCCGAGCGGTGCCTTGCCGTGCTGCGCCGGTTCAGCGAGGACATCTCGGAGCTGGTGCGCGGGGAGACGGCCGAGTGGATGGTGGAGTTCGGCGCCGGGACCGCGCCGCTGCGCACCCAGGCGCTGGTGTCCTGGCGGCGCGGCGAGGGCGGGCAGCAGCAGGGGCGGTTTCCGCTGCCGCCCGGAAACCGCCCCAACATGCCGCGGCAGCGCCCGCCGGAAGGTCCTGGGAGGTAAGGGTTCTTCTTGGGGGCAAGCCCCCGAACCCGCACCGATACGCGCTCAGCTGAACATGATCATCGAGCCCTGGGCGAGACTGCGCGTCGCCGCCGCGTGCAGCCCCAGCCAGACATGCCGCTCCCGTGCGAACGGGTCGTTCTCGTACGGGATCCGGGCGGCCGGTTCGTCGAGGCTGGTCGGCCGCTCCGGCGGGGACGGCGGCAGCGGCGGGTTGGCCGGGTCGATGCCGATCGCCGGAGCGACCGACTCCAGCTCCCGCAGCAGCCCATGGCTGGACCCCAACGGCCCGCCGCCCGCGAGGAGTTCCTCGTTCACCACCGGAACGGGGAAGTCCAACGGTACGTACGCGCCCGCGTGGTCGTAGTGCCAGACGAGGTGCGAATGCTGCGCAGCGGACTCGAACATCTCCAGCAACTGTTCATAGTCGCCGCCGAGTTCATCGACCGGCGTCACCTCAAGCCCGCACAGCATCAACATGTGGGCGCGGCGCAGGAAGTGCAGCGCCGCGTAGTCGAATCCCGCGACCGGGGCCACATCTCCCGATAGTCCGGGCATGTACCCATGAATGGGAACCGGCGGTAGACCGGCCTCGCCAAGCGCCTTGTTGTACGCGCCGATTTCTTCCGCGAAGGGGTTTTCCGGGCTGTGACACAGCACGTCGACCAGAGGGACCAACCATAGGTCGCAGGCCACGGGCGCTCCAGGAGGTGGTAGGAGGCAGGGCCGCCAGCGTAGCCGTCTGCCTCCGTCCCGTCAGGGGTACGTGACGGGTACGGACCCGTACGTCAGAGGCCCGTCAGCCAGGCGTCAGCGACCCCGGTCTATCCGTGCCGATCGACGAGACTGCGCATCAGCGACAGCGAGTGCTCGTTGTACGCCTCGACGATGCGCCGCGCGCCCAGCGCGTCCCTGTCCCTTATCGCGTCCGCCAACGCGACGTGCCCGGTCCAGCACACCCCCGCCAGATCCGGCACGCAGCGCAGCAGCGGCACCGCGAACACCCAGGACTGCACCCGAAGCCGATCCAGGAACTCGCAGACATGCGCATTGGCGGTGAGCATCGCCAGCTCCCGCCAGAAGCGCAGGTCACAGCCGATCAGCACATCGAGCGCACCCGCCCGCGCGGCGCTCGCGGCGGCCTCTGCCCGTCTACGGACGGACGCCATGCCCTCCTCCGGCAGCAGCAACGGACCATGCGCCGCCAGTCGACGGAAGATCCCCTCCGTCACCAGCGTGCGGGCCTCGATCAGGCCGCGGTAGTCGTCGTGGGAGAACTGCCGGACCTGGAAGCCGCGATGGTGCTCGACGTCCAGCAGGCCCTGTGCCGCGAGGTCGACCAGGGCCTCGCGTACCGGGGTGGCGGAGACCCCGTACAGCTCGGCGATCTCCTTCACCGTGAAGTGCCGTCCGGCGGCCAGCCGCCCGGTGAGGACCTCGTCGCGGAGGGCGTCGGCGATCTGCTGCCGCAGACTGCTGCGCCGAACCGGCGTGCTGCCGGGCATGCCACCTCCTCGATGGTCCTGTTTTGTGGCGTTCTGGGTGGTTCTCACGTCCACGCAGACAGGTGTGGTCCCGGGACAAGATAGACAAGATATGCGAGGCGGCTACCCCGCTCGACTGCCGGTAGTCCTCTACGTGACCAGGGCCACTACCCGTTCGGGCCCGCCGGAAAGGTGCGTGGCGCGGCACCGCTCGACGATGGGCCTGACGCCAGGAGCGTTCCGCCCCCTCGACAGGAGCTCGACGTGCGCACACTCATGACGATCCAGATCGACGCCGAGGCGGGGACCCAGGCGCTGGAGTCCGGCACGATGCGGGAGACGCTTCAGCACTTGGCTGACCGGACGCGGCCGGAGGCGGCCTACTTCTTCTCGCTGGACGGGATGCGGACGGCGTTGTTCGTCTTCGACCTGGACGACCCGTCGCAGTTGCCCGCGCTGACGGAGCCCGCGTTCCGCGAACTCAAGGCGCGGGTCAGCCTGTATCCGGTGATGTCCCTGGACGACCTACTGACGGGCCTCGCCCGCCTGCACTGAGGAATTCCCCCACCCACGCTTTTCCCACCCACCGGCCCGCAGCGCGGTAGACGGCGAAAGGGGGTGTGCCGGGGTGCCCCCTCAGCGACCCCAGAAATCACCGCAACTGTGCGGCGAAACCTGGAGTGAGGAGACACCCCGGCACACCCCCGACCCACGACCCACCGTGCGCGACGGCACGCGAAGGCTGACGGCAAACGGGTGGGCGGACTCAGCGCCCGTCGACAACCGAAAGCGCCGCGTCCAGGATCGCCAGGCCCTCCTTGGCCTCGGCCTCGGACACGGTGCACGGCGGAACGACATGCGTCCGGTTCATGTTGACGAACGGCCACAGCCCACCCCGCTTGCACGCCGCGGCGAACTCGGCCATGGGCGCGTTGTCGGCGCCCGCCGCGTTGTACGGGACCAGCGGTTCACCGGTCGCCTTGTCCTTGACCAGGTCCAGCGCCCAGAAGACGCCCATACCGCGCACCTCGCCCACGCAGTCGTGCCGGGCGGCGATCTCACGCAGACCAGGGCCCAGTACCCGCTCGCCGATCTCGGCGGCGTTCTCCACGATCCGCTCCTCGCGCATCGCGTTGATCGTCGCGACGGCCGAGGCGCAGGCCAGCGGGTGGCCGGAGTAGGTGAGTCCGCCGGGGTACGGGCGATGGGCGAAGGTCTCCGCGATCCGCTCGGAGATCGCGACCCCGCCGAGCGGTACATAACCGGAGTTGACGCCCTTGGCGAACGTCATCAGGTCCGGGGTGACCCCCCAGTGGTCGGCGGCGAACCACTTGCCGGTGCGGCCGAAGCCCGCCATGACCTCGTCGAGGATGAAGACGATCCCGTAGCGGTCGCAGATCTCACGCACCCCCGCCAGGTAGCCGGGCGGCGGGACCATGATCCCGGCGGTGCCGGGGATCGTCTCCAGGATGATCGCGGCGATCGTCTGCGGGCCCTCGAAGGCGATCAGCTCTTCCAGGTGCTTCAGCGCCCGCTCGCACTCCTCCGCCTCGGTGCCGGCGTGGAACGGCGAGCGGTAGAGGAACGGCCCCCAGAAGTGCACGACCCCGGCCGAGCCGGTGTCGGACGGCCAGCGGCGCGGGTCACCGGTGAGGTTGATCGCGGCGGCGGTCGCGCCGTGGTACGAGCGGTAGGTGGACAGCACCTTGTGGCGGCCGGTGTGCAGTCGGGCCATCCGGACCGCGTTCTCCACCGCCTCGGCGCCGCCGTTGGTGAAGAAGATCTTGTTCAGGTCACCCGGGGTGAGTTCGGCGATCAGCCGCGCCGCCTCGGACCGTACGTCGATCGCGAACGCGGGCGCGAAGGTGGCCAGCTTCCCGGCCTGCTCCTGGATGGCGGCGACGACCTTGGGGTGCTGGTGGCCGATGTTGGTGTTCACCAGCTGGGACGAGAAGTCCAGATAACGGTTGCCCTCGTAGTCCCAGAAGTACGAGCCGTCGGCCCCGGCCACCGCGAGCGGATCGATGACCGCCTGGGCGGACCAGGAGTGGAAGACATGCGCGCGGTCCGCGGCCTTGACGGCGGCGCCGCGTTCGGGGTCTACGAGAGGCGAGGTCATGCGGCCCAGCGTAAGGAAGCCGCCGTTCGGGCCGGAATGGTCAGCCTGTATGGCTTGGGCCACTCCCGCCGACATGTTGTCAGCGGGAGTGGCCCACCTTGATCCCTGGACGGCCTAGATGAACGAGTTGATCTCGATCGTCTCGTCCCGGCCCGGTCCTACGCCGATCGCGGAGATCGGGGCGCCGGACATCTCCTCCAGGGCCTTCACATACGCCTTGGCGTTCTTCGGCAGTTCGTCGAAGGACTTGGCCTTGGTGATGTCCTCGCTCCAGCCGGGCAGCGTCTCGTAGACCGGCTTGGCGTGGTGGAAGTCGCTCTGGCTGTACGGGAGTTCCTCGACCCGCTGGCCGTCGATCTCGTACGCCACGCAGACCGGGATCTCCTCCCAGCCGGTGAGGACGTCCAGCTTGGTCAGGAAGAAGTCGGTCAGGCCGTTGACCCGGGTCGCGTACCGCGCGATCACCGCGTCGAACCAGCCGCAGCGGCGGTCACGGCCGGTGGTGACGCCCCGCTCGCCGCCGATGGTGCGCAGCTTGTCGCCGTCCTCGTCGAACAGCTCGGTCGGGAACGGACCCGCGCCGACCCGCGTGGTGTACGCCTTGAGGATGCCGATGCTCCGCGAGATCCGCGTCGGGCCGATGCCGGAGCCGGTGCACGCACCGCCCGCGGTCGGGTTCGAGGAGGTCACGAAGGGGTACGTGCCGTGGTCCACGTCGAGCAGCGTGCCCTGGCCGCCCTCCAGCAGGACGACCTTGTCCTCGTCCAGCGCCTGGTTCAGGACCAGCGTGGTGTCGGTGACGTAGTCCCGGATCTGCTCCGCGTAGCCGAGGTACTCCTCGACGACCTTCTCCGCGGAGATGGCCCGGCGGTTGAAGATCTTGACCAGGATCTGGTTCTTGTCGTTGAGCGCGGCCTCGACCTTCTGCCGCAGGATCGACTCGTCGAACAGGTCCTGCACCCGGACGCCGACCCGGTTGATCTTGTCGGCGTAGGCCGGGCCGATGCCCCGACCGGTGGTACCGATCTTGCGCTTACCGAGGAAGCGCTCGGTGACCTTGTCGAGGGTCTGGTGGTAGGGCGTGATCAGATGGGCGTTGCCGCTGATCAGGAGCTTGGAGGTGTCGACACCGCGCGCCTGGAGCCCGCTCAGCTCGGAGAGCAGGACCGCGGGGTCGACCACCACTCCGTTGCCGATGACCGGAGTGCACCCAGGGGACAGGATTCCGGAAGGGAGCAGGTGCAACGCGTACTTCTGGTCACCTACCACCACCGTGTGACCGGCGTTGTTACCGCCCTGGTAGCGCACCACGTAGTCGACCGAGCCACCGAGCAGGTCGGTGGCCTTTCCCTTGCCCTCGTCACCCCACTGAGCACCGAGCAGCACAAGTGCGGGCACAGGCGTACACCCCTTCCGGGCGGGGCATGTCCAACGTGCGTAAGAGCCGTCGAACCGGTGCCCCGGAATAGACGAAGCCCCTGGCGCAAAGGCGCAAGGGGCTCTTGCACCGAGATTTTACCTGAGGAAGGACGAAGGTGTCGGCTCAAGCCTCGGCCGGGCTTCCGCTGCTGGTGGTCATCGACCCCGCGGCCCGCACGATGGACGGCGAATCGGTGCGGATCGCGAAAGACGTCCTGCGGGCGGGCGCGTCGTCACTGAAGATCTGCCTTCCGGACAGCGGCGAGGAACTCCAGCGGGCGCTGGCACACCGCGGCCGCCGCCGCCCGGTGGTGATCGGCGACGATCACGCACTGCTGCGTACGGTACGGATCCTGCACCTGGAGGGCGCGCTGAGCGAGGCGGCGCTGTCGATGGTGCCGGTGGGCCAGCGGTCCGCGCTGGCGCTGTCGCGACGGCTCGGCGTACCGCAGTCGGCGGTGGCCGCCGCGCGGGCGGCGCTGGACGGCGCGGACCGCGATCTGGACCTGCTGCTGGACGAAAGCGGCGGAATCGTGCTCGGCGCCCTGCGGATCCCCTCGCGGCCCGCCCCGGCGCCCAAGGGCAACTGGCTTGAGCGCGGCGCCCGTTCCCTGGTCCGCACCCTGAGCGGCGGGAACGGCCACGCCCTGGGCCACCGGCTGCGGGTCGAGGCGGACGGGGTGGTACTGGCGGACCTGGACCGTCCGGTGCACGAGGTGTCCGTACGGTCCCCGGCCGGCGGCCTGGCGGATGTCTACGTCCACCGTCCCGAGGACGGCCGCCCGCTGCGGGTACGCGCGCAGGCGGTCACCATCTCCGGCCGGGACTTCCGCTATCACGCCGACGAGTCACTGACCGGCCCGGTGCGCACCCGCACCTGGACGGTGCAGGCGGACGCCTGGCGGCTCACCGTTCCCCGCTAGCCGATGGGCCCGCCAGCGGCGGCCGGGCCGACCTGGAGGCGTTCGCCGAGTTCCGCCCGCCCGGCGTCCTGCCACGGTTATGGGGGGCCACGGGGGGCAAGCCCCCCGTATGTACCCCCCTGCAATCGAGGTGACCGGCCTGCACAAGTCGTTCGGCCGCACCCACGCACTGGACGGTCTCGACCTCACCGTCGCCCGCGGCGAGGTCCACGGCTTCCTCGGGCCGAACGGCGCCGGGAAGTCCACCACGATCCGAGTACTGCTCGGACTGCTGCGCGCCGACCGCGGCGAGGCCCGACTGCTCGGCGGCGACCCGTGGCGCGACGCGGTACGGCTGCACTCGCGCCTGGCGTACGTCCCCGGGGACGTGACCTTGTGGCGCAACCTGTCCGGCGGTGAGGTCATCGACCTGCTCGGCCGACTGCGCGGCGGCCTGGACGAGGGTCGCAAGCGGGAGCTGCTGCGCCGCTTCGAACTCGACCCCACGAAGAAGGGACGCACCTACTCCAAGGGCAACCGGCAGAAGGTCGCCCTCGTCGCGGCCCTCGCCTCCGACGCGGAACTGCTGATCCTCGACGAACCGACCTCGGGCCTCGACCCGTTGATGGAGGAGGTCTTCCGCGAGTGCGTGACCGAGGAGCGCGACCGGGGGCGGACCGTCCTGCTCTCCAGCCACATCCTCAGCGAGGTCGAGGCGCTCTGCGACCGGGTCAGCATCATCCGCGGCGGCCGGACCGTGGAGACCGGCACGCTCGCCGAGCTGCGCCACCTGACCCGGACCTCGATCACCGCCGAACTCGCCGGGCCACCCGACGGACTGGCCCAGCTGCCCGGCGTCCACGACCTCGACGTGCGCGGCGGCCGGGTCAAGCTGCAGGTCGACACCGATCAACTCGACGCCGTACTGCGGCAGATCAGCGCGTCCGGCGTACGCAGCCTCAGCTGCACCCCGCCCACACTCGAAGAACTCTTCCTGCGCCACTACCAGAACGAAGCGGTGGCCCGATGAACGACCTCACCGGCACCGGCACCCTGGTACGGCTCGCGCTGCGGCGCGACCGGGTGATGATCCCGGCCTGGCTGCTCCCGCTCGGCCTGCTCGTCATCGCCATGCGGTCCACGATCGGCACCCTGTACCCCACCGGGGCCAGCCGCGCCGCACTCGCCGCGAGCATGGCCGCGAACGGCTCGCTGCGCGCGCTCTACGGCCCCGTGTACGACACCGGCATCGGCGCTCTGACGGCCTGGCGCATGGGGTCGACGGGCCCGGCACTGGCCGGGCTGATGGCCCTGCTGCTCGTCGTGCGGCACACCCGCGAGGAAGAGGAGGCCGGGCGGCTGGAGTTGGTGGGCGCGGGCGTCGTCGGGCGGCGGGCGCCGCTGGCCGCCTCACTGATCACCGGTTTCGGTGCCTCGCTGGCCCTGGCCGCGTTCATCACGCTCGGTCTGCTCGCACAGGGCGCGGCCGGGGCGCTGGCGCTCGGGCTCGCGTTCGGCGGCGTGGGGTGCGTCTTCGCGGCCGTCGCGGCGGTCACCGCGCAGCTGACCGAGACCGCGCGGGCCGCCAGGGGCATCGCGGGCGCGCTGCTGGGGGCGGGTTACCTGCTGCGCGCCACCGGCGACACCGCGGGGCCGGGCGGCCCCGGCTGGGTCGGGTGGCTCTCCCCGCTGGGCTGGGCGGAACGGCTGCGCCCGTACGCGGACGAGCGGTGGTGGGTGCTCGCGCTCTTCGCGGGCTCGGCCCTGATCCTGGTCGCGGCGGCCCACGCACTCGTCGCCCGGCGGGACCTGGACGCCGGTCTGCTGCCTTCCCGGCCTGGGCCCGAGGGCGCGGGGCGGCGGCTGACCGGTGCGTACGGCCTGGCCTGGCGGCTGCAACGCGGCGCGCTGTACGCCTGGGCCTTCGGCTACGCCGTCGCGGGCCTGGTGCTCGGGGCGATCACCAAGGGCGCGGCGGACCTGGGGAAGGGCAACCGGTCCGTCGCCGACGAGATCAACAACCTGGGCGGGACGCACAACCTGGTGGACTCCTTCCTGGCCGCGATGATCAGCTTCTTGGGCATGCTCGCCGCCGTCTATGTCGTTCAGGCGGTACTGCGGCTGCGCGGCGAGGAGTCGGGCGGGCGCGCCGAGCCGGTGCTCGCCACCGCGGTCGGACGGATTCGCTGGGCGGTCGGCCATCTGGTGATCGCCGCGGCCGGTTCGGCCGGATTGCTGGCCGTGGGCGGTGTCGCGCTGGGCACCGGCTACGGGGCGACGGTCGGCGACGTGAGCGGTCAACTGCCGCGTATGGCCGGGGCTGGGCTCGTCCAGCTGCCCGCGGTGCTGTTCGTCGCCGCCATCGCGGTGCTGATCTTCGGCGCGGCGCCGAGGATGGCCGTGGCGAGTTGGAGCGTGGCATCGGTGACCCTCGCCATCGGGCTGTACGGGCCGCTGCTGAAGCTCAGCCAGTGGGCTCTGGACCTGTCCGCCTTCGCCCATCTGCCCAAGGTGCCGTCAGCGCCGGTGACCGCGGCGCCTCTGGTGTGGCTCACCGCGCTGGCCGCCGTGCTGACGGCGGCCGGACTCGCCGCGTTCCGCCGCCGGGATCTCGGGTGACTCAGAGCTCGACCAGCAGCTCCCGCAGCCCCCGGATGACATAGCCCGGCTTCCACTCCGGTTCACGGACCAGCCGCAGGCCCGGTGCCGAACGCAGCAACGCCCCGAAGGACGCGGCCAGTTCGATGCGGGCCAGCGGCGCGCCGAGGCAGTAGTGGATGCCCGCGCCGAACGCCAGATGGGGGTTGTCGGCGCGGGCCAGGTCGAGGCGGTCGGGGTCGGGGAAGCGGGCCGGGTCACGGTGGGCCGAGCCGAACAGCAGGGCGACCTCGCTGCCGCGCGGGATCGTTGTCGAGCCGATCTCGATGTCGTCCAGCACCCAGCGCTCGAACATCTGCAGCGGGGTGTCGTACCGCAGCAGTTCCTCGATGGCGGTGGGGAGCAACTCCGGTTGGGCACGCAGCAGTTCCAGCTGCTCCGGATGGCGGAAGAGCGTCCACCAGCTGTTGGCCGTGGTGTTGACGGTGGCCTCATGGCCCGCGTTCAGCAACAGCACGCAGGTCGAGACCATCTCCTGCTCGGATAGCCGGTCCCCCTCGTCGTACGCGGCGATCAGCGCGCTGATCAGGTCCTCGCCCGGGACCGTGCGCCGCTCGGCGATCAACTCCCGCAGGTACGCGGAGAACTCACGGCTCGCGCGGACGGCGGCGGTGGCCGTCTCCTCGTCCGGGTTCAGCTCGAACATCCCGCAGATCGCCGCCGACCACGGGCGCAGCAGCCCCCGGTCCGCGGGCGGAACCCCCAGCATCTCGGCGATGACGGCGACCGGCAGCGGCTCGGCCACCCCGGCGAGCAGATCGCCGCCGCCCTCGGCGCACAGGTCGTCGACGAGTTCCGCGGCGAGCTTCTGCACCGTGGGCACCAGGCCCTGCACCGTACGCGGTGTGAAGGCCTTGGAGACCAGCCGGCGGATCCGGGTGTGGTCGGGGGCTTCGAGATCGAGCAGCCCGTTCCCGTTGAGCACATGGAACGGCTCGTGCTCGGCGGGCGGCGGGGTGCGGCCGAACTCCTCGTGCGTGAAGCGGTGCAGATACGTCCGGCCCAGGCGGCGGTCGCGCAGCGCCGCGCTGACGTCCTCGTAGTGCGGGATCAACCACTGGTTGGTCGGCTCACACCAGATCGCGCGCCCACGCTCGCGCAGCCGCTGATAGGCCGGATACGGGTCGGCCACGAACGCCGGTGACCAGGGGTCGAATTCCACGGTGCGCCTCTTTTCCGGCGGGGGGGGGTTGGTTGGGGTTGCGGCGGGCTCGGCACCGCGGCGTGGACCGGCGGTGCCGAACCCGCGCAACCCCGCCCGAAATCCACCGGAACCGCACTAGGACACCTCGTCCAGGGCCGTCAATAGCTCCGGGAAGGCCGGAGAGCCCGGAATCAGTGGCCCGTAGTGGCCGACACCCCGAAGTTCGTGCAGGGCCGCGCCGGAGGCGGCTACGTAGCGCCGTGAGACCTCGATGGGAACGTCGGCATCGTCCGTCCCGTGCAGGAGCACCGTCGGCACAGTGAGCGGCAGCAGCCGCATGGGATCGACCGCCGCCAAGTCACCCTCCGCCCCGAGGAGTTCAGCGACAGCGCCACCGCTGAGGCCCAACTCCCGCGCGTACCCGAGATCGGCGACCGGCGCGACGGCGACCACACCGGTGACCCCGCTGTGCGCCGCCGCCCACAGGGCGAGCTGGCCGCCCGCCGAGTGCCCGAGCAGCACCTGGTCGGCGCCGCCCCATGCGGTGGCCACCGCCCGCGCCACATCGTCGAACGTCGCGGGCCAGCCGCCGCCCCCGCCGACCCGCCGGTACTCGGCCAGCGCGACCGCGAAGCCGCGTCGCGCCAACTCGGCGGCGAGCGGCGACAGATGGGTGCGGTCGTACGCCTCGCGCCAGAAGCCGCCGTGCAGCACGGTCACCCGGCGCCCCGCACCGCCCGCCCCGTAGTAGTCGATGACCTGCGACGGGTGCGGACCATAGCCGCGGGTCTCCTCCGGCCGGGCGGGCGGCAGCGCCAACAGCGCCGCCTCCTCTTCCTCCGGGGTCACCGCAGTACGTCCGCGAGCGTGCCCGCCGCCCGCAACGCGTCCACGTATCGCGTGTAGAGCGGGGTGAAGCCGAAACGCAGCACATCAGGGCGGCGGAAGTCGCCCACCACGCCCCGCTCCACCAGCGCAGCCATCACCTCGCCCGCACGGCGGCAGCGCAGCGACACCTGGCTTCCGCGCAGTGCGTGGTCGGCGGGCGTGACGGACTCGACCAGACCGTCGGGAACGAGCTCGGCCACACACTCCAGGAAGAAGTCGGTCAGCCCCAGACTCTTGTGGCGCACGTCCTCGATCGCCACCCCGTCCCACGCCTCCAACGCCGCGTCCAGCGCGAGCATCGACAGGATCTCCGGCGTACCGACCCGGCCGCGCAGCACACCGTCCGCCGGTGCGTAGTCGGACCGCATGCCGAACGGGTCGGTGTGCGAGTTCCAGCCGGGCAGCGGTGAGTCGAACCGCGGTTGCAGATCACGGCGGATGTAGAGGTACGCGGGCGAGCCCGGGCCTCCGTTGAGGTACTTGTACGTACAGCCGACGGCCACATCCACGCGGTGCGCGTCGAGTCGCACCGGCAGCGCGCCCGCGCTGTGGCACAGGTCCCAGACCACCAGCGCACCGGCCGCGTGCGCGGCGGCGGTGGTGCCGGGCAGATCGTGCAACCGTCCGGTGCGGTAGTCGACGTGGTTGACCAGCGCGACGGCGGTACGCGGCCCGACCTCGGCCGCCATGTCGCCGGCCGCCACCGGGCGGACCGTACAGCCGGTCATCCGCGCCGCCGACTCGGCGATGTAGCCGTCGGTCGGGAAGGTGGCCGCGTCGACCAGTACCTCGTCCCGGCCGTCCGGCGCCATGCGTACCGCGGCGACCAGCGCCTTGAAGACGTTCACGCTGGTGGAGTCGCCGACCACCACCTGCCCCGGCGCGGCCCCGATCAGCGGCGCGATCCGGTCGCCGACCCGCTCGGGCGCGGTCCACCAGCCGCTCTCGTCCCATGAACGGATGCGCAGCCGCCCCCATTCGCGCTCCACCACATCCTGCAGCCGGGCCGCCACCCCGCGCGGCAGCGCGCCGAGGGAGTTGCCGTCGAGGTACACGACGTCGTCCAGGGCGAACCGGTCGCGGACCTTGGCCAGGCGGTCGTCGCCGTCAAGTTGTTCGGCTCGTCGAAGGAGTGCGTCAGACATGGCTTCGGGCCGTCCACAGCTCGGGGAAGACGTTCTTCTGGGCGCGCTTCTCCAGCCAGGCCACGCCCGCCGATCCGCCGGTGCCCGCCTTGGCGCCCATCGCGCGCCGGGTCGCCACCAGGTGGTCGTTGCGCCAGCGCCACACCAGCTCGGCGACCTCGGTCAGCGCCTCGCCGAGCCGCGCTTCGTCGCTGTCCTGCGGGCCCGCGTAGATCTGCTGCCAGACCCGCTCCACCGCCGGGTCGGCGTCGTAGCGCCGCGAGAGGTCGCGGCCGAGCAGTTGCCCGGGGATCGGGTGCCCGCGCCGCGCGAGGAAGCCGAGCACCTCGTCGTACAGGCTCGGTTCCTGGAGCGCCTTCTCCAGTTCGGCGTAAACCCGCGGTGCGCCGCGGTGCGGTACCAGCATCGAGCTGGACTTCTCACCGAGCAGGAACTCAAGGCGCCGGTACATCGCCGACTGGAATCCGGAACCCTCACCGAGCGCGCTGCGGTAGGCGTTGAACTGGGCGGGCGTGAGGTGGGCGAGCGGCTTCCAGGAGGCGTTGAGCGACTCCAGCTCGTAACAGCTGCGCCGTAGCGCCGACAGAGCCGTCGGCAGGTCGTCCTGGCGCAGCGCCTCGGCGGCCGTCTGCCATTCGTGGACGATGACGGTGAACCACAGCTCCATGACCTGGGTGGTGACCAGGAAGACCATCTCGCCCGGGTCGTCGGAGAGCGGATGCTGCAGGTGGGTGAGGACGTCGGCCTGCACATAGTCCTCGTAGGGGGTGGTGCCCTCGAAGTCGAGGTTCGGGGTCTCCGCTCCCGCTTCCTCGGGCTCGGGGTTGTGGGACATCGCTGTCTCCTCGATCTGCGCTACCGGGTAGCGGTCTGCTCCTTCCCGATCGGCGTCGGAGCCCCGGTCCCCTCAGGCCCGCGCACACGCTCGACGTGCCGCCCGGCCCATGCGCATCATGCGGGGAACTGCTGGGATACGGCAAGACCTGCCTGGCAGCAGTGCGGCCGGGCAGGTCTTGGCGTACGGATCAGGTGAGCGTGTCGGCCGCCGTCGGGGAGGACTCGCGCAGGAAGCTCGCGCAGCGCTCGTGCTCCTCGTCCTCACCGATCGCCTGCGCGGCGCGGCCGAGGGCGTGCAGGGCGCGGAGGAATCCGCGGTTGGGCTCGTGCTCCCACGGCACCGGCCCGTGGCCCTTCCAGCCGTTGCGGCGCAGCGCGTCAAGACCGCGGTGGTAGCCGGTGCGGGCGTAGGCGTAGGACTCGACGACCCGGCCTGCTTCGAAGGCGTCGTCGGCGAGTTGCGCCCAGACCAGCGAGGAGGCGGGGTACTTCGCGGCGACATCGGCCGGTGCGGTCCCCGCGGCGAGCAGCTCGCGCGGCTCGGGATCGTCGGGCAGATGGGTCGGGGGCGGTCCCCCGAGCAGGTTCTCGTGAATGGCCATGGGTCCCAGTCTGCCGCGTCCCGGGCCGCGCGCGGCCCGGGACCAGGGGAGATTCTCGGCCCCCGGTCCCACCCGGCAGCCCTCGCCCCCACCGGACACCCTCGCACGCGGCCGGGGGACGCTTGGCCGGGGACGCTTGGCCGGGTGGCGGCCGGGAGCGCATGGCCGGGTTCCGGCCGGTTCGGCACCGCCGGTCTACGCCGTGGCGCTTCGCGCCGTCGCGGCGGCAACAACTTTCCACGCCGTGGGGCTGCTCGCCGTCGCGGCGGCAACAACTTTCCGCCGCGACGGCGAGCAACCACGGGTGGCGCGGGACCGGCGGTCATACATCCGCCGCAACCGACGAGCGTTCCGGGGGGGCTCATCCCCCGAACCCGTCTTCAGAGGCCCGCGGGCGAAGCCCCCAAAGGGGGCTGGGGCACCACCCCGTGGGGGCCGGGGGGCGAAGCCCCCAAGGGGCCCGGGGCATCGCCCCAAGGGGTCCCGGGGGCGGAGCCCCCGGGGACTGCCTACTTCAGCTTGTTGCCAGCGGACCGCAGGTTCTCCGCAGCGACACCCACGCGCGCGGCCATGCCCGCCTCGGCGAGCTTGCCCCAGGTGCGCGGGTCGTAGGCCTTCTTGTTGCCGACCTCGCCGTCGACCTTCAGCACACCGTCGTAGTTCTGGAACATGTGCCCCACGACGGGACGGGTGAAGGCGTACTGGGTGTCGGTGTCGATGTTCATCTTGACGACGCCGTTCTCCAGGGCCTCGTTGATCTCCTCGATCGTCGAGCCGGAACCGCCGTGGAAGACGAAGTCGAACGGGCTGGACTTGCCGTACTTCTCACCGACCGCGACCTGCAGTTCCTTGAGGATCGACGGACGCAGCACGACGTTGCCCGGCTTGTAGACGCCGTGCACGTTGCCGAAGGAGGCGGCGAGCAGGTAGCGGCCCTTCTCGCCCAGGCCGAGCGCCTCGGCGGTGCGGATGCCGTCCGAGACGGAGGTGTACAGCTCGTCGTTGATCTCGTGGGAGATGCCGTCCTCCTCACCACCGGTCGGGGTGATCTCGACCTCAAGGACGATCTTCGCCTTGACGGCCTCGGCGAGCAGCTCCTGCGCGATGGCGAGGTTGTCGTTGAGGTTCTCCGCCGAGCCGTCCCACATGTGGGACTGGAACAGCGGGTTCTGGCCCTTGGCGACGCGCTCCTGGGAGACGGCCAGCAGCGGGCGGACGTAGCCGTCCAGCTTGTCCTTGGGGCAGTGGTCGGTGTGCAGGGCGACGTGGACCGGGTACTTCTCGGCGACGATGTGCGCGAACTCGGCCAGCGCGACCGCACCGGTGACCATGTCCTTCTTGTACTGACCGCCCAGGAACTCCGCGCCACCGGTGGAGATCTGGATGATGCCGTCGCTCTCCGCCTCGGCGAGGCCGCGCAGCGCGGCGTGCAGCGTCTGCGACGAGGTCACGTTGATGGCCGGGTAGGCGAACTTGCCTGCCTTCGCCCGGTCGAGCATCTCGTTGTAGACCTCGGGGGTTGCGATGGGCATGTGTCCGCTCCTTGGTGGTCTGCGGGTGTCGTACAGACGTGGCTGACGTCATCGTCGCCCTCATCTTCGCAGACTCCGCCCCAAGCTCCACACGGCAGCTATCACACATACGCGTGAGGGGTTGCCGTTTCACGTGAAACGGCAACCCCTCATCGATAAGCGCAGGTCACAGACGCGGAGCGGCTGTGACGCCGGATGCCCTGGTGACGCCGGTCATGCCAGGTCAAGGTCCTCCAGGCCGTACGCCTGGAGGTACGGAAGCCCCGTCTCGGCGATCGCCGGGGCGGCACCGCGCTCGACGATCACGGCGACACCGACGACCTCGGCGCCCTCCTCGCGCAGCGCCTCGACCGCGGTCAGCACCGAGCCGCCGGTGGTCGAGGTGTCCTCGACCGCCAGCACCCGGCGGCCCTTGACGTCCGGACCCTCGACACGGCGCTGCAGGCCGTGCGCCTTGCCCGTCTTGCGGACCACGAAGGCGTCGAGCTTGCGCCCGCGCGCCGCGGCGGCGTGCAGCATCGCGGCGGCGACCGGGTCGGCGCCGAGGGTCAGGCCGCCCACGGCGTCGTAGTCGAGGTCGGCGGTCAGGTCCAGCATCACCTGGCCGACCAGCGGGGCCGCCTCACCGTCGAGGGTGATCCGGCGAAGGTCGACGTAGTAGTCGGCCTCCTTGCCGGAGGAGAGGATCACCTTGCCGTGCACCACGGCCTTGTCCTTGATCTGCTGCAGCAGGGCGTCACGGGCGTCAGTCATGCCCATGAGATTAGCCGAGCCGCTCCCACGCCCAGACCGTCGTGATCTCCAGTGGGTCGATCAGGGTGACCAGCCGTGGCAGGGTGTTGAGACCGTTCGGCGGTCCCGACTGCGGCTCCACGCAGATCGCCTCGGGCTGCTCGTCGTAGACCACCAGCCACTCGGCCGGGCTGGTCACCCGGACCCGCAGCTCACCGGGCCAGGTCAGGGTCAGATCGACGCCGTCCGGCATACCGAAGCAGTCGTCCCAGGGGCCTGACTTGGGGTCGATCCGGGCTCCGGTCGGCAGGTGGTTGTCGCCGCGCTCCTCCTGCCACGCGGGCGTGAAGTCGATGACGGCGTCCTGGCCGCCCTGGCCGAGGTTGCGCAGGAACCACGGGTGCCAACCGGCCTGTGCCGGGAAGGAATCCTCGGCCGTCTCCACGCCCATGGTGATCCGCAGTTCGTTCTCGGTGAGCTCGAACACCTGGGTGACGCGGCCCGCGTACGGCCAGGGGTCGGTGAGGTCGTAGAAGAACGAGGCCGTGCCGTCCTCGTGTGTCGACTGCGTCCAGGACGCGTCACGGCCGGTGCCGTGAATCGCGTGCGGGGCGGCGTTGACCGGCAGTTGATGGGTCACCCCGCCGTTGCGGAACCGCCCGTTCTCGGTGCGGCCGCACCACGGGACCATGACGAATGAGCCGTAACGCGGCCCTTGCCGCAGCAGTTCGGTCCCGCCGACGCGCAGGCTGCTGATACCGCAGCCCGCGTCCGGCCGCACGGTGAGTTCGGTGTCTCCGGCCGTGAGGCGGACCGGTTGTGGTGTCTCGTCCATGCGCACGAATCTAGCGGCGGCGGCGCAGCACCCGGCCGACCACGACCGCGGACGCCAGCAGCGCGGCGGCGGCCGGTGCGGCCCAGCGCAGGGTGTCGGCGGCCGAGCCGGTCGCCGGTGCGGGCACCGGGGCGTAGCGGCCGCGCGGCGGCGCGTGGTCGACCTCCTCCGCGCTGCGGCCGATCATGGTGCGGCGGGCGTGCGCGGCCTCGGCGGGGACGGAGTCGCGCAGCTGCGGGTCGTCCTCCAGACCGGCGGGCGTCTCCGGTACGTCGACCTCGACCAGCTCCAACTCCTCGTTCGCTTCGGGGAGTTCGGGCAGTTCGGGCAGTTCGGGCAGTTCGACGAGTTCGACGTCCTCGGACTCGTCCATGTCGTCGACGTCGTCCGGCAGCAGGACGCCCTGCGCGGAGGCTTCCTGCGCGGGTGGGGCGAACTCGGCGGGCGGTTCCGCTTCCAGATCGGTGGTGAGGTCGGAGACGAAACGGTCCAGCAGACGGCGACCGGCCGCCTCCGCCGTCGGCTGGTCGTACTCGGTGAGCCGTCCCTCCGCCTGTACGGCGCCGGAGAAGCCGAGCCGGGTGCCGCTGCCCTCCGGGTCGAGTCCGATGACCAGCGCCAGCTTCACCGTGCCGCCGCCGCGGGCTTCGGCGCCCTCGCCCTCGATCTCGAAGCCGCCGTCGCAGGCGGCGATCCGCAGGCTGCCGCGGTACGTGATGGTGGAGCCCCCGATGCGCAGCCGCAGCCGCCCCGCGAGCCCGCCGGGCACGGCGGCGGCCGCGTCGCGCTGCAGCGCGGAGACGCACCGCGCCACCCGATCGGGCTCGCTCAGTGCCCGCCGTACGGTCTCAACCGGGAAGGGGACGTACGCCTCGTGCTCCATATTGTCGGAGCCTACCGGGACGCTGCGGGGGTGGGCAGCGTCCCGGCGCTTCTTCGGGGCCGGGGGCCCGGCTCCCCGCTTTTTCCCACCCGCCCGCCCTTTGGCTGCGGGGCTCCGCCCCGGTACCCCGTTCTCCAGGGCTCCGCCCCGGACCCCGCTCCTGAGGGGCTCCGCCCCCGTAAGCGCGGGAAGACAACAGGTGATCGCCTACCCCCCGTACCGGGGCCGCATCAAGGTGGAGGGTGGTACGGGGGCGGCGCCCCGGGAGATCGCGGCCGTGTGGACGGCTGCGTGCAGGGACTGGGGGGTCAGGGAGCGCAGGTGTGGTGCGGTGGCAGGCAGGCGTACCTCGACGGGGTGGCGGGCGGCCAGCAGGAAGCCCCAGGTGGCGCCGTTGGACGGGATCCAGTAGTCGGTGGTGTGCAGGGCCGCCGAGCGGATCGTCGCGTCGACCGTCCAGAACTGTGTGGCGCGGCCGCACGGGGAGCCCGCGTGGACCGCGAGCCTTCCGCCGGGGGCCAGTTCGGCTGCGGCCAGTCCGTAGAACTCCTGTGAATACAGCTTGGCGCTACGGGAGATGCCGGGATCCGGCAGATCCTCGATGACCACGTCGTATATGCCAGGCTGGCGCCTTTCCCACAGCCAGTCGAAGGCGTCCGCCGTCACCACCTGGACCCGGCGGTCGGCCAAGGAGTGACGGTTCAGCGCGGTCAGACCGGGGTCACTGCGTGCCAGGCCGACCAGTTGGGCGTCGACGTCGACCAGCGTCACCGACGCCACGTCCGCGTACCGCAGCACCTCGCGCAGCGCGAGTCCGTCGCCGCCGCCGAGGATCAGCACCCGCTGGTGCGGGCCCGCCATCGCGGGGTGGACCAGTGCCTCGTGGTAGCGGTACTCGTCACGGCCGGAGTCGGACAGCCGTCCGTCCAGGAAGAGTTGGAGCGGACGGCCCGCGGGCGAGCCGGTGAGCACGACCTCCTGAACGTCCGTGCGTACGGCCAGCCGTACGTCGCCGCCGTAGACCGCCTGTCGCGCGGCGCGCTCGAACGGTCCCGCGAACACGGCGGCGGTCGCCAGCACCACGAGCACCGCGACGTTCACACCGATGAGCCAGCCGCGCGCCCGGCCGCTCAGATCACGTCGGAACAGCCCGAACACCGTCGCCGCGCCCGCCCCCGCGTTCACCGCCCCGGTCAGCAGTACGCCGGTCACCTGCCCGAGGAACGGCAGCAGGACGAAGGGGAAGGCCAGCCCGCCGACCAGCGCGCCCACGTAGTCGGCGGCGAACAGCTCGGCCACCGCGCCACCCGCGTCCTGCCGTCTGATCCGCTGGATCAGCGTCATCAGCAGCGGCACCTCGGCGCCTATCAGCAACCCGATCGCGAAGGCGAACACGGTGATCGCGCAACTGGACTGCCCGAGCCATGCGAAGCTCGCGTAGAGCGCCATCGCGGACAGCCCGCCGATCAGCGCGAGCAACGACTCGATGAGCGCGAACCCGACGGCCGCCCGGCACCGGATGCTCTTGGCCAGCAGCGAGCCGACCCCCATCGCGAAGACCATGACGGACAGCACGACGGACGCCTGGGTGACCGAGTCACCCACCAAGTACGAGGCGAGGGCGACGAGTTCGAGTTCGTAGACGAGTCCGCAGGCGGCGCAGACGAAGACCGAGCCAAGCACCAGCGCGCGCCCGAGGCTGACCGGTACCGGCAGCCGGGCAAGAGACGGGGGCACGTCGATCATGAGTGCACGCTACGTCACTCTGCGCGTTGCTCCGGTCACCCACAGGGGTGCAATTCCTCGTCCCCCACGGCGCGTTGACGGTCGGCCGCCATGCGGACCGCGCCCCGCGCAACACCCGGCGGAGGCGCTCACCGCAGCCCCGTCACCCGTGACCTCGTGGTCACCAGCCGCCCCTCCGTCGGGTACGCGTGCCAGGTACGCCAGTGCACCTCGCCCCCGTCCCGGCTGCCGTCCGGGTTGCGCTGGACGAGCATCGCGGTGAAAGCGTTGGGATCGCCGGGGAAGCGCCCGGCGAGCCCGTGCGGATGGTCGGCGACCAGGGCCAGCAACTCCTGGGCGCGGCCCGCGAACGAGCCGCGGGACAGGGTCTCCACCCGCGCCGCGAACTCGTACTCCCAGTCCCCGACGCGCTCGGCGACGCCCAGCGGCAGCGGTGTCCTGCTCCCCGGCATACAGGCCACGGTCTCCGAACAGCCGCCGTCGTCGGCGTCCAGCAGCACCTGGTGCGAGGCCCCAAGCAGCCGCATCTGCACCTGAATACGGGAATTGCCAGCGGCACGCGACGGACCGGGCCCCAAATCGAGTTCGAGGTCGACGACGGCGAGCGCGGGCAGGGGTTCCTTGCCCAGCCGCCAGGCGAGGTCCCCGGCGCGGGTGTCGATATAGGCAGTCTCAAGAGTCCTGAGCATGGGTCGGCTCCGCAAGCACGCGAGGGTTCACGCAGGGGCTGGTGGGCCGGCCCGCCCCCCTGGCTCCCCCGCGGGAACGCGGGAGAGGGCACGTGGAGGACCGGCCCAAGGGGACGTCCGCCGGTTCGTGTCCACGGGGGGTCCGGGAACCAATACGGAATCATGAATTTCGTAGCGCGCGTAGCGTTTTTACCCATTCAGGTGCGGTTTACATCCCCACGGGCACGTACCAGTTCAGGTGTTCACCACATCCGCTCCCGGTCG
Source organism: Streptomyces sp. NPDC020096 (assembly GCA_040631425.1). Classification (GTDB taxonomy): domain Bacteria; phylum Actinomycetota; class Actinomycetes; order Streptomycetales; family Streptomycetaceae; genus Streptantibioticus_A. The sequence goes on from JBEYJY010000001.1 coordinate 93,835, forward strand.
GGTCCGTGCCCCGCCCGGCGCATATGCGAAGCGGCATACGCCGCGAGCAGTTGTGCCACCTACACCTTGCTCCGCGCCCCGAATTCCCCCGCGTGCCGGCCCGTCCGGCTCTAGTGGTGCCCCCCGCCGCCGCACGACGAACCGCAGGACGAGTGGTGGCCGCCGCCGCAGGAGGAGTGGTGGTGATGGTGGTGGTGGTGCCCGCCAGAGCTCCCCGGGTCCAGGGTGCCGCCGGCGTCGCCCGCCCACCAGCTCGCCCTCGACGGAACACCCGGCGATCCGGTGCGCCCCCGCCGGTTCCGCGCACCACCGGGCCCCGGCCGGGAGGCCGACGCGATGGCCGCGATCACCACGAACGCGATACACCCACAGATGATCAGTCCCACCAAGAAGGGCATGCCGCCCACCTCACCTTCCCCTGCTCCCCCGAAGCGAGGCGCTCCGTCGTGTGATTCAGCTCATGCCCGCGACGGCGCGCCGGTAATGAGGAGTTGAGGAAGTCCAGAGGTTCGCCGGAGGATAGCTGGCATGACTCGGCCACTGCTCAATCGGCGCCTTGACGGTTTCGGCACGACGATCTTCGCGGAGATGTCCGCCCTCGCCGTCCGCACCGGGTCCATCAACCTCGGCCAGGGCTTCCCTGACACCGACGGCCCCGAGGAGGTGCGCGAGGCGGCGGTGCGGGCACTGCGGGACGGCCGCGGCAACCAGTACCCGCCGGGCCCCGGCGTACCCGAGCTGCGCACCGCCATCGCGGAGCACCAGAGCGGCCGCTACGGGCTGGAGTTCGATCCGGACACCGAGGTACTGGTGACGGCGGGTGCGACGGAGGCGATCGCGGCCGCGCTGCTCGCCCTGGTCGAGCCGGGCGACGAGGTGATCGCGCTGGAGCCGTACTACGACTCGTACGCCGCCTGCATCGCGATGGCGGGCGGCACCCGGGTACCGGTCACGCTACGTCCGGACAACTCCAGGTTCGTACTGGACCTGGACGAGCTGCGTTCCGCGGTCACCGACCGCACCCGGCTGATCCTGCTCAACACGCCGCACAATCCGACCGGCACCGTACTGACTCGCACCGAGCTGACCGCCATCGCCGAACTGGCCGTCGAACGCGATCTTCTGGTGATCACCGACGAGGTCTACGAGCATCTGATCTTCGACGGGGAACACCTTCCGATCGCCGCATTCCCAGGAATGCGCAACCGAACTGTGACCATCAGCTCCGCGGGCAAGACGTTTTCGTTCACCGGCTGGAAGGTCGGCTGGGTTACCGCGTCACACGATCTGGTGAACGCCGTGCGAACGGCGAAGCAATTCCTGACGTACGTCTCCGCGGGACCGTTCCAATACGCGGTGGCCGAGGCGCTGCGGCTGCCGACCAGCTATTTCCGCGACCTCGCGGACGGTCTGCGGACCAAACGGGACCTGCTGGCGCGCGGCCTGACGGAGGCCGGGTTCGGGGTCTTCCGCCCGGCCGGGACCTACTTCGTGACCACCGACATTCGCCCACTCGGCGCAACGGACGGATTCGACTTCTGCCGGTCCCTGCCCGAACGTTGCGGGGTGGTCGCGATCCCCAACGCCGTGTTCTACGACACGAAGGAAAGGGGAACTCCCTTCGTACGCTTCGCGTTCTGCAAGCGAACAGAGGTGCTCAACGATGCGATCTCGCGTCTGAAGCAGCTACGCTCCTGAGGCAACCCATCCTGACTTTCGATCGTCTTTCACCCGTGGGGGTGGATTGCGGCGCTACTCGGCACGACGGACCCGTACAACCCGACAATGCGCGCAAGAACAGAGTCATTCAAGCTTGTCGTCAAGTACGGTGCCGATGAACGGTCGCCCCGGGAGGAGCGGAACAGGTGTATACGGCCGAGCCGGTCTCGACCCCTCCTCGTCCCACGACGGGAGGATCCTCCGCCCCCAGACCCGAGGTCCGCTCCCGCATTGAGCGGGCGAGGGCCTCACTGCGGCGTGCGGCGCCCGCACTCATGGTGTATGCGGCGGTTCGGGCAACCGGTCTGCTGTTCCTGTCCGCGTACGCGTGGTACGCGGGCCAGCATCCGCGCAGCATCCTGGGCCTCGCCTGGGACGCGCGCTGGTACTTCCGGGTGGCCGAGTACGGCTACGGGACGCTGATCCCGTCCGCCACCCAGCACACGATCCTCTACAACGACCTGGCGTTCTTCCCGCTGTATCCGATGACCGTGCGGGTGGTCTCGTACGTCATCCCGATCGGCGTGATCAACGTGGCGATCCTGATCGCCTGGATCGCCACGCTGCTGTCGGTGTGGGCGATCTACCTGATCGGCGCCCGGCTCTACAGCCGCCGGGTCGGCATCGCCCTGGTGCTGCTCTACGGGCTGCTGCCGCACGCGATCATCCAGACCATGGCGTACACCGAGCCGGTCATGACCGCGCTGGCCGCCTGGTCGCTCTACGCGGTACTGACCCGCCGCTGGCTCTACGCGGGCGCGCTGGCCGCCCTGGCGGGCTGCACCAGGCCCAACGGCGTGGCGGTGGCCGCCGCCGTGGTCGCGGGCGTGGCCATGGACTACTGGCGCCGCCGCAAGGCGGGCAAGCCCGTCGACTGGCGGGCCTGGCTGGGCGCGGCGATCGCGCCGCTCGGCTGGTTCGGCTATGTGCTGTGGGTCGGCTGGCAGACCGGTGACATCAAGGGCTACTTCAAGGTCCAGGCGCGCTGGGGCTCGCGCTTCGACTTCGGGTGGAGCGCGCTGCGCTTCTTCAAGCACCTGGTGACCGGCACCGACTACTTCGCGTACTACGTCGCGGCCGCCATCGTGGCGGCCGCGGTGATCCTGCTGGCGCTGTGCATCACCGACCGCATTCCGGTGGCGCTGCTGGCGTACTGCGGGGTGCTGATGCTGATCGGCATCGGCGGTGCGGGCTTCTTCCAGTGCAAGCCGCGCTTCCTGATGCCCGCGTTCCCGCTGCTGATCCCGGCCGCGATCGCGCTGGCCAGAGCCCGGCCGCGAACCGCCTGGGTCGCGGTCATCTCACTGGCCGGGTTCTCGTTCTTCTACGGAACGTATCTGCTCACCATCGCGCCGCTGGCGCTTTAGCCCTTCCGGCGGATTTCCGCCACGGGGTCGCCCGTGGGTCGCGGTCATCGCATGACCGCCGGTCCGCGCCCTGGGGGGTACTCGCCGTCGCGGCGGCAGGCATCATCCGCCGCGACGGCGAGCAACCCCGACGGCGCGGACCGGCCGCAGCCAGTCAAAGGCCAGCCGCCGTCCGGCGAGGGCTGGTCAGCCCTCGCCGTCGTCGCCGTCCTCGCCGTCGGACTCGGCGTCCTTCTCCAGACCGAGCTGCTCGGTGACCCACCGGTCGAAGTCGATCGAGGCGCGCACCCAGCTCACCGTGGAGGAGACGAAGTGCTCCAGGCCGACCCCGAGGCCGAGCAGCATCTGGGCTTCGCCGATCAGCCGGACCGAACCGTCGTCGTGGGTGTGCGAGTAGACCTTCGGCCACAGCGTCTGCCGGTTCCAGCCGTCGGCGATCTCCAGCAGCTTGTTCTTGTCCTCGATGGAGTACGCGCGGTCGTAGAAGGTGCGGACCGCGAAGACCTCCTGGTCGCCCTCGCCGCGGAACATGAAGTACGTCCGGAAGTCCTCCCACGGCGCGGCGAGGTCGCCCTCGTCGTCCACCACGTACTTCAGTTCCATCTGTTCGAGCAGCTGCTTCACCAGGTCCTGGTCCGGCCTGATCACTCCCCCTCCCGGCGGGCCGGCGGGGGGCTGGTCGGACGGCCCCTGGCCCTGGCCTTGGCCGAAGTTCGGGATGGAGGACGGGTCGATGCTCACCGTGTGGTTCCCTTCGCGACGATTGCCGCCATCCTCCCCCATCCCGGCCCCGGTCTGGCAAGCCCTGTCCTCATGGGGCGGGCTGGACGGTCAACCCTTCACCCTCGCGGTCCACACGAACCGTGTCGCCGTCGCGTACCTCACCGGCGAGGATCGCCTTGGCCAGCCGGTCGCCGATGGCGGTCTGCACCAGGCGGCGCAGCGGCCGGGCACCGTAGGCCGCGTCGTTGCCCTCCTTGGCGAGCCAGGCCAGTGCCTCGTCGGTGACGTCCAGCTCCAGGCGGCGGTCCTTGAGGCGGTCGCGCAGCCGGTTCAGCTGGAGTCCGGCGATCCTGGCCAGTTCGTCCTCGTTCAGCGCGCTGAAGACCACGATGTCGTCCAGCCGGTTGAGGAACTCCGGCTTGAAGGACGCCCGGACCGTCTCCAGCACGGCGTCCCGCTTCTGCGCCGCGGTCAGCTCGGAGTTCACCAGGTACTGCGAACCAAGGTTGGAGGTGAGGATGAGGATGGTGTTACGGAAGTCCACCGTCCGCCCCTGGCCGTCGGTCAGCCGCCCGTCGTCCAGTACCTGGAGCAGCACATCGAAGACCTCGGGGTGCGCCTTCTCCACCTCGTCCAGCAGCACCACGCTGTACGGGCGCCGCCGCACCGCCTCGGTGAGCTGGCCGCCCTCCTCGTAGCCGACGTAGCCGGGCGGGGCGCCGACCAGCCGGGCCACCGAGTGCTTCTCGCCGTACTCGCTCATGTCGATGCGGACCATGGCCCGCTCGTCGTCGAACAGGAAGTCGGCCAGCGCCTTGGCCAGCTCGGTCTTGCCGACACCGGTCGGGCCGAGGAAGAGGAACGAGCCCGTCGGCCGGTCGGGGTCGGCGATGCCGGAGCGCGAGCGGCGTACGGCGTCCGACACCGCGGCCACGGCCTCGGCCTGCCCGATCAGCCGCCTGCCCAGTTCGTCCTCCATGCGCAGCAGCTTGCGGGTCTCCCCCTCCAGCAGGCGTCCGGCCGGGATCCCGGTCCAGGCGGCGACGACCTGGGCGATGTCGTCGGGCGTGACCTCCTCGCCGACCATGCCCTCCAGCTGCCGCTGCGCCTCGATCGCCTCGGCCAGTTCCTTCTCGGCCTGCGGGATCTGCTCGGTCCTGATCCGGCCGGGGGTGACCCAGTCGCCGGTCTCGGGAGCCTTCAGCTCGGCGCGCTGGAACTCGCTCTCCAGCTCGTCGAGCCGCTTCTTCAACTCACCGACCCGGTTGTGTACTTCACGCTCCTTGTTCCACTTGGCGGTCAGGCCGCGCAGTGCCTCTTCCTTCTCCTCGCGCGCCTTGCGCAGGGCGTCCAGGCGTTCGCGGGCGTCGGGCGCGAGCGCCTCCTCCTTCTCGGCCTGCTTCTTCGCCTTCTTGTCCTTGGCGCCGGAGATCGCCAGCAGCGACTCCTCCTCCATCCGCAACCGGTCGACGGCGCGCTGGAGTTCGTCGATCTCCACCGGCGAGGAGTCCACCTCCATGTGCAGCCGCGAGGCGGCCTCGTCGACCAGGTCGATGGCCTTGTCGGGCAGGAAGCGGGAGGTGATGTAGCGGTGCGAGAGGTTGGCCGCGGCCACCAGCGCGGAGTCGGCGATCCGCACCTCGTGGTGCGCCTCGTACCGCGGCTTGAGGCCGCGCAGGATGGCGATGGTGTCCTGGACGCTCGGCTCGGCCACCAGCACCTGCTGGAACCGGCGCTCCAGCGCCGGGTCCTTCTCGATCCGCTCGCGGTACTCGTCCAGCGTGGTCGCGCCGACCATCCGCAGCTCACCGCGGGCCAGCATCGGCTTGAGCATGTTGCCCGCGTCCATCGCCGAGTCGCCGCCCGCACCGGCGCCCACCACGGTGTGCAGCTCGTCGATGAACGTGATGATCCGGCCGTCGCTCTCCTTGATCTCGGCGAGCACGGCCTTCAACCGCTCCTCGAACTCACCGCGGTACTTCGCACCCGCGACCATCGCCCCGAGATCCAGCTGGACCAGCCGCTTGTCCTTCAGCGCCCCCGGCACATCGCCCTTGACGATCCGCTGGGCCAGCCCTTCGACCACGGCGGTCTTGCCGACACCCGGCTCACCGATCAGCACCGGATTGTTCTTGGTGCGACGCGAAAGCACCTGGATGACCCGCCGGATCTCGTTGTCCCGCCCGATGACCGGGTCGAGCTTGCCCTCACGGGCGACGGCGGTGAAGTCGGTGCCGTACTTCTCCAGTGCCTTGTAGGTGGCCTCTGGGTCGGGGGTGGTCACGCGTGTGCCTCCGCGGGCGGTCTCGAAGGCGTCCAGCAGCTCGGCGGCCGTGGCGCCCTGGCGGTCCAGCAGTTCGGCGGCGGTTCCGCCCTTGGCGGCCAGCCCGATCAGCAGGTGCTCGGTCGACACGTACGCGTCCCCCAGCTCCCGGGCGCGCTGTGAGGCGTCGGCCATCACCGCGAGCAGGTCGCGGCTCGCCTGCGGCGGGGCGACGGTGGAGCCCTGCACCGTGGGCAGCGCGTCCAGCTGTGCCTTCGCGCCCTTCAGCAGGGCGTCCGGGTCGGCACCGGCAGCGGCCAGCAAGTCCTTGAGGTTGTCGTTCTCCGGCTGCTCAAGCAGCGCGGCGAGCAGATGCGCGGGGGTCAGATCCGCGTGCCCCGCGGACACCGCCCGACTGTTGGCGCCACTGAGCGCCTCCTGGCTCTTGTTGGTCAGCTCTGCGTTCACGTGCGCGGACCTCCTCTATGGCCTTGCCATCGTCCATGCCATATCAAGCATAAGACAAGTTGAGTCGATAGCACTCAACATTGCGCTGAAAACCGGGATGGGGTCCGTGGGGCGGGCGGGTGGGAAAATCCCCGAATGCCGATCAACCCCGAGCACCCGGCGCTCCTCGACTTCTGGCGCGAAGCGCACTACTGCACGCTGACCACCCCCCGCCCCGACGGCACCCCCCACGTCGTCGCGGTGGGCGCGACCTACGACCCGGAAGCGGGCCTGGCCCGCGTGATCACCCGCAAGCAGAGCGTCAAGGTGCGCAACGTCCTCGACGCGGGCGCCCAAGGCGCCCGCGTCGCCCTCTGCCAGGTCGACCGCGGCCGCTGGTCCACCCTGGAGGGCGTGGCCACGGTCTCCACCGACCCGGCCGCCGTCGCGGAGGCGGTGCGCCGCTACGAGGAGCGCTACCAGCGCAGGACCACGCCGAACCCGGACCGGGTGGTGATCGAGGTGGCACTCACCTCGGCGATGGGCCACTTCCGCTGAACACCTCCGCCAAACGATGGGGCCCGGGGGCAAAGCCCCCGGGCCCCATCGCAAGAGCCGACACCGCGGCGTCAGTCCTGCCGCTTCGGCCGCCACACCACCAGCGCGCTGGCCTGCCGAACGTCCTCGTACGGGACCAGGTCCCGGCGGTACGAGGCGTGCACTGCGGCCTCACGCTGCCGCATCGCGGCGGCCGCGCCCTCAAGTCCGCTCTGCAGCTCGGCGACCCGCGCCTGCAGCGCGGCCACCTGGTTCTCCAGCTCGATGATGCGCTTGATTCCGGCGAGGTTGATGCCGTCCTGGCTCAACTGCTGTACCTGACGCAGGAGTTCGATGTCCCGCGTCGAGTACCGGCGGCCACGCCCAGCGGTACGGTCCGGGGAGACCAGTCCCAACCGGTCGTACTGCCGCAGGGTCTGCGGGTGCAGCCCCGACAGCTGAGCGGCGACCGAGATCACATACACCGGTGACTCGTCCGTCAGCTCGTACGGATTGCGGCGTGTGCCCCGGCCGTCCATCTCAAGCTCCCTTCGCGGCCTTGAACAGCTCCGCCCGCGGATCCTCATCCGCGGTCGCCTCTCGATACGACTCCAGCGCGTCCAGCGCCTTGCCGTCCACCGACGCCGGCACCGCGACCTCCACCGTGACCAGCAGATCGCCTCGGGTGCCGTCCTTGCGGACGGCGCCCTTGCCGCGGGCCCGCAGCGTACGGCCGTTCGGCGTGCCCGACGGCAGCTTCAACGTCACCGGCGGACCGCCCAGCGTCGGCACCCTGATCTCGGCACCGAGCGCCGCCTCCGGGAAGGTGACCGGCACGGTGACCGTCAGGTTGTCGCCCTTGCGCCCGAACACCGGGTGCGGATCGACGTGTACGACGACGTACAGATCGCCGGCCGGACCGCCCCGCTCGCCCGGTGCGCCCTTGCCGCGCAGCCGGATCCGCTGGCTGTCGCTGACGCCCGCCGGAATCCGGACCTGCATGGTGCGCGCGCTCTTGGCCCGTCCGCTGCCCTTGCAGATGTCGCAGGGGTCCTGGGCGATCATGCCCCGGCCCTTGCAGTCCACACAGGGGTCGGTGAGCGAGAACCCGCCGCCGGAGCCCCGCGAGACCTGCCCGGTGCCGACACAGGTCGGACAGACCCGTGGCGTACCGTTTTTGTCCCCGGTCCCCGCACAGGTCTTGCACGGCGCCGAACTCGACATCCGCAGCGGGACCGTGGCCCCGTCCACCGCCTCGGTGAAGCTCAGCGTCACCTCGGACTCGATGTCCTGGCCGCGGCGCGGCTGCGTACGGGTCGTACCGCCGCGCCCGAACAGCCCGCCGAAAACGTCCCCGAGCCCACCCCCGAAGCCCCCGCCGCCCGTACCGGTGCCGGTGCCGGTCTGGGCACCGCCGAACAGGTCGCCGAGGTCGAAGCCGAACCCGCCGGGTCCGGTGGCACCGCCCTGGCGGAAGCCCCCGTTGCCGAACAGGGCCCGCGCCTCGTCGTACTCCTTGCGGCGCTTGGGGTCGGACAGCACGTCATTGGCCTCGGAGATCTCCTTGAAGCGCTCCTCGGCCTTGGCGTCGCCCTTGTTGGCGTCCGGGTGGAACTCGCGGGCGAGCTTCCGGTACGCCTTCTTGATCTCCGCCTCGGTGGCGTCCTTGGGGACACCGAGAACCTTGTAGTAGTCCTTCTCGACGAAGTCCTTGGTGCTCATCCCCGGCGTCCCTCCTCTCCTGCCTCAACTGCCGACGCGTCAGCCCTGTTCCGGGCCACCGCTCTCCTCGTCCGACGCATCCGTGCCCGCCGAGGGCTCCTTGCCCTGTGCGCCGGGCTGCGGTTCGGCGACCGCGACCCGGGCCGGGCGGATGGTCCGCTCGCCGATCCGATACCCCGGCTGCAGGATCTGCACGCACGTGGTTTCGGAAACGTCCGGCGAGTAACTGTGCATCAGCGCCTCGTGCACCAGCGGGTCGAAGGGCTCGCCCTCCTTGCCGAACTGCTGCAGACCGAGCTTGGCGACCACCGTCTCCACCGACTCGCCGACCGACTTGAAGCCGCCCACCAGCTCGCCGTGCTCCCGCGCCCGCCCGATGTCATCGAGCACCGGCAGCAACTCGCCCAGCAGGTTGGCGATCGCGATCTCCTTGACCGCGATGCGGTCGCGCTCCACCCGGCGGCGGTAGTTCTGGTACTCCGCCTGGAGGCGCTGGAGATCGGCGGTGCGCTCGGCCAGTTGGCCCCGCACCGACTCCAGCTGCTTGCCCAGGTCCTGGTCCGCGCTCTGCTCTGCGTCCCCGGCCGGGCCGCCCGGGCCCGCCTGCTCGGCGGGCCCGGCGCCCTGCGCCGCGTCGTCTGCGTCAGCCGTCGCGGCGTTGACGGGGACGTCAGCAGGCTTCTGCGGGAAGCCCTGCGACTCCTCCGTCACGCGGCACCACCCTCACGCTTCTTCGGCTCCTCGTCCACGATCTCGGCGTCCACGACATCGTCGTGCGCCTCGTCCTTGGACATGTTGACGTTCTCACCGGCGCCCGCACCGGCCGCACCGGCGCCCTGAGCGTCGGCGTACATCGCCTGACCCAGCTTCTGGCTGACCGCCGCGACCTTCTCGGTGGCGGTGCGGATCTCGGCGACGTCCTCGTCCTTGAGCTTCTCCTTCAGCTCGGCGATGGCGGCCTCGACCTCGGTCTTGACCTCGCCCGGGACCTTTTCCTCGTTGTCCTTGAGGAACTTCTCGGTCTGGTAGACGAGTTGCTCGGCCTGGTTGCGGGTCTCGGCGGCCTCGCGGCGCTTGTGGTCCTCCTCCGCGTACTGCTCGGCCTCGCGCATCATCCGGTCGATGTCGTCCTTCGGTAGCGCGGAGCCGCCGGTGACGGTCATCCGCTGCTCCTTGCCGGTGCCGAGGTCCTTGGCGGCCACGTGCATGATGCCGTTGGCGTCGATGTCGAAGGTGACCTCGACCTGCGGGACACCGCGCGGCGCCGGGGGCAGACCGGTCAGCTCGAACATGCCGAGCTTCTTGTTGTACGCGGCGATCTCACGCTCGCCCTGGTACACCTGGATCTGCACCGACGGCTGGTTGTCCTCGGCCGTGGTGAAGATCTCCGAACGCTTCGTCGGGATCGTGGTGTTGCGCTCGATCAGCTTGGTCATGATGCCGCCCTTGGTCTCGATACCAAGCGACAGCGGGGTGACGTCCAGCAGCAGGACGTCCTTGACCTCGCCCTTGAGCACACCGGCCTGCAGGCTGGCGCCGATCGCCACGACCTCGTCCGGGTTGACACCCTTGTTGGCTTCCTTGCCACCGGTCAGCTCACGGACCAGCTCCGCGACGGCGGGCATACGGGTGGAGCCACCGACCAGCACCACGTGGTCGATCTCGGACAGCTGGATACCGGCGTCCTTGATCACGTTGTGGAACGGGGTCTTGCAGCGCTCCAGCAGGTCAGCGGTGAGCTGCTGGAACTGGGCGCGGGTGAGCTTCTCGTCCAGGTGCAGCGGGCCCTCGGCGGACGCCGTGATGTACGGCAGGTTGATCGAGGTCTCGGTGGACGAGGACAGCTCGATCTTGGCCTTCTCCGCCGCCTCACGCAGACGCTGCAGGGCCATCTTGTCCTTGGACAGGTCCACGCCGTGACCGGAGTGGAACTGCTTGACCAGGTAGTCGACGACGCGCTGGTCCCAGTCGTCACCACCGAGGTGGTTGTCACCGTTGGTGGCCTTCACCTCGACCACGCCGTCGCCGATCTCCAGCAGCGAGACGTCGAAGGTGCCGCCGCCGAGGTCGAAGACCAGGATGGTCTGGTCGTCCTTGTCGAGACCGTAGGCGAGCGCGGCCGCGGTGGGCTCGTTGACGATGCGCAGGACGTTGAGGCCCGCGATCTCACCGGCCTCCTTGGTGGCCTGGCGCTCGGAGTCGTTGAAGTACGCCGGAACGGTGATCACCGCGTCGGTGACCTTCTCGCCCAGGTACGACTCGGCGTCCCGCTTGAGCTTCTGCAGGATGAACGCCGAGATCTGCTGCGGCGTGAAGTCCTTGCTGTCGATACCGATCTTCCAGTCGGTACCCATGTGACGCTTGACGGAGCGGATGGTCCGCTCGACGTTGGTCACCGCCTGGCGCTTGGCGACCTCGCCGACAAGCACTTCGCCGTTCTTCGCAAAGGCGACGACGGACGGCGTGGTCCTGGCGCCCTCGGCGTTGGTGATGACGGTGGGCTCACCGCCTTCAAGAACACTGACGACGGAGTTCGTCGTGCCCAGGTCGATGCCGACCGCACGTGCCATGGTGGAATCCTCCAGCTACTTGAGTGGAACTGACTCAAGAGTGCCGGAGCACCCGGCGGGTGTCAACAGAGGTGAGTCGAACTGACTCAAGTCTTATGCAAGTAAGCGGCGCATAAGGAGAGGTCCGACCCGGAACGAAGGGCGACACAGATCACCGACGGAGCGGCTGTCTGCGTCCGCACCAAACGGGTAATCTCGGAAGACCACATAAGTTACTGCTTAGTAATCACCGCTCTCGCAGGCCCGAGGAGCCCTCATGCAACTCGCCGCGATCGTCGTTTCGCTGGTGCTAGCCGCGGTCGGCGTTGCGCTGTTCGCCCGAGCCATCGGGCAGATCTACCGCTACGTACGGCTCGGCCAGCCGGTGCCCGCCGGGACCCGCACCGACGACCCGAAGCAACGCACCATCACCGTGGCCAAGGAGTTCCTCGGCCACACCCGGATGAACCGCTGGGGCATCGTCGGCGTCGCGCACTGGTTCGTGGCGGTCGGCTTCTTCACCCTCGTCCTGACCATCGTCAACGCCTTCGGTCAGCTCTTCCAGGCCGACTGGGTGCTGCCGATCATCGGCGACTGGCTGCCGTACGAGATCTTCGTCGAGTTCATCGGCACCACCACGACGCTCGGCATCCTGACCCTGATCGTCATCCGGCAGCTCAGCAAGCCGACGCGGGCAGGCCGCAAGTCCCGCTTCGCGGGCTCCAACATCGGCCAGGCGTACTTCGTCGAGGCCGTCATCCTCATCATCGGCGTCTGCATCATGACCCTGCGCGGCCTGGAAGGCGCGCTGCACCACGCCGGGGGCTACGAGGCCGCGTACTTCCTCTCGTATCCGCTGGTGGCCGCCCTCAAGGGCCTCGGCCTGAGCACGCTGCAGAACTTGACCTACCTGGTCGCGATGGTCAAGATCGGCACCTCGTTCATCTGGATGATCACGGTCTCCCTCAAGACCGACATGGGTGTGGCCTGGCACCGCTTCCTCGCCTTCCCCAACATCTGGTTCAAGCGCGAGTCCAGCGGCGACGTCGCCCTCGGCGCGCTGCAGCCGATGGTCTCCGGCGGCAAGCCGATCGACTTCGAGGACCCGGGCGAGGACGACCAGTTCGGCGTCTCGCAGGTCGAGCACTTCTCCTGGAAGGGCATCCTCGACTTCTCCACCTGCACCGAGTGCGGCCGCTGCCAGTCGCAGTGCCCCGCGTGGAACACCGGCAAGCCGCTCTCCCCGAAGCTGCTGATCATGAGCCTGCGCGACCACGCGCACGCCAAGGCCCCGTACCTGCTGGCGGGCGGCGGCAAGACGATGGAGGGCGAGGAGAAGGCCTCCGCCGAGGCCCTGGGCGGCGTCCCGGCGAGCGCGCTGGCCGAGGCCGAGCGCCCGCTGATCGGCACCGCCGAGGAGAACGGCGTCATCGACCCTGACGTCCTGTGGTCCTGCACCACCTGCGGCGCCTGCGTCGAGCAGTGCCCGGTGGACATCGAGCACATCGACCACATCGTCGACATGCGCCGCTACCAGGTGATGATCGAGTCCTCGTTCCCGTCCGAGGCGGGCACGATGCTCAAGAACCTGGAGAAGAAGGGCAACCCGTGGGGCCTGCCGAAGAAGCAGCGCCTGGCGTGGGTCAAGGAGGTCGACTTCGAGGTCCCGATCGTCGGCGAGGACATCGAGGACCTCACCGAGGTCGAGTACCTGTACTGGGTCGGCTGCGCGGGCGCGCTGGAGGACCGGGCCAAGAAGACCACCAAGGCCTTCGCCGAGCTGCTGGACATCGCGGGTGTCAAGTTCGCGATCATGGGCGGCGAGGAGAACTGCACCGGTGACTCCGCCCGCCGCCTGGGCAACGAGTTCCTGTTCCAGCAGCTCGGCGCCGAGAACGTGGCGATGCTGAACATGGCGTTCGGCGAAGACGACGAGGATCCGTCGACGAAGAAGCCGAAGGCCAAGAAGAAGATCGTCGCGACCTGCCCGCACTGCTTCAACACCATCGCCAACGAGTACCCGCAGCTCGGCGGTGAGTACGAGGTCATCCACCACACGCAGCTGCTGCAGCACCTGGTGGACGAGGGCAAGCTGGTGCCGGTCACGCCGGTCGAGGGCATCATCACGTACCACGACCCGTGCTACCTCGGCCGCCACAACAAGGTCTACACACCGCCGCGCGAGATCATCGCCAAGGTGCCCGGCCTGCGCAACGAGGAGATGCACCGCCACAAGGAGCGCGGCTTCTGCTGCGGCGCGGGCGGCGCGCGCATGTGGATGGAAGAGCGGATCGGCAAGCGCATCAACAACGAGCGCGTGGACGAGGCGCTGTCGGTCAACCCCGACATCGTCTCCACCGCCTGCCCGTTCTGCCTGGTGATGCTGACCGACTCGGTCAACGGCAAGAAGAACGACGGCAAGGCCAAGGAGTCCATCCAGGTCGTGGACGTGGCCCAGCTGCTGCTCGACTCGGTGAGGACCCCGTCGGACCCGCCCGCCGGTGACCCGGCGTCGGCCAAGCAGCCGGAACCGGAACCGGCGAAGTAGCCCCCTCCGGCAAGCGATACGGCCGGGACCGCGTTCAGTCGCGGTCCCGGCCGTTGCCGTAGGGAGCCCGCGGAAACCGCCTGACCGGACTTGTCACAGCTTGGTAGTAAACCCCGGCCGATAACCAGGGACGGGATACGCCGAACGTCAGATACGGGTACGTTCGAGGACGTGGCAGGATTCAGGATCGGACGCGGACGAAGCCAGGCCGAGGCCCAGCGGCCCCGTCCCACGCAGCAGAACGGCGGATACCCGCCGCACCCGCAACAGCAGCCCCCGCAGGCGCCGTACCGGCCTCCCATGCCTCCGTCCGGACAGCCGGAGTACTTCGGTGATCCGACGACGTCGTACGGCAGGCCGCAGGGGTACCACGACGCCCCCGGCCACACCCAGGCCTTCTCGATCGGCGAGGCCCCGGACGCGTACGGCCAGGGCTCGTACCAGCAGTACGACAACGCGAGTCAGTACGGCGCGGACCAGTACGACGACGGGTACGTCGCCACCTACCGCGCGGGCCAGTCGGCTTCCCCGCCCGCCGGTCCGCGGCTGCACTGGAAGGAACTGCTGCGCGGCATAGTCCTGCGCCCCGGCCACACCTTCTGGCAGATGCGCGACTACCAGGTGTGGGGCCCCGCGCTGCTCGTCACGTTCGTCTACGGGCTGCTGGCCGTCTTCGGCTTCGACACCGCCCGCAAGGACGTCCTCAACTCCACCTTCGCCAACAGCATCCCGTGGGTGCTGAGCACCGCGGTCGCGGTCGTACTGAGCGGCCTGATGATGGGCGCGGTGACCCATGCGCTGGCCCGGCAGTTCGGCGGCGACGGCGGCTGGGCGCCGACCATCGGCCTGTCCATGCTGATCACCTCGCTCACCGACGCGCCGCGCCTGCTGTTCGCGATCTTCCTCGGCGGCGGCAACGGCCTGGTCCAGGTGCTGGGTTGGGCGACCTGGCTGGCCTGTGGAGCGCTGATGACATCAATGGTGAGCAAGTCTCATGACCTCCCCTGGCAGAAGGCGTTGGGCGCGTCGTCGATCCAACTGATCGCGCTGCTCTTCCTGTTCAAGCTCCCGACGCTGTAGCCGACCGTGCGACGAGGGCGCGGTAACGCTTGCGCGGCGGGGGCCGGGTCAGGCGATCAGGCGTCGAGCACCTGGCCCGCACGGCGCACGACGGGCGGCTGCACGCTCCAGGGGAAGTTGATCCACTGATCGGTCCGCTTCCAGACGTACTCGCACTTCACCAGCGACTGCGGCTTCTCGTAGATCACCGCGCACCGGACGTCCGCGACATGCCCGGCGCAGAAGTCGTGGACCAGCTCCAGGGTGCGGCCGGTGTCGGCGACGAGCACCTTCTTCTGGCTGAGGTCGACGACGTTGGGCACCGGCGGCAGCATGACCGGCATGTCGAGCGTGCTGCCGACGCCGTCATAGAACTCGACATTCATCACATGCAGGTTCTTGACGTCCAGCGCGTAGCCGAGCGCCCCCGCCACGAAGAGGCCGCCGCGCGCGATGGACAGGATGATGTCCGGCTCGTACCCGTCGTCCGCGATGGCCTGTGCGAGCTCGCGCACGGCCTGCCCGAAGAGGGGGTAGGTCAGGTTCTCCCGCTCGTTCGTCACGCCGGTCACACCTGTGTCCGGTGGAAGTTCATATACGACCGGGACGGCGTCGGCCCCCTCTGCCCCTGGTAGCGGGACCCGTGGCGCCCGGACCCGTAGGGGAATTCGGCCGCCGAGGTCAGCCGGAACATGCACAGCTGCCCGATCTTCATCCCCGGCCAGAGCTTGATCGGCAGCGTGGCGACGTTGGACAGCTCAAGCGTGACGTGCCCGGAGAACCCGGGGTCGATGAACCCGGCCGTGGAGTGCGTCAGCAACCCGAGCCGCCCGAGCGAGCTCTTGCCCTCCAGCCGCGAGGCGAGGTCCTCGGGAAGGCTGATCACCTCATACGTGGAGGCCAGCACGAACTCCCCGGGGTGCAGGATGAACGCGTCATCCCCATCCGGCTCGACCAGCCGCGTCAGATCGGGCTGCTCGACCGCGGGGTCGATGTGCGGGTAGCGGTGGTTCTCGAACACCCGGAAGAACCGGTCGAGCCGTACGTCAATGCTCGACGGCTGGATCATCGACTCGTCGTACGGGTCGATGCGCACCCGCCCGGCGTCGATCTCGGCCCGGATGTCCTTGTCTGAGAGAAGCACGCCACGAGGATACGTGCAGAAGCGGACCGCCGGGGCCCGGCCCATCGGCCCGGGCCCCGGAGCGCCTGGTCAGCGCGTCTGCCGAACCGTTTCCACGGGTACCGCATGCCGCAGCCGCGCACAGCGCGGACACCGGATCAACCGCCCCGGCCCAAGCCGGTCAGCGCCCAGATTCTGCAGCGGGAACGTAGTGGTGCTGAACTGGTGCCCATCGGCACAACGAACGACGGTGCGCTCCATCGCTCCCCTTCTTCTTCCCCACGAGACTCGCCCTGCCGCCCAACCGCGGCAGCGGACAAAAGCCACATTAGGGGATGAACACCCCCACCCCTCACGCGGCACTCCGCCGCCACGCCCCGGGATGCGATCCCCCACCGTACGCCCCAACCCCCTTACCCCGCACGCGCGTCCACCCCCACCCCCACACGACGAAGCCCCCGGGGCGAATGCACCAGGGGCCAGCGATGAGGTACAGTGAGCGACGATAAGACGCCCCGAGGGGTGACTTACGCGGGTGTAGTTTAATGGTAGAACATGAGCTTCCCAAGCTCAGAGCGCGGGTTCGATTCCCGTCACCCGCTCCACGACGAAGGCCCAGGTCAGAGACCTGGGCCTTGCTTGTTGTCTAGTCCAATTTGGGGGCGCGTGCCATTCGCGTGCCATAGCGGGCTGATTATCGCTCGAAATCGGGCGACAGAACCCCTCCAGGCGACACCCAAACGGTCTTGGTCTCACATTCCGAGGAGTCCGACGGCGACCGCGGTTGTCGCGGCTGCCGGTAAGGCTCTCCGCAGTGTGAAGACTCGGGGAAAGCGCATACCTCGACTCTTTCGCGTGGGGGATACGCAGGGCATGCCACGGGCGCCTTCGCAGGTGAATGCAATGCGGGGTGGGGCCGCGCACGTCTATGTCCTAAGGGAGGGAATCATTACAGCACCAGCAGCCCCTACAGCAATGACACTCCGTCAGCAGCCTCGGCCTACTGGGCAGTAGGGCCGGAGAAGGCATTACGCCGTCGTATTGATTACCCACTCTCGGTCATCAATGCGGCGGCTTATCGACCGATTTGGCATTGGCTACTGAGTGGTAGCTCTAGGGACTGCCTTCAGTTGTCATCAACAGGCCTGTAGGGGGCTGCCGCACTCGGCACCGGCCTGCGCAACTTGCCCTGCACGATGCCGCACAGAACCAGCTCTGGCTGGAGTTCGCACTGAGACTGTTCCCCGCCGCCGCCCAGCTCATCACAACCGGACGCCGCCGCCACCTCCGCCTCGCCCACCACTGACCCTGGACGCATGCGCAACCGGCCACCAGGCATGTTGACGAGGCGTCACAGAAAGGCCGCGGCTTGCGCTACTACCACCAGTAACCAATGCCAAATCGGGCGTTAAGCCGCCGCGTTGATGACCCAGCGTGGGTAATCAATACGGCAGCGTAGCGCCTTCTCAAGCCCGACTGTCCATCGAAACAAGGCTGTTGACAGAGCATCATTGCTGTAGGGGCTGCGAGTGCTGTAATAATTCCCTACCTCAGGGCATAGACGTACGTGACCCCACCCCGCATTGCATTCACCTGCGAAGGCGCGCATGGCATGCCCTGCGTATCCCCCACACGAAAGAGTTGAGGTATGCGCTTTCCCCGAGTCTTCACACTGCGGAGAGCCTTAGCGACAGCCATGGCAGCCGCGGTCGCCACCGGGTACTGCCAAGTACTGATCACGGGGCGAAACACCGTCAGGGAGGGCTGCTCATGAAACATGCACGAAGAAAACCCATCAGCCGGATGCGGGCCCGGGTCGCCGGCACCACGGGAGCACTGGCCGTCGTCCTGACCGCCGGGATCGGATCAGCCACCGCTGCCGGGAAGAACGCCGCGGCACCCACGGCCAAGACGGTGCCCCTGGCCGAGGTGAACGACCCGGGCATGGCGCACGACCAAGCCGAGGTGAACGACCAAGCCGAGGCAAACGGCCCAGCCAAGCCGAACGCCCACCCCCAAGCGAACGCCCAAGCCCAAGCGAACGCCCACCCCCAAGCGAACGCCCAAGCCAAAGCGGACGCCCAAGCCAAAGCGAACGCCCAGGCCAAGCCGAACGCTCCGGGTGAGCTGACGCTCCCCGCCCCGACCGGGCACTACCAGGTCGGGACCGTCGACCTCCACCTGGTCGATCCGCACCGCACGGATCCGTGGCTGCCGGGCAGCCGGCCGCGCGAGCTGATGGTCTCGCTGTGGTATCCGGCCACGCACACCGCCCGCTACCCTGCCGCGCCCTGGATCCAGCCCGCCGCCGCCGCGCACCTCCTGGCCGCCATGCAGGTGCCGCCGAACACGGTGACCCTGCCCACCACCGCGGGGCACATCGGCGCCCCGGTTGATCCCACGGCCGGCAAGCTGCCGGTACTGCTGTACTCGCCCGGGCGGGGCTCAGACCGCGCGACGGGCACCGCGGTCGTCGAAGACCTGGCCAGCCGCGGCTACCTGGTCGTCACCATCGACGACACCCACGAGGACAGCGAAGTGCAGTTTCCCGGCGGGCGGGTGGAGACGAGCACCATGCCGCCAGGCACCCCCGCGACCCAAGTGTTCGCCGTCCGGGTCGCCGACACCCGCTTCGTCATCGACCAGCTGGCCGCTATCGACCACGGCCACAACCCGGACGTGGACCACGCGCGTCTGCCCCAAGGGCTGTCCCACGCGATAGACATGGACCGGATCGGGATGTTCGGCGCCTCCCTCGGCGGGGGAACGGTGCCAGCGGCCATGCAGGCGGACTCCAGGATCCGCGCCGGTGCGGACCTGGACGGACAATTCTTCGGACCGGAGACCACCCGGGACCTCAACCGCCCCTTCCTGCTGTTCAGTTCCCAGCACCACAACCGCAACGACGATGGGAGCTGGGCGACCTTCTGGAAGCACCTGCACGGCGAGCGGTACGACCTGCAGCTGCGCGGCGCCGAGCACCTCTCCTTCCTGGACTGGGAGGCTTTCTTCCACGAAGCGCCCGGCCCCTTCAAGCAAACTCCCGCCTCACTCGTCCAAACACTCGGCACGATCGGCCCCGACCGTGCCATCGAGGTCCAACGCGTCTACCTCGCAGCCTTCTTCGACAAGGAACTACGCCACCAACACAGCCCCCTGCTCGACGGCCCCTCCCAGCACTACCCGGAGGTCGCCTTCGTCCGCTGAACCGACCGGCGGTATGTGCGCGGCGCGCACATACCGCCGACAGGCTGGGGTACACGACGGAATCGCTGAAACCTGCGGACATGGCACGGTGCCCGCTATGGCTTGACTTCTACGAGCCAACGTTGCGTGCCATGACGGCGGCCGCAGGATTCGCTGCGTGACCACGCCCCATCGATTCCGGTCACCCGCTCCAATCTTCAGCCCCGGGCCAGTGGCCTGGGGCTTTGTTGTTGTCTGGGCCGCTCGCGGCGTGGCGTGCCAGATACCTGCCAGATCCAGCGGGCCGAAGACGTCGCTCGGGCGTCTGTCTCCGACTGGGGCTTCTCCGCCATGCCCTGCTGCCGCTCGTGCACCGCCTACGGCTGGACGTAGCGGGCCTCGTTGAAGCGGGAACCAGTCCTCGACCCCATGGCGCGAGGCCGAGTTGGGCGACAGCGGGGTTCTGGTGTGCGGGTCGGGATCAGGTGTCGCCGACCGCCTCGTCGCCGCTGGCACGATCTGGGCCTGCCGCGCGCTGGCGATGAACGTCCGCCCTTGCCGATCGCCATCATTTTTCGCGCGCAGGCAAAAGACCAGACGGCAACGTAAGCACCGCCCCGTTGTGACTGCACGGCCGGCGCCCTGGTGGCGTGCGGTCCGGTGTCTGCGCTCGTAGCAGGCGCTGTCGACGTCGTACTGCGTTCGCGGCAGGCCAAGAGTCTGCGGACGCGCGACGACAGCCTCCGGGCGGGACGGCACGGTGGATGGTGCCGCAGGCGGCTAAAAGCGCACCGTCTGTCGAGGAGCCTGGAGCAGCCGTGGACCCAACAGCACATCGTGTGGCCGGTGGCGATGGGGTCGCCCTGGCCGCCGTTCGCAGTCGGCTGCGCGGGGCAGCGGTCGATGTCGCGCCCGTCTTCGGATTCACCGTGAGCTTCGCGCTCACTGGCCAACTCACCGTCGCGCTGGTGCTCGCCATCGCGGCCGGGGCCGGGGTCTGCGTCTATCGGCTGGTGCGCGGGGAATCGGTGTGGCGCGCGCTCGCGGCCCTCGGCCTCGTTTGCGTCCAGGGTGCGCTGGCCGCGAAGACCGGGCAGGCCACCAGCTTCTTCCTGCCGAGCTTGATAGGGCACTGCGCGATGGCCGTGGTAAACGCCGTGACGCTGTTGCTGGGATGGCCGCTGATGGGCGTGGTTACCGGTCTGATCACGAAGGAGCGGACCGGCTGGCGCCGGTGCCGGGTGCGGCGCCGGGCATTCGCCAAAGGCAGCCTGGTCGTCCTCGCCGGAAATCTCCTGACGCTGGCGATCCAGCTGCCGCTGTTCCTGTCCGGCCAGGCTGTCGCCCTCGGCTCGGTCGACGCCCTCGGGCCGCTCGTCCTCGCGCTCGGCGTATTTCTCGGTTGGCGCGTCTACCGGCGCGCCCTCGGTGACCACCGCTGCGGCACCAACGACCGCATGAACATCGAGACACCCCTCCGTTTGGAAAGGACTCTTCCGTGACGAACACCCAATCCACCACGACGCAGCCCACAGTGCGCACCTGTCCCTTCGACCCGCCGGAGGAGTACCGGGCGCTGCGCGAGCAGGACCCGATCACACAGGTGACCTTCCCGGACGGCGCCACAGGCTGGCTGGTCACCAGGTACGAAGACGTGCGAACCGTCCTCGCCGATCCGCGGTTCAGCGCGAAGCGCCGCATCATGCGAGCCGGGGCCCCTGCGGCACAGGACGCACCGGTGCCACCGCCTGCTCCTGGGATGTTCATCATGATGGACCCGCCGGAGCACGCTCGGTTCCGGCGGCTGCTCGCCGGGCAGTTCACCGTGCGCCGGATGCGGCAGTTGGCCCCGGCGGTAGAGCGGATCGTCGCCGAGCAGTTGGACGCGATGGCCAAAGCCGAAGGCCCGGTCGACCTCGTCCAAGCCTTCGCGCTGCCGGTTCCCTCGCTGGTGATCTGCGAGTTGCTCGGGGTGCCCTACGCCGACCGTGAGGAGTTCCAGCGGAACTCGGCCACGATCGTCCGGATCGATGCGAGCGCCGAGGAATTCCAGCAGGCCCAGAAGGCGATGCGCGGGTACATCCACCAACTGGTGGTCGCCAAGCGGGAGAACCCCACCGACGACATCCTCAGTGACCTGGTGCGCTCCGGAGAGCTGACCGACGAGGAACTGGCCGGTGTCGGGGTGTTGCTGCTGATCGCCGGGCACGAGACGACCGCGAACATGATCGCACTCAGCACCATGTGCCTGCTGCGCAACCCCGATCAGCTGGCGGCCTTGCGCGCCAATGCATCCCTGATGGACAGCGCGGTTGAGGAGCTGCTTCGCTATCTGACGGTTATTCAGTTTGGTTTGCGCCGCACCGCGTTGGAGGACGTGGAGCTGCACGGCCACCAGATCAAGGAAGGCAGCCTGGTGGTCGCCTCCCTGTCATCCGGGGACCGGGACGCGACGCACTTCGCCGACGCCCCTGAGCAGTTGGATGTGGGCCGGCCGTACAGCCCGCACCTGGCGTTCGGCCACGGT
Source organism: Streptomyces sp. NPDC020096 (assembly GCA_040631425.1). Taxonomy (GTDB): domain Bacteria; phylum Actinomycetota; class Actinomycetes; order Streptomycetales; family Streptomycetaceae; genus Streptantibioticus_A. The sequence goes on from JBEYJY010000001.1 coordinate 115,605, forward strand.
ATCCACCAGTGCCTCGGTCAGCAGTTGGCCCGGGTGGAGATGAAGGCGGCTCTGTCCGCGCTGCTGGAGCGGTTCCCGACATTGCGTCTGGCGGTTCCGGTGGAGCAGATACCCATGCGCGACAACATGCTCGTCTACGGCGTCCACGAGCTGCCCGTGACCTGGTAAGGCCAGCACAAAACAAGCGAATCGTCGAACCACACACCACGCGGAGAATCGCCGTGAAGATCATCATTGATGAGGGCAAGTGCGTTGGCGCGGGCCAGTGCGTGCTGGCTGCCGCTGACGTCTTCGACCAGCGGGACGAGGACGGCATCGTCGTACTGCTCAACGCCCTCCCGCCGCACGCGTTGCTGCCCCAGGTCAAGGACGCCGCCGCCCGCTGCCCCGCGCTGGCGATCGAGGTGGTGGAGTAGTGCCCACCATGGACCACATCGTCCTGGTGGGCGCGTCGGCCGCGGGCCTTACCGCGGCCGACGCCCTGCGGCGCGAGGGCTTCACCGGGACACTGACCATGGTCGGCGACGAACTGCGGCCACCCTACGACCGGCCACCGCTGTCCAAACAGGTACTGGCCGGCGCCTGGGAACCGCACCAGACCACCCTGCGTCAGGCCCCCGACATCCAACGGCTGCGCCTGACCATGAAACTGGGCTGCCGGGCGACCAGCCTGAACACGGCGGAACGTGCCGTCACCCTGGCGGACGGGTACCGGTTGCGATACGACGGACTGATCATCGCCACCGGCCTGCGCCCCCGCCGTCTGCCCTTCGGGCACGAACTGGCCGGCGTGCACGTGCTGCGCACCCTCGACGAGACCCTGACGCTGCGCGCACAGTTGCTGGCCGGGCCCCGCGTCGTGGTGATCGGTGCCGGATTCCTCGGCAGCGAGATCGCCGCCACCACACGCGGTCTCGGCCTGGACGTCACACTCGTCGACGTCGAACCCACGCCGTTGGCCAGACAAGTCGGCACACTGGTGGGCGGTTTGGTGGGTGACATGCACCGCGACCATGGTGTCCGCCTGCGCATGCGCCGCCATGTCACCGGCATGATCGGCGAGAACGGGCGGGTCACCGCGGTGGCGCTCGACGACGGTACACGGCTGCCCGCCGACGTGGTCGTGGTCGCGATCGGATCGGTTCCCGCAACCGAGTGGCTGGCCACCTCCGGGCTCCCGCTGGGCGACGGGGTGCTGTGCGACGTCAACTGCCGAGCCGCACCCAGGGTGTACGCGGCAGGAGACGTCGCCAACTGGCCACATCCCGCAGTCGGCGGCCGAGTCCGCCTCGAACAACGCACCAACGCCACCCAACAGGCCATCACCGCCGCCAAGAACCTGCTCACAGGGCCGGACGGCGCGGTGCCCTATGCGCCGATCCCGTTCGGGTGGACCGACCAGTACGACGCCAAGGTCCAAATCCACGGCTGGTGCCCTGCTGACGCCCGGGTCGAATTCGTCGACGGCGATCCACAGGCCCGTAAATTCGTCGCGCTCTACTACGCAGACGGCCGCGTGGTGGGCGCCCTCGGCTGGAACAGCGCACGCGCCCTGCGCGAGTACCGCGACCACATCGCCCAACACGCCGCCACCTAATGCGCGCTGCTGGGCCGTGGAGACTCGGAGCCGTAGCCGCCGGCAGGGCGTGCTCCCCCGACCGGTAGCGGTGGCCTTCGGGGGTGAGGCCGTGCCCTGCTGGTCGGCCGGAAGGCCAGACCGCTCGTCGTGGCGGCGTGAGTACCGGATCCATCAGGCCCGCGCGCCCACGTCCCTGATCCCTTGCGCACCGCGCCGCGCGAGCGGCACCTGTGCCTGCCCGAGTCTCCGGCGAGAGTCACACCGCCTACGCCCGGTGGTCCGCCGCGACGACCGGCACGCTGACGCCCTGCACACCCTGGCGTTCTCGGCCCCGTGCGCCTCACCCGGCGCGACCAGCGAGCTCCGGCGGTCGGCATCTGTGCTGGTGGTATTCGCCGCTGGCTCCGTACTGCGTTTGCGGTAGGCCAAGAGTCTGCGGACGCGCGACGACAGCGTCCGGGCGAGACGGCACGGTGGACGTGCCGCAAGGAGCACCCGGACGATCGCGGGCCGCGGGACCGGACAGGTGCCGCCGGATGGGCTGCGCCCGCTGGTGCTCCTCGGCGCGATGAGCAGCCGTTGCCGGTTGCCCCGTCCGCCCCTGCTGGGGCTGCGCACCTGTTGATACCTGAAGCCCCAGGAGGCTCGATGTCCGTGCTTGCTCGTTGGTGCCATCGGCACCGGTTCGTTACCGTCCTGCTGTGGTTGGGACTGCTGCTGGGCCTGGGAGCGGGCTCTGCGACGCTCGGTACCCATTACAACGACAGCGTGTCGCTTCCGGCCACCGAATCCAGCAAGGCCATGGATCTGCTCAAGTCGACCATGCCGGCCGCGGCGGGCGACACCGACACGGTGGTGTGGCACACCACCACTGGCTCGGTGAAGGACAAGGCGAACGAGGAGCGGATGGTCCAGACACTGGACCGGATCTCCACCAGCCCCGGGGTCGCCTCGGTGGTCAGCCCCTTCACGCCGCACGGCGCCACGCAGATCAGCAAGGACGGCCGTACCGCCTACGCCCAGGTGACTTTCAAGGACGATGCGCAGCACGTCTCCACAAACGACGTCAACAAGGTGGTCGACCTGGCCAAGCAGGCCCGTACCAGCGGTCTGGACGTGCAGATGGGCGGGCAGGCGGTCACCGACAGTCAGCGGTCGGTGGGCGGGACCAGCGAGATCGTCGGCATCGTCGCCGCGCTGATCGTCATGATGCTGCTCTTCCGCTCCGCCGGGGCCGCTGCCCTGCCCGTCCTCACCGCCGCCGCCGGTGTAACCGCCGGTGTGCTCGGCACCGGGCTGCTCAGCCACACCCTGAGCATCGACTCCAACGCGCCAACCCTGGGCATCCTGGTCGGCCTGGGCGTCGGCATCGACTACGCACTGTTCGTCGTCAACCGCCACCGCAAGGGCCTGATGGCGGGGCTGAACATCGAGGACTCGGTGGCCAGGGCCCTGAACACCTCGGGCCGCGCCGTGATGTTCGCCGGATTGACGGTGGTCACCGCGCTGCTGGGCATGTTCATCCTGGGCATCAGCTTCCTCAGCGGCATGGCCGCCGCCGCCGCGCTGACGGTGGCGCTCACGGTGCTGGCCGCCCTCACGCTCCTGCCCGCCCTGCTCGGTGTGCTGAAGCTGCGGGTGCTCAGCCGCCGCCAGCGTCGGCAGCTGGCCGGGCACGGCTCGACGACCGGGAACGCCCCGGAAGGTGCGCACCGAGCCGGGGTCTGGGCCCGCTGGGCCCACACGGTCCAGGCCCGTCCCATCGGCAAGGCGATCCTCGCGGTGCTGGTCATGGGCGCGGTCGCACTGCCTGCGTTCTCACTGCATCTGGGCAGCTCGGACGCGGGCAATGACCCGAAGACCACCACCACGCGTCAGGCGTATGACTTGATGGCCCAGGGCTTCGGGCCGGGCTTCAACGGCCCGCTGCTGCTGGTGGCCAAGGCACCCACGTCGCAGGACAAGGCGGCGCTGAGCCATCTGGTCGCCGAGGTGAAGGGTACGGAGGGCGTGGCACAGGTGGCCGCGGCACCGATGGAGCCGGGACAGAGCGTCGGCACCGTCCGGGTCGTTCCCACCACCTCTCCGCAGTCGGTCCAGACCTCCGACCTGATCACGCACCTGCGCGACCAGGTGATCCCGCAGGCCGAACACGGCAGCGGCCTTCAGGTCTATGTCGGCGGCGCCACGGCGAGCTCGGACGACTTCGCGAACGTGCTGACCTCCAAGCTGCCGGTCTTCCTCGCCATCATCATCGGTCTGGGCGGCCTGCTGATGATGATCGCCTTTCGCAGCCTGCTCGTACCGCTGATCGGCGTGGCGATGAACCTGCTGACGATGGGGGCGGCCTTCGGGGCGATCGTCGCGGTCTTCCAGTGGGGCTGGGGGTCCGACGCGCTCGGCGCGGGCGCCGCGGGGCCGGTCGACGCCATCGCCCCCGTGATGATCATCGCGATCCTGTTCGGGCTCTCGATGGACTACCAGGTCTTCCTGATCAGCCGGATGCACGAGGAGTGGACGCACACCAGGGACAACCAACGAGCCGTCCGGGTCGGGCACGCCGAGACCGGGCAGGTCATCACGGCGGCGGCCGCGATCATGGCCTGTGTCTTCGCCGCCTTCATCTTCGGCGGCCAACGCCTGATCTCGGAGTTCGGCATCGGGCTCGCGGTGGCCGTCGTACTCGACGTGCTGATGTTGCGGATGATCCTGGTCCCGGCGATCATGCATCGCTTCGGCCGCGCCAACTGGTGGCTGCCCCGCTGGCTGGACCGGATCCTGCCGCGCCTGTCGGTCGAAGGCGAGCCCGACCCGGCCCCCGTGCCGCCGCCAAACCCCGAACCCGAGCAGGAGAGCCCCCTCCGGCTCGTCCATTGAGTCCGTGAGCACCGCAGGGCCGGATCGGCGTCATACCCCGGTCCGGCCAGGCTGCGTACGGTGAAGGAGTGCAGATGATCGACCCGCTCGGCCCGCGGCTGCGGGCGGCCCCACCGCCCCTACGCGACCTGGCTGTCGCGATGGGCTGCCTCGTCCTGGCCACCCCGGTGGCCATCGCCACCTCCTACGACGACCACGTTCCGATCGGCCGGTCCGTCGCTGCCCTCGCGGTCTCCTGTGTGCCACTGATCGCCCGAAGCCGCTGGCCGGTCCAGGTGGTCGCGATGACCGTGGCCATACACCTGGCCCAGTTCGCCCTGCTCCCGCTCCCCCGGCCGACGCCCGCCGCCACGGCCGTCGCGCTCTACGCGGTGGCGATCGGCAGCGACCGGCGTCGTGCCTGGCTGGTTGGCACGAGCGCGGCCGTCGCGTTCATCACCGCGTCGCTGATCTTCCGCCCCGGCCTGGAGAACCTCCCACAGGCCCTGGCCCTGGTCGCTTGGACGCTCACGCCGGTGGCCGTCGGCGACGCCGTCCGCAGCCGCCGCGAAGTGCTCGCCGCCGCCATGGAGCGAGCCGAACGGGCCGAGCGCACCAAGGAGGAGGAAGCGCGGCGCCGCGTCACCGCGGAACGCCTCCGCATCGCCCGAGAGCTGCACGACGTCCTGGCCCACCACATCACCCTGGTCAACGCCCAGGCGGGCGTCGCCCACCACCTGATGCGCAGCGACCCCGACCACGCCTACCAGGCGCTCGAACGGATCCGGGACACCAGCCGGTCGGCGCTGGACGAACTGCGTGCCACCGTAGGGCTGCTCCGGTACGGCGAAGACCCGGCCGCGCCCCGCGAACCCGCACCCGGACTCGCCGATCTCGACAGTTTGCTGGACTCCTTCCGCCACTCCGGGCTCGACATCACACTCGAACGGACCGGGCAACCGGGCGAGCTTCCGCCGATCGCCGACCTGACGGCCTACCGGATCATCCAGGAAGCCCTGACCAACACCCGCAAGCACGCCGGCCCGGCGTCGGCGCGGGTCCACCTGGACTTCCGCACCGAGGTCCTGCGAATAGCCGTCGAGGACGACGGTCACGGCATCCCGGAAGACGGCCGCGGCAACGGCCCTGTCATCTCGGGCACCGGCCACGGCATGATCGGGATGCGCGAGCGGGCCAAGGCTGCGGGAGGCACCCTCGCCGCCGGACCACGCCCCGGCGGGGGCTTCCGTGTCGACGCCGAACTGCCGCTGCGCACCAGCCGAAAGGGCTGACCATGACGATCCGTGTCCTGCTCGCCGACGACCAGGCACTCCTGCGCGGTACCTTCCGGATGCTCATCGACTCCGCCTCCGACATGGAGGTCGTCGCGGAGGCCGCGACGGGCCGCGAAGCCGTCGAACTCGCCCGCAGCCATGGTGCCGACCTGGTGCTGATGGATATCCGGATGCCCGACCTCGACGGCCTCGCCGCGACCAGGCTGATCAGCGAGGACGAGGATCTCGCGGGCGTGAAGGTCCTGGTGCTGACCACCTTCGAGAACGACGAGTACGTCGCGGAGGCACTACGCGCCGGGGCGAGCGGCTTTCTCGGCAAGGGCATCAACCCTGACGAACTTCTCGACGCGATCCGGGTGGTCGACGCGGGCGACTCCCTGCTCTCGCCGACCGCGACCAAAGCCCTGATCGCCCGCTTCCTGGCCCAGCCCGCGCCACCCGACCGGTCCGCGGCACCGCAACTGGCCGCCCTCACCCCGCGTGAGCAGGAGGTGGTCACCCTGGTCGCCGCCGGGCTGTCCAACGACGAGATCGCCAAGCGGCTCTTCGTCACCCCGCTCACCGCCAAGACCCACGCGAACCGCGCGATGACCAAGCTCGGCGCCCGGGACCGGGCCCAACTCGTGGTCATCGCCTACCAGACGGGACTGGCCCGCCCCGACGGCCCATGACCTCCATCACCGTTCCACTGAACGACTCCGAGAACACACCCAGGCACAGATGCCCGACCCGCGTCATGCGATGGTCGGCTGTGCGATGCAGTTGAAGCGGTCGCTGCGAATGCACCAACTCCGTTACCTCCCAGGGAAGTTGACGGACTGCAAAGGGACGCGATCTGCTCGCGCGGACACTGCCTTCACGGCGGAAAGGCCCGCCTCGGGGCGCCGGACGGGTCGGGCTTCTCGCGGCCCGTGACGGTCACCTGGCCTTCCTGCTCGGCGAGTTGGCCGGTGTCTTCCCGGCGGCGCTGCTTCCCTGCGTACTCCCGTCACTGGTGTCGCCGGTGCCGCCCGGCCCCAGCAGTTCGGCGCAGTAGTCAGCGACGGCCGCCTCGCTTCCCGCCGCCTGGACCAGGCGGCGCAGTCCGCCGGACGAATGCGGGGTGCCGTGCGCCTGCCGCTGCGTCCGGTAAGCGATGCACAGGCCGCGCAGAGCCTGCGATGCCGCGTGCGGATCCGCCGGGGCGGAGGACGACGGCGCACCGTCCTCCCGCCGCCCTCCGGGCGGAGCGCTGGAGCTACCGAGGCCGTCCGGCACTCCTGCGGGCGCAGGAGTGGTCGAAGGCCGGGCCGGTGCGGAGGCGGGGACGCGCGTTCCGCCCGGGCTCGGTTTCTGCCCTCCGGAGAAGGGCAGGTGCAGCGCTCCGGTCTGGGCAGCCACAGCCACCCCGCCGAACAGCAGCGCCGCCGTCGCCGCGCCGACACCCGCCTTCAACGAGCCCGCCACCCGCCGTCTGCCGAGCTTGCGGACGGGCGCGCTCCGGAAGGCCGCCACCGCGGCCTCTTCCCCGGCCGTCGGCACAGGTTCTTCGTCGACGACCGGCGGGGTGGCCACCACCTGCAGCAGCCCCGACAGCGGGCGGAGTTCCTCGACCTCGGCGGCCTCCGAGCCGCAGCGGAGCAGTTGCTCAGCCGTGCGGTCGTCCAGCCGGTTCCGCTGTTCGTCCTTCATGCGGTGTCCTCCATCGCCGCTCGGCCCGTCGCCGCTCGGCCCATGGCCGGCTGCGGCGTCCTGCCGGTGCGCAGCACCTCGGCCAGACGCCGCAACCCCCGGTAGGCGCAGACACGCACCGCGCCCGGCCGCTTGCCCAGCACCCGCCCTGCGTGCTTGGCATCCAGTCCCAGCACAACCCGCAACAGGACCGCCTCCCCCTGTTCGCGGGGCAGGCTCGCGATCAGCTCCAGCGCGCGGTCCGTGGAAAGCGATTCGAGCGCTTCACCCGCCGTGTCGGAAGTCGACGGCAGGGCCCGTAGGTCGCCCTCGTCGCCACCTATCTGGGGTCTGCGGCCAGCGCGTCTCAGATGGTCGAGCGCCCGGTTGCGGGCCACTTTGGCGGCCCAGCCCCGGAACCCTTCGGCGTTGCCCCGGAAGGTGGCGATGTCACGTGCGATGTGGAGCCACGTCTCGGACATGACGTCCTCGGCGTCGGCGCCGCCCACCACCGTCCACACATAGCGCAGCAACATCGGGTGCATCGCCCGGTAGACGCGGCGGAAGGCATCCTCGTCACCGGCCTGCGCGGCATGCACGGCATCCGTGAGAGCGGCATCGTCCCAATGCCGGTCCCGGGCCGCCGGACCTCTCCTCGCCTCACGCACGGCGGCCATCCTGCCGCACGCCGGGGGTACCGCCACGCTGTCGGTCCGATTGCTCACGCTTTCTGACGTTACGGATCGGTGGCGCGGGGCCGAGGTGTAACACCTGCGGCCGAGTCGGCTCTCTACGTGCGGTCGACCGAGTGGGTCGGCCAGGACAGGGGACACAGCTCGTGCAGTGGACGGACGGAAACGGCAACGCGTACGGCGACGGCGCGTACGGCAGCGGGTACCAGTACGGGTACGCCCAGGGGTACAGCGGCGGTACCACCACCGACACGGCGACGATGCCCTGGCAGGCGACGCAGCTCGCGCAGTGGCCGGACGAAAACGGCGAAGCCTACGCTGCCGGGACCGCCCCTGGCGCACTGACATGGGACATCCCGGATATCCCCACCGCGCCACCGCCGGACCATGACGCGCCCGACCACGAGGCACCCAGCCCGGACACACCAGACGGCGAGGCGGTGCAGCCCGTCTTCGTCGACTCCTCGGGGCGGCGCCAGCGCCGTGTACGAAGAGCCGCCCGGCTGCTGGTGATCCCTGCCGGCGGCTACGTCGCCCTGCTGGTCAGCACGGTGCTGGGCGGCCCCGCGCTCAGCTCCTCGTTCGTCCCGCTGCCCGGCATTCCCACCCCGACGCCACACCCTGCGGCGGCCATGCCCGACTCTCCGCCCGTCGCCCCCCGCTCAGCCGCCAGCCCCACCGCGGCGAAGAACACCTCCCGCCCCGTCATCACAACGGCGGCCATCCCGTCGGCAACGCCCGTCACCGCCCCGCCCGCCGCGCCCACACCCACCGCGGCGCCGAGCAGCACGCCCCTGCACACCACCAAGGGCCGCGCGCTCGGCGCGTCCCACAGGCCCCAGAAGTGACTCCCCGAGGCCCCTCCGTGACCAACCCCCAGCGGCGCCAAGTCCCCCCTCGCCGCCACAGCCGCACCCGTGACATCACACCGCGCACCCACTGGCTACTGCTGAGCGTGCTCTCGGTGACCCTGTCGGCGGCTCTGCTGCTGCAGGGTTACACCCACCACATGTTCGGCATCACGCCGGACGAGGTGACCGGTGCCCAGGGTCCGAGCGACGCGGTGCCCACCCAGGTGGCCCACGGCGGTCCGGTGATCGCGAACGCCGACACCTCCCCGCACACCGCCCAGGTGAAGGCCCGCACCGTCGCGCTCTCCTTCGACGACGGCCCGGACCCGGTGTGGACCCCACGGATCCTGGACGTACTGCGCCGCAACCATGTGCATGCGACCTTCTTCGTGGTCGGGACCCAGGTCACCGCCCACCCGGAGCTGATCCGCCAGATCGTCGCCGACGGCAACCAGATCGGCATCCACACCTTCACCCACCCCAACCTGAGCCGCCTCGCTCCCTGGCAGCGTTCCCTGGAGTTGCGCGAGACACAGCTGGCCGTGGCCGGGGCGGCGGGAGTCACCACCTCGCTGCTGCGCCCGCCGTACTCCTCCGAGAACGACGCGCTGGACGACTCCGACTGGGCCGTCCTCAAGCAAGCGGCCGAAGCCGGCTACGTCACGGTCCTCGCCACCCAGGACGCCGAGGACTGGCAGCGACCCGGTGTGGACCGCATCCTCGCCAACGCCACACCGCACGGCGACACCGGGCAGATCCTGCTGATGCACGACGCCGGCGGCGACCGGTCGCAGACCGTCGCCGCACTGGGCGCGCTGGTGCCACGGCTCCAGGCACGGGGCTTCACGTTCGCGACGGTCAGCGACGCGCTCGGGATGCCCGCCCCTGTCCATCCCGCCGGGACCAGCGACCACCTGCAGGGAATGGCACTCATCTGGGCGCTCCAGAGCGGCGATTGGACCGTGTGGCTGCTGGGCCTGCTGATGTACGCGGCCGGAATGATCAGCGTGCTGCGTGCGGCGGTCGTCCTGGTCGCGGCCCGCCGACACCGGCGGATCAGGAACCGACGCCGGGGTCGGCCATGGGGGCCGCCGGTGACCGAGCCGGTCAGCGTCATCGTCCCGGCGTACAACGAGAGTGCGGGCATCGAGGCGGCCGTGCGCTCACTGCTCTCCTCGGACCACCCCGTCGAGATCATCGTGGTGGACGACGGCTCCACCGACGGTACCGCCGACCTGGTGGAATCCCTGGGCCTGCCAGTGCGGGTGATCCGGCAGCAGAACGCGGGCAAGCCCGCCGCGCTCAACACCGGCCTCGCCGCCGCCTCCTGCGACCTGGTGGTCATGGTCGACGGTGACACGGTCTTCGAACCCGACACCGTCCGGACGATCGTGCAGCCCTTCGCCAACCCCCAGGTCGGCGCCGTCTCGGGCAACGCCAAGGTCGTCAACCGCGGCGGTCTGCTGGGGCGTTGGCAGCACATCGAGTACGTGGTCGGCTTCAACCTCGACCGTCGCCTGTTCGACCTCGCCGAGTGCATGCCGACCGTGCCCGGCGCGGTCGGCGCGTTCCGCCGCCAGGCGCTGCTGGGCCTCGGTGGCGTCAGTGACGTCACCCTCGCCGAGGACACCGACCTCACCATGGCCCTGTGCCGCGACGGCTGGCGTGTGGTGTACGAAGAGGGCGCGAAGGCATGGACGGAGGCACCGGCCTCGCTGAACGCCCTGTGGCGGCAGCGCTACCGCTGGTGCTACGGCACGCTGCAGGCGATGTGGAAGCATCGCGGCGCGCTGGCGCAACGCGGCGCGGCCGGCAAGCTGGGACGCCGCGGCCTGCTCTACTTGCTGCTCTTCCAGGTGCTCCTCCCCCTGCTCGCACCCGTCGTGGACATCTTCGCCCTGTACGGGCTGCTCTTCCTCGACCCCGTCCGGATCGTCGGGCTGTGGCTGGCCTTCCTGCTGCTGCAACTCCTGATGGGCCTGTACGCGTTCCGCTTGGACGGTGAACGGCCCGGCGCGCTGTGGAGCCTGCCGCTGCAGCAGTTCGTCTACCGGCAGCTGATGTACCTCGTGGTCATCCAGTCCGTGTTCACGGCCGTGGCGGGCTCGCGGCTGCGCTGGCAGCGCATGGAGCGGTACGGCAGCCTGAAGGCTCCTGTGGCCGCCGAGCCCGCCGCTTCTCCGGGCGTGCCCGCCGCCGACGCCGCGCACCCCCCGGGACCGCACGCCGCCTTCGACCCGACGAAGAGCTGGCTGGACGAACCACCGGCGGCCCCCTGGGACCAGCCCGCCCACCACGGGCCCGGCCTTCCGCGGCCCGCCCAGCACGAAACGCCGCACTGGCACTGAGAGGACGGTGAATCGAGTCATGAGCGGACACCGACGTCGACCGCCGCAACGCAACACCGACGACAACCGTTCCCCGGGCAGCCGTGCCCCGGGTGACCGGGCCCCGAGCGGCCGCGCCACCAGGAACCAGGCCCCCGAGCCGGGTGCGCGGCGCCATGCCCCGAAGACGGCGCCGCCGAAGAGGCGGTGGCTCGACTACCCACGCTGGGGCAGAACCGGCCCGCGACGCTGGCTGCCCTCAGTGCGGCAGCTGCTGGCGTGCCTCGTGCTCTGCACCGGCGCCGTGGTGGCAGCCGTCGGTTATGCCTACGCCACGGTCACCATCCCGAACCCCAACCCCTCGGCGCTGCTCCAGAACAACGTCTACTACTGGTCCGACGGCACCGTCCTGGCGACCGACGGCAGTGTCAACCGGGAGAACATCACCCTCGACCAGGTGCCGCTGGGCGTGCAGTGGGACTTCCTGGCAGCGGAGAACTCCTCCTTCTACACCGACCCGGGTATCGACCCGCAGGGCATCCTCCGCGCCATCATGCACATGGCCGAGGGCGGCTCCGTCCAGTCCGGGTCGACGATCACCCAGCAGTTCGTCAAGAACACCTACCTCGACCAGTCGCAGACGCTCTCGCGCAAGTTCAAGGAGCTGCTGATCTCGGCCAAGGTCGGCGCCGCCATGCCCAAGGAGCAGGTCCTGCAGGGGTACCTGAACACCTGCTTCTTCGGTCGTCAGGCCAACGGCATCCAGGCCGCCTCCCGTATGTACTTCAACCTCCCGGTGGAGAAGCTGAACGTGAGCCAGGGAGCCTTCCTCGCCGCTGCCGTCAACGAGCCGAGCCTCTACCAGTACACGGACTCCGACCCCGCGGCCAGGGCGCAGGCCGAAAAGCGCTGGGCGTGGGTGCTCGACCGGATGGTGACGATCGGAAAGCTGACGCCCGCTCAGCGGGCCGGGTACACCGCCGCCGACTTCCCCACGCCGGCCAAGTGGACTCCCGGCTCTGGGCTGAAGGGCCAGACCGGTTACCTGGTCGAGCTGGCCAAGTCATATCTGGAGGGGCACGACCGGAACATCACCGACAAGAGCCTGAGCAGGGGCGGTTACCAGATCCACACCACGTTCGACAGAAGGAGAACCACGGCGCTGGGCCAGGCCGTCGACAAGGTGGGCAAGGAGCGCCTCGACCCCGCCCACCGCTCCGTCGACCGCGACGTCCAGGTCGGTGGAGCCTCCGTCGATCCCGCCACCGGGAAGATCCTGGCCGTCTACGGCGGCCCCGGCTTCGACCACGCCCACTTCACGGACAACGCCGACGCCTCCGGCGTCCCGGTCGGCTCGACCTTCAAGCCGATCGACCTCGCCGCCGCCCTCCAGTACGGTGCCGTGCTGCAACCCGGCAAGTCCGCGGAGCCGGTCACCCCGGACAGCACGTTCAACGGTGACGACGGCATCCAGATCAAGGACCAGCAGGGCACCTACGTCACCGACACCAAGGACCCCACCGGGTTCCTCCACCAGCACAACGACACCAACCAACGCTGGGGCTACATTCCGCTGCGCAAGGCGATGGAGGAGTCGGTCAACACCCCGTACGTGCAGCTGGGCGAGGACGTCGGCTACCACAACGTGGCGAAGACGGCGGAAGACCTCGGCCTGCGCGCCGACAGCCTCGCCGCCCCCAGCGCCGGCTTCTACATCGGCACCTCGACACCGAGCGCCATTCGGATGGCCGGTGTCTACGCGACCTTCGCTGCCAGCGGCATGCACACCGACCCCTATTCGGTGACCAAGGTGACCTACGACGGCGGGGTGCTGGCCGACTTCACCCCGCCGACCCCCGTGCGGGCCCTGCCAGCAGCGGTCGCCGACAACGTGACCGACGTGCTGCATGGCGTCATCACCCGCGGCACCGGCACCAAGGCCCAGGCGCTCGGCCGCACCGCCGCGGGCAAGACCGGGACCACCGACGACTACCAGTCGGCCTGGTTCATCGGATACACGCCGCAGCTCGCCACCTCCGTCGTCCTCTTCCGAGAGGACCCCGCTCACCCGCAGTTGCTGTCCCTGGAGGGCGTCGGCGGCCTGCAGAAGGTGTTCGGTGGCGACATTCCCACCGAGATCTGGACCCAGTACATGCGTGACGCCCTGGCCGGCCGACCCGACGTCCCCTTCCTCACCCCCGCCCCACTCGGCCACGGCACCAACGAACCTGGTGCGCCCTCCCCCGCCGCTTCCCCCGTCCCCTCGGCAACGCCCCCGGCGAAGACAGGCAGCGCCACCAAACACACGACCACCACCCGGCGGACCACCAGCCCCACCTGTCACCACAAGTGCCGTTGACCGCCCGACCGCGGCTGCTCGCGGTTCCGCGGAATCACCGCGGTTGCCCGGGTCGGGTCCGCCCGCCGTTCTGCTCCTCGTTGTCCTGGCCGCCGGGAAGCACCGGTGGGCCGCCGGTGTCCGGTGCGTTCCTGGTCGCCATCTCGGAGAGCCGCCTGCAGGCTTGCTCGATCTCCTTCTGCGTCTGGTTTCGCTCGGTGACGGCCGCGGCGATCAGCAGCGCGGTCAGCGCGGCAGCGCCGTTGAACGCCTGCAGAGCGATCATGTCTGTGAGCAGACTGTGACCGGCGAACGGGCCTGATCTGCGGGTGGCGGCGAGGATCGCGAAGGTGGATACGGCCAGCGCGCAGGGCGCGGCCCCGGCGCGCTGGAAGCGGAAGGCCGCCACGGTCAGCAGCGGGAAGGCAAGGAAGGTCAGCGGTACCGGAGCGGTCTCAAGGAAACCGACGCCGAGGGTGGCCGCCACAAGCAGCGATCCCTCCTCCCATCGGGATGGTGGTGCGCCCTTCGGCCAGTGCGCCGAGCGGAGGACGAGCAGCACCGGCGCGACCACCAGGACGCCCATCGCGTCGCCGGTCCACCAGACCCACCACGTGGGCCAGAACCCACCCGCGGGCAGCGCACGAGCGAGGTGCAGGGTGCTGCTGCCCACCGTCGCGCTGATGAGCATGCCGGTGAACGCGCCGAGGAAGACCAGTGCGAGCGCGTCCCGCAAGCGGTTCATCTGGGTGCGGAACCCGGCGCGGCGAAGGAGCGCGTAGGAGCACAAGGGCGCGAGCGTGTTGCCCGCCATGATCGCGAGCACGGCGGGGATGGACGGCCCGAGTGTGACGTTGATCAGGAGTGCGCCGAATGCGATCCCGGGCCAGACCCGCAGGCCGAGGAGGAGCAGACTGGCCAGGGCGATGCCGGTCGGGGGCCACAGCGGTGTGACTTGGCCGCGCACGAGCTGCTGGAGCAGCCCCAGCTTGCCCGAGGCGTAATACAGCGCGGCGACGACACAGATCTGCAGGACCGTCATGCCACCGCGTCGGAGCCTGTCACGGCCGGCGACAGTCATCGGGAGGTCTTTCCATCGGCTTCACCTCGTAGTCCATCGTCCGCCGCCCACGCCGGATCCACCACGCCACCGCTCATCCGGATGAGCTTTCGTCCGGGTTCGCCTGGGTGACCGTCGTGGTTGCTGTCGCGCCCTGACGGTTCCGCCTCAGCCGCACCGCGGTGGCTGTCTGCGGCCTCAGCGCGGCGGGGTACGTAGGGCGAGGATGGCCATGTCGTCGTGGCCGTCGCTGGGGTGGTGGTCGGCCAGGGCCTGCACGAAGTCCTGCAGGGGCAGGGCTGCGTGCCTGGTGGCGAGTTCGGCCAGTTCGTCCAGGCTCTCGTCGATGGGGTGGTCGGGGTGTTCGATGAGGCCGTCGGTGAAGAAGACCACGGTGGTGTCCGGGGGCAGGGGGTGGGTGTGGTCGGGGCGGTGCTGCCCGCTGATGACGTTCAGCGGTAGTCCGGGCTCGGCGAGCAGGTATTCCGCCCGGCGGTCGGGGGTGATCAGCAGAGGTGGGACGTGGCCCGCGGTACTCCAGTACAGCCTCCACGCGGACCCGACAGGTTCGATGCGCGCCAGGCTGGTGGTGGTGACGGGGTTGTCGGTGATGGCTTGCAAGGTGCGGTCGAGTTGGGCGAGGACCGCGCTGGGCGGAGTGCACAGGTTGAACAGCAAAGCGCGCAGCATGTTGCGGGTGGAGGCCATGGCGGCCGCAGCATGCAGATCGTGGCCGACCACGTCGCCGATGACGACCGCCACCGCGCCGTCGGGCAGCGCGATGGCGTCGTACCAGTCCCCGCCGAGGGGGTTGGGCTCGGCGGCGGGCCGGTAGATGGCAGCGGCCTCAAAGGGCGGCATGTCGGGCAGCGTCGGCAGCAAAAGCCGCTGGAACTGTTCGGATGCGGCACGGACCTGTTCGAAGAGGCGGACGTTTTCGATCGCGATGCCAGCGGCGCTGGCGAGGGCGACGACGATGTTCTCGTCGTGGACGTCGAAGGGCTGTCCGTCGCGTCGCTCGGAGAGGTAGAGGTCGCCGTAGATTTCGCCGCGGACGCTGACGGCGACGCCGAGCAAGGTGCTCAGACGTGGGTGGCCGGGCGGGAACCCGGCCGAGGTCGGGTGGGAGGAGATGTGGTCGACCCGCAAGGGTTCGGGGTGTCGGATCAAGTGTCCGAGCACCCCCAGGCCACGAGGGAACCCCACCTCGGCCAGCGCCGCGCGTTCCCGCTCGGACAGGCCGGCGGCGATGAACTGCGCGAGGTGCTCGCCGGACTCGTCAAGTACGCCGAGTGCCCCGTAGCGGGCGCCGACCAGTTCCATGGCCGTGGTCACGACGCGGTGCAACACCGCGGGCAACTCCAGCTCCCGGGTGATGGCCACCACCGCGTCCAACAGACCCTGAATCCGGTCCTTGGCGGCGGCCAGGGCGCGCATCTGCTCGTCGATCCGGCCCAGCTCGGCGTCCAGCCGCAGCAGCAGGTCAGGGCGGCGCGGCTGCTCCGGTCCCGCCCCCTCCTTGCCGCCCGCCATCACGATCGCCCGGTGGACCGGTACCCGTTCTCGGTGACCTTCGGCCGGTAGGAGCCGGTGCCGGTCCGGATCAAGATCCCTTTGAAGGTGATCCGGTCGCCGATCACCGCGCAGGGACGGGGGCCGGTGAGGGACTTGTCCCACTCGCACCGGCGGCGCTGCCCGGCCAGGCGGCGGCGATTGCGCAGGTGGTCGCCCACGGTCGAGTACGAGGCGTGTTCGGCCGCCAGCCGCTGACAGATCCGGTCGATCGTCTGCCGCTGCTTCCTCGGCGCGTTCACGTCCTCGCGCGGCATCGCGTCGATGAATCCCACCACCGGCTCCAACACGCTCTTCCTCGGCGGTGGCTTCCCGTGCGACAGCGGCACCGGACGCGCCAGCGCCTTGGCCACCGAGTTCCGGCTGGTCCTGGACTTCCGGGCCAACGCCCGTGCCAACGCCGTGGGGTACAGCCGACGACCCCGCCGGATCTGCCCATAAAGCCGCTCACGCGCTCTGTACACCCCACGGACTCCTGACACGACCGTGATCAACGGCCCACAAGCGTGACCCGCCAATCGGCCCAACATCAGACATTACGCCGAAAGCGGCATGCCGCACATGATCAGAGCAAGTGGCTCCTGATCAACTTGTCGAAACCGCGGCTCCCGCTTTCGTTACCGGAGTGGCTCTCATCCACCGTGCCGAAATCACCCGGGCCGTACGCCTCGCGCGGAATTCCCACCGCCAATGCGTCCGAAAATCCCCGCAGCCCACTTGTTGATCGCGTTGAACGCAGTCGGGGCAACGGCGATGACGCCTGCGGGCTGCGGCGACCAAGTCGAAGTACCGGCGGTACAGGTCGAGTTCGTGGACGCGAGCGGCGGTTGCCGGTATGGGGCGGGAACGCTCCTTTTGGCTGGTGCGGTCGTCAAGCGGCCGGGTTCGGCAGCCGAGTACGAGCGGAAGAAGTGCCGGGGGCGGAGAGAAGTACCTCGGCCATGGCGAGCAGCCGCTCGACGTACTCCGACAGCGGTCCCGGCCACGTCCGGGTGTCGAGCACCCAAGGAGCCGCGCCGTCGGCCGCCGGGGCCGACGGCCCCCTGGGCACTAGCGGCGCGCGAACTGGACCCGCAAGGCGCCTTCCTCGACGTGGCGCTGCTACCCCGTCAGGCCGGTTCCTGAACGGCACGCCCCGCCGACGCCTGCGGCACCGCCATTGCCTCGGCGGGCAACTGTGCTGCGCCAGGCGTCGGGGTGCGGCGCCTGGCCGGGTCACGGAAGCAGGACGATCTTTCCGTCGTTCCGGCGGGCTTCGAGGTCGGCGTGCGCCTGGGCCGCCTCCGACAGCGGGTACGTCCGCCAGATCGGCACGGTGAGCTTGCCGGAGGCGGCCAGCTCGGCCAGCACCGGCAGGGACTCCGGGAAGCGGTCGGCCGGGTCCATGCCGGTGAAACGCACGCCGTGCTGCGCGAACGACGGGTCGGCGATGGTGATGACGCGGGCCGCATCGCCGACCAGGGCGACGGAGTCGGCGAGCACGCCGGCGCCGGAGGCGTCGAAGACGAAGTCCACGCCGCCCGGTGCGGCAGCCTTGGCCCGCTCCACCCAGCCGTCGCCGTAACGGACGGCCGTGGCACCGAGCGCGGTGACGCGCGCGATGTCGTCCTCGGCGACCGTGCCGACGACAGTGATGCCCTGAGCAGCGGCCAGCTGGACGGCGATCGTGCCGACGCTGCCTCCGGCACCGTGGATGAGCAGCGTCTGGCCCGCCTGTACGCCGAGGTGCTTCACGGCACGGAACGCGGTCTCGCCGACGGTGGCCAGACTTGCGGCGACCTCCCACGACACCGTCTCCGGCTTGGCCACCGGCCGGTCCAGCAGTGCGTGCTCGCTGTAGCCGCCGACGGAGGCGACCCCGAAGACCTCGTCCCCCACGGCCGCGCTGGCACCGTCGCCGACGGCGTCGACAACACCGGCCACGTCCCAGCCCGGGGTCATGGGGAACTGGACGGGGAAGACGCCGTCCATCACACCGGCGCGGATGCGTACGTCGATCGGGTTGACGGCGGCCGCCCGCACCCGGATCCGGACCTGGCCCGGTCCCGGCTGGGGGGTCTCGACCTGCGAGACGGTGAGGACGTCCGGGGCGCCGTAGGCCGAGAAGGTGATCGCTGTAGACATCAGGAACTCCCTGAGGGGATGGGGGACAGCACACGGCGCGATTCATTCACTCCGTATGATTACCATTCCTGTGTATCACGCAGAACGTATGATTGCGAGGGTGTTGCGCATCACACGTCGCGTATGATTGGCATGGGATGATGGGGGCATGCCCGAAGACCCGACGCCCGCATGGGCCCGCCGCCCGTCGATCAGCAACCCCCGGGTCCAGCGCACCCGCGCCCGCATCCTGGCCGTGGCCCGTGAGCTGCTACCGGAGGTCGGGCCCACCGGGCTGACGTACGCACTGCTGGCCGAACGAGCGTCCGTCACCCGGCAGACCCTCTACCGCCACTGGCCCACCCGCGCCGCCCTGCTGTTCGACCTGATCCTGGAAGGCCCCGACCTGGGCTACCCCGAGCCCGGCGACGACCTGCGCACCGTCGCCACCGCATGGCTGACCAGCCTTCGCGCCGGCCTGAACGACCCGGCCACCCGCGCCGCGGTGCTGGCCGTCACCGCCCAGGCCGACTACGACCCCGACAGCGCCCAAGCCCTCACACGCATCGGAAACGACCGACACGCAGCCCTCAACAAGCTCCTGGAACCGTCAGGCCGCCAGATCACCGCCGACGAGTACACGCTGCTGTTCGGACCGGTCATGTCCCGCCTCTTCTTCGACCGGCGCGAGGCCACCGACGAGTTCATCGACTCCGTCGTCACCCAATGGCTCACCACCATCGACCCCACACCCTCGCCGGGCCACGACGCAGGGAACGAGGCCTCGTGACCGGCACCGGCAGTCGGCGGTAACGGATCGCCGTCGCAGGTCGTGGGCCTGGTGACTGAGCCTTGGACATGCCTCGCGGGCGGCCCCAGTGATCCGTGCCCGGTTCCATGAGGTCGTCGATCGCGCACATCGCCCAGACCTCCCGGCCGCCCGCGATCGGCACGCGGTACCGCCGAACGACTCGGCGACGCGGTCGAGTTCGCCCATAATCGGCGGGCGACCGTCGGGGCGAATGCGCGCAGGACGGTTTGCTGAACGGCGCGCTGTCCGCCCGCGACCGGGGCGAGGCATCCGGCGCCGCCGTGATCCAGGGCGGCCGTGGGGCCCGCACGGGGACCGTCAACGGAGTGGCCGCTCTGGCGTGACGGGCCGAACCGGGGCGCTTTGCAGTCCCGAACCATGGGTTCATGCAACGCTGCTGCGACGGTCTACGGTCCGACTGCGTCCCACCGGCTGAGCAGGCTTCCGGGGCCGTGCCCTCCGCGTGCCCTAAGGGGCGGTACACCACGGCCTGCCTCGCGGCACTACGCCGGGCGCGGACGCAGGGCGATTCACTGCTGGTGCCCAACGTGGAGTGCCGGTAGGTCAGTTGGGACATCCGGGAGGAGTGGCCAGCGTGGACCATGAGGTCCTTCAGCTTTGCCCCCGGTGTCGGCTGCGAGCGTGTTGCCGGAGTGCCGGGGGGCGTAGAAGCGGAAGTTGGACGGCAGGCCGCTCTTGGCCCGTACGTCGGCGTAGCGGAACCCGGGTGGTACGCCGGTCCGTTTGCCGACGAGGGCAGGCGAACTGCTCGGCGAACTTGGTCACTTGGCGGCCAGGTGGACGCGTCGTGGACTACCTGCGCCGCGTGTGCGGCCGGGTCAATCGATCACGGCCACCGCTGTCCGCAGACGCTCTCGATGGGCTCGGGCAGTGACCATCAGCCCATCGAGTGCGTCCCGGGTGCGTACGAGGTCGGCGATGTACTCGGAGAGCCGGTCGCGCTCCTGCGCCATCCGCTCCAGCGCGGCATCGGAGTTCTCCTCGCTGGGCGAATCGACGCAGGGCAGCAGTTCGGCGATGGTGCGACTGGACAGGCCCGCGGCATACAGCCGCTGGATGAACGCCACCCGCTCCACCTCGTCGTCCGTGTAATGCCGCTGCCCGCTGGCGCTGCGGGTGCTGGCGAGCAGCCCCTGCTCTTCGTAATAGCGCAGGGACCGGATGCTGACTCCAGCGCGTGACGCGAGCTCCCCGATACGCATGGCAGCCTCCCAGCTGTAACCCGCGACACAGACCTTGCCTCTGACGTCAATGTCAGGTTCTAGCGTAGCCGCTGTGCCCGAGATCCGGGCGGTACGGACCACGATGGAGCCCTGACGTGACGACTCTTTTCAGCAGCTATCAGCTCGGCGGCCTGACGCTGCCCAACCGGCTGGTGATGGCCCCGATGACACGAGTCCGTGCCGCCGTCGGCGGTCTGGCCACGCCGTCCATGGCGACTTACTACGCCCAGCGAGCGACGGCTGGGCTGATCGTGACCGAGGGCGTGCAGCCGAGCCTGATCGGACAGTCCAGCCCGGGTACCCCTGGACTGCATACCGATGAGCAGGTCGCCGCGTGGCGCCCCGTGACCGCTGCCGTACACGCCAACGGTGGACGGGTCTTCGCCCAGATCATGCACGGCGGACGGGTCTCGCATCCCGACACCACCGGCATACAGCCGGTCGGGCCCTCGGCCGTCCCCGCCGTCGGCGATGTGTTCACCCCGACCGGGCCCCAGCCCGCGCCGACGCCGCGCGCCCTGGACACTGCTGAAGTGCCCGAGCACGCCCAGTCGTACGCCCAGGCCGCCCGCCGTGCCATCGACGCCGGTTTCGACGGCGTCGAGCTGCACGGCGCCAACGGCTACCTGATCTCGCAGTTCCTCTCATCGAACGCCAACCTGCGCACGGACCTCTACGGAGGCTCGGTGACCAACCGGATTCGGTTCGCCGTCGAGGCGGCATCCGCAACCGTCGAGGCGGTCGGCGGAGCCAGGACCGGCATCCGCCTCTCCCCCGGCGGGACGTTCTGGGGAGTTGCGGAAACCGACGTTCCCGAGCTCTACACCGCGCTGTTGACAGAGCTGTCCCACCTCGATCTGGCCTACGTCCATCTCGAAGCCACCACCGACGAAGAGGTGCTGGTCGGCCTGCGCCGCGCTTGGCCCGGCACCCTCATCATGAACCCGGTGCTCCCGATGGGACCGAAGCAGACCGGCAGGGCCGACGCCGACCACTGGCTCGGGCTGGGCGCCGAACTCATCAGCTTCGGCCGTGCTTTCGTCGCCAACCCCGACCTGGTCGAGCGACTGCGTACCGGACTACCGATCGCTCCCGTCGATGAGGCCACGTACTACCAGGGTGGTGACGCGGGTTACCTGACCTACTCGACGTATCAGTACACGGCCTGATGCCGATCCGCGGTGAGCGGGCGAGCGGAACTGTACGCAGCGGCCAATGAGCAAGATCGAGCCGCCCGCTCTCGCGGTCCCGGTGAGCGCCGGGTGACGGTGGTGATCGAGCCGCTGCGCGTGCGCCGCCTTGTCGGCGTCGAGCCCTTCGGGCGGCGGTGAGCAGCGAGTCGGACACCATCTGGCACGGGCGGTGGGCGGGCCCCCGACGCCCATGCGCGAGCATGCGTCTCGAAACGCAAGACGCCTTCGGTCGGCGGCGGACCCACGTATGTCCCGGGCCGAAGCCCGGTGATGTGCCGCCGCGTTGGCCCAAGGCGCTCGATCACGGCGGGGAACACCGCGCGCCGAGGCTGGACATGCAATCCCTATGCTGACGACATGATAGATGTTCCGCTTTCAGCGCTGGAAGTCGCAGTAGTCCAAGCAGGCACGCGAGGAGTGGAGACGCTACGCGACACCGCCACCTTCGCGGAGAGAGTCGAGCAGCTGGGCTATCACCGGATCTGGTACGCCGAGCACCACCATTCGCCCGCGATCGGCGCGTTCCCACCCGTGGTGCTGATCGCTCACGCGGCCGCCTCGACCTCAGCCATCCGTCTCGGGTCGGGTGGGGTACTGGCACCCAACCACGCACCCATCATGCTGGCGGAGCAGTTCGGAACACTGGCCGCCTTGCACCGGGACCGCATCGACCTGGGTATAGGCCGCGGCCCCGGCACCTTCGACGAGGCCACCGCGCGGGCACTGCGCCGCGGAGCCGGACCGACGACGGACGCGGAGTACCACGCCGACGTTGCTGCGATCCTGTCCCTCCTGGTCGACGAAGTGGCCCTCGGTCCGCTGCCGGAGCCCTGGTTGCTGTCCTCCAGCACCGCCGGTGCCGCCCTCGCCGGGCGGCTCGGGCTGCCGATCGCCGTCGCACACCACATCCGGCCGGACAACACATCCGCGATACTGGAGTGCTACCGGGCGGCGTTCACCCCGTCCCGCTGGTGCGAGCGGCCTCGGGTGCTGGTGTGCGTGGAGACGGTGTGCGCCGAGACGGAAGAGGAAGCGGCGTGGCGAGCCGGACCGATGAACGTCGTCAAAGCCGGGCTGCTCAAGGGCCTGAGTGAGATTCCCTTCCCCACGCCCGAGGATGCCGCCGCCCACCCCTTTACGGCTGAGGAGCGCCAAGCGCTGACCGGCTTCCGCGCACAGCAAGCCTCCGGAACGCCCGAGGCCGTCGTACACCGGCTGGCGCAACTGGCTGATGCGACCGGAGCAGACGAACTCATGTTGACCACACCGGTCTACGACCTTCACGCCCGCGTTCGCTCCTACGAACTCATCAAGGAGCACTGCGAGGCCACGAAAGCACCGTAGGAACGGTGCCGGGGAGGAGCCCATGACGCCCGGCGCCCTTACATGTTCACGTCACCGCGAACACGCCGAGGCGGAACGCCCGAACCAGCAACTCTTCGCAGCCGACATCGCGTGAACGCAACAGCCGCCAACGGGCGACCTACTGACGATGCGCCATTCGCGAGCGTGTCCGAAATATGTCATACGTTCACGATGAGGCATTATGGGGTGGAATTACTCCGGGTGAGCTCGACGCTGAAGCCGTTGATCAGGCAGGGACGCCCCGTTGCCGAGGAGGCAAGCGATGGCGGAGCGAGGGCCGCGGGCTCGTGGCGTGAGACGGGGGATGAGCCGGACCGCGGTGGCCTGCGCACTCTCCATGGGGATCGCCGTCGCGAGCTGCGCATCCTCCACCGCGACGCCTCCTGGAACGGTTCGACGCAGACGAGAGCGTGGCAGGTGCTCGCCGGGCCAGACGCCGGATCCTTGTCAGTAGTCGTCGGACACGCCAGGCGGACCGGATTCGAGACGGCGATCGCGACGAGCAACCGAGGACCGTACTTCCAGGTGAGGGCGCTGGATGCGGCTGGCAGGGTCCTGGGCACCTCCAGCGTCGTGCAACTTTCTGCGGCTCGGAAGCACCCCGCCCAGGCGACCCCAGCCAAGAGTCCTCGATCACCTTTTTGATTACGGCCTCGCATGCCGAGATCGACTTTCCATGGCCTGCGCCACGTGCGAGTCGGCCGTGTGACGCGGCCGGAGCGGCGGCCGCCCCCAAGCTCGCCTCGGATGCTTGCCGCCCTCCCTGACGAAGTCGGCACATCCACCATCGACATAGAGCCACAGCCGCTGCACCACGGCCTCCACCCCGGCCACCTCGTCCCGCCGACCCGACGGAGTCCGTCTCCTGCTGGACTGGGAACTCGGTGTGTTACCTGGGCACTCCCTGCTCCTCCAGTGTTCGTCTGAGCGCTCGCAGCCCGTAGTGCACACGTGACTTCACCGTGCCGTGGGGGACGCCGAGCACCGCCGCGGCCTGCCGGATGCTTCGTCCTGCCAGATACGACTCGACGATGGCTTCGCGGTGCGCCGGGGTCAAGGTGGCCAGCGCGTCCGAGATGGCCATCGCGGACAGCACGCGATCCAACTCGTCCGGGCCGGTGAGGAGTTCCAGCGCCGCGTCGCCCACTTCCTGCGGTCGGGCACGGCGGCTGCGGTAGTCGTCGATCACGATGCGACGCGCGACGGTGGCGAGCCACGGACGGATACTGCCGCTGGTGTCGACGAGTTGCTTCGCGTGCCGCCATGCCCGCAGCAGGGTCTCTTGGACGACGTCCTCGGCCCAGAACGTGTCTCCGCCGGTGAGAGTCATCGCATAACGCAGAAGCGGCGCCGAGTGGTCGCGGTAGAGGTTCCGCACCAGGTCGGATTCCTCCGAATCCGTACGACGACGTTTTGACCGGCTGCAGTGCATCCGCATGCGCACGTCCTCACCGCCCCTTCCTTCTGGCGCTGCCTATGGCGCGCGTGGTCAGCGACCGTTCGGTGAAACCGGAGATGCCAGACGCTTCGATGTCTGCCGCGCGTCGCGATCGGCAGACCTGGGCGGATTCATCCGACGGGACACCCCATGCCGATGCCGGTGAGGTGTCGGGGTCTGGCCGCGGCGTCGCGGCCAGACCCCGACGTGGAGCCCCTCGCCGTAGGTCAGTCGGTGCGCACAGCCGTGCCGTTCGGCGCGCCCCCGGGCGGGAGTGGCCGCCGATGGGTGGTAGGCCCGGTTGGCCTTACCGGCCCCGTCGACGCTTTACCGCTTGATGAGCTTGCCGACCGCGTTGGCCTCCCATACCTGGTGGGCAAGGAAGTCCCAGGACAGGTTGATGAATCCGTGGTCGCCCCAACCGGTGCCCCAGGAGTTCTCGACCCTGACACCCTTGCTGTTGTAGCCGACGATGGTCATCTCGTGACCGCCCGCGTACTGCTCACCGGAGGCCGGGGAGTACGTGTAGGAGGCAGCCTGCTGCGCGTTGAGGTAGAAGAAGCTGTTGTACACCGGAATCCCGATGGCCACCGGCTCGCCCTTGGCGAGGGCCGCCTGCACATCGGCCTTGATCTGGCTGCCGTTGTGCAGCGGGGTGTACCCGGACAGCTTCCACTTCGCCGCGTTGTGTATCTCGCTGGCGGTCGGCTGGGTGGTGTAGTCGAAGTTTCCCTGCCAGTAGTGGGACTTGGAGTCGATGCCTTGCGACGAGGCGATCTGGAAGTTGGCCTCGGCCGAGCTGCCCCAGTCCCCGTTTCCCTTAACAATCTGGGCAAAGGTGTACATGGGCGCCTGCGGTCCGCCGGAGATTCGCTGCTCGTGCTCCAGGATGCTGTAGGCCGAGTAGTCGATGGCCCACGCGGCGCAGGAGCCGACCTGCCCCTGATTGCCAGGGGTGGCCGCGTACTTGGTGAGATCGACGCTGCTGGGAAGAGCGGGGTGCTTCTTCGATCCGGCGGAGCCAGCTGTCGCATTGGGGGCGATGGCCTGCAACTTCGGCTCAACACTTGTGCGCAGCTCGGACTCGCGCCACCCCTTCGGAGACGGCACGGCGCCCAGGCCGTACGGATGGGTCCTTCCGCTTGCGGTGCCTGACGCTTGGCTGGGTGCCTGGTCGTGGCCGGGCAGGACGGTGCTCGCCGAGGAGACCCCCACGGCCACGGCGCCGATCACACCAGCTGTGGCAAGCGCGATCACCGTACGCGACGTGCCGCTCATGCTCTTCCACTTGTGGGCAGGACGACTCATTGATGTTCTCCTTGGAAGATTGTCAGGCTCTTGACAATCGCGTGATCGTGGATGCCCTCTGGGCGCCTGGGTGAGCCGCTCAGGGCGGCGGTGTTCCTGTGCTGGTGGTGTGCGCCCGTCGCAGACCGGCCTCCGCACGTCGTTCCAGTACGCGGATTCCGTCAGTCCAGACGGTCGGAATCAGTCGGCGGCACCCAGAGGCAACGCGACCGCGCATAACGCGGCCAGGGGGAATCCGGGGCGCCACTTGAGTAATTCAGGACTGGCGCAGCTCTCGCGAACTGGACGTTTTCACGCTGTCGAGAGCATGTCCAATGGGCAGAGTTCGAAGGCATACCCAATAGGCAGAGGAAGCTAGCCGAGGCACGCTCCTCGATCAAGCCCCAAGTGAGGGTCATCACAGGCTCACCGGGTGGACCGGAGCCGTAAAGCCCTTTCCAGCAAGCCTTAACCACGCAGTCCAAGGCGCCTTGCCGGACCCGCCGCACGCAAGCGCGATGCACCGCGGACACCCCACAACGATGCAGCTCAGATCATGTGCGGGGGCACACCTTGGGCTGTGCGCCGGACCGCGGTAGGCCACGCCGCCTGCCCACAACGGAACTGACGGGCGAATACCGTTCCGCGTTCACGAACACGTACCGCATTCCACGCACTTGACCAAGGGCGCCCTTGCCGACGGCACATTGACAAACCTGGCAGATGTCCCAAATATCCCCACAACGACGCCAATTTGACGCCGATCTGCCGGAATTGCGGCCACCGCCGAAGTCCCGAAGGGGGATCAGGAAAAAATTCTCCGGTTTTCTGTTATCCGGGCCGCCCTGGCGGGGTCTCCTAGGTATCGAAGGCATGCAGACACACCTTGCGAACGGATGCGAAAGGATGCGAATGGGCGTGACGTCAGAGGACGAAACCGCGGTCATCTCGACGGCGCAGTCCGGGGACCAGCGGGCGCAGGACGAGTTGGTCGCCGGGTATCTGCCGCTGGTGTACAACATCGTCGGACGCGCGCTGCACGGTCATGCCGATGTCGACGACGTGGTGCAGGAGACGATGCTGCGCGCGCTGGACGGTCTGGCCAGCCTGCGCGATCCCCATCGGTTCCGCGCGTGGCTGGTGGCCGTGACCATGAACGAGATACGCCGGCACTGGCGCAGCAGACAGACATCGCCACCTGATACCGGGATCGATGAAGTCGCCGAACTCGCCGATCCCGGCGCTGACTTCGTCGATCTGACCATCATCCGGCTGGGTCTTGTCGGCCAGCGCCAGGAGGTCGCCGAGGCAACCCGCTGGCTGGACGAGGACGATCGCGCGCTGCTGTCGTTGTGGTGGCTTGAGGCCGCGGGCGAGTTGACCCGATCCGAGGTGGCCGCCGCCTTGAAACTGCCGTCGCAGTTCGCCGCGGTACGCGTGCAGCGGATGAAGGCGCAGTTGGAAGCCGCCCGGGTGGTGGTGCGCGCGCTGTCGACGGCGCCCCGATGCCGGAGGCTGGAACCCGTCGTCGCACGATGGGACGGCGTTCCCTCCGCGCTGTGGCGCAAGCGCATCGCCCGGCACACCCGCGACTGCAGGGCCTGCTCGGGCCACCGCAGCGACCTGATACCCGCCCAAAGCCTTCTCGTCGGCCTCGCCCTGGTCCCGCCGACCGCTGGTCTCGCCTGGTTGGCCACCCAGGGCGTCCACAGCGCGGCAAACATCAACCAGATGACCCAGCTGGCGAGTTCGAGTGGCAGCAAGGCCGGCAACACGACCCCATCGGGAGCGCACCATGGAGCGCACCGCCTCCACGGCCGGGGCGGCAGACGGCCAGGCAGCCACCGACGTCCACGGCTCCGCCCCCGAGGCGCCGGCGGCGCGCTCGCCGGAGGCGCCGCGGTGACAGCCGCTGCCGCCGCGATATCCATCGCACTCGGCTCGCCGGGCGGAGGCCAGAAGATCGCACGGACCGAAGCCGCCGCTCAACCGCCACTGCTGAAGTCGGCGCCCATCCCCAGCCCACCACTGCACCCCTCGCATCAGCCCACCCACCGTCCCACCACTTCGCCGCCCCGGACACCTGCCGCCCCGCCCCACACGGCCGAACCGTCCCCTTCCCTCCACCCGACGCCACCCCCCTCAACCACCCCGCCCCCTCAGCCAGCCGCCATATCCGACGCGGCCCAGCAAGTCCTCACCGTGATCAACCGCGCACGAGCCGCCAACGGCCTACCGCCCTACACCATCACCACCGGCCTCACCCGCAGTGCGCAGGCCCACAACGCCACGATGGACAACGGGTGCGGACTGTCCCACCAGTGCCCGGGCGAAGCCCCACTGGGAGACCGGGAAACAGCCCAGGGCGTGCAATGGGGCGCCGCGGGAGAGAACATCGGACAGGCATCGGCAGGCCCCGACCCCCAACAGATCGCCACAGCTGCCGTCAACCTCACCCAAGGCATGCTCAACGAGAAGCCACCCAACGACGGCCACCGCCAGAACATCCTCAGCAGCGCATTCACCCACATCGGCATCGCCGTCTACAGGGATCCCAACGGCACGGTCTGGCTCACACAGGACTTCTCCAACTGAGCCCCCTCCATGGGCACTTGCCACCGACACCAGCGCCTGCAACGGCACTCGTTCGGACACGGGGCTGACCGATCTCGACGAGGCGGAGAGAGCCATGGCCCCGCCGATGTCCAGGGAAGGAGGTGTTCGGCGATCGCGCGGCCGGGGGTGGAACGCGCGTGAGCAGTTCACCGGCGGCACACCCGATGCCGCAGGTACCGGCACGGACCGGCCCGCGCCCCATCTCGCCAGGCGTCATTCAGGCATGCCGCCGACTGACCCGCGCGCACCATGACGTCCTTGCGGGTGGCGAACCAGCCGAGGTGCCGCCGCGCGTCGACGTAAAGGAAGTCTGGCCGGACAACGGTCCGCCTACCGGCCCCGGACTTCGGGTCGCCGGTCACGCGACGTCCCGTGGTCAGCTCAGGCGAAGCGCGATCGATCCGCAGCAGGCGGGCGCGTGGGAACGGCGTCGGAGGAGCCGGGACAGGGGCCCGTGGCCGCGCCGGGAAATGTGCTGGTCACGCCGGTCGCGGGCTGGACGGCGCAGGTGAAGACCACCCAGCTCAAGACCCCGATCAAGACCGACGACGGCAACATCACCGACGCCGTCTCGGAGATCATCTGGACCGGCGGCAAGATCGACCCCGGAAACTACCAGGACTTCACCGTCGCATTCGGCCAACTGCCCACCGGAACGAACCAGTTGGTCTTCAAGGCGTTGCAGACCTACTCCGACGGCAAGGTCGTGCGCTGGATCGAGGAGCAGCAGCCCGGCCAGCCCCAGCCGGACAACCCGGCTCCGACGCTGAAGCTGACCGCAGCGGCCTCCGACAACGCGCCGAGCACCGCCCCGACGACATCGGCGAAGGCCAGCGACTCCACCGCCCGCGGTCTGGGCATCGCCGGACTGGTGGTCGGCGTCCTCGGCCTGGTCGCGGGCGGCCTCGGCCTGGCCCGCGCCCGCACCGCCCGGCAGTAGCGGGCCGAGACCGGGCATGCGCTGCTCCGGTGAGCGCCCGGCACCCCGGGACGCTCGCCGGAGCAGTGTTGCCCGATTCTCTCGGTCGTTGCACGGGGGACGGCCCAGAGATCGGCCTCTGCTCTCCTCGCCCTTCGGCGCACTGCTCGGCGGCTGCTACGACGCTGCGCACGGTGTCGCCGTCCGCCATGAGCTGGTGTGGGGTGACTTCTTCCTGGCTCTCGGGCTCGCCCTCGTGACGGGGTTGGTCGGGCCGTTCGCCGTATGACGCGGATCAGCTCCGCAGGACTCTCCGCGCCACCGCTGAGATGTGCAACTCGTCCGGCCCGTCGAGGAGTCGGGCCGCGCGACCCGCGCAGAAGAGGGCGGGCAGCGGGGTGTCCGGGCCGAGGCCGGCCGCCCCGTGGACCTGGATGGCGGCGTCGGCGACCTGCTGAAGCATGCGGGCCGCCGCCACCTTGGCAAGGCCCGTTTCCACCCGCGCGTCCTCACCCGCTTCCAGTCGGGCCACGGCCTCGTACACCAGCGGCCGGGTGCTGCGGATGGCCAACAGGGCGTCGAAGACCAGCTGTTCTCGGGGAGGTCACCGCGGACGTGGCGTGGGCGGACATCCGACGCCGCCCGACGCGCCGCGTTCCCGGTCGACCGGGCACAGCAGGCGGGCTGACAGACGAGGGTGGGGCTGCGTGCGGCGGCCCCACCACACCCCGGGTCAGGAACCGGCGAAGGCCTTCTCCATCTGGTCCGCCGCCTTGCGGTAGACGGCGGTCAGGTCGAGGTCCGCGCCGGGGTAGTTGACGACGTCCAGCTGCTTGGCCCCAGAGCCCGGCAGCACCGTTCCGGTGGACATGTTCTCGTTGTCGAGCACGAACCCGGGCTTCTTCGCCGACAGTTCGGCGAGCTGTGCGGGGGTGACCTGGGCCGGGCCGTAGGTGCCGGCCAGCTGCGCACCGGCGAGCTTCGCCGCCCAGGTGGTGAAGGCCTCGGTCACGACGACCGGGGCCTTGCCGCCGGGCCAGGAGGACTTGATGTGCTGGGCCAGGCTCTTCCACTGCGCGGAGAAGTCGGTGTTCCACTGCGCGGCGGCCCGCTCGGTGCCGAACAGCTTGCCCAGCTTCGTCACATCGGCCTGTGTCGTGGCGGGGTCGTTGTCCAGGTTCAGCTCGACCGTCTTCGCCTTGGATCCCGCCGCGTCCTTGATGCGGCCCGCGAAGGGTTCGAACGAGGCGTAGAGCACGTAGTCGGCGTGCGCGACCGCCGTCAGGTCGGACGGCTTGAGGTCGTAGTCGGGTGCGTGGCGGATCGCGGCGGGAACGATGTACTTCACGTTCTTCGCCCCGGCCGCCTTGGCCAGCGCCGCCTCCCATGTGGAGGTCGCCACGACCACGGGACCCGATGCGGCCGGGGCCTGGGATCCGGTCGCGCCCGTGGTCGCCTTGTCGCCGGAGCCGCCGCAGGCGGTGAGCAGGAGCAGGCCCGCACTCAGTGCGGTGAGGGAGCGGATGGGGAGGCGGGGACGCGCCATGAGGTGGTTCTCCGTTCGGGTATCAGATGGGCGGCGAGGGCGACCGTGCCCGCCGCGAGGACGAGGATCGGGCCGGGCGGCAGGTCCCAGGCCAGCGAGATCAGGAAGCCGACGGCGTTCACCACGGCACCGATGCCGATGGCCCACGCGGTGATCGAGCCCAGCGAACGGCCGAGGCGGCGTGCGGCGAGCGCGGGCAGCAGCGTGAGCGCGTCCACCAGCAGGGCGCCCGTCAGGCGGATCGCACCAGCCACCGCGACCGCGACCAGAACCAGCAGCAGCACGGTGAGCCGCTGCACCGCCACGCCGGAACACAGCGCCAACTCCCGGTCGTGCAGCAGCAGCGCGAGATCCCGGCGCCGCCAGACGAACAGCGCGGGCACCGCCACCGCGAGCGTGCCGAGCACGCCGAGGTCGACCGGCCGCACGGCGAGGATCGATCCCCACAGCAGTGCGAAGGCGCCGTTGGCGTTCACGCCGGACAGCGCCAGCAGCAGCAGCGCGGCCGCGATCGCCAGACTCATCAACAGGCCCATCGCACCGGACAGGCTGTCGGCGTTGCGGGCCAGCGGCGCAACGCCCGCCCCCGCCAACCCGCAGGCCACCAGCGCGCACAGCACCGGATCGAGCCCGACGAGCTGGCCGATCGCGATGCCCAGCAGCGCGACATGCATCATGGCGAAGC
Organism: Streptomyces sp. NPDC020096; assembly: GCA_040631425.1. Classification (GTDB taxonomy): domain Bacteria; phylum Actinomycetota; class Actinomycetes; order Streptomycetales; family Streptomycetaceae; genus Streptantibioticus_A. The sequence goes on from JBEYJY010000001.1 coordinate 147,032, forward strand.
GCACCGGCATGATGTCCAGCCCGACGATCACCACGCCGACGACCGGTAGCCCGAGCGCGGCGAGCAGCAGCCCGATTCCGGCTCGCTGCACGGGGACCAGTTGCAGCAGGTCTGCGACCTGGCCGAACACACTCACCGGACCTCCCGCAAGCGCCCCGCCGCCATCTCCAGGACACGGTCGCACCGTTCGGCCATCGCCCGGTCGTGGGTCACCACCAGCAGCGTCACCGGCAGCGAGGTGAGCACCTCGGCGGCTTCATCCTGGCCCGCGAAGTCCAGCGCGGCGGTGGGCTCGTCCGCGAGCACGACCCCGGCCCCGGCGGCCACGCAGCCCACCGCCCTGGCCAGATGCGTCCGTTGCAACTGCCCGCCCGACAGGCTCGACAGCGGCCGGTCCGCCAGGCCGCCCACGCCCAGCCGTTCGGCGGCGCGCGCCGCCTCCTGCGGAGCGCCGCTGCTGGCCAGCAACTCCCTGGCCAGCAAAGGGAAGCGGCCAGCGGCCGGACGCTGCGGGATCCACGCGCACGCGCGGCGCCGCCACGCCCACTCGGCGGCGGTACGGCAGCCTCGTCCACCGACCAGGATCTCGCCGGAGGTCTGGCGGTGCAGACCGAGCACCGCCCGCAGCAGTGTCGTCTTGCCCGAGCCGTTCGTGCCCGTCAGCGCGATCCGTTCCCCAGCCGCCGCATCGAGGTCCACCCCGGACACGGCCTCCAGACGACCATGCCGACAGCCGACGTCGCGTAGCCGCACATCGAGGGCGACCCGGCCGTCCAACGGCGCCGCGGTCAATCGGACCAGCTCATTCCTGCTGCCTTCCACGGAAAGGTGGTCGGACGGGGCACGTGGCTGGTTCCCGACGTTTCCGACCCATCCTTGGGAGCCGTTCTCGCAGACCCGGTGTCCGGTGGCGAAAAACGGATGCAACGATGAGGCCGTCATGGATGCGGGACGGAACTCTCGGGCGGCACGGGCTGCGATGTTCGCGGCCGTCTGCGTGCTGCTCGCCGCCCTTGGGCACGTGATGATGTCCGGCGTCGGCGTCCCGTGGTGGACTCTGACCGCCGCGTTCGCCGCTACGGGGGCTGTGGGCTGGTGCTGTACGGGCCGCGAGCGCGGCCCGGTCTTCGTCACGGCGCTCACCGCGGCGACCCAGCTGGTCCTGCACTCTCTCTTCTCCCTCGGCCAGGTCACTGCCGAGGGAGTCTCACGCGGCGGCGAGTCCCTGGCACAGCAGTGGGCCAGGGTGCTGCTGTGCGGGACCGGTGCGGCGGCCACGCTGTCGCCCGCTGACGCCGAACGCGTCGTGCGCGCCGCGGGGCTCGGCCACCAGCTGAGCGCCCCGCCACCCGGCATGGACTCCATGACGTCCATGGGATCCATGACATCCATGGGCGCCATGGACTCCATGCCGGGAATGGGCTCCATGAGCCATATGCCGTCAACCGGTATGTCCTCTATGGCCGGTCACGGCGCCTACGGAATGCTGGCGGCCCACCTGCTGGCCGCGCTGCTGTGCGGACTGTGGCTGGCCCACGGCGAACGAGCCGCCTTCCGGATCGGCCGCGCGCTGGCCGTCCGGCTGTTCGCCCCGATCCTCCTCCTCATCCGGATCGCCGAGCCGCCGCACCGGCCGCGCGTCCGCTGCGACCGCCGCCCATCGTCACGTCGCCTGCGGTCGCTTCTCCTCGTCCACGCCATCACCACCCGGGGGCCACCCCGCGGGACCGCTGTCGCCTGACAGCTGAAGCCACTGACGCCACGCCACGGACGACGTACCCGCACGGGTGCGCCGACGCTGCCGTGTGCCCGCGTCAGGTCCCGCGGCAGCCGCGAGGACGTACGCCGTCAACGCGCGTGCGTCCTGACCGCGGCCGTCGTCCCATGTCACCGGGCCGCCCGAGCGCTGCCCGGATTCAGCGAAGGACCCCAGGTGATGACTCCTGCCCTGACGCCTGTCCTGCCCGGCCAGCGATCGCGCCCATCAGGCCCGCGCTGTTCGGGCCGGCCCGCTCCAGTGCACGACGACGAGTCGACAACGGCCTTGGCGCTCGCCGCACGCGACGGCGACCCCGACGCCGTCGAACGCTTCATCCGCGCCACCCGCCAGGACGTACGTCGGTACGTCGCCCACCTCAGCGCCGACCCGCAGGCCGCCGACGACCTGACCCAGGAGACCTATCTCCGGGTGCTGCGCAGCCTGCCCCGCTTCGAGGGCCGCTCGTCGGCCCGTACATGGCTGCTGTCGATCGCCCGGCGCACGGTGATCGACCGCATCCGGTTCGCCGCCGCCAGGCCCCGGCTGTCCGACACGACCGACTGGCAACTGGCCGCCGAACTCGCCCAGCCGCGTGGACTGCCCGGCTTCGAAGAAGGCGTGGCGTTGGGCGAGTTGCTGGACGCGCTGCCCGAAGAGCGGCGTGAGGCGTTCATCCTGACGGGCCTGCTCGGACTGCCCTACGCCGAAGCGGCTGCCGCGACCGGGTGCCCTGTCGGCACCATACGTTCCCGCGTGGCACGCGCCCGTACGTCCCTGATCGATGCGATCAGTGCCTGCGAGCAGGACAGCGGCAGACGGACACCGCTCAGCACCGCCGCCTGACCGCCAGGCGCCTCGGGGGCATGCCGGCGTACTTCCGCTGGCACACCCCCGAGGCGCCGATCGCCTGAACACGGTGCACGGCGGCGTTGCGCCAGGTCGCACCGGGAGCACAACACGACCACCCGTGTGCCTCTGCCGTCTCCATCACCGCACGCTTCCACCCGGGACCGGGGGGTATCACCACATGAGTCGGCCGTCCAAGGCCGTTGTGCGCCAGGGAGGTTGAGGACGCGGACCAGTTCTCCATGCTCATCGCGGACGCCAAGGCCGGAAAGCTGGACAGCGTCGCCACCGCATGAGTTACGAGTCCGCGGCCGCTACGTCACGGACGAACCTGTTCCGGCGACACCACCACCGCGGCGATCCTCACCGGTGCTCTGTCCCGGAAGTACAGGGTGAACGGCACCAGATCCCCCACGCGCAGCCGCGGCGGGTTGTCGACCATGGCGTCGAGCCCGAACGGCGTCATCTGCAGCCACCCGTGAGCGGGAACGGTCGCCGCCCGCTGCATGCTCATACGGCCACCGCCGTCACGTACGACGGTACGGGCGAGCATCACCTGACCGGTGTCCTCCGAGGTGACCCGCACCAGGTCGTCGTCGGCGTCACCGTCGTTACGGAGCTGGAAGATCGCGGCGGTCGCCTCGCCGTCACCCGATGGCAGCAGAACGCGGGCGTCGGTGACGCCCAGGTGTGCGGGCCTCCCGGCCGCACCGGAGGTCGTCCAGGCGGTCAGCCCGCCGAGGCCGACCGCGCACGCGGTCACGGGGATCAGGACGGCCCGCAGGGCGGATGCCGTGGTCTTCACTGTCCCTCCCAGATCGCGTCGCGCCCGATCCGGCGCGACGGTTGCGGCTGCCAACCGCACAGCCGCAGGCTGTTGCCGACGACCAGCAGCGAACTCGCGGACATCGCCGCCGCCGCGACCATCGGATCCAGCCGACCGATCGCGGCCAGTGGCACGGTGATCAGGTTGTAGCCGAACGCCCACACCAGGTTGGACCGGATGGTGCAGAGCGTGCGCCGCGCCAGCCGCACGGCGTCGGCGACCGCCTGGATGTCCTCCCGCACGAGCGTGACATCGGCGGCACCGATCGCCGCATCGGTGCCGCCGCCCATGGCGATCCCCAGGTCCGCGCAGGCGAGAGCCCCCGCGTCGTTGACACCGTCCCCGATCACGGCAACCCGGCATCCCCGCGCCTTCAGCGCTCGTACGATCTCCGCCTTGCCTTCGGGACCGACCCCGGAGCGCACCTCCGTGATCCCCAGCTGGTCGGCAACGGTACGCGCGGTGGCCTCACGATCGCCGGTGACCAGCACCGGCCGCACCCCGATCCGCCTCAGGTGATCGACGGCTCGGTAGCTGCCGGAACGGACACTGTCGCCAATGGCGATGACCGCCTGCGGCACTCCGTCGACCGACACCAGCACAGCCGTGTGGCCGCACGCCTCGGCCTCACGTACCGCCTCCGGCAGCGGCGCGGGCAGTGCCGGTGCGTCCCCGGGGCCCGCCACCTCGACCAGCCGCCCCTCCACCCGCGCCGCGACCCCACGTCCGGGCGTGGCCCTGAACTCCCCGGGCAGCGGCGGCGTTTCGGCCCGCCCCCGGCGCGCGTACGCGGCCACAGCCCGCCCCAGCGGGTGCTCGGAGCCCTCTTCGGCCGCGCCCGCCAGCCTCACCACCGCCTCGGCACCGATCCCGTCCGGCCGTGCGGTGACCCGGATGACATTCATGTGCCCCGTGGTCAGCGTGCCGGTCTTGTCCAGCACAACGGTGTCGATACGCCGCAGCGCCTCCAGCGCCCGTGGGCCGCTGATGAGTATGCCCAGCTGGGCACCGCGCCCCGTCGCCGCGAGCAACGCCGTCGGCGTGGCCAGCCCCAGGGCGCACGGGCACGCGACAACCAGCACCGAGACCGCGGACGTGACCGCCGCCTGGGGTGCCGCACCCGCGCCGAGCCAGAACCCGAGCACGGTCACCGCGACCGCCAGCACCGCCGGAACGAAGACCGCGGCGACGGAGTCGGCGACCCGCTGAATCCGTGCCTTGTCCGCCTGCGCGTCTTCCACCAGCCGCGTGATCCGGGCCAACCGGGTGTCGGCGCCGACCGCCTGCGCCCGGATCACCAGCATCCCACCGGAGTTGACCGCCCCGCCCACCACCGTCGATCCGGGTCCCGCCTCAACGGGGTTGCTCTCGCCCGTCACCAGTGACAGGTCGATCGCGGAGTTGCCCTCCACCACCTCCCCATCGGTGGCGACCCGCTCTCCCGGCCGCACGACGAAGTGCTGGCCGACGGCCAACTGGTCGACGGGTATGCGCCGTTCACCGTCCCGTGTGCGCAACGACACGACCTTGGTGCCGAGTTCCGCCAGCGCCCGCAGTGCCGCGCCAGTGCCGCGACGCGCTCGGGCCTCCAGCCAACGCCCCGTCAGGACGAACAGCGGCACGCCGACGGCCGCCTCCAGATAGACGTGCGGCGTTCCGGTCGGGGCGCCGGAAGGAAGCAGGGAGAACGGCATCCGCATCCCCGGCTCGCCTGCGCCGCCGAAGAACAGCGCGTACACCGACCAGCCGAACGACGCGGAGACGCCCAGCGAGACCAGCGTGTCCATGGTCGCGGCCCCGTGCCGCAACCCGCGCAGCGCACGCCCATGGAACGGCCAGGCACTCCAGGTGGCGACCGGTGCCGCCAGCACGAAGCACAGCCACTGCCAGTTGCGGAACTGCCAGGCCGGCACCATCGAGAGCGCCAGCACAGGAAGCGCCAGGACCACGGTGATCAGCAGCCGAACGCGCTCGTCGCGGTCGGCCGCGGCCCCGCCGCTCACCGGTTCGCGAACTGCGGGCTCCGGCCGCTCGGCGGTATACCCGGCCGCCTCCACCGCGGCGATCAGTTCCTCGACCGGCACGCCCGCGGGATGACTCACCCGCGCGCGCCCGGTGGCCGGATTGACCGACGCACTCACGCCGTCGATCCGGCCCAACCGCTTCTCCACCCGCGCCACACACGCGGCGCAGGTCATCCCCCCGACCAGCAAGTCCGTCTCGACAGACGGCGTGACCGCGGCGCTCACCGCATGCCCATCCCGTCCATGCCCGCCATCCCGGGCATGCCGCCCTCGCCCGCACCGCCGCCTCCTGTGCCGCCTCCCGTGCGATGCATGCCAGGCGCCACGGGACCGGCCGCCATGCCTACGGCGTACGAGGCCGCGAACAGCAGAGCCAGCAGGACGAGGAATCCCCACACCGCGGATGCCGGAGCAAAGCGTGCCACCGCCCCTCTGGCACTGGGCAGATGCTGACTGCGTGACGTCATGAGCACTCCGGCACGAACGAGACCGACGAGAAGGGCACGGACCCCGCACTTGCGGAGTCACCACAGGTAGTCGGCCGCCCGGATCAAGTGGTTCCCGCCCACTCCGGCCAAGAAGTCACGGAGCCTGCGGGTTCGACGACGCCAGGTGAGATGCGGCTTCGCCGCGAGAGAGCGGCGGTGGCCAGCTCATCCGGCCGGTTCCGCTTCCGCCGCCCATTCCAAACACTGAGGCCCGGGTCGGGGACATGAAACCCCGACCCGGGCCGTTGTGCTGTGGCTGGACCCTTCAGGCGCCGTGTGTCAACTTCGCGCCGTCTGGGACCTGTTCGTCAGTGAGCCACACGGGCTCAGGGCACATCGCGATAGGTGTTGCTGGCCCACAGCGAGCCGCCGGTGGTGGGGCCGCCGCCGCTCCTGTAGACCACAAGGTTCCCGTCGTTCTGCATGATGGCGTAGGCGCCGGAGTGGCCCCAGGTGCTGGTGGCCCACAGCGCACCGCCGGTGCTCTTGTAGACCACCAGATTCCCGTCACTCTGCATGTACACGTACGCGCCGGAATTGCCCGAGGTGCCGCTGGACCAGATGGCCTTGCCGTCGCTCTTGCGGTACATCACGAAGTTGCCGTCCAGCTGCATCACCAGCCGGGTGTACTGCGCCTGCGTCCACGAGCCGGCCTGCAGCCGCTGGCCCGAGCCGATGGTCTGCGAGCGCGCGTACGTGCCGTCGGCCCACAGCGAGCCGCCCCGGCCGGGACCGCCGGTGCTCTTGTAGACGACCAGGTTCCCGTCGTCCTGCAGATCGGCCCAGGCGCCAGGATTGCCCCAGGTGTTGCTGGCCCACAGCGCACCGCCGGTGCTCTTGTAGACCACCAGGTTCCCGTCACTCTGCATGTACGCGTACGCGCCGGAATTGCCAGAGGTGTTGCTGGCCCACACCGCCGGGCCGGTGCCGCTGCCGCCCGTCTTGAGGTAGGCCACCAGGTTGCCGTCGGACTGCATGACCAGCGTCATGCTGCCGCTGCTCAGGCTGTGCCCGGAGGTGAGCCGCTGGCCCGGCTGCAGCGTGTTGCTCGTGGTCGATCCGCCCGTGAACGCGGCGGTGCCGTTCGGGGTGCCCAGACCGGTCGGGCCGTCGTAGCCGGTGCCCGCGGCGCACAGGTAGCTCGGCGAGCAGCTGCCGTTGGAGCCGGTCGTGACGTCGTTCAGCGCCGAGGGGTGGCTGTACGGGTACGAGGAGGGGTAGCTGCCCGCGGCCGGGGTGCCCGCGAGGGCGTACGTGGCCGCGATGATCGGTGACGCGGCGCTGGTGCCGCCGTAGACGTTCCAGCCGGAAGCGCCGTAGGAGTCGTAGACCGCTACGCCGGTGGCCGGGTCGGCGACCGCCGAGACATCCGCGACGGTGCGGCGGGAGCAGCCGGTGTCCGTCTGCCAGGACGGCTTGGGTTCGTCCGCGGAGCAGCCGGAGCCGGTGCCCTCGGTGCCGCTGGTGCTCCACACCGACTCGGTCCAGCCGCGGGAGGTGGCGGCCCGGCTGAGCGAGGTGCCTCCGACGGAGGTGACGTACTGGGAGGCGGCCGGGTACTCGACGCCGTAGCCGCTGTCGCCCGCGCTGACGGTGATGGCGACGCCGGGGTGGTTGAAGTACTGGCTGTCCGCGCTGGTTTCGGCCGGGTCCTCCGCTCCGCCGTAGGAGTTGGAGACGTACTTCGCGCCGAGGCTGACCGCCTCGTTCACGGCCGTGCCCAGGTCGGACAGGCTGGCGCTGTTGGCCTCGACGAGCAGGACGTGGCACTGCGGGCAGACGGCGCTGACCATGTCGAGATCGAGGGAGATCTCACCGGCCCACCCGGAGTTTCCGGCCGGGTAGTTGGTGCCGCCGGTCTGGTCGACCTTGTGGAAGCAGCCGTTCGCCGTGGTGCAGGCGGGAAGCCCGTACTGGGAGCGGTAGGCGGCGAGGTCCGACTCGGCGTTGGGGTCGTCCTGCGCGTCGACGATGGCCACCGTCTGGCCCGAACCGGCCGTGGACGACGGCAGGTTGTAGGCGCTCTGCAGGTCCGAGGGACCGTAGCCGGACGGTGTGGTGTTCGCGCCGATGCTCAGGTGCTGGACGACGTCGGTGCGGGCTTCGGCGAGGCACGCCATCTGGCCGGGCTTGGCGGCCTCGGCGCACAGGTGCTTGACGTGTCCCGCGGAGGAGCCCGACGGTGCCGGGGCGGCGGCGGACGGAGTGGCCGCGAGCAGTCCGCCGGACACGAGTGCCGCCGTGGACAGCAGAGCGGTCGCGCCGGAGCCCGCCCGTTGTCTGCGCCGGTTGCCTGGCTCTGTCGCGGAGTGTTCGGTCCTTGAGCGCAAGGAACCGCCCTTCTGTGTGGTGATGACGCAGCCAGGACTGGCCCGCCCATGACAAGGCAGGGCGGGTAGGGGGATGCGTGAAGTCAGTGGTGCCGGTCAGTGCGCGGTGATGTGCGCCGACGAGCGTGCGGTGCGGGGGAAGTGCCCGCGGCGGGAGGGCTTTTCTGCCACTCCGGCTAATAAGGAGTGCGTCAGCGGCTGGCCGTCCGCCGTGACGGCGGTGTGGACGCGCCGCGCGCGAATCCGGTGCCGGGCCACCCGTTTCCTCCCGTGCAGGGCGATGGAGACATGGCTGGACCACGGCTGGGAGGGCGGTCTTCGCCGTCCGTTCAGTCAAGTGTGTGAAGCCCCTGGGCTACCCCACCCCCATGCGATGAGCTGGAGGCTAGCGCACGTTCATGCGTGGCGGAAGATGCCCTGGAGCAGAAACCGAAAGCGGGTTCGGGGAGCACGCGCAGCGGCGGCTCGTCGGCCTGGACAGCGCTGATGATCGCCTCACCGGCGCGCACCGGGTCGCCGGGCTGGTGGCCGAAGGTGGCCAGGGTGGCCGCGCGCCCGCGGCCTGGGCGTAGTCGTCGATGTGGGCATCGCCGACCTGGTCGTCGTCTCCGTCCAACACGGATGAGCCGGAGTCCGGCAAGGCACGCGGTCCTGGCCCGCCGGTAGCGGCGGGCCGGTCCTTCGAGGGGCCCAGGTCGAGGACCTGGGCCTCGTCCGTCGTCCGGCCGCGGAAGCGTCCCGTCCCACCGGCCGCCAATCCGCTGGCACCTCGGGGACGACGGCCGCTACGGTGAGCCGCCGGTGGGCGACGGCGGCAATGGGGGGACGCGATGAACGGGGAGCGGGCCACGGTGACGTTGTGGCGCCCGACGGGGCCGGAGGAACTGGCCCTGGTCGAAGCGTCCGGCTGGACCGTCTGGCCGCCGAGGCTGCCGGAACAGCCGATCTTCTACCCCGTGTTGAACGAGGACTACGCGATCCGCATCGCCCGCGACACCGCCGCTCCGACGGCCCTGCCGGGGACTCCCTGCCCAGCGCGGTCACCGTCGGCATAGGACTGCTGCGGAGCCCGGGCACCGGCCAGGAGCGTTGGGCTGTCGTCGAGGCGAACATGCCGTGGTTCTCGCATAGTTACGCCGCCTCGCCCGACGTCGTACTACGCGCCGCCGGTCCGCGCGACCAAGTCCCCTTCGCCGACCGCCCGTTCCTGCGCCCTACGGGCCGACTCACGAACCCACCGCCACCCCGAAGGGACTCGTGCCGACCGTGACGGTTGCGGTGACCTTGAGGGTGTTGGGGTTGATGACCGTAAGGGTGCCCGCTCCCTGTTCCGTGACGTAGACCGCGGCGTTGGTGACCGCCAGGTTGAACGGGTCGGTGCCCGGAGGGCCGACGGCGACGGTTGCCGAGACGCGGTGGGTGCGGGTGTCGATCACGGACACCTTGCCGGGGCCGAGACCGGCGACGTAGGCCTTGGAACCGTCCGATGACAGCTGTACGTCGAAGGGGCCCTCGGCGACGGGCACGGTCGCCGTGATCGTGCCGCTGCCGGTTCCTACGACCGAGACTCTTGCCGTCGTCTCGTTGGCCACGTAAGCGGACCCGCCGTCGGGGGTGACGGCGACGGCCACCGGGAATCGGTCGGCGGGCAGGCTGCGGACGACGCGATGCGTACGGGTGTCGATGACCGACAGGCTCCGCGACCCGGCGTTGGCGACGTAGGCCGTCGCACCGTCACGGCTGACGGCCACGCTCACGGGGGAGACGCCGACCGGTACCGTCGCGGTCACCCGGTTGGTTCGGGTGTCGAGCACCGAGACGCTGTTCGCACCGCCGTTGGCGACGAAGAGGGTCGTGCCGTCCGGGCTCAGGCGGACGCCGACGGGCTTGTCCCCGACCGGCACGGTGGCGACGACCTTGTTGGTCCGGGTGTCCAGCACCGAGACCTTGGCCGTCCCGTTCTCGGCGATGTACGCGTGCCTGCCGTCCGGGGTGATCGCGATGCCTTCGGGTGCGTTGCCGACCGGGACGGTCGCGACGACCTTGTTGGTTCCGGCATCGATCACGGAGACGGTGTTGTCGAGCTGGTTGGTGACGTACACCCGGCCCCCGACAGCGCCGGTGAGCGGGGCGGCGGAGCGCGCCGCGGGTGACGCCGGGACGAGCCACGCGACGAGCAGACCGGAGGCCAGCAGGAGCCCGGTGCCAGCGGCCAGCACCGGCCGAAGCGCCCTTCCCCGCTCGCCGCCTTCGGTGTGGGTTCGGGTTCGCCGGGGGAAACGCATCTCGCCTCCTGGGCACATCGCGGAACGTCGGTCTGCGGCCCGGACCGCCTCTCGCGGCACCGGCCCAGCGGCAGCGGTCAGGACAGCAGCCCGCGGGCGTAGTAGTCCCGGTCATCCCGCACTCCCGGAAGGGCGAAGAAGTAGCCTCCACCCCGCGGACTGATGTAGGGCACCAGCGCCTCGCCCTCCAGCCGGGTCTGCATCGCGATGTACGTGTTGAGCTCGCGCTGGAAGCAGCAGAACACGTGCCCCAGATCGAGGCCGCCGTTCTCGTCGGGACTGCGCTCGTAGTCGTAGCTGCGACGCAGGATGGAGCTGGTCGACGCGGTCTCCGGAGTCTGCGGATTGGCGAGCCGGACATGGCAGTCCAGCGGGGTGATCAGCCCCTGCGGGTCGTTGGTGTAGATGGGATCGAACGTGTCAGGGGCGTCGTCGGACAGGGCGTACAGCGGGGCGCCGCTGATCTTGCGGCGGCCGAAGATCCGCTCCTGTTGGGCGAGGGGCACCTTCTGCCAGGCGTCGAGGTAGAAGTGGACGATGCGCACCGCCTGGTAGGTGCCGCCCGCCGTCCAGGCGGGCTCGGCGGTGTGCGGCTGCACCCAGACCACCGTGTCCATCTGGGCGGTGTTGGTGGTGTCCGGGTTGGTGATGCCGTCCTTGAAGCCGAACCAGTCACGCGGGATCCCGGTGGGGCGCGGCGGGTTGCGCTGGACGTGGAAGCGCCAGCGCGGCTTCAACGTGTTCTTGGTGTGGGCGAGGATGTCGAGCATCGTGTGCACCGTCGTGTCGCGATGCCCGGCGCACACCTGCAGCAGCAGATCGCCCTGGGACAGCGCGGGGTCCAGGTCGTCGTGCAGGAACGGCTGCATGGTCTTGAGCTGGATGGGCTTGCGTGCGCGCAGTCCGTACCGCTCGTCGAAGAGCGTCGCGCCGACGGCGACGGTGATGGTGAGATCGTCCTTCACAGTGCCGGGGCCCAGGATGCCGTTGTCCGGTGGCGGTTGGTCCGGGGACGCCTTCGGCCCTGTTCCGCCCGCGGTGAGGAAGCGGGCCCGCTCGGTCAACGTGCGGAACATCTCGGTGAGTTCTCGCCGATCCGCGGCGGTCACGTCGAAGGCGGCGAACGCTCCGACCGTCTGGGGCGGTGTGGCGATGCCCGCCTGGTGGTAGCCGTGAAACGGAATGAGGCTCCCGGTAGTACGGTCGCCGCCGCTCGTCCCCTCGGCGAGGGCCGTATCGCCGCCGGGCAGGCTCCCGCCCGCCGCAGCGACCAGACCGGCGGCGGTGCCCTGGAGGATCGACCGCCGCGCGAAGAGGCTCGCGGGGCACCCTCCGCCGTGCCACCCGTCTCCGCGCGTCTGGGTCCTCTCGTCAGCCATGTTCTGCCTCTCGGAACGAGCACGGTGGTGAGCCGTATCTGCGCCGTGGCCGCCGTTCTCCCCGGACGTCCGGAGAGCCGGGAGACCGACGTGGATCACCCACGGACAACCGACAGTGACATGCGACCACGGTGAGTGGTGAGCCGCAGCCCGGGCACCGCCACCCGGGTACGGAGGCCGGCCCTTTGTCTCTCGGCCGTCTTCTCTCGCCCGTCCGGAAAACCACTCCGGTGGAGTACCTCGGCGTGCTCGGCCACGCACGCCACACCAAGGGTGGACAAGGGGAACCACCTCCATCGGATGGAGCAAGACCCATGACCTCTGCCTCGCACGTCCGTTCAGGACGCAGGACCCTCGGCCTGATAGCGGTGCTCACCTCGGCCGCCACACTCAACGCCTGCGGCGCACCCGCCGCCCGTCCTTCGGCTGCCGCACGGGTGGACCACCCCGTGCTGACCGGCGCCGACCGCGCGGTGGCCAAGAACGCCCCCTGCGGCAAGCCCCCGGTGACCCTGGAGAAGCAGGACCAGGCCTTCTTGAACCAACTGGCCGCCGCCGACGGGCCGCCGCTCTACACGCTGTCCTACGGTGCGGCCCGGCAGACACTCGACAAGCTCCAGGCCGGGCCGATCAGCAAACTCCCCGCCGACATCAGCGAACGCACCGTCCCCGGTGGCCCGACCGGACCGGTGTCCATCCGCGTCGTCCGGCCCGCCGGGGTCAACGGCCCGCTGCCCGGCGTCATCTACATCCACGGCGGCGGCTGGATCCTCGGAAACGCCCAGACCCACGACCGCCTCGTCCGCCAGATCGCCAACGGAGCACGCGCCGCGGTCGTCTTCGTCAACTACACCCCCTCCCCCGAGGCGCACTTCCCGGTCCCGGTCGAGCAGGCCTACACCGTGGCCAACTGGGTCGCCCGCAACGGGAGCGCGATCAACGTCGACCCGTCCCGGTTGGCCATCGCCGGGGACTCCGTCGGCGGCGACATGACCGCCGCCGTCACCATGCTGGCCAAGCGACGCGGCGGGCCCACCTTCCGCCAGCAGGTCCTGATGTACCCGGTCACCAACGCCCGCTTCGACACCGCGTCCTACGACCGCTTCGCCGAAGGCTGCTGGCTCACCCGCCCCGCCATGCGGTGGTTCTGGAACGCCTACGCCCCCGACACCGGCACCCGCGACCAGCCGCTCGCCTCGCCACTGCGCGCCGGCATCGCCCAACTCCGCGGCCTGCCCAGGGCTTTGGTGATCACCGACTCCGACGTGCTCACCGACGAGGCCACCGCCTACGCGGTGAAGCTGCAGACCGCCGGGGTCCCGGTGACCACCACGCACTACGCGGGTGTCACCCACGACTTCATGATGCTCGACGCACTGGCGGGCACCCAGGCCGCCCAGAAGGCCGTCGCGCAGACCAACAGCGCGCTCCACGAAGCCCTCTACGGGACGGGTCGGGGCAGCGGCTGACACGCAGCTGCCGGGTGTCATCAGGAGCGGCGGCGGAAGACCGCCAGTCGCAGCACGGTGAAGCGCACCACGGTCACCAGCCCGAAGGCCACGGCGAGCACGAGCGTCTCGGCTGTCCGTGAGGCCGCGGGCCGGTAGTGACGGAAGATCAGGATCGCTGCCGAGGTGGTCAGATAGCCCACGATGAACAGGCCCCCCGCGGCCAGATGCGCACGCGTGGCACGGATCGGGTACCGGCGGAAGGTCAGTCGGCGGTTGGCCTCGGTGTTCAGGACGGTGATCACCAGAAGCGAGACCAGATTGGCCAGCACGGGCGGCCACCAACCGCGCAGCGCCCAGTAGACCAGGGCCTGAGCCACCGTGGAGGCCGCTCCGATCGCCAGGAAGCAGCCGACCTCCCAGGTCAGCGCGGAGCGACCGGGCGGGCCGGAACCGTCTTCCCGCGCGGTCGGGCGTCGCACCCCACCATCATGAGCCACCACACCACCCATCACGCGTCGGCGGCACGAGGCCGCGAGGCCCCGGCACGGGCGTCAGGTACGTCCGTTCGGCTGACGGAAAGCGCGACATGGGGATCACCGTGCGCGAGACACCCGGTACATGCATGTAATCGAGGGTGGTGGTGAGTCCTGGCGGCAGTTCGACCGGTTGCGCGTAGGCCGACCGCTCCCCATCGAGGACGTGGCCCTGAGACGGAGGAGACGGGCGATGGGCAGTGGCGGACGGCCGTCGGCCTCCGATTCACCCGGGGGACCGGGGCACCAGAAGCGGGACGAGGAACGCGCGCGGCGGCGCTTCAAGCGGATCGGAGAAGCGTCGGCGGCAGCGGCCCGCGCCGTCGCGACCGCTCGCGCCGCGGCGGCGGCCCGCGCCCAGGCGATCGCACAGCGGGCCAGGCAGACCCCTCCGCCGCCGGGGCCCTTCCGCCCCGAGTTCTGGCGCAGTCCGATCCGTGGGCCATGGCTGACGTCGGTGTTCGGCCTGGTGCTGCTGGTCGGCATGCCGGTGCTGTTCGTCACCGGCGCTCTCTCCTACGCGGCGTACAACCCCGGGCTGGGCCCGCTCAACGACCAGACCCCCGACAAGGGCCTGCTGGGCTTCTACCTGTTCGACTGGCCCACGCATCCCTACTGGCTGTACCGGCTGACCCAGGGCGTGCACGTGACGCTCGGCGTGGTCCTCGTCCCCGTGCTGCTGGCCAAGCTGTGGACGGTCATCCCGAAACTGTTCGAGTGGCTGCCGGTCCGTTCGGTCGCCCACGGACTTGAGCGGTTGTCCCTGCTGATGCTGGTGGGCGGGGTCATCTTCGAGTTCGTGACCGGGATCCTCAACATCCAGCTGTACTACGTCTTCCCGGGCTCCTTCTACACCCTGCACTTCTACGGCGCCTGGGTGTTCATCGCCGCGTTCGTCGTCCATGTGTGCCTCAAGCTCGGCCGGATGACCCGTGCCCTGCGCGCCCGCGACCTGGCCACGGAACTGCGCACCGACCTCGCACACACCCTGCCCGAGCCCCCCGACCCCGACGGCCTGGTGCCCACCGCACCGGCGGCGCCGACGATGACCCGGCGCGGCGCCCTGGCGTTGGTGGGGGCGGGATCACTGGCCCTGCTGGTGGTCACCGCGGGGCAGAGCATCGGCGGCCGACTGCGCGGCATCGCGCTGCTCGCCCCGCACAACCGCGACCCGGGCAGCGGACCGAACGGCTTCCAGATCAACAAGACCGCCGCGGCCGTCGGGGTCTCTCCGGCACATGTCGGCCCGAGCTGGCGGCTGGAGGTGCACGGCCGCGCCCCGGCCCTGGTCTTCACCCGCGGGCAGCTCCTGGCGATGCGCCAGCACGCCGCCGCGCTGCCGATCGCGTGTGTGGAGGGCTGGTCCACCCCGGACCAGCTCTGGAGCGGCCTGCGGCTCACCGACCTCGCCGCCATGGCCGGACTGCCCGATGCCGGAAGCGTCCTGGTGGAATCGGTGCAACCCCCCGGCCCCTACAGCTCGGTGGTGCTGCGCGGCAACCAGATCCACGACCCGCGGTCGCTGCTCGCGCTGCGCGTCAACGGGGCGGACCTGTCGCTCGACCACGGCTTCCCGGCGCGCATCATCGTCCCGGCCAACCCCGGTGTGAACAACACCAAGTGGGTGCACCGACTCACCTTCAGGACGTGACCATGGCACGCTTCGCCCGCTGGTACGGCGCTGGACCCTTGCACCTTCTCGTCCTGATCTGCTCCTTCGCCCTCACCGCCTACGCCTTCGTGCGCTTCTTCGCGGTACGGCCGGTGGACGTGGCGATCTGGTTCGTCGGGGCGGCGATCCTGCACGACCTGATCCTGCTGCCCCTGTACTCGCTCGCCGACCTCTCGGCCCACTCCGTGCTGCGGCATCGCGCCGAGCGGGTGCCGACGGTGCCGTGGATCAACTACCTGCGGGTACCCGTCTTCCTGTCCGGTGTGCTGCTGCTCGTGTGGTTCCCCCTCATCCTCGATCTGGCAATCCCCTACCGAGGCGACACCCGGCTGCCCGAAAGCGTCTACCTCGGCCGATGGCTGGTGATCACCGGGGTGCTGTTCGGTGCGTCGGCACTGGCCTTCGCGCTCAGACTGGGCCGACTACGTCGAGCCGCCCGCGCCGAAGAGGACAGGCCGGGGCGCCCCCCGTCCGGTCGCGACACCGAGCTGTGATGCCCGAGCAGATGCGGTCGCCCTGCGCGACGGAGCCCTACGGTCTGGCCCTGCAGAACGGGCGCGGACCGCTGTACCTTCCGCTGTACCTGCGGTTGGCGGACGGGCGCCGGACCCGGCTGCCGGTGCACCGCTGGTGCTCCCGGCCCACCCGGGCCGACGAGACCCTGCTGGAGCGCTGCAACAGCCGGGTGCTGGACGTGGGTTGCGGACCGGGCCGACTCTGCCGGGCTCTGCTGAGCCGAGGCGTCTTCGCCCTTGGTGTCGACGTCGCTCCCCGCGCCGTCGCCCGGACCGTCGCCCTCGGCGGGGCCGCACTGTGCCGGTCGGTGTTCGACCCGCTGCCGACCGAGGGAAGCTGGCAGACCCTGCTGCTCGCCGACGGGAACATCGGTATCGGCGGTGACCCGCACGCCCTGCTGCGCCGCTGCACCGAGCTCAGCGATCCGACGGGAGCCCTGCTCGTCGAGGTCGACCGGCACGATGTGGAGGAGCGCTGCACCGCTTGGGTGGAGGACGCCCACGGCCACCGCGGCCCGCCGTTTCCCTGGGCACGTCTGGGGGCGCCGGCCGTCGGCAGGATCGGCGAAGGCCTCGGCCTCAGCGTCACCGACCAGTGGGACAGCGGCAACCGGCGGTTCCTCGCCCTCGGCCAGCGGAACCCGTCCCTCGGCAGCCGGGGCTGTGGCCGGTGAGCACACGACCCATCAGCGACCACGCCCTGCTGTCCGACTGCCGCTCGGCCGCCCTGGTCACCTCCGACGGTTCGGTGGACTGGCTGTGCCTCCCCCGCTTCGACAGCCCGGCGATCTTCGCCCGGCTCCTCGACGAGGAGGCCGGGCACTGGTCCATCCGCCCCGTCGGCCCGGCCGATGTCAGCCGCCGGTACGTCGAGCAGACCCTGGTACTGGAGACGACCTTCCGCACACCCGGTGGAACAGCGGTCCTGCGCGACGCACTCGCGCTGGGCCGACGGGAACGCGGACACGCACTCGGCGCCGCTTCCCCCGGAATCCTGCTGCGGCAGATCACCTGCACCGAAGGGCAGGTGACGGTCGAGATCGACTATGCGCCGCGCCCGGAGTTCGGACTCGTACACCCGCTCCTCTCACCCGTCAGGGGCGGGCTCGCCGCCTACGGGGGCGCGCACACCCTGCTGCTGTCGAGCCCCGCCGACCTGAGGGTGCGCGGTTCCACCGCGCACGGCCGCGTCACGCTACGGGCGCCTGAGCGCCTCGGTTTCGCCCTGCACGTCGGCCCGGCCTGGGGAAGCGAGCCGGCGCCCTGGGGCCAGCGGCGCATCCGCCGGCGCCTCGGGGACGCCGTCGAGGGCTGGCGCTCGTGGTCCCGGCTGCACAGCGGCTACGTCGGCCCCTGGCAGGACGAGGTGAGCCACAGCGGACGCGTGCTGCGCGCGCTGACCTTCGCGCCCACGGGGGCCATCATCGCCGCGGCCACCACCTCCCTGCCCGAGCGCGCGGGCGGCACCCGCAACTGGGACTACCGCTACACCTGGATCCGCGACGCCAGCTTCACCCTGCAGGCACTGGCCACCGCGGCCTGCGAGAAGGAGCAGGACAGGTTCTTCGGCTTCCTCACCCGAGCCGCCGCAACCCAGCTCCACCGGGGCATGGACCTGCAGATCATGTACGGCATCGGAGGCGAACGCGATCTGAGCGAACGACTGCTGCCCCATCTGACCGGCTGGCGCGGCAGCACCCCCGTGCGCACCGGCAACGACGCCTGGCGCCAACGCCAACTCGACGTCTACGGCGAACTGCTCGACGCCGCCTACCAGACCCTCCCACCCGGCGAACGCCTCGACCCGCCCACCCGAGCCTTCCTCCTGCAAGCGGCCGAGACCGCCGCACGCCGCTGGAGCGAACCCGACCAGGGCATCTGGGAGAGACGCGGGGCGAGCCGACACTTCCTGCACTCGAAAGTGATGTGCTGGGTCGCGCTCGACCGCGCCATCGCCCTGGCCCCCTCGCTTCAGGCCGACGAACACGTCGCCCGCTGGCGGCACGAGCGCGACCAGATCCGGCACGCCGTCGAACGGCGCGGATGGAACCGCCGCCTCGGCGCCTTCACCCAGGCGTTCGACAGCGACGACCTGGACGCCTCGTCACTGATGCTGCCCATCGTCGGCTTCCTGCCGCCGGAGGACCCCCGGGTCCAGTCCACGGTCCAGGCGGTCGCCACCCACCTCGCCGACCCGAGCGGCCTGGTCCACCGTTACCTCGGCGACGAGATCGGGGAGGGCGAGGGAGCGTTCCTGCTGTGCACCTTCTGGCTCGCCCACGCCCTCGCGCTGACCGGTCATACCAGCCATGCCCGGCAGGTGTTCCAAACCGCCGTCGAGCAGGCCAACGATGTCGGTCTGCTGGCCGAGGAGACCGACTCCGCCACCGGAGAGGCTCTCGGCAACTTCCCACAGGCCTTCAGCCACATCGGACTCATCAACGCCGCCCGCGCCATCCGCGACGCCGAGCGGCCACCCCCACCACCGGAGAGCTGACGCTGAGCCTCTCGGCATCGCGCCCGACGGCATATCGGCGGGCCAACACCGGCCGCCGCCCGGCCGTTGGCGGCGCCTCAACCCGCCGCCGGGGCACCTTCCGCCGGGGCACCTTCCGCGGGGGCGCCGCCGACAGGGTGGCAGGTGAAGCCGAGACGTTTCAGCGCCCGGGTGACCTCCGCGGCGGAGAAGTCCCGCCGGTCCTGGCGGGTGATCACGGCCCCCACCTGCTTGACGGGGTAGGTCCGGCGCCCGATCCGGACGGATTCCCCCACGATGAGCTCGGGCTTGATGCCGCGCATCGCCTGCTGCACCTCGCTCGCGATCAGATCGAAGGGGTAGCCGGCGATGATGCAGCGCATGGGGCCTCCGCTGGGAGAGATGAGGGGGGCGTTCGAGGCCAGCCTCGCACAGCCGAGGCCCCCGCGCGCAGCACACATCGCCGCCGGAAATTCCCACGGCCAAATCCGTCGCCGCCACTGCTTCTCTGCTAGGTTGGTCGGGTTGCGGTTTTGGTACCCATGAAACTCTGTGTGCACCGGACGGTATGTGAACCTCTGGTGCATTTTTGTTTTTCCGGTCTCTCCGGATGGGTCATTGCGGCGACGGAAGTCCGCGCGGTGCGGGCTTCGCGAACTGCTCTCCCGAAGGAGATTGATCAACATGGCAAGTGGCACTGTGAAGTGGTTCAACGCGGAAAAGGGCTTCGGCTTCATCGAGCAGGACGGCGGCGGCGCTGACGTCTTCGCCCACTACTCGAACATCGCCACCCAGGGCTTCCGCGAGCTCCAGGAAGGCCAGAAGGTGACCTTCGACGTCGTGGCGGGCCAGAAGGGCCCGCAGGCCGAGAACATCCTCCCGGCCTGACGCCGAGGACACCAGCGATCGAGGCCCGCACCCGAAGGGGTGCGGGCCCTCGGTCCGCTTTCTGGCGGAGCCCACACGTCCGGCGGAAGCATGAGCCCGCGCCACGTCAGCCATCCGGCCCCGTAGCGGCCAGGAACGATCACCACCGTTCTCTCTGACGTGAAATTCAGCGCGCGGCATGCTGCGCCGCGCTTTTCACCGGCTCGTTCTGCGATCCTTCCGCTGCGTCAAATTCGCGGATTCTTCCGCGGCACTCGCCGCTCACCAGGAAGTTTTGCGTATGAACCGCAGGACGCGCCGCGCGCACCCCCTTCGCCATCCATCGCCCGATACCTGCCGGCAGAGCGATTCCAGCCCGCCGGATGGCGAATCCACATCTTCGGCGGCGGCGACACCCGAACGCCCCGCAGCCACTTCGTTCGCCGACTTCGGCCTGCCCGCGGAACTGCTGGCGGCACTCGGCCAACAGGGCATCACCGTGCCGTTTCCGATCCAGGCGACCACTCTGCCCGACTCACTGGCGGGCCGTGACGTTCTGGGCCGCGGGCGCACCGGATCGGGCAAGACCCTCGCTTTCGGCCTGGCCCTGATCGCCCGCACCGCCGGGTCCCGAGCCGAGCCGTGCGAGCCGCTGGCCCTGGTCCTGGTCCCCACCCGGGAACTGGCCCAGCAGATCACCGACGCGCTCACGCCGTACGCACGGGCCCTGCGGCTGCGGCTCGCGACCGTGGTCGGCGGCGTGTCGATCCGTCGGCAGGTGAGCGTCCTGCGGAGCGGCGCCGAGGTGGTCGTCGCGACACCGGGACGCCTGACGGACCTGATCGAACGCGGTGACTGCCGCCTGGACCGGGTGCGGATCACCGTTCTCGACGAGGCGGACCGGATGGCCGACATGGGATTCATGCCCCAGGTCACCACACTGCTCCGGCAGGTTCCGGTCGACGGTCAGCACCTGCTGTTCTCGGCGACGCTGGACCACAACGTCGACGCACTGGTACGCCGTTTCCTCACCGACCCGGTCGCCCATTCGGTGGACCCGCCCGCGAGCGCGGTCACGACCATGGAACACCATGTGCTGCATGTGGCGGGCACGGACAAGCACACCGCCGTCACACGCATCGCGGCACGGGACAGCCGCGTGATCATGTTCCTGGACACCAAGCACGCCGTGAACCGGCTGGCCCGCGACCTGCTGGCGCTCGGTATAAGGGCGGCGGCGCTGCACGGCGGCAAGTCCCAGGCTCAGCGCAACCGCGTCCTGGAGCAGTTCAGGGGCGGGCGCGTCACGGTCCTGGTGGCCACGGACGTCGCGGCACGCGGCATCCACGTCGACAAGCTCGACCTGGTGGTCAACGTCGACCCGCCCACCGATCACAAGGACTACCTGCACCGCAGCGGCCGTACCGCCCGGGCGGGCGAGGCCGGGCGGGTCGTCACCCTCGTACTGCCCGGCCAGCGCCGCGACGTCGCCCGACTGATGGCGGACGCCGGTGTCACCCCCCGGACCGCCCAAGTCCACTCAGGGGACGCCGAGTTCGCCCGCATCACCGGCGCCCGGACCCCCTCCGGAGTCCCCGTCGATCCGGGTACCCACCACCAGTCGACGCCGCGGGTCTGCCGCGGTCGGCGGCTGTGATCCCGCAGGGCGGGCGCCGAATGCTCCGAGGCTCACGTGCTTTCCCCGGACGGTAGGTCCTGCTCGGCCCAAATGGTCTTGCCCGTGGATGTGTAGCGCGTCCCCCACTGATGGGCGATCTGGGCGATGATGAAAAGGCCGCGGCCACCCTCGTCGTCGCTGGCGGCGTGGCGCAGATGGGGCGAGGTGTGTCCGGTGTCGGAGACCTCGCAGGTGAGGGTTTGATCACGGATGAGTCGGACGTGGATCGGCCCGGTGGCGTGCCGAATGGCGTTGGTGACCAGCTCGCTGACGATCAGTTCGGCGGTGAACGCCAGCTCGTCCAGCCCCCAGTCGCCGAGTTGACGGGCGACCGCGGTGCGGGCGTGGCCGACCATCTCCGGTTCCCCGGGCAGTTCCCACACGGCCACCTGGTCCTCGCCGAGCGTCCGCGTGCGGGCCAGGAGCAGGGCCGCGTCGTCGTCCACCGGCCCGGGCAGCAGCGTCGCGAGCGCCCGGTCGCACAGCTCTTCCAGGGGGCGCTGGTGCTGGGCGAGGGCTTTGGCGAGCAGACCGAGCCCGACGTCGAGGTCGCGGTGGGCCTGGACGAGGCCGTCGGTGAACAGGGCGATGAGGCTGCCCGGCGGAAGCTGGAGTTCCGCGCTCTGGTACGGCAGGCCGCCGATGCCCAGCGGTGGGCCGGGCGGAAGCTCGGGATAGCGGGCGACACCGTTGTGCGGCGTGACGACCGCGGGCAGCGAGCGGCCGGCCCGCGCCATGCTGCACCGGCCTGAGACCGGGTCGTACACCGCGTACAGGCACGTCACCCCCAGGGCCTCGTCACCCTGCGGCCGCGCGCTGCCCGCGCCGTCGACGGCCGTCCGTTCCTTGGCGGTCTGCCCGACGAGGTCGTCCAGGCGCGACAGAACCTCGTCCGGGGCGAGGTCCAGCCGGGCGAGCACGCGTACGCCGGTGCGCAGGCGTCCCATGGTGGCGGCGGCCCGCAGACCATGGCCGATCACATCGCCGACGACCAGCCCGACCCGCGTGCCCGACAGCGGGATGACGTCGAACCAGTCACCGCCCACCCCGGTCCCGCTGTCGGCGGGCACATAGCGGCTCGCCAACTCGACGGCGGCCTGCGGCGGCAGGCTCTGCGGCAGCAGGCTGCGCTGAAGTCTGATGGCCGCGCTGTGCTCACGCGTGACGACCAGCATCAGCACGACGCCGACCAGCAGGGCGCCGAGGCCCACGACCGTCACCCCTCCCGTTGGCCCGATGAGCGGCAGGTCGATGGCGGTCGCGCCGTAGTGGGGGTCCGCGTAGACGTCGAACGCGGCGTAGAGGAAGAGAAAGAGCATCATCAGCCCGCCCAGCCCCGGCAGCAACCCCTTGAACAGGAAGTCCCTGACGCTCCGGGTGAGCAGCCTGCGGTAGTACCAGACGCAGGCGAAGCCGGTGAGGCCGTAGTAGAACGCGATCGCCAGGCCGACCGATTCGATCGAGTCGGCCAGTACGTTGCGGCTGAACAGCGTCAGCAGGACGAGGAAGCCGATGGAGGCCAGGCCCACACCGACGGTCGACCAGGTCGGGGTGAGGAATCTGCGGTGCACCCGGGCGAATCGGGAAGGGATGGCCTTGTGGGCGGCCATGGAGAAGACGGTCCGGGCCAACGGCAGGATGGTGGTCTGGGTGGAGGACACCGCGGACGTCAGCACCATGAGGATCAACATCCTGGACAGGAAGAGTCCCGAGCCCTGGCTGCCGAAGACGGCGTCGCCCAGTCCGGAGAGCACATCGCCCGAGTGGCCCGCGTTGCCCAGCCCGATTCCGGAGCTGCCGACCCCGGCGAACGCCTGCGCCGAGGTGGCCACCAGCGCATAGGTGATCAGCAGCAGCACGGTGGAGATGATCGCGGCGCGCCCCGGGATGTGCGCGCTGTCGGCGGTCTCCTCGTTGACCGTGACGGCGGTGTCCCAGCCCCAGTAGATGAAGACCGCGGCGAGGATGCCCGAGGTCAGCGATCTGGTCGAGGTCACCCGGAACGGGTTGAACCAGGTGGCGGAGACGTGGATCGCCGTCGCGGGGTGACTCGTGTACACCTTGACCAGGGCGGTGACGGCGAAAAGGATCAGTACCGCCACCTCAAGGCACAGCAACCAGCGCTGCACGGCGGCCGAGAGTTCGATGCCGACGTAGCAGATCGCGGTCATCACGGCGATCCAGACGACACCCGCGACGGTGGTCCACAGCCTGTTCGCCGCCAACGTGTCGTAGCCCAGCAGCCGGAAGCCGTAGATACCGGCGATCTCGGCGAGGTTCGCCATCACGAGGATGTCGGCGACGATGATGCCCCAGCCGCCCATCCAGCCGACCCGCGGGCCGAAGGCGCGGCTCGCCCAGGTGAAGGTGGTGCCGCAGTCGGCGTTGCCCGCGTTGAGCTCCCGGTAGGCGTACGCGATCAGCAGCATGGGGATGAAGGCCAGCATGGTGATGATCGGGGCCTGCAGGCCCACCCCCGCCACGATGAGGCCGAGCGTGGCCGCGAGGCTGTAGGCCGGGGCGGTGGACGCCAGGCCGATGACCACCGAGGAGAACAGACCCAGGGCGCCGGTTTTGAGCCCCTTCCGGCCCGCGCCCGGCCCAGGCGCGAGTCGGACGGCGGACGCGGCACCACCGAAGACCTTCACACCTGATTCCAACTCCGCATCTCGCTCGCGCGCAACGCAACGATCCGGACCCCCGGAACGCCGACTCCGTCGCTCCCGAGCCGCCGGTCCGGGCCCCGCATGCCGTCACGCCACGTGCCGGTGTCAGGCCAGGCCGGGTATCCACAGTCCCGCACATCGCCCGAACCCGCCTCCCCGGACCGTCCGCCCCCAGCGTCATCGGCCCAGGATCCGGAGGCCCACACCGCACCCGTGCCCCGGCCACGGTCGCCCCGGCGCCCACCACGCGATGCGTCAGCCGTCCGGGTGAAACCCCACCTGCGCTGACCGCCTGCCAGCCCCGTAACCAACCGCGGAGCGCACCTCGCGCCGCTGTCGCTGCCCGCGCGACCGCCCCGAATGCCAACTCACCCTCTTACGGCAGAGGTTGGCCTCAAGCCCGCACCGCCGCGGTTCGCCGGGGCCCCGGGGGCATTCTTGGCCGACGCTTTGCCAGTCGCCTGCAACCTTTTGCCCGAGGCCCGTGTCTCTGACGACGTTGAACATCTGATTTAGTGACATGAGCGGAGCAAAAGCGTGGGGCGGATCAAGCGCAGCACCGGGGCCGCGTTGCTGGCTGGTGCGGTAATGGCCAGCGTAGGTGTGTTCGGCGGCAACGCGATGGCGGCGGTGCCCGCCGCGAAGCCGTCTGCGAAGGCCAGTGCGCCGGTCGTCGCGAAGACCGGCGCGAGCGCGCGCCCGTCAGCGGCCCACCCGTCCGGCCCGCCGATGCTGCTGGACTCGATCGTGCCGAGGAGCGGCGCCACCGTCGGGGTGGCCATGCCGATCTCGGTCGTGTTCACCGACCCGGTGGCCAACTCGGCCCGGGCCGCGATCGAACGTCACCTGAAGGTGACCACCTCGGTGCCGGTCACCGGCGCCTGGCACTGGTTCAGCGACACCCGCGTCGACTGGCGGCCGCAGAAGTTCTGGCCGTCCGGCACCAAAGTGACGCTGAACGCCGATCTGACCGGGGTCGGCGACGGCCATGGCCGCTACGGCGTCCACGGCTACCAGCACAGCTTCACCATCGGGGCCGACTTCGAGACCACCGTGTCCGTGCCGGGCCACACAATGAAGATCACCCACAACGGCTCGGTGGTACGCACCCTGCCGATCGACGCGGGCAGCCCGAAGTTCCCCTCCTGGGACGGCACCATGGCGGTCATCGACAAGCAGCGCGAGGTGCGGATGACCTCCTGCAGCGTCGGCATAACCTGCGACCCGCACAACCCCAACTACTATGACCTGACGCTGCCCTGGGACGTCCACCTCACCGACTCGGGCACCTACGTCCACTACTCCCCCGCCGACCCCTACCCGGGCCGCAGCAACGGTTCGCACGGCTGCATCCACCTGTCGCTGTCCGACGCCGAGTGGTACTACAACCACATCCAGCAGGGCGACCCGGTCACCATCACCGGGTCACCGCGCGGCAAGGCCGCCGGGGACAACGGCTACGCGGACTTCGACCTGTCGTGGTCGCAGTGGCTGGCGGGCAGCGCCACCGGCCAGCAGACGACCAGCGCGTCCTAGTCACCGCTCCCCCACCAGGCCCAGGTCGGCAACCAACGACCTGGGCCTGGCGCTTGTCCGGGGTGGGTCGGCGCACCGCTGGTCAGCCGCTTGGCGCGAGGAGTTATGACGCCGAGTCCTAGTTTTGGCCTGTGCTTTACAAGGTCGCTGCAACCAGTTGCTTAAAGTCAATGTCTCTGGGGACGTTGAACATCCAATGAAGTGACGTGAGTGGAGCAAGCGCGTGGGGCGGATTAAGCGCAGCATCGGTATGGCGCTGGTGGCTGGTGCGGTGCTGGCAAGTGCCACCGCATGCGGCGGCCACGCGGCGGCCTCGACCTCCGACGCGAAGTCGTCTCCGAAGGCCAGCGCCAAGGCCAGCATGAAGGCCAGCCCGAGTGCGAGCCCGTCGCCGACCCGCCCGTCCGGCCCGCCGATGCTGCTGGACTCGATCACGCCCGAGGGCGGCAGCACCGTCGGCGTGGCCATGCCGATCTCGGTCGAGTTCACCGATGCGGTGGCCCACTCGGCCCGGGCCGCGGTCGAACGTCATCTGAAGGTGACCACCTCGGTGCCGCTCACCGGCGCCTGGCACTGGTTCAGCGACACCCGAGTCGACTGGCGGCCGGAGAAGTTCTGGCCGTCGGGCACCAAGGTCACGCTCAACGCCGACCTGGACGGGGTGGGCGACGGCAACGGCCGCTACGGCACCCGTAGCTACCAGCACAGCTTCACCATCGGGGCCGACTTCGAGGCCACCGTGTCGGTGCCCGACCACACGATGAAGGTCACCCGCAACGGCTCGGTGGTACGCACCATGGCGATCGACGCCGGTAGCCCGGACTTCCCGTCCTGGGACGGCACCATGGCGGTGATGGACAAGCAGCGCGAGGTGCGGATGACCTCCTGCAGCGTGGGCATAACCTGCGACAAGGCCAACCCGAACTTCTACGACCTGACCCTGCCCTGGGACGTCCAGCTCACCACCTCGGGCACCTACGTCCACTACTCCACCGGCGACCCCTACCCGGGCCACAGCTACGGCTCGCACGGCTGCGTGCACCTGTCGCTGTCCGACGCCGAGTGGTTCTACAACAACGTCCAGCAGGGCGACCCGGTCACCATCTCCGGGTCACCGCGCGGCGGTGTCGCCGGGGACAACGGCTACGCGGACTTCAACGTCTCCTGGTCGCAGTGGCTGGCGGACAGCGCCACCGGCCAGCAGACGACCAGCGCGTCCTAGCGGCGGCGTTTCCGGCCGGTGCCAGCCGCCGCGTCCACCGCGACTGGCACCGCGCCGCGTCGGCCGTTCACGGCCTTCCGGAGGCGGCGTCGGCTTTTGCCCGCACAGGTCTATCGGCCATACTGCCCGCCGTGGAGCAGCGCATAGGCCCGAACACCCCGCCCGTACACGGCGCCGGGACCGATCCGGCGTACATCCCCGGCCTGGCGTTGTCGCGCCCGGTCGCGGCGGAAGAGAAGGTTCTGGAACAGCCGACGGAGCAGCCGCCCGCCGACGCCGTCCCCGCGGATCCCGCCCCGGAAGCCGCCGCCCCTGAGGAAGAGGCGGCTGCCACCGAGGAGGAGTCCGGACAGCCGGCCGACGGCCCCGTCTTCGAGGTCTCCGACCGCCGTGGTTCGATCACCGTCGACCACACGGGCGTCAGCTTCCGGCTGGACGACGAGCTGGCCGAGTTCCCTTGGGACGAGGTCGGCGCGGTGGAGATCGACACCCCCCGCTTCGGTCGCCGGTTCACGGTCACGGTCCACACCACCGGCCGTCGCAGCTACCAGGCCGATGTCGAAGCACCGAGCAGGAGCCTGCCCAAGCAGTGGACGGCGGAACTCGACGCGGTCCTGGACGCCTACTTCGAGGACACCGAGGCGGAGAACCCGCGCTGACCCCGCACCGCGACGGCACGGGTTACCACTTTCTGTCGTCGTGGCGTCGATGACCGGTCGAGCACGCCGATGTCCCTACAGTG
Organism: Streptomyces sp. NPDC020096; assembly: GCA_040631425.1. Taxonomy (GTDB): domain Bacteria; phylum Actinomycetota; class Actinomycetes; order Streptomycetales; family Streptomycetaceae; genus Streptantibioticus_A. The sequence goes on from JBEYJY010000001.1 coordinate 174,327, forward strand.
GGCGCCATGCGAGCACACCGAGTCCAGGCGGGTGTTGTGGCCGCGGCGGCGCTGCTGGCGTGTGCCTCCTGCTCCAACACCTCGAAGCCCGCGTCCGAAGCGTCGACGTCCGCCACGGCGGCCGCACGCACGACCGCGGCCCCCATCGGCCCCCTCGCCCTCACCCGTGGGCAGGGATTCGACCGGTCCGGCACCTTCATCTCACTCATGACCTGCGACAACCCCGGCGACTACTCACCAGGTCTGAACTTCGCCAATGTGCCGACGGGCACGGCCGAACTCGACGTCAGCATGGTCGACCTCGATGCGCACAAGATTCACTGGCTGCAGCTCGGCATCCCCCCGACCGCCAAGGGGCTCGCCGCCCACCACCTGCTCCCCGGCGCCCGCGAGGCCCTCAACGACTTCGGAGAGGCCACCTACGACGGGCCGTGCCCGCCGCACGGCACCACCCACCGATACCAGCTGACGCTGTATGCGCTGCGCGAACCGACTCCCGCGTCCCTCGACGGCAGCACTCCGCCCGCCCAGACCCTGCGGCAGCTCCAGAGCCGGGCGTTCGCCTCCGCGTCGTTCGTCGCCCGCTACACGCGCCACTGATCAGCCGCCGCGGACCGGACCGCGACGGCAGCCGCCCGCACGCGGCGCCTGCGGCCGTCACCGGAGCGCCGTGCGCCAGGCCGCACGGTGCTCCCAACCCGCAGGCGCCGCCCCCGAGTTGGACCCATCACCTCCTTTCCAGTCGCAGGGCCAGTGCCGGGCAGCGGGCCACCGCCCGGCGGGCGCGCGGGAGCAGATACTCCGGCAGGGGGGCGTCGCCGAAGACCGGATAGCCGTCCCGGTCCAGCCGCATCGCCTCCGGCAGCAGGTCGGCGCACAGCCCGTGGCCCACGCACAACGTCCAGTCGACGGAGAGTCGTTCACCGACGCTCGGCTCGCCGTCCGTCGGCAGCGGCAGCACCCCGGCGACGGGCCGCCCGCAGCCGCTGCCCAGCACATGGGCGGCCAGGTCGTCGGTGAAGGTGTTCACCGCCGACAGGACGAACCGGGCCGAGCCATCAGGGTGTTTGCAGGCGCCGCGGCCGCGCACCGACCCGGCGTACTGCCGCAGCATCTCCAGCGCGGGCTGGCCACCGCCGCCCAGGATGTCGGCCAGCGCACCGGCGAGGGCGGGCAGCCCCAGGCGGCACGGCCCGCACTGGCCCGCGGTCTCGGCGGCCAGCCACTGGGCGACCAGCAGCGTCTCGCCCAACGGGCACACGTCGTAGGACAGCGGCAGCACCGCGCCCGCGCCGAGGGTCGCGCGGTGCGCGGCCATGCTGGTGCGGGAGATCGAGGCCATCGACGCGGCGCTGGGGTCCAGCCAGGCGCCGTGGTAGCCGCCGACCAGGACGCCCTGTCCGATGCCGCTGCCGCAGCTCTCCAGGACGTGCGTCAACGGCACACCGGTCGGGGTCTCCACCACCGTGCGCCGCGGCACGGAGCCGCCCAGGGTGAGCAGTACCGTGCCCGGCTCCCCGGGGGCGCCCGTCGAGGCGTAGTACTCGGCGCCCATCCGCGCGGCCACCGCCAGCTGCGCGAACGTCTCGGTGTTGGAGACCAGGGTGGGCAACCCGGACAGACCGCGCTCGGAAGAACGCACCCGCCGCCCCGGCGGCAGTGCGGGACCGCCGTCCGCCGCCCGCAGCAGGGCCGTGGCCTCACCGGAGACGAAGCGTTCCGGCATCCGGAAGACACGGGCCCGCAGCCGCCGCCCGCGCCGGTCGGACAGCCCGCGTTCCGCCAGCGCCTGGCGCACCGACTCCTCCAGCGGCGCCCGGGTGACGCCGACCACCAGTTGCTCGGCGCCGAGCGCCTCGGCGGCCAGCAGCGCGCCGTCCAGCACCAGGTGCGGGGCGCGGGCCAGCAGCACGGTGTCCTTCTGGCAGGCCGGTTCCCCCTCGCAGCCGTTGACCACGACGGCGGTACGGGTCCGGCGCGTCCGCGCCGAGTCGGCCACGGCGCGCAGCTTCCGAGCGAACGGGAAGCCCGCACCGCCCCGGCCGCGCAGGTCGATCTCGGTTGCCAGGTCGGTGAGTTGGGACAGGCTCAGGTCGGACATCGAGCCGTGTACGGACAGGTGCGTCGTCCAGTCGATCCGCGCCGCCATGTCCATTCCGGCGGTCAGCCGCGGAAGTCCGAACGGGCGCACCTCCGGAAGGTCGCTCGCCAGGCTGCGTACGGGCAGGTTGTTCATCGGCGGCCCTCGATCCGCGACCGTGTCGCCTCCGGTGCGGGCGTGTACGGGGAGTTCGATGTCATGGGTGTCCTCCGGTCCGCTCTTCTACGTCGACCCCGGGCACGGCGGCGGCCGGTCGGCGCGATGGGCGGCCGACGTATCGACGGGGCGCGTTCCTGGCGTGCCGGACCGCGCATTCGTACCGCCACGACGACCGTGACGGCGATCATGCAGGCGACGTACGACGCGGTGACCCACCACGCCGCTGGCCGTCCCGCCTTGAGGCCGTGTACAAGTGCCGCTAACCAGGAGACGTACGAGGCCGCGTGGAGTATGCGCCAGCGCACCGGGTGTCGACGGGCGGCGAAGGCCCGGCGCGCCACTCCGGTGCCCACCGCGAGCACCAGCAGATAGCCCGCGACGACACCGACCGCGATCAGCAGCCCGCGGGCCGTGAAGCCGATCGGCACGAACGCCGCGATGAGCGAGACGTGTTGCTCGGAGACCTTGATGCCGACATGCAGCACCAGGAAGCCCAGCGATATGACGCCCAGCCCCCGGTGGACACCCTGCGCCCACAGTCGGCTTCGCGGGCCGAGGAAGGCCGTGTCGGTGCTGATGACACCCCACAGAACGGCTCCGGTCAGGGCCACCAGCGAGATGACACCGGCGAAGTAGTCCAGGAATCCGCGCACGCCGGCACCGGCACTCAGCACCAGCCCGAGCCCCACGGCACCGGCCACCACGGCCAGCACGGTGCCCATCAACATCCGTGTCGACGGGCTGAGTTCCACAACCGCCGCTGGTGGAGCGCCCGGCGGACCGAAGCCGTCCGCCGATCCGTTGAAGCGGCCGCGCCCACGAGTGTCGCCCCGCCGTGAACCTACCGCTCGCCTCATCGTGCTCCGATCTCCCAGCGCTCCCCCTTGCCCGAGCGCACGGCGGGTCTGCCGATGCCGATCCGTTTGGCCACGTTTACGGAATCGAGACGTTGGCGGTTCAATGCGTCCGGCCCTTCCGGCGGATCTTGGCCATCGGGGTGTCGCGGGTTGCGACCGAGGTCCGGCGGCGTCAGCCAGCCGTCGCCGCGCCGTAGGCGGCGGCCATCGCGCGGAAGACCTCCTTCGGGCGGAGCGTGCCGTCCGGAAGGACAGCCTGGACCCCGTACCCGGCGAGGTCGAGGTCGAGGGCGGGGTCGCCGTCGTGGCGCGGCAGGCCCCAGGCGGCGTAGGTGAACCAGAAGGCGGCGTCGAGGCCCTCCTCCTCGAACACCGGGAGCAGTTCGGTGAAGTAGCGGGACTGCTCCTGCTCGTCGCGCACCAGCGGCTCGTTGAGGCGCCGCCCGCCGTCGGCGGCCTTCTCCAGCACCATCCACCCCGCCCCACCACGCGCGCCCGCGCCGCGGTACGTACAGCAGCCGAACTCGGTGGCTGCCACGGGCTTGCCGTGCTCCAGGTGCCCGCGTATCTCCTCGCGGAAGCGCTCCGCGTTGTGGTCGGCGCGGTAGGCGTCGACGCCGACGATGTCGTACGGCGTCCAGTCGATGTGCTCCCAGGGCCCGGAGGCGTAACTGAGCCGCCCGCCGAAGTGCTTGCGGACCTCGGCGGCGGCCTCGGCGAGGAATCCGCTGAGGCGGCCGATGATCGGCCCGAGTTCGGCCGCGTACCACTCCCTCGGCGAGTGGGTGAGCGTGTCGATACGGGCGGCCAGGTCGTCGCCGGGGACGAACCCCGGGTGGAACAGGCTGATCTCGCATCCCGTGACGTAGACGACCTCGGCACCGGTGGCGCGGATGCGCTCGGCGCGTCGGGCGCAGTCGGCGAGGTGGTCGATCAGTTGGTCGTGCGTCATATTGCAGGGGAACGGGGCGAACCACACCTCCAGTCCGGCCTCCGCGGCCGCCTCTGCGGCGATGGAGAGGCGCTCGGGGTCGCCTCCGGAGACACGTATCGCGTCGCAGTGCAGCTCGTCGGCGATGACCGCCATGTCACGCCGGACGGTGTCGGGGTCGAAGTGCGTACGGCTGGTGCCGTCGGCGAACGGGTCGAAGCCGGTGTCGTAATTGATGCCGTGGCGTCGCATGTCTGTGCTCCTTCGGATGTGGAGTGACGGCGGCTCGGGCGGCCTGCCGCGCGGTGGCTTCGGCGGTCACGGTGCGGCCGGGGGCGCTGGAGGTCGCCAGGGCGGCGGCGACCTGCGGGCCAGGCGTCGCTGACCGGGCCTGCTGCCGCGCAGCGGCGTACCGCGCGATGGTCATGCGTCTCGTCCTGCCTCTCCCCGGCTCGGCTGAGCGCCGCGCTCTCGATGCGCGTTCAGCTTCGCGCCGAGCGGGGTCACGTTCTAGAGCCGAGCGTCCACTGATACGCATGACAGAAGTCATCGTGGCGGCCTGGGGGTTGGGGGCTTGCCCCCAAAGGGAGTTGCCGCGACAACGAGCAAGCCCCCGACACCCGTGGGAGTCAGGGGGCCTACCCCCGAGAAGACCCGCCGCCGCGGCGAGCGACCACGCCGATGCGGACCGGCGGTGTCGAACCGGCCTCAACCCACATGCGGATCCGGGGACTTCCGTGCCGGAGGCGTCACCGCCGAGGCGCCTGCTTGAGTTTGCTCCAGACGGTCTCCAGGGCGCGGATGTCCTCCTGGTCGAGGAGTTCGGTGAAGACCGGGCCGAGCGCCGCCCTGCGCGTCTCGTCCGCCGCGTTGAAGGCCGCGCGGCCCTCCTCGGTCAGCTCGACCTGCACCGACCTCGCGTCCGTGGGCGAGGACGAGCGGGACACCAGGCCTCGGGCCGCCAGCGCGTCCAGGACGCGGGACACCTGGCTGCGGCTGAGCATCGTCTTGGCTCCCAGGTCCGAGGAGGCCACCGGCTCGCTCTGGCCGTTGAGCCACAGCAGCACCTCGAACCAGGACATCGGCAGGCCGTGGACCCGCGCCAGCTCGCGATCCACCCGTGCGGCGAGCGTGGTGCCCGCCCAGACCAGGCCGTAGAAGGCGTGATCCTGCTCGGACAGGGTTCCGATGGACAGATCGGGGCGACGGCTCATGACACCCATCGTACGGCTTGCGTGTACACACACGCATTAATTAGTGTGTGTACACGCAATACCGTGGGCCGCTACCGGTCCCGCCGCACCGACCCGAGAAGAGGGCCCACCCATGTCTTCCAGCACGGACACCCAGCGCAAGACCGTCCTGATCACCGGGACCTCGTCCGGGATCGGCCTGGCCTCCGCGGTCGCGGCCGCCCAGGCGGGCTGGCTCACCGTCGCGACCATGCGCGACACCTCCCGGGCGGACGCCTTGCACCAGGCGGCCGCCGACGCCGGTGTCGCCGACCGGGTCGAGGTGCGGCGGCTCGACGTCACCGACCCGGCATCCGTGGCCGCCTGCCTGGACGGGGTGCTCGCCGACCACGGACGGCTGGACGCGGTGGTCAACAACGCGGGCTCGGGCCATGTCGGCACCATCGAGCAGGAGAGCGTGGACGACGTGCGCGCCGTGCTGGAGGTCAACTTCTTCGGTGTCGTGGAGGTCGTTCGAGCCGCCCTCCCGCACCTGCGCGCCTCCCGTGGCCGCCTGATCACCGTGACCAGTGTCGGCGGCGTCGTCGGCCAGCCGTTCAACGAGGCGTACTGCGCGGCGAAGTTCGCCGTCGAAGGCTTCCTTGAGTCGCTCGCCCCGGTCGCCGCGACCACCGGCGTCTCCGTCACACTGGTCGAACCGGGCGCCGTGGCAAGCGAGTTCGTGGCGAACCTGAAAGTCGACGCCCCGGCCGCGCTGGAGGCCGCCGGCCCGTACGCACCGGCACTCCAGAGCTATCTCGACCGCGCCAAGAACGCCTTCGCCGCCGCGCAGACCCCCGCCGAGGCCGCCGCGACGATCATCGAAGCGCTCGACGCCGAGCGCCCCGCCCTGCGAATGCAGACCTCCGAAGCCGCCCGCGGCTTCGTCAACACCAAACTGTCGGACCTGGACGGCTCCACCCTCCTCGCCCTCACCAGCACCTGGGTCTCCTGACCCGCCCACCGCTGGTGTCGGCCGACACCAGCGGTGGGTCGAGTGGTCGGCCGTCCGTGCCCGGAGCACGCGAGACGACCGGCGCCTCGCCCCCTTCGCCGCCTGCGCCCCGTATCTTTCGGTACGCGGGGTCGGCGGACGGCAACTGGGGAGGCACGGCGTGGGAGAACCGCGGAGTTCTCGGCGGGGGCTTGCCCTGGTGGTCGTCGTGGTGGTCGTGGCGGGGTGGGCGGCGAGCCGCGGTGGGCACGGGTCGGGCTCGGCAGGGCCGACGAGGTCCGCGGCGCCCGCCGTCAGCAGCGCGCCGGGGCGCGGCCCGTCCGGGCAGCCTTCGCCGACAGCGGCGGACCAGGATCCCGCCCGTTTCGCTCCGCAGGTCCTCAGGTACGCCGCGAAGGCCGACATCGACCCGCAGTTGCTGATGGCGATCCTGTACAACGAGTCGTACAAGCCGCATGACCCGGCCTGGGAGAGGGCTTGGCAGCGCATCAAACCGGACGCCGCGTTCGGCATCGCGAACATGCACAAGGCCGCGTTCGACCAGGCCAAGCAGGGGCGCGACTTCGCCGACCGGGACTGGCAGCAGCTACCTGACGACCCGGCCCTGGCGATCGAGGCCGCGGCGTGGTATCTGCACGACCTGGCCCGGCAGTTGCCCGCTCAGCGGTCCAGCCCCTACACCCAGGACGAGTTGCTCGCCCTGGGCTACAACACCGGACCGGGCAACATGGACGCCTTCGCCCAAGGGGCGAATCTGGGCTCCGCGGCCCAGTCCTACGTGGACCAGCTCCGCGCGAACTGGTCGAAGGCCGCGCGAGCCCTCCACCACTCGCGGTAGGATCGCGGCCCCACGCGCCCCGACCTTTTGTGCGACCCTACAGAGACCACCCGCATCTCGGGCGGGATTCATGGATGTTCCCACAGTGGCACTCGGCGTTGGCCAGGCAGTTTACTGACTGCCACATCACTGTCGGTTTTCAGCCAACGAGTTGGATCGCTCAGGCGCTCGTCCTGGGCACCGCCGCGGTGATGGCACACGGCCCGCCCACAAGGATCCGGGTCACGCAGCACCGCCACTGAGGTCGGATGCCGGCACCCCGCTGCAGCGGGGATCAACGCCCCCCGCCCTCGCTGGGCTACACCGTTCGACAAGGTGCCGACGACGCCACCGCAGGCAGACGCATGCCCGACTCCCCCGCCCAACACGCCGCAGGCCGTGGGGCGTTGCGGCATCGCCACAGCCCTTTACGACTTTCCCCACCTGCCGGAGGAAAAGATGCGGTTGCCACAGCCATCCCACGAGGGCGGGACACACCCTGTCGACGAGGTCCTGCCGCCCGCCCGCTTGGCGGTCCTCAGCCTGCAGCACGTGTTCATCATGTACGCGGGCGCCGTGGCCGTGCCCTTCATCGTGGGCAGCGCGCTCAAACTCGACTTCGGCACGATCGCCCTGCTGGTCAACGCCGATCTGCTGGTCGCCGGTATCGCCACCATCATCCAGGCGGTCGGCATCGGCACGATCTTCGGGGTGCGGCTGCCGGTTGTCGCCGGTGCGACCTTCACCGTGGTCAGCCCAATGATCACGATCGCCGCCAAGCACGGACTGCCGACCGTCTACGGAGCCATGCTGGTGTCCGGTGTCTTCGGACTGATCATCGCCAGGCCGTTCGCCAAGATGATCAAGTACTTCCCGCCGCTGGTGTCCGGGACGGTGATCGCCATCATCGGCCTGTCGCTGATCGGCCCGGGGGCCGGGATGATCGCCGGGCACAACACCGGGGCCAAGGACTACGGCCAGGTCTCGCACATCGCGCTCGGCTTCGGCGTGGTCGCCATGATCGTCGTCTTCAGCAGGGTGCTGCGCGGCTTCCTCGGCCAGATCGCACCGCTGCTGGCGATCGCGGTCGGCAGCCTCATCGCGGTCCCGATGAACCTGTTCCATCTCAAGGGGGTCGCCAGCGCGGGCTGGTTCGGCATCACGGCGCCGTTCCACTTCGGCGCCCCGCGCTTCGACGCAGCGGCGGTCATCTCCATGTGCGTCGTCATGCTGGTCACGTACACCGAGTCCACCGCCGACATGCTGGCCGTGGCCGAGATGACCGGCAAGCAGCTCACCGACGCCGATATCGCCAGGGGCCTGGCGACCGACGGCCTGTCCGCGGTGCTCGGCGGCTGTATGAACTCGTTCCCGGACACCGCCTACGCGGAGAACGTCGGGCTGGTGCAGATGACCGGCGTGCGCAGCCGCTGGGTGGTGGCCGGAGCGGGCGTGGTGCTGCTGCTCATGGGCCTGGTGCCCAAGGTCGGCGCGTTCGTCGCGGCCGTACCGGAGCAGGTGGTCGGCGGCGCCGCCCTCGTGATGTTCGCCATGGTGACGGCGGTGGGCATCCAGACGCTGAAGAAGGTCGAGTTCCGCGACAACCACAACCTGCTGATCGTCGCGGTCTCGTTGGGTGTGGGCATGCTGCCCGCGGTCGCGACCGACCAGTTCGGCAACGAGGTCTTCTTCAAGAACTTCCCCGACTGGGCGCAGACCGTGTTCGGCAGCCCGATCACCATCACCGTGATCCTGGCCTTCACCCTCAATCTGGTCTTCAACCACCTGGGCACCAGCAAGCCCGCACCGGATGCGGCGCAGCCCGCCCCCGCACAGGACAGCGCGCAGACCCGGCCCGCCGCGATCTGAGGCCCGACGGGGCCGGGAACGGCCGGTGTACGGCATACGGCGGCACTCCGGAGTGCCGCCGCATGGGCACAGACCAGGGTGCATCGGCACAGCTCGGACTTGATGGGGCCCGGCATGGCGTTCGAAGACCCACGTCAGTAGGGTGTGGCGCGCCAGGGGGAGCTGGGGGGCTGATCCAAAGGAACGGACCACCGCATGCACTACTGCGAGCGATGCGGAAGCTACCTCGGCGGAGCACACGCCTGCCCAGCGTGCGGAACGCCCGTCAACGCCCAGCCGATATGGATGGCGCAGCCGATGGGTGCGCCCCAGCCTGGTCCGCACCCCCTCTACCAGAGCCACATCCCGCCGATGCCCGAGCCGCGGCTGGAGCAGGCGTGGGCCCCTCACCCGCAGGGCGCTGAGCCGACCGAGCCCGCCGTGCCCGAGGAATACGCGGCAGAGGAATACGAGCCAGAGGAACCAGAGGAATACGGGCCAGAGGAATACGAACCCGGGGAAGACGAGCCCGCGCTCCCCGCGGCCTCGTCCCACCGCCGAGGCGGTGGCCGCTCTCGCCGGGCACCTCGCCGTAGGGGCAGAACAGCCAAGCTGGTCCTGGGCGTTACGGGCGGGATCGTCCTGGTCGGCGTGGTTGCGACCATTCTGCCGGGTGAGCTGCTGCCGACCGGCTCGACGCAGGGGGACAACACACAGTCGGCGGCCTCATCCGCCACGGAGGATCCGGCGGCGACGGCCAGCGGCAGTCCAGCCCTTCCCCAGCAGTCGGCCCCCGTGAAGGGCGCGACGCCGCCAAGCCCGTCGCACTCCGCGAAGCCGTCCGTCTCGGCGACACCAACCACCGCTGTGCACACGGCGGTTCCGGCGGCCGCGACCGTACCGGCAACGCGTCCCACGACGGCGCCGCCGCCACCCGCACCCACGCCTGCGCAACCCACCCCGAGGCCACGTCCAACACCGACGCAACCGACGTCCTGCTTCCTCTTCTGGTGCAATTAGGGTCTGCCCAGCGCGCCTTGGACGGGTCGCGACTCCCGCAGCCGGAGGCCGCTGACGGACGCTGCCGCACCGCGGGTCCGTGTCGTGCGGCCGCCCGGCGCAACAGCGGCTCGGCGCGCCGCGGTTGTGCGACCCTTGACGGGCTTGCGAACGTGGCTGATCCAACGGGAGGGCGCCCGTGGGCGAGAACAAGCGGCGCATGCTGGCCGGTGACTGGTATCTCTGCGACGACCCCGAGCTGGCCGCGGACTCCCTACGCCGTGCCGAGCTGTGCGCGGCGTACAACGCGGCGGGTCCGCACGCTCCCGCCGAGCGCCGCAAGATCCTGGAGCAGCTGCTCGGCTCGGTGGGCGAAGACGTGCGGATCCGGCCCCCGTTCCGCTGCGACTACGGCTACCACATCAGCATCGGCACCGGTACGTTCGTCAACTTCGGCGCGGTCTTCCTCGACCCCGCGCCCATCACCATCGGCGCCTACGCGCAGATCGGGCCGAACGTGCAGTTGCTGACCCCGACGCACGAGCTGGACGCGGAGCGTCGGCGGGCCGGATGGGAAAAGGCGGACCCGGTGGTGATCGGCGACAACGTCTGGCTCGGCGGCGGGGTGATCGTCTGCCCTGGGGTGACCATCGCCGAGAACACCGTGGTCGGTGCCGGAGCCGTGGTCACCAGGGACCTGCCGCCCGGTGTGCTGGCCGTCGGCAACCCGGCCCGGGTCGTCCGTACCCTGGACTGACGGCCGGGAAGACCGGCCCGCCCGCCGTTGGGCACTGCCACGCCTCAGGTCAGTTGCCGGGCACCGGCCGTTCACGCGTCCGCTCGCTCAGCTCGGTGTCGCAGTCCGCGGGTTCGAGGCCCCCCAGGTCGAGCAGCGTCATCGCGTCATGGTCCGGGCCGCCGGGCGTGGCCATGTAGATGACCAGGCGCTGACCGTCGGTGCGGTTCAGGTTCACCACCTCGTGGGTGAGGGTCATCGTGCCAACGGCCGGATGGTGGAAGGTCTTTGCGCCGTCGCCGATCGCCCTGACCTCGTAGCGCTCCCACAGCCGGTTGAAGTCAGGGCTCTTGACGATCAGCTCGCCGACCAGCGCGGCCAGATCCGGCGCGTCGGGGTCGCTGCCCGCGACGGCCCGCAGTTGGGCGACGCACCCCTTGGCCTTCTGCTCCCAGTCCGGCCACAGGCCACGGGCGGTCGGGTGCAGGAACGTGTACCTGATCGTGTTGCGCTGCCGGGCCGGCCAGTCCGCCATGCCGTGCAGCAGACGCATGCCACCGGGGTTCGCGGCCAGCAGGTCGTTGGTGCGGCTGACGACGTAGGCCGGGTTGGGCCGGACCGTCTCCAGCAGTTGCCTCACGGTGGGACGCACCGTCCTGGACGGCCGCGGACGCGGCTCGGGGGCGCGTCGGGCCGCCTGGGCCGCGAGGTCGCGCAGATACTCGCGCTCCTCGTCGTTCAGCCGCAACGCGTTGGCCAGCGCCTCGATCACAGCGGGGCTGGGACGGGTCTCCTTGCCGCGTTCCAGCCGGGTGTAGTAGTCGATGCTCACACCGGCGAGCGTGGCCAGCTCCTCACGCCGCAACCCAGGGGTGCGGCGGATTCCGGCGCCCGTCGGCAACCCGACATCAGCGGGTTGAACGCCACCGCGGCGGGCCCGCAGGAACCGTCCCAGCTCGGTCTGCTCGGTCATGCCGCCCAGTCTGCCAGCGCAACGCCACGGCACGGCAACGTGGTTGGGGGGCCGTATCACTCCCTGGCTGGGAACACCCCGGAACATCGCGGTCTGCCTGAGGCGACGTGAGCGGACCAGTCTGGAGTGCGACGGCGGCGATCCGGCCGTGCCACCAGCCTGGGGAGGAATCCGATGACCACGACCGTGAGCGAACCCATACGCACCGCGCCCCCGGCCGCCGGACCGCATCGGGTGTCCGCCACCCTTGTGCTCGGTACGGCCCTGCTGGGCTTCTTCGTCATCGGGCTGGACGCCTCGGCCGTGAACGTGGCGCTGCCCGCGATCGGCAGGACATTGGGCGGTACGACGGCCGGTCTGCAATGGATCGTGGCCGCGTACACGCTGATGTTCGCGGCCCTACTGCTGTCCGCCGGTGCGCTTTCCGACCGGATCGGCGCGAACCGGGTGTTCGCCGCGGGTCTCGCGGTCTTCACGGCGGCGTCGGCGCTCTGCGGCCTGGCGCCCGCGCTCGGGCCGCTGATCGGCGCCCGGGTGATCCAGGGCAGCGCGGCGGCGGTCATGCTGCCTTCCTCCCTGGCACTGGTGCGCCAGGCGTTTCCGGACGCGGCCGAGCGCGCCAGGGCCATCGCCCTGTGGACGGTCGGCGGTGCGGTCTCGACCGCGGCCGGTCCGGTGGTGGGCGGGGCGCTGACCAGTTCGCTGGGCTGGCGGTCCATCTTCTTCCTCAACCTGCCGGTCGGCCTGATCACGCTCGCGGTTTTGGCCCGGGTACCGCGCTCACCGCGCCGGGCCGCCTCCCTCGACCCGTTCGGGCAGCTGACCGCCGTGATCGCGTTGGGGGCCCTGACGTTCGGGGTCATCGAGGGCGGCACGTCGGGCTTCGGCAGCCCAACCGCCGCCGTCAGCCTGCTGATCGCCGTCGTGGCGATGGCCGCCTTCGTACTGACCGAGGCCCGCGTCGCCGAGCCGATGGTGCCGTTGACCCTGTTCCGGTCCCGCACGGCCACCCTCTGCCTGGTGATCGGCTTCGCGGTCAACGCGGCGTTCTACGGAACGGTGTTCGTGCTCGGCCTGTTCTTCCAGGAGATTCTCGGCCAGTCCGCGGTGGCCGCCGGGCTGATGTTCCTGCCGATGACCGCGCTGGTCGCCGGGGCGAACGTGGGCTCCGCCAAGGCGGCGGCCCGCTTCGGGCCGCGGCTGCCGATCACCGTGGGCCAATTGGTGTGCGCGCTCGGCCTGTTCAGCCTGCTCGGGGTGGACGCGCACACCGACCGGCTGCTGACCGCCCTGCTGCTCGTCCCGGTCGGCATCGGCCTCGGCTTCGCCGTGCCGTCACTGACCGCCGCGATGCTGAGCGACATCGCCGCGGACCGTGCCGGGATGGCGGGCGGTGTGCTGAACGCCGGTCGTCAGACCGGCGGCGCGCTGGCCGTGGCGGCCTTCGGCGCGCTGGTGGGCCACCGGGCGTCGTTCGTCTCCGGCATGCACATCAGCCTGCTCTCGGCCGCCGTCCTGCTCCTCGCGACGACCGCCGCGGCACTCACTCTGCCGCGCGGCCACCGCCGCTGAAGCGACCCCGGCCCCGGCGATCCGGGGCCGGGGCCTGCGCCGCGCGGTCAGGCGGCCGTGGTCCGCTCCAGGAGCGCCAGGCAGGACGCCACGGTGGTGGCATCCGGCCTCGGCTCGGGGAGTCTGCCGTCGGCGGCCTTCAGCTCGGACATCGCACGCTGCATGGCGTCCTGCGCGGCGAACAGGCACGGAGTGCTGTAGATGGCCACGTTGACGCCGAGTTCACCGAGCTCACCGAGCGACAGCCGAGGCGACTTGCCGCCCCCGATCTGGTTGAACAGCAGCGGTTTGTCGCCGATGGTCTCCCGGATGGCGCGGATGGCCTCCGTGCTGCGTACCCCGTCGACGAGGATGACATCGGCATCCGTGGCGGCCAGCGCCTTGGCCCGGCGCAGGATCTCGTCCTCGTCCGTCGCGTCGGTCCGGGCGACGACCACCAGATCGCGCCGCGACTCCAGCACCGCCTGCAGCTTGTCGAGGTACTCCTCAAGCGGCAGCACCTGTTTGCCGTCCACATGACCGCACCGGCGCGGTCGCTTCTGGTCCTCCAGGATGACGCCAGAGGCGCCAACGGCTTCCAACTGCCGTACGACATGGCACGCCACATGCGTGTCCACATAACCGTCGTCGATGTCCACCAGCAGATGGACATCGGGGAAGGCGCCCCTGATGCGCTGGGCGAAGGACACGACATCCGGCCAGGCGATGTATCCGATGTCAGGAAGTCCGTAGTGCGAGGCGGCCAACCCGAAGCCGGACAGGAACAGCCCGTTGTAGAACTGCGTCGCCACCGCCGCGGAGTGCATGTCATGTACACCGATCAGCGGCGTGGTTCCAGGATCGTTCACTGACTGCCGCAAAAGAGTTCCGTACCGTGTCATGCCGGATTCCCCTCACGCTCGGATAGCCGGTCCCGTAGGGTTTCGGAACCGCGCTCGACGAACGTATGCGCCCGGGGGTGAGATCCTCCTCCGAGCAGTGCAAACAATCGGTTTACCAACCCCGCTACGTTAAGCCGATAATGCGCCAGCGGGTAAGCCCCGATGGTGGCCGGAAACCGCGATCACGACCGTCCCGGAAACATCCCGCTGATCTAATGGGCGGCATGGCGCTGGCGGAACTTTTGGTGGTGGAGGACGACGCCGAGATCGCGTCAGAACTGGGACAGGCGCTCACCGGACACGGATACAGCGTGCAGCACGCACGTAGTGGAATGCAGGCCGCGGAGGCGGCGCTGCGCGGCACCTGGGATCTGGTGCTCCTCGACCTCGGACTGCCGGACATCGACGGGGTGACGCTGTGCCGTCGACTGCGCTCCTGTCTGCCGGTGGAGACCGTCATCGTCGTGCTCACCGCCCGCACCCAGGAATTCGAAGTCATCGTCACGCTGGACGCCGGTGCGGACGACTACCTCACCAAGCCCTTCCGCATCACCGAACTCCTCGCCCGGCTGCGCGCACACCTCAGACGGCGCGCCGTGGCCGCCGGGCCTCAGGTGATGCAGGTCGGCGCGACCCGTATCGACCGGCACGCCCGCCGGGTGTACGTCGGCCCCCGTGAAGTGCCCTTGCGGCCCAAGGAGTTCGACCTGCTGGCGACCCTCGCGGCGGCCGCGGGCACGGTCGTACGGCGCGAGCACCTGATGGCGGAGGTCTGGGACGACAACTGGTTCGGCTCGACCAAGACCCTGGACGTCCATATCTCGGCGCTGCGCCGCAAACTGATCGACGCGGGAGAGGCCCCGGAGCGCATCACCACCTTGCGCGGCACCGGATACCGCCTCGAACAGGACACCTGACCTCGCGCCCTTCCGCGCTAGCCCCCCGCAGGCAGCAGCAGAGTGAACACCGGCCCCGGACCGGGTCGTCTGAGGACCAGACGGCCCCCCTCCGCCTCGGCGAGCGAGCGGGCCAGTGCCAGCCCGATCCCGTGGCCCCGCTGCCGCGGAACCGCGAAGGCCGCATCCCCGCCATCGGCCGGACCGGGCCCCTCGTCACCGACCTCCAGCGCCACCCCGGCCCCGACATCCGCCGCCACCAGGCTGATCTCCCCACGCCCGTGGGCCAGTGCGTTGTCCAGCAGCACATCCACGATCTGCAGGATGGCGACGGCCGACGCCCGCACCGCGGGCAGATCGGGTTCACACCGTATGACCAGTGTGCGCCCGGCGTCGCCGATCGCCTCCCGGTGGCGCCCGGCCGCCTGTTCAAGGAGCTGGGCGACATCGACCGACTCGGCGCTGCGATGCGTGTCGCGGGACAGATGGAGCAACTCCTCGACGGTCCGGCCGAGTTGGTCAGCGCGCCGCAGGGCGGTGGTCAACGACTCGCGCGGCACCGGCCCGTCCTGCTCCAGCGCCCGCTCCAGGCCCAGGATGAGGGCGGTCAGCGGGGTGCGCAGTTGGTGGGAGACGGCGGTGCTGAACCGTCGCTCCCGCTCCAGCAGTTGCCCCAGCCGCTCGGCCGTGGCGCTCAGCGCCTGCCCCACCGCGTCGGCCTCCCGGATACCGCTGCGGGCGGGCTGGATGCTGAAGTCCCCGTCGCCCAGCGCCCGCGCGGTGGCCGTCAGGCGCTCCAGCGGTATCGCGATACGGCGCGCCAGATGCCGGGCGAGGACGGCGGACAGCGCGACGGCCACCGCACCGAGCGCCGCGAGCAGCAGCCAGACGCCGAGGGTGCGATGGGTGACGAAGTCCCATGGCAGCCACGCCCGGACCACCGCGACCACCGTGCCGTTCCTGGACACCGGCGCCGCCACGGCGAGTTGATCGTCCTCCACCGCCTCGTGCAGGCGGCCGTCACGCGCTTCCAGCACCAGGTCGGAGAAGTCGGGTCCGCGGCCGTCCAGCCGGTGCCCGGACGGGCTGTAGATCGCGACATGGGTGTCCGGGGACCGGCTGTTGGGGAGCAGCGAACGCGCCTGCCGGGCGTCCTCCGGGACCGGCAGGGAGAGCGCCGCCCAGACGGCGTTGCGCTCCACCGTGACCACCGCGTTGCTGCGGTAGATCCGATGCACCGTCACGGCCAACGGCAACGTGAAGACCAGTACCGCACACGCCGTGACCGCCACGATGGACACCAGCACCCGGCCGCGCAGGGAGACCGCTCGTACCGGGATGCCGCGGCCGCGCCGACGTCCTCGCATCACGGCGCGGTGATTTTCCTGGGACCGTTACGGTGGCAGCCGGTCCCGCGGGCCGTCGGCCCCCGGGACGCAGGTGCGCCGCCTCGCCCGGAGCGACGCCGCAAGGCGGACCTCGCTAACCCTCCGGAACGGCGGGAGGCATTCGCCGCGCCGTCCCGATCCGGCAGAGCAGCAATCGACGCAATCACCGCACAGACGATATGGCACGCCCAGCAGCCCCGGTGCGCGACGCGGATGCGGATCACCCACCGTGGTCCGACGATGAAGACGTGGCGGTTCGGACAGGGGAGATGAGGAGGTAGGCGGGTGTGCCCCGATGCTTCCGGCCGGGACGACGCCGACGCGCTGAACGCCGACGCCCTGCTCGACGCCGCCGCCACCGCCCTCGCGGCGGGCAGCACTGACCAGGTGCTGCGCAGCGTGCTGAACGACACGGCCGCCGGAGTCGTCATCCTCGATCCGCAGCTGCGCCACCTCTACGCCAACCCTGCCTTCACCCGCATGACCGGGGTACCGGCGGCCGACCTGGTCGGCAGGACCCTGGTGGAGGCGCTGCCCGGCGTGTCCGACCGACCGGACGTGCAGCGGCTGGTGCTGGACGACGGGCACCCGAGGGAAGCGGTGATCAGCGGCCGGGCCCGCACCGACGCACCCGACGATCGCCGGTGGTGGCACGGCGCGTACCACCGGTTGCTGGCCGGCGACCAGCGGGTCGGTCTGGTAGGGATCATGCTGGAGGTCACCGGCTCCCGACAGCAGCAGCACGACCTGGAACAGGCCCGCGCCCGTCTCTCGCTGCTCGACGCCGCCGCCACGCGGATCGGCACCACTCTCGACGTGGACATGACCTGCGCCGAACTGGCGGACTTCACCGTCCCCCGGCTGGCCGATCTGGCCACCGTCGAGGTCTTCCCGTCCGAGGCCACGCACGGCGCCGTGGCCAGGGCGGGGGCGCTGCGGCTGCGCCGGACCGCGCTGGCCTGCGTACCGGCGCTGGACAGCCGGGCAGCCGCGCTGGGGGTGACCGGCGAGTACGTCCGCCACCCGCACGGTTCCACCGTCCAGCGCTGCCTGGAGACCGGCTCCCCGGTGGTGTGGCAGCTGGGGCGCGACGATGGGCCCGGTGATGTGTGGCCCGAGGCGGAACATGTGGCGGAGTTCCGGGCCATGGGCATCCACTCGCTGCTCGTCGTACCGCTCACCGCCCGCGGCCATGCCATCGGCGTGATGACCCTGGCGCGGGCCGGGGACATGCCGCCGTTCACCGACGAGGACGCGGTGCTCGCCCAGGACCTGGCAGGCCGCGCCGCCATCGGCATCGACAACGCCAGCCGGTACGCCCACTCGCAGGGCATCGCCCTGGAACTCCAGCGGGCTCTGCTCGCCGAGCCCGGCAGCCCGCACCCCAACCTGGACATGGCCTCCCGCTATCTGCCGTCCGGTACCAGCGCGGTCGTCGGCGGCGACTGGTACGAGACCATCCGGCTGCCGTACGGGCGGACCCTGCTGGCCATGGGTGACGTGATGGGCCACGGCATCGAGGCCGCTGTCGACATGAGCAACTACCGCTCGATGCTGCGCTACGTGGCCGGGACCGATCTGCCACCGCACCGGATCCTGCGCCAGCTCGACACCCTGATCTGCGAGGAGAGCGAGTCCGGCCGCCCTGCCACCTGCCTGCTCGCCCTGGTCGACCCGGCCCGCGGCCGCTGCGCCTTCTCCAGCGCCGGGCACCTGCCGCCCGCCATCCTCACCGAGGACGGCAGCACCGAACTCCTCTACGTACCGAACGGTCCGCCGCTCGGCACCTGCTTCGGCGGCTATGAACTGGTCACCAGCGACCTCCAGCCGAGCCAGGTGCTGCTGATGTACACCGACGGCCTGGTGGAGCGGCGCGGCGAGGACATCGACGTCTCACTGGCCCGGCTGGCGAACCTGAAACTCCCGGTCGCCGGTGACCTGGACGATCTGCTCGACGAGGTGCTGCGCGGCCTGGTGCCGCAGGCCGCGGAGGACGACATCGCCGTCCTCGCCGCCCGGCTGCACCCGCGACCGGCCGCGGAGGACAGCGAACCGACCTGACCCACGTCGCGCTCGCGCCCTACCAGTTGCGCACCTCGTGCGCCCACCCCTGCGGCACGCGCGGGCATGCCCTGCGGCCCGACCCGCGATGCGCGGCCGCGCTACCCGCGGCCCAGCAGCGCGTTCCGCGCCGCTAGAGTCCTTCCGGGCGGGTTCTGGTCGTTGGGGCTTGGCCCCCGAAAACATCCGCCGCGACGGCGAGCAACTCCCGCGGCGCGGCCCGGTGGTGTCCGAACCCACCGCATCCGCACCGGGTCCCGGGGGCAGGCCTCGTGGAAATACCGCCCGTCTAAGGATGTTGATCTTTGAACGGCACCGCCTCAAGAATTGCGGCAGTGCGTCCGAATGCGGCCCCATCCCGTTCCGGGGCCCAGCCAACGAGCAGACCGGAGATATGCCGATGGATACGTCAACGGTGCGGCGCCAGCCTGTCGTTCTCGACCCTTCGGGGCATGACATCCATGCCGAAACCGCACGGCTACGCGAGCAGGGTCCGGTGGTTCCCGTCATACTGCCCGGCGGAGTACCGGCTTGGTCGGTGACAAGTCATGAACTGATCAAGAGATTGCTGACACATCCCGGCGTTTCCAAAGACGCCTACCAGCATTGGCCTGCCTGGATCAACGGCGAGATACCCCGGGACTGGCCGTTGGCCCTGTGGGTTTCCGTACGCAGCATGATCACGGCCTACGGGGCGGACCACACACGGCTGCGCAAGCTGGTGTCCAAGGCGTTCACCGCGCGCCGCACCGCGGCCCTGCGGCCGCGCATCGAGGAGATCACGGCCGGTCTCCTGGACCGGCTCGCGGCACTTCCCCCCGGTCAACCGGTGGATCTGCGCGCCGAGTTCGCCAGCCCGCTGCCCATCCAGGTGATCTGCGAGCTGTTCGGCATCCCCGCGGAGGCCCGGGACGCACTGCGCCGGACCATCGACCTGACGTTCATGACCGCTTTGACGGAGCAGGAGGCGCAGGAGAACGGCGAGCGGCTGTACCAGATGCTGGATGAGCTCGTCGCGGCCAAGCGCGCACTGCCCGGCGCCGACCTGACCAGCGGTCTGATCGCCGCCCGGGACGACGGCGACGGTTCCGGACTCAGCCGGCAGGAACTCGTGGACACGCTGCTGCTGATGATTTCCGCCGGGTACGAGACGACGATCAATCTGATCGACCACGCCGTTCACCTGCTGCTGACCCACCCGGACCAGCTGCGTCTGGTGCGTGCCGGGAAGGTCTCCTGGGCGGATGTCATCGAGGAGACGCTGCGGGTGGAACCGCCGGGCGCGAACGTGCCTCTGCGGTACGCGGTCGAGGACATCGAAATGGGCGGCGTGACGATACCCAAGGGGGACGCGATACTCGTCTCCCTCGCTGGTGCGGGCCGGGACCCCGAGCAACACGGCACCGACGCCGACCGTTTCGACCCGGCCCGTCCAACCCGCCGGGACCATCTCTCGTTCGGCCACGGGGTCCACCACTGCCTGGGAGCGCCACTGGCACGGCTTGAGGTGTCAGTGGCGCTCCCCGCGCTGTTCTCCCGATTCCCCGATCTCGCCTTGGCCGCGCCTTCGGATGCGCTGGGGAGCTTGAACTCGTTCATATCCAACGGCCATCGGCGGCTTCCGGTCGCGTTGGGCAGCCCCAACACCGCGGGGTCCCCGGTCAGTTGAAGTGCCGCGCGTTCTCGGCCGCCCAGGAGGAGAAGGTCCTGGGCGGTCGGCCCGTCACGTCCAGCACGGTGGAATTCAC
The DNA here is from genome assembly GCA_040631425.1 of Streptomyces sp. NPDC020096. Lineage (GTDB taxonomy): Bacteria > Actinomycetota > Actinomycetes > Streptomycetales > Streptomycetaceae > Streptantibioticus_A. The sequence continues at coordinate 194,481 of JBEYJY010000001.1, forward strand.
CTGTGCCTTGCTCCCGCTGCGCGCACGCTCGGCGCTGGCCATGAGCGCCTCGACCACCGGTTCCGGATACCGGCGCCGCAGGCCCTCGCGGACCTGGTCCGCGGTGAGCTGTTCAAAGCGCAGCGGTCGGGCCAGGGTTTCGGCGAGTTGAGCGGTCTGCTCCCGCACGGTGAGCGCCTCGGGACCGGTGAGCGAGTACACCCGGCCCTCATGACCCGGTTCGGTCAGGGCCCGGCAGGCCACTTCGGCGATGTCGTCCGGATCGACACAGGCATTGGGTGACGAGCCGTCCAGCGCGCGGATGACGCCCTCGGCGCGGATGGAGGGCGCCCAGGACAGGGTGTTGGTCATGAACGCCCGCGGCCGCAGGATGGTCCAGCCAAGGCCCGAGGCGCGTAGCCGGTCCTCGTTGTCACGGTGCCAGTTGGTGATGAAGTCGTCCGCTTCCACTTCACCGACCGCATGCGCGGAGAGCTTGACCAGCCGCCGTACCCCCGCGGCCCGGGCCGCGTCGAGGAAATCGGCGTCCTCCTGGGGACGTTGGGGGTTGTTGGTCACCAGGAACGCGGCCCGCACCCCGGCCATCGCCTCGTCCAGCGACGCACGATCCCCGTAGTCCCCGGAAACGACCTCCACCAGCGGCCCCTCGACCGCCACCCGGTCCGGCCGCCGCGCCAGGACGCGCAGCGGACCGCGGTCCAGCAGCCGCTGGGCGATCCGGCTGCCGACCGTTCCCGTCGCACCGGTGACGAGGATCATCGCGACCTCCACTCATCGGGCGCATCGGGCTCATCGGGGGCGGCGGAAGCGAGCGTGGCGAGGAACACGAGTTCATTGCCCTGATGCCCGCTGACACGAACCGCGTTGCTCCCCGAGGCGTCGGCGCGCAGCGGGCTGGCCGTCATCCAGCAGGGGCTGCCGAGTTCGGCGTAGCGATGGAACGCGATGTCCACGGTGGTCGGGACGAAGGGGGTGAACGGGGCCGCCGCGTACGCCGCCTGGCGGGCCGCTTCCAGCAGCAGCATGCCCGGCACGTGGTCGTTCGGACGGTGGAAGTGTGCAGGGTGGCTGGTGTCGACGCGAAGTTGCCAGGTCCGCTCCTGGGGGACGGGGGCCAGCGCCACGTCCCCGATGCCGGAGCGGCCGACCGACCGCGGCGGCACGGCCGGGAGCAGCGGCACCGCGACACCCGCGGCGGCCAGCCGGTCGCCGCGCAACCGGGCGTAGACCTGAGGGCTTGTGCAGGTCAGCCTGGCCTTGCCGGTCGCCAGTACCCGGCCGGAGCGCCATAGGACGTATTCGGTGCGCATGCTGGACAGCCGGTTGCCGCACCACTGGACTTCCTTGCAGGTGACCACCGCCTCGACATCGTCGGACGGGCCGTCCAAAGCGAGCCGTTCCACGTCGTTGACGGTGTACTCCAGTGACCACATGACGAAGTGGTAGCCGAACGGAACCCCCAATTCCGCATGAGCCAGAAGTATCGTGGCCTGTCGCATCGTCTCCGCGACCAGCAGAGCGTCATGGCGGCCGCGCACCGCAGTGAAGCACCTGTGGTCACGCGGCCAGCGGGCCGACACCGAGAAGTGGGAGTCATCCAGGCGCGTCCACCCGGTCGGAAGAACCTCACGTTCGGAGGTCCTGTGCACCAGTTCCTTGGCTACCGGAGCAGTCGAGCCCGGAGCGGCCCTACGCCACGCCGCCTCCGGAACGAAATCATCCAAAGGTCTTCCGGTACGAAGCCGCTGCGTCATACATCCCCCCTGGGATCTGCGCTTACGGGGCGAGGCACCCCGCGCTGCTAACGTACGTACTAATCGGTTTTCTTTTCAACGCTGAAGTGAATCTTGTTGGAGGCTTCGTGGCGCGACAGGCGCGACAGGACCGTGCGATCCGTACCCGCAACACCCTGGTGGAGGCGGCGGCAACGGTCTTCGACCAGCGTGGCTACGAGGCCGCCACCATCGGCGAGATCATCTCGACCGCCGGGGTGACCAAAGGGGCTCTGTACTTCCACTTCGCCTCCAAGGAGGAGCTGGCCTTCGCCGTACTTGACGCGCAGCTGGCGGAGGAGCCGCTGCCCGTACAGCCCCTGAAGCTGCAGCAACTGGTGGACGCGGGAATGGTCCTCGCCCACCGCCTGCGCCACGACCCCCTGGTACGGGCCAGCGTGCGCCTCACGCTCGACCAGGGCGCCAGCGGTCTCGACCGCCGCGGGCCCTTCCTCAACTGGAGCGCCCAGAACCTCCAGATGCTCGCCGAGGCCAGGGACAACGGCGAGCTGCTGCCGCATGTGGTGCTTGAGGACACCGCCGACATGTTCGTCGGCGCGTTCGCCGGGATCCAGGCGATGTCGCAGACCCTCGCCGATCGCGGTGACCTCGGGCATCGCACGTCCGTGCTGTTCAGTCACGTTCTGCCCTGCATCACCGTGCCCGCGGTACTGGCCTCGCTGGACATGGCCGCGGACCGCGGGGAACGGCTGCTCGCCTCGGTGCGGCGCGCCGACCCCGCCGAAGGGCCGCGAACCGAGCTCCACGAGGACACCGTCGAAGCACAGGACACTGTCGGCGCGACGCCGGGAAAATAACAAACCGACGGATCTGTTTGTCAGCTGCCACGGCGCCACGCCGGTCAACGGCCGCACCCCGCCGGGTTGAGCCGCTCAAGCACCTCCGGGGCGGCCAGCCGCGGCTGCATCACCCGCCAGAAGCGGGTGATCGTCTGCCTGGACAGCCATTCCGGATTGTCCCGGCCCAGCACCTCGAAACCGATCGTGGCACCCACGATCGCGGTGGCCATGTCCTGCACGGCCACTCCCTCGGCGAGCGTCCCCTCGCATCCGGCCAGGGCGAGCAGATGCTGTACGCAGCCCTGCCACTCCTGCCGCAGACTCAGCCCGGTGCCCACGGTGTTCTGGCAGCTCAGCTGGAAGCCGGAGCGCGCCACGAGATCACTGCGCAACAGCTCCGCGAGCGCATGCGTGGCATCGGTCAGCGCCTGGAGCGCGATCTGCCGGCTCTGGTACACGTGGCGCGCGGCCCCGCGCAGCGCGACGGACGCCTCCGCCTCGACGGCCGCGGCCAGCGCCGCCTTGTTCTCGAAGTGGAAGTGCAGCGCCCCAGGACTCACCCCGGCACTCGCGCTGATGTCGGCCAACCTCGCCTGCGCGTAGCCATGTTGGACGAAGGTCCCAGCGGCGGCGCGGATCAGTTCCCGGCGGGTTCGGGCCGCGCGTTCCTGCTGTGTCACCGGACACCCGCCTCGCGAACTCGCCTCTTACCGCTTCCCGCCAGCACAGCGGCGAAGCCGGGCGCCGCGAGCACCCGGCACTCAGGCCATGGATGAATCATGGACATCATCAAACCAACAGCCTGGTTTTTTTCTCTAGACTGATGTCCTGATTGCCATGAAATGACCTGGCAGATTTTCCAGGTCGAAATCAGTCCACCTGCACAAAAGGGCTCCAGTAGCGACCGGACGTGCGGCTTGGACGACGGCACCCTCGCACCCACACCCGCACACAGCCGGTCCGCCGCCGGGCTCTGGCGCCCCCGAGAACGCCTTGAAGAACCGACACATCGGTTTCCAACTGTCCGCCGGCTCGCACTACGGAACTCGCCCGAGCCCAGCGCCCCACCCCGTGACCCTCCTGCGGAGGCGGGCAGTTGACCTGAACCTAAGTTCAACTCCTAGCTTCTGGTCTGTGCTCGCCTCCACGCACCGCACACCGCATCACAACGCAACGCAATCCGCCGTCCATTCAGCCATGACCAAGGAGCACGAACATGTCCACCAACCCCCTGCGTCTCGCGATCGTCATCGGCAGTGTCCGCGAAGGCCGATTCGGCCGTACGGTGGCGAACTGGTTCACCGCGCTGGCCAAGCGGCGCGAGGACCTGTCCGTCGACGTGATCGACCTCGTCGACCACGACCTGCCCATGGCCCTGTCGCGGAACCCCACGCCCGAGGTGGCCGAGGAACTGGCCAAGGTCTCACCGCGCCTGGAACAGGCCGACGCCTTCATCGTGGTGACCCCGGAGTACAACCACAGCTTCCCCGCCTCGCTGAAGACCCTGATCGACTGGCACTACACGCAGTGGCACGCCAAGCCCGTCGGCTTCGTCTCCTACGGCGGTCTGTCCGGCGGTCTGCGCTCGGTGGAGCAGTTGCGCCCGATCTTCGCGGAACTGCATGCCGTGACGGTCCGCGACGTGGTCAGCTTCCACAACCCGTGGGGCCAGTTCGACGAGGACGGCGCGCCGAAGGACCCCTCGGGCCCGGAGACCGCGGCCAAGGTGCTCCTCGACCAGCTCTCCTGGTGGGGCGACGCACTGCGCGAGGCCCGTGCGAAGCACCCGTACGGAAGCTGACCTGTCACACCCCTGTCGACAGCGGTCTGTATCACCGCCGAGCAACTCGCCGAGTTCCTCGGCATGTTGGACCGCCCCCAAGGGCGGGACATGGCGACTCTACTGATTTCCTCCTGGGGTCAGCGGCCCACATCGTGATCTGATCGCGGGTGTGTCCGAACTGCTCGGCGCACCCCGCGATTCGCCTTTTCCGCCTCCTGGATAACGGACCGACATGACTCAGCCAATCAACTCCGCTGCACCGCACACACGGGAGATCGTCCTGGACGCCGACGGCGTCTCGCTGTCCGGCCTGCTCATCGAACCGGCGCAGCTGCCGCCACGGGCCGTCGTGGTCGCCGTGCCCGGCGGGGGCATGCGGGCGGGGTACTTCCACGGACCGGCGCACCCCAGCCTGTCGCTACTGGCCCTCGGGGCGCAGCTGGGCTTCACGGTGCTGGCCATCGACCGTCCCGGCTACGGGCTGTCGGCCGGTCAACTCCCGGAGGGGCAGGGCCTCGCCGAGCAGTCGGCGGCCCTGCACGCCGCCCTGGAGAGCTTCGCCCTGCGCCACCAGACCGGTGCGGGGTTCTTCCTCATCGCCCACTCCTTCGGTGGCAAGCTGGCGCTGACCGCCGCCGCGGACAAGCGCGGCGCCGAACTGATCGGGTTGGACATCTCCGGAATCAGCCATCGCTACGCGGTGGACGTGACGCGACTCCCGGACGGGAGCGGACGGCCGAACGGCGTGGTCAACGGGCACCTGAACTGGGGTCCGCTGCGGCTGTATCCACCGGACACGTTCCGGCTCGCCGAGCCGCTGGTGGCTCCCATGCCGCTGCGCGAAGCGCGGGAGGTCCGGCACTGGCCGGACATCTTCCCCACGGTGGCGGCGCAGCTCCAGGTACCGGTGCGGTTCACCTTCGCCGAGCACGAGCGGTGGTGGCACCATGACGAGGAGACCCTGGCCTCCATGACGGACCTGCTGGCCTCAACGAAGGTGGTCTTCGACCGCCAGGCCGGCGCTGGCCACAACATCAGCCTGGGCTGGGCAGCCCGCTCGTACCATCTGCGAGCCCTCGGCTTCCTCGAAGAGTGCCTGATCGCGCACCGCTTGGCGCGCTAGCGCGCTAACACTCGAACCGCCGCGCGCCAGCGCCCTCCTGACCGAGTACGTCGTGCGGATTGGCCAACGCACAGCGCTCCAGCGTGAGGCAGCCGCAGCCGATGCAGTCGGTGAGGTTGTTGAGCAGCTTCGTCATCTGCTCGATCCGCGCGGTCAGGTCCTGGCGCCAGTGCTCGGAGACACAGGCCCAGTCCTCCTTGCTGGGCGTACGCCCCTCAGGCAGCACGGAAAGCGCCTCGCGAATGGTGGCCAGCGGGATGCCGACGCGCTGCGAGACCCGGATGAAGGCCACCCGGCGGAGCGTGTCACGGGAGTAGCGGCGCTGGTTGCCGCTGGTGCGGCGGCTGTCGATCAACCCCTGGCGCTCATAGAAGCGCAGGGCGGAAGCGGGCACTCCGCTGCGCTGCGACAGCTCACCGATGGTCAGTTCCTTGGCCTGCCAGGGGACGCCGGACATACGAACACCCTAGCTGGACCTGAAGTTGCCTTTAGGTCCAGCCAGGGTGTCGGCCCCTTGAGGGGATTACCAGTCGCCTCCGCCGAACCCGCCGGAGTCGCCCCCGCCGAAGTCACCGAAACCGCCGCCCGAGTCCCCGAAACCGCCGGAGAAGTCGGACGGGTTGAAGTCGGCACCGGAGAAGTCCCCGCCCTGCGGGCCGCTGTCGAAGCCGCCCGACTCGCCCCCGCCGAACCCGCCGCCGTCATAGGCGTAGGCGGGCGTGCTGAGCGCGCTGCCGAGCATCGTGCCGATCAGCAGGCCCGGCAGCAAGCCGCCGCCGAAGTAGCCGCCCGCCCACGGCGCGTAGGCCGGTCCGGCATCCCAGTACGGCTGCGGGCCGTACGCGGTCTGCACATGGCGGGTCATCGGCTCGGCGCCGTCGGCGATCCTGCTGGCGTCCGCCGCACACGCCGGAACGCTGCGCGCCGCGCCACCGGCCGGCGCCCACTCCACGTCGCGCACCGAAGGACCGTGCCGCGGGTCGAAGAAGCACGGCACCCGGCGCTCCGGCAGCGGGGCACCACTGCGCCGGGCCACCAGCGTGGCCAGCGAGAACCGGCCGTCCTCCAGCGCCTCGGTGACCGGCCGCACATCGTCCGGCCTGGTCGCCGCCGCCATCAGCGACTTGGCGCGGTCGTACGCGTCCAGCGCGTGCGTGTAGTCCTGCCGCATCGCGTCCGTGGCGGACGGGGCGGTGGGGGTGAAGTCAAGGCGTTCGAGTTCCTCACCGAAGGCGGTGATGTCCTCGTCCACGACCGTGCGCAGCTGGTCGAGGGCGGCCAGCTCCCGCTCGGCCTTCCGCTTCTTGGCCCGCCGGTACAGCACGTACCCGCCGCCACCGGCGCCCAGCACGATCACACCCGCGGCGATCGCGCCCGCGGCCGCACCGGAGCCGCTGGAGCCGCCGGAGTCACCCCAGGAGCCGGGCGCATGGCCCTTGGCCACCTGGTCCGCCTGGTCGACGAAGGTGTTGAGCTCGGTCTTCGGGTCGGTCGCGGAGGACTTGGCGTCGAGGACGATGTTGCCGACCGTGCTGTGGGACATCACCTTGGCGTCGGCCGCGGCGTTGAAGCCCTTGTCGCCCAGGTGCACCGCGTAGACACCGGTGATGCCGACCTTGGTACGCAGCAGCCGCAGCAGCGTGTTGCGCGGGTACTCCGGCGCGTCGGGCAGCACGGCGACGAACACCGGCTTGCCCGCGTCCTTGATCTTCTTCTCCAGCGCCGCGGCGTCCGACGACGACAGCTGGGCCGAGGCGCGCGGGTCCACATAGACCGGGCTCTTCTTCAGCGCGTCGGCCACGGTGTCCAGGCTGCTTCCGGCCGCGTGCGCCGATGGGGCCGCCAGTGCCAGTACGGCGAGCAGCATGGCCGGGAGCAGCGCGAGCACCCCCCGGCGTGCTCTGTTCAGGGACGTGCCCACGAATAGCCTCCGAGTTCCTGCTGTCGTTCCTGCGATCGATCATCCGAGATCCATCGATCACCCAAGAGTACGTAAAGACAGGACGCATCGGCGCGCACAGAGGTTGGCGTACGGAACCTAATCGTTATGCGCCTTACGGGGCTCCTCGACCGGCCGAGCGCTGGCCGTGTCACCGGGCGCCGACTGGATCGTGCGCTGTGCGGGGGCGTCCTGCGCGTTCTGCGCGCTCTGCGGCGCGGCGGGCTCACCGGCGGCGCCCTCCTTGAAGTCCTCCTTCAGCGCCCTGGTCTCGCTCTTGAGGATCCGCAGCGACTTGCCGAGCGCCCGGGCGGTATCGGGCAGCCGCTTCGCTCCGAACAGCAGGAACACCACAACGACGACGACGATCAGGTGCCAGGGTTCCAAACCGTTGCGCAGCATCGGCGCCCCACCTCTTTCCCTTGTTTCTCTTGGCTGGTCCGGGCCCGCACGCCCCACATTGCAGTATTCCCGAAAGCTCCGCACAACAGGGCGCGGCCTCCCGCAAATACGTGCGCATCCCGACGGACACTCACGTACTCTGCGCGGTGTGCTGGTCCGACTTATGCGGGCGTACCTCAAGCCCTATACCAAACCCATAGCGCTGATCGTGCTTCTCCAGCTGATCCAAACGCTGGCGACGCTGTACCTGCCGACGCTCAACGCCGACATCATCGACAAGGGCGTCGTCAAAGGTGATACCGGTTACATTTTCCGTACCGGCGGCTTCATGCTCGCCGTAACCCTGCTCCAGATCGTCTGCGCGATCGGGGCGGTCTACTTCGGTGCGCGTACCTCCATGGCCCTCGGCCGGGACGTACGGGGCGCGGTGTTCGACCGGGTGCAGTCCTTCTCGGCCCGCGAGCTGGGCCGGTTCGGGGCGCCCTCGCTGATCACCCGGACCACCAATGACGTCCAGCAGGTCCAGATGCTGACCCTGATGACGTTCACCCTGATGGTCTCGGCGCCGATCATGTGCGTCGGCGGCATCCTGATGGCGCTCAACCAGGACGTACCGCTGTCCGCGCTGCTTCTGGTCATCGTTCCGGTGCTGGGCGTCATCGTCTCACTCCTGGTACGCCGCCTGCGGCCGCTGTTCCGCGGCATGCAGGAACGGATCGACACCGTCAACCGCATCCTGCGCGAACAGATCACCGGCATCCGTGTGATCCGCGCCTTCGTCCGCGACACCCATGAGCGCCAGCGGTTCCGGGCGGCGAACGACGACCTGATGTCCGTCTCGATCCGCTCCGGCCGACTGATGTCGATGATGTTCCCGGTGGTCATGCTGGTCGTGAACGCCGCCAGCGTGGCCGTGCTGTGGTTCGGCGGGCACCGGATCGACAGCGGCGGCATGCAGCTGGGTGCGCTGACCGCCTTCCTCAGCTATCTGATGCAGATCCTGATGAGCGTCATGATGGCCACCTTCATGTTCATGATGATCCCGCGCGCCGAGGTGTGCGCGGAGCGCATCCAGGAGGTGCTCGCCACCGAGACCAGCGTGGTGCCCCCGGTGACGCCCATCTCCTCGGTCACCCGGCACGGCCAACTCGAACTGCGCGGTGTGGAGTTCCGCTACCCCGGTGCCGAGGAGCCGGTGCTCAAGGACATCGACCTCATCGCCCTGCCCGGCGAGACCACCGCCATCATCGGCTCCACCGGAAGCGGCAAGTCCACCCTGCTCGGCCTGGTGCCCCGGCTGTTCGACGCGACCGCCGGTTCGGTGCTCGTGGACGGCGAGGACGTACGCGAGCTGGACCCGGTCACGATGGCCGAGCTGATCAGCCTGGTACCGCAGAAGCCGTACCTGTTCACCGGTACGGTCGCCTCCAACCTGCGCTACGGCAAGCCCGACGCGAGCGACGAGGAGCTGTGGCGCGCACTGGAGATCGCGCAGGCCCGCGACTTCGTCGAGGCCATGCCGGAGGGCCTCGACGCGCCCATAGCCCAGGGCGGCAGCAATGTCTCCGGCGGCCAGCGGCAACGGCTGGCCATCGCCCGGGCGTTGGTCCGGCAGCCCGAGATCTACCTCTTCGACGATTCCTTCTCCGCCCTGGACTACGCCACCGACGCACGGCTACGGGCCGCGCTCGCCCGCGAGACCGGGGACGCCACCGTGGTCATCGTCGCGCAGCGGGTCAGCACCATCCGCGACGCGGACCGCATCGTCGTCCTCGACGAGGGCCGCGTCGTCGGCACCGGCACCCACGCCGAGCTGATGGACGGCAACGAGACCTACCGGGAGATCGTGCTCTCCCAGCTCACCGAGCAGGAGGCAGCGTGAGTACCCCCACTCCCCGAAGGGGACCAGCCCCGGCCGCGGGACCGGCGCGTTGGATGGGTGCCCAACCCGCCGAGAAGTCCATGGACTTCAAGGGGTCGGGCAAACGTCTCCTCGGCACAATGCGTCCCGAGCGCGCCATCATCGTGGTCGCGCTGGTGCTCGCCGTCATCAGCGTCGGGCTGTCCGTCCTCGGTCCCAAGATCCTCGGCCAGGCCACCGACCTGATCTTCGCGGGCGTCATCGGTCGTCAGCTGCCTCCCGGCAGCACCCAGGCACAGGCCGTCGAGGGCCTGCGCGCCCACGGCCAGGGCAAGATCGCCGACATCGTCGCCTCGATGCACAACCTGCACCCCGGCCATGGCATCGACTTCGGCGGGGTCGGCGTCGTACTGCTCTGGGTACTGCTGATCTACGTGGTCGCCGCGCTCTGCGGCTTCGTCCAGGCCCGTATCGCCACCCGTGTGGTCCAAAGGTCCGTCTACCGGCTGCGCGAGCAGGTCGAGGAGAAGCTCGGCCGACTGCCGCTGAGCTACTTCGACAAGCAGGCGCGCGGTGAGGTGCTCTCCCGGGCCACCAACGACATCGACAACATCGCGCAAACGCTTCAGCAGACGCTCAGCCAGATCATGGCCTCACTGCTGACCATCGTCGGCGTGCTGGCGATGATGTTCTGGATCTCGTGGCTGCTGGCCCTGGTCGCGCTGCTGACCGTGCCGGTGTCCGTCTTCGTCGCCACCCGCGTCGGCAAGCGTGCCCAGCCGCAGTTCGTCGCGCAGTGGAAGTCGACCGGCAAGCTGAACGCCCACATTGAGGAGATGTACACCGGCCACTCGCTGGTGAAGGTCTTCGGTCGCCAGCGGGAGTCCGCCGAAACGTTCCAGGAGCACAACGAGGCGCTGTTCCAGGCGGGTTTCAAGGCCCAGTTCATCTCCGGAACCATCCAGCCCGCGATGATGTTCATCGGCAACCTGCAGTATGTGCTGATCGCCGTCATCGGCGGTCTGCGGGTCGCCTCCGGCGCGCTGTCCATCGGTGACGTCCAGGCCTTCGTGCAGTACTCGCGCCAGTTCAGCCAGCCGCTCACCCAGGTCGCCAGCATGGCCAACCTGGTCCAGTCCGGCGTCGCCTCCGCCGAGCGGGTCTTCGAGCTCCTCGACGCCCAGGAGCAGGACGCCGACCCGGCCGAGCCGCTGCGCCCCGCGCGGGTGACGGGCAAGGTGGAGTTCGAGGGCGTCCACTTCCAGTACGACCCGGAGAAGCCGCTCATCGAGAACCTCTCGCTCTCGGTGAGCCCCGGACACACGGTGGCGATCGTCGGCCCGACCGGCGCGGGCAAGACCACGCTGGTCAACCTGCTGATGCGGTTCTACGAGGTCACCGGCGGCCGGATCACCCTCGACGGGGTGGACATCGCCGGGATGTCCCGCGAAGAACTGCGCGGCAATATCGGCATGGTCCTCCAGGACACCTGGCTGTTCGGCGGCACGATCGCCGACAACATCGCGTACGGATGCGAAGGGGCCTCGCGCGACAAGATCATCGAGGCGGCCAAGGCCACGCACGTCGACCGCTTCGTCCGGACACTGCCCGACGGTTACGACACCGTCCTCGACGACGAGGGCGCCAACGTCTCCGCGGGCGAGCGGCAGTTGATCACCATCGCCCGCGCGTTCCTGGCCGAGCCGGCGATCCTCGTCCTGGACGAGGCCACCAGCTCGGTCGACACCCGCACCGAGGTCCTGATACAGCACGCCATGGCCCAACTCCGGTCCGGCCGCACGAGTTTCGTCATCGCCCACCGCCTCTCCACCATCCGCGACGCCGATGTGATCCTGGTGATGGAGTCCGGCCAGATCGTCGAACAGGGCACCCACGACGAACTCTTGGCCGCGGACGGCGCATACGCCCGCCTGTACGCCGCCCAGTTCGCGGAGCCGGTCGCAGAAACGGCCGAACTGGCCTAAGGGGGCGGGCGAAGCCCGCCGAGAACGGGGCCGAAGCCCCGGCCACCGCCAAGAACGCGGAGGGCCGGGGCGCAGCCTTATGCGGGTCCGGGGCGCAGCCCTACGCGGGTCCGGGCGCGCCCCGCGCGGGCCCGAAACGAACCCCGGCGCGGGTCCCGAGACGCACCCCCGCGCGGGTTCCGAGACGCACCACACGCGAGTCCGGACGCCCTCCCCACAGTGGGCCAAGGCCCCCAGCGGGGTGCGGCAGGGGGCGCATCCCCCGCCGGGGTCCGGGGCGCAGCCGCCGAAAAGAAAGCCGCCGCCACGCGCTAGCGTGAACCCATGCCCCCGACCACCCCCTTCACCCTCCTGACCTGCCCGCTTTGCGGGCAAAGCCTCACCCCGCGCGGGGGCGCCCTAAGCTGCGCCACCGCGCACAGCTTCGACGTAGCCCGCCAGGGCTACGTCAACCTCCTCCCGGGCGGAGCCCACACCGGCACTGCCGACACCGCCGAAATGGTGCGGGCCCGAGCCGACTTCCTGGCCGCCGGGCACTACGCCCCGCTGGCCCGCGCCATCGCGGAAGCCGCCGCGGCCCTCTCGCCGGACGTCGTCCTGGACGCCGGAACCGGCACCGGCTACTACCTGGCGGCCGTTCTCGACGCGCTCCCGTCCGCGATCGGTCTCGGCCTCGACCTGTCGAAGTACGCCCTGCGCCGCGCCGCCCGCGCACATCCGAGAGCGGCAGCGGCGGTATGGGACGTATGGCAGCCGCTGCCGGTACGCTCCGCCGCCGCCGACCTCGTACTCAACGTCTTCGCCCCGCGCAACGCCCCCGAGTTCGCCCGGGTGCTCCGCCCCGACGGCGCCCTGCTGGTCGTCACCCCGGGCCCCGACCACCTCGCCGAACTCCGCGAGCGGGCAGGCCTGCTGGAGGTCGACGCGGCCAAGGAGGAGCGGCTGGACCGCACACTGTCCGGCCACTTCCGCCTGGAGCACACCGAGCTGTTGCGGTACACCCTCACCCTGACCGCGGCCGAGGCGACCGACGCCGCCGCGATGGGCCCCTCAGCACACCACGCCCCTCGCCGCATCGAGGACGAGCAACGGGTGACGGCCTCGTTCCGCGTCTCCGTCTACCGGCGAGGGTGACCCTCGTTCACGCCCCCGGCTCGAACCCCACCGGCCCGCCGACCCGGGACCGCACGGCCAGCCGCCCGCCCCGGGGTGGCTGACCCGCCCCGGGCCACGACCGGGAGCCACCGGACGACGGCGGCCCGCCCGGCCGACGCGGCCTGCGCGCCCGTGCCGTCGGCGTCATCGCGTAGCACGCGAAGCCCAGCATCAGCGCCGTGAAGTGCCCGAGGTCGGTGAACGTACGCCCATTAACCACCGACCAGCCGAAGAAACCCGTCACCAGCACCAAGTACCCCCACCGCCACGGTCTGGGCACCAGATACGCCAAGATCCCGATGACGCCCGCGAGGCCATAGCTCACCCCGATGTCCACCGTGTGCGCCATGGACTTCGGCAGCCGCTCGTACTGGATCCCGAGCCGCACCGCCTGCTGGCTCACCAGGGTGGCGCCGACATGTGCGATCGCGACCGTCACCAGCCACCGCCAGGTACCGAGCCAGCGTTCCGCGGGGGCGTGGATCAGCTCGAAGAACACCCCGTAGATCAGGAACCCGGACGGCGTCTCGATCCACAGCGCGCTCACGAAGAGCACGCGGATGGGGTGGTCGCGCAACTGCACCAGGTTCGTGCTGTTGTGGTGCAGCAGGAAGTTCCGTACGCCGGGTGACACCACCGCGATCACTCCGCTGGTGACCGCGAGCACCAGCAGCCAGATGTGCGTGCCGGGCGAATGCCCCACCCAGTCCCCGACGGCGCGCACGCCGACGCGGGCCGCCTCGCGCGGCGTGACGCGGCGGCCCTTGCGGGACTCATGGTCGGATGCGGTCACTCTCCACATGATGACGGCATTCTCTGTGCGCCCGCAGTGGGCTGGACGCAGCGGCGGGAGTCCTGAGAAATCCTCCTCGGGAACTTGTAGGATGACCGGGTAACCCCTCAACCTATCCGCCCCAGCCACCCCGGAGGACGCCGTGTCGCCAGAACTGCGCGCCGCCGACCGCCGCTCCCTCGTCGACACCGTCGTCGAACAGCTGAGGGCCCAGCTCACCGAACGCACCTGGCGCATCGGCGACCGCATCCCCACCGAGCACGAGCTCGCCGAACAGCTGGGCGTCGGCCGCAACACCGTGCGCGAAGCGGTGCGCGTCCTCGTGCACGCCGGACTGCTGGAGTCCCGCCAGGGCCAGGGCACCTTCGTACGGTCCACGGCCGACCCCGCGGCCGTCCTGCGCGGCATGAAGCAGGCGAACGTACGGGACGTACTGGAGCTGCGCATCGCGCTGGAAACCGAGGCCGCCCGCCTCGCCGCCGTCCGCCGCACACCGGACGACCTGCGCCGTATGCGAGCCGGACTACGGGCGCTGCACCAGCACGGCCCGCAGCCCGAGGGCGCCATACAGGCCGATGACGACGTCGACTTCCACATGGCGGTGGTCGCGGCCGCGCACAACACGGCCCTGTCCGAGGTCTACGGCTACTTCAGCTCCTCCGTACGCGAAGCTCTGGTCGCCTCGCTCGGCCAGGACGACATGCCGCGGATCGACCTCGACACACACACCGCTCTCGTCGACGCCATCGAGTCCGGCCACCCGCAGACCGCCGAAAGCGCCGCCCGGGAGCTGCTGATGTCCCCGCTACGCGCCGTAGAAGCCCTTCTTCCGCACGGAGAAGAGCCCAAGCGAGGAAACGAAGACCTCCCACGAGGAGAAGACCTCCCGCGAGGAGACGAAAGGAGCAACGCTTGACCCGCCCCGACCCCGGCCAACTGCTCGTCGACGCCGAGACCGACCTCCGCCCCACCCCCTCAGGTGTCGCCGCGCGCCGCGCGCTCCTCACACATCCGGTCGTGCTCCTGGTCGGCGTCGTGCTCGCCTCGCTCAACATGCGCGCAGCGCTTGCCAGCATGTCTCCGCTGGTCAGCGAGATCAGCGCACACTTCGGACTGTCGTCGACCGCGAGCAGCCTGGTCACCTCGGTCCCCGTGCTCTTCCTCGGCCTGGGCGGCATGATCGCGCCCGGCCTCGCCCGCCGCTTCGGCACGGAACTGGTGCTGTTCTGCGCCCTGGTCCTGCTCGGGATCGGCATCCTCGTGCGGGTCCTGCCCTCCGTCGTCGCGCTCTACGGCGGCGGACTGCTCGCCGGTACCGCGATAGCCCTGCTCAACGTCCTTATGCCGGGCCTCATTAAGCGCGACTTCCCCGATCGCGCCGCTTCGATGACCTCGCTCTACACCGGCGCGATGATCGCCGGTGCGACGCTGGCCGCCGCCACCTCCGTCCCGTTGGAGAAGGCGTTCGGCGGCAGTTGGCAGGCGTCCCTCGCCACCTGGTCGCTGCTCGCGGCCATCGCCGCGCTCGCCTGGCTGCCACAGGTGGTCATCGCCCGCGGCCGAACCGGCCACGAGACCAATGCGGTTCCGGCGGGCGGTTCCGACAAGAGCGTCTGGCGCAGCGCGCTCGCCTGGCAGGTCACCTTCTTCATGGCGCTGCAGTCGCTCTGGACCTACGTCCTGATCGCCTGGCTGCCGACGATCCTCACCGACCACGGAATGAGCCGTTCCACGGCCGGAGTCGTCTTCGCCTTCAACACCTTCGTCCAACTCGCGGGCGCCTTCGCGGTACCGCTGCTCGCGGGCCGGATGAGCAGTCAGCGTCTGCTGGTCGTCCTGGTCACCGGCCTGGTCGGCACGGGGTACACGGGACTGCTGATCGCGCCCGTCGCCCACGCCTGGCTGTGGGCCGCGCTGATCGGCATCGGCCAGGGTGGCGGCATCGGCCTCGCCCTCACCCTGATCGTGCTGCGCTCGGGCGACGCCCACACCGCCGCCCGCCTCTCCGGCATGTCGCAGACGGTCGGCTATCTGCTGGCCGCCGCGGGCCCGTTCGCGGCAGGCGCGCTCTACCAGGCGACGAGCGGCTGGACGGTTCCGATCACGGCCATGCTGGGCGTCTGCTTCACGGCCCTACTGGTCGGCTTGGCAGCGGCCAGACGCCGCACGGTCTGAGCGCAGGGGTTTTGGGGCTTGCCCCCAAGAAACCCGCTGGGGGTCTGGGGGCTTGCCCCCAGCAAAGAACCGCCCAACGGGCGCCATGCGCTACGCATGACGCCCGCGCGCGGCGCCGAGCCGCAACCGCCCACCCAGTGTGCCAACGCCCAAGTACTCCTCCACATGCTCGCGCGGCGAGCACCGCGCCAGCGGATCCAGCCCGACCAGCAACACCACCGGCCCGCCGTCGCCGACGAACGCCGACCACCGCTCACCCACCTCCACCTGCACCCGGTGCGCACAGCCGTCGAGTCGCACAACGGCCCGCACCTGCCCGACCAACATCACCCGCACCCCCGTGTCGGGCAACCGGGTACGCGGCGGTACCAGCCCCAAAGCGTTGGCGAGCCCGGCCAACTCCCGCTCGACCGCCCCCGCATCGGGGTGCGCGAGCAGCAGAAAGGCCACCGGTCCGGCACTGGTGCGCTCCAACCAGGCCCAGGACGCGAGCGAGTCGACGAACGCGGGTGTGGGCGTCGCCATCACGCCCCCTCCCGCAGCAGCACCCACACCTGCTTGCCGCCACCCTCCGTCGGCGAAACCCCCCACAGGTTGGCGGTGTTGGCGACGATAAACATCCCTCGGCCGCTCTCCGCGAACCAGTCCGCCTCCGCCACCACCGGCAGCTCGCTGGACCGATCGCCGACGGCCGCCCGTACCCCCTCCGGCATGTTCTCCAGAACGAGTTCACACTCCGGCGGGTTCACATGGCGGTGCACGTTGGCCAATATCTCCGTCACACACATCGCGGCCGCGTCGACCAGCCCCGACCGCCCCCACAGCCGCAGACAGGCGCCGACAATCCGCCGTACGGCACCGAATTGGGCGGGCTCCGCGCGGAGTTGGAGTCGGCAGAACCCCGACGTCGTCACGATGGGTGGAGATTCCAGCGTCATACCTTCCACGTTCCCGGCCCGAAGCTAGCCTGACCAGGCGGAAACGGATCGCACACCAAAGTGTGCGTTCCGTAACCGTTGGCTGTGGTGAAAACGTGACCGTGGGGAGGCGTGAGGTGGCGGCGAAAGACGAAGGCTCCGACAGCATGCGCATGTTCGGAGCGGTCAGCAAGGCCCTGCGGGCGGCGGCCGGGGTCTCACAGGAGGCACTCGGGGAGCACGTCGGCTACTCGAAGTCACTGGTGCAGGGCGTTGAGAGCGGCACACGGATGCCGAGCCAGCGCTATGTGGAACTGGCAGATCCGTTCCTGGCCGCCCAGGGAACGCTGCTCGCGGCAGCGACGCACTTGTCGCGGCAGCGGTTTCCGTCATGGTTCGTCGAGTACGTGGACGCGGAGAAGACGGCGCGGAGTCTGTGGACGTACTCCGCGCACGTCCTGCACGGCCTGGTACAGACCGAGGAGTACGCACGAGCCGTGCTCAGCGCTTACTGCCCAGCTCTAGAGGAAGAAGAGATCGAAGCCCGCGTACAAGCACGGATGGAGCGCCAAAAGTTGCTGACACGCAAACCTGCGTGTCAGTTCTCGATCGTGATCGAGGAGTCCGCCCTCCGGCGTCCCGTAGGTGGAAAGGCGGTCCAGAAGGGCCAGTTGGACCGGTTGCGGGAGCTGTCGAAAGTGCGACACATTTCGATCCAGGTCATGCCGATGTCGTACGAGACGCACGCTGGTTTCGACGGCCCGATGACACTCCTGGAGACCCCGGAGCACCAGTGGCTGGTGTACCTGGAAGCTCAAGGCAAAAGCCAGTTGATCGATGACCGCGACGAGGTCAGCGAGTTCCACCAGCGCTATAGCATGATCCGAAGCCAAGCCCTTACACCGGGTGACTCCGTGAAGTTGATCGAGAAGCTGCTAGGGGAGCTATGAGCGCCGAACTCGCATGGTTTAAGAGCAGCTACAGCGGAAGCGCGGGCGGCGAGTGCATCGAAGTCGCCATGGACTGGCGCAAGTCCAGCCACAGCGGAGCCGAAGGCGGCGACTGCATAGAGGTCGCCACGGAGTGGCGGAAGTCCAGCCACAGCGGCAGCCAAGGCGGCGAGTGCATAGAGGTCGCCACCTCGCCCCGCATCATCCACGTCCGCGACTCCAAGGACCCGCAGGGTCCAACCCTCACCTTCACGCCGGAGGCGTGGACGACCTTCGTCGCACACGCGCCGCAAATGGGGTGATTCCCGGCACCCCAGCCGGGTAGGTACCCGGACGTGCCCATACTCGTAGGCACGTCCGGCTGGCAGTACCGGGACTGGCGCGGTGTCCTCTACCCGGCAGGGTGCCCGCAACGCCTGTGGCTGGAGGAGTACGCGAGGCACTTCATCACCGTGGAGAACAACGGTGCCTTTTACCGCCTCCCGGCGGCCGAAACATTCGCCGACTGGCGCGACCGCACGCCCGACGGCTTCGTCGTGGCCGTCAAGGCCAGCCGCTACCTGACGCACATCAAGCGGCTACGGGAGCCGGAGGAGCCGGTACACCGGCTGATGTCACACGCTGGAGCGTTGGGGCGGCGCCTCGGCCCGATACTGCTCCAGCTGCCGCCCACACTGCCGCTGGATACGGAGACGCTGGCGTCACTGGACGCGTGCCTGGCCGCCTTTCCGACCAGCACGCGCGTGGCGGTCGAACCGCGTCACGACTCGTGGTGGACCGACGACTTCCGGGCGCTACTGGAGCGCCGAGGCGCCACCCTGTGCTGGGCGGACTGGCGGGCGCGCCCCGCGTCGCCGTTGTGGCGCACCGCCGACTGGGGATACGTACGCTTCCACGTCGGCATCGCCCAGCCATGGCCGCGCTACGGCCGCCAGGCGCTGGCCACCTGGGCGCGGCGGATCACGGACACCTGGCCGGAAGAGGCCGATGTGTACGCGTACTTCAACAACGACCCGGGCGGAGCCGCTGTACGCGACGCGGAAACCTTCATCCGCCTCCTAGAGGCCCGTCATCGTCAGGCCGATGAGGCCGATGGCCAGCAGCAGGGCCACGATGAAGATGCGGCCGTTGACCGAGGAAGGGCCTGACCACCGAGAACGGGTCCCGGGGAACAGCTGCGAGTCGTCGCTCGTGTGATGGTGATGGTGGCCGAGCCCGCCGCCGTGGTGGTGCCCACCGAACCCACCGCCGTGGTGGCCACCGCCACCTCCGCCGTCATGCATGTCCCTCACCCCGTTCTTGGTTGGTAGCGCGGCACCTTCCCGGATTCCGGCGGCTCACACCCGAGCCGCACCCCTACGCGCTGACGGCGCGGGTCGCCGAGGCCACGATCGCATCCAGGCGGCCGTGGTGGGCGCCGTGCCAGTAGACCCGCCCGCAGGCCAGGCACCGCACGAACGCGTCGTACGTACGCCGCGTGCCCGGCTGCAGCAGATGTGCGACCTCGTCCTTGCTGACCTGCACCACGTCGCCGTTGCAGGCCATGCACCGGGTCCACGGCGCCAACGGCGGGGCGAACCGGTCGAGGACATCGGCGAGTTGGGCATCGGGACGCGAGCCGCGCACGAACGCCCCGCACCACAGGCTCCTACGGAACAGCAGCCCGCGATCCTGCGTCAGCAGCACCCTACGCTCGCCGTTGGCCTGCGTGATCAGGGCGTCGTCGTCCATGTCGTTCCGGTACGCGGTGTCAAGCCCCACCAGCCGCAACCGCCGTGCCAGCGCACCCAGATGAACGTCCAGCACGAACCGCGACGTCCCGCCCGCCACCTCCTGCGGCCGCCGAACCACGCGGACCCGGACCAGCTCTCCCCCGTGCGGCCGGTACGAATCCGCCACCGCCTGGCCGTCGACGTCCAGCCCGCCGACCTCGGTCAGCGGCAGCCCGAGGGACTGGACGATGTGCCCGAGCGACGACGTACCGTCCACCGCCACCCCCAGCCCCGACGCCTCGCCCGCCGCGCCCCGATTCCGCGCCGCCAGAAAAAACCGCAGGTCAACCGGCACAACGACCCGCAGCTCCGCACCACTCACCCTTTCAGCCTGCCACGGCACGGCCCACCGCGACGCTGTAGAACTGGAGAGCGGCACCGACGGGGCCGGAAGATTCTCGCCGCCGCAGCGGCGAGCAATCCCCACGGCGTAGCCCGGCGGTGGCAAACCTTCCGCCACCCGACGAAGATCCGCCCGCAGGGCTAAATCTCATCCCAGACGACGGAGTCGTACAACTCCGCCAATGCCCGCATCCGCTCACTGGCCACCGGAAGGGTCACCTCGTCGATCCGGCCGACCGCGACAATGCCCCTGGCGTTGCTGACGAACGCCCCGTCGTAGGAGGCGACTTCACCGAGCCGCACCGTCGCCCGCCGCGAAGGCGTACCGCGATCGGCGAGCGCACGCTCAATCAGCCGCATGGTGATCCCGTGCAGCATCGGCGCGTCCGGCCAGACCACGCTGGGCCCGGCGAAGAACCCGATGTTGGCGATCGCGCCCTCCGCCACCACCGCGTCCGGCCCGGTGAGCAGCGCGTGGTCGAAGCCCTCGCGCTGCGCCTGCCGCTCGTGGTGCGTCTGCCCGAAGCCGCCGAGGTGCTTGATGTGCGCGACCGGCCGCAGATACGGCACCGAACGCAGCCGCTGCGGCGTCGTCGGGTCATCGGCCGGCGGCTTCACCGTGACCATGACGGACGGCGGCTGCCCCGCCTCGGGCTGAAAGGCGTAGACCCGTACCGAGGCATCCGCGATGTCCTCGCCGAGCGCATGCCGTACCAGCTCCCGCACCCGGCCGCCGTCCAGCCCGCACCCGAACAGCTCCCGCGAGGCCGTATCCAGCCTCCGCAGATGCAGCTCCACGCCACGCGTCTTCCGGCCGCGCACCTGCATGGCCGTGAAGTGGCCGTACGGGAACGCGGCCAGGAAGCCCAACTCCTCGGCGGTGGCCGGGTGTCCGTCGATCTCGATCCGTGAGGTGGTCGGCGAGGTCTCCACGCCCGCCAGGGTATGCCTACTCCTCGCCCGCCAGCGTCAACGTCCGCAGCCTGCGGCCCGCGAACCAGGTCGCCACCAGCGTCACGCCCACCAGCAGGACCACCGCCAGCGGCAGCCCCACATCGGAGGAGACCGCACCGCCGTCGGCCACCTTGGACGCCAGCGCCAGCGCCCACTGCTGAACGCTCAGGGTGCGGGCGCCCGGGACCAGGTTGCCTATCAGCGACTCCCAGACCAGGGCGTAGACCAGGCCCGCCACCACCGCGTGCCGCGTGACGACCCCGAGCAGCAGGAATATCGCGCTGTACGCGAGCGAGGCGACCGCCGCCGCGACCCCGAAGCCCACGGCCAGGTGCTGGCTGTTGCCGTCGAGGATCAGGCCCGCCACGAACGTCGGTATGGCGGCGAAGCCCATCGAGACCAGCATGGCGACGAGGAGTTTGGTGAGGATGATCGTCGGCCGCTTCACCGGCTTGGCGAGCAGGTAGGCGATCGAGCCGTCATCGATCTCCGGGCCGATCGCTCCGGTACCGGCGATCACGCCGATCAGCGGGACCATCGTGGCCAGCGCGAACCCGGACAGCACCTCGCTGGCGGTGGAGTCATCGGCGCCGGTCAGCATCCGCACCGCGACGGAGATGATGATCAGCAGCAGGGGCAGCGCGAAGAGGATCATCGCGCGGCGCCTGCCGAGCAGCGCCCGGTAGGTCAGCCTGGCGACGGTCGGGTGGTACACCGTGGACATGTCGTTCGCTCCCTATGCCGCTACGAGGTAGGAGAAGACGCTTTCCAGCGACTCGTCGGAGGGCGATACCTCGTAGAGCCGGATGCCGTGCTCGCGGGCGACGCGCGGCAGCAGTTCGGTGAAGCGCGCGAAGTCGACGGCCTGGATGCGCAGCGCGCTGCGGCCTCCCTCGACGCCGAGTTCGAGTCCTGCCGTACTGCCGTCGGCGATCAGCGCCGCGGCCAGCGCGCGATCGTCGCTGGACCGCACCAGATAGCGGTGCGGACGGTCGGTCATCAGTCGGCGGATCTTCCGGAAGTCACCGGACGCCGCATGCCGCCCGGCCACGATCACCTCGATGTGGTGGGCGAGCTGCTCGACCTCCTCCAGGATGTGTGAGGAGAACAGCACGGTCCGCCCATCGGCACCCATCTGCCGCAGCAGATCCATCAGTTGGAGGCGCTGACGCGGATCCATCCCGTTGAACGGCTCGTCCAGCAGCAGCACGGACGGCTCATGGACCAGGGCGGAGGCCATCTTGACCCGCTGCCGCATGCCCTTGCTGTACGTGTCGATGCGGCGGCCCTGCGCATACTCCATCTCCACCGTGGCCAGCGCCTTGCGCGCCGCGGCTCCCGGGTTGGGCAGACCGTGCAACTCGGCGTTGGCCAGCACGAATTCAGCGCCGGTAAGGAAGTCGTACATCGACTCGCGCTCGGGCACGATGCCGATGTGGCGGTACGCCTGCTCATTGCGCCAGATGGTCTGCCCGTCGAGCGTGACACTGCCCGTCGACGGTGCGAGGAAGCCGCCCATCATGTTGATGAGGGTGGACTTTCCGGCGCCGTTGGGGCCCAGCAGGCCGGTCACACCGGGGCCGATCGTCATCGTGACGTCGTTCACGGCGACGACGTTCCCGAACCAGCGCGAGACATTGTCGATCGTGATGGTGGTCATCCCAGCCCGACCTTTCGGTAGCGGCGCATCAGTAGGGCGAACGAGCCGGCGATCAGGCCGAGCGCGACGAGCAGATAGAGCACTCCGGCAAGGGCGTTGGGCGGCCCGTAGCCACCCAAGAACGCGGAGCGCGCACCCAGCCACCAGGTCTGCACCCCGTCTATCAGGGTGACCGGAGAGAACAGGCCGAGCCAGCCGATCGCGGCGTGGTCACCCTGATGGAAGGCGACGCCCTGCACACTGGTCACCGCGCCGTACGAGATGGTGAACGCCGCGATCACCGCCGCCACCCCGAAGCCACGGCGCGGGGTGAGCGCGGCCAGTACCAGCCCGATGCCGCCGAACAGCAGCGACAGCAGCGCGGCGGCCAGCAGGCCCTTGCCGAAGCCCGCGGTCTGCGTGGCGAAGTCGAGCTTCGCCAGCAGCGCGCCCGCATAGAGGATCACCAGCGGCGCCGCCGTGAGGATGAACAGGGCCGCGGCCATCGCCCCGTACTTCGCTATGACGTAGTCGATGCGTTCCATGGGCCGTGAGAAGTAGAGAGAAACCGTCTTGAACCGCAGATCGCGGGAGACGGACTGGGGTGCCTGGGCGGCGAGGAACAGACCGATGACCGCCTGGAGGTACAGCGCGTACCGCGTGTACTCCAGCGGGAGCTTGGTCATGTGGGTGTAGATGGCGACCGCGTCGATGATGCCCGCGGGCAGGCACATCACGGCGAACAGGATCATCGGCAGGACCTTGGACTTCGCCGACCTGCCGAGCCCGTACGCACCGCGCAGACTCTGGGTGAACAGCGAGCGGCGAATGTACGCGCGGTCCAGGCGGGTGCCGTCGTAGTGCCGGTAACCGATGTCGTGGATACGGGAGTTGTCGGCGGGGGCGGTCGCTGCCGCCACTGCTGCTGTGGGCTCAGGCGGCATCGCGGCTGCCTCCTTCCTTGTTCTGGTTGGTCTTGAAGATCTCGGCGATGCGGTGGCGGCGCTGCTCCATCCGGATCAGGCCGAGGCCGAGCGCGGCGACCGCGTCCCGGACGGTGTCGTACGTGGTCTCGTCGGCTATGTCGACGAGCAGGAGATGACCGTCGGCGTGCACGGTCAGCCCGGCGGCGGTGAACGCGTCCAAGGCGGCGCGGGTGCCGTCCGGGTGGCGGTCGGTGTCCGTGACCTCGACCGCGAGCGAGGCCGTGGCCTGCGTGAAGTCCGTTGTGGAGGAGGCGCGCAGCAGCTTCCCGCCGTCGATGACGACGATCTGGTCGCTGGTGCGCTCCAGCTCGCCCAGGAGATGGGAGGTGACGAGGACCGAGATGCCGAAGTCGCTGTGCACCCGGCGGATCAGGGCGAGCATCTCGTCGCGGCCGACCGGGTCAAGACCGTTGGTCGGCTCGTCGAGCAGCACCAGCTTCGGGTCGTGGACCAGCGCCTGCGCGAGCTTCACCCGCTGCTTCATGCCCGTCGAGTAGCCGCCGATCGGGCGGTACCGCTCCTCGTACAGGCCGACGTGGCGCAGCGTGTCGGCGGTGCGCTCGCGCGCGGCCGTGGCCGATAGCCCTGACATTCGGGCCATGTGCACGACGAACTCGGTCGCGGACACATCGGGTGGCAGGCAGTCGTGCTCCGGCATATAGCCGACGAGCGCCCTGATCCTCGGGCCCTCGGTGGCCACGTCGAGGCCGAGCACCGCGGCGGTGCCCTCGGTCGCCGGGGACAGCCCGAGCAGGATCTTGATCAGGGTGGATTTACCGGCCCCGTTGGCGCCCACCAGCCCGGTCACACCCGGCTGGATGCCCACGGTCAGCCGGTCCAGGGCGGTCACCCGCGGGTACCGCTTGGTCAGGCTCTCGGTCTCGATCACAGTCACGATTCGACGGTAGGGGTAGCTACCGACATCCGTCGTCACTCCCGGGGCTCGGCTTGGCGTAGTCCTGCAGGCTGACCCCCCGTAGGGGAGGCGCGACCTGCGGATTACCGGACCTCAGGGTCGGCCGATCCCCGCGCTTTCCGCCCTGGGGGTGAATGGGTTGTCCACACCGGCCGAGTTGTCCACAGGCCGGTGCACGCCTCTTGACTCAGCCATCAGACGTTGTCACATTCATTGATGTCAGATTCGCGCGGACAGGCGGCCGACGGTTGACCGGTTCGCCGAGGGACGGCTGAGGGGATGGGAGGGCGGCCATGGCAGGGGGACTTTCAGCGGAGCTGCACGGCTTCCAGGCGGTGCAAAGGCTTGCGTACGAGTGCGCGGAGACCGTGGCCGCCCAGCTCAGACCGGGAACGACCGAGCGGGAGGCGGCGCGCGCGATGCGCACCGAAGCTGTCGCGCGCGGCGTGCGGGACTGGTTCCATCTGCCGTTCGCGTGGTTCGGCGACCGCACGGCGTTCGCCGGGTTCAGGGTGCCGACGCAGTTCTTCCCCACCAACCGCCCGCTGGAGCCGGGGATGCCCTTCATCCTCGACATGGCCCCCGTCCACGGCGGATTCACCGCCGACATCGGGTATTCGGGCAGCCTCGGCCCCAACTCCCTGCACGACCGGCTGATGACCGACCTTCGCGAGCACCGCGAGTTCATCCTGCGCGAGGTCAGGCGGCGGCGCTCGCTGCGGCGTATATACGAGGACGTCGACAGGTTGATGGGCAGGCAGGGGTACGAGAACCGGCACCGCGCCTATCCCTTCGGCGTGATCGCGCACAAGGTCGACCGGGTCAAGGAACGCCGTTGGTCACCGCATATCGCCGGATTCGGCACCCAGAGCCTGCGCGGCCTGGCCAAGGACGCGTTGCACGGCCACCGGGACGGCTGGTCACCGCTGTGGAGCCGCTATCGGATGTCGGACCATCCACCGCACCCGGGTCTGTGGGCAGTTGAGCCGCATCTGGGGTTCCGGGGGACCGGCGCGAAGTTCGAGGAGATTCTCGTCGTCACCGACTCGGCCGACCCGCAGGAGAGCGCGTTCTGGCTCGACGACGAGCTGCCGCATGTGAAGCGGTGGAAGGAAGCCGGGCTGTGCGCGACCGCGAAGGGGGAAGCATGACATCCGAGGCACGCGAGCGCGTGGTGCGCTCGGGCGAAATCGAGCTGTGCGCCGTCGAGTACGGGGACACCGCGCATCCGACCATCGTCCTGGTCCACGGCTATCCGGACAGCAAGGAGGTGTGGAACCCGGTCGCCGAGCGGCTGGCCGACCGCTTCCACGTGGTGCTGTACGACGTGCGGGGGCACGGCCGGTCATCCTCGCCGACACCGCTGCGCGGCGGCTTCCGGCTGGAGAAGCTGACCGATGACTTCCTGGCGGTGGCGGACGCGGTCAGCCCCGACCGTCCGGTTCACCTCGTCGGCCACGACTGGGGATCCGTACAGGGCTGGGAGTTCGCCACCGTCGGCCGCACCGAAGGCCGGATCGCCTCGTTCACCTCCATCTCCGGACCGTCACTCGACCACTTCGGCCACTGGATCAAGCAGCGCCTCCAACGCCCCACCCCACGCCGTACCGCCCAACTGCTCGGCCAGGGCGCCAAGTCGTGGTACGTCTACGCACTCCACACGCCCGTACTGCCGGAGTTGGCCTGGCGGGGAACGCTCGGCCGACAGTGGCCGAAGCTGCTGGCCCGTGCGGAACGGCTCGATCCGGGCGAATACCCCACCGACTCGCTACCGCAGGACGCCGCACACGGTGCATGGCTCTACCGGGACAACGTGCGCCCCCGACTGCGACACCCCCGCGACGACGCCTACGCCCATGTACCGGTCCAGCTCATCACCCCGATCGGCGATCCGTTCCTGTCACCGCGGTTGTACGACGATCTGGAGTGCTGGGCACCCGACCTGCGCCGCAGGACGCTGCCCACCAAACACTGGGTGCCGCGCACCAGACCCGACCAATTGGCCGAGTGGATCGGCGAGTTCGCCATCACCCACGAGGACAGCGGAGGAGGACCGCCGGTCGGCACGGCCGCCAACGGCGCAGGAAGAGCACAGCCCGGGACGGGCGGCTCACCGCGCATGGCGCGGAGCGGCAGGCCAGCGGCGAAGTCCGCCCGCAACAAAGCGGCCTACGCGGAGCGGTTCGCCGGACAGCTCGTGCTGGTGACGGGTGCGGGCAGCGGCATAGGCCGCGCCACATCCTTCGCGTTCGCCGAGGCGGGCGCGCGCGTCATCGCCGTCGACCGGGACGCGGAAGCCGCGGGCAGAACCGCCGAGCTGTCACGGCTGGTGGGCGCACCGGACGCGTGGGACGAGACCGCGGATGTCTCCGACGAGCAGGCGATGGAGAAGCTCGCCGCCCGGGTCGCCACCGAGTACGGCGTCGTGGATGTGCTGGTGAACAACGCGGGGATCGGCCTGTCCGGCTCGTTCCTCGATACGTCCACCGCGGACTGGCGCAAGGTGCTCGACGTCAACCTGTGGGGTGTCATCCACGGCTGCCGGCTCTTCGCCCAGCAGATGGTCGACCGCGGCCAGGGCGGCCACATCGTCAACACCGCCTCCGCGGCGGCCTACCAGCCCTCTCGCGCCCTGCCCGCGTACAGCACGTCGAAGGCCGCGGTGCTCATGCTCAGCGAGTGCCTGCGCGCCGAGCTGTCCGCGCACGGCATCGGCGTGACCGCCGTCTGCCCCGGCCTGGTCAACACCAACATCACCGCCACTGCGCGCTTCGCCGGTGTCTCGGACAGCGAGCAGGAGCGCCTCCGCGCCAAGTCCTCCCGGCTGTACCGCATACGCAACTACCCGCCAGAGAAGGTCGCCGACGCCGTACTGGGCGCCGTACTGCGCAATGCCGCGGTGGTGCCGGTGACGCCCGAGGCGCGCGGCGCCCATCTGCTCGCCCGGCTGTCGCCCAAGGCCCTGCGGGCGATGGCCCGCATCGACCCGCCCCTGTAGCCCAGCACCCCAGCCTCAGCCAGAAGGAAGCACCGCCCATGGACACCCCGGACCCGGCCCCGAGCCCCACGTCGTCCACGCCGTCCACGTCCGCGCACACCATCAGGCCGCGCCGCGTCTCCTTCGACTGGCAGCGCACTCCGCTGCACTGGATACCGGACGAGCCCACCGCGACCCATGTCATCAACGTGCTGCACCTGCTTCTCCCGGCGGGAGAGCGCTGGTTCGTCAAGGTATTCAAGGAGGCACTGCCCCTGGTCACCGATCCCGAACTGCTCAAGGACGTCAAGGGCTTCATGGGCCAGGAGGCCACCCACAGCGTCCAACACTCCTACGTTCTCGACCACTTGGCCGTGCAGGGCCTGGACACCCGCCCCTACACCAGGCATGTGGACTGGATATTCGACGTTCTTCTCGGTGAACATCCGCCCGCCTGGCTACCGGTCTCGCCGCGCGAGTGGCTGCGCTTCCGGCTGTCGCTGATCGCCGCGATAGAGCAGTTCACCGCCGTCCTGGGCGACTGGGTACTGCACGCCGAGGGCCTGGAGCGGGCGGAGTCGGACGAGGTGATGCTGGACCTGCTGCGCTGGCACGGTGCGGAGGAGGTCGAGCACCGCGCGGTCGCCTTCGACATGTACCAGCACACCGGCGGCACCGGTCTGCCGCGCTACGCCCGGCGTATCGAGGGCATGGCCATCACCACCCCGATCCTGCTGTGGCTGTGGGCGTTCGGAGCGGCGTACCTCATACGTCACGACCCACAGTTGCGGGGCAGACTGCGGTACACCCTGCGGGAGCACAACAAGGCGGTCAGGAAGGGGCTGCTGCCCTCCTGGCGCGAGCTTGGCGCGGCCATCCCGCGGTACCTGCGACGGTCGTACCATCCCTCTCAGGAAGGGTCGCTGCGCGCGGCCGTCGAGTACCTGGCCACGTCACCCGCGGCCAGAGCGGCGGCCGGCGCGATCGGCCGGGCGGCGGCGTCGTAGCCGACGCCCCGTAAGGAGCACGAAGAGTGACGCGACAGTCAAGGGGCACACCGGGAAGACCGGCCGGAGCAGCCGCTACCACCGTGGGCGCAAGCGGCACCGCCGCAACCGCCGCCGACCCGGCCTACCGCATCGAGGACCTGGCACGCGAGAGCGGCGCCACGGTCCGGACCATTCGCGCCTACCTGGACCGCGGACTGCTGCCGAAGCCAGAGCGGCGCGGCCGGGCCAATCTGTACGGGTATGCACATCTGGCCAGGCTGCGGCAGATCGCCGAGTTGCTGGAGCGTGGATACACCCTCGCCAGCATCAAGGAACTGCTGGAAGCGTGGGACGCCGGGACCGGGCTCGGCGGAGTCCTCGGCCTGGTCAGCGAGGTGGACCGGCCGTGGTCCGACGAGCGTCCGGCCCGTATAGGGCGCTGCGAGCTCATCGAGGCCTTCGGCGGCGTCGCGGACGACGGGGCCATCGCCGAAGCGGTCGAACTCGGCGTGCTGGAAACCGTTCCGGACACGGACGAAGAATTCGTGGTCCCCAGCCCCCAGGAGCTGGCGGTCGCCGCGGAGCTGCACGCGGCGGGCGTGCCGCTACGTGCGATCTCCGGCCATCTAAGGGAGTTGCGCGGCCAGGTCGAGCACATCGCGGAGCGGTTCCTGGAGTTCACCACCGAGTACGTGTTCCAGCCGTACCTCGACCATCCGCCGACCGAGGCGGAGGCCACCGAGGCCGCCGCGCTGGTGCGACGGCTGCGCCCGCTCGCCCAGCAGACCGTGGACGCGGAACTCGCCCGCGCGATGCGGACGTTGGCGACCCGGCTGGTCCAACGCCACCTGGGCCCGCACCAGCAACCGGAACCGGAACCGGAACCGGAACCAGCACAGTCACCCACCGAGCCACCGGCGCAGCAACAGCAGGCAACCATCACCCTGCCCGCGGCCACGCTGCGCTCCGTACGGTCACTGGTCGGCGCCCGCAACGCGGCGGCCTTCATCGCCGCGGCCGCCGAACGCGAGGTCCAGGCCCGCACCATGGACAAACTGATGCCGTAGGCGAGGATGGCGATCATGAGCCAGCCGCAGCTGCCCAGCACCGAAGCCGCTGTCGTCGCGATCCTCGAGACCGCGGCGGCGCACGGCCGCGAGGCGCGAGTCACCCACGACATCGGCGCCGACCACTCCGCGCGCCGTACCGCGGCAGGGGCGTTCGCGGTCGCCGACCCCGACGGCAGCCTGCCGCACGAGGCTTATGTGGAGATCCCCGGTTCACCCGAGGTCGCGATCGAGGTCTACTCCGAGGGCGACGTCAAGATCGCCGTCGACGGAGTCGAGTTCCACGACATCCCCCGCGACTCCGCTCCGGCCTTCCTCACCGCCGTCTACACCGACCGCGCCTTCACGAAGCTGACCTTCCTCCCGCCGCACCAGCAGCTGATCGTGCCCCTGCCTGGTGACGAGACCTACAAGGAGGTCATCAACCGCTCCGGACTCACTCCATGGCTCAGCGCGCGGGCCCGCTGAGGGCCGTCCGGCGGATCTTGGCCACTCGCGGTTGGTTCGGCGCCGCCGGTGCCGAACCTTCCACAGCCCCAAATCAAGATCCGCCGGAGGCCTAGAGCTGAGCCAAGCCGTCCGTCGCGATCTTCTCGAAGGTCGCGATGTCGGCCTCGAAGATCGAATCGGCGATCGGCCAGTGCAGGACGATCTCGGTGATGCCCAATTCCGCGTAGCGGCCCGCATAGTCGACGAAGGCGTCCACTGAATCCAGCGGGCGCTCGCTCGTGGAGCCCTGGAGCAGGATGCGGTCCAGCTCCCGCGGATCGCGGCCGGATTCGGCGCAGGCCGCCTCCAGCTTCTCCATCTGCGCGCGCACCACGCCCGGGCAGTCCTCCACCGGCACATCCCGGGGACCGCGCGGGTCGCCGTAGGTCACCCAGGCCTGCCCGTACCGCGCGGCGAGCCGCAAACCGCGTGGGCCGGTCGCCGCGACGGCGAAGGGCAGCCGGGGCCGCTGCACGCAGCCGGGAATGTTGCGGACCTCGTGCGCCGAGTAGAAGTCGCCCTCACGGGTCACCACGTCGTCGGTCAGCAGCTGGTCGAGGAGGTCGATGAACTCCCCGAAGCGGTCGGCGCGTTCCCGCGGCGACCACGCCTCGTCGCCCAGCGCGGTCGCGTCGAAACCGGTGCCGCCTGCCCCGATCCCGAGCGTCACCCGGCCGCCGCTGACATCGTCCAGCGTGATCAGTTCCTTCGCCAGGGTGACCGGGTGCCGGAAGTTCGGCGAGGTCACCAAAGTGCCGAGGCGCATCCGCGACGTGGCACCGGCCGCCGCGGTCAACGTGGGCACGGCCCCGAACCACGGCAGGTCGCGGAAGCTGCGCCAGGACAGATGGTCGTAGGTGTACGCGGTGTGGAAGCCCAGCTGCTCGGCGCGCCACCACACCTCACGCCCCTCCGACCAGCGGTGTACCGGGAGAATCACAGTGCTCAGTCGCATGCCGTCGACTCTAGGCGCCCCGCTACGCGAACCAAGACCCAGCGGATTACACCACCCGCCCGCAAGCCACCCACTTCGCCCGGGCCCCCGCCCCCCTCGGGGGATAACCCCCGACCCCCCAACCGAACCACAGCCCCGCCCGCGAGCCACCCACTTCGCCCGGGTTGCCGCCCCCCTCGGGGGATAACCCCCGACCCCCCAGCCGAACCACAGCCCCGCCCGCGAGCCACCCATTTCACCCGGGTTTAACCTGAATACAGGGGGTGCCCCAGGAGGTCGCTATGACCAGGAAAGTCGCCGACTGCCGTCATTTCCCCAGTGAGTCGCACTGCACGGTCACCATCGCGGGGGAAGAGGAAGAAGTGGTCCGGGTGGCCGTTGAGCACGCGGTCGCGGACCACCACCACAAGGACAGCCCGGAGCTGCGCCAGCAGATCCGCGGAATGCTGGAGGAAGAGCGCATCCCGGCCATCCCGAAATCGGGACCGCCGCCTCCCGAAGGCGAGATCTTCGATCTCTGACTCCGCTCGGTCCCTGATCCCGAACTGCGGACATGCGTGACGGGGTCGGCCCCGACCGGCCGTCCGGCGGCCGGAACCGGGGCATGCCCTGCCGCCCCTCCCGCACACCTGTCCGCCGTGGTGCGCCACTATGGACCCCGTGACCTCGCTCTCCCGGCCCCCGCAGCCCTCCCGGTCTCCGCAGCCCCCGGCCCCGCCCCAGGCGCCCCGGCTGATCGCCACCGACCTGGACGGCACGCTGCTGCGCGACGACCGGACGGTCTCCGCCCGTACCGTCGCCGCCCTGGCAGCCGCCGAGGAGGCGGGCATCGAGGTGTTCTTCGTCACCGGCCGCCCGGCCCGCTGGATGGATGTGGTCGCCGCCACTTCGCTGGACGGAGACCCGGCCCGCCGCTCGTTCCTCACCAACGGCATCGCCATCTGCGCGAACGGCGCTGCCGTCTACGACCTGCACCGCGACCTCCTGCTGGAGGCGTTCCCGCTCGCCGAGCACGACGCCCGCGCTGTCGTGGCCGCGGTACGCGCCGCCGTCCCCGGTACGACCTTCGCGATCGAACGGACCGGCGGCTTCCACTACGAACCGGAATACGCGGCGGCCTGGGCGGAGGCCGACTCCCTCGTCGGCCCCATCGAGGAGTTGCTGGGCCTCGACGCCGACCAGCCGGTGCTCAAGCTGCTCGCCCGGCATGACACGGCCGACCCCGACACGTTCCTGACGGCGGCTCGCGGTGCGGCCGGGGAGCACGCCGAGTTCACCCGTTCCAGCCCCTCCGCACTGCTGGAGATCAGTGGCGTCGGCGTCAGCAAGGCGAGCACCTTGGCCCGCTGCTGTGCGGAGCGCGGCATCACCGCCGCCGAGGTGATCGCTTTCGGCGACATGCCGAACGACCTGGCGATGCTCGGCTGGGCCGGTACGTCGTACGCGGTGGCCAACGCCCACCCCGATGTGCTCGCCGCGACGACCCACCACACGGCGGCCAACGAGCAGGACGGCGTCGCCCACGTCATCGAGGCGATCCTGGCCGACTGCACATAGCGGCTCGGCCGCCGCGGCGGCAGGGATTCCGCCGCACCGGCGCTACAGCGGCGACTCCCAGACCACGCGCGCCCCCACTCCGCCCGGCCCTGCGCCGTAGGAGCTGGACCCGCCCAGCGCCTCCGCACGCCGCGCCAGATTGCGCAGGCCGCTGCGCCGTCCGCCCTCCGGGATACCGACACCGTCGTCGACCACCGTCAACCGCACGCCACGCTCTCCACTCGGCAGGGTGACCGTCGCATCCACCTGAACGTCGATCCGGGAGGCCCGCGCGTGCCGGAAGGCGTTGGACAGCGTCTCGCGCAGTGCGGCGATGAGGTTCTTCGCGGTCGCTTCGCCCACCAGCGCGTCGACCGCACCGATGAACCGCACCGACGGCGCGAACCCCAGCGGCACCGAGGCCTGCCCGAGTTCCCGCAGCACCCGGGTGCGCAGCCCGGCCGGGGCATCGGCGGGCCCCTGCTGAAGCGCGAAGATCGCGGTCCGAACCTCCTGGATCGTGGCGTCCAGCTCGTCCGCCGCATCGCCGATACGCGCCCGCACCTCCGGCACCTCCGACCGGCGCTGCGCGCTTTCCAGCAGCATCCCGGTGGCGAAGAGCCGCTGCACCACCAGGTCGTGCAGATCGCGCGCGATGCGGTCGCGGTCCTCGTAGACCGCGAGCCGCTCGCGGTCGCGTTGTGCGTCGGCGAGCACCAGCGCGACCGCCGCCTGATGCGCGAACTGCTCGGCGAGCCGTCGCTCCGTCTCCGAGAACGCCCTGGCCCCCCGCCTGCGCGGCAGCGCCAGCGTGCCGATCACTTGTCCACCGCTGCTCAGCGGCAGCATCATGCTCGGACCGAAGAATCGGGCGACATCGGTGGTCATCCGCTCGTCGGTCGCCGAGTCCGCCACGAACACCGGCTCGCCCGCGAGGAGTTGGGAGACGATCGGACTGGTGGGCGCGATCACCGTGCCCAGCAACGGAAACGGTTCATCGGTGGCGACCGCGACGATCTCCATGCCGCCCTCTTCGGTGGGCAACAGCACCACACCCGCCGCCGAGTCGGCCAGTCGCCGCGCCTGCTCGGCCACGACCTGCAGCGCCTCGTCCGCGTCGCTTCCCGTGACCAGCGCCGTGGTGACGGCGTTGACGCCGTCGATCCAGCGGTCGCGCTGCCGGGTCGCCTCGTACAGCCGGGCGTTGCCGATCGCCACGCCCGCCTGGGCGGCGAGTATCCGCGCGGTGTGCAGGTCGACGTCGGTGAACTCTCCGCCACCCGGCTTCTCGGTCAGATAGAGGTTCCCGAGGACCTCGTCGTTCACCCGGATCGGCACGCCGAGGAAGCTCCGCGACCGCGGATCGTGGAGCAAGGCGTCCAGCAGACCCTGGTACCCGTCCGGCAGCGTCCCGAGCCGGTCAGCGACGTTCTGGTCGATGCCGTGGGTGACGACGTCGCGCAGGCCGCCGCTGTCCGGGTCGATCACGCCGAGGGCCGCGTAGCGGGCACCCACCAGTTCGGCGCCGGTCGCGGCGATACGGCGCAGCGTCTCCTGCAGATCAAGGCCGGTGCCGACGGAGACCACGGCGTCCAGCAGCTGCGGAAGCCGATCACTCAGCTCGACCAGTTCCCCGAGATCCCCTGCATGGTCCGCCATGCCCACGAGGGTAAATGGCGCACTTTGGCACGAGAAATCACTAAACCAGCCGTTAGTGCGGTTTCAGCAGCTTCTTCGGCAGAAGCGTTCGTCAGCAGAAGCGGTACGTGATCAGCCCACCCGCGTCGACTCGGTGGCCCGCTCACGTTCCAGCAGGCCGCGGAACGGCCCTTCGACGGCGGCCAGCTCCTCGTACGTACCGCGCTGCACCGCATGGCCGTGGTCGAGGACGATGATCTCGTCCACCGCGCCGGGGTCCGCGAGCCCGGTCAACCGGTGGGTGATCAACACCGTGGTACGCCCCTCGGTGGCCCGCAGCAGATCGGCGGTGAGCGCGTCCGCGGTCGGCAGGTCAAGGTGCTCGGCGGGTTCGTCCAGTACCAGGACCGGGAAGTCGGCGAGCAGTGCGCGGGCCAGCGCCAGGCGCTGCCGCTGACCGCCGGACATCCGCGCACCATGCTCACCGACCAGGGTGTCCAACCCCTCGGGAAGCGAATCCACCCAGTCGAGCAGGTGTGCGGAGGCGAGCGCGGCGCGCAGCTCCGCCTCGCCCGCCGCCGGGCGCGCCAGCCGCAGGTTTTCGCGTACGGAGCTGTCGAAGACATACGCGTCCTGCGCGCACAGACCGACCAGGCGGCGTACCGCGTCGCCGTCCAGCGCCGCCGCGTCCACACCGCCCAGGGTGTAGGTACCGGCCTCGCGGTCCACGAAGCGCAGCAGCGCCTGGGCGAGCGTGGTCTTTCCGGCGCCGGACGGCCCGATGACGGCGACCCGTCGCCCGGGAGCCAGATCGAGGTCGAACCCTTCGAGCGCCAGCGCCTGCTGCCCTGAGTGACGTACCGTCAGATTCCGTATGGTGACCGGGAACGGGGACGCGGGCGCAGCGGCGGGCTCGGCCGGTTCGCGTACCGGAACGGGGGCGTCCAGCACCTCGTGGACACGCTCGGCGGCGAGGCGGCTGCGGCGCCGGTGCAGGGCCGCCGACGGCATCGCGGCCACCGCCTCGAACGCGGCGAGCGGGGTGAGCACGACGACGGCCAGTTCCACCCCGGCGAGACGTCCGTCGGCGACAGCCAGCACGCCCAGACAGGCGCTGATCGCGACGGTGAACCCGGTGATCAGCGCGGTCAGCCCCGCGCCGAGCGCGGTGGCGGCGGCCGAGCGGGCGGCGATACGGGTGAGCAGCCGGTCGGCCCGGACCGTCCCGTCGAGCCGGGCGGGCAGTGCGCCCGCGACCGTCAACTCGGCGGTGCCGGAGAGCAGATCGACCACCTGAGTGGACAACTCCCCGCGTGCGGGCGCGAGTTTGGCCTCCGTACGCCGGGACACCGCGGCGGCCAGCGCCGGAACGCCGACCCCCGCGGCGAGCAGACCGCCCGCGAGCGCCGCACCCGCCGCGGGCAGCAGCCAGGCGACGAACCCGACGCAGGCCGCGCTCACCAGCACCGCGGTGGTCGCCGGAAGCAGCCAGCGCAGGAAGTAGTCCTGCAGCGCGTCGACATCGGCGACCAGCCGGGAGAGCAGATCGCCGCGCCGCGTCTCGCGCAGCCCGGACGGCGCGAGCCGCTCCAGCCGCCGGTAGACGGCGGCACGCAGATCCGCGAGCGCGCGGAAGACGGCATCGTGGGATACCAGGCGCTCGGCGTAGCGGAAGACCGCGCGACCGATACCGAAGGCACGGGTCGCGGTGGTGGCCACCAGCAGGTAGAGCACCGGGGGATGTTGCGAGGCGCGGGAGATCAGCCAGCCCGAGGTGGCCATCAGGCCGACCGCGCTGGCGAGCGTGAGGGCGCCGAGGAGCACGGCGAGCGCGAACCGCGCGCGCAGGGGGCGCGCCATCCGCCGCACGCGGGCCAAGGCGCCGGGAGCGCTGGGGGCTTCCCTGACCGGCTCCACGGCCTCCTCGGGACGCCGCCGCTCCGGGGCCGGGGGCTGGACGTCCGCTCCCCCTGCACCCCTTGCCTGGCGGGGGACTTGGGCGAGGGCTTGGGGGGCCTTCGGGTTCTCCACCCGGATGACGCGGTCCGCCACCGCGAGCAGCGCCGGGCGGTGGACGACCAGGATGACGGTGCGGCCCTGGGAGAGGCGGCGGACCGCGTCAACGACGGCCGCCTCCGTCTCGCCGTCCAGGTTCGCCGTCGGCTCGTCGAGCAGCAGCAGCGGGCGGTCGGCGAGGAACGCGCGGGCCAGCGCGAGGCGTTGGCGCTGACCGGCCGACAGGCCCGCACCGTCTTCGCCGAGCCGAGTGTCAGTGCCCCGTGGGAGGCTTTCTATGAAGTCGAGGGCGTTGGCGTTCCGAAGGGCTTCGGTGACGTCGCCGTCGCTCGCTTCCGGGCGCGCCAGCCGGACGTTGTCGGCGATGGATCCGGCGAACAGATAGGGATGTTGGGGGACCCAGGCGATCTGGTTCCGCCAGCTGTCGAGGCTCAGGGAGGTGAGATCGGTGGTGTTGAGGCGAATACGGCCAGAGGTCGGCCGGGTGAAGCCCAGCAGGGCGCTCAGCAAGGTCGTCTTGCCCGCGCCGGACGGGCCGGTGATGGCCACCGTCTCGCCGGGGCGGACCGTGAAGCTGGTCTGCGGAAGCGAGGGTTCGTCCCGCCCCTGATGGGTCACGGTCAGGCGGTCCACGGTCAACGTGGCGGTACGGGCATCGGGTGCCGTGACCGTCCCCGCGGTCGGCGCCGGAGTCTCCAGCAGCGCGAACACCTCGTCCGCGGCGGCGAGCCCCTCCGCCGCCGCGTGGTACTGCGCGCCGACCTGGCGCAGCGGCAGGTACGCCTCGGGCGCGAGGACGAGGACCAGCAGGCCGGTGTAGAGATCAAGCCCGCCGTCGACCAGACGGAAGCCGATGCCGACCGCGACCAGTGCCACCGAGATGGTGGAGAGCAGTTCCAGCGCGAAGGAGGAGAGGAAGGCGACACGCAGCGTCTTGAGCGTCGCCCGCCGGTAGTCGTCGGT
Source organism: Streptomyces sp. NPDC020096 (assembly GCA_040631425.1). Classification (GTDB taxonomy): domain Bacteria; phylum Actinomycetota; class Actinomycetes; order Streptomycetales; family Streptomycetaceae; genus Streptantibioticus_A. Next base: position 231,375 of record JBEYJY010000001.1, read on the forward strand.
GATCTTACGGATCGCTGCCGCCTGGGCCTTGGCGCGGCCGAAGACCTTCAGCGTGGGCAGACCGCAGACCACATCGAGGAAGTGACCGGACAACCGGGACAGCAGCCGCCACTGCCGCTGCATCCGCGCCTCGGTGTACCAGCCGATCAGGGCCATGAACACCGGGATCAACGGCAGGGTCACCACGATCACCAGCGCCGACTCCCAGTCGGCGGTGGCGATCCTGGCCAGTACGGCGACCGGTACCACGATGGCCAGGCCGAGTTGCGGCAGGTAGCGCGCGAAGTAGTCGTCGAGGGCGTCGACGCCGCGCAGGGCGAGGGTGGTGAGTTCGCCGATCCGCTGCGGGCCGCCGCGCGGCGAGTCGGCCGACGCGGGGCCGAGTCGGGTCGCATGGGCGAGCAGTCGGCGGCGCAGTTCGGACTTGACGGAGGCGCTGGTGCGGTGGGCGGCGAGTTCGGTGAGCCAGCCCACGGCCGCACGGCCGATGGAGACGGCGGCGAGGAGGGCTATGGCAGAGGCAAGTCGGGGTGTTCCGTAGTGGTGTTGGAAGGCACCGACCACGATCTCGGCGATGAGCATCGCCTGGGCGACGACCAGGCCCGCTCCGGCGAGGCCGAGTGCCACCGTCGCGGCGATGAAGACGCGGGTGGTTCTGGCGTACCGGAGCAGGCGCGGGTCGACGGGGCGCATGGTGGCCTCAGTGGGTGATCGGATCGGGTATGTGGTGGGTCCCGATGCGCTTGCGGAAGACCCAGTAGGTCCAGCCCTGGTAGGCGAGGACGAGCGGCGTCATGACGCCCGCGATCCACGTCATGATCTTCAACGTGTACGGGCTGGACGACGCGTTGGAGACGGTCAGGCTCCACGCCGGGTTGGTCGTGGACGGCATCACGTCCGGGAACAGCGCCAGGAACAGCATGGCGACCACGGCCGCGATGGTCACTCCGGACAGGGCGAACGCCCAGCCTTCCCGGCCGAGCCGGTTGAGCACCAGCGCCATGGCCAGCGCGGCCACGGCGACGATCAGCGCGGCGAGGCTGCGCCCGTTGCCGCTGTGCGCCTGGGTCCAGACCAGGAACGCCAGTGCGGCAGCCGCGGCCACCAGTCCGAGGACACCGGCCAGGGCGCGCGCCCTGGTCCGTACCTCGCCGAGGGTCTTCAACGCCGCGAACACCGCACCGTGGAAGGTGAACAGAGTCAGCGTCACCACCCCGCCCAGCAGCGCGTACGGGCTGAGGAGGTCCGGCAACGTACCGGTGAAGTCCTTCTGCGCGTTGATCGGCACCCCCCGCACGATGTCGGCGAAGGCCACCCCCCACAGGAAGGCGGGCAGCAGGGAAGTGTAGAAGATCGCGTGCTCCCAGTTGCGCTTCCACCGTGCGTCATCGCGCTTGGCCCGGTACTCGAAGGCGACACCGCGCACGATCAGGCAGACCAGGATGATCAGCAGCGGCAGGTAGAAGCCGCTGAACAGCGTGGCGTACCAGTCGGGGAAGGCCGCGAAGGTGGCACCGGCCGCGGTGAGCAGCCAGACCTCGTTGCCGTCCCAGACCGGGCCGATCGTGTTGATCAGAACCCGGCGCTCCTTCTCGTCCCGCGCCAGCAGCTTGGTGAGCACGCCGATGCCGAAGTCGAAGCCCTCCAGGAAGAAGTAGCCGGTCCACAGAACGGCGATCAGCACGAACCAGACGTCGTGAAGGTGCATGGTCGTTCTCTCCCGATCTCTGCCGTACGCCGGTCAGTAGGCGAAGGCCAGGGGCTTGTCGGACTCGGCGTCCTCGCCGCTGCCAGCGCCGCCGGACGGGCCGCGCAGCCGCGGGTCACGCGCCGGTGGCCGCTCGTCGGTGACCGGTCCCGCCTTGGCGTAGCGGACCATCAGCCGTACCTCGATGACCGCGAGGATCGCGTAGAGCAGCGTGAAGACGGACATCGAGATGATGACGTCGGTGTGGCTGACGCCGGGGGAGACCGCGTTGCGGGTCTTCATCAACCCGTAGACCACCCACGGCTGGCGTCCCATCTCGGTGAAGATCCAGCCGAAGGAGTTGGCGATCAGCGGGAAGCCCATGGTGAGAATGCCGATGCGCCAGGACCACTTGGTGAAGAAGGTGCTCATCTCCCGCCTGGGCGTGAGCATCAGCCGCGGCACCTCCTCGTCGCCGGTGCGGAAATCCGGCGCGAGCCAGCGCTTCCTGCGGGTGGTCCACAGTCCGACCAGTCCGGCGACGAACGAGGTCATCCCGAAGCCGATCATCAGCCGGAAGCCCCAGAAGGTGACGAAGATGTTGGGGATGTAGTCGTTCGGCTTACCGCCGTACTTGGCCGCCTCCTGCTTGGCCACGTCGTTGATGCCGGGCACGGCCTCGTAGAAGTTGCTGTGTGCGAGGAAGGACAGGATTCCGGGAACGGACAGCTCGACGGTGTTGTGGCCCTTGCCGACATCGCCGACCGCGAAGACCGAGAAGGGCGCGGGTGCCTGGGTGTCCCAGAGCGCTTCGGCCGCCGCCATCTTCATCGGCTGCTGTTCGAACATCACCTTGCCGAGGCTGTCGCCGCTGACGGCGGTGCCGAGACCGGCGATGACCGCGAGGACCAGACCGGTCCGCAGCGAACTGCGCATCGCGCCGGTCCTCCTGCGGTCCTTCTCCGTGACGGTCTCGCCTGCGGTCTGCTGGCGCTTGGCCTTCCACAGGTGGAACGAGGCGATGCCCACGACGAACGCGGCGCCGGTGAGGAAGGAGGCGGTGAGCGTGTGGAAGGCCTGTACGAGCGCGGTGTTCTGGGTGAGAACCGTCCAGATGCTGGTGAGTTCGGCCCGTCCCGTGTGCGGGTTGATCCGGTAGCCGTTGGGGTGCTGCATCCAGGAGTTGGCGGCGAGGATGAAGTACGCCGACAGCAGCGTGCCGACCGACACGATCCAGATGCACGCGCAGTGCAGCCTCTTCGGCAGCTTGTCCCAGCCGAAGATCCACAGTCCGATGAAGGTGGACTCGAAGAAGAAGGCGATCAGCGCCTCCATCGCGAGCGGGGCACCGAAGACATCACCGACGAACCGCGAGTAGTCCGACCAGTTCATACCGAACTGGAACTCCTGCACGATGCCGGTGACCACACCCATCGCGATGTTGATGAGGAAGAGCTTTCCCCAGAACTTGGTGGCGTGGAAGTACTTCAGCTTGCCCGTCCGCACCCACGCCGTCTCAAACCCGGCGGTGACGGCGGACAGGCTGATGGTGAGGGGGACGAAGAGGAAGTGGTAGACGGTCGTGATGCCGAACTGCCACCGCGCCAGAGTCTCCGGGGCGAGAGCAAGATCCACGTCGCGTCTCCTTACCTTGGGGCGCGGGTGAGCTTGTGAACGCGTTCACATTCACAAGCAATTATTACCCAGCCTGTTCGACGTCTTGACAGGGGGGTGTGGTGACCCCTTTCACACGGCCGACGTGGCCGTTCGAGCGCTCACCGTAAGGGCGGCGGAACGCACCCGGGGCGCGCCGAAATGGCGCGCCCCTGGTCGTCCGCTGTGACGCTTCGTCCGTTGTTCCGCTTGGCGGAGCCCTACAGCTCCTTGCGGAAGTCCGCCGCCGCCTGGAGGAACAGGTCGTTGGCCTCTCGCTCGCCGATCGTCGCCCGGATGCCCTCGCCCTGGAACGGCCGCACCACGACCCCCGCGCGCTCGCAGGACGCAGCGAAGTCCAGCGTGCGGTCGCCGAGCCGCAGCCAGACGAAGTTCGCCTGCGTCTCCGGCACCGTCCAGCCCTGCTCGGCCAGCGCGTCGTACACCCGGGTGCGCTCCGCGACGAGCGAGTCCACCCGCTCCAGCAGCGCCTCCTCGGAGCGCAGCGACGCGACCGCCGCGTCCTGGGCGAGCTGGCTCACCCCGAACGGCACCGCGGTCTGCCGCAGCGCCGCCGCCACCGGCTCATGCGCGATGGCGAAGCCGACCCGCAGCCCGGCCAGCCCGTACGCCTTGGAGAAGGTGCGCAGCACGCAGACGTTGGGGCGGTCCCGGTAGAGCTCGGTGCCGTCCGGCACCTGGGGATCGCGGATGAACTCGCGGTAGGCCTCGTCCAGCACGACCAGCACATCGGACGGCACCCGGTCGAGGAACCGCTCCAGCTGCGCGCGGCGCACCACCGTCCCGGTCGGGTTGTTGGGGTTGCACACGAAGATCAGCCGGGTGCGGTCGGTGATCGCGGCCAGCATCGCGTCGAGATCGTGCACCTCGCCCTCGGCCAGCGGCACCGGTACCGAGGTCGCGCCGGAGACCTGCGTGATGATCGGGTACGCCTCGAACGACCGCCACGCGTAGATCACCTCGTCGCCGGGTCCCGAGGTGGCCTGCAGCAGCTGCTGTGCCACGCCGACCGAGCCGGTGCCGGTCGCGATGTGGCTCTCCGGGACGTCGAAGCGCTTCGCCAGCTCGGCGGTGAGCCCGGCACACGCCATGTCCGGGTAGCGGTTGAAGGACTGCGCGGCGTTGGTCACCGTCTCCATCACGCCGGGCAGCGGGGCGTACGGGTTCTCGTTGGAGGACAGCTTGTAGGCGGGGGCGCCAGTCGCGGAGACCGCGGGCCTGCCCGGCTTGTACACAGGGATGCCGCGCAGTGCGGCACGGAGCCTGGGTTGTGCTTCTGTCACCGTAGGTCCTCCTCGACCATCCCTTGGTACGGGCGCCCGGTAGCGGCCGTCCCGTCTCCCACGCCGTACTCAGCGGCTGCTCACACCCTACGAGGGGGCGCGTACCGAATGGGAGGGGTCATATGCCCCGGCGTACGCCGGTGGCGTACGCCCTGGCGCGCATCCCTCGTACAGGTGAGGTGAGACGTCCCAGCAAACTGGACGACACGGCGAGTCGACCGGACCGTATGGCCAACCAAAGAGTCCAAATCCCTTGTTCTGCCTGGCATTTCAAGGGAAGACCCGCCTTGCCCATATACAGAAACGTCACTGTCCAACGCCGTTCGCCAGCCTCCGCCACCAGACCAGTCAAGCCCTACTATCGGCCTGCCATGACAGCAGCAGGTAACCACCAGGCGAGCCGGTCCGGGCGCCGGCTGGAGCGAGCGGGGATCCGGGACGTGGCCGCCGCGGCCGGGGTCTCGATCACCACTGTCTCCGACGCACTCAACGGCAAAGGCCGTCTGCCCGACGCTACCCGTCGCCACGTCCGCGAGGTCGCGAACCGACTGGGCTATCGCCCGTCTGCCGCAGCCCGCACCCTGCGCACCGGGAGATCGGGGCTGATCGGGCTCACGGTGACGACGTACGGGGAAGAGCCTTTCACCTTCACCGAGTTCGCCTACTTCGCGGAGATGGCACGCGCCGCCACCTCCGCCGCCCTCGCCCGCGGCTACGCCCTGGTGATCCTGCCCGCGTCCTCCCGCCACGATGTCTGGAGCAATGTGGCGCTGGACGGCACGGTCGTCATCGATCCGTCCGACCACGACCCGGTCGTGGCCGATCTGGTCCGGCAGGGCATCCCCGTGGTCAGTGACGGTCGCCCCGCGGGCAATCTGCCGGTACACGCCTGGGTCGACAACGATCACGAACAGGCCGTTCTCGGCATCCTCGACCATCTCGCGGACGCCGGCGCTCGTCGTATCGGCCTACTCACCGGTACCAGCACCGACACGTACACCCGCTTGTCGACCACCGCGTACCTCAACTGGTGTGAGCGGGTGGGCCAGGAGCCCGTGTACGAGGCCTACCCGGCACACGACCCCTGCGCCGGCGCGGTCGCCGCCGACCGGCTGCTCGCCAGGCCCGACCGCCCCGACGCGGTCTACGGCCTGTTCGACCCCAACGGCACCGACCTGCTCGCCGCGGCCAGGCGGTACGGGCTGCGCGTCCCCGACGATCTGCTGCTGGTCTGCTGCAGCGAACGTGCGGCGTACGCGACCACCGAACCGCCGATCAGCACGCTCTCCCTCAAGCCAGGCCGGATCGGCACCGCGGTCGTGCAGCTGCTGATCGACGCGATCGAGGGAGTGGGCTCCGGTCGTCCAGTGGCGCAGGTCATGCCGACGGATCTGATCGTGCGGGCTTCCTCGCAGCGGCGTTCACCGCGCACCACGGTGAGTCCGCCGCGCTCTCCGGAGAACGATTGAACGGAATTCGGTGGTCCGACAGGCGTCTCCGGGGTGTCCCGGAGGCAGCTGGCAGACAATTTTATGGAGATTGTCCGCTCCGCCCCAATTGGCAGGTGGCAGGTGCGTCGCAACGCGAGAGCGGCATTCCTATGATGGGCGGATGACACCGGAGGACGCGTCGGCGCAGGCCGCGCAGGGCGCGGCGGCGGTGCACGGCGGCGCGATGGTGGAGGGGTCGATGACTCAGGGGGCCGGTCAGGAACCCGTAACGCCCGGAGTAAGTGCGCCGGTGAGCTGGCGCCCGACCGAGCCTGTCGTTCCGCCGGGCGTGGAGCTACCGCCCGCGCCCGCGTATCCGCAGGGCGCGGTGGCGTCTCCGGACGGCCCCACCGTGTTCGAGGAGGCGACCGCCTTTCCGGTGATCTCGGCCCCGTCCGGCTTCCCGCGGACATCCGGCGCGCCTGCCGTGACCGGCCAGGGACTGCCTGGTCAGGGCCTTCCGCTGGGGGCACCCGTGGCGCCCGGATTCACCGGCGCCCCGGCCGCGCCCGGCTTCGCGCAGGCGCGGTCGGCGGCTCCGACCGCGCCGCCCACCGTCGAGTACACGCCGACCGCGCACGACCTGCCCGTGGTCCAGCCCGCCGAGTACACGCCGACCGTCCAGCTGGAGGCCGTGACCGAGCCGGAGGACGGGCCGCCCGGGCCGCTGTACGTGGTGGGCGACGTCCACGGCTACCTCGACGAGTTGCGCGCCGCGCTGCACGCCGAGGGGCTGATCGACACCGAGGGGCACTGGTCGGCGGGCCGGGCCCGGCTGTGGTTCCTGGGCGACTTCACCGATCGCGGCCCGGACGGCATCGGCGTCATCGACCTGGTGATGCAGCTGTCCGCCGAGGCGGCCGCCGCGGGCGGCTACGCCAAGGCGTTGATGGGAAACCATGAACTACTGCTGATCGGCGCCAAGAAGTTCGACGACACCCCCGTCAACTCCGCCGCGGGCACCGCGTCCTTCCTCGCCGCCTGGCGGCTCAACGGCGGCCAGCCCAGCGACATGGAACGGCTCCAGGACCACCATGTCGCCTGGATGTCACGGCTGGACGCGGTCGCGCTGGAGGACGGCCATCTGCTGCTGCACTCGGACACCACCTCGTACCTGGAGTACGGCACCAGCATCGACGCGGTCAACGACGCGGTGACCAGCGTGCTCCAGCGCGCCGACGCGGACGAATGCTGGGAAATGTTCCGCAAGTTCACCAAGCGCTTCGCCTTCCGCGGCGACACGGGCACCACGGCGGCACGCGAACTCCTCGACGCCTACGGCGGACAGCGCGTCGTCCACGGGCACAGCCCCATTCCGTACCTGCTGGGCGAGGTCGGCACCGAGGACGGCGGCGAGAGCAGCGCGCCCGCGGTCTCCGGGCCGCATGTCTACGCCGACGACCTCGCGGTGGCGATGGACGGCGGAGTGACGATGGAGGGCAAGCTACTGGTGGCTCAACTACCGCTGGGCGTATAGGTTTTGGCAACTCGTCGAATGAAGACTGGCAGGGGGCAATCTTCGCGAGCCGGACAGCATCTCGTCGTTGGAAGGCGAGCCTGAGCAGCCGATTTCTGTAAACACTCTGTCACCGCGTCAGTGCCGCGCTCTACCATCGGGTTATCCGTCACACGCTCGCCTCCGCTTCCGACCATCCACCCGGCACCAGGACGGTCCAGGGCAGGTCGGAAGGGAACGGAGCATCGGGGGATGTACATGAACAGCGCTCCGCACCTGCTGACCGAAGACCGCCCGGAGTTCGAGCGGGTCCTCGACGAGGCGCTGCGAGCGGCGGCGGACACGCCCGCCGCCAATGGGAGGCGGCTCAGCTCCGAGCAGCTCCGCACCATGGCCCTTAGTGCCACCGCCGCGATATCGGCGTGCGCCGCCGCCGAGTACGACCACTACTTGAAGGTCCGCGAGTCGCAGCGCACCCCCGTTCCGGCTCCGCCGCGCGGTGACAACGGGCACGCCACGGCGGGCGGCGGCGCGGGCGACACCTCGGCGGGCGCCGGTCTGTTCGCGATCGTCGCGGTCCTCACGCCGATCCTGGCCGGTACCGCCGCCCTGATCTTCCTGCTGGTCGGGTACGTACTGGCGGCGATGGATCCGGAGCCCGCCATAGCGCCGCCGCTGCGCACCGCGGGCTGGCTGTTCCTCGCGGTCGCCGGTGCCGGGGTGCTGGCGGGCACGGTCGGCCTCGTACTGACCGCGTTGCGCGACGGCTCGTCGGCGATCCGGGCTACGCGCCACGAAGACCCGGCCGAGGTCATGGCGGCCAAAGACGCCTGGCTCACGGCGCTGATGGAGCGCGGCATGCTGCCGTTCCTCCGCGAGGCGCAGGCCAGCAGCGCGCGTGCCGACTCCGCTGCCAGACTGCCGAGTCCACGCCCTGAAGTCACGGAGCGACCACGGCGCGAGCTGGCGGACGACGGAGGCGGCGAACCTCGTATTCCGCACGGTCTGGGCTATTCGCGCCCCGGCTTCTCCAGCCCGAGCGGCGAGGAGCCGGACTCCGGGCCGCCGCGGTTCAGTAGCCCGCACTACTCCAGCCCGGACTTCACCGGGCCCGACTTCGGCGACTCGGACGCCGAACGCGGCTGAGCACCACGGCTTGAACACCGGGCGGCACTGAGACCGACATGCCAGAGCCGCCAGACGGGGATCCGGTCTGCCCGCGCTGACCTGCGCGTACTCCGCAGACGGGTGGTTAATCGGCCTATCACATCGGACGTTGGGCTGCATACAGCCAGCCGCGAACTAGCTTCGGTGTGCACCAGGACGGACATTTCACACCCAACTGCCTGTCAACCACCACATCGGCACGAGTCGCAGACAGGCCAGCCAGACCTTCCCTCCCAGGAGTTGAGCAGATGGTTCTGCAGTCGAAGCTCAGCAGGGCACTTGTCGCCGTCGCCGCGAGTGCGCTCCTCACCGCCACCGCCGTTGTCCCCGCGGTCGCCGACCAGTACCCGAACCCCATGTCCAGCCCGCAGGACGACCCCCACCACCACGGCGGTCGCCACGACCACGACCGCGACCACGACGGTGATCACCGCCACGACCGCGACCACGATGGCGATCACCGCCACGACCGCGACCACGATGGCGACCACCGCCACGACCGCCAGCACAACGGCGACCACCGCCACGACCGCCAGCACCATCGGCGTCAGGACCACCGCCGTCAGGACGATGGCGACCACCGCCACGACCGCGACCACAACGGCAACCACCGCCACGACCGCCAGCACAACGGCGACCACCGCCACGACCGCCAGCACCATCGGCGTCAGGACCACCGCCGTCAGGACGATGGCGACCACCGCCACGACCGCGACCACAACGGCAACCACCGCCACGACCGCCAGCACAACGGCAACCAGCGCCAGCACCATCGGCGTCAGGACCACCGCCGTCAGGACGACCGCCGTCAGCACCACCACCAGGGCCGCATCATCGCCCGCAGCGGCCTCAACGTCCGCCAGCGCCCGACCACTCACAGCCGCGTCGTCGGCTGGCACGCACACGGATCCCTCGTCAGCATCCGCTGCATGGTCCGCGGCGAGTCGATCAACGGCAACCCGCGCTGGTACCTGATGGCCGACGGCAAGTACGGCTGGTCGTCCTCCCGCTACATCCGCGACATCGGCCGGACCCCGCGCTGGTGCGCCCACCGCGAGCGCTGACGTAGCACCGCATCGAAGCAACACCGAAGCGCCGACGGGGTTTCCGGATCACCTTCCCGGAAACCCCGTCGCGCGTACCCGAACACACGGTTAGAGTGGGCGCACTCTAACGATCACGCTCCCCGGAAGTACGCCGCAGAGTGGGAGCAAGCCCGCAGCACGGCAACCGTGCGGTGGGTCAAGGAGGGGCGGCATCAGTGAGTCATGCCCTGAGCCCTTCCGGAGGATCGATCCCCGTGACACTCATCGACGTAGGCCTAGGCCTGCCCATCAGCGACCCGGCAGCCCTGCTGACCTGGGCCCGCCGCGCCGAGGAAGGGCCGTATCGCACCCTCGGCCTGCTGGACCGTCTCGTCTACGACAACCCCGAGCCCATGGTCACCCTGGCCGCGCTCGCCGGTGCCACCTCCCGCATCCGGGTGCAGACCGAGGTGCTGCTGGCGCCCCTGCACTCCACCGCGCTGCTGGCCAAGCAGAGCGCGACCCTCGACCGGATCTCCGGCGGCCGTTTCACCCTCGGCATCGGCATCGGCGGCCGCGCGGACGACTACCTCGCCGCCGATGTCGACATCCGCCGCCGTGGCCGCCGCCTCGACGAGCAACTGGCGGCGCTGCGCCGCATCTGGTCGGGCCGAGCGCACTCGGCGGACGTGGGTCCCATCGGCCCCGCGCCCGCCCGCCCCGGTGGCCCGGAGGTCCTCTTCGGGGGCTTCGCCCCGGCCGCCCTGGAACGCGTCGCCCGCTGGGGTGATGGCTTCCTCGGCGCGGCGCTTCCCCCACAGCACATGAACGGCCTCTTCCGGCACGTCGAACAGTGCTGGCAGACCGCGGGCCGAGCCGGGCGCCCCCGGCTCGTCGCACAGGCCAACGTCGCACTGGGCCCAGCGGCGGTGGTTGCCGAGGCCCGCGAGTCCATCAGCGCGTACTACGCGTCCGTCGGCAACGACTACCGCCCCGCCGACAGCATGCTCACCACGGAGAGCCAAGTCCGCGAGGCCATCGCCGGATTCGCCGACATCGGCGCCGACGAAGTGATGCTCTACTGCTGGTCGGCCGACCCCGACCAGGTCGACCGGCTGGCCGACCTCGTCGTCTGACCTCCCCGGCAAACGCGCCGGGCCCGAAGTCGCCAGCATCCGCTACGACTTCGGGCCCGGCACCCGTTACGAGACCCGGAAACCCGGTCCGGCTCAGTCCGCTCGGCCCGTTCAGTCCGCGATGGGCAGGTACACCCGGTTGCCCGCGGCCGCGAACTCCTTTGACTTCTCGACCATTCCGGCCTCGATCTCCTCGGCCGTACCACCGTGCTCACGGCGGATGTCCTGCGAGATCTTCATCGAGCAGAACTTCGGCCCGCACATCGAGCAGAAGTGCGCCGTCTTGGCGGGCTCCGCCGGAAGCGTCGCGTCGTGGAACGAGCGTGCCGTGTCCGGGTCCAGGGCCAGGTTGAACTGGTCCTCCCAGCGGAACTCGAAACGCGCGTCCGACAGCGCGTCATCCCACACCTGCGCGCCGGGGTGGCCCTTGGCCAGGTCCGCCGCATGGGCCGCGATCTTGTAGGTGATGACGCCGGTCTTCACGTCGTCGCGGTCCGGAAGTCCCAGGTGCTCCTTGGGAGTTACGTAGCAGAGCATGGCGGTGCCCCACCAACCGATCATCGCCGCGCCGATGCCGGACGTGATGTGGTCGTACCCGGGCGCCACATCGGTGGTCAGCGGGCCAAGGGTGTAGAACGGGGCCTCCTCGCAGATCTCCTGCTGGAGGTCGATGTTCTCCTTGATCTTGTGCATCGGGACATGGCCCGGGCCCTCGATCATCGTCTGGACGTCATGCGCCTTGGCGATCTGGTTCAGCTCGCCGAGCGTACGCAGCTCCGCGAACTGGGCCTCGTCGTTGGCGTCCGCGATCGAACCGGGACGCAGACCGTCGCCCAGCGAGAACGTGATGTCATACGCCCGCAGGATCTCGCAGAGCTCCTCGAAGTTCTCGTAGAGGAAGCTCTCCTTGTGGTGCGCCAGGCACCAGGCGGCCATGATCGAGCCACCGCGCGAGACGATGCCGGTCTTGCGCCGCGCCGTCAGCGGCACATAGCGCAGCAGCACACCGGCGTGCACCGTCATGTAGTCGACGCCCTGCTCGGCCTGCTCGATGACGGTGTCCTTGTAGATCTCCCAGGAGAGTTCCTCGGCCTTGCCGTCCACCTTCTCCAGCGCCTGGTAGAGCGGCACGGTTCCGATCGGAACCGGCGAGTTGCGCAGCACCCACTCACGGGTGGTGTGGATATTGCGGCCGGTGGACAGGTCCATGACCGTGTCGGCGCCCCAGCGCGTCGCCCAGGTCATCTTCTCCACCTCCTCCTCGATCGAGGAGGTGACCGCCGAGTTCCCGATGTTGGCGTTGACCTTCACCAGGAACCGCTTGCCGATGATCATCGGCTCGATCTCGGGGTGGTTGACGTTGGCGGGGAGCACGGCGCGCCCGGCCGCGATCTCCTCGCGGACCACCTCGGGGGAGACGCCCTCGCGCAGCGCCACGTACTCCATCTCCGCGGTGGTCTCACCGCGCTTGGCGTACGCGAGCTGGGTCACCGCCTGCCCGTCGCGCCCCCGTCGGGGCAGCCGCGGGCGCCCGGGGAAGACCGCGTCCAGGTTGCGCAGGCCACCGCGCGGGGAGGTGTGCTTCAGCCCGTCGTCCTCGGGCCGCAGTTCCCGGCCCGGGTACTCCTCGGTGTCGCCCCGGGCGATGATCCAGTTCTCCCGGAGCGGGGCGAGCCCACGCCGCACATCCGTCTCGATGTTGGGGTCGGTGTACGGGCCGGAGGTGTCGTAAAGCGTCACATCGCGGCCATTGGTGAGGTGCACCCGGAGCACGGGCACCCGCAGATCCGGACGGGATCCTTCTAGGTAGCCCTTGTGCCACCCGATCTCCGAAGAGGTTTCAGGCGTGCGTGCATCCTGCATGGTCATGAGACCCACTCCCTACGCCGGCATTACCCGGTAACAGGTTCAGCGGTCGACGCAGCGGCTTCCGTACATCCTCCGGTACGGAGATCAGCGCCCTCTCAGCCCGGTGCTCCGAGCTCCCGCGATTGCAAAGGTACGCACAACGCTAGCGGGTCACCCGGGCGCGGCGCCAGGGGCCCTTGTCATCATCTGCCCGTGGACACGACGGATACGTCGGATACGGCGGGCACGGCGGGCACGGCGCACGGGCTGGCGACGGTGGATGCGCCCGAGGCGCCACGGACGGCCCGCGCTCGCCCGCAGGCACACTCCCACAGCCATGCGCACGGTCCCGCCCATCCGGTCTCCGCGCACCTGCGCAAGGTGATCGCCGCGATTCTGGTTCCGTTCGCCGCCGCGGTCGCCGTCGGCCTGGTCGTGCTGTGGCCGAACGGCGCACCGGCGCATACGCATACTGGAGTCGGCTTCGACCAGCAGACGCAGTCGGCCGAGGTCATCCGCGTCGCGAACGCCCGGTGCTCCAACGGGCCGATATCGACCGCCGCTTCCGGCACCTGCCAGCGGGCCGAGGTCAAGGTGACCTCCGGCAGGGACACCGGCCGTACGTTCACCGAGATCGTCCAGCCGGGCCAACTGCGGCGCTACACAGCCGGGCAGCGGGTGGTCGTCGCCTATGCGCCCAACGCCCCGGCAAACCTGCGGTATTCGGTCACCGATGTCGATCGCACGGTCCCGATGGCCGCGCTCGCCGGGGTCTTCGCGCTCGCCGTTGTCGCGGTGGGGCGGTGGCGCGGGGTGACCGCGCTGGTGGCGCTGGTGATCAGCTTCGCGGTGCTGACCCTCTTCATGCTCCCGGCGATCCTGCAGGGCGACGATCCCCTGCTGGTGGCGGTGGTCGGCGGTAGCGCGATCATGCTGGTGGCGCTCTACCTCTGCCACGGCGTGGGCGCCCGCACCTCGGTCGCGGTCCTGGGCACCCTCTGCTCGCTGATGCTGATCGGACTGCTGGGCTCGGTGTTCATCAACTGGGCGCTGCTGACCGGCGACACCTCGGACGAGACCGGCCTGGTGCACACCCTCTACCCCGGCATCGAGATCCGCGGCCTGCTGCTGGCGGGCGTCATCATCGGCTCGCTGGGCGTGCTCGACGATGTGACGGTGACCCAGGTCGCGGCGGTCTGGGAGCTCAAGGATGCCGATCCCGCGGCGGGTTGGCGCAGGCTGTACGGCGCGGGGATGCGCATCGGCCGCGATCACATCGCTTCCGTGGTGAACACCCTGGTGATGGCCTACGCGGGCGCCTCGCTACCGCTGCTCCTGCTGTTCTCCATCGCCCGCAGCGGGGTGGTGACGGTGGAGAACAGCGAGATCGTCGCCGAGGAGATCGTGCGGACGCTGGTCGGCAGCATCGGACTGGTCGCGTCGGTGCCGCTGACCACGGTGCTGGCCGCCCTGGTGGTCTGCGCCGACCGCCCCGATCGGGCACACCGCAGGGGCCGGCGCCGCAGATCCTGAGCTACGCTCCGGACATGGTGGGGCTTCAGGGACGAGTGACGGGGACGATCGGCCCGGGTCTGGTGGGCGAAGTGATCGTACGGGTACGGGGTGGCGCCGAGCACTTCCTGGCGTACCCGATGGAGGCGGGCGAGCGTATCGAGACCGGGACGCTGGTCGTGGTCGTCGAGTACCAGGCGCCACGCACCGTTTACGTCGTGCCCTTCGGTTAGACGCTTCGCCTAAACCCGAAGATCGATAACGGTCTGGGCGCGGCTGTGAATCAAGGATTCGACAAGTGCGTCCGGTGCGGGCCTGTGTCTTGGTGCCCGCCGTAGGCGGGAGCAGACTCGGGTATGTCGGCTCCATCAGGGGAGCCGTGGTACGAGGGGGCATGTGCCGATGGTCATCGGCGTCGTGGCGGGTGCAGCACTCGTCGCAGTCATCATTCTGGTCGCGTTGTTCAAGCTCATGTGGCGCGTGGCCGAGCCCAACGAAGCACTGGTCATCTCCGGCTCCAAGCACCGCACCGAGGGCCTTGAGGAGGGGATGGGCTTCCGCATCGTCACCGGGCGCGGAACGCTGGTACTCCCCGGTATGCAGGCGGTCCGCAAGCTCTCGCTCGACCTCAACGAGTCCGAGCTGTCGGTGGATTGCGTGACCAAGCAGGGCATTCCGCTGAAGGTCCGTGGCGTGGTCATCTTCAAGGTCGGCGATGACTTCGTGTCGATCGCGAACGCCGCCCGCCGTTTCCTGGACCAGCAGAAGTTCATGGGTGACCGGGTGCACAACGTCTTCGCCGGTCATCTGCGGTCCATCGTCGGCGGGTTGACCGTCGAGGAGATGATCCGCGACCGCGAGAAGCTCACCGCCCAGACCCGTTCCGCTTCGGGCACGGAGATGGAGAAGCTCGGTCTGATCGTCGACTCGTTGCAGATCCACGAGATCGAGGACCCGACCGGCTACATCAAGAACCTTGCCGCGCCGCACGCGGCCGCCGTCCAGCGGGACGCCCGTATCGCGCAGGCGGAGGCGGACCGGCTGGCCACCGAGGCCGAGCAGAAGGCCGCCGCCCGGATGTCCGAGGCGACCCGGGACAGCGAGATCCAGCAGGCCGGTTACCAGGCGGAACGCGACAAGGCGTCGGCCACCGCCCGCCAGGCGGGCCCGCTGTCGGAGGCCGCGGCGAAGCAGGAAGTCGTGGTCCAGGAGACCCGCGTCGCGGAACTCGAAGCGCACCGCCGCGAACAGCAGTTGCAGGCGGATGTGCGCAAGCCCGCGGATGCCAAGGCGTACGAGAAGCGCACGCTGGCCGAGGCCGAGCGCGACGCCCGGATCTCGGCGGCGCAGGCCAAGGCGAAGGAGACCGAGCTCGCCGCCGCGGCCGAGGCGACCCGGGTGAAGGCCGCCGCGGCGGCCGAGGCCGAGGCGACCAAGGCTCGCGGTCTGGCCGCCGCCGCGGCCACCAAGGCGACCGGTGAGGCCGAGGCGGCAGCCGCTCAGGCCCGTGGTCTGGCCGAGGCCGAGGCGGCCCGGGCGAAGGGCCTCGCCGAGGCGGAGGCCATCAAGGCGCGGGCGGCGGCGCTGGCGGAGAACCAGGAGGCCGTGGTCGCCCAGCAACTCGCCGAGAACTGGCCGGAGATCGTCAGGGCAGGCTCGGCCGCCTTCGGCAACGTCGACCACATGGTGCTGCTCAACGGCGCCGACGGGATGTCCGACATGTTCGCCAAGGCGCTGACGATGGGTGGTACCGGGCTCGGGCTCGCCCGTCAGCTGCTCGCCTCGATGAACACCGAGGGCGCCAAGGACACGATCCCGTCGCCCAACGGTGCCGCACCGCGTCCGGAGCGGGTACCGCTCCAGGATGACGGCGCCAACTCCTAGCGGTCACCCGCACCACAGCGACGCTCGCGGTACGGAGTCCTCCTCCGCCGCGAGCGTTCGCTGTGCGTGCCGGGCCCACGCCATGGGCGGCTACCAGTCGCTACGCGAAGACGATGACGAGGTGAACTTCTTCACCACGTAGACCAGACCGCCGACCAGCGCCGCGAACAGCACCACCTTGAACAGCAGACCGGCGATGAACCCGATGACGCTGGCGATGAGACCGCCGAAGACGACCAGTGCGATCACCGGCACGGCGACCCACTTGACCCACCACGGCAGTCCGTTGAAGAACCCGTTCGCGCTCATGTTCCGACTCCCTCCGCCCCTACTTGGCTTATGTCTCGAGCTTACGGTCACGGACACCCGGAGCCGAGGGGCAACGGACCCCATCCGCCCCTGATCGGACCCTTACGGGACCCTGAAGCCGCCGGTCATCCTTCGGGCGGGGAGAAGACCACCAGCACCCGCAGATCCTCGGAGATGTGGTGGAAGCGGTGCGCCGTCCCGGCCGGTACGTAGACGACGCTGCCGCGCGCCACGTGTGTCGTCTCCTCCCCCACCGTGATCGACGCCCGACCGCTCACCACCAGGTAGATCTCGTCCTGCCGGTGCGGCGACTGCGGATCGGTACCACCCGCCGGGAGCGCGTACAGCCCAGCCGACATGTTCCGTTCCCGCAGGAACTGCAGGTACGCACCGTCGTTCGCCGCGCGCTCAGCGTCCAGATCGTCCAGCCGGAACACCTTCATGTGCCCGGTCCCTCGCCTTCTCTCCACCAGATTTTCCTTGCCCTGCCCAGAGTCTCTGCGACGATCGCACCATGAAGAAATTCGTAGTCAAGACACTGGCCAACGCGGTGGCCCTCGGCGTCGCGGTCTGGTTGATCAACGGCATAACGCTCACCGGCTCCAACACCGGGCACAAGGCCCTCACCCTCGTTCTGGTCGCGCTTGTCTTCGGCGTGGTGAACTGGCTCGTCAAGCCGATCGTGAAGCTCCTGTCATTCCCGCTGTTCCTCCTCACCCTCGGCTTGTTCACGCTGGTCGTGAACGCGCTGATGCTGCTGCTCACCTCGTATCTGTCGACCAAGCTCAAGCTGGACTTCCATGTCGCGGGCTTCTGGGCAGCACTGGTCGGCGGCTTGGTGGTGAGCATCGTCGCCTGGGCGATGCACCTGATCCTGCCGGACGAGGACGACCGCCGCTGATGTCCGCATCGGCTGATGTTTCACGTGAAACACGGCATCACGGGGTGGCGGCCAGCGCATAGCCGAACACGGCCGCCACCCACGTCCACAACAGCGCGAGCACGACATGCGCGGCAGTCCGCCACCGGTCGCCACGCCACAGCCGCGCCGGGAACACCGTGAACTGGAACACCCAGCGCAGCCCCCAGAAGACCGTCTCGCCCGCGAGCAGCGCCGTGCCCAGCGGTGTCCCGGCGAGCAGATCGGGCGCGAGCACCAGCGGCAGCAGCCCGAGAAAGGCCCGCAGTTCGACCCTCGGGTCCTCGTACATCCGCCCGAACAGCAGCCGGGGGCCACCGCTCTGCGCGGTGAGAATCCGCCCGGCCGACCAAGGGGTGCCCTTCATCGGGACGCCTGCCGCTCGGCGACCAACCAGATCAGGGCGATCAACGCGAGGTTCATCACGATGAGCCGCCCGGGCTCCGTTATTCGGTCCGGCGCGAACAACAGCCCGCCCAGATTGAACGAACCGATCAACCAGGTCTGGACGCCCGCCACCAGATACGGGCGCGTCCCGCTGAGCACCCACACCCCAACCGCCGCCTCCGTCAGGCCGATTGCCACCATCAACGGTGTCACCGCCCAGCCCGGCAGCAGCGGGATCGTCGCGATGATCGCGCGGTGGTCCGGCCGCCCCGGGAAGACCTTGCACCACAAGCCTTCGTAGAACCACACCAGCGCGACAGCGGCGCCGGGTGCCAGAGCGCACCATCTCGGTATCGCCCGGCCTCTTAGGATCACAGGTCATATACAACCAGCGCGCAGCGGTCCGCCCGTCGGCGGGATCGTGGTTTCACGTGAAACATCGATCGTCCGAGTAGGAGGCAGCGATGTCCGAGCAGTCCCCCCGAGTGGGAGACGGCACCCGAAGCGTCCACGCCGGGCGGCCGCCCGCCGAGGCGTACACCCCGTCGCTGCCGGGTCCCGCTTTCGTGGCGCACTACCACCTGCCCGGCGAGCCGTTCGGCCCGTATACCTACGGCCGCGACGAGAACCCGACCTGGAGCCGTCTGGAAGAGGCGATCTCAGGTCTGGAGTCGCCGGATGTCCCGGCCCAGACGGTCACCTTCGCCTCCGGCATGGCCGCGGTCTCGGCCGTCATCCTCGCCCAGGTGCGGTCCGGAGACACGGTTGTTCTGCCCTCTGACTGCTACCAGACGACTCGTGCGCTCCAGCAGCGCCTTGAGTCGTACGGCATCGAGGTGCGGCTCGCGCCGACGGGTGGCGATGCCCAGCTCGATGTCCTGGATGGCGCGCGGCTGCTGTGGATCGAGACGCCCTCCAACCCGGGGCTCGACGTCTGCGACATCCGGCGACTGGTGGACGCCGCGCACTCGGCTGGCGCCCTGGTCGCGGTGGACAACACCCTGTCCACCCCGCTGGGCCAACGGCCCCTGGAACTGGGCGCGGACTTCGCGGTGGCCAGCGGTACCAAGGCGCTGTCCGGCCACGGTGATCTACTGCTGGGCTATGTGACCGCGCGGGACGCGGAGTTGGCGGCGTCGGTGCGGCTGTGGCGCAAGACCGTGGGCGCGATCCCCGGCCCGATGGAGGCATGGCTGGCGCATCGCTCGCTAGCGACACTGCACCTTCGAGTCGACCGGCAGCAGCAGAACGCGCTCGCGTTGGCGACAGCCCTGAGCCAGCGCCAGGAGGTCACCGGGCTGCGCTATCCCGGCCTGCCGACCGATCCCGCGCATCAGGTCGCGACCCGCCAGATGCGTAACTTCGGGCCCGTGGTCTCCTTCGTCCTGCCCGGCCGGGACCATGCCGAGCGCTTCCTCGCCGCGCTGCGCATGACCGGAGAGGCCACAAGCTTCGGCTCGGTGCTCAGCACGGCGGAACGCCGGGCCCGCTGGGGCGGGGACGCCGTCCCGGACGGGTTCATCCGCTTCTCGGTGGGTGTGGAGGACGCGCAGGACATCGTGGCGGACGTCCTCCAGGCACTGGATGCCGCGAAGTAGCCACCGCGGCGCTGTGCCGGACGCGGGGTCCCAGGGCAGACCCCGCGTCATGGCGCCCGCCTCAGAAGGCGAAGACGTTTCCGGTCTGCCGTGCTGCCACGCAGATGTTCACATAGGTCCTTTTGAACGAGACCTGCCTACCCCACCAGTGGCCGCGCGCCCTGATGGTGACCGGGTCGACGATCATCGGACACATCCGGGCCATACGCCGAAGATCGCTGAAGTGCCCGCGCGCGTCCTCCAGCGCCGCGCACGCCGCCTGCGGATCCGGATGCGTACCCCCGGCGGGCCCGCACAGCAGGAGGACGCTGGTCGGCGTGGTCCGGCCGCGGTGGTCGCGGTGTTCGACGCTGAGCTTCAGCACCGCCCGGGCGACCGGTTCCGCGGCGACAGGAGCTGCCGCGAACGGAGCCAGCACAGCGGACACGGCGAGGGCCAGCGGAACAGTACGGCGGGCGATGGCGCCCATGGGGATCTCCTCTGCTTCGGGGACGACTCACCGAAGCAATAGCGACTTACCGGACCAGTCCCGGTGATCGTCACTCGAATGGCGGCGTGTCGGCCGAAACCGCGAGCAGCACCCATGTCCTCGGGGCGCGCCTCAGGCCCCGTAGTGCCCTCGTAACGGGGACGGGCGGTCAGAGCCTCCCCCCTCGTGGCTCTGACCGCCCTGCCCCTTGGCGCGAAGTCGCGCCTTCACAAGGCTAGTTGACTCTGCGTCAGTGTCCAATCACAGTTATAGAGCGTGCCCATCGACATATTTATCGTTGCCGATTCACCAGGCAAGCGCCTGCTGCATGCGCACCGAACAAGGAGCACCCATGGATCTGGCCCTGTTGCGCACCTTCGTCGCGGTGCACCGGGCCGGCTCGTTCACCAGGGCCGCGCAGTTGCTGGGGCTCTCCCAGCCCGCGGTCACCGGGCAGATCCGCAGCCTTGAACGCCAGTTGGGCCGTCCGTTGTTCCTCCGCCTGCCGCGCGGCGTCACCGCCACCACCGTGGGAGACGAACTCGCGCACAAGGTGGCCCCGCATCTCGACGCCCTCCGCGAGATCGCCGAGAGCGAGCTGAACGGCGCGGCCCAGGACCGAACGCTCCATCTCGCCGGTCCCGCGGAGTTCACCGCGCTGCGGGTGCTGCCCGCACTCGCGCCGCTCGCCGGGGAGAGTTTCGCCTTACGCGTCGCGCTCGGAGCCGGGGACGAGGCCCTGACCGGCCTCGCGGAAGGGCGGCATGATCTGGTGGTCGGGACCACCCGGCCACGGGCCCGGCTGCTGCACGCCACTGCGTTGTGGGACGAGGAGCAGATTCTGGTCGCCTCCCCCGGCTGGGCAGAACGTATCGGCGCGCTCCCCGCGGCGCCAGCGCCGGAACACGGGTCGAGACCCGGCTTCGCCAGTAGACCCGCTACGCCTCTGGTCCCCGAGCCCACCGCGGAACTGGTCGAAGCACTCGACAGCGTGCCCCTCGTCGGCTGCGAGGAGGATCTGCCGCTGCTCATCGGCTACTGGGCGGAGGTGTTCGGCGGCAAACCTGCGGCCGACGCCACCGTGGTCGTACCAGACCTCAGAGCGGTGCTGGAGTGTGTACGGGCGGGCGCGGGGATGGCCGTGCTGCCGCGCTATCTGTGCGCCGCCGCGTTCGCCGCCGGTGAGGTCGTCCCAGTACTCGAACCACGGATTCCGCCGCTGCGCACGTACTACCTCGTGGTACGCGCCGGCACGCTCGCACTGCCGCATCTCGCACGAGCGCACGAGCGGCTACTGAACGCCGCTGCCGAGTGGTAGCGCGCCCGCGGGGGAGACGCGCACCGGACCCGAGCACCGCTGGGGATCCTGGGAATCTCACATTCCGATTCGCTCCGTCCAAGGCGTTTCACCACCACCGCGGCGCGGCATTTTTCCTGCATGGCAGCGGACACCCCAGACCCTGTCGCCCGGCCGGTGGTCAAGCGCACCGCGCGGGCGATCCTCCTCGATGGTGACCAGTTCCTGCTGATCAAGCGCACCAAGCCTGGCGAGGCGCCGTACTGGATCACCCCCGGTGGCGGTGTGGAGCCCGAGGACGCCACGGTCGTCGACGCCCTGCACCGCGAGGTCGACGAGGAACTGGGCGCCAAGGTGGCCGACGTCGTTCCGGCTTTCGTCGACACCGTCGAACACATCCGTGAGGACGGGGCGCGCGGGGTGAAGGTGCAGCACTTCTTCGTCTGCCGACTGGCGTCGATGGACCTGTCACGACGGCACGGCCCCGAGGTCGACGAGCCATCCGGAACCTATGAGTTCGTCCGTGTCCCGTTCACCCGCGAGGGCGTGGCATCCGTCGATGTCGTCCCCGCGTCGCTGCGGGCCTACCTCGACGCGAACATCGAGGGTGTACGGGCACTGCTCGCCGCCGACCTCGGGTGAGGGGTCCTCAGCCGAACCAGCCCTGGAATCCGCCCTGTTGGCCACCGTAGGCCCCGCCGCACGCCTCGGCGGCCACCCGCTGCCGAGCCTCGGCCAGGGCCCGTTCCGCCTCCCGCCGCCACATCTCGCGGTCCGCCTCCGCCAACTCCGGCGGAGCCTGGAGCGGTACGCCCGGCGGTGACGGGAGCGGCTCGGCTTCGGTACGAGCCGCCGCACCGCGCGCCGCGCGGGCCTCGGCGGCCACGCCGAAGTAGTCCCCGCCCTTGCGTTTGACGTCGTCGGTGCCCCAGACCTGTTCGCCGTCGCCGTCCGCGGTCGGGGCAGCGGTGCGCAGCGGCGCCTTGACCAGCCGCGGAATGTGCTTCGAGCAGTGGATGTACGCCTCCATGACCGTCACCTCCACCCACACCTGCGGCCGCCGCCCCGGCACCGGATCGACCGGCAGATCCGGGTGAGCGACACGCATCAGGTCGTCGGGGACAAGCCGGGCGCGGCCGTTGACGTGCAGCCCGATGCGGTCCCGTGAGAAGTCGATCATCAGGATCCCGACATGCGGGTTCTCCTGGATGTTGCCCAGCGAGGCCATCACGCCGTTGCCCCGGTACTCGGGGTAGGCCACCGTCCTGTCATCCAGCACCTGGATGAACCCGGGCGGGCCCGCGCGGAACGTGCTGTCGCACTCGCCGTTACGATCGGCCGTCGAGAGGAACAGCATCTCCTGCCGAGCCGTGAACTCCCGCATCTTCGCGTTGAGTCGGTCGCGGACCTGCTCCTCGTAGAAACGATCGGCGCGGGCCACCGTGCCGAGTTCACGCTGAATCTGGTGCTCACCATCGCTACCGGGTCGCACAGCTCCGAACGCCAGCTCAAGATGATCTTGATTCAACGTTTCTCCCGAGATGTGTTGAACACAGTGTGTTGAGCACACTTCTCGCTCAGTGACCCGCTGCGGCTACGAGCTCCGCGACCGAGTCATGACGTATGCGGTGCGCGGGCATACCGATGCCCACCAGCGCGTCGACGCTGCTGCGAATCATCCCCGCCGGGCCGGACAGATACGCGTCGTACGAGTGCCATGGACCACACTGCAGCACGACCTCGGAAAGCGGTCCGGTCAGCCCCCCGGACGGCCCTTCGGAGACCACCGGGCGCACCGACAGCCAGGAATGTTCCTGCTGCAGACGGAGCATGGTGTCGAGGTCGTAGAGGTCATGTCCGCTGCGGGCACCGTAGAAGACCTCGACCGAGCGCCTGCGGCCGTGCTCCGCCACGTCCTCGACCAGCGCCTTGATCGGCGCGATGCCGGTACCGCCGCCCAGGCACAACAGCCCGTTGTCAGTGCCATGGTCCACAATCATGGAACCGGCGGGAGCACCGAGCCGGATCACGTCACCCGGGCGGGCGCGGTTGACGAGAGCCGAGCTGACCCATCCGGCCGGTACGGCCTTGATGTGGAACGAGAGGAGTCCGTCCGGGCGGGGGGCGGAGGCGAAGGAGTAGTGCCGCCATACGCGCGGCCACCACGGGGTTTCCACGCTGGTGTACTGCCCGGCGAGAAAGGGGTACGGCTGGTCGGGGCGGACCGTGACGACGGCGATGTCCGGGGTACGGCGCTCGTGGGAGACGACTTCGGCGTGCCACCACGGCGGTGAGGTCAGCTCGTCGGCTGCCGCGGCGTCGATCATGATCTGCGAGATGGCGGTGTACGCGCGGACCCAGGCGGCTTCGACCTCTTCGTTCCAGACGTCGGAGGCATACCGGGTGAGCGCACCGAGCAGGCATTCGCCGACCGCCGGGTAGTGCTCGGCCCGGGTGCCGTATTTGCGGTGTCCGCGGCCGAGATGGGAGAGGTACTCGGTGAGCGTGTCGGCGTCGTCGACGTGCTTGGCGGCGGTCAGCAGCGCCTTGAACAGCCGGTCGCGCTGCGCGTCCATCGCCGCGGGGAACAGCTCCCGCAGCTCGGGATGGCGGAGGAAGAGCAGCGCGTAGAAGTACGAGGTCGTCTTGTCCGCGACCGGCCCGATGGCATCCATCGTGCGACGGATGAGGACGGCGTCCGCGGAAGCGGGGGCGTCCGCGGCCTCGGCCACGGACGCCGCCGCCGTCGGCTCGGCCAACGCGCGTGCCGCGTCGTTCCGTTGAGCCGCGGATCCCTCCTGCGACGCCGGGGCACCGGGCGCCTGGGGGGCGTGGGCCCGGGAGGTGGACGGCTCCGGTCGCGCCTCGGCGGCCGGGTTCGGCATCGTGGACGAGCGTTCCGGGGGCGCCGGTTGAGGCGCACGGGCGCCCGACGTCTGCGGGGCGTGCCCCCATACGTTGGACGGCTCCGGCGATGCCGAACCCCATGCCCCGGCGGCCGGTTGAGACGCCGCACCGCTACGGGGCATCGGCGGAATGTGGTCACGTGGGGCGGCGGTCGGGTGCGGCGCCGTGGATGGCCGCGCCGTGGCCGCCGATTGGGATCTGGCGGCGCCGTCCGGCACCTGGGGGCCGTTCCGCCAAGCGGTGGGCGATTCCGGCATGGCGGACTCCGCGGGCGCCGGTTGAGGCGCACGGGCGCCGGGCACCGGCGGGGTGTGCCCCCATGCGGAGGACGGCTCCGACGGCCGCGCCTCGGCTGCCGGCTGAGACGCCGCGCCGCTCCCGGGCACCGGCGGGATGTCGCCTCGTGGGGCGGTGGGCGGGTTCGAGGCCGCGGGCTGCTGGTGTTCGGCGGGGTGCGTCGGCGAAGGGGCGAACCAGGATCCTTCGGCGGGGGGCGTCGCCTCGCGCCGTGCCGCGTGGGGGTTTGGTCTGGCTTGCGAACCTTGCACCCCTTGCGTTCCTAGCGGGCCGCTGGAGGCCATCCCCCGTTCCGCCACGTCGCGTTGCGAGGTCCGCTGCGAGGGCACCGTCTCCGGCCGCCCGCCCTGCGGTGCGGTGGCGGCTTCAGCGGCTGACCTGGTGGACTGCCGGGACCGGGTCGGCAGGTGCGAACGGGCCGCTTCCGCCGAGGGTGGAAGGTCTGCCTGCGCCATGTCCCACTGCGCGGGGCGGGACTCGTACGACGGCATGGGGGCCGGGTCCTGGACCCCGGAGTCGGTGCGCTGAGTGCTGTTGCCCACCGGCCGTATCGTCGTCGGCGTACGGCTCGGTATCGCGGCATCACCGCCGTCGGCGGACCGCTGGTGCGGATCGGCCGCATGCTGGCCGCCGTTGGAGAAGTCGCTGGTGGCGGGATCGTCATTAGCCGGATCGGCCGTGGCCTCCGGCCTCGCCGGGGTGAACCAGTCCCAATCGCCCTTGCTATCCGGCCGGGAAGCAGCGGAAGCGGCGTTCACCTCGCCAGCTCGGCCATTGGCGTATCCGCTATTGGATCCGGGCCCCCGATCGGCCGAACTGCTGGTCAGAGCGTCCATGATCTGCCTCGCCTCGAGCATCTCCCGGTCGGTTTCCATACATCACAATCGAAACGCATCAAGCGGCGTTCCGGCTGTTTCCCCCAGTCAATGTCCGCATTCCGCCGTTCCGGCGCTTCCGTCTGAGCCACGCCAGTCCCGGCAAAGCGGACGAGCCGCACCGCAACCCCCGACGCAGCCGTCGGCGGCCGGTCGCAACAGGGAGAGCGTGCCACGTCCCACAACGGCATAGGACAAATAGCCGGAAGTCCGGGTAACGGAAGGCCTGTTCAGGTTAAGGTGGGTTGGCTCACGGCTTCGCCCCTGCCCTTGCTGCACATGCGATTCCACCTGACGGACACTCCGGCTTCGCGGCATCAGGCCGCGAACGATCGCAGTCGACCATACCGGGCGGCCGGGAATCCACAAGACCCGATACCCCCGACGGATCCAAGTTCCGCCAATTTCCGTGATTCTGCCCACAGACGCCCAGAATTCACTTACCGGGCGCCATCCAGGGCTATCAACCGCTTTCGCGCAACGGCCAAGCGGAACACACCCGGCAATACTCGACAGTAATATTCAGCGAGCCGCCCTCGCCTGGACCACGATTGCGCTGGTCAGCCGCCCAGTGCCAACTCGTAGGCCGCACGCAGGTCCTGGCCCGCATACGAGAACGTGGCGAGCTCGCTCACATGGTGGTCCCCGTTCACCGCCACCGAGGTCGGCACCGCCGCGAACAACGCGGCGTCCGACATCGAGTCCCCGTAGGCCACGCACTGCGCCCGCGTGACCCCGTACTCCGCGCACAGCCGATCCGCGATCCGCACCTTCGACTCCGGGACCAGAACACCGGACGCGTCCAACGGCGCACCGTGGAAAGGGAGTTCCGGAAACCTCCCGCCGAACGCCGCATGCGCGCCCCACGCCGTAAGCCGCCGTACGAAGAAGTCCGGGGAAAGCGAGATCACCGCGCAGTACTCCCCGCGCGCCCGGATGTCCGCCCAGACCTCACGGATACCGTCCAACCACGGAGCACGCTCGAAGGCGGCCACGACCAGCTCGACGGTCAGGCCCTGCCAAAGCCCGTACGCCCGCCGCGCATAACCAGGCGAATCGATCACCCCGGCCATGAACTCGGCGTCGAGGGCCCGGAACTCCTCGACCAGTCCCAGTTCCCTGGCCAGTTCCATGTTTGCGGACGAGCCGTACAGGAGCGTTCCGTCCATGTCGAACAGGTGCAGCTTCCCCACCGAAACCCCCTCCTCCGTGTCAGGGCACGATATCGGCGGGCTCAGTGGCGCCACGAGCGGCCTGCTCCCCGCGAAGACCCCGTGAATACTCCAGCGGTGCGACGCCCGAGAGCGCCGCCCACGCGACGGTAGGGCCCATGAACCTCACCCGCCGGACGCGTCGCGCCGTCCTCGTTCTCCACGTCGCCGTCTCCGTCGGCTGGCTCGGCCTCGCCGTCGCGCTGCTCACCCTCGGCATCACAGGCGCGGTGAGCCATGATCCACGAATCGTCGACGCCGTCTACCGCAGCATGCGGATCTTCGCCGACTGGTTGGTCATCCCGGTCAGTCTGCTCTCGCTGCTCAGCGGCCTGGCGCTCTCCCTCGGCACGCACTGGGGGCTGGCCCGGCACCGCTGGGTCTATACGAAGTTCTGGCTGACGCTGGCCGCCACCGCGGCCTCGATCTTCGCGTTACGCACGGTCATCGGCCAGGCCGCGGACGCGGTGACGGCCGGGGCTCCGGTGCCCGATGGCGGCAGGGACCTCGTCGTCGGGCCGAGCGTGGCGCTGTCCTTGTACGTCTTCATCACCGCGATCTCGGTCCTCAAGCCCTGGGGACGCACTCGGCGTGCCACCGAAGCCTTGTCGCGCCCTTAACGCCCTCACCCATGCCGCGGTCCGCTGTACTGTTCTATAAAAGCTATAACAGAACGACAGCGGGAGCCCGACGTGATCCTCAGCCTCGACCTGGACAGCGAGGTGCCGATCTACCAGCAGATCCGGAACCGGATCATTGAGGCCATCGCGTCTGGTGAGCTGGTCGAAGGCAGCTCGCTGCCCTCGACCCGGCAGCTCGCCGTCGATCTGGGCATCAATTTCCACACCGTGAACAAGGCCTATGACCTGCTGCGGCGGGAGGGGCTCCTGCGGATCAACCGCAAGAGCGGCGCCCTGGTGCAGCGTGACGCATGCACCGGCCCGCCGGAGCCCGGGTTCACCGACGAGTGGGAGACACGGCTGCGGACGCTGCTCGCCGAAGCGGTCGCCCACGGCGTCGGCGATCCGGCGGTTCTGGACAGTTGCGGATCCGTCCTGACCTCGTTCACTTCATCCGCGCTCGCCGCACACGGCGCGGACCACGGCGCAGAGCAAGGAGATTCGGCGTCATGAACAGCGGAGCACTACTGGTCGACGCGGCCGTACCACTGGTGGTTCTGGCAGTGGCGTGGCTGACGCCCTCACTGACCAGTCCGACGCTGCCCTTCGGGGTACGAATACCCGCCGCGCGGGCGGACGCTCCGGTGATCGCCGAGCAACGTAAGCGCTATCGGTGGCTGGTGGGCACGGCCGGTGGAGCGCTGGTCGCCCTGAACGTCGCTCTGTCGACCACGACCCATCTGGTCTGGCCCGGCGTGGTGCCAGCACTGGTCCTCGCCGTGTGCCTGGCCGCCTTCAGCCGGGCCCGGGTGGCGATCGCGGCGGCCAAGGGGGACGAGGACTGGTACCGCGGCCTGCGCCAGCGCATGGTGACCGACACCTCGCTCCGCACTGATCCGGAGCCCTTTCCCTGGCTCTGGTCGATCCCCGCGCTGCTGATCGTCGCGGGAACGGTGGTGACCGGCATCGTCCTGTACCCGTCGGTACCCGACCGTCTCGCGGTGCACTTCAACACTTCCGGCACCCCCGACCACTTCGCCAACAAGTCGGTCGGCAGCGTGTTCTTCCCGGTCTTCGTACAAGCCGGGGTGACCGCGACGATCCTGCTACTGGCCTGGTTCTCGCTCCGCGCCCGGCCGGAACTCGACCCGGCACGACCGGCCGACTCCGCGCGCAGGCACCGCCGTTTCTCGGTGCGTGCCGTGATCTCCCTGCTCCTGCTGGCCGCCTGCGTCGACCTGTCGATGCTCGCCGGGGCCTGGCCGATCTGGCATGCCGACCAGAACCTGTCGCCCTTGCTCGTGATGCTGCCGCTCCTGGTCGGTCTCGCCATCGTCGTCGGCGTGGCGCTCCGTACCGGGCAAGGGGGCAGCCGACTGCCCGCCGCGGACTCCGGGGCGCCGGAGGAGAACACCGGTGTGGTCCGGCGCGACGACGACCGGTACTGGCGCGGCGCGGGATCGCTCTACATCAACCGTGAGGATCCCTCGCTGTTCGTACAGAAGCGGTCCGGTTTCGGCTGGACCTTCAACTTCGGCAATCCACGCGCGCTGCTGCTGTTCGCGCTCATCGTGGGCCTTCCGCTCGCCCTGTCGTTGTTCGTCCGCTGACGTCTGGCGCAGTCACCTCGCGGACCACCACCTTCCCTGGATTCTCAACCCGTTGGGAGAACACATGCGTTGGCGCACTACCACCTGGCGGCGCCGCACACTGGCCGCACTCATGGCAACGGTCGCCGTCACCACGGCCGGGCCGGTGTTAGGAACGGCCGAAGCGGCCACGTCCACCCGCTCCACCACCCTCATACCCGCCAGCGATCGCCAGGTCCGGTTCACTGCCGACGGCGCCACCGCGTACGGCACCGTGCACATCCCCGTCCATCGCGCGGGTCACCGGCTCGCCGCCGCCCTGCTGATCCCCGGCAGCGGCCTGACCGACCGCAACGGTGACGAACCGCCCGCCTTCACCCCGCACACCCTCGCCCTGTTCGCGAGCACCCTCGGCGATGACGGCGTGATGAGCCTGCGCTTCGACAAGTACGGCACCGGCCGTACCGGATGGGGCCGGTACAAGGACTCCATCGACATGGCCGCCTACACCAGCCAGGCCGTGGCCGCGTACAACACCCTGCGCGCCCAGCCCGAGGCCGACCCGAACAAGCTGCTCGTCGTCGGGCACAGCGAGGGAGGACTGCAAGCCCTGCTCGTGGACCGCGCCGTACAACCGAAGCCCGCCGGGCTGGCGCTCATCGCCCCGCAGGACACACGACTCCTGGACGCGATCGACTACCAGCTCGCAGGCACCCTGGACCAAGCCGTCGCGGCGAGCCAACTCAGCGCCCAGCAGGCGCGGTCGAACAAGGCGGGTGTATCTCGCGCCATCGCGGACTTCCGCGCCCACCGCCAGGCGGACACCTCGGGACTGCTGCCATCCCTCGCCTCCTTTCTGAACGCCCTGCTCGGTCCGCACAACGCCGCCTTCGTCCGCAGCGACGACGCCCTCTATCCGCCGGATATCGCCCGAGGCGTCGCCCACGGCACCCGCACCCTGGTCACCTGCGGCACCGCGGACACCAACGTGCCGTGCTGGACCACGCCGCCGCTGCTTGGCGCCCTGGCCAGCGCCCGTACCACCGGTCCCGGGCTACGCACCCTGCCCGGCCTTGACCACCTCCTCCACACCGCGGGCACCCCGGCCAACGACCAACTGCTCGCCCGGACCGCGCAGAACGCCCTGCGCGGCTTCGTCCGCCCCTGGCGGCAGCTCACAGCGAGCTGAGGAACTCACGGACGGCCAGGGCGAATCCGGCGGGTTCGCCCTGGTGAACCGTGTGCCCCGCGGGAAGTTCGACGAGCTGTGTGTTCGGACGCCGAGCCGCCATCTCCTTGGCGTGCTCGGCGTCGAGCGTGTCGCTGAGCGTGCCGTGGATGAGCAGCGCCGGGCAGTCCGTGGCCAACCAGTCGTCCCAGTGGTCACCGATGAGCTGCCGATGCGAGGCGACCATGTCCGTCGGCCGGAAGGCCAGCCCCCAGCCGTCCGCGAACTCACGTATGGAGTCCGTGAGGTAGCGCGCCGCATCCCCCAGCCGCTCGATCAGCGCCGCACGGGTCGCCGCCCGCCTGGGCCACACCAGGCAGAAGGAGAGGTCATCGTCGACCACGGCCCCGATGTCCTCGATCACCAGCGCACTGACCAGGTGCGGATGGCGGGCGGCCAGTTGGTACGCGTTGACTCCGCCGAGCGAGTGGCCCAGCACCACCGCGGCGCCGAGGCCTAGCCGGTCGAGCACGGCGGCCGCGTCCTCGACGTAACCGGAACGGGAGTAGTCCGCCTGCTCCGACCCCCGGCTGGTCGGCCGGTCCGAGCGGCCGTGACCGCGCTGGTCAGGAGCGATCACCCGCCAGTCGGGGGCCAGTTCACGGGCGAGGTGGGCGAACGTGCGGCCCTCGGAGAAGTGCCCGTGCAGCGCGAGCAGTGGCCGCCCCGGACCGCCGAATTCCACGTACGACAGCTGCCGCCCGTCGAGCTCCAGGCACCCGCGCACCGGCTCTGG
Organism: Streptomyces sp. NPDC020096; assembly: GCA_040631425.1. Lineage (GTDB taxonomy): Bacteria > Actinomycetota > Actinomycetes > Streptomycetales > Streptomycetaceae > Streptantibioticus_A. The sequence goes on from JBEYJY010000001.1 coordinate 261,979, forward strand.
CTCCTCTGCCGGAACCTCGGGCAGTGCGGATCCCAGCTGCTGCGCCAAGCGGCGGCGGAGCAGTAGATACTCCTCCCGCCTGCGCGCCAGCGGGCCCGGTGGCCGGGGGACGATCCGTCCTCCGGCAACGGTCTCCCCCAGCCGGAACTGCTCGCGTGTCAGGTCGACCTCCACCCCTCCGGGCAGCCGGTTCCACCAGTGGGAGCCGCGGTCTTCGTCGCCGAGGAGCACCCGGCCGAGCACCAGATCGCCGCCGAACAGGTCCTTCACCACCAGCGCGGTGATGTCGCAGTGGCCCCAGGCCGGATTGTCCGGCCGCCAGGGAGCCCGCGCGACATCGTCCGCTGAGCAGGTGTCAGCGGCCCAACTGGCCCGCAGCGCACGCTGGATGTGGGTGAGGGTCCACGGAGTCGACGGCTTCATGTCACCAGACTGCCAGGCGCCACTGACAACGGCGGGCGCTCGCCGGGACGGCCGGTGTACGGACGCCGGCGAACGGCAGACGGCCGCCGTGTTGAGATTAGTTGGGCTTTATCCGGGAGATTGGCGGCAAAAGGACTGGACTGACAAATCCATTGTCAGGGCCTGTGCATCGACCGGGTGGCAGTGTAAATTCCCGGCTACCGGGCTGCGGTCCGGACCACTGGCGTTGCCGTGCCGACGGGGGGAGGCATGTCTTTCTTGTCACGGCCGCCTGACTCTACTTGCGGGTAACAATACTCCGCGTATGGGTAAGGCCGTCCGGCGTCGAATCACCGCCGTTGACGATTGCCACCCCGCGCCCGCCATTTCGTATTCCCACACACACGGCAGTACAGAACGGGGAGAGGTGTCTGTCATGATCAGCAGGCGTTCGCTGTTAAGAGCCGGCGCTGGTGTCAGCGCCGCGGCCGCATTCACGGCGGCCAGCGGCAGCATGGGTTCGGTATGGGCCGCTGGATCGCCACCGTGGACCACACTGCGCGACAAGCTCGGCGGACGTCTCGTCCTACCGACGGACTCCGGTTACGACCTGGCGAAGCAGCTCCAGCTGGCCCAGTTCGACGCGATTCACCCGCAGGCGGTCGCCTATTGCGTGAGCAGCACCGATGTGGCGACGTGCATACGTTTCGCCCAGGACAATTCCATACCGGTGGCACCGCGCAGCGGAGGCCACAGCTATGGCGGCTATTCGACGTCACCTGGCCTGGTCATCGATGTCTCCCGGATGAACGGCGTGCGGGTGGGGCAGAGCACGGTCCGGCTCGGCCCGGGCGGCCAGGGCGTGGACATCGCCGCCGAACTGGCCCCGTACAACGTCCAGGTCGCCACCGGCACCTGCCCGACCGTCTGCTGCGGCGGCTGGCTGCAAGGCGGCGGACTGGGCCAGCAGGCCCGCAAATACGGCATGGGCTGCGACCGTCTGGTGTCGGCCGAAGTGGTGCTGGCGAACGGAAGCGTGGTCCGCTGCTCGAACGACCAGCATCCCGACCTGTACTGGGCACTGCGCGGCGGCGGTGGCGGTAACTTCGGCGTCGTCACGGAATACGAGGTTCTCCAGACCCAGGCGCCCACGATCACCAACTACAACCTGAACTGGGACTGGTCGGACGCGCTGGACGTCATCATGGCGTGGCAGCAGTGGGTGGCCGACGGGCCGAGGGAACTGTCGGCGGAACTGCTCATCGAGTTCCAAACGGATAGTGCGGGCGCCCAGCCCCTCGTCGTGGTCACCGGCGGATACCTCGGGGCGAAAGCGGATTGCGACAGCCTGCTCGACGGTCTGGTTTCCGCTGTCGGTCGGCCTAATACCACCCGGGACGTTCAGGAACAGCCGTATCAGCAGGCGATGATGACGGTGTTCGGCTGCGGCGATCGCACAGTGGCACAATGCCATCGGGTGGGGTACTCGTCCGAGGCTCAGTTGCCGAGGGACATTTGGGCAACCCAGCGGAATCTATACTTCCGCGATCCACTGAGCCGTTCGGCGGCCTCGGAGGCGCTCACCGCATTCCTGGCAGATAACCGGGGCGGCCAATTCCGTTTCTTCGGTCTCTTCGCCTACGGCGGGAAGATCAACGATGTCTCGCCCACGGCCACCGCGTTCGTCCACCGTGACGCGCTCTTCGCGGCGGGCTATCAAATCGGTCTGACGCAGCCGAATCCCACCCAGGCCGACATCGATTCCGCGCAGGGCTGGGTGAACCACGGCTATACGACGATGGATCCGTACTCGAACCACGAGTCGTTCCAGAACTACATGGACCCGGCGCTGTCCGACTGGCGTCAGGCGTACTACGGGCAGAACTATCCAAGGCTGCAGCGGGTCAAGCACTGCTACGACCCGCACCACTTCTTCCGCTTCGCCCAGGGCATCGACTGACCAAGCAGAACGGCCGTTTGGTGGGCAGCCAGTTGGCTGCCCACCAGACGGAATCGCCCCGGCCGTCAGCGGACGGTCAGCTGATCGAGGATGCCAGCCACCTCCGTCGGTCGCAGGAGGAACCCGGCATGGCTGGTGTCCAGGGAGTGCACGTCATACGGGTTGTCCGGCGTCAGAGCGTCGGCCTCGGCGATCAACCGGTCCTGCATGGCCACCGGAAGCGACCGGTCGCCGGTGAGACGGATATAGGTGCGGGCGATCGTGCCCCACGTAGCGGCATGCCCGCGGGCGTCGCCCGTCATCACCGACAGGGACTCGTCCGGTTGCAGGATGTTGAGGAAGGCCCGGAACTGCTCACCGGTGCCGTCCGCCATGACCGCCGCCTTGAGGGCGGCGAGCAGGGCCGGGTCGGCGGTGCGGTAGTTGGCCCGCCCGACACCGAGTTCGGCCGGGTCCCCGACGTTCAACGCGTACAGCGGGCCCAGCAGATTGGCGGCGAACTCGGGCTCCTGCATGTACTCGACGGGGTTGGAGCGTTGTACGCACGACCACGCGGAGATGTAGACGAGCCGGTCCACCAGATCGGGGACGGTGTTGCCCACCCTCGTGATGGTGGTTCCGCCGAGACTGGCGCCCACCAGCACCACCGGCCCGTGCCCGGCCACCCGGCGCACGGCATCAACGACCACGTCGACGTTGTCCTGCAAGGTGACCTTGGCCAATGTCGACGGCTCGACCGCCCACGCGTCGAGATCCTGCGGCGCCTGATAGCCGACCGGGTACTGCGCGTCGAACCCGTGCCCCGGCAGATCGACGGCGAGGCTGCGGTGCCCGAGCAACGCGAGTTCGCGCTGGATCGGGGCCCACATGAACGAGCTGGAGCCAGAACCGTGCACCAGCACAAACGTGGGTGCGGCATCGCGGGCACGTCGAGAGTGGGAGGAATCAGGGCATACGGAAGCCATGAAAGTTCAGTCCATTTCTGAGGCGGCGCAGCGGGCACGCCTGTGGCGACATCCACACGGCGGTGCCGGCTGAAGACCGTGCTGGTCTGTTGTGGGTTACCTCGACTGCCGTCGATCGCTCAGCGACCGACGGCGGAGCACACCGTCTCAGGCAGTCCGCACGCGGACGAACATGTAGGCCATACCCGGATCGTACCGACCACGACGCCGCACGACCTCCGATTTTCCGCCGGTCCCGCCAGGGGCACCGCCAGCACGGCCCCAGCGGAACCGCCGGTCCACCGGCCGGAGTTACGCTCCCGCCACCGCGTCAGACGTTCCCCGCCATGTCCACGAACCGCGAGTAGTGGCCCTGGAACGCCACGGTGATGGTGGCCGTGGGGCCGTTACGGTGCTTGGCGACGATGAGGTCGGCCTCACCCGCGCGGGGGGACTCCTTCTCGTAGGCGTCCTCGCGGTGCAGCAGGATGACCATGTCCGCGTCCTGCTCGATCGAGCCCGATTCACGGAGGTCGGAGACCATCGGCTTCTTGTCGGTGCGCTGCTCTGGACCACGGTTGAGCTGCGAGAGGGCGATGACCGGGACCTCCAGCTCCTTGGCGAGCAGCTTGAGGTTACGGGACATCTCCGAGACCTCCTGCTGGCGGCTCTCGGGTCGGCGTGAGCCGCCGGACTGCATCAGCTGGAGGTAGTCGATGACGACCAGCCGCAGGTCGTTGCGCTGTTTGAGGCGGCGGCACTTGGCACGGATCTCCATCATCGACAGGTTGGGCGAGTCGTCGATGTACAGCGGTCCGGCCGAGACCTCCGGCATTCGGCGAGCCAGCCTGGTCCAGTCGTCGTCGGTCATGTTGCCGGAGCGCATATGGTGCAGCGCGACCCGCGCCTCGGCGGACAGCAGACGCATCGCGATCTCGTTGCGGCCCATTTCGAGGGAGAAGAAGACGCTGGGCAGGCCGTACTGGATGGAGCAGGAGCGGGCGAAGTCCAGCGCCAGGGTGCTCTTGCCCATCGCGGGACGCGCGGCGACGACGATCATCTGGCCGGGGTGGAGGCCGTTGGTGAGCGCGTCGAGGTCGGTGAAGCCGGTGGGGACGCCGGTCATCTGACCGCTGCGGGAGCCGATCGCCTCGATCTCGTCGAGGGCGCCCTCCATGATCTCGCTCAGCGGGAGGTAGTCCTCTGAGGTGCGCTGCTCGGTGACCGCGTAGATCTCGGCCTGGGCGCGGTTGACGATCTCGTCGACGTCTCCGTCGGCCGCGTACCCCATCTGGGTAATGCGGGTGCCCGCCTCGACCAGTCGGCGCAGGACCGCGCGCTCATGGACGATTTCCGCGTAGTACTCGGCGTTGGCGGCGGTGGGGACCGCGTTGACCAGCGTGTGCAGGTATGCGGCGCCGCCGACCCGGGTGATCTCGCCGCGCTTGGTCAGCTCGGCCGCGAGGGTGATGGGGTCGGCCGGCTCGCCCTTGGCATAGAGGTCGAGGATCGCGGTGTAGATCGTCTCGTGGGCCGGACGGTAGAAGTCCGCGCCCTTGAGCACCTCGACGACATCGGCGATGGCGTCCTTGGAGAGCAGCATGCCGCCGAGCACCGACTGCTCGGCATCGAGGTCCTGCGGCGGAACCCGCTCAAAACCGCCCTCTGACCAGCCGCCGCCGTCTCGCCCTTTGTCCCTCGTCCCGTCGCGGCCGCCGTCGCGGTCGGCACGGCGGTAGCGAGCCGCCGGGAGCCGGTCGCCGGGAACGTCGGGGAACGGGGGATCGATGGGCGGTGCGTCCCCCCAGTGGTCGTCCGCGGGCTCAGGCTGGCTCACCCCCGCCACCTCCTCCCCGTCCTTCGGACCCCGATCCGTGCCCTTCTTTCTTACGGCACGGCTCTGACAAAAAAGACACGCGGCTCCGCTTGCGGCGCGTCGAGTGCGAGGACCGGACGGAAGGCGGGCGCCGGACTACGGTAGGGCCCCGGCCCCCGTCAGCCAAGATGGTTATCCACAGGCCATGTGGATGAACGACCCAAGGCTGTGGAGAAGCCCGCCAAACCTGTGTACAGGGCGGGGGACAGGTCTGTGGACAAGACTCCGGCACCTCGACCACACAGCCTCTGACCTGCATGTTCATCATCCACCGGCTGTGCAGGAGAAAAACTTTCCCGGTTGGCGCAAGATCACGACAAACGGCGCGGAGCCGATCACTCAGCGCCACCAGTGGTAATGAGCACAGACCCGTTGTGTCTATTACCTGTGGAAGATTATCCTAAGCCTGTGAAATCGGCCTCTGAGAGACCCACGACTGCTTCGCGGGAGCGCACCGGCGCTCCCGCGAAGCGCCCGGCCCGGCTCCCCCTGGAGGTCCGGCGACACCATGACCGAGAGATCGTCGCACTCGCCCTGCCCGCCTTCGGCGCTCTGGTCGCCGAGCCCCTCTTCGTCATGGCGGACAGCGCCATCGTCGGCCACCTCGGCACCCCGCAACTGGCCGGTCTCGGCGTCGCGGCCGCCCTGCTGAACACCGCGGTCAACGTCTTCGTGTTCCTGGCCTACGCCACCACTGCCGCCGTCGCCCGGCGGGTCGGCGCAGCCGATCTGCAGTCCGCGATCCGCCAGGGCATCGACGGCATCTGGCTGGCGCTGCTGCTCGGCGCCGCCGTTGTCGCGGTCGTCATCCCCACCGCCCCGCTGCTCGCGGAGCTCTTCGGCGCCTCCGGCGACGCGACCTCGTACGCCGTCACCTACCTGCGGATCAGTTCGCTGGGCATTCCCGCGATGCTCGTGGTGCTCGCCGCCACCGGTGTGCTGCGCGGGCTGCACGACACTCGCACCCCGCTCGTCGTCGCGATCGCGGGCTTCGCCGCCAATGCCGGGCTCAACGCCGGGCTGGTCTACGGTGCCAGGCTCGGCATCGCCGGATCCGCGTGGGGCACCGTGATCGCCCAGTGCGGTATGGCCGCCGCCTACCTCACCGTCGTCGTCCGAGGCGCGAAGCGGCATGGCGCACCGCTGCGTCCGGACGCCGCGGGAATCCGCGCCTGCGCGACCGCCGGAGTACCGCTGCTGGTCCGCACGCTGAGCCTGCGGGCCATTCTCATGATCGCCACCGCGGTCGCCGCCCGACTCGGTGATGCCGAGGTCGCCGCACACCAGATCCTGCTCACCTTGTGGAGCCTGCTGGCCTTCGCCCTCGACGCGATCGCCATCGCGGGCCAGGCCATCATCGGGCGCTATCTGGGTGCCGAGGACGCATCGGGCGCCAAGGCCGCCTGCCGTCGCATGGTGCAGTGGGGGATCGCCTCCGGCGTCCTGCTCGGGGTGCTGGTGGCCCTTTCGCGGCCACTGTTCATTCCATTGTTCACCAGCGACCCGGTGGTCCGTACGCAACTGCTGCCCGCGCTGTTGGTGGTCGCTGTCACCCAGCCGGTGTCGGGCATCGTCTTCGTACTCGACGGTGTCCTGATGGGCGCGGGCGACGGCCCCTATCTGGCCTGGGCCATGCTCGGGACGCTCGCCGTCTTCGTTCCCGTCGCGCTGGCGGTGCCCGCGCTCGGGGGCGGCCTCACCGCCCTGTGGTGGGCCATGGCGCTGTTCCTGCTGACCCGCCTGGTGTTCCTGTGGCTGCGGGCGCGCTCCGGCCGCTGGGTGGTGACCGGTGCGGTACGCGCCTGACGGCCGGCGCTGTTTCACGTGAAACAGCGCGCGAGGGACGGTTTCACGTGAAACATCAAACCGAAGGGCCGGCACCCCATCGGGATGCCGGCCCTTCCGAGCGACTCTGCGCGGAGCGCGTCAGGCAGCAACGACCTCGAGGTCGAGCTTGACCGAGACCTCCGGGTGGAGGCTGACGGTCACCTGGTGCGAACCGACGGTCTTGATCGGCGCGACCAGCGCGACACGGCGCTTGTCGACGGCCGGACCGCCAGCGTCCTTGATCGCACCGGCGATGTCGGCCGGGGTGACGGAGCCGAAGAGACGGCCAGTGTCACCGGCGCGGGTCGCCAGCTTGATCTTGACGCTCTGCAGCTGCGCCTTGACGGCGTTGGCGTCCTCGAGAGAGGCGATCTCGCGGATCCGGCGCGCACGGCGGATCTGCTCGACGTCCTTCTCGCCACCCTTGGTCCAGCGCATCGCGAAACCGCGCGGGATCAGGAAGTTGCGGGCGTAGCCGTCCTTGACCTCGACGACATCGCCGGCGGAGCCGAGGCCGTTGACCTCGTTGGTGAGGATGATCTTCATGCTTCGGTCACCCTCTCTCAGCGCGCAGTCGAGGTGTAGGGCAGCAGCGCCATCTCGCGGCTGTTCTTCACAGCCGTGGCGACGTCGCGCTGGTGCTGGGTGCAGTTGCCGGTGACCCGGCGGGCACGGATCTTGCCGCGGTCGGAGATGAACTTCCGCAGCAGGTTCGTGTCCTTGTAGTCGACGTAAGTGACCTTGTCCTTGCAGAACGCGCAGACCTTCTTCTTCGGCTTGCGCGGGGGCGGCTTAGCCATTGTCTCTCTCCACTGTGATCAAGAAGTTGTTACTCGTCGCCCTTAGAAGGGCGGCTCGTCCGAGTAGCCGCCACCGGAGCTTCCGCCCCAGTTGCCACTGCCGCCCTGGCCCTGGCTCTGGCCCTGGCCGCCTGCCGGGGCGCTGGTCGCCCACGGGTCGTCGGCCGGTGCGCCGCCACCGGGACCGCCCTGCGGGCCGCCCCAGTTGCCGCCACCCTGACCGCCGCCGCCGTAGCCGCCCTGGCCGCCGCGACCGGCGGTCTTGGTGACCTTGGCGGTCGCGCTGCGCAGGGAGGCGCCGACCTCGTCGACTTCCAGCTCGTAGACCGTCCGCTTGACGCCCTCACGGTCCTCGTAGGACCGCTGCTTCAGGCGGCCCTGCACGATGACGCGCATACCGCGCTGCAGCGACTCGGCCACGTTCTCCGCCGCCTGACGCCAGACCGAGCACGTGAGGAAGAGGCTCTCGCCGTCCTTCCACTCGTTGGTCTGTTTGTCGAAGGTGCGGGGAGTGGACGCGACACGGAACTTCGCGACCGCCGCACCGGAGGGGGTGAAGCGCAGCTCGGGGTCGTCGACAAGATTGCCGACAACCGTGATGACGGTCTCGCCTGCCATGGTGGGTGACCTCTCGGCGGGTGTGCTGTGCTGCTGGCTGCTCGGTCGCCGTACTCAGCTCTGGCGCTTAAGCGCTCAGTGCATTTCCGGACGGAGGACCTTGGTCCGAAGGACCGACTCGTTCAGGTTGAGCTGACGGTCGAGCTCCTTGACGACCGCGGGCTCAGCGTTGATGTCGAGGACGGAGTAGATACCCTCGGGCTTCTTCTTGATCTCGTAGGCGAGACGACGACGGCCCCAGGTGTCGACCTTCTCGACCTTGCCGCCGCCGTTGCGGACCACGGCAAGGAAGTTCTCGATCAGAGGGGCGACAGAGCGCTCCTCGAGATCGGGGTCGAGGATGACCATCACCTCGTAGTGACGCATGGTGGAACCCACCTCCTTTGGACTCAGCGGCCACGGCGTTTCCGTGGCAGGAGGGTTGCGTTGCGTCGCAACGGTATCGCGCGCCCCCGCTCCGGCTGGGAGTGCCGGTGGGAGCTACACAGAGACCGGTGCAGACGGTACACACTACCCGCACACCGCCTTCCGCTTGAAATCGTCCAGGGAACCGGGACAATCTGTACACGACGGTTTGCATGGCGCCACGAGGCGCCACATCCGCTCACGGAGGTGCCCCATGGCACAGACCTTCCGGCCGCACGGTGTCCTCGCCATCCTGAACACGGACGGCAAGGCCCATCCGAAAGAGAACTCCTTCGTCGCCCTCTCGGCCGTTCTCGGTGCGGTCGCGATCATCACCTCGATCTTCAGCAACCTGCATCTGCTCACCTCGTGGACCGGCCTGGCGGGAATCTTCATGGGCGCCTACGGGCAGTTCATCTCGGCGACGACGGGCGAGCGCTTCGTCCTCGTGCTCAGCCTCGGCGCGTCAGCGGTTGGCTTCTTTCTCGGCGTGGCCCACGGCGGGCTCTGGGGCGGGATCTAGCGGCGGTTCCGACCGGGCACAGGCGGCGGTTCCGACCGGGCACAGAACGGGGTGTTCCCCTCGCGCAGTAGCATTCGCCGGGAAGCCCGGTAGAACCTGCAGCGATGGGGAGCGCCCCGAATGAGCCTGACCCTGAGGACCATCAGCCGTGAGCAGCATCTGGCATACATCCAGAGCCTGCCCGCGGCGAGCCACATGCAGGTTCCCGCCTGGGCCGATGTGAAGGCCGAGTGGCGCTCCGAGAGCCTCGGCTGGTTTGAAAAGAACGGCGAGCTGGTCGGCGCGGGCCTGGTGCTCTACCGGCAACTTCCCAAGATCAAGCGTTACTTGGCCTATCTTCCCGAGGGCCCGGTCATCAACTGGTACGCGCCGAACCTCGAAGAGTGGCTGCAGCCGATGCTCGCCCATCTCAAGCAGCAGGGCGCGTTCTCGGTGAAGATGGGCCCGCCGGTGATCATCCGCCGCTGGGACGCCGGCGCGATCAAGACCGGCATCGCCGATCCGGACGTCAAGCGGCTGCGCGACGTCGAGGCCACCTTCATCGAACCGCGCGCCTTCGAGGTCGCCGACCGGCTGCGCCGCATGGGCTGGCAGCAGGGCGAGGACGGCGGCGCCGGATTCGGCGACGTACAGCCGCGCTATGTGTTCCAGGTGCCGCTGGAGGGCCGCAGCCTGGAGGACGTCCACAAGGGCTTCAACCAGCTGTGGCGCCGCAACATCAAGAAGGCCGAGAAGGCCGGTGTCGAGGTCGTCCAGGGCGGCTACGACCAACTGCCCATCTGGCAGCAGCTGTACGAGGTGACGGCCGAACGCGACCACTTCCGACCGCGCCCGCTGTCGTACTTCCAGCGGATGTGGACGGCCCTCAACACCGAGGACCCCAACCGGATGCGGCTGTACTTCGCCATGCACGAGGGCGAGGCGGTCGCGGCCGCCACGATGCTCATCGTCGGCGGCCACGTCTGGTACTCCTACGGCGCCTCCGCCAACCACAAGCGCGAGGTGCGGCCGTCCAACGCCATGCAGTGGCGGATGCTGCGGGACGCCTACGCGCTGGGCGCGAGCGTCTACGACCTGCGGGGCATCAGCGACTCGTTGGACGAGAACGACCACCTCTTCGGTCTGATCCAGTTCAAGGTGGGAACGGGTGGCCAGGCCGCCGAGTACCTGGGCGAATGGGACTTCCCGCTGAACAAGCTGCTCCACAAGGCGCTTGACATCTACATGTCGCGCCGCTGACCCCTGCCCCGCCCCACTCAAGGAAAGGTCCCGACCCGGCCATGGCGCTCACCCTGTACGTCGACACCGCGCGCTGGCGTGCTCACCAGAAGACCGTGGTGGACCAGTTCCCCGGCATAGTGCCGGTCTGCAAGGGGAACGGCTACGGCTTCGGCCATGAGCGGCTGGCGGACGAGACGACCCGGCTGGGCGCTGACCTCCTCGCCGTCGGGACGACCTATGAAGCGGCCCAGATGAAGGACTGGTTCGGCGGCGACCTGCTGGTCCTGACCCCCTACCGGATGGGCGAGGAGCCGGTGCCGCTGCCGGACCGGGTGGTGCGCTGCGTCTCGTCCGTCGAGGGGGTACGCGCCCTGGTCGGCGCGCGCGTGGTGATCGAGGTCATGAGCACCATGCGCCGGCACGGCGTCTCGGCGGACGACCTGGCCAAGCTGCACGGCGCGATAGACGATGTGCGGCTCGAAGGGTTCTCCATCCACCTGCCGCTGGACGGTGTCGAGCGCGCCGTCGACCCGGTGGAGGAGGTGTTCGGCTGGATGGAGCGGCTGCGCGCCGCCCGGCTGCCGCTGCGCACGATGTTCGTCAGCCATCTGAGCCCGGCCCAACTCGTCCAGCTCCAGCAGCAGTTCCCGCAGACGCGGTTCCGCGCCCGTATCGGCACCCGGCTGTGGCTGGGCGACCCGGCGGCGCTGGAGTACCGCGGCGCGGTCCTGGACGTCACACGTGTGTCCCGGGGCGAGCGCTACGGCTACCGGCAGCACAAGGCCGCCGGGGACGGCCACCTGGTGGTGGTGGCCGGTGGTACCTCGCATGGTGTGGGCCTTGAGGCGCCGAAGGCGGTGCACGGGGTGATGCCGCGGGCCAAGGGCGTCGCGCGGGCGGGGCTGGCCACCGTCAACCGGAACCTGTCGCCGTTCATCTGGGCGGGCAAGCAGCGGTGGTTCGCCGAGCCCCCGCACATGCAGGTGTCGCTGCTCTTCCTGCCCAGCGATGTGGCCCCGCCCGCGGTGGGCGACGAGCTGGTCGCCCACCTGGGGAACACGACCACGCGGGCGGACCGGGTGGTCGAGTGCTGAGCCGTCAGGCGTCGGCGTTCTCCCTGCCCCATTCGACATAACCGCTGGTGAACTGGGCGGCGTGCCGCGGCTGATGCGCACGCCGCCCGAGTACGAACACGTCCCGCGCACCGTCCAGCACACCGCCGGACGGGTCATCGGAGCCGTCCTGCCGCACGGGGTCCCGCTCCGCCATCAGCGCGTCGCGCACGATCACCGCGCACAGGTAGAGCGTGCCGAGCAGATGCAGCGCGATCGCGAAGTCATAACCGCCTTCCGGCAGGCCCTTGTTGTTGCCGCCCGTCGTATAGGCGAGGTACATCCAGATCCCGAGGAAGTACATGACCTCGCAGGCCTGCCAGACCAGGAAGTCCCGCCAGCGCGGCCGGGCCAGCGCGGCGAGCGGGATCAGCCACAGCACGTACTGCGGTGAGTAGACCTTGTTGGTCAGGATGAACGCGGCGATCACCAGGAAGGCGACCTGCGCGAACCGCGGCCTGCGCGGCGCGTACAGGATGAGTGCGGCGACACCCGCGCACATCAGCAGCATCAGCGCGATGGCATACGCGTTGGCGCCATCGAGCGGATCGCCGGTCTGCTGCGAGATGATCAGCCAGAGCGAACCGAAGTCCACGCCGCGCGACTGGCTGTAGGTGTAGAACTTCTCCCAGCCGTCCCAGGCGAAGACCATCACCGGCACATTAACCACCAGCCAGGCGAAAGCTGCCCCGGCGAAGGCCTTCCAGTACGTCCTCATCCGCCCGGCCCGCAGACACAGCAGCAGCAAGGGCCCCAGCAGCAGTACGGGATAGAGCTTCGCGGCGGTCGCGAGGCCGATCAGCACCCCGGCCGCCACCGGTCGGCTTCGCGCCCACATCAGCATTCCGACGGCGGTGAGCGCCACCGCCAGCAGGTCCCAGTTGATCGTCGCGGTGAGCGCGAAGGCGGGCGACAGCGCGACCAGCAGGCCGTCCCACGGGCGACGCCGGTGGGTGCGCGCCACGGCCACCACCGTGACCACCGCGCAGATCAGCAGCATCGCCGCGTTGACCAGCCAGTAGACCTGCTCGCGGTGCACCAGGTCCGCGCCATGGGGGGTGAACCAGGAGGCGATCTCCATGAACAGCCCGGTCAGCACCGGGTATTCGAGGTATCCCATGCCTCCCGAGGCGGCATCAGGGATGTGGTCGAAGTACGGCACCAGGTCATCGGCGAAGCCGCGTGCGTAGAACAGGTGCGGGATGTCGGAGTAGCAGGCGTGGGTGTACTGGTCGTTCGCGCCGAAGAACCAGCCGCTGTCGTAACACGGCACCTTCTGCACCATGCCGAGCGCAAACATCCCGATGGCGACCAGGACGAGGACCCGCAGCGGATTCCACCAGCCGCTCCGACCGGCCGTGGCACGCCGTCCGATGGGACCGCCGACCAACTCGCTGCCCGCCTCGGCCAGGGGGTCCTCGGCGGTGGGCGGTACGGTCGCGGGCTGCACGGGGGCGGCGCTCTCGTCGTTCTCGCGCGCGGTCGTCATGCGAGACATCCTGCCGTACGAACCTGAGTGGCGGCCGTGCACGGTGTACGGAAAAGGCCGCGGAGGGCGAGATGCCCTCCGCGGCCGTGTTGTCCGGTGTGCTGCCGGTTACTGCGTTTCCGGGGTCCGTGGGCGTGGCCTCGGATCCCTGCGGGCGTTCATCAGCCGCCCGGCCCGCCGAACAGGCCTCCGTTGCCATTGCTGTTGCCCTTGGAGGAGCCGCCACCCGTGCCGGGCCCGGTGCTCGACGAGGGGCCGCCAGGACCACCGCCCGGGCCGCCACCGGATGTCGTACCGCCCGGCTGGCAGCCCCAGGCCAGCGGGCCACAGGAGTCTGACGGCGACGGGCTCAGCGAGGGCGCGGGCGAGTGCGAGGGCGTCGTGGACGGCTTCGCACTCGGTGTGTTCGACGGCGTCGTCGACGGCGCCGCGCTCGGGGACGGGCTCGCGCCGCCACCGTAGATCACCGTGCCGATGTCCTGCGGCTGCTCGAAGGGCTGGTTCGGCTGCCCGGCGAGCGCCGCCTTCATGTACTCGGTCCAGATCTCGGTGGGGAAGGAGGCACCGTAGATCTTCTGCAGTCCGCCCACGCCGTACATCTTCAGGAACGTGGGGTTCTTGGACTGATCGTCCATCCGGTACATGCCGATCGAGGTCGACAGCTGCGGGGTGTAGCCGGTGAACCACGCGGACTTGTTGTCGTCGGTGGTACCGGTCTTACCGGCCGCCGGACGGCCGAGCGCCTTGGCGGCGGTACCGGTTCCGTCCTGGACGACGCCCTGGAGCACATCGGTGACGTTGTCGGCGACCGCCGGGTCGAAGGCCTTCTTGGTCTTGGCCTCGTGCTGGTACTGCACGCCCTTGTCGTTCTCGACCTTGGTCACCGAGTAGGGCTCGGCCTGCAGGCCGCTCTTGGCGAAGGTCGCGTACGCGTCCGCCATCCGGATCGCGCTGGGCGAGGAGGTGCCGATGGAGAAGGACGGGCCGTTGGTGCTGGCCAGGCTGTCGGAGGTCACGCCCGCGTCAAGAGCAGCCTGCTTGACCTTGTCCAGGCCGACATCCATGCCGAGCTGGACGTAGGTGGAGTTCACCGACTGCTCCATTGCGCTCTTGAGGTCGATGGACTTGAACGACTCGTTGTCGTCGTTCTGCTGCAGCCACTCGTTGCCGTCCTTGTCCTGCCAGACGGAACCGTCGTAGTTGAGCACCTTCCATTTGTTGACACCGGTGTACTTGCTCTTCGGCGAAACCGGCGTGCGCATGTCGGCGGGCTGGTCCGCGGGGCCGCTGGGCTTTCGGACACCGTCCCGCATCGCCGCCGCCAGCACGAACGGCTTGAAGGTCGAACCGACCTGGGCACCGGTGTAGTCCGCGTTGTCGGTGAAGTGCTTGAGGTAGTCCTCACCACCGTAGATCGCGACGATCGCGCCATCGCCGGGCACCACGGAAGCCCCGCCGAACTGCACGTACTTGTCGGTGTCCGGGCGTAGATCCGGCCGGATGTTCTTGCTGCGGACTGCGTTGACGGCCTGCTGCAGCGCCGTCATGTCCTTCTTGATGAAGGTCGTGTGGATCTGGTAGCCGCCATGGGCCAGATCTTGCTGGGTGATGTTGGTGTTGTTGAAGATGTACTTGTCCGCGAGGTCCGTCAGATAGCCGATCTGGCCCGCCTTGTCGGTGGACCGCTTGGGCTTCTGCGGCATCGGGAAGTTCTGGTACTGCTGCCGGTCCTGCGGCTTCATGTCACCGGTCTTGACCTCGCGGTCGAGGACCTCGCCCCAGCGCTGCTTGGCGCGCGCGGTGTTCAGCTCGGGCGTGGCGTTGTCACCGACGCCGCCCGCCGGGTCGTACAGGTTCGGGCCGTTCAGCACGGCTGCCAGGAAGGCGGCCTGGTCCGGCTTGAGCGCGATGGCGTTGACGCCGTAGTACGCCTGCGAGGCGGCCTGGATGCCGTAGGCGCCGCGACCGTAGTAGGCGGTGTTGAGGTAGCCGGCGAGGATGTCCTGCTTCGGCACCTTGATGCCCACCTTGATCGAGATCATCAGCTCCTTGAGCTTACGGGTGACGGTCTGCGACTGGTCCAGGTAGGTGTTCTTCACGTACTGCTGGGTGATGGTCGAGCCACTCTGGGTCTCGCCGCCCTTGGCCATGTTCACCATCGCGCGCAGGATGCCCTGGGGGTCCACACCGTGGTCGGTGTAGAACGAGGCGTTCTCCATGGAGATCACAGCGTTCTGCATCGACTTGGAGATCTGGTCCAGCGGGACGATCTGCCGGTTGAGGTCGCCGCCGCCCGAGACGACCATGCGCGAGCCGTCAGCGTAGTAGTAAACGTTCTTCTGCGTCTTGGAGGCGAGACTCGCGTCCGGCACGCTGACCATCGCGTAGGCGATGCCGATGAGGCCGACCAGCGTGCCGAGGAACACGACGCAGATCGCCGAGATCTGCTTGAAGGACGGCATCCAGCGGCGCCAGCCGCTCTTGCCCCAGCGCGGGTAGTCGATGAAGCGCTTCGGCCGTTCGCCGCCAGGGCCCGAGCCACCGGTGCCTCGGCGGCCGCCGCCACGCCCTCCGGCGCCGCCGCCCGCGGCGGCCGGGACGGCCGCCCGGCGGCGACCGCTGCCCTGCGCCGCCCGCCGGGCCTCCGCACGGCTTCCGTACGGCTGATCTGCGGCGTCCTCGCCGCGACTTCCGGCCGCGGACGGCCCTCGGGTTCCGTACGCGTCCGATCCGCCACGTGGTGGTGTGGCCCGCCGTCCCGGGGCGGGGGTCGGGGGCGGCTGGGCTCCGCGCCGAGGCGCGGCTCGCCCGCCGCCGTTCGGCTGCGGCGGCTTTCGGCGGTGCTCGCTCATGGTTCCAGCTACTCCTCGGGCAGGCGGTGTCGCCTGAAGGTCGCAGTTGACTTCCGGTCCCCCCGGATTGCGGCCCCGCCGGGCCACACGGCACCCAGGACCATGACGCTTACTGGCGCCACAAGGTTCCCGTTGGTTTGCATGGCGAACAGAGTACGCACCGTCAAAAGCCGAACTACCCCAACCTTCGTCACATAACGGACAGTTGACAGGCCACGAACCTTCTTACGAGCACCGGATGTGACGCCGTTCACCATGCCATGTCTTGCGGGAACCAGAAGGCCGTTCTATCGTCACGATGTATCGACTCGATACATCAGAACGAGATAAAGAAGATCCTTACAGCACGGACGACAGGTACGGACAGGACCACCACGGCTGGCCTAGAGCCAAGGAGGCGAGAATGAGCAGGCGCTCCGGCGTCCTCGAATTCGCGGTCCTGGGGCTGCTCCGGGAGTCACCGATGCACGGGTACGAGCTGCGCAAGCGGCTCAATACCTCACTCGGAGTCTTCCGCGCCTTCAGCTACGGCACCCTCTATCCGTGTCTGAAGACGCTGGTCACCCAGGGATGGCTGGCCGAGGAGACGGCTCCGGATGACCCGCTCGCCGCGCCGCTTGCCGGCCGACGGGCGAAGATTGTCTACCGGCTGACCTCCGCTGGGAAGGAGCACTTCGAGGATCTGCTGGCTCAGACCGGACCGGACTCCTGGGAGGACGAGCAGTTCGGGGTGCGCTTCGCCTTCTTCGGTCACACCGAACGGGATGTACGGATGCGGGTGCTCGAAGGGCGCCGCAGCCGCCTGGAGGAACGGCTGGCGAAGATGCGTGCCTCGCTGGCCCGCACCCGCGAACGGCTCGACGACTACACCCTCGAGCTGCAGCGGCACAGTATGGAGTCGGTGGAGCGCGAGGTCCGCTGGCTCAACGAGCTGATCGAGACAGAGCGGGCGGGCCGTGGCCGCGCCAAGGGCCGCCCCGCCGACCAAGGTCGCGACGATACGGATCCGACCGACACCACCAAATGAGGCCCCGCACACGTAGGGCCCATCGAGCAATCGAGTACACAGGGAGCAACCGGAATGGGTTCGGTTCGCGTAGCCATTGTCGGCGTGGGCAACTGCGCCGCGTCGCTGGTGCAGGGCGTCGAGTACTACAAGGACGCCGACCCGGACAGCCGCGTGCCCGGCCTGATGCACGTGCAGTTCGGCGAGTACCACGTCCGTGACGTGGAGTTCGTGGCCGCCTTCGACGTCGATGCGAAGAAGGTCGGCCTTGACCTCGCGGACGCCATCGGCGCCAGCGAGAACAACACCATCAAGATCTGCGACGTCCCGCAGACCGGTGTCACGGTCCAGCGGGGCCACACACTGGACGGTCTCGGGAAGTACTACCGGCAGACCATCGAGGAGTCGCCGGAAGCCCCGGTGGACGTGGTGCAGATCCTGAAGGACAAGCAGATCGACGTTCTGGTCTGCTACCTCCCGGTGGGTTCCGAGGACGCCGCGAAGTTCTACGCCCAGTGCGCCATCGACGCCAAGGTCGCGTTCGTCAACGCCCTGCCGGTCTTTATCGCCGGCACGAAGGAGTGGGCGGACAAGTTCACCGAGGCTGGCGTGCCGATCGTCGGCGACGACATCAAGTCGCAGGTGGGCGCCACCATCACGCACCGCGTGATGGCGAAGCTGTTCGAGGACCGCGGCGTCATCCTGGACCG
This sequence comes from Streptomyces sp. NPDC020096, assembly GCA_040631425.1. Taxonomy (GTDB): domain Bacteria; phylum Actinomycetota; class Actinomycetes; order Streptomycetales; family Streptomycetaceae; genus Streptantibioticus_A. The sequence goes on from JBEYJY010000001.1 coordinate 279,724, forward strand.
CACGATGCAGCTCAACGTCGGCGGCAACATGGACTTCAAGAACATGCTGGAGCGTGAGCGCCTGGAGTCCAAGAAGATCTCCAAGACGCAGGCCGTCACCTCCCAGATCCCGGACCGCGACCTGGGCGAGAAGAACGTCCACATCGGCCCGTCCGACTACGTGGCCTGGCTGGACGACCGCAAGTGGGCCTACGTCCGCCTCGAAGGCCGCGCCTTCGGCGATGTCCCGCTGAACCTGGAGTACAAGCTCGAGGTCTGGGACTCCCCGAACTCGGCGGGCGTCATCATCGACGCGCTGCGCGCCGCGAAGATCGCCAAGGACCGCGGCATCGGCGGCCCGATCCTCTCCGCGTCCTCGTACTTCATGAAGTCCCCGCCGGTTCAGTACTTCGACGACGAGGCCCGCGACAACGTCGAGAAGTTCATCAAGGGTGAAGTCGAGCGCTAGGCCACATGGCGCAGCGCGCTAGCGGCACACGGCGCCTGGCCAGCGAGCATGGGCGCCGCGCCAGCGGACGCAGCGCCCGCGCCAGCCAGGCGCCGGACCGCAACCAGCGAGCCCGAACGCTAAGCCCTGGCAACGCATCGGCAACGTCTTGATCGCAGGCCCCCGGACAATCCGTCCGGGGGCCTGGCGCTTGTGTGAGGCTGTCGGCATGGCCGTCGTACGGGATCTTCGCGTGCTGCTGCGGTTCCGCGATTTCCGGCGGCTGCTGGTGGTACGCCTGCTCTCGCAGTTGTCCGACGGCGTGTACCAGGTCGCGCTCGCCGCCTATGTGGTCTTCACCCCGGAAAGGCAGGCCTCGCCCGCGGCGATCGCCGCCGCGATGGCGGTGCTGCTGCTGCCGTACTCCCTGCTCGGGCCGTTCACCGGCGTCCTGCTCGACCGCTGGCGCAGGAGGCAGGTGCTGCTCTACGGCAATCTTCTACGCGCCGTACTCGCAGCGGGCACCGCCGCATTGATCCTCGTCCATGTGCCCGACTGGGTGTTCTACCTCTCCGCGCTCTCCGTCACCGCCGTCAACCGCTTCGTCCTGGCCGGGCTGTCCGCCGCGCTTCCGCGCGTGGTGGACCGTGAGCGGCTGGTGGTCGCCAACTCGCTTTCCCCGACGGCGGGAACGATCGCCGCCACCGCGGGCGGCGGGGCTGCTTTCGTCGTTCACCTCTGGATGGCGGCGGGCGTCGGATCCGACGCCGCGGTCGTCGGGCTGGCGGCACTGCTCTACCTGTGCGCCGGACTGTCCGCCCGCACGATGCAGCCTGATCTCCTCGGCCCCGACCCCGATCTCCTTCAGCCACGGATCGGCACGGCAGTGGCCAGCACGGTACGCGGCCTGTTCGAGGGGCTGCGGCACTTGGCAAGCCGCCGCCCGGCGGCGTACGCGATGGGCGCCATAACGGTGCTGCGCTTCTGCTACGGGGCGCTGACTGTGACCCTGCTGATGCTGTGCCGGTACTCCTGGGCCGCCCCTTCGGATACTTCCGGGGGCTTGGCGCTGCTCGGGCTCGCGGTCGGAGTCTCCGGTGCGGGCTTCTTCGTGGCGGCGATCGTCACGCCATGGGGTACGGGCCGGTTCGGCATCGCGGGCTGGATCACCGTGTGCGCTGCTGCCGCCACGGTCTTGGAACCCGCGCTCGGTCTGCCGTTCAGCCCGGCGCCGATGCTGGTCGCTGCGTTCCTGCTCGGGATCACCACCCAGGGCGCGAAGATCGCCACCGACACCATCGTCCAGTCCTCCGTGGATGACGCCTACCGCGGCCGCGTCTTCTCGCTCTACGACGTCTTCTTCAATGTCGCGTTCGTCGGCTCGGCCGCGATCGCCGCGGTGATGCTCCCACCGGGCGGCCGCTCACCACTGCTGCTGATCTTGATCGCCGTGCTGTACGGAGCCGTCGCTGTCGGGATGGCCCTGCTACGCCAGCGGTGAGGAGCGGCTGCGATGTTTCACGTGAAACACGAAGGCGGTCCGGCGCCGTGTTTCACGTGAAACACAGCATCGGGGCATACCGCGTTTCACGTGAAACATCGCACCGGACCGCCGTAGGTCCGTGCTGTGGCTACTGCTGCCCGGCCCACCATTCCTTGAGGGCCGCCACGGCGTCGTCGTGGGCCATCGGGCCGTTCTCCAGCCGCAGTTCGAGCAGGTGCTTGTACGCCTTACCGACCACCGGACCCGCCGGAACCCCCAGAATCTCCATGATCTGGTTGCCGTCGAGGTCCGGCCGGATGGCGTCCAGTTCCTCCCGCTCCTGCAACTGCGCGATCCGCTCCTCCAGGGAGTCGTACGTACGCGCCAGTGCCGAGGCCTTCTTCTTGTTGCGGGTTGTGCAGTCCGAGCGGGTCAGTTTGTGCAACCGGTCCAGCAGCGGCCCGGCATCCCGGACGTAGCGCCGTACCGCGGAATCCGTCCACTCGCCACTGCCGTAGCCATGGAACCGCAGGTGCAGTTCGACCAGCTTCGAGACGTCCTTGACGATGTCGTTCGAGTACTTGAGCTTGGTCAGCCGGGACTTGGTCATCTTCGCGCCCACCACCTCGTGGTGGTGGAAGGAGACCCGCCCGTCCAGCTCGAACCGCCGCGTCTTGGGCTTGCCGATGTCATGCAACAGCGCCGCCAGCCGCAGTACGAGATCGGGTCCCGTCTCCAGGGCGATCGCCTGCTCCAGCACCGTCAGGCTGTGCTCGTAGACGTCCTTGTGCCGGAAGTGCTCATCGCGCTCCAGCCGCAGCGCCGGGAGCTCGGGGATCACCCGCTGAGCCAGCCCGGTCTCCACCAGCAGCCGAAGGCCCTTGCGCGGGCAATCACTGAGAATGAGCTTGTTCAGCTCGTCACGTACCCGCTCCGCCGACACGATGTCGAGACGGTCAGCCATCTCCTTCATCGCGGCAACCACGTCAGGGGCCACCTCGAAGTCCAGCTGCGCCGCGAAGCGTGCGGCACGCATCATCCGCAGCGGGTCGTCAGAGAAGGACTCCTGAGGGGTACCCGGCGTACGCAGCACCCGCTCGGCCAGATCCTCGAGACCACCGTAGGGATCGACGAACTCGATGCCCGGCAGCGCGACCGCCATCGCGTTCACCGTGAAGTCCCGGCGCACCAGGTCCTGCTCGATCGTGTCGCCGTACGAGACCTCGGGCTTGCGCGAGTCCCGGTCGTAGGCCTCCGACCGGTACGTCGTCACCTCGATCTGGAAGTCGTTACCGTCGGCGTCCGACTTGCGGCAGCCCACGGTGCCGAAGGCGATGCCGACCTCCCAAACGGCGTCCGCCCAGCCGCGCACGATCTTCAGCACCTGCTCGGGGCGGGCGTCCGTGGTGAAGTCCAGGTCGTTGCCGAGCCGACCCAGCAATGCGTCCCGGACCGATCCGCCGACCAGAGCGAGCTTGAACCCAGCCTGCTGGAAGCGCCGGCCGAGGTCGTCGGCGACCGGCGATACACGCAGCAGCTCGCCCACGGCACGGCGCTGGGCCTGATTCAGTGCGCTGGCTTCCGCAGGCGGCGGGGATTGAGAGACATTGTTGGCGTTCGGCACAACAGAACAGAATACGTGGCCGCCGAGGGCGCGTCCGCCAGGTTTACCGGCCCTCCGGTGATCTTGGAGAGCACTCCGCAGCACTTACCCTCAGCAGCCATCGTTACCATGCCAGGACGCACATCCGATGGCGACGAGAGACGGACGGACGAGCGCGTGGGCGAGGCGGCACGGCACCCCGGAACCACCCCTGCTCGTTCTTGGCTGCGTCGCGCCGCCGCAACGCTCGTCGGCGCCGCCCTGCTGACCGGTCTCGTACAGCTTCCCGCGGCGACCAGCGCGTACGCGGACGGGGCGAGCGGCTCCAGCACGGCGGAGCTCGACGTGGACTCCCTGAGCCCCGCCACACCGGCCAAGAACGACACGCTCACCATCAGCGGCACCGTCACCAACAGCGGCGATGAGACCATCGCCAACGCCCATGTCGGCCTGCGCCTCGCCAGTGGCGGCCCGCTGGCCAGCCGCAGCGCCATAAGCAACGCCGAGGCGAGCGGCGGATTCTCCACACTCGACGGCAGCGAGATCCCGGACCACAGCGCCAAGCTCCCGGACATCCCGGCGCATATCAGCCTCCCCTTCACCCTCGATGTACCGGTAAGCGCACTCAGCCTGGGAAATGACGGGGTCTACCAACTCGGCGTGACCGCGTCCGGCACCACCAAAGACGCCAACTACCAGCACGTTCTCGGTATCAAGCGGACCTTCCTGCCCTGGTACTCCCAAAGCGGCGGGCAGAAGACCAAGACCACCTTCCTGTGGCCGCTGATCGATCGCCCGCACATGGACATCCGCACCCCGGGCGACGATCAGCAGTCGCCGCTCTTCCGCGACGACGACCTCGCGGCGGAGCTGGCGCCGGGCGGCCGACTGGAACAGATGGTGTCGATCGCCAGGGGCCTGCCGGTGACCTGGGTGATCGACCCGGATCTACTCGCCACCGTGGACGCGATGACCAAGCCGTACAAGGTTCTGGGGCCGGGCGGGGACCCCAAGCAGGCCACGCCGGGAAGCGGCACCGAGTACGCCAAGCAATGGCTCAACGAACTCCAGAACGCCATCCAGGGCGATGAGGTGGTCGCCCTGCCGTTCGGCGATCCGGACATCGCCTCCATCGCGCACCACGGCAAGGACGTCTCCGGGACCATCGGCCACCTCAAGGCCGCCACCGACCTGGCCGCCGTGACCGTCCAGACGGTGCTCGGGGTCACTCCGCGGACCGACTTCGCCTGGCCCGCGGACGGCGCGGTCGACCCGTCGATCGTCGGTGTGGCCACGGCGGGCGGCGCCGACAAGATCATCGCGCGCAGCGACAGCCTGCGCGAGACGGGATCGCTGAGCTACACACCGTCCGCCGCCCGTCCCATCGGCGGCGGCACCACGGCGGTCGTCGCCGACAGTTCGCTGTCCAAGGCGTTCATGGGTGATCTGACGCGGGCCGACAGCGCGACGCTGGCCGTCCAGAAATTCCTCGCCCAGTCCTTGATGATCAACGAGCAGGCACCCGAGCAGCAACGGAGCATTGTCGTCGCCCCGCAGCGGATGCCCACCACGAGCCAGGCGCAGGCTATGGCCGCGGCGATCTCCGCCAGCCGTTCCAGTGGCTGGACCGATCCGGCCAGCCTCAGCGCCGCCGCCAAGGCCACCCCCGACCCTGGGGCGAATGAGTCGGTATCCAGCGGTGACGCCTATCCCGCCACGCTCCGGCGGCAGGAACTGTCCACCGACGCCTTCCGGCAGATCCAGTCCGTGCAGGACTCGCTCAACAGCTTCCTGGTGATCCTCTCCCGCAAGGACCGGGTCACCACCCCGTTCGGGACCGCGGTGCTGCGCTCGATGTCGACCCAGTGGCGTGGCGATACGGACAACGCCTGGGCCTTCCGCGGCGATGTCGCGTCCTATCTGAGCGGTCTCACCCAGGACGTGCACATCATCGACAAGAAGTCGATCACTCTTTCCGGGCGCAGCGCGACGATCCCGGTGACCGTGCAGAACCGCCTCGACCAGCAGGTCACGGGGTTGGAGCTACGGCTGACCTCCAGCCAGAACAACCGCATCGACGTGGGCCAACCGCAGACCGTGGACGTCGACGGCGGACACAACCGCTCGCTGAAGTTCCGCACGACCGCCAGCGCCAACGGCAAGACCTGGGTGTCGGCCCAGCTGTTCACCACGGACGGCACCCCCTACGGCCAGCCCATGGTCTTCCAGGTGAATGTCACCTCCATCACCGACACCGTGATGCTGGTGATCGCCGGTGGGTTGCTGCTGCTCGTCCTGGCCGGCGTCCGGATGTACCGGCAGCGCAAGCGCCGGGCACTGCGCGAGGCCGAAAGCGCGGACGACGGACCGGACGCACCGGAGAACGACTACGGGGGAGCCGTCGAGAGCAGCGGTACGGTCCCCGAGCAGCCGGGTGACCCGGCCGCGGACACCGCGGCGGAAAGCCCGGGTGACCGGGCACCGGGTGAGAAGGTGGACAGATAGCCAGGGGCAGGGCCTGGGCCGCAAACCTTAAGGTGGGGCAGTGATGAACGCGCCGTACGACGGGGAGCGTGACCTAGCGTCGTCGTACGACGACGCTACGGCCGCGAGCCCGCCGCCTCCGCCCGAGCACCGCTCCGGTCCCAGCCCCTACCCACCGGAGATGTACGCCCAGAACCCGTACGCCCAGCAGGGCGCGGCACCAGAGGCCCGCTACGACCGGCCCGCGCCGCCCACCGCGCCGTCGGGGCAGCCGCCGTACCCGCCGCAGGCCTACCAGCCCGCGTCGCAGCCCCCCGCCGACCCCCGGCAGTGGGCGCCGCAGCCTCCCCGCCAGCCGGACGGCCAGCCGCCGCACGCGCCGTACGGCGGTGCCCCGGCGAACCCGTACGCCGGGGACAGCGGGTCGGCCCAGCAGCAGCCGGGCCAGGACCCGTACGCGCACTTCTTCCGCGACCAGCACGGCGCCGCCACCCAGCAGCAGCAGGCGTTCGCCTACCCGGACTACACCGACGCCCCCGACGAACCGGCGCCTGAGTCCATCGCGGCCCAGGCTCCCGAGCCCGAGGCCACCGCCGAGGCGGCCCGCTCCGGGGGCCGCGCGAGCAGCCTGCTGAAGTCCAGCGCGGTGATGGCCGCGGGAACGCTGGTCTCACGGCTCACCGGTTTCCTGCGCACCCTCGTCATCGGCGGTGCCATCGGCGTCTCGACGCTCAACGACAGCTACCAGGTCGCCAACACCCTGCCGACGATGATCTACATCCTGGTCGGCGGCGGCGCGCTCAACGCGGTGTTCATTCCGCAGCTGGTGCGGGCGATGAAGAACGACGAGGACGGCGGCGAGGCATACGCCAACCGCCTGCTGACCCTCGTCGTGGTGGGTTTGGCGGCCGTCACCACGGTGATGGTGCTCGGCGCGCCGGTCCTGGTGCGGTTGATGTCGGACAAGATCGCTTCCGACCCGGTGACGATGAACATCGCCGTGTCCTTCACCCGCTACTGCCTGCCGACCATGTTCTTCATGGGCGTGCACGTCGTGCTCGGACAGATCCTCAACGCCCGGGGGCGGTTCGGCGCGATGATGTGGACTCCGGTCCTGAACAACATCGTCGTCATCGCCACTTTCGGCGCCTTCATCTGGGTCTACGGCACGGCCCGCACCTCCGGGGTGGACGCCTCCTCGATCTCCCCCGAGGGCGTACGGCTCCTCGGCATCGGCACCTTGCTGGGTCTGGCGGTCCAGGCACTGGCCATGATCCCGTACCTGCGGGAATCGGGCCTGCGCATCCGGCCGCGCTTCGACTGGCGCGGGCACGGCCTCGGCCATGCCGCCAAGCTCGCCAAGTGGACCTTCTTCTTCGTCCTGGCCAACCAGGCGGGCATGGTGGTCGTCACCCAGCTCGCCACCTGGGCGGGCGCGGTCGCCGACAAGCAGGGCCACCCCGGTACCGGTATCACCGCCTACAACTACGCGCTGCTGTTGTGGCAGATGCCGCAGGCGATCATCACGGTCTCGGTGATGACCGCGGTCCTGCCGCGCATCTCCCGGGCTGCGGCGGACGGGGACGCTCCCGCGGTGCGCGACGACCTGTCGTACGGACTGCGGACCTCGGCCGTCGCGATCGTCCCGTGCGCGTTCGCCTTCCTGGCGCTCGGCGTTCCGATGGCCACCATGATGTACTCCAGCTCCGGCGAAGCGGGCGCCCGCAACATCGGCTACGTCCTGATGGCGTTCGGCCTCGGCCTGATCCCGTACTCGGTGCAGTACGTCGTTCTGCGCGGTTTCTACGCCTACGAGGACACCCGCACCCCGTTCTACAACACGGTGATCGTCGCGACTGTCAACGCGGCGGCCTCCGGCCTGTGCTTCCTCACGCTCCCCGCCCGCTGGGCCGTCGTCGGCATGGCCGCCTCCTACGGCCTCGCCTACGTCGTCGGAGTGGGTATCGCCGTGAAGCGGCTGCGCAAGCGGCTCGGCGGCGACCTGGACGGGGCGCACGTCGTCCGTACCTACGCCCGCCTCATCGGCGCGAGCCTCCCGGCGGCCCTGCTCGGTGGAGCCGCCGCCTACTGGATCGGCGGAGTGCTCGGTGGCGGTTTCCTCGGCTCGCTCGCGGCGCTGGTCGGCGGCGGCATCATTCTGCTAGGGGTCTTCTATGTAGCAGCACGACGGATGCGCATCGAAGAATTGACAGCGATGGTGGGTATGGTGCGCGGTCGTCTGGGCCGTTGACTCGGCGCCCATGGGCAACCAAACCGCGCCGTCGCGTGTCGTGCATAGCGGCGGACTGTGGGCACAATTGACTTTGGCTTTGATACGGACGTCTTCGGTGTAGACGCTGTGCACGACGCGTCCAACGGATGGGGAGGCAGGAACGACGGTGGCGGAGCGGAGCACGGCTGCCGTCGACGTGGCCAATGAGAGCGGCCAAGCGCCGCTCGCCGCCGACGCGGGCGGGGCCACGGGCGACGGGGCAAAGGCCCAGAGCGAAACGCAGGACGCTGAGCAGAAGACTTCGGAAGAGGCAGCGCCGACGACATCGAACCCCGAACCACCGGAGCTCCACAGCGGCCACAGACTCGCCCGGCGCTACCGTCTGGAAGAGTGCGTCACCCGCGTTGACGGCTTCAGCAGTTGGCGGGCCGTCGACGAAAAGCTCCGCCGCGCCGTCGGCGTCCACCTGCTGCCCGCCGATCACCCTCGGGCTCGCACGGTGTTGTCAGCGGCCCGCTCGGCGGCGCTACTGGGCGATCCACGCTTCGTTCAGGTCCTCGACGCTGTCGAGGAGAACGACTTGGTCTACGTTGTCCATGAATGGCTGCCTGACGCAACCGAGTTGAGCCCGCTGCTCGCCTCGGGACCGCTGGAGCCGCATGAGGCGTACCAACTCGTCAGCCAGGTCTCCCAGGCGATGGCGGCAGCCCATCGCGAAGGCCTCTCCCACCTTCGGCTCAACCCCAGCTCGGTGCTGCGCTCCGAGTCCGGTCAGTACCGCATCCGAGGACTCGCCGTCGCCGCGGCACTGCGCGGAATCGAGTCGGACCGCCCCAAGCGCACCGACACCGAGGCGATCGGCGCGCTGCTGTACTCGGCGCTGACCGGCCGCTGGCCGTACCCGGAGGACGCCCACGGGCTCAAGGGCCTGCCCAAGGACCTCGGTCTGGTCTCCCCCGACCAGGTACGGGCGGGTGTGCACCGCGGTCTGTCCGGGCTGGCCATGCGTGCGCTGATCAATGACGGCGCCCATCCGTCACGCCATGAACAGCCGCTCACCACCCCTGAGGAACTCGCCAAGGCCGTCGCGGCGCTTCCCAGGATCCGGCCCCCGGAGCCGCAAGCACCAACGTTCCCTCAGAACGCCTACCGCCAGCCCCCCGCGCGTCCCGCGCAACCGGGCGTCACCCGCCATGTCCCGGTGACACCGCCCCCGCCACCGGCGCTGTCGGGCCGTGCGGGCAAGGTGTTCAAGTGGAGCGTGGCCGCTCTGCTCATCGCCGCCCTGGGGCTTGGCAGTTGGCAGGTGGCGGACACCTTGATGAACCAGGGCGGCCAGTCAGGATCCAACCAGCAGCCGCCGCAACAGCAGAAGGGCAGCACGGGCGATACGCAACACGGCACCCCCAAGCCGCTGGCCATCGCGGACGCCAGGGAGTACGCGCCGGACGGCTTGCCGCAACATCCGGATCAGGTCAAGGACACCTACGGCAACAACGGGTCGAAGTACTGGATCAGCCGCACCTTCAACGCGGGTCCTGTGCTGGCGCCCTTCAAGCAAGGTGTCGGCATCGTCTACGACCTCGGCTCGGCTCAGAAGGTCAGTGGCAGCACGATCACCTTCCGCTACAGCGGTTCCTATACGGCGGTCACGCTGTACGCGGCGGACTCGCTCACGCCGTCGACACAGCCCTCGGGGATGCACCAGCTCGCCGCTACGCGGACCAACAGCACCACCGCGCAACTCTCCGTCAAGGACCCGGTGTCGACGCGGTACGTCGTCGTCTGGCTCACCGCGGTGCCGAACTCTCCCGAGGACTCCACCACGTACAGCGGCGCGGGCTACAAGCAGGCCATCACGAACGTGTCGTTCACCGGCTTGTCGTCCTAGGAGGAGGCATGGCGTTGGGCGAGGGATCGCATGAGGAGGCCAGTGATCTGGAGCTCCTCTCCCGCCATGTCGCGGGCGATCCCGACGCCTTCGGGGAGCTGGTACGTCGCCACCGCGACCGTCTCTGGGCGGTCGCGGTACGTACCCTCGGCGACCCCGAGGAGGCCGCGGACGCGGTGCAGGACGCCTTTGTGTCGGCGTTCCGCTCGGCGCACACCTTCCGCGGCCAGTCCGCCGTCACCACATGGCTGCACCGCATCACCGTGAACGCCTGTCTCGACCGGGCCCGCAAGGCCGCGTCCCGCCGCACCGCACCGCTCGCCGACACCGAGCAGTTGGAAACCCTGGTCGAGCCCCACGAATCCGCCGAGGTCCCGGCAGAACGCGGGGAACTCCACCGCGAGCTGATCCATGCGCTCGCCACGCTCCCGCCCGATCAGCGCGCCGCCCTGGTCCTGGTGGACATGCAGGGCTACCCGGTCGCCGAGGCCGCGAAGGTCCTCGACGTACCGCCCGGCACGGTCAAGAGCAGATGCGCCCGGGGCCGGGCCCGGTTGCTTCCGCTGCTCACCCACCTGCGTACGGCCAGCGGGGATAGCGCAGGTCCCGGTAGGGGAAGGAACCGGACGGAGGCGACATCCGTCCCAGAGACGTCAGTGAAAGATCCGAAGGACGCCGTGAAGGGCGGAGGTGGTCAACAGTGACATCCACGGCCAGCACGGACGAGCACCCCGAGGTCGCTGAGATCTCCGCATTCACCGAAGGCATCCTTCCGCCCGAGCGCACCGCCGCTCTCCGGGGCCACCTTGCCGACTGCGTCGTGTGCACCGATGTACGGGACTCGCTGGACGAGATCCGGAACCTGCTAGGCAACCTTCCGGGACCGCCGCGGATGCCAGCCGATGTCGCGGAACGCATCGACGCCGCGCTCGCCGCCGAGGCACTCATCAACGCCACCGCGCCCGACTCGGCTCCCGCTGCCGCGCCGACACCGACGCGGACATCCGCCACGGCGGCCAAGACTCATGTTTCACGTGAAACAGCGCCCTCGGCCCACCGGCCTGCCGGGCGTGCGCCCGCTTCCGCCGGCCCGGGGCGCACCCGCCCGCGGCGGCGTTGGGGCCGCACACTGCTGGCTACCGCAAGCGCTGCCGCTGTGCTCGCCCTGGGCGGACTCTTCGTGAGCTCGCTCGGGTCGTCGCACAGCGGCGGTTCGGGGGGCCACGCCACCGCGGGCGCCGAGCAGCCCGGCGCGTTCTCCGGCACGGCGCTGCCCGCGAAGGTCCATGAACTCCTCAACTACGGCGGTACCGCCGCCTCTCCCAAGTCCGGCGGACACGCCGAGGAGACGCCCTTCGCCAGCCATGCCGCGCCCACGCCGTCCTGCGTGCTCAAGGGCACCGGCCGGACCGGGACCCCGCTGGCCTTCTCCCAAGGGACCTACGAGGGACACGCCGCGTATCTGGTCGTTCTGCCGCACCCCTCCGACTCCGCCCGGGTCGACGCCTTTGTGGTCGACGCGTCGTGCGTGACGACGGGATCTTCCGCACCGGGCCATCTCCTCACCCAGCAGACGTACAGTCGCGGCTGAGTCGCCGCAGGCGCCCTCCGCACCTCCACCGCGTGAACCTTCTACCGCGTGAGCTGACGGAGAGCGGTGACGGTCGGGCACCCCGGGAATGCGCGCATCGTAGGATCCGTTAGGCGGGGTGAAGCTTCCGCAAGGGTTCCCAAGCAGTCGGCAGAGACGAGGAAGACAGCCGTGAGCGATGTCCGCAACGTGATCATCATCGGGTCCGGGCCAGCGGGCTACACCGCGGCCCTCTACACTGCCCGCGCCTCCCTGGAGCCGCTCGTCTTCGAGGGCTCCGTGACCGCAGGCGGTGCGCTGATGAACACCACCGAGGTGGAGAACTTCCCCGGTTTCCGCGACGGCATCATGGGTCCCGATCTGATGGACAACATGCGGGCCCAGGCTGAGCGCTTCGGCGCCGAGCTGATCCCGGACGATGTGACGGCGGTGGACCTCACCGGCGAGATCAAGACCGTCACCGACTCGGCCGGCAACGTGCACCGCGCCAAGGCGGTGATCGTGAGCACCGGGTCGCAGCACCGGAAGCTGAACCTGCCCACCGAGGACGAGCTGTCCGGCCGTGGCGTCTCGTGGTGTGCCACCTGTGATGGCTTCTTCTTCAAGGACCAGGACATCGCCGTGGTCGGTGGTGGCGACACAGCGATGGAGGAGGCCACCTTCCTCTCCCGGTTCGCCAAGTCCGTGACCGTGGTGCATCGCCGTGACACCCTGCGGGCCTCCAAGGCGATGCAGGAGCGAGCGTTCGCCGACCCCAAGATCAAGTTCATCTGGGACAGCGAGGTCGCCGAGATCCACGGCGAGGGCAAGCTCTCCAGCCTCACGCTGCGCAACGTGAAGACCGGTGAGACCTCCGATTTGCCGGTGACCGGCCTGTTCATCGCGATCGGCCATGACCCGCGCACCGAACTGTTCAAGGGGCAGCTGGAGCTGGACGGCGACGGCTACCTCAAGGTCGACGCGCCCAGCACCCGCACCAACCTCACCGGTGTGTTCGCGGCCGGTGACGTGGTCGACCACACCTACCGTCAGGCGATCACGGCGGCCGGTACCGGTTGTTCCGCCGCGCTGGACGCCGAGCGGTACCTGGCCGCCCTGAACGACGCCGAGAAGACCGCAGAGCCGGAGAAGTCGGCTGCTGTCATCTGATCCGCTTCCCTTGACCCACCCCGCACACAGCAACACTGAGGAGAAAAGCCGTGGCTCTCAAGTCCGTAACCGACGCCTCCTTCGACGAGGACGTCATCAAGAGCGACAAGCCCGTACTGGTGGACTTCTGGGCTGAGTGGTGCGGTCCGTGCCGCCAGGTCGCTCCCTCGCTGGAGGCGATCGCCGCGGAGCACGGCGACAAGCTGGAGATCGTCAAGCTCAACATCGACGAGAACCCCGCCACCGCCGCCAAGTACGGCGTGATGTCGATTCCGACGATGAACGTCTACCAGGGCGGTGAGGTCGTCAAGACGATCGTCGGCGCCAAGCCGAAGGCCGCGCTCGAGCGTGACCTGAATCCGTTCATCGGCTGACCTTGGCCCAGCGTATGGATGAGGGGGCGCCCATCGGGCGCCCCCTCATCCATGTTTCACGTGAAACAGCGCCTACAGCGGCCGCAAGGCCGGTTCCTTCTGGACAGCACCGAGCAGCCGGTCGATGGCCATCTCGACATCTTCCTTCCAGGAGATGGTGGTCCGCAGATCCAGTCGCAGCCGGGGGTACCGCGGATGTGGCCGCACCGTCTTGAAGCCCACCGCCGTCAGATGGTCCGCGGGCAGCACGCAGCCGGGCTCCTCCCACCGCGCGTCACCGAAGGCCTCAATCGCCTTGAACCCCCGCCGCACCAGATCCTTGGCCACCGTCTGGACCAGCACCCTGCCCAGCCCCTGGCCCTGGAACCCCGGCAAGACCCGCGAGGTCATCAACTGCACCGCGTCGGGAGAGACAGGGCTGGTGGGAAACGCAATGGACCGAGGCACATAGGCGGGCGGGGCGTAGAGCACGAACCCGGCCGGTACTTCGTCCACGTACGCGACCCTGCCGCACGAGCCCCACTCCAGCAGGACAGCCGAGATCCACGCTTCCTTCTCCAGTTCCGGCTTTCCCGCCTGAGCCGCCGCTTCGCCGCTCACCGGGTCGAGTTCCCAGAACACGCAGGATCGACAACGCTTGGGAAGATCCGGAAGGTTGTCCAAGGTAAGCGGTACGAGCCGACGCCCCATGGCCTCAGGCCCTCATCTCTACCGGTCGACCGGCCGACCCCGACGTCGTGGATCGCTGCGCCGCTACTCGGTGGGCGGGCAGGGCGTCCCCAACATCCTTGGCCGGATGGACGGTGCCCGCATTCCGCGCTGTGGCGAGTGCCCCGCGCTCCTTCAGCAGGCCGCCGACAAAGCCGCCCACCGCCCCCAGACTCAACCCAGTGGCCACAAGCGCGGCCTTGCGCCACTCGTGTCCCAGCAGAGTGCGGCTCACCGATCGCATGGGCTTCCCTTCACCGTGGAGCGCCATACCCACCCGCATCGTAACCGGGTCGCGACCTGGCCGACACCGAGGGCCCGTAAAGGGCGGGTCGCGTTCCGAGAAACGCGACCCGCCCTGTCGGAATCCAGGAAAGCCTTCAGCTCACTCCGCGTCGGCCTGCTCGGACTCCGCTACCAGTCCCTGCTCCAGCACCCTGCCCTCACCCGGGGCGATCTCGCCGAGGATGCGCTCCAGATCCTCTATCGAGGCGAACTCGACAACGATCTTTCCCTTCCGTTGCCCCAGGTCGACCTTCACTCGGGTCTCGAAGCGGTCCGACAGCCGTGAGGCGAGATCAGTGAGGGCGGGGGACAGTCGCCTGCCCGCCCGCGGGCCCTTGGGCTTCTTTGTGGAGCTGGGCTCGGCGGCCATCAGGGCCACGATTTCCTCGACCGAGCGCACAGAGAGCCCCTCGGCAACGATCCGCTGGGCGAGCCGGTCCTGCTCCTGGACGTCGTCCAGCGCGAGCAGCGCACGGGCATGCCCAGCTGACAGCACACCCGCCGCGACCCGCCGCTGGACGGGGGCGGAGAGCTTCAAAAGCCGCAGGGTGTTGGAGACTTGGGAGCGGGAGCGTCCAATGCGGTCGGCCAGCTCCTCATGGGTACAGCTGAAGTCATGGAGCAACTGGTCGTAAGCAGCGGCCTCTTCGAGCGGGTTGAGCTGAGCCCGGTGCAGGTTCTCCAGCAGTGCGTCAAGCAGCAGCTTCTCGTCATCGGTGGCGCGGACGATGGCGGGGATACGCTCCAGACCCGCCTCACGGCACGCCCGCCACCGGCGTTCGCCCATGATCAGCTCATGGTGCCCGGGACCGGTCTGTCGCACCACGACCGGCTGGAGCAGGCCGACTTCCTTGATGGAGGTGACCAGTTCGGCCAGTGCGTCCTCGTCGAAGACCTCACGCGGCTGCCGCGGGTTGGGGGAGATCGAATCGATCGGCAGCTCGGCGAAGTGGGCTCCGGCAACCTCGGAGGGCTCCACTTCGGGGGTGACGGCCTCGGTTTCACGTGAAACCGGGATCTCGGTCACCGGCGAGATCTCGCGCCCCACGCGGTCCGCCAGTCCCGCGACCTTGGCCGCCGCGACGCCGCGTTCCGGCGTGAGCACCGGCACCGCGGACGGTGAGGTGACCGCCGTGCCCACCGCGGGGCCGGACTTCTCTGATCCCGTCGGCGCAGCGGGAATCAGCGCACCGAGCCCCCGCCCCAACCCTCTGCGTCGCTCGCTCACTTGGTCCCCTCCGACATACTGTGCTGGCCATACTCATTGTTCTGGCGAGCCATGTGCGCATGCTGCCCGTCGTACTCGACGCCCGGCCCAACGCCGCGGAGCGCCATTTCCCGCGCGGCTTCAAAGTAGGACAGCGCCCCGCTGGAGCCCGGATCATAGGTGAGCACCGTCTGCCCGTAACTGGGTGCCTCGGAGATGCGCACCGAGCGCGGAATGCTGGTCCGCAGCACCTCCTTCCCGAAGTGGCTGCGCACTTCCTCGGCAACCTGCGCGGCGAGCCGGGTGCGTCCGTCGTACATGGTCAACAGGATCGTCGACACATGCAGCTTGGGGTTGAGGTGGCCGCGTACCAGGTCCACATTCCTTAGCAGCTGGCCAAGGCCCTCCAGGGCGTAGTACTCGCACTGGATGGGGATCAGCACCTCGGCACCGGCGACCAGTGCGTTGACCGTCAACAGGCCCAGCGAGGGCGGGCAGTCGATGAGGATGTAGTCCAACGGCTGCTCGTAGGACTCAATGGCGCGCTGCAGACGGCTCTCCCGAGCCACCAGCGAGACCAGCTCGATCTCGGCACCGGCCAGGTCGATGGTGGCGGGCGCGCAGAACAATCCTTCGACGTCCGGGACCGGCTGCACCACCTCGGAGAGCGCTCGGCCCTCCACCAGAACGTCGTAGATGGACGGGACCTCGGCGTGATGGTCGATGCCCAGCGCCGTGGAGGCATTGCCCTGCGGGTCCAGGTCCACGACCAGTACCCGCCCACCGTGCAAGGCGAGAGACGCGGCGATGTTGACCGTTGTGGTGGTTTTGCCCACCCCGCCCTTCTGGTTGGCGACCACGATCACTCGGGTCCGTTCGGGCCGAGGGAGCCCCTCACCGGCCCTCCCCAGTGCCTCTACCGCCAGTTGGGCGGCCCGGCCGATCGGGGTGTCGTCCATGGGGGGCAGCGTTTCACGTGAAACACCCTCCCCTGTCGATTCACTACGGGGGCCGGGGACCGGGTCGGTCATCGGTCCCGCGGTATTGGCGTCGGACCGCAAGGATTCACTCTCCTCGACTGCAGGCTCGCGATGCACAGAGCCTGCCATGCTTTCCGGGTCGTGAACCAGTGAGGCCCGTTCTCCTGTGGATGAATCTGTGGATGAGTCCACACCGTGGAGGGGCTTCCGTGCGCGCGGCTCGGCCGCCGCGCGGCCACGGCTGAGGATTCCTGGCAGCAGTGAGCGACGTTTCACGTGAAACACGATGCACAGACGGATGACCGTTTAGTTCACGACACTCCGAAATATGTAGTTTTGGCCGTTTGTATGGAGCACAACGGCAGGGGATCACACAACGTCAGCGGCGCCGACGACCGCCCTTCACAGGCCGATTCGCCCGAGCCGCCTTGGCCCTACGGGTCGCGGCGCGAACCCCGCCCGGACTCTCGCCGACCAGCACCCGGACCACGGTGGACGGCGGATCCATCAGACCCACGCCCGCCAGAACCACGGAGGTCTCCACCGCGCCGAGCTTGCTGAGCGCGGCACGCGCGGCCTTCAGCTCCTCCTCCGCGGTATCGCCCTTGATCGCGAGCATTTCCCCGTGCGGCCGAAGCAGCGGAAGCCCCCACCCCGCGAGCCGGTCCAGCGGCGCGACCGCCCGCGCGGTGACCACATCCACCGGAGGAAGGTGGCCGATCATCTCCTCGGCACGTCCGCGGACCACCGCGACGTTGTCCAGCCCCAGCAGCATCACGACCTCCTCCAGGAAGGTCGTCCGCCGCAGCAGGGGCTCCAGCAACGTGATCCGCAGATCCGGCCGAGCCAGCGCCAGCGGAATCCCCGGCAAACCAGCACCCGAGCCGACATCGCACACCGACACCCCTTGCGGGACCACATCGGAGAGCACAGCGCAGTTCAGCAGATGCCGTTCCCACAGCCGAGGGACCTCGCGGGGGCCGATCAAGCCCCTGCGCACCCCGGCGTCGGCGAGGAGTTCTGCGTACCGCACGGCGTCAGCGAACCGATCACCGAAGATCGTGTGCGCTTGCTCGGGCGCGGGGGGAAGCTCGGCTGCCTCCGTCACGGGACCGTCCCTTCAGTTCCACGGTGCCCATACCGCGGCGCGGTCAGGGCCCGACTAGCAGGCTGACAAGTGTCGGCCCCGCCTGGCGTTCACCCCGGGGCGCCCCGGGCCCCAGGCGGGGCCGTCCAACATGATGCGTACAACGTCAGGCCGGGAGGACGACCACCCGGCGCTGGGGCTCCTCGCCCTCGGACTCACTGCGCAGCCCCGCCGCCGCCACCGCGTCGTGCACGACCTTGCGCTCGAACGGCGTCATCGGCCGCAGCTTGACCGGCTCACCGGTGCCCTTGGCCTCCTCAGCCGCCTTCGCGCCGAGCTCGGTGAGCTCAGTGCGCTTACGGGCCCGGAAGCCACCGATGTCCAGCATCAGCCGGCTGCGGTCGCCGGTCTCCCGGTGTACCGCCAGACGGGTCAGCTCCTGCAGCGCCTCCAGCACCTCACCGTCCCGGCCGACCAGCTTCTGCAGGTCACGGCTGGCCGAGTCACCGACGATCGAGACCGCTGCACGATCGCCCTCGACATCCATGTCGATGTCACCGTCGAGGTCGGCGATGTCCAGCAGGCCCTCAAGGTAATCGGCGGCGATCTCCCCTTCCTGCTCAAGGCGGGTCAGGGCGTCCTCGCCCTCGACAACGGGGGTGTTGCCTTCCGTCACGGATGGACTCCTATCCATATGCGCTGCGCTCGCTCGGCGCGGATTCTTCCGGCGCTACTTCTTCGACGGGTGCTTGGACCGCTGCTGGCCCTTGCGCTGTCCGCCCTTGGACTGTCCGCCCTTGGACTGCCCTGCCGAATCCTCGGGCTCCTTGGCCAGGTTCGGCTCGTCACCGGCGTCGGACGAGGCCTGCGTCCCCGTGCCGCTCTTCACCGAGTCGGCGGTCGACTGCCGCTGGGCCTTGGTCTGCCGCTTGGGCTGCTGGCGCTTGACCGGCTGACCGCCCTCGGCGGACCTGGCAGCGGTCTTCGCCGGCTCCTCGACGAGCTTCCCCTTGGCCTGCAGCCGCTCCTGGCGCTCCTTGTAGGCGAGGCTGCCCGGGGTCGGGTTGCGGCGGATGACGAACATCTGCTGGCCCATGGTCCACACGTTGGTGGTCAGCCAGTAGACGAGGACACCGACGGGGAAGTTGATACCGAAGACGGCGAACATGATCGGGAAGACGTACATCAGCATCTTCTGCTGCTGCATGAACGGCGTCTTCACCGTCATGTCGACGTTCTTCGTCATCAGCTGGCGCTGCGTGTAGAACTGCGACGCCGACATCAGGACGATCATGATGACCGTGACAATGCGCACATCGGTCGCCGAGGCGCCGAGCGAAACGATCTTGCTGGCGCTGTCGGTGAACTTCACCGACAGCGGCGCGCCGAAGATGTGCGCGTGCCGGGCACTGTCCAGCAGGGTGCTGTGGATGACGCCGACCTGGTGGCCACTGGCGATGTTGTGCAGCACGCCGTACAGCGCCATGAAGAACGGCGACTGAGCGATGATGGGCAAGCAGCTGGAGAGCGGGTTGGTACCCGACTCCTTGTACAGCTTCATCATCTCTTCGGACTGACGCTGCTTGTCGTGCTTGTAGCGCTCCTGGATCGCCTTCATCTTCGGCTGGAGCACCTGCATGTTCCGCGTCGCCTTGATCTGCTTGACGAACAGCGGGATCAGGCAGATCCGGATCAGGACCACCAGCGAGACGATGGACAGGCCCCACGCCCAACCGCTGTTGGGGTTGAAGATCAGGCTGTAGAACGCGTGGAACTGGACAATGATCCACGAAACAGCGGTATAGAGGGGACTCAGGATCGTTCCCACAGATCAGGCTCCTTGGGCAGTGGGCTGGGTCTCGGTCGCCCTGTTGGCTTCAACGGCGGGGGGCCCGCCCTGGTCTTTCCGTAGCGCTTCGCGCAGTCGAGCGTGCCACGGCGGTCGCTTGCGCGGCGGCACATGGTCCACACCGCCCAGGGACCACGGGTTGCAGCGCAGGATGCGCCACGCGGTCAGGGCCGTGCCCTTGACCGCACCGTGCACGGCAATGGCCTCGTACCCGTAGTGGGAACAGGAGGGGTAGTACTTGCAGACTGGCCCCAGCAGCGGGCTGATCGTCCACTGGTACAGCTTGATGAGCCACATCAACGGATATTTCATCGCGCGCCCCTCCCCCCCAGTAGCCGCCGTAGTGCGGCGTCCAGGTCGCGGGCCAGGAGAGCGTGATCCGCGGCGCCGGCGCCGGGCAGTGCCCGTACAACCACCAGGCTACCTGGGGGCAGCTCGGACAGTCGTTCGCGAACAAGGTGCCGAAGACGGCGCTTCACCCGGTTTCGTTCGACAGCACCGCCCACGGCCTTGCTCACGACGAAACCCGCACGCGCCGGGGGAGCACTCCCCCCCGTAGCGTGCGGGTCCGTGATGTCACTGTCTCGCAGGTGCACGACGAGTAGTGGGCGTCCGGCTCGGCGCCCTCGTCGTACCGCTGTCGCGAAGTCCTGGCGCCGCCTCAGCCGGTTCTCGGTGGGCAGCACGGCATGACCCGTGCGATCAGGCGGACAGGCGCGCGCGGCCCTTGCTGCGGCGCGTCGCGAGGATGGCGCGCCCGGCACGGGTGCGCATGCGCAGCCGGAAGCCGTGGGTCTTCGCGCGGCGGCGGTTGTTCGGCTGGAAGGTGCGCTTGCTCACTCGGGGGCTCCAGGAATGCTTAGTGTCTCGTCCGCTTCGTCCGAGACCTGTGTGGGGCGTCGCTTGGCTGTCACCGTGCGCCCACGAAGCTCGCGATACGCCCTAGGTGTACCGCTTCTCCAGTCACCTGAAGTGATCTGTGCCCTTCGTAAGGCAGGCGGCAGCAGCCATCGACAACTCGACCTGGTCACGGTACGCGCGGCTGAGCCATCCGGTCAAACCCGGCCCCTCGGACGACGCGCCGACCCCGACCCACTGAAGCACGCCCCGCTGACACATGGCACATTTGTACACACCCTGTGGACAACGACTTGAACCACATACGGGCGCTGACTACCGTGGCTGAACTCAGGTATCCACCGAACCAACCCGACATACTTCCCGCACTTCCCGAGAACCACACCATCGTGGGACACGTCGGCGCCCTCTCATTCCAGCGAGCGACCCCACCCACCGAGCGAGAGAGCGTGCACTGTGGCTGATGTGACTGCCGATCTAGCCGCAGTGTGGCCGCGGGTGCTCGAACAGCTCCTCGCCGAGGGCCAGGGCGTCGAGGCCAAGGACCAGCGATGGCTCAAGGTGTGCCAGGCGCTGGCCCTCGTCGCCGACACCGCGCTGCTCGCCGCGCCCAACGAATACGCCAAGGGCGTACTCGAAGGCCGCCTCCTCCCGTTGATCACCGAGGGCCTGAGCCGCGAGTTCGGCCGCCCGATCCGGATCGCGATCACCGTCGACGCCAGTACGGACTCCGCGGCTCCGCAGAGCGCGCCGGTCCAGGCGCCGCCCGCGTCGCAGCCCCCCGCCCCGTACGCCGAGCAGCGCGGGCAGTGGGACGAGTACGGCCGCCCCGGCGGCGACGGCCCGATGATGCGCCGCGCCTACCCCGACTACCCCTCCGGCCGCGACACGACCGGCGGGTGGCAGCGCCCCCCGGGCCCGGGCGTACCTGACGCGTACGGCCACGGGCAGAACCACGGGCGCCCCCAGGACGACAGCCACGTCCGCGGCCCCGCCGACGCCGACGGCTGGCCGCAGCAGCACCACGGCGGCTTCGCCGAGCGCGACGCGTACCCGCCCGTACCGCAGCGGGACTACGGACAGCAGCAGCCGGGTTACCAGCAGCGGCAGCACCCCGAGCGGCCGGGCGGCGGCCGGGCGCAGGACCCGCAGCCCAGCGGCGCCCCCGGACCGCTGGCCGCGCAGCCCGCGCCCGCGACGGGACCCGGTGAGCCGACGGCCCGGCTGAATCCGAAGTACCTCTTCGACACCTTCGTCATCGGTGCCTCCAACCGCTTCGCGCACGCCGCGGCGGTCGCGGTCGCAGAGGCACCGGCCAAGGCCTACAACCCGCTGTTCATCTACGGCGAGTCGGGCCTGGGCAAGACACACCTGCTGCACGCGATCGGGCACTACGCCCGCAGCCTCTACCCGGGCACCCGGGTGCGGTACGTGAGCTCGGAGGAGTTCACCAACGAGTTCATCAACTCGATCCGCGACGGCAAGGGCGACACGTTCCGCAAGCGCTACCGCGAGATGGACATCCTGCTGGTCGACGACATCCAGTTCCTGGCGAGCAAGGAGTCGACACAGGAGGAGTTCTTCCACACCTTCAACACCCTCCACAACGCCAACAAGCAGATCGTGCTGTCCTCGGACCGGCCGCCCAAGCAGCTGGTCACCCTGGAGGACCGGCTGCGCAACCGCTTCGAGTGGGGGCTGATCACCGACGTCCAACCGCCCGAGCTGGAGACGCGGATCGCGATCCTGCGGAAGAAGGCGGTGCAGGAACAGCTCAACGCCCCGCCGGAGGTACTGGAGTTCATCGCCTCCCGGATCTCGCGCAACATCCGCGAGTTGGAGGGCGCGCTGATCCGGGTGACGGCCTTCGCCAGCCTCAACCGGCAGCCGGTGGACCTGCAGTTGACCGAGATCGTGCTCAAGGACCTGATTCCCGGCGGCGAGGACGCGGTGCCGGAGATCACCGGGAACGCGATCATGGCGGAGACGGCCGCGTACTTCGGGCTGACCGTGGACGACCTGTGCGGCTCCTCGCGCAGCCGGGTCCTGGTTACGGCGCGGCAGATCGCCATGTACCTGTGCCGGGAGCTAACGGACCTGTCGTTGCCGAAGATTGGCGCGTTGTTCGGCGGCCGCGACCACACGACGGTGATGCACGCGGACCGGAAGATCCGCGCGCTGATGGCCGAACGGCGGTCCATCTACAACCAGGTGACCGAGCTGACCAACCGCATCAAGACCTGAGATCGAAGCGCGGATTCACCGCCGGCGCCCTGGAAGTTCACTTCCAGGGCGCTTCTTGTTGTTCGAATCTGCGGCTCGACATGCTCGTACTCCACAGGTTCCGGCCGGTTCGGCTGTCCACAGGCTGGGGAGTACGAAGTTGTCCCAACTGCCTCCACAGACAAGGCTGTCGTACCCCCATCGTCGCTGTTCAGCGGCGTGTGGAATTGTGGCTAACCATCCTCCACAGCCTGTGGACAACAGGGGCTTCCACAAGGGCCGTTGATGGTTGTCCACTGGCTGCCCACAGGCAGAGCGGAGTTATGAACAGCTTCTCCCTGCTTCTCCACACCTCTGTCCACTGTTCGGCAAGGAAACAGCGGCCGTCGCCGGATGGAGTGAAAGGCGTCACACCAAGACGACTGGTTGGGCTGGGGAGAACGTGGGTATTCCTGGGGACGAGACTGGGGAGAACCGGGGGTCACCTGTGCATCGCGTGTGCACAACTTCCGGTCGTCCACAGATGAGGCCGGTTGTCCACGGGCTCCGCCCACAGGCTCAGTGGACAAAAAAGTGGCCCTGACCTGCGCCGGAACCGGTTATCCACGGTATCCACACCCCCTATTACTACGACTACGTAGAGATACCGGGGAAGCAAGATCGAATCGGCGCCTGTGCACAACTTCGCCTCCGAGCGCCCGACACCTCAAAGCTCGGCTTGACCCCAAGCCGCACCTGTTGTCGGTGGTGTGCGTCAGACTGTTCTCCGGCAGATGGCCATGAGACGAGAGACGGCCAGGCACAGACGGCCAGCAACAGCAGGAGGCGGTTCCGGTGAAGTTCCGGGTGGAACGCGACGTACTCGCGGAGGCAGTGGCCTGGGCAGCCCGCAGTCTCCCGGCCCGCCCACCGGCGCCTGTCCTCGCCGGTCTGCTGCTGAAGGCCGAGGACGGGCGGCTGAGCCTGTCGGCCTTCGACTACGAGGTCTCGGCGCGGGTCTCGGTGGAGGCGGAGGTCGACGAGGAGGGCACCGTCCTGGTCTCCGGCCGGCTGCTCGCCGACATCTCGCGCGCACTTCCCAACAGGCCTGTGGAAATCTCCACCGACGGGGTGCGGGTGACCGTCGTGTGCGGCAGCTCGCGATTCACACTCCACACGCTGCCTGTGGAGGAGTACCCGGCGCTGCCCGCGATGCCGACCGCCTCCGGCACCGTGCCCGGCGAGATCTTCGCCGCCGCCGTCTCCCAGGTCGCCATCGCCGCCGGACGCGATGACACGCTGCCGGTGCTGACCGGTGTACGGATCGAGATCGAGGGCGACACGGTCACCCTGGCCGCCACCGACCGCTACCGCTTCGCGGTCCGCGAGTTCCTGTGGAAGCCGGAGACCCGGGACCTGTCGGCTGTCGCACTGGTCCCCGCCAAGACCCTGCTGGACACGGCGAAGGCGCTGACCAGCGGCGACACCGTGGCGATCGCACTGGCCGGGTCCGGTGCCGGGGAGGGCCTGATCGGCTTCGAGGGCGCCGGGCGCCGCACCACCACGCGGCTGCTGGAGGGCGACCTGCCGAAGTACCGGACGCTGTTCCCGACCGAGTTCGCGTCGGTGGCGGTCATCGAGACCGCGCCGTTCGTCGAGGCCGTCAAGCGCGTCGCGCTGGTGGCCGAGCGGAACACGCCGATCCGGCTGAGCTTCACCGACAGCGTGCTGACCCTGGAAGCCGGGTCCAGCGACGATGCACAGGCTGTGGAGCGGGTCGACGCCCAGCTGGAGGGCGATGACATCTCCATCGCCTTCAACCCGACCTTCCTGCTCGACGGCCTGAGCGCCATCGACTCGCCGGTCGCCCAGCTCTCGTTCACCACGTCGACCAAGCCCGCCCTGCTCAGCGGCAAGCCCGCGGTCGACGCGGAGGCGGTCGAGGCCTACAAGTACCTGATCATGCCGGTCCGTCTGTCGGGCTGACCCCGGCAGACCGGCGGTCACGCGACCGCCGCGACCCAGACCCACCCCGGCCCAAGGGGCCCCTGAGCGTTGCCCGGCAAGGCAGGGCTCGGGGGGCGAAGCCCCGGGGCCGACCGGAACCGGTGTACCGCCCCGGGCCGCGCTCAGCGCCCGGGGCTAGGCTCGGGACTAGGTCAGGCACGCTTTGAACGAAGGATCTGTGATGGAGCTCGGTCTCATCGGTCTCGGCAAGATGGGCGGCAACATGCGCGAGCGCATCCGCCGCGCCGGCCACACCGTCATCGGCTACGACCGCAACCCGGACCTCGCCGATGTCCCCAGCCTCAAGGCTCTGGTGGACAAGCTGCAGGGCCCGCGCGTCGTATGGGTGATGGTCCCTGCCGGGGAGCCCACCCAGGCGACGATCGACGAGCTGGCCGACCTGCTGTCCCCCGGCGATGTGGTCGTCGACGGCGGCAACTCGCGCTGGACGGACGACGAGAAGCACGCGAAGGAGCTGGCCGAGCGCGGCATCGGCTTCGTCGACTGCGGTGTCTCCGGGGGCATCTGGGGCCTGGAGTACGGCTACGCGCTGATGTACGGCGGCGACGCGGAGAACGTGGCCAAGGTCCAGCCGATCTTCGACGCGCTCAGGCCCGAGGGCGACTTCGGCGCGGTCCACGCGGGCAAGGTCGGCGCGGGCCACTTCGCCAAGATGGTCCACAACGGCATCGAGTACGCCATGATGCAGGCGTATGCCGAGGGCTGGGAGCTGCTGGAGGCCGTGGACTCGGTCACCGACGTCCGCGAGGTCTTCCGCTCCTGGCGCGAGGGCACCGTCATCCGTTCCTGGCTGCTCGACCTCGCGGTCAACGCGCTGGACCAGGACGAGCACCTGAACAATCTGCGCGGCTACGCGGAGGACTCCGGCGAGGGCCGGTGGACGGTCGAGGCGGCGATCAACCACGCTGTGCCGCTGCCCGCGATCACCGCGTCGCTGTTCGCCCGTTTCGCGTCGCGCCAGGACGACTCCCCGCAGATGAAGATGATCGCCGCGCTGCGCAACCAGTTCGGCGGCCATGCGGTCGAGACGCCGAACGTCTGATCAACAGCAGTCCAGCAGGGGAGGTCGGCGCGATCCGCGCCACAGCAACGCGATGCACGTAGCGCACCTTTCGCTCGCCGACTTCCGCTCCTACGCCCGGGTCGAGGTCCCGCTCGACCCGGGCGTCACCGCTTTCGTGGGCCCCAACGGCCAGGGCAAGACCAACCTTGTCGAGGCGGTCGGCTATCTCGCCACGCTCGGCAGCCACCGCGTCGCCTCGGACGCACCGCTGGTACGGCTCGGTGCGGACCGGGCCGTGGTCCGCGCCTCCGTCGTGCACGGCGAGCGCCAGCAGCTGGTCGAACTGGAGATCAACCCGGGCAAGGCCAACCGCGCCCGCATCAACCGCTCCTCACAGGTCCGCCCGCGCGATGTGCTGGGGATCGTACGCACGGTGCTGTTCGCCCCCGAGGACCTGGCCCTGGTCAAGGGCGACCCGGCCGAACGCCGCCGTTTCGTCGACGAGTTGATCACCGCACGCTCCCCGCGGATGGCGGGCGTACGGCAGGACTACGACCGGGTGCTCAAGCAGCGCAACACCCTGCTGAAGTCCGCCGCGCTGGCGCGTCGGCACGGAGGGCGTCCGGGGACCGATCTGTCGACACTCGACGTATGGGACCAGCATCTGGCGCGGTCCGGCGCCGAGTTGCTCGCCCAGCGCCTGGACCTGATCGCGAGTCTGCAGCCGCTCGCCGACAAGGCGTACGAGCGACTGGCCCCCGGCGGCGGCCCGGTCGGCTTCGAGTACCGCGGCTCGGCAGGCGAGGCGGACAAGGGCGCCACCACCCGCGAGGAGCTGTACGAGGTGCTGCTGGCCGCCCTCGCCGAGGTGCGCAAGCAGGAGATCGAGCGCGGCGTCACGCTGGTCGGACCGCACCGCGACGACCTGCTGTTGAACCTGGGCCGACTGCCCGCGAAGGGGTACGCGAGCCACGGTGAGTCCTGGTCGTACGCGCTGGCGCTGCGGCTGGCCTCGTACGACCTGCTGCGCGCGGAGGGCGGTGCGGGCGGCGAGCCGGTGCTGATCCTCGACGACGTCTTCGCCGAACTGGACGACAGGCGCCGCGACCGCCTCGCCGAACTGGTCGCCCCCGGTGAGCAGGTGCTGGTGACGGCCGCGGTCGACGACGATGTGCCCGGCGTGCTGGCGGGCGCGCGCTTCACGGTGGCCGAGGGGACGGTGCAGCGGCGGTGACCGAGCAGCCGGAGGAACCGCAGCTGTCCGGTGTCGATCTGGCCCGGGTCGCACTGCGCGCCGCCAAGGAGCAGGCGCGCGCCCGGGGCGCCGCCGCCCAGCAGAAGAAGCAGGCGCGGCGCGGCGGCCTGCGCAGCGGCGCCCGCGCAGACGGGCGCGATCCGCTGCCACTCGGCGCCGCGATCAGCCGTCTGATCACCGAGCGCGGCTGGGAGGCCCCGGCGGCGGTCGGCGGGGTGATGGGCCGCTGGCCGCAGATCGTCGGCGAGGACCTGGCCAAGCACTGCGAGCCGCAGCGGTACGACGAGGAGGAGAAGGTCCTCACCGTACGGTGCGACTCCACCGCGTGGGCGACCCAACTGCGACTGCTCGCCCCGCAGTTGGTGGCCCGGCTCAATGCGGATCTGGGCCATGGCACCGTAAAGTTGATCAAGGTCCTGGGGCCGTCCGGCCCCACCCGTTCGTACGGGCGGCTGCGTGCTCCGGGCAGCACGGGTCCGGGGGACACCTATGGGTGACGTGTGTCACATCTGGTGCCCGTCGTGGGGCCGGTGCTCAAAGTAACCAGCCCGAAGCCCTGAGCGCCGTTGTGAGCGTCTCAGAGCCCAGGTCCGCGTATGGGGAGTCGGTACAAGGCCTCATCGGGCGGCACATGCGAACTCAGGTACCGCCAAACCCCCATCTATGTCATCGCTACCGGTAGACTGGGGGACAACCGCCCACCCCTCGCCTCCGGCAGGGGGAACCCCAGCGGAACATGTCGAACGACGCAGCCGCTCCTGCACGCACGGAGTCGGCTCGTGCTGTGCCAGAAAGGGCGCTTCGTGGCCGATTCCGGCAACCCCAACGAGAACCACACATCCACAGCGGGCTCCGACGCGGCGCCGGGAGGCGCGTCGTACGACGCCAGCGCGATCACCGTCCTCGAAGGCCTCGACGCGGTCCGCAAGCGCCCCGGTATGTACATCGGCTCCACCGGCGAGCGCGGCCTGCACCACCTCGTCCAAGAGGTGGTCGACAACTCCGTCGACGAGGCGATGGCCGGGCACGCCGACACCATCGACGTGACGATCCTGCCCGACGGCGGCGTCCGCGTGGTGGACAACGGCCGTGGTATCCCGGTGGGCATCATCCCCTCCGAGGGCAAGCCCGCCGTCGAGGTCGTGCTCACCGTGCTGCACGCGGGCGGCAAGTTCGGCGGCGGCGGCTACGCGGTCTCCGGCGGTCTGCACGGCGTCGGCGTGTCGGTCGTCAACGCGCTGTCGACCAAGGTGTCGGTCGAGGTCAGGACGGACGGCCACCGCTGGACCCAGGACTACAAGCTCGGCGTGCCCACCGCCCCGCTGCAGAAGAACGAGGCGACC
The DNA here is from genome assembly GCA_040631425.1 of Streptomyces sp. NPDC020096. GTDB lineage: Bacteria > Actinomycetota > Actinomycetes > Streptomycetales > Streptomycetaceae > Streptantibioticus_A. The sequence goes on from JBEYJY010000001.1 coordinate 307,764, forward strand.
GACGAGACCGGCACCACGGTCACGTTCTGGGCGGACCCGGACATCTTCGAGACCACCGAGTACTCCTTCGAGACGCTCTCCCGGCGTTTCCAGGAGATGGCGTTCCTCAACAAGGGACTGACGATCGCGCTCACAGACGAGCGTCCGGAGCACGTCGACGAGAACGGCAACCCGCTCTCGGTGCGGTACCACTACGAGGGCGGCATCGTCGACTTCGTGAAGTACCTCAACTCCCGCAAGGGTGAGGTGATCCACCCCTCGGTGATCAGCATCGAGTCCGAGGACAAGGAGCGGATGCTCTCCATCGAGGTCGCGATGCAGTGGAACACCCAGTACACCGAGGGTGTCTACTCCTTCGCGAACACCATCCACACGCACGAGGGCGGTACCCACGAGGAGGGCTTCCGCGCCGCGCTGACCGGCCTGGTCAACCGTTACGCCAGGGACAAGAAGCTGCTGCGTGAGAAGGACGACAACCTCAGCGGTGAGGACATCCGCGAGGGTCTGACCGCGATCATCTCGGTCAAGCTGGGCGAGCCGCAGTTCGAGGGCCAGACCAAGACCAAGCTGGGCAACACCGAGGCCAAGACCTTCGTGCAGAAGGTGGTGCACGAGCACCTCACCGACTGGCTGGACCGCAACCCCAGTGAGGCCGCGGACATCATCCGCAAGTCCATCCAGGCTGCCACGGCCCGGGTCGCCGCCCGCAAGGCCCGCGACCTGACCCGTCGCAAGGGCCTGCTGGAGACCGCGTCGCTGCCCGGCAAGCTCAGCGACTGCCAGTCCAACGACCCGGCGAAGTGCGAGATCTTCATCGTCGAGGGTGACTCCGCGGGCGGCTCGGCCAAGTCCGGCCGAAACCCCGAGTACCAGGCGATCCTCCCGATCCGCGGCAAGATCCTCAACGTGGAGAAGTCCAGGATCGACAAGATCCTGCAGAACCAGGAGATCCAGGCGCTGATCTCGGCCTTCGGCACGGGTGTGCACGAGGACTTCGACATCACCAGGCTCCGCTACCACAAGATCATCTTGATGGCGGACGCCGATGTCGACGGTCAGCACATCAACACCCTGCTGCTGACCTTCCTGTTCCGCTTCATGCGTCCGCTGGTCGAGGCCGGGCACGTGTACCTGTCGCGTCCGCCGCTCTACAAGATCAAGTGGGGCAAGGACGACTTCGAGTACGCCTACTCCGACCGCGAGCGCGACGCCCTGATCGAACTCGGGCGGCAGCGGGGCAAGCGCACCAAGGACGACTCCGTACAGCGCTTCAAGGGCCTCGGTGAGATGAACGCCGAGGAGCTGCGGGTCACCACCATGGACGTGGACCACCGGGTGCTCGGCCAGGTCTCCCTGGACGACGCGGCGCAGGCGGACGACCTGTTCTCGGTGCTGATGGGCGAGGACGTCGAGGCGCGGCGCTCGTTCATCCAGCGCAACGCCAAGGACGTCCGCTTCCTCGACATCTAAGTCGAGTCGGCCCCCGAACTGCCTGTAGCGCGAAAGGATTTGACCAGCAATGGCCGACGAGACCCCCATCACCCCTGAGGGTTCCCCGACCCCCGTCACGCCCGAGGGCGGACCCGCCGCCGTCGAAGGCGTCGGGCTTCGCGTCGAGCCCGTCGGGCTTGAGACGGAGATGCAGCGCAGCTACCTCGACTACGCGATGAGCGTGATCGTCAGCCGCGCCCTGCCCGACGTACGCGACGGCCTCAAGCCGGTGCACCGCCGTGTGCTGTACGCGATGTACGACGGCGGATACCGGCCGGAGAAGGGCTTCTACAAGTGCGCCCGTGTCGTCGGTGACGTCATGGGTACGTACCACCCGCACGGTGACGCCTCGATCTACGACGCCCTGGTCCGCCTCGCGCAGCCGTGGGCGATGCGGATGCCGCTGGTCGACTCCAACGGCAACTTCGGCTCTCCGGGCAACGACCCCGCGGCCGCCATGCGCTACACCGAGTGCAAGATGGCCCCGCTGTCCATGGAGATGGTCCGGGACATCGACGAGGACACCGTCGACTTCCAGGACAACTACGACGGCCGCAACCAGGAGCCGACGGTCCTGCCGTCCCGGTTCCCGAACCTGTTGATCAACGGCTCCGCCGGTATCGCGGTCGGTATGGCCACCAACATCCCGCCGCACAACCTGCGCGAGGTGGCCGACGGCGCCCAGTGGTACCTGGCCAACCCGAACGCCTCCAACGAGGAGCTGCTCGAAGCCCTCATGGAGCGGATCAAGGGCCCGGACTTCCCGACCGGTGCGCTGGTCGTCGGCCGCCGCGGCATCGAGGAGGCGTACCGCACCGGGCGCGGCTCGATCACCATGCGCGCGGTGGTCGAGGTCGAGGAGATCCAGAACCGCCAGTGCCTGGTGGTCACCGAGCTGCCGTACCAGACCAACCCGGACAACCTGGCGCAGAAGATCGCCGACCTGGTGAAGGACGGCAAGATCGGCGGCATCGCCGACGTACGCGACGAGACCTCGTCGCGTACCGGTCAGCGCCTGGTCATCGTGCTGAAGCGGGACGCGGTCGCCAAGGTCGTGCTCAACAACCTCTACAAGCACACCGATCTGCAGACCAACTTCGGCGCCAACATGCTGGCGCTGGTGGACGGGGTGCCGCGCACGCTCTCGCTGGACGCGTTCATCCGCCACTGGGTGACGCACCAGGTCGAGGTCATCGTCCGGCGCACCAAGTTCCGGCTGCGCAAGGCCGAGGAGCGCGCACACATCCTGCGCGGTCTGCTCAAGGCGCTGGACGCGATCGACGAGGTCATCGCGCTGATCCGGCGCAGCGACACGGTCGAGATCGCGCGCGAGGGCCTGATGGGCCTGCTGGAGATCGACGAGATCCAGGCCAACGCGATCCTGGAGATGCAGCTGCGTCGACTGGCCGCCCTGGAGCGCCAGAAGATCGTCGCCGAGCACGACGATCTGCAGGCGAAGATCAACGAGTACAACGCGATCCTGGTCTCCCCCGAGCGGCAGCGCGGCATCATCAGCGAGGAGCTGACCGCGCTGGTGGAGAAGTTCGGCGACGACCGCCGCAGCAAGCTGGTGCCGTTCGACGGCGACATGTCCATCGAGGACCTGATCGCCGAGGAGGACATCGTCGTCACGATCACCCGTGGCGGCTACGTCAAGCGCACCAAGACCGAGCACTACCGCTCGCAGAAGCGCGGCGGCAAGGGCGTGCGGGGTACCCAGCTGAAGCAGGACGACATCGTCGACCACTTCTTCGTCACCACCACCCACCACTGGCTGCTGTTCTTCACCAACAAGGGCCGGGTCTACCGGGCCAAGGCGTACGAGCTGCCGGACGCCGGACGAGACGCGCGCGGCCAGCACGTGGCTAACCTGCTGGCCTTCCAGCCGGACGAGCACATCGCCCAGGTCATGGCGATCCGCAACTACGAGGCGGCGCCCTACCTGGTGCTGGCCACGAAGTCGGGTCTGGTGAAGAAGACCCCGCTGAAGGACTACGACTCCCCGCGCTCCGGCGGCGTCATCGCGATCAACCTGCGCGAGATGGACGACGGCCGCGAGGACGAGCTGATCGGCGCCGAGCTGGTCTCGTCCGAGGACGATCTGCTGCTGGTGAGCCGCAAGGCGCAGTCCATCCGGTTCACCGCCACCGACGACGCGCTGCGGCCGATGGGCCGGGCCACCTCGGGTGTGAAGGGCATGAGTTTCCGTGAAGGTGACGAACTGCTCTCGATGAATGTGGTGCGGGCGGGTACGTTCGTCTTCACCGCCACCGACGGTGGGTACGCCAAGCGCACCCCGGTGGACGAGTACCGGGTCCAGGGCCGTGGCGGCCTCGGCATCAAGGCCGCCAAGATCGTGGAGGACCGGGGCTCGCTGGTCGGCGCGCTGGTGGTCGAGGAGACCGATGAGATCCTCGCCATCACGCTCGGTGGCGGTGTGATCCGTACGCGGGTCAGCGGGGTCAGGGAGACGGGCCGTGACACCATGGGCGTCCAACTGATCAACCTGGGCAAGCGGGACGCCGTGGTCGGCATCGCCCGCAACGCCGAGGCGGGCGAGGAAGCCGATGAAGTCGATGAGGCCGACGCCCAGGCAGCCGAGAGTGCCGTGGGCACGGAGTCCGCGGTCAACGAGCCGGAGGAGTAAACCGTGAGTGGAGCCACGGGCGCTGCCGCGGGCGGCGCAGGGGCGGACGGACGGCCGGGAGCCGCCACCGAGGCCGCCCCGGTCGGCGGTGCCCGTGGCTCCGCCGCGGACGGTACGGGGACGCAGGCTGGCAGGGCGTCGCGCCCGGCGCAGCCGCACCACCCGCCGCAGGCCTACCAGCCGCCGCAGGGCGTCGCCGGGCTGCCCGTACAGGGCGGTGTGCGCAAGCCGCGCCCGGCGGCCGCCCGGGCGACGCCGCGCACCCGCAGCGCCCGGCTGCGGGTCTCCAAGGCCGACCCCTGGTCGGTGATGAAGGTCAGCTTCCTGTTCTCCATCGCGCTCGGCGTCTGCACGATCGTCGCGGTGTCCGTGCTGTGGATGGTGCTGGACGCGCTGGGCGTCTTCTCCACGGTCGGCGGCACCATCAGCGAGGCGACCGGCTCGGGCCAGCAGCACGGCTTCGACCTGCAGTCCTTCCTGTCGCTCTCCCATGTCGTCGCGTTCACCTCGGTCATCGCGGTGATCGACGTGGTGCTGATGACGGCGCTGGGCACGCTCGGTTCGTTCCTCTACAACCTGACGGCGGGCTTCGTCGGCGGTGTCGAGCTCACCCTCGCCGAGGACGAGTAACCACGCTCCGCTATCGATTTTGGGACAGCGCCACCTGTGCGCTAATCTTTCGGTGCAGCGCGGGGCTATAGCTCAGACGGTTAGAGCGCTTCCCTGATAAGGAAGAGGCCACAGGTTCAAGTCCTGTTAGCCCCACCAGCGCGAAGGGGCCAGCCACTCGATCGAGTGGCTGGCCCCTTCGGCTTGTCGCTGACGGGAGTTGACCGAGTCGGGCCTAGGTCACCGTTCTATATCAACCGGTGTGTATCATCGGGCGCATCGGAGGACTCCCAACGTAAGAAGGACGAGGTCGCGCGGTGAAGAAGTTTCTCCTGGTCGCACTGGCCGCCATCGGCGGGCTCCTCGTGTACCGCCAGATCCAGGCGGACCGCGCCGAGCAGGACCTGTGGACGGAGGCGACCGACTCCGTACCGGCAGGTTCCGGCACGAGCGCCTGAGCCCCGTAGTCGTAGTCTCAGCCGGGCCCCGACCGCCTCGCGGTCGGGGCTTCGCTGTTGCACTCCCTATTGAATTCGCATACGCACATCAATATCTTCGCGTAAGCAAAGATCGAGGGGTGGGGCGTGGCAAGGGACCGGCTAGGCATCCTGGCGGCGCTCGCGGTGTTGGTGGCCCTTGCGCTGCCCGGTGCGAGCGCGGTGGCGGACACGTCCACCGCGGCCTGGGTGCCGCACGGTGAACGGATCGCCGGAACGGCGAAGAGCACCACCGCACCGCAGCTGACGGCCGGACACACCTACCAGGACACCCTTGCCAAGGGCGGCACCAAGTACTACGCGGTACGGCTGGACGCCCTGTCCTCCGCCTATCTGTCGGTCTTCGCGCTGCCCCCGCGCGGCAGCAGCGTCGGCTTTCTGGACGGCGTCAGCCTGAAGTTACTCGGCAGGGACGGCACGGAGTGCGACGCGTACGACGCGCGGTTCGGCGCGGACGGCGCGGTGCAGCCGGTGGGCGGCGCGGTACTGCGCACCATCAAGCTGGACGCCACCTGCCAGCAGGCCGGTGACTACCTGCTGTCCGTACAGCGCGTCAGTGCGACCGCCTCCAGCGCCGAGGACTGGCCGCTGGACATCCGGTATATGTCCGAACCCCCGGCGAGCGGGGTGGGCTCCGGGCCGGTTCAGAGCTATGAAACGGCGACACCCCCGGCGGTCAGCGGCTCACCCAGGCCGGTGGTAGGCGACCCGGACATGGACGGCGGCGCCGCCCGTCTGCCCGGGACCGGGGTGTACCAGGACCATCTGGCGCCCGGCGAGACGCACTTCTACCGGGTCCCGGTCGACTGGGGCCAACGGCTCACCGCCACCGCCGAGTTCGCCAACGCCGACAAGACCGGCACCGGCGGCTTCTCCACCAGTGGAGTGCGCCTTGTGGTCTACAACCCGGCACGTGGCCAGGTGAGCGGCGCCGATGCCTCGTACAGCGGCGCCCAGGCGGCGGTTACCGCCCAGACGCCCACGGTGGACTATCTCAACCGGGAGTCCGCGGATGTCAGGATCAACTCCGCGCCGGTGGCGGGCTGGTACTACGTGCAGCTGAGCCTGCACCCCGATGTCGCGAGGTACACCACCGGCGGCGTGGACGTCACCTTGCGGCTCGCCGTGACCGGCACCCCGCAGCCCGGTCCCCGGTACACGGGGGACGCCGCCAAAGCCGGATTCGGAGTCACCGCGACCGCGGTGGCGGGCGGCGACGGCGCCGGTACCCCGAACCGCATGCTGCTGGCCGTCGGCTACGGCGGACTGGGAACGGGCACAGCGCTGGTGGCCGGTCTCGCCGTGTGGGCGCTACGGGCCCGCAGAAGGTGACGTCCGCTACGCCGCGGTGAGCGCCCAGATGCCCACCGCGAAGCAGAGCACCGCGACCACGAGCACCGGCACCACGACCCTGGCCCTGGGACCGGGGGTCCTGCGGACCGCCGCCGGTTCGTCGGCCACCGGCACCGAGGTGTACGGCCGGGTCGCCTCGGCGAGCGGCCCGCCCGACGAGACCGCGGGCGGTACGGCGGGCGGCCGGGGCATCGCTCCGCTCGCCGTACGGACACGGGCCTGCGGTGCGGGCAACGGGAAGCCGCCGGTCTCGGTGAACTCCTCGGTCTCGACGATCCGTGGGGCGACCCGGATCGGACCGTCCGGACCGAACCCCTCGGGCAGCGGCCCGAGTTGGTCGAAGACCTCGATCGGCTCATCGTCGATATCCGGCTCGGGCAGCAGTTCCACGGCCGAGGCCAACGCCTTGCGCGCCCCGGTGGCGGTACGGAACCTGGCCTCCGGGTTCGGGTTCAGCAGCGTGGCGATGACCTGCCACAGCGGCTCCGGCACGCCCTGCGGCGCGTTCGGAACGCCGTACTCCAAGAACCGCTCGACCAACGCCTGGGAATCCGGCTTGCGCCCGGTGAGCAGATAGAGGGCGACCAGGCCCACCGCGTAGAGATCGGCGGGGAAGTCCGGCTCGGCGCCCATCAGTTGCTCGGGCGCGAAGTAACCCGGCGTACCCACCACGTAGTTGGTGTCGGTGAGCCGCGGCTCGCCCTTGCGCATCGCGATGCCGAAGTCGGACAGCCGCACATGCGGGCGACCCGTTCCGGTCGCCTCCAGCAGGACGTTGGCGGGCTTGATGTCCCGGTGCACCACGCCCTCCGCGTGCACCGCGGTCAGCCCGGCCAGCAACTGGTCGAGCAGCACGCACACATACCGCGGCGGCAGCGGCCCGTAGTCCCCGATCAGGTGCGCGAACGAGCCGCCGCGCACCAGGTCCATGGTGAACAGCACCTTTTCGTCGTCGGCCGCCCAGCTGGCCGGGGCCAGCACATGCGGATGGTCGATCCGCAGTGCCTGCTCCCGGACGAAGCGCAGCAGCGAGTGCGCGTCGCCCTGCTGGAGCACCTTGGCCGCCACGTATCTGCGCCGCCGCAGATCCCAGGCGCGCCAGACCGCTCCCACGCCGCCGCGTCCGATCGGGTCGACCAGTTCGTAGCGGCCCGCGAAAACCTCACCCATGCCGCGCGCCCCTCAGCCCTAGTGTTCAGTCCTGATGCGCCTCGAAGTGCGCCACCGCGTCGTCCGTGCGCCCCGCGCCGTACACACGAAGGAACTCTGCCAGTTGCGGATGGCTGTCGGCGAGGGCGCCTGCCGCGCCGAGCAGCTCGTCGGCGGAGCCGAGCGACCGCAGCAACGACTGGATCTCCCGCACCACCCGGCGCGGCGACGGGGCCGACCGCCCGCCCGTGGACTGCGTGGTGCTGCCCAGCAGTGCGGACCCGGCCGCCTCACGGATCTCCTCCATCCGGGCGGCCGCCTCCACGGCCGTCACCGCACCATCCGCCACCTGCGCGGACAGCTCCCGAAGCAGCTGCAGCCGCTGTACCACCGCCGGATTGCCGATCTTGGCCCGCTGCCCGCTCATCAGCTGCGACAGCATGGGCGCGGACAGCCCGAGAACCGAGGCGAGCCGCGCCTGGTTCAGCCCGAGGTCCCCGATCAGCCGCCGGAACAGATCCCCCAGCGGTTCCCCGTACCACCCACGTTGCTGCTCCTGGGCCCGCACGGCGGCGTCCTGAGGCGGCGAGATGTCCATCCCAGCTCCTGTTTGCGGCTGCGAATACTGCAAAACCATCCTACGGAGCCCGGCCCGCCCCTGCTCCGGTCAAAACCGTGTACATGATTCCCCCGACTACCCGGTACCCTGGTCTGCGGCGTGCCCCGCTGCACGCCGAGGGGCCTTAGCTCAGTTGGTAGAGCGCTGTCTTTGCATGGCAGATGTCAGGGGTTCGACTCCCCTAGGCTCCACTCCCACAACCAGCCGGGACGCCGAGAGGCGGCCCGGCTGGTTCGTTTTTCCGTCACCCCGTGCTGTCCCACCCCCGCGCTGACAGCCGGACCGTGGAGTCGCGACCGCGATCAAGGGACAATCGGGCCTGTGCGATTCGGGATTCTGGGGGAGACGCGAGCGCTGCGTGCCGACGGTGGGGCGGTCGCGTTGGGTGGGCCTGGGCGGCGGGCGCTGTTCGCGTTGCTGCTGCTGCACGCCGGACGCGTCGTTCCCGCCCAGCGGCTGGTCGACGGGCTCTACGGCGAGGATCCCCCGGTGGGCGTCGCCAACGCCGTGCAGTCTCAGCTGTCCCGGCTGCGCTCCGCGCTGGACGAACCCATCGAGCACCATCCCGCCGGATACCGGTTGGCCGTCGACCCGGACGAGGTGGATGTGCACCGCTTCGAGCGCCTGGCCGGGCACGGGCGCACCGCCCTCGCCTCGGGTGACGCCGTCCGGGCGGCAGGGCTGCTGCGCGACGCGCTCGCGGTCTGGCGGGGACCCGCGCTGGCCGACGTCGGCTCGGCGCCCTTCGCCGCGGCGCAGATCACCCGGCTAGAGGAACTGCGGCTGGCGGCCGTGGAGGACCGCATCGCCGCCGAGCTGGCGCTCGGCGCCCACCGCGACCTGGTCCCCGAGCTGCGCGATCTGGTGGCGGAACACCCCCTGCGGGAGCGGATCCGTGCCCAGTTGATGCGCGCCTTGTACGGCAGCGGGCAGGGCGCCGAGGCGCTGGCCGTCTACGAGGAGGCGCGGCGGCTACTGGCCGAGTCGCTCGGCGCCGACCCGGGGCCGGAGTTGGCTGGCGCGCATCTGGCGGTGCTGAGGGCCGATCCGGAACTCGGCGGGGCCTGCGAGCCGCCCGTCCGTCACTCGCTCCCGGCCCAACTGGGCAGCTTCGTCGGGCGGATTGCCGAACTCAAGTCCATCGAGGAGCGGTTGGTCACCGCGCGCCTGGTCACGCTGATCGGGCCCGGAGGAGCGGGCAAGACCCGGCTGTCGGTGGAGGCGGCCGGACGGCATCCGGGCGAGGTGTGCTTCGTCGGCCTTTCCGGGGTCAGCGACGGTGCCGAAGTGCCGCAGACGCTGCTAGGCGCCCTCGGGGTGCGGGAGGCGGGACTGATGCCCGCCGCCCACAGCGCGCAGGATCCGGCGACGCGGCTGACGGCGGCGCTCGCCGACCGCCCGACCCTGTTGGTGCTCGACAACTGCGAACACCTCGTCGAGGCCGTCGCCCAGCTCGTCGCCCGTCTGCTGGCCGACTGCCCGGCGCTGCGCGTCCTCGCCACCAGCCGGGAGGCGCTCGGCGTCACGGGCGAAGTCCTGTGCGCCGTACCCCCGTTGCCGCTGCCGCCGCCGGGGACCGATGCCCCGGGTGCGCTGGAGTTCCCGGCGGTACGGCTGTTCACCGAACGTGCCGCCGCCGTCCGGCCGGATGCCGTGCGGGACGGCGATCTGGCCGCGGTGCTGCGGATCTGCGAGGCGCTCGACGGGCTACCGCTCGCCATCGAACTGGCCGCCGCGCGGCTGCGTTCGCTCTCCGCGGCCGATATCGCCGCCCGCCTCGGCGCGTTGCCGCCCGAGCGCGAACCGTCCGACGCCGTCCCCGGCTCCCTGGGCGACGAGCGCTTCCGCCTGCTCTCCCGGGGCGGCCGTACCGCCCAGCCGCGGCAGCGCACGCTGCGCGCGGTCGTCGACTGGAGCTGGGACCTGCTGGCCGAGCCGGAGCGCGCCGTCCTGCGTCGGGCCTCCGTCTTCGCCGGGGGCTGGACGCTGGCCGCCGCCGAGGCGGTGTGCGCGGACCAGGCCGACGGTGCGGCGGCGGGCATCGAGGCGACCGGCGTACTCGACCTGACCGAGTCGCTGGTCGACAAGTCGCTGGTGGTGGCCGACCGGCCGGACGGCTCCGACGGCGTCCGCTTCCGCATGCTGGAGACCATCCGCGCGTACTGCGCGGAACGGCTCGAAGAGGCCGGTGAGTCCGACGCCGTGCGCCGCGCCCACGTCGGGTACTTCCGCGAGCTGGCCACCACCGCCGAACCGTATCTGCGCAGGGCGGAGCAACTCGACTGGCTGGCACGGATCCGTGCGGAGCACGACAACCTGCACGCGGCCCTGCGCCGCGCCGTCGCGGACGGCGACACCGCCACCGCGCTGCGGTTCTTCGGCGGTCTGTCCACGTACTGGACGCTGCGCGGGGTGCGCTACGAAGGGGTCGCTCCGGCGCGGCAGGTGCTGGCCGCGATCGGGCCGAACCCGCCCGCCGGGCTGGCGGAGGAGCATGCGCTGTGCGTGCTGGCGGCCGCGTCCGGCGCGCCCAACGCCGAGTGGCTGGCGCCGCACCTGGCCGCCGCGAGGAAGGTCGCCGGGCGCGGCGATTCGCTGCCGCGGCGCTATCCCGTGCTCATGCTGCTGTGGGGGACGTACGAGGGCGTCCCGGACCGGCCGATCGACCTGCCGGAGTCCGCACACCACCCTGATATGTGGTCCCGCGCGCTGCTGAGCCTGGGCACCGGCGTCGAGCTGTGGATCGTGCACGCCAGGATCGCCGACAGCGAAGCCGAGGTGGACCGGGCGTTCGCCGCCTTCCGTACCGTCGGCGACCGCTGGGGTATGGCGATGGCCCTGTCATGGCGTGCCGAACTCGCGGCGTTCCGCGGTGAACTGCCCCGCTCCGTCGCACTGTTCGACCAGGCCCTCGCGCTCACCGCACAGTTGGAGGCCGGTCAGGAAACCGTGGAACAGCTGTCCCTGCGCTCCGCGAGCCTCGCGCGGGCCGGGGACTTCGAGGCGGCGGACGCGGGATTCCGGCGGGCGGTGGAGCTGGCGCGCGGCATGGGCGCGCTCGACGTGCTGGCCGCGGCCCATCTCGGTCTGGGCGAGAGCGCCCTGCTGCGCGGGGACCTCGCGCAGGCACGCCGGATGTGTGAGCTGGCGCTTGACGAGTGTCCTGCCGGATCGTTCTCCGGCGACCTGGTACGAGCGAGCGGGCTGGTCGTGCTGGCCAGGACGGCGGTGGCGGAGGGCAGCGCCGAGCAGGCCCGGGCGCACCTCGCCCGGGTGCTCGGCACCGGTCTGGTCCCGCGCATGCTGCCGATCGCGGTGCGAGCCGCTGAGGCGCTGGCCGATCTCGCACTGCTCGACGGCGTCCCCGAACGAGCGGCGGAACTGCTGGGCGTGGTAGGGGCGTTGTGCGGTATCGAGGCGATCGACGCTGCGCGGGAGCCCCGAATCACGGCCACCGCCCGCGCCGCGCTGGGCGCCCCCGCCTTCGAGGCCGCCCGCGGACGGGGGGCGTCCCTCGACCGGGCCCGCGCCTTCGAGGCGTTGACGGCAGACCAGTAGGGCACTTTGCCCACCGGGGTTTCGTGCGCCGGGGTAGCCGTATGACCGCTGGTCCCCGCATCGTGGTTGCTCGCCGTGGCGGCGGTATTTCCTTGCCGCAGCGGCGGGCGGCTCCCACGGCATCACCACGCTGGTCGGCGCGGTGCTGCTGGCCGTGGGTGGCGTGGCCGCGCTGCTGACGTTGCGCGGTGCCCCGGCGGTCATGGCGGGCACGGGGCAGCAGTAGGCCGCCGGGTGTGTGAGCGGCGGGAGACGTGCCGTCTCCCGCCGGTCATGCGGTCAGCCCTTGTGGCCGCGGTTCTTCTTCTCCCGTTCGGTGGCCTCCGCTTCGGCCTGCTTGGCCCGCACCTCGGGGTCGAGGGCGTCGCCCGAGCCGTCCACGGCGTGCAGCGTGGTGCGGCTCGGTTCCGTGGTGTCCGCGATCTCGGTCGCCGAGGGCGGCTCGACCAGCCAGTCCGGGCTGGTCTGCCGACGCCACCAGCGGACCGCCGCGACCGAGCCGCCCACCAGCACGCCCAGCACCGCAGCGCGCTTGGCGAGCCGGCCGACCCGGCACCGGCGGTCGTGCCGCCTGGCCAACTTCTCGATGTCGGCCGCCGAAACCCCGGCGCGCAGTGCGGCGAACGCGGCCGCGGCGCGTGCGGCGGCCTCCTCGCGCACCGGCTCCGCCGCGGCGCGGGCCGCCTGGGCGGCCTGGCCGACGCGGGGGGCCGCGTAGTCGGCGGCCTGCCGGGCGGTTTTTCGGGCGCGCTTGGTGGCCTCGGTGGCCGTCGCGCTGACACCTGGTGGTACGACGTCCAACGCCTGGGCGATGCGGGGTTGCAGATAGGCGTCGTATTGGGCGCGGGCCTGGATCGCGGCCGTGTTCGCGGCGGACGACACCTTCGGCGCGAGCTTCCGGCGCGCCTCGTCCGCGTAGTGCGCGGCGGTGTCCTTCGCCGTGCCTGCGTACGGTGCCACCACCTCCGCCGCGTGCAGCACGCCTTCCTTGGTCGCCGCGGCTGCGTGGCGCACGCTGTCCTTGCGGGTCACGAGAAACCTCCTTCTCGGTGGCGGACGGTATTTCGCCTTTCCACCCAAATAGAGATCATGCCCGCTCGCGCGCCGTATGGCATGTGCGTTCAGTCATCCGGGGCACAACCGGCCCGTCGTGCGGTCGGGCTACTCGTCGGAAGTCCACCCGTGCGAGGATTCATGGTTGTCAGTGAAGTCTATGGAAGGTACGTCGTGGCCGAGCAGCTCTACGCCACCCTCAAGACCAATCAGGGAGACATCACCATCCGGCTTCTGCCGGACCACGCTCCCAAGACCGTGAAGAACTTCGTGGAGCTTGCCCAGGGTGAGCGCGAGTGGGTCAACCCGGAGACGGGCGCGAAGACCACGGACCGCCTCTACGACGGCACGGTCTTCCACCGCGTCATCTCCGGCTTCATGATCCAGGGCGGTGACCCGCTCGGCAACGGCACCGGTGGCCCGGGCTACAAGTTCGCCGACGAGTTCCACCCGGACCTCGCGTTCGACAAGCCGTACCTGCTGGCCATGGCCAACGCCGGCCCGGGCACCAACGGCTCGCAGTTCTTCATCACGGTGTCGCCGACCGCGTGGCTGACCCGCAAGCACACCATCTTCGGCGAGGTCGCCGACGACGCGAGCAAGAAGGTCGTCGACGCCATCGCCGGCACCCAGACCAACCCGCGCACCGACCGCCCGGTCAACGACGTGGTCATCGAGAGCGTCGTGGTGGAGAAGCGCTAGGGCTGAACCCGTCCCCGGGTCTCCGGGAACTCCGACGCCCCGCCCGTCCGTATTCATTCGTATGGACGCGCGGGGCGCGAAGTTCGGCGAGGTGGCGCACGGAAGCGTGGCGTGCTTCGGCAGAGGGAACCTACGTCGGTAGAGGGAAGAAGAATGACCATGGACCAGGCGGTCTGCTGCTACCGGCATCCCGACCGCGAGACGGGTGTGCGCTGCTCCCGCTGCGACCGTCCGATCTGCCCGGAGTGCATGGTCAGTGCTTCGGTCGGCTTCCAGTGCCCGGAGTGCATAAGCGGGAGCCACCAGTCGGCGTCGCGTCCGCGCACCGTCGCGGGCGGCACGATGGTCGCCAACCCGCGCCTGATCACCACGATCCTGATCGGGATCAACATCGCGGTCTTCCTCGCCGTGCAGGCGCAGGGCAGCAAGCTGGTCGAGGACCTGGCGCTGGTCGGCGCCTGGCCACCGCCGCCGTTCCACGCCACGATCGGCGTCGCCGAGGGCCAGTACTACCGGCTGCTGACCGCGATCTTCCTGCACCAGCAGCTCATCCACATCGGCTTCAACATGCTGTCGCTGTGGTGGATCGGCCCCGGCCTTGAGGTCGCCCTCGGCAGGGCCCGTTATCTGACGCTGTATCTGCTGTCCGGACTGGGCGGTAGCGCCCTGTCGTTCCTGGTCGCCGGAGCCGGGTCGGAGTCGCTGGGTGCGTCCGGGGCGATCTTCGGTCTGCTCGGCGCCACGTTCGTCCTGATGCGGCGGCTCAACTACGATCTGCGGCCGATCGTCGCGATCATCGTGTTGAACCTGCTCTTCACCTTCGCCCAGTCGCAGACCATCGACTGGCGCGCACATGTCGGCGGCCTGGTGACGGGTACGGTCATCGCCTACGGAATGGTGCACGCTCCGCGCGAGCGGCGGGCCCTCGTGCAGTGGGGAACCTGCGCCGCGATGAGCCTGGTGATCATCGGCGCGGTGGTCGCGGGCGTGATGCGGATCAACGGCTGAGCACGGGCGTTCATCGCACTTATCCACAGAGTGTGCAAGGCCCTGTGCATCCTGTGGGCGGAACCCTCGCGACCTGCCCACATATACGTTTCACCAGCAAGATCGCGGCAAGCTCGACCGGTGATGGGCGACCGGTGTGGCGAATCGCTGGTCACACTGGTGTCAACCGGCGGGGGGTTATCCACAGATCTTCCGACCTTTTCCCCACTGTGGATGCCCCTGTGGATAACTCTGTGGACGGTCCAGGCGAGAAGTTGACGCGGCGGCCCGCCCGCGCGTGGCGGCCCTTGTCACACCCTCGTCCGGAGGCCCCGCGCGGGGGCCTCCAACGGGACCGCTACTTCCACTGGGTCGAGACGACGAACCCCGCCGCGATGAAGCCGAAGCCCACCACGATGTTCCAGTTGCCCATGGCCTCGATCGGCAGATTCCCCGTGGTCACGTAGAAGACCACGATCCATGCCAGGCCGATGAGGAACAGCGCCAGCATCAGCGGGGCGACCCAGCGGCGGGCCGACTTCAGCTTGAACGCGGCGGTCTTCTCCGGCGGCGGAGTGAAGTCGGCCTTCTTGCGGATCCGTGACTTCGGCACGAGGGGGTCTCCTGTCGATGCGCTGCGGGACACGCAGGGCGGATGTGGTGTGATTCGCCAGGCCGGGAGCGTGCTGAGGCGCCCCCGGGCGTCCGTTAGCGTAGTGCTTCCGCGGGTGCGAAGGAGATAAGGGTCCCATGAGCGATTCCGCTGGTGCTCCGGTACGCCCCGCCCGACGCCCCGCACTGCCGAAGGTACTCTCGGCCGCGGTCTTCGCGCTTGCCGGTGTGTTGTTCTGGACCAGCTTCGACACCGCGCACGGCGGCAATATCCGCAGTGACGATTCTCTGCTGCGTACCTCCGACCTGATCCGCGGCAAGAGCCACCAGAACGCGGAGCTGGAACAGCAGCTCTCCGGACTGCGCGGCGAGGTCGACTCCCTCGCGCACCGGGAGAGCGGCCAGAGCGCCGCCGACCAGAGCAGAACCGAAGCCCTGGCGCGTGCCGCCGGTACCAGGCCGCTGACCGGCAACAGCATCACGGTCACGCTCAATGACGCACCCCCCAATGCCACCGCCCGGGTCCCCGGTGTCCCGGAACCCCAGCCCAACGACCTCGTCATCCACCAGCAGGACCTCCAGGCCGTGGTCAACGCGCTGTGGCGGGGCGGCGCCCAGGGCATCCAGGTGATGGACCAGCGGCTGATCTCCACCAGCGCGGTCCGCTGCGTGGGCAACACCCTGCTCCTGCAGGGCCGCGTCTACTCGCCGCCGTACACGGTCACCGCGGTGGGGGACCAGAACGCGCTGCGCACCGCACTCGACCAGGATCCCTCGATCACCAACTACCGGCAGTACGTGACCGCGTACGGGCTCGGCTGGAAAGTCGAGGCGCACAACCAGGTGACTCTTCCGGGGTACTCGGGCACAGTGGATCTCCATTACGCACAGCCCATGGGATAGCACCCGGCAGTGGCTGGAGGTGATCCGCGTGACGCTGACCGTACGCGGGATCGTACGCACCATCAGCGAACTGTGCGTCACCGCAGGGGCGTTGATCGTCCTGCTGGTGGTCTACCTGCTCTTCTGGACCGGTGTCCGCGCGAACCACGCGATGGACAACGAGGTCGGTACGCTCCAGGACCGGTGGGCGAGGACCCCGGTCAGCTCCGCCGCCAACCCGGCCCCCGCCACGTACCACGACGGGCAGCCGTTCGCGGTCATGTACATCCCCCGGCTCGGCGACGACTGGCACAAGCCGGTGCTGGAGGGCACCAGCACCGACGACCTGCAGCACGGCCTCGGCCACTACGCGGGCACCGCCCGGCTCGGCGCCCAGGGCAACTTCGCGGTGGCGGGGCACCGCCGGACTTACGGCGATCCGTTCGAGGACTTCCCCGAACTGCGGCCCGGCGACAAGGTCGTCCTCACCGACGGTGTCACCTGGTACACCTACGTGATCGACAAACCGCCGTACCTCACGCTGCCGGACGACATCGGCGTCATCAACCCGCTGCCCGCCCCGCTGGACAGGTCCGCGACCCCCTACACCGCCCCCGGCCGCTATCTGACCCTGACCACGTGCGACCCGCCGTGGGGGCACAGCCACCGGTTGATCGCCTGGGGCCATCTGGACTCCACCCAGCCCGTTGAACAAGGGATGCCGAGAGCTTTGCTCAGCTGACCCTCAACACCCACCCCTCTCCCCTTACTCTGGTGCGGAACCGGAAGGAAGGCACCGAATGTACGGCTGGATCTGGCGGCATCTGCCGGGCAACGCGTGGGTGAGGGCGCTCATCTCGCTCGTGCTCGCCCTGGCGATCGTCTTCGTCCTGTTCCAGTGGGTGTTCCCCTGGGCGGAGCCGCTCCTGCCGTTCAACGACGTGACGGTGAACGGCGGAGGCAGCGCGGGCTGATGAACGCACGGATTCTGGTCGTCGACAACTACGACAGCTTCGTCTTCAACCTCGTCCAGTACCTGTACCAGCTCGGCGCCGAGTGCGAAGTGGTACGCAACGACGAGGTCACCACGGCGCACGCCTCGGGCCCCTCCTCGCCGAAGGGGGGCGAGGAGGGCGGCTTCGACGGGGTGCTGCTCTCGCCTGGACCCGGCACGCCGGAGCAGGCCGGGATCTGCGTCGACATGGTGCGGCACTGCGCGGTGACCGGCGTACCGGTGTTCGGCGTCTGCCTCGGGCTGCAGTCGATCGCGGTGGCGTACGGCGGTGTGGTGGACCGCGCCCCCGAACTGCTGCACGGCAAGACCTCGCTGGTGACGCACGAGGGCCGGGGCGTCTTCACCGGTCTGCCGTCCCCGTACACCGCGACCCGCTACCACTCGCTCGCGGTGGAACGGGACACCGTGCCCGCCGAGTTGGAGGTCACCGCGTGGACGGAGACCGGGGTCATCATGGGGCTGCGGCACCGTGAACTGCCGGTCGAGGGCGTGCAGTTCCACCCCGAGTCGGTGCTGACCGAGTGGGGTCACCGCATGCTCGCCAACTGGCTCGACGTCTGCGGCGACAAGGCCGCCGTGGCGCGGTCGGCAGGACTCGCGCCGGTGGTCGGCAAGGTCGGGGCGTGACGACGCTACGGCCTGAGAACGCGGCGGGACCCGCCCGCCCGTCACCCACCACCACCCTCAACGGAGAGCCTGCGGCTCACGGCACCCGCCCGTCACCCACCACCACCCTCAACGGAGAGCCTGCGGCTCACGGTACCTATTTCGAGGACACCGGCGAGTTCGAGGCCGCGGTCGAGCAGCTCGCGGATCCGTTGACGGATCCGCTTCCGATACCGGGTGGCCCCCCCTCGCCGTGGTTCCGCCCCCCGGCAGCGGCTACGCCGCCCGCCGGGGATACGGGCGCCCCCGGGCCGGGCGCGTCCCCGTATCCGGGGCCCGGCCAGGCCGCGGCTTCCGGTCACGCGGCGCCCGGGGCTCCCGGCCACACGTCGGCTCCGGGGTACGCGTCGGCCCGTCCCACGGCTCCGGGCCACACAGCGCCTGCGGCTCACAGCCACGCCTCCACCCGCCCCACCGGTCCAGCCGAGCCCGCTTCGGCCGCGCCCGCCGCACCGGGGCCCGTGGCGGCCGCCAGCGCGGCTTCCTGGCAGGCGGGGGGCAGTCCCGACGCCGTACAGACCGCCACGCTGCCGGTGACCGAGGCCACCGCACGGCTTCCGGTGGTGGAGGCGGAACCCGCGCCCGGCGGCCGGGCCGCGCGCAGGCGTGCCCAACGCGTCGAGACGACGGCGCCGCTTCCCGTCGTGGAGCCCACCGAGCCGGAAGCCGCGCCCGGCGGCCGGGCCGCCCGCCGCCGAGCCGCGCGGGCCGGGACCGCCGCCGAACCGCCCGCCCCCGAGCGGGAGTTGCCGCCCACACCAGGCGGCCGGGCCACCAGACGCAAGGCCGCCAAACACGGCGGCGCCAGACGCGCCACCGGACCCGCGGCGGCCTCCGGAACCGACGCGGCGGCCGCCAGACCGCCCGCGTCCCGGCTGGAAGCCAGACGCGCGGCCCGGGCCGCCAAGGACAGCCCGGGCGTGATCGCCAGCCGAGCCCTCGGCGAACTCTTCATCACCCTCGGCGTGCTGATGCTGCTGTTCGTGGCCTACCAGCTGTGGTGGACCAACGTCCTGGCGCACGAGGCGTCCTCCAGCGCCGCCAACAGCCTGCAGCACCAGTGGGACAGCAAGCACAGTTCCACCGACGACCGCAATCCCGGCGCGTTCTCGCCCGGCCAGGGCTTCGCGATCATCTACATCCCGAAGCTCGATGTGAAGGCCCCGATCGCCGAGGGCACCGACAAGCACGCCATCCTCGACAAGGGCATGGTCGGCCACTACTCCGGTGCCCAGGAGACCGCGATGCCCTGGGCCAAGACCGGTAACTTCGCCCTCGCCGGGCACCGCAACACCCATGGCGAGCCGTTCCGTTACATCAACAGGCTGGTCCCCGGCGACAAGGTCGTGGTGGAGACGGCGAGCGCGTACTACACGTACGAGATCACCAGCTTCCTCCCGCAGACCTCGCCCTCCAACGTCGGGGTGATCCAACCGGTTCCGGTCGGCTCCGGCTTCACCAAGCCCGGCCGCTACATCACGCTCACCACCTGCACACCCGAGTTCACCAGCACCTACCGCATGATCGTGTGGGGCAAGATGGTCGACGTCCGGCCACGTAGCCAAGGCAAACCGGACGCGCTGCTCGGCGGATGAGTGCGGATCAGCTACTCGTACACAGAACGGGGTGACCGGTGGCGACCACCGAGCACGACAACGACACCCAGGTCGCGCCCGCGACCCACCCGCGCCAGCGCCGCCGGAACGGCCGTGGCCGGATCGCCGCCACGGTCAGCTTCATCGGTGAACTGCTCATCACCGCGGGGCTCGTCCTCGGTCTTTTCGTCGTCTACTCGCTGTGGTGGACGAACGTCATAGCCGACCGCCAGGCGCAGCAGGAAGGCGACAAGGTCCGTCAGCACTGGGCGCAGCAGGCCGACGGCGGCCCGCCCGGCAAGCTCGACACCGAGGACGGCATCGGCTTCCTCCACGTCCCGGCGATGGGCAGTAACTTCGAGGTCCTGGTCAAGAAGGGCACCTCGGTCGACGTGCTCAACGAAGGCGTTGCGGGCTACTACACCGATCCGATCAAGTCCGCGATGCCATGGGACAAGACCGGCAACTTCACCACGGCCGCGCACCGCGACGGCCATGGCGCCAAGTTCCACAACATCGACAAGATCAAGGACGGCGACGCGATCGTCTTCGAGACCAAGGACACCTGGTACGTCTACAAGGTCTACGACATCCTCAACCAGACCTCGAAGTACAACGTGCACGTCATCGACCAGGTCCCCAAGGAATCCGGCAAGACCAAGCCCGGCCGCTACATCACGCTGACCACCTGCACCCCCGTCTTCACCTCCGAGTACCGCTACATCGTGTGGGGCGAGCTGGTCCGCACCGAGAAGGTCGACTCCAAGCGGACCCCTCCGGCGGAGCTGCGCTGACACTTAATGGGGCTCTCAACGGGTCAGGGGCCGCGGACGTCTACCGTCCGCGGCCCCTGACCATTAAGTGTGCGGTCGACTAGCCGAACGTGCCGCCGAACAGGCCGCCGGCGTTGCCGTTGCCGCCCCCCGGGGCGTCCATGGTCTGCAGGGTGACCGGGTCACCCTGCTTGACCTGGCTGCCAGGGGCCGGGTTGCTGCCCACCACGACGGCCTTCTCGTCAGCCGGGCCGGAGACCGTGATCTGGAGGTTCAGCCCGGACAGCTCCGACTGCACGTCCTTCAGCTTCTTGCCCACGATGTCGCCGGGCAGTGTCTGCTGGGCCGGGGCCTGGGCGATGGTCAGGGTGACCGTCGAGCCCTTCGGAGCCTGGTTGTTGGGGCCGGGGCTCTCGTTGAGCACCGTGTTCGGCGGCTGCGTCGAATCCTGGTTCTGCGTCTGCACCTGGAAGCCGAGCTGCTGCAACTGCGCCTGGGCGTCCGCCACCGGCTTGCCGATGACGTTGGGCACGTTGACCGTGGTCGGCGCCTTGGCGATGGTCAGCATGATCGTGGCGTTCTTGTCCGCCTTGGAGCCCGCGGCCGGGTTCTGGTCGAGGACCGTGTTCGCGGGCTTGCCCGAGGTGCCGTCGTCCTGCTTCTCCTGGACGTTGGTGAAGCCTTTGCTCTGCAGGTCCTGCTGGGCGTCGTTGAAGGACTTACCGGTCTCGTCCGGCACGTCGATCGGCTGGGCGCCCTTGGAGAGCACGACGGTGATCGTCTGGTTCTTGCTGACCGGTGAGCCCGCCGCCGGATTCTGCGTGCAGACCTGGCCCTTGTCGTACTTGGGGCAGTAGTCCTCGCCGCTCTTGACCACCTTCAGCCCGACATTGCTGGCGGAGGTCTGGGCGTCCTGCAGTGACTGGCCGCGCAGATCAGGCGCGGAAATGCTGCTGGAGTTGCTGTTCCCGGAGAACAGCGACTTCCCGATGAAGATCGCGCCGATCAGCACGAGGATGCCCGCGAAGACCAGCAGCACCGTGGAGGTGCGGCTCTTCTTCTGCTGGCGGCGGCGGCCGGGGCGGTCGTCGTATCCGCCGCCATAACCGTCGTCGTCGCTCAGCGGCGGCATCATCGACGTCTTGGGGCCACCGTCCTGCGGCGGCAGCGCGGTGGTCGGCGCGCCGTCGCTGTACGAGCCGTGGGGATAGCCGTAACCGGCCGCACCCATCGCGGCGGTGGCGGCGACCGGCTGGCCGTCGAGGTAGGCCTCGATGTCGGCCCGCATCTCGTCGGCGCTCTGGTAGCGGTAGTCGGGGTCCTTGGTCAGCGCCTTGAGGACGATGGCGTCCATCTCGGGCGTGACCTCGGGGTCGAACGCGCTCGGCGGCTGCGGATCCTCGCGTACGTGCTGGTACGCCACGGCCACCGGGGAGTCGCCGACGAACGGCGGCCGGACGGTGAGCAGCTCGTAGAGCAGGCAGCCGGTGGAGTACAGGTCGGAGCGCGCGTCGACGGTCTCGCCCTTGGCCTGCTCGGGCGACAGGTACTGCGCGGTGCCGATGACCGCCGCGGTCTGGGTCATGGTCATGCCGGAGTCGCCCATGGCCCGGGCGATGCCGAAGTCCATCACCTTGACCTGGCCGGTGCGCGTCAGCATGACGTTCGCCGGCTTGATGTCCCGGTGGACGATGCCGTTGCGGTGCGAGTACTCAAGCGCCTGCAGGATCCCGACGGTCATCTCCAGCGACCGCTCCGGCAGCAGCTTGCGGCCGCTGTGCAGCAGCTCACGCAGCGTCGAGCCGTCCACGTACTCCATGACGATGTACGGGATCGAGACGCCGTCGACGTAGTCCTCGCCGGTGTCGTAGACCGCGACGATCGCGGGATGGTTGAGCGAGGCGGCCGACTGGGCCTCCCGGCGGAACCGGGCCTGGAACGACGGGTCGCGGGCGAGGTCCGCCCGCAGCGTCTTCACAGCGACGGTGCGGCCAAGCCGGGAGTCATGGGCGAGGTACACCTCGGCCATGCCACCGCGGCCGAGCACCGAGCCCAGCTCGTACCGGCCGCCGAGGCGACGCGGCTCGTCCATAGTCTTCCAGCCTCTCCCTTTTCGGCTGCTTGCTGCTCGGGCATACCGTACCGGCCACGCCGTGGCGATCCCTGCCCCGACCGCAAGCCGATACACGACTGGTACCGCGACGTGCGGAAACGCAGCTCACTCGGCGGCTGGACGTGACCGGAGTCACTTGTTCAGGACGGCCTCCATAACGCTCTTGGCGATCGGCGCGGCCAGACCGCCACCGGAGATGTCGTCGCGGTTGGCGTTGCCGTCCTCGACCACCACGGCGACCGCGACCGGTGAGCCCTGCGCCGTCTTGGCGTAGGAGATGAACCACGCGTACGGCAGCGCGCTGTTGTTCAGGCCGTGCTGTGCGGTACCGGTCTTACCGCCCACCGTGACGCCGTCGATCTTCGCCATGGTTCCGGTGCCGTCCTGGACCACGGTCTCCATCATCTGCTGGAGCTTCTGCGCGGTCGCCGGCGACATCGCCTGGCTGAACTCCTTGGGCTGGGTCTGCTCGATCACGTTCAGGTTCGGCGCGCGCAGCTGGTCGACCATGTACGGCTGCATCAGCTTGCCGTCGTTGGCCACCGAGGCGGCGACCATCGCCATCTGCAGCGGGGTCGCGGCGGTGTCGAACTGGCCGATGGACGACAGCGCGGTCTGCGGCTTGTCCATCGAGGTCGGGAAGTTGCTCGCCACGGCCCGGACCGGGGTGTCGATGGTCTGGTCGAAGCCGAACTTCTTCGCCTGCGCCAGCATCTTGTCCTTGCCGAGGTCCGCGCCGATCTTGCCGAAGACCGTGTTGCAGGAGTACTGCAGCGCCACCCGCAGCGTGGCGTTCTGGCAGGGGATGTTCCCCTCGTTCTTCAGCTCGGTGGTGGTGTTCGGCAGGGTGTACGGAAGCGGGGAGTTGGTCGGCTGGTCGATGGTGGAGTACAGGTTGTTCTCCAGCGCCGCCGCGGCCGTGACGACCTTGAAGGTGGAGCCCGGCGGGTAGGTCTGCCGCAGCGCCTTGTCGATCATGACGCTGTCCGGGTCGTTGGGCTTCAGGTTCGTCCAGTTCGCCTTGTCCTGGTTGGACATTCCGGCGATGGTGCCCGGGTCGTAGGACGGTGTGCTGACCAGCGCCAGGATCTTGCCGGTCTGCGGGTCGATCGCGGCGACCGCGCCCTTCTTGCTGCCGAGCCCGTTGAACGCCGCCGCCTGCGCCTTGGCGTTCAGCGTGGTGACGACGTCGCCGCCCTGCTGCTTCTTGCCGGTGATCATGTCGATCGTCCGGTTGAAGAACAGCCGGTCGTCCTGGCCGGTGAGGATCTTGTCCTCGATGCTCTCCAGCGAGTTGGAGCCGAACGCCTGCGAGGCGAAGCCGGTGACCGGTGCCCACATCGGGCCGGCGGTGTAGGTGCGCTTGTACTTGAAGTCGCTGCCGCTGACCGTGGTGGAGCCGGTCACCGGCTTGCCGTCCACGATGATGTCGCCGCGCGGCTGCGCGTACTCCTCCATCATCACGCGGCGGTTGTGCACGTTGTTCTTGAGCGAGTCGGCCTGCACGAACTGGACCCAGTTGTCCCGGAGCAGCAGGGCGAAGACGAGCAGGCCGCAGAAGATGGCGACCCTGCGCAGAGGCTTGTTCACAGTCGGACCACCTGGGTCGGCTCGGCGTCGGGGGACGAGGCGGGTGCGGGCGCCGGGCGGCGCGCGGTGTCGCTGATCCGCAGCAGGATCGCGACCAGCGCCCAGTTGGCGACCACGGAGGAACCGCCCTGGGCCAGGAACGGCATGGTCATACCGGTCAGCGGGATGAGGCCGGTGACCCCGCCCGCGACCACGAACACCTGCAGGGCCATGGCACTGGACAGACCGATCGCCAGCAGCTTGCCGAACGGGTCACGGGCGGCCAGCGCGGTGCGCACACCGCGCTCGATCAGCAGACCGTACAACAGCAGTACCGCCATCAGACCGGCGAGGCCCAGCTCCTCGCCGACGGTGGCGAGGATGTAGTCGCTCTTGACGCCGATGCCGCCGATCAGCCGGGAGAACCCCTGGCCGAGTCCGGAGCCCAGCACCCCGCCGGATCCGAAGGACCACAGCACCTGCGCGGCCTCGGTCGCACCGTGCTGCGCGACGCCCGCGAACGGGTCGAGCCAGTTCTGGACGCGGACCTTGACATGCCCCGAGGTCATACCGACCGCCGCGGCGCCGCCGGACGCCAGCAGCAGCCCGAAGATCACCCAGCTGGTGCGCTCGGTGGCGACGTACAGCATCACCACGAACAGCCCGAAGTACAGCAGTGTGGAGCCCAGGTCGTCCTCAAGGACCAGGATCACCATGCTCAGCGCCCAGATCGCCAGGATCGGGCCGAGGTCCCGGCCGCGCGGCCAGTACAGGCCCATGAAGCGGCGGCTGGCCAGGGCGAGCGCGTCCCGCTTCACCATCAGGTACCCGGCGAAGAAGACGGCCAGGATGATCTTGGCGAACTCGCCGGGCTGGATCGAGCCCAGTCCGGGAATGACGATCCACAGCTTGGAGCCGTTGATCGCCGGGAAGAACACCGGGGCGATCAGCAGGACCAGCGCCACAGCGCCCGAGATGTAGGTGTAGCGCTGCAGGATGCGGTGGTCCTTGAGCAGCACCAGGATGCCGATGAAGACCGCCACGGCCAGCGCGGACCACATCAGCTGCCCGGGTGCCTTCGGGCCGCCGAGGCCCCTGGTGGTGATCGTCGGCTCCAGGTCGAGCCGGTAGATGAAGACCAGGCCCAGACCGTTGAGCAGCGTCGCGATCGGCAGCATCAGCGGGTCGGCGTACGGCGCGAACTTGCGCACCATCAGATGTGCCACCCCGGCCAGCAGACCGAGCCCCAGCCCGTAGCCGAGCATCCCGCCCGGTACCGAACCGTCCTTGGCCAGGCCGACGTTGGCGTACGCGAGGACCGGGACCAGCACGGCGAACAGCAGCAGCACCAGCTCGGTGTTGCGTCGGTTCGGTGCCCCGATCGACGAGATCGTGGTGGTGTTGGTGACAGTGCTCACTCGCAGGCCGTCCCTCCCGCTATTGCGATCCGCTGTCGCACTGCTTGGCCTGGTTCTGCTCATCGACGGAGAGCGTGGGGCCGGGCGACGGGGCGGACTGGGTGGTGGTCTGCGACGTCTTCGTCGTGGTGTGGGGGAGTTCGGGCGAGTGGCTGGGGTTGGGGCTGCCGCTGGGCGTGCCGCCCTTGCCGTTGTTGTCTCCCGGCTTGCCCGCCGCGTTGCCGGAGGCGCCGCTGGCCGGCTTCGACTTGGCGTCGGCGACCGCCTTGCAGATCGTGGCCTGCTTCTGCAGGTCGCTCGCCTTCTGGGTGGCCTGATCCAGGTTGTCCTCCGCGATCGTGCCCTGGACCTGGGTGCGCTGGTAGCTGGGCAGGTACTTGAGTTCGATCTGCGGAAAGTCCTGGTGGACCTTGGACAGGTCCATCCCCAGCAGGTTCTGGCTGATGCCCTGGTAGACGGCTACGTGGTCGCCGTTGGCGCCCACGTAGTACTGGCTCTGGGTCCATTGGTAGCCGCCGTAGACACCACCGCCGATCAGCGCGAGCACGACGACCGTGATCGCCGAGCGCTTGAGCCACTTGCGCTTGCGCTTCGGCTTGGCGTGTCCTTCGACCGCGGTCTCGTCGTACGGACCGAAGCTGCCCATCGGCGGCGCCGCCACCGGGTCGCCGCTGTCCGGCGGGCCGAACGCGCCCTCGGGGGCGGGCGACTGCTGGGGTACGGAGCGGCCGAGCTCGGCGGCGCGGCCGGCCGGGGTCTGCAGATGGCTGGGGTCCTGCAGCACGTGCTGGTTCTCGGCGACCGCGCCGACGACCACCGGGTTCTCGTTGAACTGACCGGCGAGGGTGTCGCCGTCCTCGACGTCGAGGACGTCCGCCACGATGCAGGTGATGTTGTCCGGCCCGCCGCCGCGCAGCGCGAGCTGGATCAGCTCCTGCACTGTCTCGTACGGGCCCTGGTAGCTGGCGAGCGTCTCTTCGAGCGTCTGGTGGCTGACCACCCCGGACAGGCCGTCGGAGCAGATCAGGTAGCGGTCACCGGCCCGCACCTCGCGGATCGACAGATCGGGCTCGACCTGGCCGCGGCCGTCCAGCGCGCGCATCAGCAGCGAACGCTGCGGGTGCGTACCGGCCTCCTCCTCGGTGATCCGGCCCTCGTCGACGAGCCGCTGCACCCAGGTGTGGTCCTGGGTGATCTGGGTGAGCACACCATCGCGCAGCAGATAGCCGCGCGAGTCGCCGACGTGCACCAGACCGAGCCGCTGGCCGGTCCACAGCATCGCGGTCAGCGTGCAGCCCATGCCCTCCAGCTGCGGGTCCTCCTCGACCATCACCCGCAACTGGTCGTTGGCGCGCTGTACGGCGGTGCTGAGCGAGGTGAGGATGTCGGAGCCGGGGATGTCGTCGTCGAGCGTGACGAGGGTGGAGATCACCTCGGAGCTGGCGACCTCACCGGCCGCCTGGCCACCCATGCCGTCGGCGATGGCGAGCAGCCGCGGACCGGCGTAGCCGGAGTCCTCGTTGCCCTCCCGGATCATGCCCTTGTGGGATCCGGCGGCGAAGCGCAGGGACAGGCTCATGCGCACCTCGCCGGTCGGCTCGGGGTACATCCGCAACGTCCCCACCCTCCGTTGATGAGCCTGCCGAGGCCACCGTGCCTCATTCGCTCGCCCATTGCGCGACTACTTCCGCAGCTCGATGACGGTCTTGCCGATGCGGATCGGGGCACCGAGCGGAACCGGCGTCGGTGTGGTGAGCCGCGTGCGGTCCAGATAGGTGCCGTTGGTGGATCCGAGGTCCTCGACGATCCACTGACCGTCGCGGTCCGGATAGATCCTGGCATGCCGAGAAGACGCGTAGTCGTCGTCGAGCACGATCGTCGAGTCATGCGCCCGGCCGAGGGTGATCGTCTGGCCCTGCAGTGCGACGGTCGTACCCGTCAGCGACCCCTCGGAGACCACCAGCTTGGTCGGCGCGCCGCGCCGCTGGCGGTTGCCCCGGCCCTGCTGGGCCTGCGGTTGCTGCTGCTGGCGCTGCTGCGGCGGCCGCTGCTCCGCGCCGGCGGCGCGGCGGGTGCCGCGCTGGGTGACCTTGGTGCCGAACAGATCACTACGGATGACCTGTACGGCGACGATGACGAACAGCCACAGCACGGCGAGAAAACCCAACCGCATGACCGTCAGGGTCAGCTCTGACATTCTCCCCGCTTCACCCTTCGGCTTGCCGGTACACGATGGTGGTACTGCCCACGACGATGCGCGAGCCGTCGCGGAGCGTAGCGCGTTGGGTGTGCTGCCCGTCCACCACGATTCCGTTTGTCGACCCCAGATCCTGGATCACGGACGGCGATCCGACCCGGATCTCGCAGTGTCGGCGCGATACGCCGGGGTCGTCGACCCGCACGTCCGCCTCCGTGCTGCGGCCGAGCACCAGGGTCGGCCCGGAGATCTGGTGGCGGTTGCCGTTGATCTCGATCCAGCGCCGGGTGTTCGCCGAGGGGTCGCCGGTGCCGGGCAGCCGGGTGACCGGTGCCTGGCCGGGCCGTCCGGAGCCCGGCGGACTCGACGGCATCGGCGGCAGGTTCGGCGTGCCGGCCGGCTGCGGCGGAGGAAAGCCGTAGCCACCGGGGCGCTGCGGAGCCTGCCCGGCCTGTGTCGGTCCGCCGACGTGCCCTCGGGCCTCGGCGGCGTGCGGCTGGGACTCGCTGGAGGCGAGGGTGCGGCTGCGCACCCGGTAGAGGCCGGTGTCGAGGTCGTCGGCCTTCTCCAAGTGGACCTTGATCGGTCCCATGAAGGTGTAGCGCTGCTGCTTGGCGTAGTCCCGGACCATGCCGGAGAGCTCCTCGCTGAGCTGCGTCGCGTACGGGCTGAGCCGCTCGTAGTCCGAGGTGCTCAGCTCCACGATGAAGTCGTTCGGGACGACCGTGCGCTCGCGGTTCCAGATGGTCGCGTTGTTGTCGCACTCACGCTGGAGCGCGCCCGCGATCTCGACTGGCTGGACCTCGGACTTGAACACCTTGGCGAAGGTGCCGTTGACGAGCCCTTCGAGGCGCTGCTCAAAGCGCTTCAGTACTCCCACGGGGCACCTCCCTCCTAGACGTTCTCGTTCGGTGACGTGTCTGCGTTGTCGTACTGCTTACTGATCGTATCCACGCGTCGGGGAAACAGGTGGTTCCCCTTGGCTATCGACTACAACAGTGTCGACCCTCACAGAGTTCCCCGACCCTGGTCGGGCACTCGAAGCTCTCCGTCCGGTTGTCGCACTGCACTGCCGATGTCTCACAGGGATGGTAGATGGGCCCCCGGCCAGTGTCCCGCAAGTACCGAGGGTTCCCCCCTCCCGGGGGCTGGCAAACGGATGTGAACCCACTGTCCGGCACGTGCTAATGTTCTGGATGTCGGAAGGCGCTCCCACAAGCGCCGGAAGCCCGGTCCAGCGGATCGGGCGCCCCGGAGAGTGTGGCAGAATCTAACGGCAACACCCATGCGCGGGTGGCGGAATAGGCAGACGCGCTGGATTCAGGTTCCAGTGCCCGCAAGGGCGTGGGGGTTCAACTCCCCCCTCGCGCACAACAGGTCCCCCTACGGATTCGTAGGGGGACTTTTCTTTTGTCTTCTGTCTCTCCGGCTGGCGCTCCGCCTCTCTGGCTCACGGCTCTTCGCGCCCCGCTCAGTGCTCCTTCTGCTTGTGGTGCTGGTGCGCGGACGGAGCGTGTCCGTGGGGGGCCTTGTTGGCGGCGACCCAGGAGGCGTTGTCCTGCCAGGCGTAGAGCTCGGTGCCCTTCAGGACGGCGTTGTACGTGCCGCCGCAGGTGGCCTGGGGCTTGTGGTCGGTGCCCTTGGGGAACCACGAGGCCTTCAGATGGGCGCGGGCCGGCTTGCCGCCGGGCTTGCAGCCGTGGGGGAGCTTGGCACTGGGCAAGGTGGCCTTCAGCAGCCGGTCGCCGCCGGTGGTGGACATCCGGTAGTGGACGGCGGTCGCGGTGTCCGGCAGCCAGCGCGGCATCGACGCGCGGTCCGACTTGGCCGCCCGGCCGTTGTCGTACGCGCTCTGCTGCACGTGCCGTCCCTTGAACCAGTCGACGGCGCCGGGGCCTCCGACGACCGCCAGGCTGCCGAGGCCGAGGGCGCCGATGGTGCTGGCCACTACGAGGCCCGCCTTGGGAGGCATGAGGGGTCCTTTCACTGTCCACGAGAGCGTGTTGCCTGTCTCCAGCTTTCCCGCTCCGAAGCCCGAATGAGTCCCCCTGTAGTGCAAACGGGGTGTACGCCTTCCGGTTGACCCCGCATTCCGCGTACCTCGCAGGTCTGATCCGCGGGGAGGGGGCCACCCCCGGCGGAGGGGGTCTTGCGGCGGGTGCGCGAACGCGCCGAAGTCGCGGCTTCCGCCGGGAACGCGGGCCCGGGCACGGCCGTTGGGACTACTGGGCAAAGGAACCGTCAAGTGGCGTGGCCCGCGCCGGATTGCGCAGGGAGATCCATGGGCGTCAGCCTCAGCAAGGGCGGCAATGTCTCGCTGACCAAGGAGGCCCCGGGACTGACCGCGGTCACCGTCGGACTGGGTTGGGACGTGCGCACCACCACCGGTAGCGACTTCGACCTCGACGCGAGCGCGCTGCTGCTGGACGCGACCGGGAAGGTGCCCTCCAACGGGCACTTCGTCTTCTTCAACAACCTCAAGAGCGCGGACGGTTCGGTCGAGCACGCCGGTGACAACCTCACCGGTGAGGGCGACGGCGACGACGAGTCGGTCAGGGTGAACCTCGCGGCGGTGGCGCCCGAGGTCGAAAAGATCGTCTTTCCGGTCTCGATCTATGACGGCGAGGCGCGCGCCCAGAACTTCGGGCAGGTCCGCAACGCGTTCATCCGGGTGGTCAACCAGGCCGACGGCAAGGAACTGGCGCGCTTCGACCTGACCGAGGACGCCTCGACCGAGACCGCGATGGTCTTCGGCGAGTTGTACCGCAGCGGCGCCGACTGGAAGTTCCGCGCGATCGGGCAGGGTTATGCCTCCGGGCTTGCCGGGATAGCCAGCGACTACGGCGTCAGGCTCTGACCCGAGGGCCGCACGGCCCCCCGGGTCAGGACCGCAGGCTACTGCGCCGCGGGGTGCGCCAGCGCCATGTCGAACCCGTCCGTGCCCCGGCCCTCCAGGGCGAGCGCGGTGGCCACCGGCGGGTAGCCGCTGGCGATGAGCGAGTACTCGCCCGCGGTCAGGTCGGTGAAGGCGTAGCCGCCCTCGGCGTCCGTGGTGGTGGTGCGGACCACGTTCCCGGTGGCGTCCACCAGGGTCAGCCGCGCGTCCGCCAGCGGATGGAGCGAGAGCTGATGCTGCTCTCGCGGCACCAGGTGATGGCTCGCCGGGAGCGGGACTCCGAGCGCCTGGAACGCTCGGCCTATCTGCTGCTCAGCCGGATCGACGCCCAAGGCCCCATGTCGATCGGGCAGTTGGCGGAGGCGTTCGGGCTCGACACCTCGACCGTGAACCGGCAGACGGCTGCGCTGCTGCGCAGCGGCCTGGCCGAACGCGTCCCGGACCCGGAAGGCGGTATGGCCCGCAAGCTGCGGATCACCGAGGAGGGCGGGCACCGGCTCGCCGCCGACCGCGACGTCAACCGCTCGTGCCTGGCTCGGATCGTCGCGGACTGGTCGGCGGACGAGGTGCGGGAGCTGGAGGACGTACTGGTCCGGCTCAACCGCAGCGTCGAGGCGCTGGAGGGCAGGCTGTGGCCGCGCGCGGAGGACGCGCCGCGGTAGCCCGACCGCCCGTACGGCGCGGCGGGAAACCGGCGGGAAACCGGAAGGGGGCCGGTCGCCCCGTCGCGGATTTGCAGGTTCCGCGACGGGGCAGCCGGCCCCGTGAGGGCGCTCATGCCCCGAGGAGAGGTCAGGCGGCGAGGCGGCTGACGAGCTCCTTGGCCTTGGCGGCAGCGTCCTCGTGGGCCTTGGCCTTGGAGGCGTCGGAGAGCTCCACCAGGTCGGCCATCGCCGGGTTGCTGCGGGCCAGGGTCAGCTCGGGAACGATGAACTCGACCTCAAGGCCGAGCATGCCGCTCAGCACCTTCTCCACGTAGTTCTGGACGAACTCGAAGCTCTCCCGGGGGGTGCCGGGGGCGTAGGAGCCGCCGCGGCTGGCCACGACGACGACCGGGGTCCCGGCGGCGGAAGGCTTCTCGCCCGAGGTGCGGCCCATGATGATCACCTGGTCCAGCCAGGCCTTCAGGGTCGACGGAATCGTGAAGTTGTACATCGGGGCGCCGATGAGGATCGCGTCGGCCTGCTCCAGCTCGGCGGCGAGCTGGTCACGCAGCACGAAGGCGGCGGCCTGCTCGGAGGTGTGCTGATCGGGAGCGGTGAAACCGGCCAGGGCGCCGTTCAGCTCCAGGTGCGGCAGCGGCTCGGCGGCGAGGTCGCGGTAGATGACCGTGCCGTCCGGGTGCTGGGCCTCCCACTCCTTGCGGAAGGTGGCGGTGACGTCGCGGGACGCGGAGCTCTGCGGGAACAGGGACGAGTCAAGGTGCAGCAGGGTGGCCATGGGGGATGCCTCCGAAACAAGGATGTTGAAATCCGTACGTCAACTATAGATACCACACCTACTTACAAATCTGCAGCCCCTGAGTGGAGTGCAGTACGATGGAGCCATGGCGGTCCCCCAGGAATGCAGCGCGATCGACCAAGGCATCACGCGGGTGTTCACACTGCTCGGCAAGCGGTGGACCGGCGTGATCATCGCCGTACTCATGAGTCAGGGGCGTTCGCACTTCGCCGAGCTGCGGCGGGCCATCCCGGGGATCAGCGAGCGGATGCTCTCGGACCGGCTGACCGAAATCGCCGGGGCCGGGCTGCTGGTGCGTGAGGTCGATGACGGGCCGCCGCTGCGGGTGACCTACCAACTCACCCCGTCGGGCGACGCGTTGGCGCCCGCGATGAACCAACTCGCCGACTGGGCCGCGAAACACATGCCGGAAGCGCCGCCGTGTCCGCGCGGCCCTGCCGCGTAACGGATCCGCTCTCGGGGTTTGGGGGGCTTGCCCCCAAGAAGATCCGCCGCCGCGGCGAGCAACCACGACGATGCGGACCGGTGGCAGCGGACAAGCCGCACCCCAACGGGAATCCGCACATCCGCCGGAACTAGGACTGTGGCAGCGGAAGTTCGAACCAGACCACCTTTCCGACCGCCTGGCGGCTCGTCCCCCAGCGATGCGACAGATTGCTGACCAGGGCGAGCCCGCGGCCGTCCTCGTCGTCCTCGTCGGCGCGCCGCAGCTGCGGCAGGTTGTGGTCGTCGTCGCTGACCTCGACCAGCAGCTTGCCCACCCGCATCAGCCGCAGTTGGACCTCGTGTGTGGCGACCCGGAGGGCGTTCGTGACCAGCTCGCTGACCAGCAGTTCCGTAAGGTCGCCCAGGTGGCCCAGACCCCAGTCGGCGAGCTGCTTGCGGGTGAACGCGCGGGCCGCGCGAACTTCCGAGTGGTCCAGCCGCAGCCGCCGTTCGGCGACGTCCTGCGGTGCGATGCCCTCGAAGCGGGCGACGAGAAGCGCCACATCGTCGCCGCGCTCCTCGTAGTGCACCTGGCTCAGGATCTGGTTGCAGACGTCCTCGGGTGTCTGCTGTGGCTCGATGACATTGGCGCACAGCGCGGCCAGACCCGCGTCTATCCCCTGTCCGCGCACCTCGACCAGGCCGTCGGTGCACAGCACCAGCCAACTCCCGTCCGGCACCGGGATCTCCACCGTCTCGAACGGCACCCCGCCCACACCGATGGGCGCGCCCTCGGGGATCTTCAACAGCTCGCTGCGTCCGTCGTGCCGGGCCAGTACCGGCGGGATATGGCCCGCGTTGGCCAGCGCTAGCGTGCGGTGGATCGGGTCGTACACCGCGTAGACGCAGGTGGCGAGGTGGTCCGTGGTGCCGAGGCGGTGCGCGAGGTTGTCGAGGTGGCGCAGCAGCTGCGCGGGAGGCAGATCGAGCGCGGCCATGGTCTGTACGGCGGTACGGAACTGGCCCATCACCGCGGCGCTCAGCAGACCGTGCCCCATCACGTCGCCGACCACCAACGCGACCCGGCCGCCCGGCAGTTGGATGGCGTCGAACCAGTCACCGCCGACCTGCGCCTGGCGGTCGCCCGGCCGGTAGTGGTGGGCGATCCGCACACCGGGGATGCGCGGCGGGCTGGTCGGCAGCATGCTGCGCTGCAAGGTGGCGGCGGCGCGCGACTCAAGGCGGTGCAGCCGCGCGTTGTCGAGGTGGACGGCACCGCGCGCGGCGAACTCCACCGCGGTCGCGGCGTCCTTGGCGTCGAACGGACGGCGGTCCGGGTCCCGTACGAATCGCATCTGGCCCAGCACCACACCGCGTGCGGTGAGCGGGGTGACCAGCACTGAGCGGCCGGAGAGCAGATCGCCGAGGGCCGGGGCGCCCAGGTCGGCGGCCACGTCCTCGGCGAGGGCCGGATCGACCACCGGCAGCAGCAGCGGCTCGGCCAGTCCGGGCGCCTGGCCGCCGGGCAGGCTGAACAACTCGCCCTCGGGCACCACGGAGCCCCAGGCCGTGCCGGTGCAACGGCCGGACACCGCGAGCCTGCGCACGGTGACGGCCTGGCCCTTGTCCACCTGGCGCGCCTGGCGCCCGGGTACCGAGCCGTCGCGCAGCGCGTCGGAGAAGAGCTGGTCGACGACGAGCACGCTGGCGAAGTCGGCGAAGCGCGGAACCGCCACGGCACACAACTCGGCCGCCGTGGTGCCGGGTTCAAGGGTGGTGCCGACCCGTGCACCGGTCTCCCGCAGCAGCGCCAGCTGCTGATCGAGCAGTCCGCCGGGGGCGGGCGGCGGAAAGCCGGGCGGCGGTACGGGGGTGAGGGGTGGCCGCTTTCGCGTCCTGTGCCGCGGTGCCGCGGGGAGTTCGGCGCGGCGACGGGTGGGGATGGGGGGCTCACCGCGGCGTGCGGTGCGCGGCGGTGGCCCGGCCTCGTACGGCAGGACGGCCAGCGGCGCACAGCCCTCGATCTGCAGGGCGGGGGCGCCGAGCTGGGCGATCTGGCGGGTGATCCGGTCGAGCCGTCCGGGGCTGACCCGGGGCAGTACGGCGGCGAGCCGCACGGCGGTCCGGGCCGCGGTGACGGGGGACGGCGCGGGGGTGAACCGGGCGGCGAGCTGGACGCCGTCCGGCCCGGCCGCCTCGGCGAGCACATACGGGAGCATACGGTCGCCGATGGCGAGCCGCAGGGCGCCGGATCGCAGCGGTTTGGCGTGCGCGGCCAGCACGAGCAGGCTGCGGCCGACCGGCTCGGTGATCCGGTACGACCACCACAGCGTGTCGCGGAGCGCACCGGCGTGGTCGGTGACCGGGAAGGCGCCGCACCAGCGGGGCCGGGTGAGGTCGTCGAGCAGGGTGACGGCATCGCGCTCACCGGTCATGGGCGGATCGGCGGGCGCGGGCAGCAGGCCGCTGGCGCGGTGGCCGAACACGGCCTCCCAGCGGTGGCCGAACAGCTCTTCGGCCCCGCGGTTCCAGTAGGAGACGCTTCCGTCGGCGTCGACGGAGACGACGGCCAGCCGTAGCAGGGCGGCTATTCCGTCGGGCGGCGGGTGTCCATCGCAGGACTGCTCGCCGGGCATCTTGATCATCTTGTCCAACGTCGTGCACCCGCGGTTGTTGTGTGAGATGGCCAGAAGAGTGGCGGTCCCGACAAGGCAAGCACGAAACGTCATAGGAGGTTGGGAAAATACAGAGTTTGACTACCTGTGGCGGGAGGAAGCGGGTACAGCGTCCCGTACGGGACCAGGACACCGGCAACCGCCGCCGCTGATCACGGCTCCCTCGGGCGCTTGTGGAACCAGCCGGGCGCGGCTCCTCGTAGGCTGGGCGCGTGATGAACCCGGAAGGCGTACAGGCAGAGCGGCAGGGCGCGGAGGACCGTCTGGAGAAGGCGGTACGGGCCGCGGAGCAGGCGCTGATCGAGTTCGAGATCGCGGTGGAGACCTTCCGGGTCGAGGTGGAGAACTTCTCCCGGCTGCACCACCAGCGGCTTGGCCCGATGTACACGCGGCTGGACGAACTCGACGCGCTGATCGCCGAGGCGGTCGCCGCGCA
The DNA here is from genome assembly GCA_040631425.1 of Streptomyces sp. NPDC020096. Classification (GTDB taxonomy): domain Bacteria; phylum Actinomycetota; class Actinomycetes; order Streptomycetales; family Streptomycetaceae; genus Streptantibioticus_A. Next base: position 343,163 of record JBEYJY010000001.1, read on the forward strand.
GACCGGCGAGCGCGAGGACATCCGCCGGGCCTGGGAGGCCCGCGCCCTGGTGATGCCCATGCCGGGCATCGAGGAGCTCTTCGAGGGGCTGCTGGGCTCCGACGGCGTACGGCAGGTGGACGACCCGAAGGCACCGCGCCGGGTACGGCCGGGCGAGGAGGCCCGCCGCCTCTACCGCGAGCTGGTCCGCCAGGCCCATCCGGACCTGGCCCAGGACGAGGCGGAGCAGAAGCGGCGGGGCGACTTCATCGCCCGGGTGAACGAGGCCTACGGCTACGGGGACGAGGCCGCCTTGCGCGCACTCGCCGAGGAGTGGGCGGCCGGTCCGCCCGTGGAGCGGGCCGCGCCGAGCAAGGCGGAGGAGCTCTACGCACGGCTGGAGTGGCTGGCGCGGCGCAAGGAGGCGCTGGCCGCGGTCGCCGCCGAGCTGGAGTCCAGTGCGATCGGCCAGATGATGAAGATAGCCCCCGAGGATCCGGACGGTCTGCTCAACGAGATCGCCGAGCAGCTGCTCGCCCAGGTCGCGGAACGGGAGCGGCGGCTGGAGTCGCTGCTGCGTCCGGCTGCCGACTGAGCGGGGCCGGGTCGGTGGCGCCGAGGAGATACGTTGGAGCGGGATCGATTCCGAGGACCCGAGAAAGGCTGCTCCATGAACTTCGCCTCACTTCCCGCGGTGCAGGCCGCCGCCGTACCGTCCGACGGGTTCCTGCTGGACGTCCGCGAGGACGATGAGTGGGCGGCCGGGCACGCCGAGCACGCGGTGCACATTCCGATGAGCGAGTTCGTCGCGCGGATCGCCGAGGTGCCGGTGGACCGGCGGGTGCATGTGGTGTGCCGGGTCGGCGGTCGCTCCGCGCAGGTTGCCCAGTACCTGATCGCCCAGGGCCTGGACGCGGTGAACGTTGACGGCGGAATGCTGGCGTGGGAGGCGGCGGGCCGTCCGATGGTGACCGACCACGGCGGTCCAGCCGTGGTCGGCTAACCGGACCCGCCGGGCGGCTCACCCCGGCGAGTGGGCGGCGAGCAGCCCGCCGAGCCGCTCCTCATGGGCGGCGGCCGGTCCCAGCGACAGCTCCAGCGTCTTGGCCCACGCGTGGTAGCGGTGCAGCGCGTAGTCGGTGTCGGCGCCGAAGCCGCCGTGCAGGTGCTGTGCCGTCTGTACGACCCGGCGCATACCGTCCGAGGCCCAGATCTTGGCGACCGACACATCGGCGGTGATCGGCAGCGGGCCCGGGGTGCCGTTGCTCAGCCGCCAGGCGGCCTGCCAGAGGGTGACCTCCATCGCGCGGGTGTCGATATAGCGGTCGGCGGCCTGTACGGCGACCGCCTGGAAGGTCGCGATCGGGTGCCCGAACTGCTCGCGTTTGCTGGTGTATTCGCTGGTCATGGCGGTGACCTGGGAGGCCAGGCCAAGCGCCAGCGCACAGGTGCCGGTGGCCAGCAGATCGCGTAGCCACTCCCAGGCCCCGGTGGCGGTCACCATGTCACCGGCCGGGATCCGGACCGCGTCGCACCGCAGCTCCGCATACCGCTCGCCGTTGGTGGACACCTGGTCGGCGAGGGCCACCCCCTCATGGACCCGGGGCACCAGAGCGATCACCGTACGGTCGGCGGTGGTACGGGCCGGGACCAGGATGTGATCGGCCTGCTGCGCCCACGGCACGGCCGTCTGCACTCCGTCCAGCAGCCATGAGCCGTTCGACTCCCGTGCGGTGACGGCGAGTTCGGCCGGTTCGTGTCCGGTGCGCCCGCTGGCGGCGACGGTGAGCACGGTCTCGCCGCGCCCGATGCCGGGCAGCAGCCGTGTCCGCAACTCCCCGCTGCCGTAGGCCTGGACGGCCAGTGCGGCGGCGCAGGTCTCCAGCAGCGGGACGCGTGCCAGGACCCGCCCGGCCTCGCGCAACACCAGGCACAGGGCGACCGGATCGAGCCCGGCGCCGCCGTACTCGGGGTCGATGACCAGGCTCAGCAGGTCGGTCTCGGCGAGCCTGCGCCACAGCGGACGGTCGAAGTCAGGGGCGACCGGGCCCGGTGTGAGCGATGGGCTCGGTACCGCGTCGGGTGCCACTGAAGAGAAGACCGCGCGCGCCGCCTCAACGGCGGCCTGCTGCTCCTCGGTGAAGCTGAAGTCCACTGCTCGCCCCTCCCGCCGGTACGGGTATCGCCGCGATACCTGACAGGGCGTCAGAGTAGAACAGGTTCTATGAACTGAACAGGCTCCGTACGGAGGTTCCCTGAGGCGGACAGGCCACCCGTCGAAGTCCGCTGTGAGGTCGGTTCCCTAAGCGTCGAAGTCCACCTCCACCCGCTCGGTGACCGGATGGGACTGGCAGGCCAGTACATATCCGGCGGCCAACTCATCAGGCTCCAGCGCGAAGTTGCGGTCCATCCGCACATCGCCCTCGACCAGCCGCACCCTGCAGGTGCCGCACACCCCTCCCTTGCACGCATACGGCGCGTCCGCACGGTTGCGCAGCACCGTCTCCAGCACCGACTCGCCCTCCCGCGCGCGCCAACTACCGCCGCGCCCATCCAGCGTCGCACTCACCGTGCTGCCGGTCGCGTCCCCGGCCGCTGCCGTGGCGGGGGCGTTCGCGGAACCCTCGTCCACATGGAAGATCTCCTGGTGGATCCGGGACCGCTCCACCCCGAGGGCGCTCAGCGCACGCTCGGCGTCCTGGACCAGTCCGTACGGGCCGCACAGGAACCAGCCGTCCACGGTCTCCGGGCGCAGCAGCGCGGGCAGCAGCCCGGTCAGCCGCTCCTCGTCGAGCCGTCCCGAGGGAAGCCCGGCCTGCTGCTCTTCCCGGGAGAGCACATGGACGAGCTGGAGCCGGCCCGGATAGCGGTCCTTGAGGTCGGCCACCTCCTCCAGGAACATTGTCGAGGCCGCGGACCGATCGCTGCGGATCAAACAGAAGCGCGCCTGCGGCTGCTGGGCGAGCACCGTCGCCGCGATCGACAGTACGGGGGTGATGCCGCTGCCGCCGACGATCGCGGCGTAGTGCCCGGCGCCGGACAGCGGCAGCGCGTGCCCGAAGCGCCCCGCCGGGGTCATCACCTCCAGTGCGTCGCCCGCGGCCAGGTCCTTGAGCGCATAGGTCGAGAACTCGCCGCCCTCCACCAGCCGCACCCCGACCCGCAGCCGCCGCGGCCCCTCGGCCTCGGGAGCCGGTGCCGGGTCGCAGACGGAGTAGGTGCGGCGTATCTCCCCGCCGTTCACATACCGCCGAAGCGCTATGTGCTGTCCCGGCGCGAACCGGTAGGCGGCACGCAGCTCGGCGGGCACCTCGAAGGTGAGCGCCACCGCGTCGTCGGTGAGCCGCTCGACGTCCGCCACCCGCAGCGGGTGGAACGCACCATGCCGAGCCGCGGAGCCAGCCGCCATCAGAACTCCTTGAAGTGGTCGAAGGGTTCACGGCACGCCTCGCACCGCCGCAGCGCCTTGCAGGCCGTCGACGAGAAGCGGCTGAGCAACGTGGTGTCCAGCGAACCGCAGTGCGGACAGCGCACCGACAGCGTCAACGGCACCGGCCCCTGCCCTCCCGCCCCGGTCGGCCGCGGCGGTGCGATACCGAACTCCGCGAGCTTTCGCCGCCCTTCGGCGCTGATCGCGTCGCTGCTCCACGGCGGCGACAGCACGGTCCGTACCGAGACCTCCGCCATGCCCTGCTCCCGCAGCCGCTCGGTGATGTCGGCCGCCATCGCCTCCACCGCCGGGCAACCGGTGTATGTCGGGGTCAGCTCGACCTCCACCCGGCCCGGGCCGGTGACCCGCACCCCGCGCAGTACACCCAGCTCATCCAGGGTGAGCACCGGGAGTTCGGGGTCGGGGACGCTGCCCGCTATCCGGCGCAGCTCCTCCTCCAGCACCGTGGTCACCATGACGCCCCCGGGTGCGCGCGATGCAGATGCTGCATCTCGGCGAGCATCCGGCCGAACGGCTCGGTGTGGATCCCCTGCCGTCCCGCACCGGCCGCCCAGGGGGTGTGGTCCGGCCCGTCCGGCACGGTCAAGGTGGCCCGCCGTATGACGGCGGTGACGGTCTCCAGCCACCTGTCGCGCAGGGCGGCGGGCTCCACCGGCAGGCCCTCTACCGGTGCGAAGAGCTCGCCGGTGTACCGCCACAGGGAGTCCAGCGCGCGCTGCATCCGCATCCGGCTCTCCGGCGTGCCATCGCCGAGCCGCAGCGTCCACTGCACCGCGTGGTCCTGGTGGTACGCGACCTCCTTCACCGCCTTCGCGGCCAGTGCCGCAAGCTCGCCGTCGGTTGCCGCCAACTCCCCGTACAGCAGGTGCTGGTAGCAGGAGAAGAAGAGCTGGCGCGCGATCGTGGTGGCGAAGTCACCGTTCGGCTGCTCCACCAACTGCACATTGCGGAAGGCGCGTTCCTCCCGCAGATAGGCCAACTCGTCCTCGTCGCCGACCATCGAGTACAGGAAGCGGGCCTGGCCCAGCAGATCCAGCGCGATATTGGCCAGCGCCACCTCCTCCTCCAGAGCCGGGGCGTGTCCGATCCACTCGCCGAGCCGATGGGAGAGCACCAGCGCGTCGTCGGCGAGCGACAGCGCCGCGGCCGTCGGCACGGTCGTCGTGCTCACAGGTGCTTCACTCCCTCCGGGATCTTGTAGAACGTTGGGTGGCGGTATGTCTTGTCAGCCGCCGGTTCGAAGAACGGGTCCTTCTCGTCCGGGGACGATGCGGTGATCGAAGCGGCCGGGACCACCCAGATCGATACGCCCTCACCACGCCGGGTGAACAGATCGCGCGCGTTGCGCAGCGCCATCGCGGCGTCCGGGGCGTGCAGGCTGCCCGCGTGGCTGTGGCTCAGTCCCCGCTTGCTGCGGACGAAGACCTCCCACAGCGGCCAGTCATCGTTGCTGCCGCTCATACCGCCATCGCCTCCTGGCCGCTGTCCGCCTGGTGTTTGGCCGCGTACGCGGCGGCCGCCTCCCGTACCCACGCACCCTCCTCGTGAGCGGTGCGCCGCTGTGTCAGCCGCTGCTCGTTGCACGGCCCGTTGCCCCGCAGCACCTGGTGGAACTCCTCCCAGTCGATCGCCCCGAAGTCCCACCGTCCGCGCTCCTCGTTCCACCTCAGGTCGGGGTCGGGGAGCGTCAGGTCCAGCGCCTCGGCCTGCGGGACGCATATGTCCACGAAGCGCTGCCGCAGTTCATCGTTGGAGTGCCGCTTGATACGCCAGGCCATGGACTGCGCGGAGTGCGCGGACTCGTCGTCCGGCGGGCCGAACATCATCAGCGACGGCCACCACCAGCGGTTGACGGCGTCCTGCGCCATCGCGTGCTGCTCCTCGGTGCCGTGCGACAGCGTGTGCAGCAGTTCGTAGCCCTGGCGCTGGTGGAAGGACTCCTCCTTGCAGACCCGCACCATCGCGCGTGCGTACGGTCCGTAGGAGCAGCGGCACAGCGGCACCTGGTTGGTGATCGCGGCGCCGTCCACGAGCCAGCCGATGGCGCCGACGTCCGCCCAGGTCAAGGTGGGGTAGTTGAAGATCGAGCTGTAGCGCTGGCGGCCCGAGTGCAGCTTGTCGAGCATGTCATCGCGGCCGACGCCCAGGGTCTCGGCCGCCCCGTACAGGTACAGGCCGTGGCCGGCCTCGTCCTGCACCTTGGCGATCAGGATGGCCTTGCGGCGCAGGCTGGGTGCGCGGGTGATCCAGTTGGCCTCCGGTTGCATGCCGATGATCTCGGAGTGCGCGTGCTGCGCTATCTGCCGGATCAGGGTGGCCCGGTACGCGTCCGGCATCCAGTCGCGTGGCTCGATGCGGCCGTCCGCGGCCACCACCGCGTCGAATTCCGCCATCAGCTCGTTGGGTGCCGTTTCATTGGCGGCGCGTGCCGCCGGTGCCGTGGTCATTCCAGAAGCCTCCCTGCTCCCGACCGACCGTTCGGTTCAATGGTGGAGCTGGCGGCGTAGGGTGTCAAGGCGGATCCAGGGCTGTGGAAAACCCCGTTCCGGCGCGGCCCCGCCCTGTGGAAAACCTTGCTACGGCTGTCTTCCTGGCGGCGGCATGAGTACCGTTCCGGTGCGAACGACCACAGCGAAGAGACGGGGAACGACATGGAGCCACCCGAGGACAGGGCGGCGGAGGAGACAGTCGGATCGGACGTGCCCGGCGAGGCCAACGGCACCCGGGCTTCCGGCGACGTCGGCACCGGCGGTGGCGCGGCCGACACCGCCGACGGAGCCGACGACCTGGGCGGGATATCCCGCCTCTCGGTGACCTCGCGGGTCGTGCTCGCCCTCGCCGTGGCGGCCGTCGCGGTCGGTGCCACCGTCCACCTCGCGATGGTCTTCCTGCATGTCGCCCCGTCGAACACGGTCTCCCAGCAGTACGCGCGGACGATCAGCGACTACATCTATCCCGAGTTCGAGCAGAACTGGAAGCTCTTCGCGCCCAACCCGCTGCAGCAGAACAGCGATGTACAGGCGCGCGCCGAGGTGCGCAGGCCGGACGGCACCATCGCGACGACCGGCTGGGTCGATCTGACCGCGATGGACATCGCGCAGATACGCCACAACCCGATCCCCAGCCACACCCAGCAGAACGAACTGCGCCGCGCCTGGTCCTTCTACACCGACTCGCACGACGACCAGAACCGCTCCAACGGACTGCGCGGCGACCTCGCGCAGTCCTACGTCCTGCGGATCGTGGCGCACCGTTTCGGGCCGCACCTCAACGGCGGCGACGTCCAGCGCATCCAGGTGCGCTCGGCGACCACGGCGGTGGCCGCCCCGTCGTGGAGCACGGAGAAGATCGACACCCGCACCTACTACCGCGTACTCCCGTGGTGGGCCGTCAGCCCCGAGGACTTCACGTGACCGACAAGCCCGCCGCCGGGCCGCGCCCCTCGACCGGCCCCGCCGCGACCGTCCCGTCCCCGTTCGCGGGCCTGCTGCGCGGCGCCGATCGCGCGATCGTCCGCGGTCTGGCCCGGATCACCGGCAGCGCCATCGCGCCCTACCAGTCCGCGGTCGTCCGCATCGGCTTCTCGCTGACCTGGCTGCTCTTCCTGCTGCGTGAATGGCCGCACCGCAGCGAGCTCTACGGGCCGGACAGCCCGTGGAGCTGGGGCATGGCGCGCACGCTGATCGGCACCAACCACGCGTTCAGCGCGCTGATGTGGTCGGACAGCAGGCTGTGGTTCGAGGTCGTCTACACGGCCGCCATCGCGACCAGCGTCATGCTGCTGCTCGGCTGGCGGACCCGGACCGCGTCGATCCTGTTCATGGTCGGCGTGCTGGCGCTGCAGAACCGCAGCGTCTTCGTGGGGGACGGCGGCGACAACGTCCTGCACATCATGGCGATCTATCTGGTGTTCACCCGATGCGGACAGGTCTGGTCCCTGGACGGCCGACGGGCCCGCCGAACCGCCGCCCGTACTGACGGGCGTGACCGTGATCCGGTGGGGATCGCCCTGTGGACCGTCTTCGCCCTCGTCCTGCTCTGGGTCACCGCTCTCGGCGACCTCAGCGGGTTCTGGGCAGTCGCCCTGTGGACAGCCATGGCGACGCAGGCGGCCTGGTGGCTGGTGCGGCGCCATGCGCCCAGCGAGCCGCGGACCGTGCTCGACATGATCGCCAACCTGGTGCACAGCGGGGCGATGCTGGTCATCGTCGTCGAGGTGTGCCTGGTCTACGCGACGGCCGGCTGGTACAAGATCCAGGGATCGCGCTGGGAGGACGGCACCGCCCTCTACTACCCGCTGCACCTCAACGACTTCACCCCCTGGCCCGCGCTCTCCCACGCGCTCGCGGGCAACGGCCTGATCGTGATGCTGATCACGTATGGCACGGTGATCGTGCAGGTCGCCTTCCCCTTCACGCTGTTCAACCGGCGGGTGAAGAACGTGCTGCTCGCCGTGATGATGTGCGAGCACGCGGGTATCGCGGTCGTTTTGGGGCTCCCCTTCTTCTCCTTGGCGATGATCGCGGCGGACGCCGTCTTCCTGCCCACCGGATTCCTGCGCTGGATCGGCGACCGCGTCGTCCGCCTGCTGCCACCCGCCCGCAGGGCCGTCATCCCACGGCAGCGGTCCGCGGACGAACCGGCCGCGTCCACCCTCGTGGGGTGAGCCGGACGGCCAGAGCCTGGCCAGCGGGTCGTGATCGGGTTTCGGTTTGTTCGGCGCCGCCGGTCAGTGACGTAGGAGCGTCCACGATGGTGCGGACCTGCGGTCGCGCGACTGCCTGGGTCCACGGCAGTCGGTGCTGAAGATCCGCCGGACAAGCGCTACGCGCTGGCCCGCGGTGACGGGTGCCCAGTCGTTGACATCCAGTGGAACAGCCCCATGGCGACACTGGTGGCCAGATTGAAGCTGGACACCTGGGGGCGCATGGGCACCGCGAGCAACTTCGTCGCCTGGCCGCGGAGTTGCGCGGAGACGCCGTGCCGCTCCGAACCGAACACCAGCAGTGCGTCGTCCGGGATGACGATCGACCGGATGTCCTCGCCTTCCGGGTCGAGGACGTACAACGGGCCCTGCGGAAGGCCAGCGGGGTCCAGCCGTTCGACGGCAGTGGCGAAGTGCAGCCCGGCGCTGGCACGCACGGCGTTGGGGTGCCATGGATCGGCGTCGCCGGTGGTGATGACTCCCGTGGCGGCGAACCCCGCCGCGAGACGGATGACGGCGCCGACGTTGCCCAGGTTCCGAGGGTTGTCCAGCACCACGATGGGAGTCGGACGGGGCAGCCGGTTCAGCGTCTCGACATTGGCCTGAGTGCTGGGCCTGGTGGCGAGAGCCGCGATACCGGTGGGATGGGCTCTCGGCACCAACTCCCGCAGGACCTTCGCGGGGACCTCCTGGGCGATCGAGCCAAGGCGATCCGTGATGTCGCTCGCCAAGCTCTCGGACAGCGCCCGTACGGCAGCCATGTCGCTTGTCAGGGCCAGCCGCACATCCGCGCCGAAGCGCAGGGCGTGCTTCAGCGCGTGGAAGCCGTCCAGCAGAACGGCATCGGGGGCGGCCTCGCGCCACTCAAGCGCCGCGGCGACGGCTTCGTCCTCGCTCATGGCCTCAGCCTACGGTCCGCCCCGAGCCCCGGCGGACGGCTCTTGGCGCCGCCCGCCGGGCGACCCCCGCGCAGGGGGCGCCCGGTCCGGCCGCTCCGTTCCGACTACTGCGGCCTGCGCACCTCCACCGTCCTGAACCGGTTCGCCACGAACGCCCCGTCGCACAGCGCCGAGTTGGCCGCCGGGTTGCCTCCAGTGCCGTGGAAGTCGGCGAAGGCGGCGGTCTGGTTGACGTACACACCGCCGGTCAGGTTCAGCGACAGCTGGGCGGACTCCTCGACGCACACCTCCTCGACGGCCCGCTCCACCTCCGGAGAGGTGGTGTAGGCGCCGACCGTCATCGCTCCCTTCTCGCGGATCGTGCGGCGCAGCAGCGCGGCCGCGTCCGCTGTGGAGTCCACCGCGACGGCGAAGGAGACCGGGCCGAAGCACTCGGACAGATACGCCGCTTCCGCGTCCGGCTTCGCGCCGTCCAGCGAGACGATCACGGGGGTACGGACCACGGCGTCCGGGAACTCCGGATGTGCCACGGCCCGCGAGGGCAGCGCCACCGAACCCAGCGACGGCGCGGCCTCAAGGCGCTCCAGCACCTGAGGGTTGACGATGGCGCCCAGCAGCGCGTTGGCCCGGGCGTCGTCGCCCAGCAGGCCCTGCACGGCCGTCGCGAGGTCGGCCACCACCTCGTCGTAGCTCTTGCGGCCGGCGTCGGTGTCGATGCCGTCGCGGGGGATCAGCAGGTTCTGCGGGGTGGTGCACATCTGGCCGCTGTAGAGCGACAGGGCGAACGCGAGGTTGGAGAGCATGCCGCGGTAGTTGTCGGTGGAGTCGATGACCACCGTGTTCACCCCGGCCTTCTCGGTGAAGACCTGTGCCTGCCGGGCGTTGGCCTCCAGCCAGTCACCGAACGCGGTCGAACCGGTGTAGTCGATGATCCGGATCTCCGGCCGTACGGCGAGCGACTTGGCCAGCCCCTCGTCCGGCCGCTCGGCCGCCAGGCACACCAGGTTCGGGTCGAAACCGGCCTCGGCCAGCACCTCGCGCGCCACCCGCACGGTGAGCGCCAGCGGCAGCACGGCCCGCGGATGCGGCTTGACCAGTACCGGGTTGCCGGTCGCCAGGGAGGCGAACATGCCGGGGAAGCCGTTCCAGGTGGGGAACGTGTTGCAGCCGATGAGCAGGGCGATCCCGCGCGGCACGGCGGTGAACGTGGTCCGCAACCGGAGCGGATCGCGCTTTCCCTGCGGCTTGACCCAGTCCGCCCCGCCGGGCACCCGGGTCTGCTCCTCGTAGGCGTAGGCCACCGCTTCCAGACCGCGGTCCTGCGCGTGCGGCCCGCCCGCCTGGAAGGCCATGGTGAACGCCTGGCCGGTGGTGTGCATCACCGCGTGCGCGAACTCGTGGCTGGCCGCGTTGATCCGGGCCAGGATCTCCAGGCACACCACGGCGCGGATCTCGGCTCCGGCGTCCCGCCAGTGCGGGATCGCGGCCCGCATCGCGGGCAGCAGGACGTCGACGTCCGGGTGCGGGTAGCTGACTGCCAACTCGATGCCGTACGGGGAGACTTCGGCGCCTGACCAGTCGTCCGTGCCGGGCTGGTCCAGGGCGAAGCGCTGCCCCAGCACCGCGTCGAAGGCGGCCTTTCCCTCGGCCGGGCTCAGCCCGGCGCCGTCTCCGTAGGCCTTCGGGTGTTCGGGGTACGGCGACCAGTACTCACGAGTACGGATCGCTTGGAGAGCCTTGTCCAAAGTGGCTCGATGCCGTTCGATCAGCTGTGCGGCGGAAAGCTCTGCGGCCATTCGGCCACTCCTCGTCGAGTGGGCACCTCCTGTGCCCTTAGGCACGGGGGCGGGTACGGGCAATATGGTGTCGCGGAACAAGTCTTGACCGAATGGTCGGTCGGGGCAAGAGGGGCTTTCGGTCCTGTGGATAACTCTGGGGAGCGGAGACGATGAACAAACCGGTCGCGCGCAGCACGGTCGCCGTCGTCGGCACCGGCACCATGGGCCAGGGAATCGCGCAGGTCGCGCTGGTCGCGGGCCACCCGGTGGTGCTCTACGACGCGGTGCCCGGCCGGGCCGAACAGGCCGCCGGGGCGATATCCGCCCGTCTGGACCGGCTGCTGGAAAAGGGCCGGATCGACGAGGAAGCGCACGAGGCGGCCGTCGCCGCGATCACCCCGGTGGGGGAACTGGGCGGTCTCGCGCCCGCCGGTCTTGTGATCGAGGCGATCGCCGAGGACCTGTCCGTGAAGCAACGGCTGTTCGTTGATCTCGAAGCCGTCGTCGCGGACGATTGCGTGCTGGCGACCAACACCTCGTCGCTGTCCGTCACCGCCGTCGCGGGCGCACTGCGGGCGCCCGGCCGCTTCGTCGGCCTGCACTTCTTCAACCCCGCACCGCTGCTTCCGCTGGTCGAGGTCGTCTCCGGGCACGCCACCGAAACGGCGGTGGCCGACTTCGTGTACGAGACGGCGGCGGCCTGGGGCAAGACGCCCGTGCGCTGCACCGACACCCCCGGCTTCATCGTCAATCGGATCGCCCGCCCCTTCTACGCCGAAGCGTTCCGCCTCCACGAGGAGCGCACGGCCGATCCCGCCACCATCGACGCGGTGCTCCGCGAGTGCGGTGGCTTCCGCATGGGCCCGTTCGAGCTCACCGATCTGATCGGCCAGGACGTCAACGAAGCGGTGACCAGGTCGGTTTGGGAATCCTTCTTCCAGGACCCGAAGTTCACTCCCTCGCTCGCGCAGCGCCGTCTCGTCGAATCCGGATTGCACGGCCGCAAGTCCGGTCGTGGCTGGTTCCGTTACGGACCACAGGAGGAGCCCCCGGTACCGCGGACCGCGCCGCCCAGCGACCCGCCGGAGTGGGTGGCCTTCACCGACGGTCCGGGCCCGGCGCGTGAGGTGGTCCGACTGATCGAGGAGGCGGGCATCCCGGTCCGCCGCTCGGGCGTCGGGCGGTACGGCTTCCTCGCGCTGCCCGGATCCGGGCAGTTGATGCTCGCGGACGGTTCGCTCGCCGCGGATCATGGCGCGGACACCGTTCAGTACGACCTCGCGTTGGACTACCGGGCCGCGACCCGGATCGCCCTGGCCCCCGCGGAGGGCGCCGCGCCGGAGGCCGTGGCGGCGGCGATCGGCCTCTTCCAGGCGCTCGGCAAGCAGGTCAGCGTGGTCCGGGACACCCCTGGGCTGATCGTCGCCCGTACCGTCGCGATGCTGGTCGACTTCGCGGCGGACGCCGTCGCCAGGGGCGTCGCCTCGCCCGCCGACATCGACACCGCCATGCGGCTCGGGGTCAACTACCCGCTCGGCCCCCTGGAGTGGGGTGAGCGGTTGACCCCGCAGTGGGTGGCCGGTGTGCTCGACCGACTGCACGGCACGTACCCCACCGGCCGCTATGCGCCGTCTGTGGCCCTGAGCCGCTGGCGCACGTCGCCGAGAGGTGTGCTCTCATCATGACCATGGCACAGCGCGGTACCTCCGACCCCAAGCGGGACACCTACACGCCCGAAACGCTCCTCGCGGTCGCCGTTGAGGTGTTCAACGAGCGCGGCTACGACGGGACCTCCATGGAGCATCTGTCGCGCGCCGCCGGTATCTCCAAGTCGTCGATCTACCACCATGTGCGCGGCAAGGAGGAGTTGCTGGAGCGCGCGGTCGGGCGCGCCCTCGACGGGCTCTTCGGCATCCTGGAGGAGCCGCGGGCGCTTCGGGGCCGCGCCGTCGAACGGCTGGAGTACGTCGTCCACCGCACGGCCAACGTCCTGATGGCGGAGCTGCCGTACGTCACCTTGCTGTTGCGGGTCCGTGGGAACACCCACACCGAGCGCTGGGCGCTGGAGCGGCGGCGGGAATTCGACCAGCGGGTGGCGGAGTTGCTCAACGCGGCCGTCACCGACGGCGATCTACGCGCGGACGTCGACGTACGCCTCGCCACCCGGCTTCTGTTCGGCATGATCAACTCGATCGTGGAGTGGTACCGGCCGCCGGGCGACGGCCCGGCGGTAAGCACCCAGGTGTCGGACACTGTGGTCAGGCTCGCGTTCGACGGCCTGCGTACCTAGCGCGCGGCCCGTACGACCGCGTCCGGCCCGTACGCCTACCGGGAGTCACCCTGCGGCGCCGCTCCGGGCGGGGTGATGGGCCTGCGGCTGCCGCCGGGGGGCCGGGGGCCCGCGGCATCAGGCGCCGATGCCGCGTTCCCGGCGGGGACGCAGTAGTCGTCCACGACGAGGTCCGTCTCCTCGAAGACCAGCAGCGTCCGGCTGCTCAACACCTCCGGTATCGCCTGGATCCGGGTCAGCACCAACTCCCGCAGGGTGCGGTTGTCGGCGGTGTGGACCAGCATCAGCACATCGAAGTCCCCGCTGACCAGGGCGATGTGCGCGACGCCCGGCAGGGTGAGGAGCTGTTCGCGGACGGTGCGCCACGAGTTCTGGACGATCTTGAGCGTGATGTACGCGGACGCGCCCTGGCCCGCCCGCTCGTGATCCACGCGGGCGGCGAAGCCGCGGATGATCCCGTCGTCTATCAGACGGTTGATCCGCGCGTACGCGTTCGCGCGAGAGACATGCACCCGATCGGCCACGGAGCGTATCGACGCCCTGCCGTCCTCCTGAAGTAGGCGCAGGATCGCCCGGTCTATGGCGTCCAGAGAACGCGCGGGCTGCTGGAACTCGGCCATCTGTTCAGTCGCCATCCCCCCGGGCCTCCCTACCATGGACGTACTGCCTCCATCACAGGCTGTGGAGAACCGTTTGTCCACAGGCTGAACGTGACTGTGGCCAAAATGCCGCCGACGACCGAACAATCGGTAGGCGAGTGGAGCCCCACTCGCCCTGCGTGGCACTCGCCCTTCGGCGGGTGCGCGGACACCGCCCATGAGGAGGTGCGCAATGGCCCACCTGTCCCCACCGTCGCCGACCGCCGCCGGTCCCGCGAAGCGCTCCGCGCGTCCCGCCAAGACGCCGCCGGAGGCCACCGGTCCCGGCCATACACCGCCGCCCGGCTGGCACCCCCGGATCGACCCGGCCCCGCTGCTGCCGGAGCCGGAGCCGTACCGGCTGCTCGGCACCCCCGCCGCCCGGGACGTCGACCCCGCACTGCTGCGCCGGTTGTACGAGGAGCTGGTGCGCGGCCGCCGCTACAACCGGCAGGCGACCGCCCTCACCCAGCAGGGCAGGCTGGCGGTGTATCCGTCGAGCACCGGGCAGGAGGCCTGCCAGGTCGCCGCGGCGCTGGCACTGCGGCCGCAGGACTGGCTCTTCCCCAGCTACCGGGACACCCTCGCGGTCGTCGCACGGGGCGTCGACCCGGTGCAGGCGCTGACCCTGCTCCGCGGGGACTGGCACACCGGATACGACCCGCGGGCGCGGCACGTCGCACCGCTGTGCACCCCGCTGGCCACCCAGCTCCCCCATGCGGTCGGCCTCGCGCACGCCGCCCGGCTGGCGGGCGATGACACGGTGGCGCTCGCGCTCGTCGGCGACGGCGGCACCAGCGAGGGCGACTTCCACGAGGCGCTCAATTTCGCCGCCGTATGGCACGCGCCGGTTGTCTTCCTGGTGCAGAACAACGGATTCGCGATCTCCGTACCGCTGGAGAAGCAGACCGCCGCGCCGTCACTCGCCCACAAGGCGGTCGGCTACGGGATGCCGGGACGCCTGGTGGACGGCAACGACGCCCCGGCCGTGCACCAGGTGCTGAGCGAGGCGATCGAACGGGCCAGGACCGGAGGCGGTCCCACGCTGGTCGAGGCGGTCACTTACCGGATCGACGCCCACACCAACGCCGATGACGCCACCCGCTACCGCGATGCCGCACAGGTCGAGGCGTGGCGCGCACACGATCCCATCGACCTGCTGGAGCGCGAGTTGCGCGACCGGGACCTCATCGATGACGCGGAGCTGAAGGCCGTCGCGGAGAGCGCCGAGGTGCTGGCGGCGCGGCTGCGCGAGGAGATGAACGCGGACCCGGTGCTGGACCCGATGGAGTTGTTCGACCACGTCTACGCCGAGCAGACCGCCCAACTACGTGAACAGGCCGCCCAGTTGCGGGCGGAGCTGGATGCCGAGGAGGACCGATGAGCACCGCGACCGCTCCGGCGTCCGCGCCCGCCGCGCGCAAACCGGCCACCATGGCCCAGGCGTTGCGCCAGGCGCTGCATGACGCCCTTGCGGACGATGCCCGCGTCCACGTCCTCGGCGAGGATGTCGGCACCCTCGGCGGCGTCTTCCGGATCACCGACGGCCTCACCAAGGAGTTCGGCCCCGACCGGGTCACCGACACCCCGCTGGCCGAGGCCGGAATCCTCGGCACGGCCATCGGCATGGCGATGTACGGGCTGCGGCCGGTCGTGGAGATGCAGTTCGACGCCTTCGCCTACCCGGCGATGGAGCAACTGATCAGCCATGTCGCCCGGATGCGCAACCGCACGCGAGGCGCGGTGCCGTTGCCGATCACCATACGGATCCCCTACGGCGGCGGGATCGGCGGTGTCGAGCACCACAGTGACTCCTCCGAGGCGTACTACCTGCACACGCCCGGACTGCATGTCGTCACCCCGGCGACCGTCGCGGACGCCTACGGACTGCTGCGTGCTTCGATCGCCTCCGATGACCCCGTGGTCTTCCTGGAGCCCAAGCGGCTGTACTGGTCCAAGGCCGACTGGTCGGCCGACGCACCGCAGAGCGTGCCGCCGCTGGGCCGTGCCGTGGTGCGCCGCGGCGGCCACTCGGCGACCCTGATCACCTACGGTCCCTCACTGCCGGTGTGCCTGGAGGCGGCCGAGGCGGGGCGGCAGGAGGGCTGGGACCTTGAGGTCGTCGATCTGCGGAGCCTGGTCCCGTTCGACGACGAGACGGTGTGCGACTCGGTACGCAGGACGGGCCGGGCGGTGGTCGTCCATGAGTCCAGTGGATTCGGTGGGGCGGGCGCGGAGATAGCGGCCCGGATCACCGAGCGCTGCTTCCACCACCTGGAGGCTCCGGTGCTGCGCGTCGCGGGCTTTGACATCCCTTATCCGCCGCCGATGCTGGAGCGGTACCACCTGCCCGGTGTCGACCGGGTACTGGACGCGGTGGCTCGTTTGCAGTGGGAGGCGAACTGATGCCGCAGGTGTTGGAGTTCACCCTGCCCGACCTGGGGGAGGGACTGACCGAGGCCGAGATCGTGCGGTGGCTGGTCGAGGTCGGCGATGTGGTCGCCGTCGACCAGCCGGTGGTCGAGGTCGAGACGGCGAAGGCCATGGTCGAGGTGCCATGTCCCTACGGTGGTGTGGTCACCGCGCGCTTCGGCGAGCCGGGTGACGAGGTGCCGGTCGGCAAACCGCTGGTGACGGTCGCGGTGGGCGGTCAGGACTCGACGGCGGAGCCCGCCGCCGACTTCCCGGACACCGCTGGCCAGACCGGTGGCTCGGGCGCTGAGTCGGGTTCCGGGAGCGTCCTCGTCGGATACGGGACGGGCGGCGCGGCCCCGCGCCGCCGCCGGGTCCGGCCGGGTACGGAGGTGCGCGCTGAACGCGGTGCGGACCGCGGCGCCGGAGGCGGCGTCGCCGAGGGGCCGGTGCCGGTCGTCTCCCCGCTTGTCCGCCGACTGGCGCGAGAACACGGCCTGGATCTGCGCACGTTGCGCGGCACCGGGAAGAACGGCCTGATACTGCGCACGGATGTCGAGCGCGCCATAGCCGCAAAGGAGCCGGTGGCGACCGCCGCCGTCGCCAACGGGTACGCCACGCAGGCCGGTTCGCCGGTGGCCGTCGGCACGGAGACCCGGGTGCCGTTGCGCGGCCTGCGCGGCGTGGTCGCCGAGAAGCTGTCCCGCAGCCGACGGGAGATCCCCGACGCCACCACCTGGGTGGACGCCGACGCCACCGAGCTGCTGGCGGTGCGGGCCGCGATGAACGCCGCGAGCGGTGCCCAGAAGGTGTCGGTGCTGGCGCTGCTGGCCCGTATCTGCACCGCGGCGCTGGCCCGCTACCCCGAGCTCAACGCCAGGGTGGACACCGAGCGCAACGAGATAGTGCGGCTGCCCGCCGTGCATCTCGGGTTCGCCGCGCAGACCGACCGCGGCCTGGTCGTACCGGTGATCCGGGACGCCCATGCCCGGACGACCGAAGAGCTGGCGGCGGAGATCGTCCGCCTGACCGAGGCGGCCCGCGCGGGCACGCTCAGCCCCGCCGAACTCACCGGAGGCACCTTCACGCTCAACAACTACGGGGTGTTCGGGGTAGACGGCTCCACGCCGATCATCAACCACCCCGAGGCGGCGATGCTCGGCGTCGGGCGAATAGCGGCCAAACCGTGGGTGCACCAAGGCGAGTTGGCGGTACGGCAGGTCGTCCAACTGTCGTTCACCTTCGACCACCGGGTCTGCGACGGCGGCACGTCCGGCGGCTTCCTGCGCTTCGTAGCGGACTGTGTGGAGCAGCCCGCGGTGCTGCTGCGCGGCGTGTAGGGCCCCTTCGACGGACCTGGTTCGGGTTGGGGTCGGTTCGCGGCACCGCCGGGCTGCCACGTGGGGTTGCTCGCCGTCGCGGCGGTAGCGAGAAGAACTCGCCGCGACGGCCAGCAGCCGCGATGTCGCGGACGCGGGCATAGGGCTGCCGCGACCCACGGCACCCCGCGACCATGATCCGCTGGACCGGCCCCACGCCGTCCCCCGGGCGAGGGTGCGGCGAGGGGGCATACTCGCGGCCATGGGGATGACCGCCATCACGAAGACCGCTTACGACGCCGTCGTGCTCGCAGGGGGCGCCGCGCGGCGGTTGGGCGGGGCCGACAAACCGGCCCTGCGGGTGGGCGGTACGACCCTGCTCGACCGAGTGCTCGACGCCTGCGCGGGCGCGGGCACCACGGTCGTCGTGGGGCCGCGCCGCCGCACCCTGCGGCCGGTCCGGTGGACCCGGGAGAGCCCGCCCGGCGGCGGTCCACTGCCCGCACTGGCGGCGGGGCTTCGGCACACCTCGGCGGAGCTGGTCCTCGTCCTCGCCGCTGACCTGCCGTTCCTCACCCCGGCGACGGTGTCCGCACTGCTCGACGGGGTACCCGCCGGTGCCGACGGCGCCGTGCTGGTGGACCCGGAGGGCATCGAGAACCCGCTGGTCGCCGCGTACCGCGCGGCTGGGCTGCGCCGCGAACTCGACCTGCTGGAGAAGGAGCGCGGCTCCTTGGACGGCCTGCCGCTGCGACGGCTCACCGCCAGGCTGGATCTCCGGCGGCTCCCCGACCCGGGTGGCCTGGCCTCCTTCGACTGCGACACCTGGGATGCCCTGAGTACCGCCCGCGCGCGCATCAGGGAGCATGGACATGTGTTGGACGAATGGATTGCCGCGGCCAAGGCCGACCTCGGTATCGACCTTGATGTCGACACCGCGACCCTGCTCGACCTCGCGCGCGACGCCGCGCACGGGGTGGCCCGCCCGGCCGCGCCACTGACGACGTTCCTGGTCGGATACGCGGCGGGGCGCGCGGGCGGTGGGCCCGAGGCGGTGGCGGACGCCGCCCGCAAGGCAGCGGAACTCGCCCGGCGTTGGGCTGCGGAGAACGCCGCGAACGCCGGGGACGCCGGGGACGCCGGGGACGCCGCGAACGCCGGGGACGCCGCGAACGCCGGGGACGCTGCCGCCAACGCCGCGGACGACGGCGGCTCGGGTGACCGTGGGGCGGGAACGTCCGCCCGATGACTCCCTTCGCCGCATCCGGCCGCCGGGCGACCGATGCCCGCGGAGCTGACCCGGCTCCCGCCGCATCCGGTACCGCCCTGCCCTGGCCCGAGGCATGCCGCGTCGCGCGCGGCGCGGGGCAGCGGCTGGCCGGGGTGCGACGGCCCCTGGACGACGCGCTGGGCGGCGTGCTGGAGGGGCCGCTTGAGGCGTTGTCGGACCTGCCCGCGTTCGACACCTCGGCCATGGACGGCTGGGCGGTCGCCGGTCCCGGGCCGTGGCAGGTGGTCGGCGAGGCGCTGGCCGGGCAGCGACCGCACGCCGCACTGCGGGACGGCCAAGCGGTACGCATCGCCACCGGAGCCGCCCTTCCGCCCGGGGCAACGGCCGTCATACGCAGGGAACATGGGCGCATCGCCCAAGACCGCGGCACCCACCAGCCAACGTCCCCGCACCGCGCCGGTCCCGAATGGCTGCACCTCACGGTGCCCAAGCCGCCGGTTCCCGGTCAGGACGTGCGGCCGCGCGGTCAGGAGTGCCGTGCCGGGGACCGGCTGCTGCCGTCCGGCACCGCCGTCACCCCGGCGGTCCTCGGGCTGGCGGCGGCGGCCGGATACGACGAGCTGTGCGTCGTTCCGCGGCCCCGCGTGGACCTCCTCGTGCTCGGTGACGAACTGCTGTGGCACGGTCTGCCACGCGACGGCCGGGTCCGGGACGCCCTCGGCCCGCTGCTCACGCCCTGGCTGCGCCGACTCGGCGGTGAGGTCGGTGCCGTGCGGAGGCTGGGCGATGACGCCGAGCTGCTGTACCGGGCCGTGGGCGACAGCGAGGCCGACCTGGTCGTCACCACCGGGGGCACGGCATCGGGACCGGTCGACTTCGTCCACCCCGTGCTGCGGCGACTAGGCGCGCGCCTGCTGGTGGACGGTGTCGCGGTGCGCCCAGGTCATCCGATGCTGGTGGCCCAACTCCCGGACGGGCGGCCGTTCGTCGGGCTGCCGGGCAATCCGCTCGCCGCGGTGTCCGGTGTGCTGACACTCGTCGCGCCCGTTCTGCGGACGCTGGGCGGACGCCCCGAACCCGCCCCGCACCGTGCCGTGTTGGCCGACGGTGTTCCCGGACATCCCAGGGACACCCGGCTGGTGCCCGTCGTACTCGACGAGCGGACGACCACGGCCGAACCGCTGCGCTTCCACGGCCCCGCGATGCTGCGCGGTCTCGCGGCGGCGGACGCGATGGCGGTCATCACACCCGGTGGCGCGGCCCCGGCCGGAACCGAGGTCGCTGTCCTGGACCTCGCCTGGGACTGACCGGCCGTCCGCGTGACGGTGTGGATGGCGTCCGACACGCTCAGGCTGCCGCCCGCGTTGTCGTGGTAGCCGTCGCGGTCCGCGTGGACGATGAGCGCCGTCGCGACCGGGACCGCGGCGGCGATCGCCAGACGGCGGCCCACCTGCCGCAACGGCGCGACCGCGGCTTCGAGCCGCGGTGGCGGTAGCGTATCGGGCGTTTTGCTGCGTTTGGTGGGACTTTGCGGGGTGCCCCATGGTCGCTGGTGCGGCGGGAGGCGCGGAGTAGCCTCGCGCTCATGTACGCGATCACGATTCCCGAACCCGGTGGCCCGGAGGCCCTGGTGTGGGCCGAGGTCCCCGACCCCGAACCCGGCGAGGGCGAGGTGCTGGTCGATGTGGTGGCCAGTGCCGTCAACCGTGCCGATCTGCTGCAGCGTCAGGGGTTCTACGATCCGCCGCCCGGCGCGCCCCCGTACCCGGGCCTGGAGTGCTCAGGGCGGATCTCGGCGCTCGGCCCGGGCGTCTCCGGCTGGTCGGTCGGCGACGAGGTGTGCGCACTGCTCGCGGGCGGTGGGTACGCGGAGCGGGTGGCCGTTTCGGCGGGCCAACTGCTCCCCGTACCCAGGGGTGTTGACCTCGTGGAGGCGGCCGCGCTGCCCGAGGTCGCCGCGACGGTGTGGTCCAACGTCTTCATGATCGCCCATCTGCGTCCGGGTGAGACGCTGTTGGCGCACGGCGGTGCGAGCGGGATCGGCACCATGGCGATCCAGCTCGCCAAGGCGGTCGGCGCCCGGGTCGCCGTGACGGCCTCGGGCGAACGGAAGCTGGAGCGCTGCCGCGAGTTGGGCGCGGACGTCCTGATCAACTACCGGGAGCAGGACTTCGTGGCGGAACTGCGCAACGCCACGGACGGCGCGGGCGCGGATGTCATCCTCGACATCGTCGGTGCCAAGTACCTGAGCCGGAACGTGGACGCGCTGGCGGTCAACGGCCGTCTTGCCGTCATCGGTATGCAGGGCGGTACGAAAGCCGAGTTGGACCTCGGCAAGCTGCTGGGCAAGCGCGCCGCGGTGATGGCCACATCGCTCCGCGGACGCCCGCTCGACGAGAAGACGGCGATCATCGCGGCGGTGCGCGAACATGTCTGGCCGCTGATCGAGAGCGGCCGGGTCAGGCCGATCGTGGACCGCACCCTTCCGATGCGTGAGGCGCCGCAGGCGCACCGGGCGGTCGAGGCGAGCGAGCACGTGGGCAAGGTCGTACTGGTCGTCTGAGCGGCGGGCCTGAGACAGAAGGGGGCGGCGGGAGGCCAACGGTTTCCGGCGCCCCCTTCGCGTGTCCATCGCCCGCTCTCCGCCCGAGATGCCGGGATTGTTGCTCTATGTAACGCTGAAGGCACCGCACGATTCAGCCGTGGAAGGCGGAGGTGCCGTGGCCGTGACGTCAGCAGCCCGAAACCGGTACGCGCCCGGAAGGGCAGCGGGTCTCGCCATCGCCTTCTCGGCTGCGCTGACGTCGTTCGTACTGCACGCGCCGCCCGCCGCCGCGCACGGCACGCACCACGGACGGCAGCCGCCGCGCGGCCCCGTGGCCCGCACGGCGCCGCGGACGCCGCACCGCCTGTCGACGGCGCGACCGAAGCCCGGCGGTCTGGCCGGGACCAGGGTGGGCGAAGGCCGCAGGCACCCGGGACGCGGCGCCGACCAACCGGAACTTCGCGCACCGGCGCCTGCGCACCCCGCCGCGCCCTCGCGTCGGATACCCGACGCGGCACCGCGTGACCCCGCCCCCGCCCATCCGCAGCGGCGAGAGCGCATACCCCGGCCGCCCCACGAGCCCCAGCAGTCCGAGCAGGACGCAGG
The DNA here is from genome assembly GCA_040631425.1 of Streptomyces sp. NPDC020096. Classification (GTDB taxonomy): domain Bacteria; phylum Actinomycetota; class Actinomycetes; order Streptomycetales; family Streptomycetaceae; genus Streptantibioticus_A. The sequence continues at coordinate 365,016 of JBEYJY010000001.1, forward strand.
GGCGGCCGGCGCCGCGCTGCTGCCGGACCTGTGGCAGGACGAGGATGACCCACCGCGGGCCGAGGAAGTACGGCCGCACGCCACCAGGACCGTGGACCCGCCCGCACCGCCGCCCCCGCCGCCACCCCGCACCGCGCCCGTCACCCCCAGCGCTTCGCCCACCGGCTCCGCCGTCCTCGGCGCCGAGCAGGCCGCCCGCCGTCCCATTGGCCCGGTGTTCGACATCCTGCCGCTCGGCACCGGCTTCGCCCTGATCGGGCTCGGGCTCGGCTTCATAGCGCTGAGGCTGCGCCGCCACTGAGGGGTGCCGCTCGTGTCACGGCCCGGGAGAAGGGTGGATCACGTGTGCGTCGGGGCACACCCAAGGGTGAACCAGGTGTGCGAGAGAATGGCGGCATGGAGATGCCGATGAACGAACGGTCGCAGCAGGACAACCCGCATGTGCTGGTCGTCGGCCCGGATGGAATGGCCCTGGGTGGCGGCCAGAGCGGTCAGGAAAGCGAGTCTCGCGAGATTCCGGTCACCGAGATGGTCGAGCAGCCCGCGAAGGTCATGCGCATCGGCAGCATGATCAAGCAGCTTCTGGAGGAAGTGCGGGCGGCACCTCTCGACGAGGCGAGTCGACAGCGCCTCAAGGAGATCCACCACAGCTCGATCAAGGAACTGGAAGACGGTCTGGCACCGGAGCTCGTCGAGGAGCTGGAGCGGCTCTCGCTCCCGTTCACCGAGGAAAGCGTGCCGAGCGAGGCCGAACTGCGCATTGCCCAGGCCCAGTTGGTCGGCTGGCTGGAGGGCCTGTTCCACGGCATCCAGACCACGCTGTTCGCCCAGCAGATGGCCGCAAGGGCGCAGTTGGAGCAGATGAGACGCGCTCTTCCGCCGGGTCTTGTCTCGGGCCACGAGGACGAGGAGGGCGGCCACCCGGGCGCCACCCGCTCTGGCCCGTACCTGTAACCCGCGGGGCGGTAAAGGGTCCCGGCACACTTCCGTGTGCCGGGACCTTCGCATTAACCGCCGCTCTTGCCCGTCGACACGATCAGGGTGATCGTGTCCGTCTTCGGGTTGAACTCGCCGTACTTGTCCGGGGATTCGCTCATCACGATGCCCTTGCCCCAGACGTTCTCGTCCTCGTCCTGGAGCTTGTACTTCCAGCCCGCGGCGTTCATGCACGCCTTGACCGAGTCGATGTACTTGAAGGTCAGATCCGGCATGATGATCTTGCCGCCGCTGTCCGTGAAGCCACCGGACGCCTGGGTGCAGGTGCTGGGGTCGACGGTCCGGCTCGGGTCGCCCATCTTGATGTCGCTGCCACCCTGGCCGTTGGGCGTCGCGGTCGGCTGTGCCACGTCCGTCGGGCCGGGGTTGGGGTGCGGCTTGGGCTTGCCGCTCATCGACGCGATGATCGAGATGAGCACCACACCGATCACCGCGGCGACCCCGATGAAGATCAGCAGCGGCTTCCAGTTCCCGCCGCTCTTGCGCGGCACGGGTGCCGGGGTGCGGTACGCGGGCGTCGGGCGCGGGGTCGGCGGCGGGGTCTGGAAGCCTCCCGCGTTGTACTGCTGCTGGTACTGGTTCGGCGGCGGGGTCGGCGGCCCATAGCTCACCGGCGGCGGCGTGGACGGCTGCGGCTGGTACGGCGAGTGCACCGGACCCGGCGCCGGGGTGTGCGGATCGCCGGTGGCGTTCGGGAAGACCGCGAAGGAGTCGGGGTGGCCGGTGGCGGCCGCCTGGTGGGCCTTCGGGCCCTCGCTGATCACCAGCGGCGTCGCGGTGCCCTTCGCGGCCGAGGAGACCCGCTCGCACTCGTCCTGCATCGCCTCGGCGGTCGGGAACCGGTCCGCCGGATTCTTCCGCAGCGCCCGCGCCACCAGCGCGTCCACCGCGGGCGGCAGCGACCGGTTGATCGACGAGGGAGCCGGCGGCTCCTCCTGTACGTGCTGGTAGGCCACGGACAGCGGGGAGTCCCCGTCGAAGGGCAGCCGCCCGGTCAGCAGCTCGAACACCATGCAGCCGACCGAGTACAGGTCGGAGCGCGCGTCCACGCCGCGGCCCAGCGCCTGCTCGGGCGAGAGGTACTGCGGCGTACCGACGACCATGCCGGTCTGCGTCATGGAGGTCACACCGGACTGCAGCGCCCGCGCGATACCGAAGTCCATCACCTTGACCACGCCGCGCTTGGTCAGCATGACGTTGCCGGGCTTGATGTCCCGGTGCACCAGGCCCATCTCGTGACTGACCGCGAGCGCGGCCAGCACATCACCGGTGATCTTCAGCGCCTTCTCGGTCGGCATCGCCCCGTGCTGTGCCACGTCCTCGTCGAGGATCTGCCGCAACGGCTTGCCGTCCACCAGCTCCATGACGATGTACGGGACGGAGCGGCCGTCTATCTCGTCCTCGCCCGAGTCGAAGACGGAGACGATGTTGGTGTGGTTGAGCTTGGCGACGGACTGCGCCTCGCGCCGGAAGCGCTCGCGGAAGGACGCCTCGCGGCCGAGTTCGCTGTGCAGGGTCTTGATCGCGACCGGTCGTTCCAGCACAGTGTCATAGCCGAAGTGGACGGAGGCCATACCGCCCTCGCCGAGCAGGCTGCGCAACTCGTACCGGCCGCCGCCGACCGTAGTGCCCGAGAAGTCGCCCCGTGCGTCCCCGCTCATGTAACCGCTTCCCCCTCGGCGCACGGGAACCGTACGCACAAGACACCGATCTTTAGCCTGCTTGAGTCTGCTCGCCAAGTCTGCCGGAGTCGGTTAATGCGTCAAGTTGCTTGACCGATCCGTCACCGGATGCCCGGGAAACCGTTCCCGAACCGTGAACAACGTGCCGACCGCCGCTGTGAGCAGTCTGTGCGTAATGCGGTTTGTGCAGGTGAGGGCGGTACGAGCCAGGTTGTCCCGACTGACGCGTCCCATGGTTCACCGGGAAGGCGGTAGCGTTCATCTTCGTACCACCCCAGTACTACCCAAGTACGAAGCACCTGTACGAGGCGATGAGCGACGGCGAGGACTGATGGACCAGACCCAGCCCTCGGGCGACCCCGAGGAGTCCTCGGCCCTCGGCGCCGAGGCGTACGACACACCGGAGCTGTGGGGCGCTAACGGGTTCATGGGTGACGGCCGGTACCGGCTCACCCGGCGCCTGGGCCGCGGCGGCATGGCCGAGGTCTTCGGGGCGGAGGACGTCCGGCTGGGCCGCACGGTCGCGGTGAAGCTGCTCCGCAATGATCTCGCGGAGGACCCGGTCTCCAAGGCCCGCTTCACACGCGAGGCGCAGTCGGTCGCCGGACTCAACCACCACGCGGTGGTCGCGGTGTACGACTCCGGCGAGGACCGGGTCGGCAACAACGTCGTCCCGTACATCGTCATGGAGCTGTGCGAGGGCCGCACCATCCGCGACCTGCTGATCAACTCCGAGGCGCCGCCGGTCGACCAGGCGTTGATCATCGTCTCCGGGGTGCTTGAGGCGCTCGCGTACAGCCACCAGCACGGCATCGTGCACCGCGACATCAAGCCCGCCAACGTGATCATCACCAACGCGGGCGCGGTCAAGGTCATGGACTTCGGCATCGCCCGGGCGCTGCACGGCGCGTCCACCACCATGACGCAGACCGGCATGGTCATGGGCACGCCGCAGTACCTCTCGCCCGAGCAGGCGCTCGGCAAGGCGGTCGACCACCGCTCCGACCTGTACGCGACCGGCTGCCTGCTCTACGAACTCCTCACGCTGCGCCCGCCGTTCACCGGTGAGACCCCGCTTTCGGTGGTCTACCAGCACGTGCAGGACGATCCCCGGATCCCCTCGGACGTCAACGACCGGGTGCCGCCCGAGCTCGACGGCATGGTGCTGCGCGCGCTCGCCAAGAACCCCGACGACCGCTTCCAGAGCGCCGAGGAGATGCACGGCCTCGTGCAGTACGCCCTGCGCATGCTCCATGAGCAGGGCGGTTGGACGGGCGCCTGGGACACCGGCTACGTGGACCACTCGGCCGGGTCGACATCCGCCTCCGGCACCGCCGCCACCACCGTGCTGCCGCATGCGCAGGCGGGGCACACCGCCGAGCTCGGCCCACCGCTGCTGATGGGCCCGCCCGGCGGCGACGGCCCGGGCGGTTACGGGGGCGACGGCGGCTATGGCCACCGGAACGGAGACGGCCGGGGCGGCAGCCACCGTGGACGCAACACCGCGCTGCTGGTGGTCGCCGCGATCCTGGCGATCGGCCTGGGGGTCTTCTTCGCGATGAACATGAGCCACCGCGGCGGCACGGGCGGTAACAACACGGACAAGAGCCCCGCGCCGAGCGTGTCGCAGAGCGCCAGCCCCAGCGACTCGCCCAGCGACAGCAGTTCGCCGAGCGACCAGTCCAGCCTGGACACCACCACCGGGCAGTCCGGCAGCGGTTCGACGGACCAGCCGTCCGAACCGACGCACAGCCGTCAGCCCAATTCGCCGCCGCCGAGTTCGGAGCCGCCCCCCTCGGTGCCGCCGTCCTCGCCCGGGACCTCCACGGGCACGACGAACCAGGGCACGACGAACCAGGGCACGTCGCAGGGCACCACCAATAGCGGCACGACGAGCGGCACCGGCACCAAGGGCGGCACGACCTCCGGCACCTCGCAGGGGTCGACCGACGGTACGACGACCGGTACGAGCCAGGGCGCCGCGCAGGGGACCATCGCGGGCACGATGGGCTGACCGCCCGACCCGTCAGCTGGTGAACGCCGCGAGTACGGCCTCGTACTCGCGGGTCCACCACACCGCGAGACCGGCCGCGGCCGGGAAGAGCGGGTCGGCCCGGAAGTCGTGCCGCTGGTAGCGCCAGCGCAGCATCCAGAAGTCGTTCAGCCGCTCCCACCACACCCGGTGCACGGCCGCCGCCAGCTCCGCCACGGGCACCCCGGCGGCCGCCCGGTACGCCCGTGCGTACTGACGCACCTTCGCCAGGTCCAGGGTGCCGTCGCAGTCCCTCACGAAGAAGATCACCGCGGCCCGGACCGCCTCTTCGGCGCGCGGCTGGACGCCCAGGCGGTCCCAGTCGACGATCGCGGCCGGTTCTGCTCCCCGGTAGAGCAGGTTGAGCGGATGGAAGTCGCCGTGCACCCAGCCGGTGACCCGGGTGGTGGCATCGGCCGGACGGCGGTGCGCGTGCCGTTCGAGCAGCGCCCGGCGCTCCACGAGGCGGTGCTCGGCCAGTTCGTCGAAGGCGTCGCGGGGCCGCCGGTCGCGGGCCAGCCGCAGCAGTTCGTCGATGAGCGCGTAGGTGTCCTCGGGCACGGCGGAGGAGTGCGCGGCCGGGTGGGCGGCGGTGTGCGCGTCGGCGGCCAGTACCCGGGCCAGCGCGATGTGGACCAGGCCGAGCAGGGCACCGAGATGGCGGGACTGCCGTTCGGTCAGTTCGGCGCCCGCCCGGTGCCGTCCCTCGACCCACGGATACAGCGCGTAGGGGCGGCCGCCGATGACCGCCACCGTGCGGCCCTCGGCGTCGGCCAGCGGTGCCGCGACGGGCAGCCCGAGCGCGCCGAGCCGCAGCGTGGCGCGGTGCTGGCGGGCGATGGTCGCGGGGTGGGCGGTGTCGCGGTCTGTGACCCGGTCCGGATCGCGGAGGTAGTGCTTGAGGAAGAAGCGGCCGCGGGTGGTCGCGACCTGGTAGCCGCGGTTGAGCAGCCCCTGTGCCACCGGCTCGCAGGACAGCGGCGTCCCAGCGCCCTCGTAGCGGCGGAGCAGCGCTCCCAGCGTGTCGTCGGTGGGCGGCGCCGTTGCCGGGCTCGGAGGGGGCACCCGGCGAATGGTAGATCACCGCAGATCACGTGGCGTATTCGCGATGCCACTCCCGGATGCCACCGGAGCCGCGCCCACGGGCTCAAACGCGCAGGTGGACGGGGCGGCGGTGGCAGCAGCCAGCGCTTTTCGGTCGTTCCCCGAACGATACAATTGCGCGCGGATCCGCTCACCTGAGTTAGGTGCGCACCCTCAGTTCTGCCGTTCGTCGGCCCGCATGCGCGCCACGAACGCGGCCGCCTGGGTGCGGCGCGCCATGCCGAGCTTGGCGAGCAGCGAGGAGACGTAGTTCTTCACGGTCTTCTCGGCCAGGTGCAGCCGCTCGCCGATCTGCCGGTTGGTGAGGCCCTCGCCGATCAGGTCGAGGATCCTGCGCTCACGGTCGGTGAGGTTCTCAAGACGGGCGTCGCCCTTGTCGTCACCACGCCGCAGCCGCTCCAGCACCCGGGCCGTGGCCACCGGGTCCAGCAGCGACCTGCCGGCCGCCACGTCCCGTACCGCGGTGAGCAGATCGGTGCCGCGGATCGCCTTGAGGACGTATCCCGCGGCCCCCGCCATGATCGCGTCGAAAAGCGCCTCGTCGTCCGCGAAGGACGTGAGCATCAGGCAGGTGATCTCCGGGTGCGCGGAGCGGATCTCACGGCACACCTCTACGCCGCTGCCGTCCGGAAGGCGTACGTCCAGTACGGCGACGTCCGGCCGGGTGGCCGGGATCCGGACCAGCGCGTCCGCCGCGGTACCCGCCTCGCCCACCACCTCGACGTCGTCCTCTACGGAGAGCAACTCATGGACACCACGGCGTACCACTTCGTGGTCGTCAACCAGGAATACCGTGATTTTTCCTTCATAAGGCACCAAACCAGCCTCGCACACAATTGGATCTCCTGGCCCCTTACGCAGTTTCGATCCGCGAGATAGCGTGCCGTTGTCCCGGTGGCCTGCCGGAATCGCTAGTTACTAGGAAATCCAAGCAAAACCGCAGGTAGATGCCCCTTCGCGCATTTGCGGGAGTAGTGGGTAACGTGCTTTTTGCAGGCCGTCAGCCGGGGCAGAAGTCACTCCCGGCTCGGCCCGCCGCACACACCCCGTGCGCCGCACCGAGTCGGGTGAGCCCGCACTGGTTCCCGGCGGACCCCGGGGGCCGGACAGACGGAGGAGCAGACGTGAGCGTGAAAAGCACTGCCGCGCGCAGCAGCCGCGGTGGCGCGAAGCGTCGAGGGGGAGCCGGGCGCAAGCCCGAACTCGTACAGCTTCTGACCCCCGAAGGTGAACGCGTCGAACACAGCGAGTACTCCATCGACCTGACCCCGGAGGAACTGCGCGGCCTGTACCGCGACATGGTGTTCACCCGGCGCTTCGACGGCGAGGCGGTCACCCTGCAGCGCCAGGGCGAGCTGGGTCTGTGGGCCTCCCTGCTGGGCCAGGAGGCGGCACAGATCGGCTCCGGCCGGGCCACCCGCCCCGATGACTACGTGTTCCCCACCTACCGGGAGCACGGTGTCGCATGGACCCGTGGCGTTGATCCGCTGAACCTGCTCGGCATGTTCCGCGGGGTCAACAACGGCGGCTGGGACCCGAACCTGAACAATTTCCACCTGTACACGATCGTCATCGGTTCGCAGGCACTGCACGCCACCGGTTACGCGATGGGTGTCGCCAAGGACGGTGCGGACTCCGCGGTCATCGCCTATTTCGGTGATGGCGCGTCCAGCCAGGGTGACGTGGCCGAGGCATTCACTTTCGCGGCGGTCTACAACGCTCCCGTGGTGTTCTTCTGCCAGAACAACCAGTGGGCGATCTCCGAACCCACCGAGCGGCAGACCCGAGTGCCGATCTACCAGCGCGCCGCCGGATTCGGTTTCCCGGGCGTACGTGTCGACGGCAATGACGTGCTCGCCGTTCTGGCGGTCACCCGGGCGGCGCTGGAGCACGCCCGCTCCGGTGAGGGGCCGATGCTGGTCGAGGCGTTCACGTACCGGATGGGCGCGCACACCACCTCCGACGACGCCACCCGTTACCGGTTGGACGAGGAGACCGAGGAGTGGGCGGCCAAGGACCCGATCGCCCGGCTGAAGGCCTACCTCGCCAAGGAGGGCCTGGCGGACGAGGCGTTCTTCGCCGAGGTCGAGGCGGAGAGCGACGCGCTGGCGAAGCGGGTGCGCGAGGGCGTACGCGCCATGCCGGACCCCGAGCCGATGGCGATCTTCGACAACATCTACGCGGACGGGCATGCGCTGGTAGACGAGGAGCGCGCTCAGTTCGCCGCATACCAGGCCTCGTTCGAGGGTTCCGAGGAAGGGGCTGCGCGATGACGTCGCCGAAGACCATGACGATCGCCAAGGCGATCAACGAATCGCTGCGCACCTCCCTGGAGACCGACCCGAAGGTCCTGGTCATGGGCGAGGACGTGGGCAAGCTCGGCGGCGTCTTCCGGGTCACCGACGGACTGCAGAAGGACTTCGGCGAGGAGCGGGTGATCGACACCCCGCTCGCCGAGTCCGGCATCGTCGGTACGGCGATCGGCCTCGCGCTGCGCGGCTACCGCCCGGTGGTGGAGATCCAGTTCGACGGCTTCGTCTTCCCCGCGTACGACCAGATCGTCACGCAGCTCGCGAAGATGCACGCCCGCGCGCTCGGCAAGGTGAAGCTGCCGGTCGTCATCCGCATCCCCTACGGCGGCGGCATCGGCGCGGTGGAGCACCACAGCGAGTCGCCGGAGGCGCTGTTCGCGCATGTCGCGGGCCTGAAGGTGGTTTCGCCCGCGACGCCGTCGGACGCCTACTGGATGATGCGGCAGGCCATCGAGTGCGACGACCCGGTCATCTTCTTCGAGCCGAAGCGCCGCTACTGGGACAAGGGCGAGGTCGACACCGCCGCCGTGCCCGCGCCGCTGCACCGCGCGCGGATCGTCCGCGAGGGCACCGATCTCACGCTGGCCGCCTACGGTCCGATGGTGAAGACCTGTCTTGAGGCCGCCGCGGCGGCCGAGGAGGAGGGCCACAGCCTGGAGGTGCTGGACCTGCGGTCGATGTCGCCGATCGACTTCGACACCCTGCAGGCGTCGGTGGAGAAGACCCGGCGGCTGGTGGTGGTGCATGAGGCACCGGTCTTCCTGGGCACGGGCGCCGAGGTCGCGGCCCGGATCACCGAGCGCTGCTTCTACCACCTCGAAGCGCCGGTGCTGCGCGTGGGCGGCTTCCACGCGCCGTATCCGCCGGCCCGGTTGGAGGAGGACTACCTCCCGAACCTGGACCGTGTGCTCGACGCCGTCGACCGCGCGCTGGCGTTCTGAGAGCCGAGGAGAACAGTGATCGTGACTACCCCTTCTTCTTCGCGGGGGCAAGGCCCCCAGGCCCCCGGTGCGCAGCGCTTCCGCGAGTTCAAGATGCCCGATGTGGGCGAGGGACTCACCGAGGCCGAAATCCTCAAGTGGTACGTGGCCGTTGGTGACACCGTCGCCGACGGGCAGGTCGTCTGTGAGGTGGAGACGGCCAAGGCGGCCGTCGAACTCCCCATCCCCTTCGACGGTGTGGTGTCCGAGATCCGCTTCGACGAGGGCGCGACGGTGGACGTGGGGACGTCCATCATCACCGTCGACACCACCCCGGGCGCCCCGGCCGAGGCGGCTGCCCCCGCCGCGGCCGAGCCCGAGGCGCCCGCCGCCGCACCGGAGCCGCCGAAGCGGCAGGCGGTACTGGTGGGTTACGGGGTCGCCGAGTCGTCGACGAAGCGCCGCCCCCGCAAGGCGTCCACCGCACCGGCCGCCCCTTCGGCCGTGCCCCAGCAGCCCGTGCTCAACGGCCACGGCGCCGCCGCACCGGAGGCGCCCCGGGCGCTGGTCCCCGAGGCGCCCCGCCCGCTGGCCAAGCCGCCGGTGCGCAAGCTCGCCAAGGACCTCGGCGTCGATCTGGCCTCGGTGGTGCCGACCGGCCCGCACGGGGTCATCACCCGTGAGGACGTACAGGCGGCGGCCGCGCCCGTACCGGCGCCCGTCGAGCCGATGGCGCCCGTGGCTCCTGCGGAGCCGGTGGCCGTTTCACGTGAAACACGGGAAACTCGGGTGCCGATCAAGGGAGTTCGCAAGGCGACCGCGCAGGCGATGGTGGCCAGCGCCTTCACCGCCCCGCATGTCACCGAGTTCGTGACCTTCGACATCACCCGCACCATGCGACTGGTGCAGGAGCTGAAGACGGATCCGGCGTTCGCCGGACTCAAGGTCAGCCCGCTGCTGCTGGTCGCCAAGGCGCTGCTGGTCGCGATCAAGCGCAACCCGGAGATCAACGCCTCCTGGGACGAGGTGAACCAGGAGATCGTGCACAAGGGGTATGTGAACCTCGGCATCGCCGCGGCCACTCCGCGTGGTCTGATCGTCCCCAACATCAAGGACGCCCAGACCAAGACGCTCCCCGAACTGGCCGCGGCGCTCGGCGAGTTGGTGGCCACCGCCCGCGAGGGCAAGACCTCCCCCGCCGATATGCAGGGCGGTACGGTCACCATCACCAACGTCGGCGTCTTCGGCGTCGACACCGGCACGCCCATCCTGAACCCCGGTGAGTCCTCGATCCTCGCCTTCGGCGCGGTCAAGGAACAGCCCTGGGTCCACAAGGGCAAGGTCAAGCCCCGGCAGGTCACCACCCTGGCGCTCTCCTTCGACCACCGTCTGGTCGACGGTGAGCTGGGCTCCAAGGTGCTCGCCGACACGGCGGCCATCCTGGAGTACCCGAAGCGGCTGCTCACCTGGGCGTAGCGCCCGTTCACCGCAGAGGGGCCCGAACGCACACCAGGCGTCCGGGCCCCTCTGGTCACAGCGCGATACGGCGCTGGTCGGGTGTGATCCGCACGTCGTTGATGCTGGCATAGCGTTTGCGCATCAGACCGTTGTCGTCGAACTCCCAGTTCTCGTTGCCGTAGGACCGGAACCACTGCCCCTCGGCGTTGCGGCATTCGTACTCGAAGCGCACCGCGATCCGGTTCCCGGTGTACGCCCACAGCTCCTTGCGTAGCCGGTAGTCCAGTTCCCGCGCCCACTTGTCGGTCAGGAACGCGACGATCTCCGCGCGGCCGTTGATGAAGAGATCGCGATTGCGCCACTCGGAATCCTCCGTGTAAGCGAGCGAGACCTTCTGGGGATCGCGGGTGTTCCAGGCGTCCTCGGCGGCCTGGACCTTGATCCGTGCGCTCTCCTCGGTGAACGGCGGCAGCGGCGGTCGGGTGTCGTGCATGGGAGTACCCCTTCCGATGGAGCCTTCCGGTGGAGAACGACCGTTCTCCACCCTTGGGTGTAGCCTAGGAGAACGATCGTTCTCCGGCAAGGAACTGGGCGGGTATGGATTCCGAGACGGCACGGACACGCGTCCTGGACGCGGCCGAGGAGCTCTTCTACGGCCGGGGAGTGCAGTCCGTCGGCATGGATGAGATCCGGTCCGCTTCCGGGGTCTCCCTGAAGCGCGTCTACCAGCTCTTTCCCGCGAAGACGGATCTGGTGGAGGCGTATCTGCTCCGGCGCGACGCACGGTGGCGTGCCCAGCTCGCCCGGTTCGTAGAGGACTGCGACTCGCCGCCCGAGCGGATCCTGCGGGTCTACGACTGGTTGGAGCGCTGGTTCGGCGAACCGGACTTCCGGGGCTGCGCGTTCGTCAACTCCTACGGGGAGATGGGCGCCGTGTCGGAAGCGGTGGCCAGGGCGGCCCGTGCGCACAAGGAGTTGTTCCAGCGGTACATCGCCGGACTCGTGGCGGCGGCGGGCCAGCCGGACCGGGTGGCGGCGCCCCTCGCACTGCTGGCGGAGGGTGCGATCACCACCGCGGCCATCTCCGGGTCCCCCGAGCCGGCCCGGCACGCCCGCGAGGCGGCGGCTCGGCTGCTGGAGGGGTGAGGCGGCCCCGGCCGCCGACCCGCGCGGTGACCGGTCCGTATCCCGGACAGATCTTCTCTCGCATACCTGTTGTATCTATGCTGTGCGCATCATGAACGCCGCCAGCACCCCCACCAAGCAGCCGCCCGCCGCCGAGCGGGTCTACGCACACGTCAAACAGGCCGTGCTCGACCGCTCCTACGAAGGCGGCACGCTCCTCACTGAGGGCGACCTCGCCGAGGCGGTCGGGGTGTCGCGTACGCCCGTGCGGGAAGGGCTGCTCAGGCTTGAGGCGGAGGGGCTGATCAAGCTCTATCCGAAGAAGGGCGCGCTGGTGCTGCCGGTCTCCGCGCAGGAGATCGCCGATGTGGTGGAGACCCGGCTGCTGGTCGAGGAGCACGCGGTCCGCAAGGTCGTGCCCGCGTCCGCCCAACTCCTCCGCCGACTGGAGGAGTTGCTCGACGAGCACGAGGAGCATCGGGAGACCGGTGATCTGGCCGCCGCTGCCGCCACCGACCGCTGCTTCCACGCCGCGATCGTCCGGGCGGCGGGCAACGAGATCCTGTCCCAGCTCTACGACCAGTTGCGCGACCGCCAGTTGCGGATGGGCGTGGCCGTGATGCACGCCGAACCGGACCGGATCGCCAAGAACATCGAGGAACACGCGGAAATACTCGCCGCGTTGCGCGCGGGCGACGGCGAACGCGCCGCCGCCGTCGTGCGGCGGCATGTCAGCCGGGTCAAGGCCATCGTCAGGGGGGAAGCATGAGTGCTCTCGACACGGGGCGAAGTCGTCTTCGGCTACCCGGAGATCCGCCCGGCGGCCCGCGCGCGTGCGCTGTCTGGGGCCTCGGCGTCCTCGTCTACTTCATCGCCGTCGTCCACCGCTCCAGCCTCGGCGTGGCCGGAATCGACGCGGCGACCCGGTTCCACATCAGTGCCTCCGCGCTGTCGACGTTCTCCATACTCCAGGTGCTGGTCTACGCGGGAATGCAGATACCCGTCGGCATACTGGTCGACCGGTTCGGCACCAAGAAGGTGCTGACCGCCGGGGTCATCCTGCTCACCGCGGGCCAACTCGGCTTCGCGCTCTCCCACTCGTACCCGATGGCGCTGACCGCCCGCGCGGTCCTCGGCTGCGGGGACGCGATGACGTTCATCAGCGTGCTGCGGCTGGGCTCGCGCTGGTTCCCCGCCCGGCGCGGGCCGCTGATAGCCCAGGGCGCCGCGCTCTTCGGCATGGCGGGCAACCTGGTCAGCACGATCCTGCTGTCCCGGCTGCTGCACTCGGCCGGCTGGACCGCCACCTTCGTGGGTACGGCGCTCGGCGGCGCCCTCGTCCTCGTACTGATCGTGCTGTTCATGAAGGACCACCCCGAAGGGCATGAACCGCTGCCCACCGGACCGCGCCAGCCCGGTGCCGTACGGCGTCAACTCGTCGCCGCCTGGCGGGAACCCGGCACCCGGCTCGGCCTGTGGGTGCACTTCACCACCCAGTTCTCCGCGATGGTCTTCCTGCTGCTGTGGGGCATGCCGTTCCTGGTCGAGGGCCAGGGGATGTCGCGTGGCGCGGCCGGGTCCCTGCTGACTCTGGTCGTGCTGTCGAACATGGTGCTCGGCATGGTTTTCGGCCAGATCATCGCCCGCCATCACGGCGCGCGGATGCCGCTCGCCCTGGGTACGGTGGCGGCGACGGCGGCCAGTTGGGCCGCGGTACTCGGCTGGCCCACCGCGCACGCTCCGTTGTGGCTGCTGATCGTGTTGTGCGCGGTGCTCGGCGCCTGCGGTCCGGCCTCGATGATCAGCTTTGACTTCGCGCGTCCGGCCAACCCGCCGGAGCGGTTCGGCACCGCCTCCGGCATCGTCAACATGGGCGGCTTCACCGCTTCGATGATCGTGCTGCTGGCGGTCGGTGTGCTGCTGGACGCGACCGGCGACAACTTCACGGTCGCGCTCAGCAGCGTCTTCGTCGTGCAGGCGGTCGGCGTCAGCCAGATGCTGCGGCTGCGCGGGCAGGCGGCCCAGCGCGAGCGCGAGACGATCACCGTGAGCCGGGTGGAGGCGGTGCACACCGCCGAGGTCGGCGCCTGACTCAGGGCGTCACGGCGAGCGCGGCCAGGATCGCGTCCGCGAGCTCCCGGTCCCCGTCGACCTTGACCCGGTCCGCGACGGCTTCCGGCCGCCCCCGCCCGCAGGCCAGCCGGACGAAGGTCTCCCAGTCCATCGCCAGCGTCACCGCGGGCCCCAGCGAGACGCTGCCGTCGATCGTGCCGATCCCCCCGGCGTCCACCCGTACCGTACGCATGAACTCGACCGCCCCGTGCACGTCGAACACCACCGCGGAACCGGCGGGCGCCGACGCCTTCTTGGCGACCACCTTGGGCAGCTGGGACAGCAGGAAGTCCCGGGTGACCGAGGCGCCAGGCGAGTCCAGGTTGCCCGGCTTGCCCAGCGCCCGCCGGATGTCCTGTTCATGCACCCATACGTCGAACGCCCGCATCCGCAGGGACGTCTCCAGCGTGCGCTCCGAACCCATCAGGCCCCGGACCGTCGTCTCCGGGTCGCGGGTCTCGTTCCGCAGCTGCCGGGAACGGCGGATGGTCGTGTACTCCAGCTCGGCGGTCATCTCCGGCCCGGTGTGGCAGCGCCGCACGTCCACCTGCACCTCCATGTACCGGCTGAATTCGTCGGTGACGTGGTAGAGGTCGCGCGGTAGCGAGTGGATGGGGCGCGGGTCGCCGAGCGCCTCGCACTCAAGCCCGATCACATGCGAGACGACGTCCCGTACCGACCAACCGGGGCACTCTGTGGCCCGGTTCCACTCTCCCTCGGCGAGCGGTGAGACCAACTCCGATATCGCCTCTATTGAGTGGGTCCAGGCGTCGATGTAGGGCTGGAGCTTGCTGTGGACGGTCACGGGACCCCTCGAACGGATCGGTGCGGTCGTGGCTTGTTCTGTACTGGCTGGTTTCGCGGTGGCGTGCTTAATGGTGACGTGCGCCCAAATTACGCTGTGCGCTGGCACCATGGCAGTGCTTTCGTGTGACGATGGTAGGCCCGCGTTGACGCGGCGAACTCTTGGGCGGTGGTACGGTGCGCGCTTCGCTCCTCCAGATCGATGTGCGGCCCGGTGAGCAGGTCGCGGCCCGCCGCTCGCGGGTGGCCGCTCTCGTACGTGAGCAGGCAGGCGCTGACCTGGTCGTTCTACCCGAACTCTGGCCGGTCGGCGCGTTCGCGTACCAGGACTTCGCGACGCACGCCGAGCCACTGGACGGCCCGACCGCGCAGGCGATGGGTGAGGCGGCGCGCGCAGCGCGCGTCTGGCTGCACGCCGGGTCGATCGTCGAACGCACCGCGCCTGACGGCCCCACCGCACAGGACGGCCCGCTCTACAACACCTCGCTGCTCTTCGCGCCGGACGGCGAACTGCACCGCGTCTACCGCAAGATCCACCGATTCGGCTTCGACCAGGGTGAGGCCACGATGATGGCGGCGGGCGACGAGATCGTCACCGCGCACCTTGCCGGTCCCGGGACCACCATCGGTCTCGCCACCTGCTACGACCTGCGGTTCCCCGAGCAGTTCCGGCTACTGGTGGACGCGGGCGCCGAGTTGCTGGTCATCCCCGCCGGTTGGCCGGAGCGCCGCCGCGCCCACTGGTCGCTGCTGGCCCGCGCCCGCGCGGTGGAGTCCCAGGCGTATGTGCTCGCGTGCGGAACGGCGGGCACCCACGCGGGGGTCGAGCAGGCCGGGCACAGCGTCGTGGTCGACCCGTGGGGCGAGGTGCTCGCGGAGGCGGGGTCCGGTGAGGAGATCCTCACCGTCGAGTTCGACCCGGCCCGGGTCGCCAAGATCCGCGCCGAATTCCCGGCGCTACGCGACCGCGTACTGGGGCTGCCCAGGCCTTAGCGCCTGGGCAGCCGGTTCTTGTATCGGGGTGCGGTCAGCTCTGTACCGCCGATCCGCGCCGCGGGGGTGCTCGCCGTCGCGGCGGACTCTTTTGGGGGGCAAGCCCCCGGGCACCCCTGGGGGTTCGGCGGCGTGGCCGCGAGGGGCCTCGCGCCTGGGGCGTGCCCCTGAGGCGACCGGTCCTGGGGGCTGGGGGCGTGCCCGCAAGAGGGCCGCACCCGGCAGGTGTGTCGGCAACAGGCTCATGTCTGAGGGGTTTGGGGGGCTTGCCCCCCCACCAACAGCCGCCGCGACGGCGAGCGATAGGGCCATCCGGCTCACGGGGAGCGCCACCGATGGCGCGCCTGATGGGCTCGCCCGTCAGGTGATCGCATTATCGCGCACAGTAGTGATCCCCTGTGCAGGGAGCCACCATGCCCCGTGCTGTGCCCCTCGTATCCCGCGCCCCCGCGCGGTCCCGTACCGTCGCGGTGCTCGCCGTGGTGGCCGCGGTCGCCGCGTTGTCCGGTGCTGTGCTCCCGCCCGGCGGCGGGCACCGCGCGCCGGTCCGCTACGTGGCGCTCGGCGACTCGGCGGCCGCGGCGCCCGGCGTTCCCGACCAGGTCGACGCGCACTGCGCCCGCTCCGACCACAACTACCCCTCCCTGGTGGCCGGGCGGCTGCGTCCGGCGGCCTTCACCGATGCCACCTGCAGCGGCGCCACCACCGCTGACCTCAGCGACGCCCGACACGGCCAGCTCCAGGCGCTGTCGAAGCGGACGAGTCTGGTCACGCTCACGATCGGCGGCAATGACGTCGGCTTCGCCGGGATCGTCACCAAGTGCACGGCGCTCGGGCTGTTCCACCCCGCGGGCGCGTACTGCCGGGCCGCCTACACCCGCGGTGGGACCGACGAACTCGCCACCCGCATCGCCGCAGCCGCACCGAAGGTCGCGGGCGCGCTACGCGCCATCCACCGGCTCGCGCCGCACGCACGCGTGCTGCTCGTCGGCTATCTGCAACTGGTCCCGCTCGACCACCGCGGCTGCCGCCCGCGTGAGCTGTTCGGCAACGGCGACCTGGCGTATCTCGACGCCTTCGAGCGGAAGCTGAACGAGATGTTCCGCCGTACCGCCCGGGCGAACGGCGCTGTCTTCGTCGACAACCACCGGGCCAGCGCCCACCACGACATCTGCCGCCCCGGCGGCGTCCGCTGGTCCGAGGGTCTTGTTCCCACCAGCCCGTCCATCCCCTTCCACCCCAACGCACTGGGCGAACACGCCATGGCGGAGCGGGTGTTGGCCGCCGCCGGACGGTGAGGTCCGCACCTCGGCCCAGGGCCGTGCCGGGTACGCGTCCGGGGATGGCACCCTGGGTGGCATGAACGCTTCCTCGCCCGCACCGCGCCGCGCCCGTGTCCGTGCTCCCGAGCTGGTCGGAAAGGGCGGCTGGCTCAACACCGGCGGGAAGCAGCTGTCGCTCGCGGACCTGCGGGGCTCCATCGTCATCCTCGACTTCTGGACGTTCTGCTGCATTAACTGCCTGCACGTCCTGGACGAGCTGCGCGCACTGGAGGAGCGGCATCGCGACACGGTGGTGATCATCGGCGTGCACTCGCCGAAGTTCGTGCACGAGGCGGAGCACGCGGCGGTTGTCGACGCCGTGGAGCGGTACGGGGTGCACCACCCCGTGCTGGACGATCCCGAGCTGGCCACCTGGAAGCAGTTCGCGGTACGGGCCTGGCCGACGCTCGTGGTCATCGACCCCGAGGGCTATGTGGTCGCGCAGCACGCCGGTGAGGGGCATGCGCACGCCATCGAGAAGCTGGTCGAGGAGCTTGAGGCCGAGCACGCGGCCAAGGGCACACTGCGGCGCGGGGACGGCCCGTACGTCGCCCCGGAGCCGCAGCCGACCGATCTGCGGTTCCCGGGCAAGGCGCTGCTGCTGCCGAGCGGGAACTTCCTGGTCTCCGACTCGACCCGGCACGCGCTGGTCGAGCTGGCGGCCGATGGCGAGACCGTGGTCCGCCGGATCGGATCCGGCGAGCGGGGGTTTGCCGACGGTACGGCACAGAAGGCGCGGTTCAGCGAACCGCAGGGGCTCGCGCTGCTGCCGGACGGGGAGACGGTCGTCGTCGCCGACACCGTCAACCACGCACTGCGCCAGGTCCATCTGGCGACCGGTGCGGTGACCACCCTCGCCGGTACCGGACAGCAGTGGTGGCAGGGGTCGCCGACGAGCGGCGCGGCGCGCGAGGTGGACCTTTCCTCGCCGTGGGACGTGGCGTGGTTCGACGGCCGGGTGTGGATCGCGATGGCGGGCGTTCACCAGCTGTGGGCGTACGACCCGGCCGCCGACACCGTGTCCGTCGCCGCCGGTACGACCAACGAGGGGCTGGTCGACGGTCCGGCCGACGAGGCGTGGTTCGCCCAGCCGTCCGGGCTGGCGGCCGCGGGGGACCGGCTGTGGATCGCCGACTCCGAGACGTCCGCGCTGCGGTACCTGGTGAAGGAGCACGGCGGCTATGTGATCAGCACCGCCGTCGGCACGGGGCTGTTCGACTTCGGGCACCGCGACGGCGCCGCCGAACAGGCGCTGCTGCAGCACCCGTTGGGTGTCACCGCGCTGCCGGACGGCTCGGTCGCCGTCAGCGACACCTACAACCACGCCCTGCGCCGCTACGACCCGGCGAGCGGTGAGGTCAGCACGCTCGCGACGGACCTGCGCGAGCCGTCCGACGCGGTCGTGGCGGACGGCGACGTGGTCGTCGTCGAGTCCGCCCGGCACCGGCTGACCCGGCTGCGGCTGCCCGAGGAGGCGGTACGGGTGGCGGGGGCCGCGCACCGTACCCAGCGGCCCGCGACCGAAGTGGCGCCCGGACGGCTCCGGCTGGACGTGGTCTTCACCGCGCCCACCGGCCAGAAGCTCGATGAGCGCTACGGCCCTTCCACCCGGCTCCTGGTCAGCTCCACCCCGCCGGAACTGATCGCCTCCGGCGACGGCAAGGGCACGGACCTGACCCGCGACCTCATCCTCGACCCCTCGGTCGGCGAAGGCGTACTGCACGTCTCCGCCATGGCCGCCTCCTGCGACGACGACCCGGACAACGAGTTCCCGGCCTGCCACGTCCACCAGCAGGACTGGGGGGTACCGGTCAAGCTGACGGAGAACGGCGCGAGCCGATTGCCACTGGTACTGGCGGGGATGGATGAGGACGGTGCGTGATCATCGTATTTCTCTGCGTGTACGGTAATTGGGTAGGGTGACTCCCGTGAGCGAGATCGAGGAGTTGCGCCGTCGCATCGACGCGCTGGAAGCGGAAGTCACCACGTTGCGCGAGGATTCGGCCACCACTCGTGCGCTGACGGCGATGAACGACCGTGATGTCGCCGAGTTCCGTACCGAGCTGCGCGCGCACCGCCAAACGCTGCACGCCCTGCGCGAGACCCAGCTCGAACAGGGCCGGCAGATCCAGGCACTCGACACCGAGATGCGGCGCGGTTTCGCCACCGTCCTCACCGCCGTCCAGACGATCGCCGACCGTCTCGGCGACCGCCCAGGCGGCAAGGGCTAGCCCTCCAGGAACGCCTTCAGGGTCGACGCCAGGAGGAACGGGTCCTGGGTGCCGCACAGTTCGCGGGCCGAGTGCATCGACAGGATCGCCACACCGATGTCGACCGTGGTGATGCCGTGCCGGGCCGCGGTGATCGGGCCGATCGTCGTGCCGCACGGCATCGCGTTGTTGGAGACGAACGACTGCCACGGCACGCCCGCGCGCTCGCACGCCGTGACGAAGATGCCGCGCCCGGTGCCGTCGGTGGCGTACCGCTGGTTGACGTTGACCTTGAGGATCGGGCCGCCGTTGGGCATCGGGAGGTGGCCGGGGTCGTGCCGCTCCGGGTAGTTGGGGTGCACGGCGTGGCCGGTGTCGGAGGACAGGCAGACGGTTCCGGCGAAGGCGCGCGCCCTGTCCTCGTAGGATCCGCCGCGGGCGAAGACCGAGCGCTCCAACACGGCGCCGAGCAGCGGGCCTTGGGCGCCGGTGTCGGCCTGGCTGCCGTTCTCCTCGTGGTCGAAGGCGGCGAACACCGGGATGTACGGCAGGGGTTCGCCCGCCACCGAGGCCAGCGCCGCCGTGGCGGCGTGCACCGACAGCAGGTTGTCCAGGCGCGGCGCGGCCAGCAGCTCGCGGTCCCGGCCGAGGTAGGCGGGTGGCTGCACGTCGTGCGTCATCAGGTCCCAGCCGACGACCTCGGCGGCGTCAACGCCCGCCTCCTGCGCCAGGAAACCGATCAGTGCGCCCTCGTCGGTCCGGCCCAGGCCCCAGATGGGCTGCATGTGCTTCTGCCGGTCCAGCGTCATGCCCTCGTTGACCTGCCGGTCCAGGTGGATGGCGAGCTGCGGCACCCGAAGCAGCGGCCGGTCCACGTTCACCAGCCGGGTCGTGCTGTCCCGCAGCGCGAGGCGGCCCGCGAGACCGAGGTCGCGGTCCAGCCAGGAGTTGAGCAGCGGGCCGCCGTAGATCTCCACGGCGACCTGCCGCCAGCCGTACGCCCCGCTGTCCGGGCACGGCTTGACCCGCAGATTGGGCGAGTCGGTGTGCGCGCCGACGATCCGGTACGGGGTCTGCGGACCGGCGCCCTCGGGCACGTACCAGGCGACGATCGCGCCGCCGCGCAGCACGTACTTGCCGCCGGATGACCCGTCCCACGCGTCCGTCTCCTCGACCTGGCGGAACCCGGCCTTCTCCAGCCGCTCCGCCGCGCTGGCCACCGCGTGGTACGGGGACGGGCTCGCGGAGATGAACGCGATCAGGTCGTCGGTGTGGGCGCGGTCGAAGTAAGGGGTCATGGGGACCAGCATAGAAGCGGGCGGCGGCCCGCCCCCGTGCCGGGAGCGGGCCGCCGCATCACTTGCCGGGCTGCTCAGAAGGCCTCTTCCGGCAGCTCCATCAGCTCGTTGGTGACGGACTCGGCGAGCTGGCGCTGCACGCCGACACCCGGCAGCACGTTCTCCGCGAAGAACTTCGCGGCCGCGATCTTGCCGAGGTAGAAGGCCTTGTCCTTCTCGTTCGCGGTGGCGAGCTTCTCGGCCGCGACGGCCGCGCCCCTCAGCAGCAGGTAGCCGATGACCACATCGCCGGAGGCGAGCAGCAGGCGGGTGGTGTTCAGGCCGACCTTGTAGATCGACTTCACGTCCTGCTCGGTACCCGCGAGGTCGGTCAGCATCTGGCCGACGATCGCCTCCAGGTCCACCGCCGCCTTGGCGAGCCCCGCACGGGCGGTGGCCAGCTCCTCGCCGCCGGTCTCGGCGCCGAGGAACTGCTTGATCGCCTCGGACAGGGTGGTGAGCGCCTGGCCCTGGTCACGGACGATCTTCCGGAAGAAGAAGTCCTGGCCCTGGATCGCGGTGGTGCCCTCGTAGAGGGTGTCGATCTTGGCGTCCCGGATGTACTGCTCGATCGGGTACTCCTGCAGGTAGCCGGAGCCGCCCAGGGTCTGCAGGGACTGCGCCAGCTGCTCGTAGGACTTCTCCGAGCCGTAGCCCTTGACGATCGGCAGCAGCAGGTCGTTGAGGCGGTGCGCGGCGGAGGCGTCCTCGCCCGCGGCCTCCTTGACCAGGATCTCGTCCTGCACGGTCGCGGTGTAGAGGACGAGGGCGCGCATGCCCTCCGCGTACGCCTTCTGCGTCATCAGCGAGCGGCGCACGTCGGGGTGGTGGGTGATGGTGACGCGCGGCGCGGCCTTGTCCATGAACTGGGCCAGGTCGGCGCCCTGGACGCGCTCCTTGGCGTACTCCAGCGCGTTGAGGTAGCCGGTGGACAGGGTGGCGATGGCCTTCGTACCGACCATCATCCGCGCGAACTCGATGATCTTGAACATCTGGCGGATGCCGTCGTGCTTCTCGCCGAGCAGCCAGCCCTTGGCCGGGTGGTTGGCGCCGAAGGTCATCTCGCAGGTGTTGGAGGCCTTCAGGCCCATCTTGTGCTCGACGTTGGTGGCGTAGGCGCCGTTGCGCTCGCCGAGCTCGCCGGTCTCCCAGTCGAAGTCGTACTTCGGCACGATGAACAGCGACAGGCCCTTGGTGCCCGGGCCGTGGCCCTCGGGGCGGGCCAGCACGAAGTGGATGATGTTCTCCGACATGTCGTGCTCACCGGAGGTGATGAAGCGCTTCACACCCTCGATGTGCCAGGAGCCGTCCTCCTGCTGCACGGCCTTGGTGCGGCCCGCGCCCACGTCCGAACCGGCGTCCGGCTCGGTGAGCACCATGGTGGAGCCCCACAGCTTGTCGGTCATCCGCTGCGCGATCTTGTGCTGCTCCTCGGTGCCCTCCTCGTAGAGCACACCGGCGAAGGCCGGACCGGAGGCGTACATCCACACGGCCGGGTTGGAGCCCAGGATCGTCTCGGCGAAGCCCCACAGCAGGGAGCGCGGCGCGGTGGTGCCGCCGATGGCCTCCGGAATGCCCAGGCGCCACCACTCGGCGTCCATGTAAGCGGCGAAGCTCTTCTTGAAGCTGTCCGGCACCGGCGCGGTGTTGGTCTCCGGGTCGAAGACCGGCGGGTTGCGGTCGGCGTCCGCGTAGGAGTCGGCGAGCTCGTTCTCCGACAGGCGGGCGATCTCGGCGAGGATGTCCTTGGCGGTGTCCACATCCATGTCGGCAAACGGACCGGTGCCGTAGACCGTGTCCCGGCCGAGCACCTCGAACAGGTTGAACTCGATGTCGCGAAGGTTCGACTTGTAGTGGCCCATGACGAAGGCTCCGTCTGCTCAGGAGGGGCGCCCAGGGAGGGGCATGCCTCGCACATCTACTGATTAGTAGTTCACGATGATGCTACCCGTCGGTAATAAGAAGCAAGCCCCAACCGCCGAAGTGTGACTCGCTACTCTTGGGCGCGTGTACGGCTACGACCAGACCGCCGCCCAGGGCGCCGCGGGATCCACCCCGCCCGCCGGTATGCCGGGGGGCCCCGCGGGGTACGGCTCCCAGTCGCCGCTCTACCCCGAGCCGTCCCCGCCCTCGCTCGCCGACGCGGTGCGTGCTTTCACCACCGGTTCGATGTCGGCGGAGGACTTCCAGAGCGTCTTCGCGACCTCCAGGGTGTACTGCCCGCGCGGTGACAACCCCGGTTTCCTGGCGCTGCACAACACCCAGCAGCCGGTGATCCCGATGTTCACCTCGCTCAAGGAGCTGCGCCGGTACGCGGGCAAGGACTCCAAGTACTTCGTGATCACCGGTGCCGAGGTGCTCGACCTGCTGCCGACCGGCTACGGGTTCGTCCTCGACATGGAGGGCGACCACCGGATGGTCTTCGACGCGAAGGCCGTGGAGCAGATGGTCGACTTCGCGATGCGCCGTATGTACGGCTGACGCGCCGGGCTGACGCCTCCGCCGGTTCGCCTCGTTCGGGCCGCTTCACCGCGCCGTTCGCCGCGGCGGAATAGCTGACGCCTTGCGGGTGGTTCATCGTTCAACTAAGTTGGACGGTGTCGACCTGAGGAGGCCGTCATGCCTGCTGTGACCGTAGAGAACCCGCTGACCCTGCCGCGCGTCGCGGCGCCCGCCGGGGCTGTGAGCCGTCCGGTGCTCGCCGTGTCCACCGCCCCCAGCGGTTTCGAGGGCGAGGGCTTCCCCGTCCGCCGCGCTTTCGCGGGCATCGACTACCGGCACCTTGACCCGTTCATCATGATGGACCAGATGGGTGAGGTGGAGTACGCGCCCGGCGAGGCCAAGGGCACCCCATGGCACCCGCACCGCGGCTTCGAGACGGTGACCTATCTGATCGACGGCACCTTCGTGCACCAGGACTCCAACGGTGGCGGCGGTGTCATCAACGGCGGCGACACCCAGTGGATGACCGCGGGCAGCGGCCTGCTGCACATCGAGGCCCCGCCGGAGGAACTCGTCGTCAGCGGTGGCCTGTTCCACGGCCTCCAGCTGTGGGTCAACCTGCCGCGCGAGCACAAGATGATGCCGCCGAGGTACCAGGACATCGACGGCGGCCGGGTCGCGCTGCTGACCTCCGCGGACGGCGGCGCGCTGCTGCGGCTGATCGCGGGCGACATCGCGGGCCACCGTGGTCCGGGCATCACCCACACCCCGATCACGATGCTGCATGTGTCGCTGAACCCGGGCGCGCAGCTGACCCTCCCCTGGCGGTCGGACTTCAACGCTCTGGTCTACGGCCTGTCGGGACGGGGTCTGGCGGGCGCGGAGGAACGGCCGTTCCGCACCGGCCAGACGGTGGTCTTCGGGCAGGCCGGTAGCGCCTCCGGCGGCGACGCGCTGACCCTGCGGGCCGACGCCGGCCAGGAGTCGCGCAGCCCCAACCTCGAGGTGGTACTGCTCGGCGGCCTGCCGATCCGCGAGCCGATGTTCCACTACGGCCCGTTCGTGATGAACAGCCACGCCGAACTGGCCCAGGCCTTCGAGGACTTCCAGGCCGGACGGCTGGGCAGGATTCCCGCCACGCCTCGGGCGTGAGCTGTCCCCCGCCCACCCGCCCTTGAAAAGGGGCGGGTGGGCGGGGACAAAGGAGCCGCGCCACGGCGCACCGAAACCCCGCCAACGGCGCGAGGCCGAAGGCAACAGAAGGCGCGACGCCCTCACCCAGAGGCAGACCCGTCTGCCTCGTACAGCTCGAACCAGATCGACTTCCCCTGCCCCCGCGGCGAAACTCCCCACGCGTCGGCCAACTTGCCCATCAACAGCAACCCCCGCCCCGACGAGGCCATTTCGCCCGGCGTCCGCCGGTGCGGCATGTCATCACTGGGGTCGGCGACCTCGATGCGCAGTCGGCGTGCGCCCGGACGGCCCAGCACCTCCGCCGACAGCACCGCGTCGCCCTCGGTGTGGACCAGGACGTTGGTCAGCATTTCGGAGACCATGAGCACGGCCGCGTCCACCTGCTCCGGTTCCTTCCAGTCGTGCAGCACCGTCCGCACCTCGTGCCGGGCGCTCCTGATCTGCTGCGGCGCGTCCTGGGCGACGGTCAGCACGGTCCGGCGCGGCGGGTAGGCGAGACCTTCCTCCGCCGCACCCCTGCGGAGCAGCAGCAGGGCCATGTCGTCCTCCCGCCGGTCCGCCAGTGGACCGGTCGTGTGGTGGGACGGCGGGCCGTGGACGGCCGCCACCAGGGCGTCGGCGAGTGCCTCCAGATCGTCGGGCTGGACCTTGTACAGGACGTCGATCAACCGCTGCCAGCCGCTGTCGAGGTCATGGCCGCCGGTCTCGATCAGCCCGTCGGTGCACACCAGGAGCACCTCGCCGGGGTCGAGGGCGAGGCTGGTCGTGGGGTAGTCGGTGTCCGGGTCGATGCCGAGCGGCAGGCCGCCGGGGGTGTGCCGGATGATCGTCGTGCCGTCGCCCAGCCGGATCGCCGGGTCCGGGTGGCCGGCCCGGGCGATGTCGATGGTGCCGGTCGCCGGGTCGACCTCCAGATAGAGGCAGGTCGCGAAGCGCCATCCGGCGCCGTACGGATCGTCGTCCCTGTCCGCGTCCCCGGCGCAGAGACCGGCGAAGAACCGGGAGGCCCGGGACAGCACCGCGTCCGGACGATGCCCCTCCGACGCGTACGCCCGCAGGGCGATCCGCAGTTGGCCCATCAGCCCGGCGGCGCGTACGTCATGCCCCTGGACATCGCCGATCACCAGCGCGGTGCGGCCGGAGGGCAGATCGATCACGTCGTACCAGTCACCGCCGACCTGGAGGCCGCCGCCGGTCGGCACATACCGGGCGGCCAGCGTCATTCCGGCGATCTCCCGCTTGTGGGTGGGCAGCATGGTGCGCTGCAGGCCGTCGGAGAGCGCCCGCTCGGACTCCTGGAGGTGGGCGCGGGACAGCGCCTGGGCGAGCATGCGGGCGACCGTGGTGAGCACCGAGCGCTCGTCCGGGGTGAAGCCCACCGGTTCGCGGAACGCGGCCAGCCAGGCGCCGATGGTCCGGCCCGCGACGACCAGCGGCAGGAACGCCCAGGAGGACCGGTTCAGCGGTTCGACCAGCGGCCAGATGGCCGGGAACCGGTCGCGGTACGACTCCGGCGACGGCAGATAGACGGGCCGACCGGTACGGGTCACCACGGCGGCCGGGTAGTCGGTCTCCAGCGGCATCTCCAGAAAGGGGCGCTCATCGCCCTTCCGGTGTCCGTGGTGCCCGATGATCATCAGGCGGTCGCCCTCGACGGCGAAGACCGCCAGGCCGTCCGGCGAGAAGCCCGGCATCGACAGCGAGGCGGCGACCCGCAACACCTCGGCGGTGCTGTTCGCCTCGGCCAGCGCGCGCCCGGCGTCCAGCAGGAACGCCTCGCGGGAGCGTCGTCCAGTGCCCGAGACCTGCGAGGGGCGGCCGCGCTCGGGCAGCTCGAACAGCGTGCCCACCACCGTGGACGACTCGCCGCCCGCGTCCGGCACCGAGCGCAGCCGGGTGTGCAGCCTGCGCAGCACGTTGCCGTCGTCCGTGACGACCCGCACCCGGGCGTCCGCGACGGCGTTCTCGGCGAGGCCGAGCGAGACGGCGGCGTTCAGGTCGATGTAGTCCTCGGGGTCCAGGCAGGCCCGCACCGCGGCCGCGTGGACGGTGCGGCTGCCGGGCGGCAGGCCCAGCAGTTCGACGGCGGCGTCGTCCAGAGTGACGGTTCCTGAACGGTTGTCCCAATACCAAAGGCCGGTACCGACGACGGACAGCACGTCCTCGGCCCGGAGCGGCTGCGTGGCGCCATCCGTTCGCATCGTCCCTACTGTAGTGAAATGTCCCGTCTCCGGCGCGGTTCGGACCGCCGGGGGCTGGCCCCGGACCGTCATTCGGGGCCGCGCCCCAAGCCCCCACCGGGGCTCCGCCCCCAAGCCCCACGGGCGCGGGACTGCCGTCGGCGCGGTCGGCGGCCGGGGGCGCGGCCCCCGATCCTGGTCCGAACCCCGCGGGCTGCGGCCAGGCATGTATATGCCAAGAGTTGACGTGGGGCGTCACGGTACGCTTTGGGGAGCCTGCTGTGTTTTTCCCGGGGGCTGGCCCCGGACCCCAGACTTGGATGGACGATGCATCGGTACCGGTCCCACACCTGCGGCGAGCTTCGCGCCGCTGACGTCGACAAAGAGGTGCGCCTGTCCGGTTGGCTGCACAACCGGCGCGATCTGGGCGGCATCCTCTTCGTCGATCTGCGGGACCACTACGGCCTGGTGCAGCTCGTCGCCCGCCCCGGCACCCCGGCGTACGAGGCGCTGGACCGGCAGACCAAGGAGTCCGTGCTCCGCGTCGACGGCCGTGTGCTGGCCCGCGGCGCGGAGAACGTCAACCCCGAGTTGCCGACCGGTGAGATCGAGGTCGAGGTCACCGAGGTAGAGGTGCTCGGCGCCGCCGACCCGCTGCCGTTCCCGGTCTTCCCCGAGGACAACGCCAACGAGGAGGCGCGGCTCACCAACCGCTTCCTCGACCTGCGCCGCCAGCGCATGCACCGCAACATCATGCTGCGCTCCCAGGTCATCGCCTTCCTCCGCAAGGAGATGACCGCCCTCGGCTTCACCGAGATGGCGACCCCGATCCTGTCCGCGACCTCCCCCGAGGGCGCTCGCGACTTCCTGGTCCCGTCCCGCGTCCACGCCGGGAAGTTCTACGCGCTGCCGCAGGCCCCGCAGCAGTTCAAGCAGCTGCTGATGATCGCGGGCTTCGACCGCTACTTCCAGATCGCACCGTGCTTCCGCGACGAGGACAGCCGCGCCGACCGCTCGCCGGGCGAGTTCTACCAGCTCGATGTCGAGATGAGCTTCGTCGAGCAGGAGGACGTCTTCGGCGTCATCGAGACGGTGATGACCGACCTGTTCGAGAAGTTCGGCGGCGGTCGCCATGTCACCTCGCCGTTCTCGCGCATCCCGTTCCGCGAGGCGATGCTCAAGTACGGCTCCGACAAGCCGGATCTGCGCGCCGAGCTCGAACTGGTCGATGTCTCCGGTGTCTTCGCCGACTCCGGCTTCAAGGCCTTCGCGGGCAAGCACGTACGGGCCCTGGCGGTGCCGGACACCGCGGGCCAGCCGCGCAAGTTCTTCGACCAGATGGGCGAGTTCGCGGTCGAGCAGGGCGCGAAGGGTCTGGCCTGGATCCGGATCGGCGAGAACAACGAACTCACCGGCCCGATCGCCAAGTTCCTCACCGAGGACGACACCAAGGCGCTGATCGAGGCCGTCGACGGCAAGCCCGGCACCGCCGTCTTCTTCGGCGCGGGCGAGTTCGACGAGGTCTCCAAGATCATGGGCGCGGTTCGTGTCGAGGCCGCCAAGCGGGCCGGTCACTTCACGGAGGACGTCTTCCGCTTCTGCTGGATCGTCGACTTCCCGATGTTCGAGCGGAACGAGGACACCGGCCAGATCGAGTTCAGCCACAACCCGTTCTCCATGCCGCAGGGCGGCCTTGAGGCGCTGCGGACCAAGGACCCGCTGGACATCCTCGCCTGGCAGTACGACATCGTCTGCAACGGTGTCGAGCTGTCCTCGGGCGCGATCCGGAACCACGAACCGGACGTGATGTACAAGGCGTTCGAGATCGCGGGTTACTCGCGGGAGGCGGTGGAGAAGGAGTTCGGCGGCATGCTGCGCGCCTTCCACTACGGCGCCCCGCCGCACGGCGGCATCGCCCCGGGCGTGGACCGCATGGTGATGCTGCTCGCCGATGAGCCCAACATCCGCGAGACGATCGCCTTCCCGCTCAACCAGACCGCCCAGGACCTGTTGATGGGCGCCCCGAGCGAGGTCGACGAGGCCCGGCTGCGTGAGCTGCATCTCAGCATCCGCAAGCCGCAGGCCAAGCCAACAACGGACAAGTAACGCATAAATCGCAAAAGGCCCCGGAACTGCCTTGGTTCCGGGGCCTTTTCGTGCGCTGACCCGTCCCCAGGGGCGCAACCCCTGGAAACGTCTACTAAGGTTCGCCTAAGCTAAGTCGCCGTTGGGGTGCACTAGAGCTATTTCCTGATTTACGTACCGTGCCGGGAAGGGCCCCGGGGAGGACACCGACAATGTGGGACGACGCGTTTCCCAGCTTTCTGATCGGTCTCAGGGAAGGACTTGAGGCCGGTCTGATCGTCTCCATCCTCGTCGCCACCCTCGTGCGCGCCGACCAGAAGTCCCGTCTACCGCAGGTGTGGACGGGCGTACTGGGCGCGGTCGCCCTGTCCATGAGCTTCGGCGCGGTACTCACCTTCACCGCCGCCAACCTCTCCGCCACCTCGCAGGAGGCCTTCGGCGGCACGCTGAGCGTCATCGCCGTCGCCTTCGTCACCGCGATGGTGTTCTGGATGCGCCGCTCCGCGCGCAATCTGTCCGGCGAGATCCGCGAGAAGGTCACCAGCGCGCTCACCATGGGCGCGGGCATGCTGGTCGTCACGTCGTTCCTCGCGGTGGGCCGCGAGGGCCTTGAGACGGCGCTGTTCCTGTGGACGACCGCACGGGCCGCGGGCGAGTCGACGGGCCCGATGATCGGCGCGGCGATCGGCCTGGTACTGGCGGCCGGGCTCTGCTGGGGCCTGTACCGCCGGGTGTTGAAGATCAACCTCACCAAGTTCTTCACCTACACCGGCATCGTCCTGATCGTCATCGCCTCCGGCGTCCTCGGCTACGGTCTGCGCGATCTGCAGGAGGGCGGGGTACTGCCCGGTGCCACCTCGTTCGCCGTCCACCTGAGCCAGAGCGTGGACGCCAGCTCGTGGTGGGGCACCCTGCTGCAGGGCGTCTTCAACCTCACCCCGCAGATGACGTGGTTGCAGACCGGCGCGTACGCCGTCTACCTCGTCGTGGTGATGACGCTCTTCGTACGGGGCCTGCGGGCGGCCAAGCCGCAGCAGGCGACGGCGGCTGCCGCGAAGGCCGAGGCGGTCAAGGCGGAGGCCGCCAACGCGGAGCCGAAGCAGGCCGAGACCGCGACCGCCGAAGCGGTCAACACCGAAGCCGCTGACCCGAAGTCCGAGAAGACCGAAGCCGCTGACGCCGAGCCGGAAGAGGCCGAAGCCGGTGCCGCGGAGTCCGAGAAGCCCGCGGCCGTGGAGCCGGAGCAGCCGCAAGACGAAGGGTCCGCGCCGCGGCCGCAGGGAGCCGACGAGCCCGCGCCGCAGGCGCGTAAGCGGCCCGCCTGGGTGGTGCCCGTCGCGGTGGTCGCGGTTCCGGTGGTGGTCGCCGGAGGCGTCATCGCACTGTCCGGCTCCAAGCCCAACGAGGCGCAGACCATCGCCGTCTCCGAGACCGACTGCGGCAAGGGCTTCAAGGCGCCCAAGCCGGGGCGCCAGAGCTTCCAGATGCACAACACCGGCAACAAGACCTCCGAGGTCTACCTGATCGACCCGTCGAGCAACGCCGTCTACGGGGAGATCGAGGGCCTCGCGCCCGGCACCACCCGCGATCTGATCGCCACCGTAGGCAGCGGCTCGTACGCCTGGCGTTGTGTGCCGACCGGCGGCAAGGTCACCACCTCCGCGGCGATCCAGGTCAGCGGCGGCGGCAACGTCACCGCCGTGGCTCCGGTCTCCGAGGAGGACCTGGCGCCCGCCCTCGCCGCCTACAAGTCCTATGTGAACAAGGGCCTGGCCACCCTCGTCACCCAGACCCAGACGCTGCAGAACGACGTCAAGAACAACGACCTGGACACCGCCAAGAAGGACTGGCTGACCGCGCACGTGACGTACTCCTCGCTCGGCGCGGCCTACGGAACGTTCCAGGACTTCGACAAGAAGATCAACGGGCGGTCCGACGGCCTGCCGCAGCGTGAGAACGACCCGGACTTCACCGGCTTCCACAAGATCGAGTACCAGCTGTGGCACGGCGCCTCGGCCTCCGACGTCCAAGGCAGCGCCGACCAACTCGTCAAGGACGTCCAGGGGTTGCAGAAGGCCTTCCCCACCCAGGGCTTCGACGTCTCCGACCTGCCGCTGCGCACCCACGAGATCCTGGAGAACACCCTCCAGTTCGAGCTGACCTCCGACACCGACGAAGGCAGCGGTACGAACCTCGCGACCGCGAACGCCAACCTCGCCGGTACCGGTGAACTCCTCGACGTACTACGCCCGTTGGTCGCCAAGCGCTCGCCGCAGCTGATCGGCACCGTCGACACCGACATCGCACGGGTCCAGAAGATGCTCGACCCACAGCACAACGGCGACAGCTGGACCCCGGTCGAGAAGCTCGACCCGACCACCCGCGCCACGCTCAACGGCGCCACCGGCCAGCTCCTTGAGGACCTGTCCCCGATCCCCGACCTCCTTGAGATCCGGAAGTCTGCCTGATGTCCTGCCCTGTGAATCACGAAGCCATGACCGCTGCCGCCGCGCAAGGCGGCTGCCCCGCGGGCCACGGGCGCCGTTCGTTCATGAAGACGGCGCTGGGCGCGGGCGCGGCCGGTGCCGTGCTCGCCGGTGGAAGCGTCGCGCTCAGTTCGGGCCGTGCCTCGGCCGCCGCGGACGGCACCACGGAACAGGGCGCGCCGATCACCAGCCGCGCGTCCGCCGTCGACTTCCACGGTGAGTACCAGGCGGGCATCCTCACCCCGCAGCCGACGGCCGCCACCTTCGTCTCCTTCAACGTCATCGCCCAGAACCGCAAGGATCTCGCGGACCTGCTGAAGACGATCACCGACCGGGCGCGCTTCCTGACGGCTGCCGGCGCCCCGGTCGACCTCGGCGTGGGCGCGCCGCCGTCCGACAACGGCATCCTGGGCCCGGTCGTCCCGGCCGACGCGCTCACCATCACCCTCGGCGTCGGCTCCTCGCTGTTCGACGACCGCTTCGGTCTGGCCAAGGCCAAGCCGCGCAAGCTGACCCCGATGCGGACCTTCCCCAACGACAACCTGAACCCGGCCGAGTGCCATGGCGACCTGTCGCTGCAGATCTGCGCGGGCAGCCAGGACACCGTGCTGCACGCGCTGCGCGATATCGCCAAGCACACCCGTGGCGCGATGCAGATCAAGTGGAAGATCGACGGCTTCCAGAGCGCCCCGCGGCCAACCGGCGCCCAGCGCAACCTCCTTGGCTTCAAGGACGGCATAGCCAACCCGGACGTCAAGTCCCCCCGCGAGATGGACCATCTGGTCTGGGTGACCGACTCCAGCGGCGAGCCCTCGTGGGCGGTCGGCGGCAGCTACCAGGTGATCCGCATCATCCGCATGCTCGTCGAGTTCTGGGACCGTGTCTCGCTCACCGAGCAGGAGAAGATGTTCGGCCGCCGCAAGGACACCGGAGCGCCGCTGGACGGCGCCAACGAGACCGACATCCCGGACTACGCCAAGGACCCGCAGGGCAGCGCGATCCCGCTCGACGCGCACATCCGGCTCGCCAACCCCCGCACCGCGAAGTCCGACGAATCCCGCATCCTGCGCCGCGGTTTCAACTACGACCGGGGCGTGGACAACGTCGGCAACCTCGACATGGGCCTGGCCTTCTGCTGCTACCAGCAGGACGTCATCCGCCAGTTCGAGGCCACCCAGACGCGGCTCATCGATGAGCCGCTGGTCGACTACATCTCCCCGACGGGCGGCGGTTACTTCTTCTGCCTGCCCGGCGTGAAGGACGACAAGGACTGGCTCGGCCGCGGCCTGCTCTCCGGCTAGCCGCCTGGGCATGTGGCGGTTCCGGTTGCGGCCGGTTCCGCACCGCCGGTCCGGTCGTTCCTGGTCGCTCGCCATCGCGGTGGCCAAAGCCTGGGGGCTTGCCCCCACCGATTCTCCGCCGCGACGGCGAGCAACCAGGGCGGACTGGACCGGCGGTGTAGAACGCACCGCACCCCGACGATCCGCCGGACAGGCAAAAGGCCCCGGAACCGCAACGGTTCCGGGGCCCACGTACGGGTCGCGCTACGCGCTTTCCTCCGCGGCGCCGAAGCGCTCACGGTAGGATTCCAGGTCCTCTTCAGTGATCTTGGCGAACAGCACCGGCGGGACGGTGAACGGCGTTCCGGCCGGGACCGCGTCCAGCGCACGGGCCTGGTCCGCGGTCACCCACCGCGCGTCATCCGCCGGAAGGGCGAACGCCTCGCGCATGGCCCGCGCCGACGCCGGGATGAAGGGCTCGGAGATCACCGAGTACAGGTGGATCAGGTTCATCGCGGTACGCAGGGTGAGCGCCGCGCCCTCCTGGTCGGTCTTGATCTCCAGCCAGGGGGCCTTCTCCTCCAGGTACGAGTTGCCCGCGCTCCACAGCGCGCGCAGCGCCTGCGCGGCCTTGCGGAACTGCAGCGCGTCCATGTGGGTCTCGTACTCGGCGAGCAGCTCGGCGATCTGCTCGCCCAGCTTGGCCTCCGCCTCGCCCGTCTCCCGGCCCGCCGGGACCTCGTCGCCGAACCGCTTGCGGGAGAAGGACAGCACGCGGTTGACGAAGTTGCCGAGCGTGTCGGCCAGGTCCTTGTTGACGGAGGAGGAGAACAACTCCCAGGTGAAGCTGGTGTCGTCGGACTCCGGCGCGTTCGCCATCAGGAAGTAGCGCCAGTAGTCGGCGGGCAGCAGCTCCAGCGCGGCGTCGGTGAAGATGCCGCGCCGCTGGCTGGTGGAGAACTTGCCGCCGTAGTAGTTCAGCCAGTTGAAGGCCTTGACGTAGTCGACCATCTTCCACGGCTCACGGGTGCCGAGCTGGGTGGCCGGGAACATCACCGTGTGGAACGGGACGTTGTCCTTCGCCATGAACTCGGTGTAGCGGACGGTGTGGTCGGCCTCGTACCACCACGACTTCCAGTCGCGGTTCTCCGGGTCGACGTCCGCCCACTCCTTGGTGGCGCCGATGTACTCGATCGGGGCGTCGAACCAGACGTAGAAGACCTTGCCCTCGGCCGCCAACTCCGGCCAGGCGTCGGCCGGTACCGGCACGCCCCACTCAAGGTCGCGGGTGATCGCGCGGTCCTGCAGGCCCTCGGTCAGCCACTTGTGCGCGATCGAGGAGGCGAGCGTCGGCCAGTCCTTGCTGCCGTTGGTGTCCAGCCAGCCTTCGACCTCGGGCTGCAGCTTGGACTGCAGCAGGAACAGGTGCTTGGTCTCGCGGACCTCCAGACGGCTGCTGCCGCTGATCGCCGAGCGGGCGTCGATCAGGTCCGTCGGGTCCAGCACCCGGGTGCAGTTCTCGCACTGGTCGCCGCGCGCCTTGTCGTAGCCGCAGTGCGGGCAGGTGCCGACGATGTAGCGGTCCGGAAGGAAGCGCTCGTCGTCGAGCGAGTACACCTGGCGGATCGCGCGCTCCTCGATGAAGCCGTTCTCCTTCAGGCGGCGCGCGAAGTGCTGGGTGATGTCACGGTTCTCCGCGGAGGAGCTGCGACCGAAGTAGTCGAAGGACAGCTCGAAGCCTTCGTAGATCGCCTTCTGCGCGTCGTGCTGCTGCGCACAGAAGGTGTCCACCGGCAGCCCGGCCTCCTTGGCGGCGAGTTCGGCCGGTGTGCCGTGCTCGTCGGTGGCGCAGATGTAGAGCACGTCATGGCCGCGCTGGCGCAGATACCGTGCGTACACATCCGCAGGAAGCATGGACCCGACCATGTTGCCCAGGTGCTTGATGCCATTGATGTACGGCAGGGCGCTGGTGATCAGGTGTCGGGCCATTGCTTGGAGCTCCCAAGTCGCTACGTGGCGTGAGGATTTCGTCTACGGACTGTAGACATCGTATAGGAACAGCGATGACCGTCCGTTCGGTATTTCCCGGGGTGGACGGCCGATTCCCGCCGGACTCCGCACCCTGCCCGGCGGAGCATCGAGCGTATGGATACCGAGGAGATCACCGGATACCGGATCCGCGCCATCACACCCGAGGTTCTGGACCAGCTGCGGGTGCGGGACGACGCCGGGCATCCGTCGCGGATCGTGCAGGAGGAGGGCGGAAACCCGCTGCGCTGCTGCCTGGCCGCAAGCCGCCCCGGCGAGCGCATCGCGCTCGTCTCTTACGCGCCGCTGCGCCGCTGGGCGGCGCAGACCGGGGCGCGGCCCGGACCGTACGACGAGGTGGGCCCGGTCTTCATCCATCCCGAGCCGTGCGGTAGGCCGCTCGACTTCCCGGAGATCAGGCGCGGCGCGCGGCGCGTACTGCGGGCGTACGACGCCGACGGCGGCATCCTGGGCGGCCGGATGATCGAATGGCCGTGCCGGAAGGAAGCCGAGGCACTGCTCGCCGAGTCACTGGCCGACCCCGAGGTGGCCGTCGTCCATGTACGGGCCGTGGAATACGGCTGCTTCCAGTTCGAGCTACGCAGGGCCCATCCGGCGGATCTCCACCAACGGGCTGCGGCGCTCGCCTGACCGCCGCTCCACACGGCCGTGGTCGCTCGCCGCGGCGGCGGTCATGTGTCGCCGCCCCAGCGCCTGCGGGCCCGGGGGCTTGCCCCCGGAAGGGAACCCCGCCGGAGGAGCACCCCCAAGCCTCAGCGGCCGGCGAAGAGGCGGTGGAGGACGAGGGCGATGCCGTCCTCGTCGTTGGTGGCGGTCACCTCGTCGGCGACCGCCTTCAACTCCTCGTGGGCGTTGGCCATCGCGACGCCGTGGGCCGCCCAGCCGAACATCGGCACGTCGTTCGGCATATCGCCGAAGGCGATGGTGTCCGCCGCGCTCAGCGCCAGGCGGCGGGCGGCGAGCGACAAACCGGTGGCCTTGCTCAGACCCAGCGGAAGCACCTCGACGATGCCCTCGCCCGCCATGACCACGCCGACCAGGTGGCCCGCGACATTGCGGGCGACCTCGGCGAGTGCGTCGTCGTCGAGTTCCGGGTGCTGGATGAAGACCTTGCCGATGGGCGCGGCCCACAGCTCGGCGCGGTCCCGCAGCCGGGTGACCGGAAGCTCGGTGGCGAGCTGGTAGCCGTCACCCATCAGGAACTCGCCGTCCAGGCCGTCGCGGATGGTGGCGACGGCCAGCTCGCCGACCTCCGCCTCGATCTTCGCCAGCGCCATCGCCGCCGACTGCCGGTCCAGCGTCACCGAGGTCAGCAGCCGGTGCTCCCCGGCGTGGTAGACCTGCGCGCCCTGCCCGCAGACCGCGAGGCCCTGGTAACCGAGCGCGTTGAGGATGTGCTTCGTACGGGACACCGGGCGGCCGGTCACCACGATGTGCGCGGCGCCCGCCGCGGTGGCCGCGGCGAGCGCGTCACGGGTGCGCTGCGAGACGGTGCCGTCGCCGCGCAGCAGGGTTCCGTCGAGATCGGTCGCGATGAGGCGATACGGCAGGGTCACTTGGCTGCGGGCTCCAGCACCTCACGGCCGCCGAGGTACGGCCGCAGCACCTCGGGCACCAGCACCGAGCCGTCGGCCTGCTGGTGGTTCTCCA
Organism: Streptomyces sp. NPDC020096; assembly: GCA_040631425.1. GTDB lineage: Bacteria > Actinomycetota > Actinomycetes > Streptomycetales > Streptomycetaceae > Streptantibioticus_A. Next base: position 400,789 of record JBEYJY010000001.1, read on the forward strand.
GCAGCGCGACGATCGTGCGGGGCACCGCGCACAGCGTGCCGTTGAGCGTGGCGAGCGGCCGGGTGACCTGCTTGCCGTCCCGGTCCTCGCGGACCCGTACGGACAGTCGGCGGGCCTGGAACTCGGTGCAGTTCGAGGCCGACGTCAACTCGCGGTACTTGCCCTGCGTCGGGATCCACGCCTCGCAGTCGAACTTGCGGGAGGCCGAGGCACCGAGGTCGCCGGTGGCCACGTCGATCACCTGGAACGGCAGGCCCAGCGAGCTCAACCACTGCTTCTCCCACGCCAGCAGCCGGGCGTGCTCCGCCTCGGCCTCCTCCGGCGCGACGAAGCAGAACATCTCCACCTTGTCGAACTGGTGGACCCGGAAGATGCCGCGGGTGTCCTTGCCGTACGTACCCGCCTCGCGCCGGAAGCAGGGCGAGAAGCCCGCGTAGCGCAGCGGGAGCCGCGCGGCGTCGATGATCTCGTCCATGTGGTAGGCGGCGAGCGGTACTTCGGAGGTGCCGACCAGGTAGTAGTCGTCCTTCTCCAGGTGGTAAACGTTCTCCGCGGCCTGGCCGAGGAAGCCCGTGCCCTCCATGGCCTGCGGCCGGACCAGCGCGGGCGTCAGCATCGGGATGAAACCGGCCTCGGTGGCCTGCGCGATGGCCGCGTTGACCAGGGCCAGCTCCAGCAGGGCGCCGATGCCGGTGAGGTAGTAGAAGCGCGACCCGGAGACCTTCGCGGCGCGCTCGACGTCGATGGCGCCGAGCGCCTGGCCGAGCTCCAGGTGGTCCTTCGGCTCGAAGCCCTCGGCGGCGAAGTCGCGCGGGGTGCCGACGGTCTCCAGGACCGCGAAGTCCTCCTCGCCGCCGACCGGTACGTCGGGGTGCACGACATTGCCGAGCTGCCGCAGCAGGCGCTGGGCCTCCTCGGCGGCCGCGTCCTGCTCGGCGTCGGCGGCCTTGACCGCCGCGGCCAGCTCGGCCGCCTGCTTGAGCAGCTCGGCCTTCTCGTCGCCGCTGGCCTTGGGGATGCGCTTGCCGAGCGCCTTCTGCTCGGCGCGCAGCTGGTCGAAGCGGGAGCCGGACGACCTGCGCCGCTCGTCGGCGGAGAGGAGTGCGTCGACGAGGCCGACGTCCTCTCCACGGGCGCGCTGGGAGGCGCGCACACGGTCGGGGTCCTCACGGAGCAGGCGAAGGTCAATCACGGCTACAGGCTACCGGGACGCTGACCGTGGCCGCGACAAGTTAAGTGCAATATGTGGCGATTTGCCCGTTTCGAGGAAAGGGTGGGGAAAGTCGATAAGGGCGGGAAACGTATTCGTCAACCGAATTCACCGCATCCCTCCCATGGGGACATCTGCCCTGTGGCGAACGGGAGTTGGGGGGTCGGTTATCCACAGGTGGATGGGGGTTCTATTCGTTATCCACAGGCTGTGCGCGGGGGCTGTGGAGAACGAACTTGATCGTTTTGTGGTACGAGCTGGCGGCAATGATTCCTGGTTTAAACCGGCCCCATACTCACTTTCGAGTGAGAATCACTCCCTCTCACTCCCCCTATAGAGTTGTTCGAAGGAATTAGGCTGACGAATGGTGCGCTGCAGGGCTGTGGGCCGGGTTGATGCCATCAGAGTGATTTGTCGACTAAGTCCTATTGGTGGCGCGTTGATCTGTCGACTTATCCCCAGGTCACCTTGAGTGCCTGTGGATAACTTCGGTGGATAACCCGCGGTCGGCTCCGCCGCCGCGGGCGTTGCTTGCCGCCGCAGCGGCAAGAAGATCCCGCCGTGCAGGCGAGACCCCCACGGCGGAGCCCGGCGGTGTCCGCCCGGCCGCAACCCGACGAAGCTCCGCGAACCCGCGGTGAGGGCCGGTCGCAAACCCGCCGGGAGGGCCTACGCGCGGCCGTCCAGGGCCCGGCCCAACCAGTCGGCCGCGGCGGCGAACTCCTCGTCCGTGGTGCCCGGCCGTACCTGCGGCGCCGTCTCATCGGCTCTGGGATACGAGCCGAGGAACCGCACCTGCGGGCAGATCCGCTTCAGCCCCATCAGCGCCTCGCCGACCCGGCGGTCGGTGATGTGGCCTTCCGCGTCGACCGAGAAGCAGTAGCGCCCGATGCCGCCACCCGTCGGCCGCGACTCGATGCGCAGCAGGTTGACCCCGCGCACCGCGAACTCCTGGAGCAGTTCGAGCAGCGCTCCCGGGTGGTCGTCGCCCAGCCAGAACACCGCCGACGTCTTGTCCGCGCCGGTCGGTGCCGCCGCCCGGCCCGGCCGCCCGACCAGGACGAACCGGGTCTGTGCGTTCGGTACGTCATGGATCTCGGTGACCAGCGGTTCGAGGCCGTACGTCGGTGCCGCGAACTCGCCCGCGAACGCGCCGTCGAACCGGCCCTCTTGTACCTGCCGGGCTCCGTCGGCGTTGGACGCCGCCGACTCCCACACCGCCTCCGGCAGGTTCGCCGCCAGCCAGTTGCGGACCTGCGGCTGGGCCACCGGATGCCCGGTGACCGTCTTGACGTCGGCCAGCCTGGTGCCCGGCCGGACCAGCAGCGCGAAGGCGATGGGCAGCAGCACCTCGCGGTAGATCATCAGCGGTGTGCCGGTGGCCAGTTCGTCCAGCGTCGCCGTGACCCCGCCCTCGACCGAGTTCTCGATCGGTACGAGCGCACCGCCCGCCTCCTCGTTGCGCACCGCGTCCAGCGCGGCGGGCACCGACACCATCGGTACCAGCTCGCGGGTCGCCGCCTCGGGCAGCGTACGCAGCGCGGCTTCGGTGAAGGTGCCTTCGGGTCCGAGATACGTATAGCGGGCAGCGGACGAGGACATCATGGGGCCACCCTAGTGCGGCGCGGGAGCCTTCGGGGATCTCTCCCCGAACCCCCGCTGCCGGGCTCGGGGCCTACCCGGCGGATCCCGGCCGGGTCGCGGCCCCCGCAGCCGCAGGGCGGCGGTCATACCGACTCCCGCGACCCGCCGGACAGGCCCAGGCGGGCGCCGTGTCCCGCCGAATCCGGTTGCCCCGCGCCCAGCGGGGCAACCGCCAGCAGGCGCGCCCTACGACTCCAGCAGGTGCTGGCCCACGTACTCGCCCGGCGCGCAGCCGCCCGGTACGGCGAACAGCGCGCTCGACTCATGGCGGATGAACCGCGACAGGCCGTCCGCGCGGTCCAGCTTCTGCTGCACCTTGATGAAGCCGTTGAACGGGTCCGCCTGCCAGGCGACGAACAGCAGCCCGGCGTTGGGCGTGCCGTCCTGGTCGTACCCGTCGTGGTACGAGAACGCCCGCCGCAGCATCGCCGCACCGCCGTTGGACGCGGGCGCCGCGACGCGGATGTGGGCGTCACCGGCGATCGCCAGCGAACCGTCCTTGTTGATCCTGTTGAGGTCCACCGCGGTGGTCTCGGTGCCGCCGGACAGCGGTGCGCCGTCCGACTTGCGGCGGCCTATCACCATCTCCTGCCGGTCCAACGGCAGGTGGTCCCAGGAGTCGAGCAGCATCCGGATACGGCGTACCACCGCGTAGGAGCCACCGTTCAGCCAGCTTTCCGCGCCCGACGTCCCGGACACGAAGATCTTCGCGGCGAAGTCCTTGTCGGTCGGCTTGGGATTGTTCGTGCCGTCGATCTGACCCATGAGGTTGCGGCCCGTCCTGGGCCGGTCGGTGGCCCCCGGGGCGCGGTTGAAACCGTTCATCTGCCAGCGGACCTTGGCGGTGTCGCCCGCCTCCTTCTGCAGGACGCGCAGCGCGTGGAAGGCGACCAGCGCGTCGTCGCCGCCGATCTGCACCCACAGGTCGCCGTCGCTGAGCTTGGGGTCGAGCGCGTCGGAGGAGAACGGCGGAATCGGCGCGAGGTTCTCCGGAACGCGGTTCTGCAACCCCGTCTTGGCGAAGAAGCCCAGCCCGAACCCGAAGGTCACCGTCAGCGAGGACGGGCCTGCGTCCAGCGCGATCTGGTTGTCGCCGTTCGGCGTCCGCCCCGCCGTCATCGCCTCCGCCGCCGCCGACCAGCGGCGCAGCAGCGCGGCGGCGCCCTTGCGCCCGGCACCCGGCGCCAGGTCGAAGGCGATCAGATGGCCGGTGGCCTGGGCGGGTTCGACGATGCCCGCCTGGTGGCTGCCGTGGAACGGGACCGCCGTACTGCCCACCGAGGTCAGCGGATCGCCGCCGGACGTCGCCGCGTAGCCGTACGCGCCACCCGCGCCTCCGGCCACCAGGCCTGCCGCGCCCGCTGCCGAGGCGGTGCCCAACAGCCGCCGCCTCGTCATATTCTGACGTTGAGTCAGCTCAGTTTGCTTCGCCTGCTTCGTTGTGGGGTTCTTCATCAGCCGATCGCCACATTCTTGGTCTCGGTGACCTCGTCGATGTCGGAGGTGCGTACGGTCAAGGACAGCTGCCACTGCCCGGCCATCGGCAACTGGACGGAGACCGCAGTCCACGCGCCGGTACCGGCATGGCTGAGCTTCACGGGCAGCGGCCCGATGTTCTTGGACTGCAAGGTGAGGGAGAGGTCCACCTCGGGCACGTCGACCGGATTGCCCGCCGGGTCGGTGAGGCTCAGATGCAGCTCGTTGTCCCCGCTGCGGGCGGGGTCGAGGTGGACGGACGCGGTGCCCTTGCCGTTCGGTCCGCCGGTGTCGTACGGGATGAAGGCGAAGACCGGGCCGCCGCTCACCGGTACCGCGCCCGACGCGGCTCCGGCGGCGGCCGCCTGCTCCACCGCGCGGCCCGGCTCGGTGCCGCTCAGCACGGTGGACACCGCGAGGACGACGACCGCGACGCCCGCCTCGACGAGGACCGAGCGGCGCAGTCCCGTACGCCCGGGGTCGGCGTCCCGCCGCTTGCGTACCCGCGCGGTGGTCAACGCGGCGCGCTGGCGGGCGAGTTGGGCGGCGCGCGCCGGATCGGCGGACGTCGCGGTGGCCGGGACGGGCTCCGGCTCCTCCTCCGGCGGGTCCTGGTCGGCCAACCGCCCGGTCCAGCGCCGGGAGACGTACGCGGCGCCGATCACGACCGCGACCAGCGCGACCTTGGCGATCAGCAACTGCCCGTACGAGGTCGCCACCAGCGCGTGCCAGGAGCCGACCTGCCGCCACGCCTGGTAGACGCCGGTCGCCGCCAGCAGGCAGACGCACCCGAAGGCGATCCGCGAGAAGCGGTGGACCGCCTGCCGTTCGATCCCCGCGGTCCGGTACAGCGCGGTGAGCAGTGCCGCGAGCCCGCCCAACCAGACCGCCATCGACAGCAGATGCAGGATGTCGACCGGCATCGCGAGGCCCGGCTGGATGCCGACCGAGGCGTGCTCGGTCAGCGACCACGTCGCCGCGAGGCCGATCGCGATGACCGCGCCGCCGACACCGAGCCCGAACGCCAGATTCCGCCGCCTGGCCGAACCCTCGGGCAACCGCTCGGCCGGGGGTCCGGAGGTCGCCCCCCGGGAGAGCCCGGCGCCGAACAGCACCGAGAGGAACACCGCCGCCGCGGCGAGCAGCAGCAGCCGGGACAGCAGCGCCGCCCCCGGCTTGGTCTCGATCGCGGACCGCACCGCACCGAGGTCGAACATCCCGCCCAGGCCGGTGCCGTTGACGTACGGGCCGCGCAGCAGCAGCAGCGCCAGCGTCGAGAGCGTCATCGCCGCCCAGCCGCCGACCGCCAGCCGCCGCATCGCCCGCAGCCGGGCGCCGCGCGGCCAGCACACCGCGAGGAACACACAGGACCCGACCAGCAGTGCGAACCCGCCGTACGCCACGTAACGGCCGATGCCGTACAGCACCCCGGCGGGTCCGCCGCCGACGTCCTGCCGCGGTACCGCCGCCGAGGTCTTCGACGGCGCGCCGATCGAGAACGTCCACGCGCCCGAGACCGGGTGGGTGTCCGCCGAGACCGCCTTCCACGCCACGGTGTACGTACCGTTGCCGAGGCCCGGGCGCAGCCGCACGGTCGCGGTGTCCGTGGCACCCGAGGCGTGCTGTGCGCTGCCCTGCTGTACCTCCTTGCCCGACGGGTCGAGGACCCGCAGTGAGTCGGCGGACAGCAGCACCCCCTCGGAGAAGGTGAGCAGCACCCGCGAGGGCGCCGAGGGCACCACGGACCCCTCGCCGGGGTCGGTCCTGAGCAGCGCGGCATGCGCGGCGGCCGGGGCCGCCCCGGCCAGCAGCGCTGTCAGCAGCGCCGCCAGCACGAGCAGCAGCCGCCTCGCGGTCGTCTGCCGTCCGGCGGTCGTCAGCGGCTTGGCGGTCATGGGCGGGTTCAGCCCTTCGGCCGGTAGGTCGCCGGTTCGACCGGGACGTTCACGGTGATCGGCGATGACTTGGCGAAGTGCAGTACGAAGGACACCTTCTCGCCCACCGTCGGCTTCTTCGTCATGCCCATCAGCATCAGATGGTTGCCGCCGGTGCTCAGCACGAGCTTGCCCTGGGCGGGCACCGTGAAGGACTTGACCTCCTGCATCGCGTCCGACTGCGTGCGGTGCATCGTGACGTCGGACGCCACATCGCTGGTGACACCGGTCAGTAGGTCATCGGCCCTGCCGGTGTTGGTCACCGTGAAGTAGCCCGCCGCCATGTCGTCCATCGCGGGCTGCGGCACATATCCGCCGCTGACCTTCAACTCCGGCTTGACGTCGGCCGATTGGGAGGATCCGGAGGATCCGCAGCCGGTGAGCGCCACCGCCCCCAGCGCCAGAGCGGCCGCGGTCGCCGCGAGCCGCCTCACAGGTCCTCGCCCTTGATCAGCTTGGGGATGTCGCGCTGGTAGGTGGCGGAGTCCGCGCTGTCGGTGTAGGCGTAGTGCGCCTTGTCGTCCTTGGGCGAGAACGCCAGGACCTCGGCGCTGTGGGTGACGGTGTAGCTGCCGTCCGGCTGCTTTACCGGCTTCTCGATCGTTATCCCCACGGACTTGGCGCCCGCCTGGATGGCGTCGAAGCTGCCGGTCAGTCCGATGAAGCCCTGGCCCTGGCCGGGCAGCCAGCTGGCGAGGCGCTGCGGGGTGTCCCGGTCCGGGTCGGTGGTGATGAAGACCACCTGGAGCTTGTCCTGCTCGTCCTTGGGCAGCTTGCGCTTGGCGTTGCCGATGTCGGACATGATCAGCGGGCAGACGTCCGGGCAGTGCGTGTAGCCGAAGTAGAGCAGCACGGGCTTGCCCGCGGTCTCCTTGGCCAGGTCGTACTTCTGACCGTGGGTGTCGGTGAGGACCAGGTTCGGCTTGGGCTGCGCCGGGCTGAGCGGCAGCGCGCTGCCGCTGGTGGCGGAGGCGGAGACCGAGGCGACCGGCTTGTCGTCCGTGGAGCTGCCGCAGGCGGTGAGGGCGAGCGCGGCGGCCGCCACGAACGCCGCGCAGAACGCGGCATTGCGTGTGCGGAGGTTACGTGTACGCATCAGGGGTTCCCCAAAGAGGTGGTGCGGGTCCCGGTCCCTGGTCGGCGTTGCCGAGCAGGGACCGGGACGGCCGTACGGAGGGTCAGGCGGCGGAGCCGTCGCCGCCGCGTCGGCGGCCGGCGAACACGCCGTAGCCGACACCGGCGGCGCCGACCACGATGCCGACGACGGCCAGGACTCGGGCGGTGCTGTCACTGCCGCCGGACGACTTCGGTGCGGCGCTCTGCTGGGCGGCGGTCTGCGTGGCGTCGCCGCTCTTGGCGTCGGTGAGGGTGATCGTCGGAGCGGGGTGCGCGGGCTCCGCACCGCCCGGCGCCGAGGCGTCGATCCAGCGCACGACCTGGTTGTTGTCGTACGTCTGCAGCGCCTTGAAGACCAACTTGCCGGTGTCGCTCGGCAGCGGGCCCAACGCCACCGGGAAGCGCTGGAACTCGCCCGGCTTGATCTGCCCACCGGTCCAGGTGATCTTGGTGACGGCCTCGGTGACCTGACCGTCGTCGGTGCTGATCGGCTTGGCGAGCTTGGTCTTGGTGACGCTGGCGGTCCAGCCGGGTACCGGCTCGGTCTGCACCGAGGCCAGCGGGTGGTCGGCGGGGAAGTTGACCTCGACCTTGACGGTGTTGGCGCTGTCCTGCTCGTTGGGCACCTTGAAGTCGACCGTGCTGTAGCCGCCCTTGGCGGCGGTGGACGGAGTGACGGTGACATGCGCGAAGGCGGGCGCTGCGAGCAGCAGCACGGAGGCGCCCGCGGCGGCGCCGACGGCCGCCAGACGGTTGACGGCGCGCTTGCGAGAGATGGTCATGGTGACGGAGCTCCACGGGTGGGGAAGGCGATCTTCAGGGTGACGCGCATGCGGCCGCGACCCCAGTACGCCAACGGGCGTGTTTCGCCGAGAGGTGTGTGGAGGGTCGCTTCAGGCCGCGAGGGCCACGGCGGGCGGACCCCGCCGGATCACCGAGTGCTGAAGATGTACGGACTCCGGGCGCCCGGATCCGTATGCCACCCGACGCGGTCGCACCGCGGTCAGCCGCTCGCTGAGCAGCCCGGCGACCAGGGCCAGGGTCCGGGCGGCGATGAGTGCGATGCGCAGCGGCAGCAGCGCCGAGGCCTGCTCCATGCCGTAGCCGGACAACTGGACGACGCGCCACAACGCGGCCTCGCCGCGGCGCAGCAGCCACCCGGCGACCAGCGCGGCGGCCAGGTGCCCGCACAGCATCGGCAGCGAGTACGACGGGCAGCCGTGCGCGCCTGACATGCCCGGCATCCCGGGCATGTTCTGGGTGGCCGTGGTCGCCGCGGCGGCGGACGACGGGTCGATATGGGCTTGCCGTAGCAGTTGTGCCGCGCTGTCCGGCGTCAGCCGCAGCAACTGGTCGTTGCAGAGCAGATGCCCGGCGAGCGCCATGATCCGCCCTGACCGGCCGTCGGACGCGGGCTCAGCACACCACTGCCCGGCGCTGAACAGGGCGTGCAGCCCGAGCTGGCCGCCCAGCATGGCGACCGCGATACCGGGCAGCGAACGCTCCCGCCCCGCGAGCGGCGCCGCGATCGCGAGCACCCCGGCCCAACCCGCCAGCAGCGTCCACAGCGGAATGCCGCCGCCGGACGCCATCGCGTGCCCGGCCGCGGACAGCGTGACGCAGACCGCGGCGAACACCGCGGCCCTCAGCAGTCTCAGGTCGGCGCCGGCGCGCACGGGGGCAGTCATGGCGGGCGTCATCATCCCACCCGCCCCAGGCAACCCGAACAGCAGGGTGCCCGGCTCGCGACGGTGCGCGTAGCGTGCCCCATTACTCCGCTACGTCCGCCCCGTGCATCCGCCGAAAGAGCGGCATCACGTCAACACCACGCTTACCGGTCGACATTCGCGGCAATACGTATCCGTACATCGAGCCGCGGCCAGGAGGCTGGAGCATGAGCATCTGGTGGTCACTCCATTTGCGGCGCGAAGCTGCGAGCGTTCCGCTCGCCCGTCGGCTCCTGCTGGGCACGATGGAGACCGCGGGCGTCGATCCGGATATCTCCTACGACCTGTCGGTCGCGCTCTCCGAGGCGTGCGCGAATGCCGTGGAGCACGCGGGCTCGGGCGGCGGATACCAGGTCACCGCCCATATCGAGGGCGATCGCTGCCGGATCGAGGTCACCGACTCGGGGCCGGGCTTTCCCCTCGGCCGCATCCGGCGCACAGTGCGGCCGCTGGGCAGGAGAGCCCGCCAGGCGGAGCACGGCCGTGGGCTGTTCCTGATCGAATCGCTGGTGGACCACGTCCACTTCCACAACAGACCGGGGCACGGCGCTGTCGTCAGCTTCGACAAGGTCCTCAAATGGCGTGAGGACTCGCTGCTGAAAGCGTCATGACCGCGTGCCGCCATGACCCGCTGATCACGGCGAGGAAGCCGTGACCGCGGCGCGGGGTGCGGGCCCCGCACCGCGATCGTCACACCGCTGGCCGCGGTCGCCGCGCGGTCAGCCGCGCAACTCCCGCATCCAGGCCTCGACTTCGCCCGAGCGGCGCGGCAGCGCCGCCGACAGGTTCCGGCTGCCGTCCTCGGTGACCAGGATGTCGTCCTCGATACGGACGCCTATGCCGCGGTACTCCTCGGGCACCAGCAGGTCATCGGCCTGGAAGTACAGCCCGGGCTCGACGGTGAGCACCATGCCCGGCTCCAGCGTGCCGTCGGCATAGGTCTCGGTGCGTGCCTGAGCGCAGTCGTGGACATCCAGACCGAGCATGTGACCGGTGCCGTGCAGCGTCCAGCGGCGCTGCAGGTTCAGCTCCAGGACGCGCTCCACCGGGCCCTCGACGATCCCCCACTCGACCAGCTTCCCGGCCAGCACGCGCTGCGCCGCGTCATGGAAGTCGCGGTACTTGGCGCCCGGGCGGACGGCGGCGATGCCCGCCTCCTGGGCCTCGTACACCGCGTCGTAGATCTTGCGCTGCAGCTCGGTGTACGTACCGGAAATGGGCAGCGTGCGGGTGACATCGGCGGTGTAGAGCGAGGTGGTCTCCACGCCAGCGTCCAGCAGCAGCAGGTCGCCGGAGCGGACCGGGCCGTCGTTGCGCACCCAGTGCAGGGTGGTGGCGTGCGGGCCGGCTGCGCAGATGCTGCCGTAACCGACGTCATTGCCCTCGACGCGGGCGCGCAGGAAGAACGTGCCCTCGATGTACCGCTCCGAGGTGGCCTCCGCCTTGTCGAGGACCTTCACCACGTCCTCGAAGCCGCGCACGGTGGAGTCCACCGCCCGCTGCAACTCGCCGATCTCCCACTCGTCCTTGACCAGGCGCAGTTCGCTGAGGAACTCCTTCAGCTCCTCGTCGCGCCCGGCGTCCAGCAGACCGGCGAGCGCCTGCTCAAGACCGGAGTCGTAGCCGCGGACGACGCGCGTGGGGGCCGGGGAGGCGGCGGCCAACTCCTCGGCGGCCTTGCGCACATCGCGGGTGGGGATCCCGAGCAACCGCTCACCCTCGGCGAGGCTGTGCCGACGGCCGACCCACAATTCGCCCTGGCCGTCCAGCCAGAACTCACCGTTCTCCCGGTCGGAGCGCGGCAGCAGATACGCGGTCGCGGTGTGGCCGCCCTCGGCGGGCTCCAGTACCAGGACGGCGTCCTCGGTCTGGTCGCCGGTCAGGTGTACGTACTCCGACGAGGCGCGGAAGGAGTACTCGGTGTCATTGGACCGGGTCTTCAGGTTGCCCGCCGGGATCACCAGCCGCTCGCCGGGGAAGTGCGCGGACAGTGCGGCGCGGCGCTCGGCCGCGTACCGTGCCTGGGCGATCGGCCGCAGGTCGCGCAGCTCGGTGTCGGCCCAGCCGGACTTCATCAACTCGGCCAGCTCATCGGAAACGGCCGGGTACAGGCCGTTCTTCCGCTGCTTGATCCCCGCCGCGTCAGCGGAATGATCGAATGCGGCATCGCCTTCGGGGTTCTCCGGGGCGCGCTCCTCGGCCACGTCATGCCTCCTCGCACTAGGACGATTGCCATCGTAAGCGCGTACGGGCGCTCGTACCCCGGCCTGTGGATAACCGCTGTCGGGACATCGTCAAGCGGTCACCGGGCAGCGGTCAGCCGTCGAAGCCGGCAGCGGTCAGTCGTCGAAGCCGGCAGCGGTCAGTCGTCGAAGCGGGTCGCCAGCAGCACCACGTCGTCGTCGCTGCTCGGCGCGTCCCGCTCGTCCGGCAGGCAGGCGCGCAGTACGTGGTCGGCGATCAGCTCCGGGTCCTCCCGGGCTGACCGCGGAGTGTCGGCCGCCGCCGCGTGCAGCATCGCGAACGCCCGGTCGACCGGTTGGCCCATCCGGTGCAGCAGTCCGTCGGTGTAGAGGAGCAGCGTCTCGCCGCGCTCCATCTCGAAGTCCACGCTGGGCGCCTCCCAGCAGCTGAGCATCCCCAGCGGCGCGGAGAGCGAGGTCTCCACGTACTCGGTGCGCCGCTCGCCGACGATCAGCGGCGGACAGTGCCCCGCCCCGGCGAGCAGCAGCTTGCGCGTTCCCGGCTCCACGTACGCGAACAGGGCGGTCGCCGACCGGGCCGGTTCCGTCACCCGTAGCAGCAGTTCCAGGTCGGACAGGACCGCGACCGGGTCCTCGCCCTCCATCACCGCGTACGCCCGCAGGGACGCCCGCAGCCGTCCCATCGTGGCCACGGCGCTCGGCCCCGATCCGGTGACCGAGCCGACCGCCAGGCCGAGCGCGGCCTCCGGCAGCGGCAGCGCGTCGTACCAGTCACCGCCACCGCGCGGCCCGGTCCGGTGCCTGACCGCCATCCGGACCCCGGGCACCCGCGGCAACCTGCTGGGCAGCAGTTCCTCGCGCACCACGGCGAGGGTGTCGTGCGCCCGGGAGTGCTCGATCTGCCGGGCGACCAGTTCGGCCGCGTACCGCACGTACAGGGCGGCGAGATGGCGCTGGCGCTCGGTGGGTTCGGCCGGTTCGTCGTAGAGCCAGACGACGGCGCCGAGCCTGCCGTCCCGGGCGGTCGCCAGCCGCAGTCCGTAGCTCGCGCCGAAACCGAGCTGGCAGGCGACCTCGCGATGGCGCTGGTCGAGACCCGGCTCGCGGGCCAGGTCGGTGTGGAGCACCTCGACGAGACCGTCGCCGCAGCCCACGACCGGACCGTCCAGCAGGCGGCCGAAGGCGGCCTCGCCGCGCGGGACCGTCTCGATGGTGCCGAGGTCGGCGCGGAGCAGCCCGTAGCCGATGGACGTGTGCGGGCCGAGGCCGTCGGCCGGTTCGAGCACCGCGAGCCCGCGGCGGGCGCCGACCAGGCCCGCTCCGGTGCGCAGCAGTTCCTGGAGGGTGGCGTCGAGGGTGGCGGTGCGCGCCAGCTCCTCGGTCAGTTCGTGCAGGGTGGTGAGGTCGGAGATCCAGGAGGCCATACGGTCCTGGAGGGCGGCGAGTTGGTCGATCGAGCGGAAGGCGTCGGCGAGTCCGTCGGCGGCGGTTGCGGTGCGGCCCGCGTGCTGTGCGGGGTTCGCCGCGGACGAAGTGGGTCCGCTCGCCGCGGACGGCTTCGCCGGGGCTTCGGCGCACGGTCCTGACAAGGCGGCGGGGGAGTCCTCGGCGGGGGGCTGGTCGGCGGTGCTGGCGGGATTTTCTGCGACGCCAGTAGTGGGAGGATCGATTCCGGCCACTTTCGGGATGCGGGCTGTACTCATGGTCGGGGGCTTCCGGAGTGAATCCGGCCAGAGGAGAAGATGCCCGGATTTCTACTGCTTTCCAAGCATTTAGGCGTGCGGAATGCCTCGGCATGCGAACTGCCTTTTTCTGTCAATAGCATCGCAAACCCCCATGTCATGCTGCGCCGCTATCAATACCTCCCTTGTACACGCATGGATGAGGGCATGTCCAGGATTGCGCAGGTGGCCGCGTAGGTGTCTCCGCCGCTACTCAGAAGCGGTCATGGTGAGAGGTTGACTGAAAATAGCCGCTGGGTAAGTCAATTCACGATCGACTGAGGCCAATCAGTGCCAATCACCAGCGCGTCCAACAGTGCGTCATATCCGCGTCGGCGGGTACGTACGTGATGGGACAGGGCAGGGCCGCCGATCGATCCGATACGGCAGGAACCCGCGACCCGGCCCGCGCGTCCTACACGACGACGGCTGACGTACCCCTGTACAAGGGGTTGCGACAACAGAGGCGTTGCAAGCAGAGGGGTTGCCGGCAAGCAACACCGGCGGGACCAAGGACAGCAAGCGAAGCGCCAGGTGAGCGCCACCCCTCGCCATGTTTCACGCTCGGCCGGCGGCGTGATGCGCTGCCTCGTACGCGGTGTGCTGCCCTCATGGGGGAGACGCAGTTCGGGTTGGTAATGGGCAGATCCTGGAGCGTTTACGGGAAAGGAACGAGCGCTGATGCGCGAGATCCTCGGAAGGCGACGCGGGTTCATGTGGTCCAAGTGGTCCAGGCGGGAGCGGTCAACGCCGCGCACCGCGGCACTCACCTACGCCGAGCAGTGGCGCTGGCCGGTGGTGCCCGGCGTCGGATTCGAGTTGGGGGCCGAGGAACGGCGCGGTACGTCCCGTAGTGGTGCGGTGCGGGCCTGCGCCTGTGCGCGGCCGGACTGCGCGGTGCCTGGCGCACATCCGCATGACCCCGAGTTGCTCGCGGCGACCACCGATCCGCGGATGGTCGGCTGGTGGTGGACCAAACGGCCGGACGCGCCCGTGCTGCTCGCCACCGGCGGCCCGGCTTCGGCGGTCAGCCTGCCCGCGAGCGCGGGGGTCAGGGCGCTCGCGACGCTCGACGCGATGGGTGTCCGGCTCGGACCCGTCATCGCGACGCCGACGCGCACCGCGCTGCTTGTCGCCCCGTACTCGCTGGAGGAGCTGGGCGATCTGCTGCACCGGCACGACTGGGTGCCCTCGTCGCTTCGGTACCACGGAAGCGGTGGCTATGTGGTGCTGCCGCCTTCGGGCACCGGTACCGGGCGGGCTGGCTGGGAGCGGGCGCCGCAGCCGGGACCTGGCGGCGGGGCGCCGTGGCTGCCGGATATCGCGGTCATCGTGGACACCCTGGTCGAGGCGGGAGCGTCCGCGCCCGACGGCAGCCGTCTCGCGTACTGAGCGTGGTGCCTGACGGGTATAGCGCTCCGGCGCGCATCAGGCACCTCACCCACCGCCGTTCACTCTTTCGGGTGTGAGAGGGCGCCTATAGCGGGTGTACCGCGCGCGGTCACCGGAACAGCACCCTTCCTCCCGATATGTTCGGCCCACCGAAGCTGTCCCCGGCTAACGCAGGTGGGTCCCCATGGAGCGCGCGTCGAATCTGCGCATGATCGCCCTGGCAAGCGTCGCCGCCCTCGCCGTGGCGCTGCCGCTCGCCGCCGCGACGGCGGGCCCGGCAGGGCAGAGCGGGAAGGCCCCGGCGACCCCGCCGGGGCTGGTCGGCAACGCGTCCCGGGATTCGGCCGGGAAGGCCCCCAAGGGCACCGCGCGAGACGCCGCCAAGGCCGAGAACGCGGCCGGGAAATCGACTGGCAACAGGCCGAAGGAATCACCCTCGGAAGCGGCCAAGAACCCGGGCGGTCTGCTGGGCGACTCCGGGTTGGATCTTCCGTCAATTCCCGGAGCGCCCGGATCTATCGGAGCGATCGGAGCGCAATCCAATACCGGAGGGCAATCTTCCGCATCTGCCAACTGCGGCCCGCAACTCACTTCGCCCCACGAGGTCGAGGCGCAGACCTGTGTACTCACCGACGGCCACCACACCTGGGGCCGCACCTACTACCGCAATATGACCGGCGGTCCGCTCACCGCCGTACTGACCCTCATGCGGCCGGACCAGCGAACCGTCGTCGTGCACTGCGCGGTGGCCGCGGCGGCCGAACCGCAGATGTGCGAGACCCCGCACGACCCGACCGTGGCCCCGGGCCCGTCCGCGCCGCCGTACCAGGCCGTGGCGGAGTTCGCCTCGGCGGACGGCGACCGGGTGTTGCTGCACGCCGGAAGCGATGACGGCAGCGATACCGATCAATAGCGGGCTGGTCCGGACCAGTAACGTCACGACTAACGCGTCGGCGGCATCCGGGCATGGAAAGGCCCGGTCGCTGGCGACGGGGGATGCACCAGCGACCGGGCTGTAATTAACGGTAACAAGAGATCGGCCGTTCGCAAATTCGTGTGCCGAGATCAAAACCCCTATTTACCGGCCCCTATGCGGAGTTGTGACAGGGATCACGCTCGAATCACGTGCCGATCACACACCGATCAAGCGCCGATCAGAAGGCGATCATCTGCCGTTCAGCTCAACGTGATCTGCCGATTCGCCAGGCCGCTGCGCGCCCTGCGCTCCTGTGAGGTCAGCGGAGCGTCCGAGGCCAGCGCCTCGCCGAGCCGCTCGCCGAATGCCGCCGCGGGCTTCTCGATCTCGTCCGCCCGTGCCGACACCGGCAGATCCCATACCGGCACCACAAGGCCGTGCGCGCGGAACGAGCCCACCAGCCGCGTCCCCTCGCCCAACGACGAGGCGCCTGCCGCGTGCAGCCGGGCCAGCGCGTCCAGCAGTTTCTCCTCCGGGTGCGGCATGACCCAGCGCAGATGGTTCTTGTCCGGCGTCTCGCACCAGTAGGCGGCCTCAACTCCACCCAGCCGCACGGTCGGTAGTGCCGCCTCGTTGGCCCGCTCCAGGGACGCGGCGACCTCACCGGTGGCCTTCGCCGCCTCCTCGGGGCCGCCCAGCCAGAACTCGAAACCGGTGTGCACGACCGGGCTGAACGGCGCGCTCACATCGAGCAGATCCTGCAGCCGCGGACCGGATGGGTCGGGGCGGTGTGCCTCGACCTGGTTGCCGGGCTTGGCCTCCAGCGCGCGCCGCAGCGTGTCGGCCAGATCGCGGCTGATGTCGCCGGACGCGGTGTCGTTCTGCAGGCCGAGCAGTACGGCGCCGGTGTCGCGGCGCAATGCGGGCCAGGCCATCGGCAGCACGGTCGCCAGTGTGACCGACGGCACACCCTCGGGCAGTCCGCCCTTGAGCGTCAACTCCACGGTGGCGGCCGGGACCAGCTCGCGCAGCGCCACCCAGTCGCATTCGCCGGGCAGGCCCTCGAACGGCCGCTGCACCAGCTCGGTCACCGCGTGCGCCGCGGCGCGCCCGTGACAGGCCTTGTACCGGCGACCGGAACCGCACGGACAGGCCTCCCGCGCGCCGACGACCGGAACCTCCCCGTCGCCTCGCGGTGCGGACGGCTTGCGGTCCTTGGTGAGGGGGCGCTTCTTGGCCATGACTGGGTGTCTCCCGCGTGCGGTGAACGTTTCCCGCGCGAGCCTAGTGCCCTGCGGGCCGCGGACGTTGCCGCAGCGGACGTGTCCCCCGCCAAGAGGCCTCGGACGCCCCAGCCCGGGCCCCGGCGCCCTCACCCCAGATCGTCGAAGAGCCCGCCGAGGTCCTTGAGCGCGTCGGGGACCGCACCCAGGGCGGGCACCGCCATCCGCGTGCCCACACCATCGCGCCGGGCGTGCCGACCGCGCACCGGCAGCACCGCCCACACCGTGACCTCGCCCGGCCGGTCCCTGACGCCCCAGTCCAACGACAGGGCGCCGACGATGCCCAGCCCCCGGCCGCCGCGGGCGGTCAGTGAGGGGCTGGACGGCTTGGGCCGGGTGGGGCCGCCGCCGTCGGTCACTTCCAGGGTCAGCAATCCGTCCTCGTCGAGCCGCCAGGCCGCGCGTATGCCGGAGTCCCGCGCACCCTCGCCATCACCATTGACGCCCGCGCCGCCGTTGATCGGACGGCCGTGCCGACACGCGTTGCTCAGCAGCTCGGAAAGGACCAGCACCGCATCGTCGACCACCGTGTCCGGGGTCTGGTACTCGCACAGTTCCTCACGTAGTCGCCGACGTGCCGCGCCGACTCCCGCCGGACCATGGGGCAGGGCCATGGTCGAGGATGTCGGTACCTCTTGGGCTGCCACCAACGCCACCCCCGCTACCTCCTTCACCCCACGCCACGGATTGGATGCCCCAAAGGCCTGGACCGGAAACAGGCCATTCACCATCCCTTGGTGCACTCTTGGCGGCCGAACACGGTCCGAACGCGCCGGTGTACTCCCCGTGTGGGGCAGGTGTCAAAGTGGTCCGGCTATCACCATTTCTTGCCGGTTTTCCGTGCCTATCGCCCGAGTTGTTCCAGTACTCGCTTTGGGCGATTGGTGATGATGGCGTCAACTCCCAGCCGTACGCACAGCTCCACATCCGCCGGTTCGTCGACCGTCCAGACGTGTACGCGGTGTCCGGCCCGATGCAATCGCGCCACGTATCCGGGGTTCGTGCGCAGGATGCGCATTCCCGGACCGGCGATCTGCGTCCCGGCCGGAAGCCGTCCGTCGCGGTACCTCGGCAGCACGTAACTCATCAGGAAGACCGTGGGCAGGCTCGGCGCGGCGATCTGCACCCGGCGCAGCGAACGCGCCGAGAAGCTCATCACCCGCACCCTGGGGCGGCCGTCGACGGGCCGCAGCAGGTCGAAGCGGGCGAGCAACTCCAGTAGCCGCTCCTCGACCTGTCCGGCCCAACGCGTCGGATGTTTGGTCTCGATCGCCAACTCAATGCGGCGGTCGGCGCTGACGACGAGTTCGAGCAGGCGCTCCAGGGTGAGGACGGAACTGCGCTCCAGCGGATCGGGCGTCCAACTCTCCCAGTCGGGGGACTCGTAGGCGTCCTTCCATGAGCCGAAGTCCAGTGCGGCGAGCTCGGACAGCTCCAGGGCGGATACGGCGCCGCGCCCGTTGGACGTACGGTTGACGCGGCGGTCGTGTACGCAGACCAGGTGACCGTCGGCGGTGAGCCGGACATCGCATTCCAGCGCGTCGGCGCCGTCGTCGATCGCCTTGCGGTAGGCGGCGAGGGTGTGTTCGGGGGCGTCTTCCGACGCGCCGCGATGGGCGACGACTTGAATGGCCTTCGGGCCCGGCAGGGCATCCCCGGCTACGTACGCATGGGTCACGGGGTTATCGTGCCATCGCCTGGTGACAGGATCCGATTAGCCTGAGATGTCTGATACGTCAAAGATGGCCGATTTATCGGGTGTAAAGGAATACGGCCACTTGGGCGGCGACTGCTTACGGTGGTCCGACGCTCCATGGGAAAGGCTGTCCTACGGCACTCTTCCCCTAGTCCGTCAGCTGGCGGTCCCCGTCAGCCCCACATCGCGTCCATACCGCGCACTTCGAGGAGATACAGCTGTGAGCACCGAGAACGAGGGCGGCCTCCCCGCCTCCGGGCAGGACGGTGGCGGCCGGCCCATGGAGGGCGAGCCGGGCGTCTCGGAGCAGCCTCGCGACACCGCACAGATGCCCCCCATCCCCGCGGCGCATCCCACCGTGCCGCCGCCTGCCATGCCGCCGTCGGCCTTCTCCGCCCCCGCGCCGGGTACTCCGGGGCAGTCCGCGGATCCGCTGCGGCCGCCGCTCGGCCAGCAGCCGCCGAACGGCCCGCAGGACCCGTACGGTTCGTACGCGCTGAGCCCGACGCCCGCGCCCGAGCCGAGGCGGCGTCCCGGCGGGGGCGGCCTGGTCGTCGCGGTCATCGTGGCCGCGCTGGTCGCGGGCGGTGTCGGTGGCGGCATCGGCTACTGGGCGGCGAACCGCGCCGACAACGGCTCGACGACCGTGTCGTCCGCCGTTGACCCCAAGGCCCTCAACCGCCCGCCCAGCTCGGTCGCCGGGATAGCGAACAGGGCGCTCCCCAGTGTGGTGACGATCAACGCCAGCGGCAGCCAGGAGAGCGGCACCGGCACCGGCTTCGTCTACGACACACAGGGCCACATCCTCACCAACAACCACGTGGTCGCCCCCGCCGCGGGCGGCGGCAAGCTGACCGTGACCTTCTCCAACGGCAAGACGTACGACGCCGAGGTCGTCGGCCGCGCCCAGGGTTACGACATCGCCGTGATCAAGCTCAAGAACGCGGGCGACGCCAAGCTGAACCCGCTGCCGCTCGGCAACTCCGACCAGGCCGCGGTCGGCGACGCGACCGTCGCGATCGGCGCCCCCTTCGGCCTGTCCGGAACGGTCACCACCGGCATCGTCAGCGCCAAGAACCGCCCGGTCGCCTCCAGCGACGGACAGGGCTCGACCGCCTCCTACATGAGTGCCCTGCAGACCGACGCCTCGATCAACCCGGGCAACTCCGGCGGCCCGCTGCTCAACGCGAACGGCGCGGTCATCGGGGTCAACTCCGCGATCCAGTCCGCCAACAACGGCGCCAGCAGCCCGTTCGGCGGCTCCTCACAGGCCGGGAGCATCGGCCTCGGCTTCGCCATCCCGATCAACGAGGCGAAGTACGTGGCCGACACCCTGATCAAGACCGGCCAGCCGGTGTACGCGGTGATGGGCCTGTCCGTGAACATGAACTACAACGGCCAGGGCGCCCAGATCTCCGACAACGGCGCCAACGGCGGCTCGGCGGTCACCGCGGGCGGTCCCGGCGACAAGGCGGGCCTCAAGCCGGGCGATGTCATCACCAAGCTCGACGACACCATGATCGACAGCGGCCCGACCCTGATCGGCACGATCTGGCAGCACCGCCCCGGCGACCAGGTCCAGGTCGCCTACCAACGCGGCGGCTCAACCCACACCACAACGGTCACCCTGGGCGAACGCAAGGGCGACAGCTGACCCCAAGATCCCTACTCACCCCAACCCGAGCACCCGCCCCCCGAACCGGCTAGGCTGTCCCCCGCGTCGCCCTTGGCGACGCGGGGGAGAGTTGCCCGAGCGGCCTAAGGGAACGGTCTTGAAAACCGTCGTGGCAGCGATGTCACCGTGGGTTCAAATCCCACACTCTCCGCAGGTAGAGCGGTCGATTCGGCCCCTGAGCAGCCAGTTTGCTCGGGGGCCGTTCCCGTTTCCGCCCTCCCCTGTTGACTGTGATTCCCCGCTGTTCCCCGCCTCTTCGGGCACGCATCGGGCACGCCGTTGACGCCTTGCCGTGGGTTCCGAGAGGAACCACGACGCTCCCCGCTGCCATCCCGTCTGCCGTCGACCCACACGCTAGTGGAGCGGGTTTGGCCCCTGGTGTCCAGGTGGAGCGCGCCACTGTACGAACGACCTGGACACCAGGGGCCAAGGCTGCTCGGCTCTGCCTGGGTCGACGGCAGACGGGATGGCAGCCTCCCCACCTCAGCCACGCACGGACCCCCGCGCGCGGGACGGTGCCCCCGCCATCCCGGAGCCTGAGCGCCCCCGCCGGAGGCGTGTTCTGAGTCGCGCGGCCGGGCTGGTCGGTGGCAGGTGTTGGGCCTCGTCGGGGCTGCGGTGTGCTGGGTCGGTGGTTAGCAGGTGATCAGCGGGCCGTGGGGCGCAGTGTGCCGAATGGGATGGCCCGCGTACCACCGCCGCCCCGATCCGGTCTCTTCGGTGAGTCAAAGCCTCTCTGGCCTGTGCTGTTGGGGCTGCCTCGGCGGTTGGGCCTGGTAGGTCTTCGCCCCTTTTGCGGGCGCGGCGGTGGGCGGCGCGCGGCAGCCGGTGGCGCAGACATGGAGGCGGGCGCGTGCCGCCCGCCGACGGCGCCGCCGCGCTGTGCGCGGCTATCAATCACTGATTGATGAATCCTGTTCAGGTTCCGGGGCTCGGGCGTCGGGTGGCCCCGGGCGGGTGCTTGGGCGTGTTGCGCGTGGTGCGTTCCCATCCGAGACCGGATCGGGGCGGCGGTGGTACGTGGGGCTTCCCTGCCCGGCGCATGTGCGCCTGCGGCGGTCGGGTTGGCGATGATCGACCTTCCGCCGACCGGGCCGAAGCGAGCGGAGCGAGCCTTGATGAGGTAGAGAAACTCGTAACAGTCCCAGCCTGATCGGCGATCTCGCTGCCTGCTCCTCAGGCCGCTGCCGAGTCTGGCACTTGACCGTGTTCGAGGTACACGGGTGCAGCGCTCTTGCGGGCCAATGCGGCTGCCTGGACACGCCGCGCAAGCCGGGGGATGGTCTTGTGTTCGACCTGATCCAGGGGCACGAAATGGAAGGCTCGGAGCTCGTCAGGCGGCAGGATGATCTTTGCAGCGAGCTCAGGCGTGATCTCTCCGCCGTCGAACACGTACAGCACCTTGTCACCCTCTGCGGGGTTCGGTGCCCAGTCCACGGCCAGCATCCGACCAATCGGCACAGTCAGGCCCAACTCTTCCCGGACCTCCCTCACGCATGCTTGCAAGGGGGATTCGCCGTTCTCGATATAGCCACCGGGGATCTCCCAGTAGTCCTTGTAAGACGGCTCGACCATGAGTAGTCGTCCAGCGGCATCAAAAAACAGCGCACCCGCTGCCATGCGCGGATGCGCCATCTTCGCCTCGTCCTCGGTCATAAGCCCGAGCGTACCCACGTCAGAGGACGTGCAGCCTTGCCGCTAGGTCGGCCATCGTCCGGTTGGGCTGCGTGCGCTGATTGCGGATCCAGCTCAGCACCAGCTCTCGGGCGAGGTAGTGGCTCCGGACCTGCTCCGGTGCCCAGCCTTCGGCTTCAAGAATCAGTGCCAGGGCGTCGTCGATCCTGTTCCGCGAGCTCAGCGCCCGGGCCACTTCTAGGTTGTGCCTGGTCCGCCTCTCGGTCGGAAGAGTCCTCGTGTCGATTTGCGGTCCCAGCTCTACGGCGATCTGTATGTCTCCGAGCTCGGCCGCGGTGGCGACGCGGTGAATGGCGACGTTGGTGGGGCCGAATGCGGTCCACATGTGGTTCGCATCCTCGCCAAGCTGCTGAGCTATCCGTTCGGCCTCGACTAGGTAGGCCCGGGTCGTGGTTCGGTCTTCCGCACGGGCGGCGGCCATGGAGCCGGTCAGGAAAAGTGTCCCGTAGATCGAAAGGAACTCGGGACTACTGCCTGCGAGGTCAGGACGTAGGTAGTCGGCTGCGTCACCAACCAACTGTGTGGCCGCGTCGAAGCGTCCGTTCGAGAGCAGGCAGTGAGCGACGGACCGGAAAAGGGAACCGGTCACTACAGGGTTGCCCGTTTGCTGGGCTGCAGCCAGACCCCGGTCCGCGGCGATCCACGCGAGGTCAGTCTCGCCAAGCTTGGTCAGCACCATGGCGGCGCCCTGGTAGGTCATCGCTGCAATCTCGTGGGCCTGTTCGCGATCGTGCCCGTCGTAGGACTGCACTGCCATGAGGGCATCGGCCAAGAGGAGCGGCAGGCGACGGGTCGCGAATCCGTATCGCGACTCCTGGTAGGCATCCCAGACTTCGGCGACGGCGGCTCGGAGTTCGTTGAGCGGGGACGGTTCGCCTTCGGTTGGCACTCCAAGCAACGGCGTGAGCTGGCGGTAGTTCATGAGGGCGGATCGGAGTGCTGGCACCGTCTTCGAACCACTCTCGTGCGTCCAGTCCATCAGCGTGGGCTCGGCCAGCAGGTCGCCCAGTGTCACGTCCAAGGCGTCAGCCAAGGACTTGATGACTGACAAGCGGTCAAGCTCGATCCGGTTGTTCTCGGCCTTGCTGAGCCAGTCAACGGTGCGCCCTACCAGTCCAGCCAGAACTTCTTGGGAGATACCGCGCCGTCGGCGGTACCACGCGACTCGTTCACCGATCGTCAGGTTCGTCGTCATTCCACGCATGGAAAGAGCGTCCCCCAGCTTCTCTGACGGACCCCGGAAGTTTTTTCCGGGGCACGACTGTGGCTCGGTCCTAGCGTTGCTGACAACCCGAGAGGTGGCCAGACCGACGCTCAACCGAGGGGACTCCGATGGCACTTACCCCGACCGAACAAGCGGAACTGATCGCGCAGATCAAGCGGGTTGGTAATGAGGTGCACGACCTTGTACGGCGCGCGGACGTGGTCGTCAGGACTCTGATGGCCGTTGACGCACAAGCTGTTCGAGGTGGTCCATACGCTCGGCCAAGTGTCGGACGTCCCGAAGAACCTCCGACAACTGCTCCGTGATCTGCTCGTACTCCGGGCTGTGCTTGGCGGCTTTCCCTTCGCCAGGTAGTGCCGCGAAGCTGCCCTTGCCCTGATGAGAGACCGCATAGCCATCTTCACGGAGTCGGGCGATGGCTTGGCGGGCAACCGTGCGCGACACCTCGTGTTGTGCCATCAGAGCAGCCTCGGACGGGAGTTTGTCCCCCGGTGCTAGCTGGTCTGTGCGGATCATCCGCTTGATCTCGTCGGCGATCTGCAAGTACATCGCGCGTCCCGTGAACTCGGCCATAACCCCTCTCAGTGGTTGTCGTACCAAGTGCACCACATCCGGCTCGCAGCAGTCGAGAGAAGGCACTTGACATACTTGGTGCGACAAGTGCATCCTCGAAGCACAAGTTGACGTACTAAGTGCGTCAAGTCGACATCAGGGAGCTGTAATGCCGTCCTTCAAGATCGACCTTTCGACCGCCGTCACGTTCGTGGCGACTGCCCCGGCTCCGAAGCTGGTGAATAAGCAGACCGGCGAGATCGCGATCGACCGCGAGACGCAGGCGAAGTTGATGACGGTGGGCCTGCTGATCTCGGACGAGGGGGAGGGGAACCTGCACCAGGTGACCGTCCCGGAGACCGGGATCCCCGAGGGGCTGACCCCGGGCATGCCGGTCGCGGTGACCGGGCTGAAGGCTCGGGACTGGGAGAACGAGTTCAACGGCCAGAAGCGGCACGGCATCTCGTTCCGCGCGGTGGCCGTGACCCCGGTGGCCCTGCCCGCGTCGAACGGCAAGGGCTGATCGTCATGTCGGCAACCGTGTTGCTCGTGCTGATCGCGTTAGCGGTCGGTGGTGCGCTGGTGCTGCGGTGGCGTCGTCCGGCTTGGTACTGGCTGCTGGTCGGGGTCGTGGTCGCGATGGTGCGGGTGCGGGTCCGGTACGCGTCGGTCATGGACGCCTGCGGGCTGACGGTCCCGGCGTCCCGGTTCCGGCTGGCGATGGCGCGGATGTTCCATCAGGATGTTCCGCCGTCCCGGGTCCCGAGGATTCTGCGGCTGACGCCGACCCGTACCGGCCTGCTGCTGCGGATCAAGATGCGGCCCGGACAGGATGCCTTCGACTACTCGGCCGCCGCTGACCGGCTGCGGCACTCCTTCGCCGCGCAGGGCGTCACCTCCCGCGAGGTCAAGGCGGGCGTGGTTGAGCTGCGGATGACCGGCTACGACGTGCTCAAGCGGGTACACATGCCGCACCGTACGGACGTTGGTCTGCTGCGGGTGCCGGTGGCGTTGTGTGAGGACGGATCTGTTCACTACCGCGATTATCAGGAGGTGCCGCACGCGCTGAACCTGGGCGCCACCAAGTCCGGCAAGTCCGTCTACCAGCGCCGCTTGGTCAAGGAGTTGGCCCCGCAGCGGGTTGCGTTGGTCGGGATCGACTGCAAGCAGGGGGTGGAGCTGGCGCCGATGGCCCGCCGCTTCTCCGCCCTGGCCGACAACCCTGACGATGCGTTGGGCCTGCTGGAAGCGCTCGTTGAGCGGATGGGCGAGATCTACCGGGTCATCCGGCGTGAGCAGCGCATCAGCGCCGACATCCCGGACGCGGAGATCACCGCCGACATCTGGGGCCTGCCCGAGGCGGTCCGTCCGGTGCCGATCGTGGTCACCATCGATGAGGTCGCCGAACTGGCGCTGTTCGCCAGCAAGGTGGAGGAAAAGCGCCGGGACCGGATCGTCACCGCGCTGGTCCGCCTCGCCCAGCTCGGCCGTGCTGCCGGGATCTACCTCGACATCTACGGTCAGCGCTTCGGCTCAGAGCTCGGCAATGGCATCACCATGCTGCGCGCCCAGCTCTCCGGCCGTACCTCGCACCGGGTCAATGACGAGTCGTCAGCGAAGATGGCATTCGGCGACATCTCCTCGGAGGCAGTGTTCGCCACCACCCAGATTCCCACCGACCGGCCCGGCATGGCCATCGTCGGCGACTCGACCGGCGGCTGGGCGATCACCCGCACCCCGCACACCACGCTGCGCCAGGCCGTGAACGCCTGCAACGCGCATGCGCACCTCACTCCGGATCTGCCTGAACTCGCCGCCTATCGGCCCCGGTTCGAGGTCGCGATGGTCAAGCAACCGGCCCCGGTCGAGTCGATCACCGAACGGGTCTGACCCTCCTCTCCCCGGTCGGCGCGGCCGCCTTCGCGCCAGGTCCCTACCCGATCCATGCCCGATGACTGCGATCAACTCCGAGGAGGAGTGACCTGTCATGGCCACCACCCGCAACAACCCTCGACGTCAGCCCGCCGAACCGCCGAAGTGCGAGACCTGCAAGGGCACCGGCGAGATCGCCACCACCGTCCGCGTCGGTCGCCGACGCCGTGACACCGGAGCACAACAAGTCGGCATGTGCCTGACCTGCCTCGGCTCCGGCAACGCCACCATCAGCGAGGAGTAGCCCCCGTGTTCGAGATCCGCGTGATCTGTGATCAGGAAGACGTCCCGTTCATCGTCCGTGATCTATGCCTGGCCTTCGTGGTCCGGAGTGTGAGGCAAGTTCCCGCCCGCGCCGAAGGACGCGAACGCCTCTACATCGACGCCGAACGCCGCACCGGCTCTAACCCCCGCTGACCCCGGACGCCGGGCGGGCTGCCCACGACACCCCCGCCCGGCGCCATCCGCCCTAAGAAAGGGGACCCCACGATGCGCGCCGCCCGATGGCCCCACCTAGACGCGGTTCTGGTTCAGGCCGTGATCGCCGCCGCGCTGTCCTTCGCCCACCTGCACGACATCGCCGAGGCCGCGGGCCAGAACGGCTGGAAGGCATGGGCCTACCCGGTCAGCGTCGACCTGCTCTTGGTCGCCTCCTGGCGTCGGCTGCGGGCTAAGACCGCACCTCGGCTGGCGTGGTGCTGGTTCGTCGTCGCGCTCACCGCGTCCCTGGGCGCCAACGTGGCCACCGCCGGGTTCCTCGACCTGCATCACGCCCCCGCCCTGCTGCGGCTGCTGGTCGCCGGTTGGCCCGCTGCCGCGTTCCTCGGCGGCACCCTTCTCGCCCACACCCGCGCTCCGCACGCTGACACCGCATCGACGCAGGACACCCCGGTGCCCGCCGACCTGTCTGTCGATCCGGCACCCCCGCCGGCCGATTCAGTGGATCCGGCTTCGGCCCTCGAAAAGCCTGCGGCCCTGCCCGCTGCCGCGCTTGCGGTGCCCCCAGCGTTGCTCGCGCACGCCCGCAAGGTCGCCGACGCCCACCGCGCCCAGACCGGCAACCCGATCGGCGCCGACACCCTGCGCGCCCGCCTCGGTGTCCCCGCGACCCTCGCCGACGCCATCGCCACCCAACTCACCTGAACCCGGAAGGAGATCACCACCATGGCCCGGTTCCTCATCTTCCAGCGCCTCGTGCGCTACGGCCCCGTAGAGATCGGCAAAGGCCGCAACCGCGACGGCAAGAGCGGTTACGTCGCCTCCTGCACCGCCGACGACTGCGGCTGGTCCGGCCAGTTCGCCACCTACTCCGCCGTCTGCCTCGCCGCCAAGGGCCACCGCTGCCGCATCACCACGCAGGACCGGTGATCGCCGTGTCCGTGCCCCTGTGGTTCGCCACCGCCGTCATCGCCGTCCTGGGCGTCAAACTCGCCCGCCCGCCGATCTGGCTCGTGGCCGTGCTCCTGCTCGGCGGCTTCCTCCTCGCAGGCAGCCACCTCGCCCCCGCCATCCACACCACCACCCGCACCGGAGTGCACGCCGTCAACGGCACCACCAAATAACCCGCCCTGGAAGGGAGTTCCGATCATGTTCAACCCCCGCACCCCAACCAACCCGACCCCGGTCTACACGGTCACCTCGCTGACCGCCCCGGCCACTGTCGAGCCCCACCACGCCCCGGCCTGCGCCTGCCACCACACCGCCACGGCGCCCGCGCCCGCCGCGTCCGGTCCGGCCGCCCGGCTGTCCCCGACCGGCGTGGTCGCGGTCGTCGGGGGTGGCGTCGCCGTGGTCCTCATCGTCGGCGCGGTCCTCGTCTCGCTCCTGCTCGCCGTCGCCATCACCGCCGCGTCGGTCGCCGTGTGCGCCGTCGTCTTGCGCGCCCTGCTCACCAACCCCCAGCGCCCCCAGCGCTGAACGGCCCCCGGGGCGGCACCTGTCGCCAAACACGACCGCCCCGGGCGCCTGCACCACTTCCAGACCCAACAGACCTGAAAGGGACCTTCATCATGCCCGAGATCACCCCTGCCCCGGTGCGCCGCTGCCCCGACTGCGACGGCTTCCCCATCGTCGCCGTCGACACTGGCATCCGCCGCGCCGACGGCACCCGCACCACGGTCAAGGTGACGTGCCCGGTCTGCCATGGCACGGGCACCGCACCTCGCCGTGCCGCTGCCCGCCAGTTGCTCACGGCGGGGCGGTGACCGCCATGGCGCTCTTGAACTGGCGTGACCCCAAGCACTTCGACCCCACCGGCGACAAGCCGTGCGTCCTCTGCACCAAGCCCACCCCGCTGCGCTCGGACAAGGGCAAGCCCGTCCACAAGGTGTGCGCTGAGAACTGGCTGGATGCCCGCTCCACCAACCGGACGGAGCAGAGCCGATGACGGACACCGCCACCGCGGCGGGCTTGGACCTGGTCACCCTGCAAGATCTCCTGCGGGTGGCCGGGCAACCGGGCTTCGATCGCTGGCAAGAACAGATCCGTCGTACTGGCGGCTGCTCCGACCCGATCCGCCTGCAAGGGGTCACGGTCACCCGGGACCGAGCCACTGGCCAAGTCCTGTACTCCTACTCGACGGAGGGGGAACCCGGCGGCACACTCCGCGTCGCCTGCGGCAACCGTCGTGCCTCACGCTGCCCTTCATGCGCCTGGATGTACGCCGGGGACACCTATCACCTGATCATGGCGGGGCTGGTCGGCGGCAAGGGCGTGCCTGATGCGGTGACCGATCGACCGCGGGTGTTCGCGACCCTGACCGCGCCCTCCTTCGGGCCGGTCCACAACCGCCCCGAGTCGGGACGCTGCCGGTGCGGCCGTGCGCACGGTGAGGGTGACCTGGTGCTCGGTACGCCCCTGGATCCGCAGCGGTATGACTACGCGGGGGCGGTGCTGTGGAACAACCATGCGGGCGACCTGTGGCGCCGCTTCACCATCTACCTGCGTCGGGAGGTGGCTCGACGGGCGGGCCTGACCCTGCGAGCGTTCAAGGAGGTGGCGCGGGTCTCCTTCGGCAAGGTGGCGGAGTTCCAAAAGCGCGGCGCGGTGCACTTCCATGCGGTGATCCGGCTGGATGGCCCTGCCGGTCCGGACGATCCCGCGCCGGTGTGGGGCTCGGTCGAGCTGCTGGCCGACGCCATCCGCGCGGCGGCTGCCCGCGTCAGCGTCACCGTTCCCGCCTCGGGCGCGCATCCGGCGCGGGAGCTGCGCTGGGGCACACAGGTGGACGTCCAGCCCATCCGCGCCTTCGGCGACGGCGCCGACATCACCGAACACGCTGTCGCCTCATACGTGGCCAAGTACGCCACCAAAGCGGCCGAGACAACCGGCACCGTAGATCGTCGGATTGGGGAGCTGCCCGAACTCGACAAGATGGCCGACCTACCCGCCCACGCCCGGCGACTGATCGAAACCTGCTGGGAACTGGATGCGGCCTACCCGGAGCACAACCTGGCGCACTGGTCTCACATGCTCGGCTTCCGCGGCCACTTCTCCACCAAGTCCCCTGCCTACTCCACCACGTTGGGCGCACTGCGCCAGGTCCGGGCCGACTACCGCGCACAACAGGAACGCAGGGAACGGGGCCTACCCGACCCGGACGACTCCACGCTGACCCTGGCCCACTGGACCTATGCCGGACATGGACACACCCCCGGCGAATCCTGGCTCGCCGCCACCATCGCCCGCGACATCAAAGCCAACCGCGACACCGCCCGCGAGGCCCTGGCCGACCTGGATGACGAGGGGGAGTGGTGACCATGGCTGACCGACTCCTGGAGGTTACTGAGGTGGCCGAACGGCTGGGCACAGGCGTGCGCTTCCCTCGGAGGCTGATCGAGGAACGCCGGATCGCCTTCGTCAAGGTCGGCCGACATGTTCGCATCCCCGAAAGCGTCGTTGAGGCCTTCATCAAGGCCAACACAGTTCAACCCGTCGCCCCGGCACGACGGCTGCGGGCGGTGGCCTGATGCCTGGAAAACGTAAAAGTCGCCGCCAGTTCGGCCGTGTCCGCAAGCTGCCTTCCGGGCGCTATCAGGCGCGGTATCCCGGTCCTGATGGCATCCTGCGACCCGCGGATCGAACGTTCGCAACCACCACCGATGCTGACCTGTGGTTGGCCAAGAAGCGCGTCGAGATCGACGACGGTCGCTGGCTTGACCCCGACGCCGGAAGGACGACCGTCAGGGACTGGTCGGCCCGGTGGCTAGCCTCGGTGAGCCCGCAGCTCAAGGCCAAGACGCAAGCGTCGTACCGATCGCTGATCAACTCACGGATCAATCCCGTCCTCGGCGACCGCGAGGTGTCGAGCCTGCGGCCTATCACTGTCGCGGAATGGGTGGCGGGCATGCGTACGGACGGTCTGAGCCCGTCGCGCATTAGGCAGGCATACCGCGTGCTGTCGCAGATCATGGCTTCCGCGGTCGACAACGGTTTGATCTCTGTCACGCCATGCCGGGGCGTCCGCCTGCCGCGCATGCCGCAAACCGAGCCTCACATCTTGACCCCGGTGGAGGCGTCGCGCCTCGTAGGCAAGATCGCCGGACCACATGATGTTCTGGTCGCGCTCCTGGCCTTCGCCGGAATGCGCATTGGGGAAGCCTTCGCGCTGCGGCGAGGGGACTTCGACCTGTCCAATCGACTCGTGATCGTTGACGAGAACCTCGCTGAAGCCGGTGGCGCCTTGTCCTTCGACACGCCCAAGAGTCACCAGAAACGGGTTCTCTCTCTGCCCCCGTCGCTGGTCAAGCGGGTCTCGGATCACCTAGACACCTTGGCTGCCGGTGATGACGTGCTGCTGTTCACCAACGGGAAGGGGCGACCGCTGCGTTACAACCAGTGGCGCAAGGCGCACTTCGATCCTGCCGTGAAGGCTGCGGGGCTGACCGACGTAACGCCGCATGATCTACGGGCTTCCCATGGAACCTGGGTGGCCGACCGGTACGGCGTCATGACGGCTGCTCGTCGGCTCGGACACTCCAATGCGAGCGTCACCACCCGCCACTACGCTCGACCGGTGGCCGGTCGGGACGCTCAGGTAGCCGACGCCATGGAGGAATGGGCGTCGGGGCACGGCGGAGTCGATAGGGCACGAGAAGGGCACGCCGACGACAAGAATGGCTCTGGGAATGGCGGATCGAGCGGCTGACCAGCACGTTCCTCGCCGACCGTCGTGATCGGCGATAGATCTTGAAAACCGTCGTGGCAGCGATGTCACCGTGGGTTCAAATCCCACACTCTCCGCGCAGGTCAGCGAACTAGCTGGTCAGAAGGGGTGCCCTCGGATCGGGGGCACCCCTTTCGCATGGGGCCTGTCCCACCCTGACTCGCCGGAATCCCACTGTTGACCGGCGCGTGTGGACCAGGCGTGGACCAGATTTCCGGGATTCCTACGCGGCCTTTGGGCCGTGGCTGTGTTCGCGAGTTCTAGAGCGGATGCCCATCACTCTGCACGACAGCAGAGGAAGGCTGCGAACGGGAGGTGCTTGGCAAGGCATGGTGTGCAGCCGTCACGAGCAACCCGGGCGACAGGGCTAGCTGACGGCCGCGGATCCTCCATGCTCGGGTGCGGCAGGCGCCGCCGGTTCCCGGAGCTCATCGAGGAGCTCCCACGGTCCGCCGTCGAGTACACAGTCCGAGCGTCACGTCGATCCCTCAAACGGGGTACGGAGCTTCCAGCCAAAAGGCTCCTGGACCCGCCGACCACGCGTCCTGCACTGCAAGGGTGACTGGGCGTCAAACATCGATTTCCACGGCATTTTAACGATCAGTCAGAATATTAGCCCGTTTGGGTAGGTCCCTCTCCCGCCAAGTACCTGAATGCAAGTCCGAAGCGAGAGGAACGAGTTCGGTATGGCTGATTGGAAGCTGATCTCCGGCAGTCTCACGGCGATCTCGGCCGGGTCCAGGACGAACGTGTGGGGCGTCGACTCGGCCGGAGGCATCTACCGGTACACCAACAACGACGCCAACCCGTGGATCAAGATCCCCGGCTCCCTGAGCGATATCGGC
>JBEYJY010000001.1:432293-708087 GCA_040631425.1 Streptomyces sp. NPDC020096
GCCGACGGCACCGTGTGGGGCGTCAACTCCGGCAACGAAATCTACCGCTACACCGGAGACCAGGGCTCAACCAACTGGGTCAAGATCTCCGGCAGCTTAGTCCGGATCTCGGCCGGGTCCAGGACCAATGTGTGGGGCGTCGACTCGGCCGGAGGCATCTACCGGTACACCAACAACGACGCCAACCCGTGGATCAAGATCCCCGGCTCCCTGAGCGATATCGGCGCGGCCGCCGACGGCACCGTGTGGGGCGTCAACTCCGGCAACGAAATCTACCGCTACACCGGAGACCAGGGCTCAACCAACTGGGTCAAGATCTCCGGCAGCCTGGTCCGGATCTCGGCCGGGTCCAGGACCAATGTGTGGGGCGTCGACTCGGCCGGAGGCATCTACCGGTACACCAACAACGACACCAGCCCGTGGATCAAGATCCCCGGTTCCCTGAGCGATATCGGCGCAGGCGCCGACGGCACCGTGTGGGGCGTCAACTCCGGCAACGAGATCTACCGGTACACCGGAGACCAACCGAGCTGAGCTCTGCCTGGCAACGGCACGCGAGAGGTCCCCGGTCCGTCTCGGACTGGGGACCTCTTGTGGCTTGTCACGCAGCTTTCGCCCTGCGCTGCAAAAGCTACGACGTCGGCGGCTGCCTGTTCTCGTGAGCAGAGCCAGGGCCGTCTTCCGCAGCCCGCAAAGCGTGCTCTATCTGCTCGTTCGTACGCTGCTGGCTGCCATGGACGACCTTGGCGTAGAAGCGGAACAGAACCGCGATGCTGTGGCCCGCGCGGCGCGCGACCTCGGCGGGGGCGACACCCGACATCAGCCACAGGGAGACGCCTGCGTGCCGTAGGGAATAGGGCTTCTCAGCAAGGGGAGTTGCCGTCTCAGCCTCCGCCAGGACGGCAAGCCGAGCGGCCTTCCAGACATCGCCGTACTCCTTCGAAAGCAGGTGTCCTCCCTGGGCGGCACGGAACAGTCGGCCGTCCTCGGCGACGCCGAATTCTTCGATGTGTTCGCGGAGCATGCGGAGCAGGACGGGCGGGATCGGTACGGATCGCGTGGCGTTCCGCGCCCGGCGCTTCAGACCCCGGGAGCCCCTGACTAGCGGCTTCACGTCTCCGCTCATGTCCTACCAGGCGGAGCTCAACTACGCAGCTGCCGTGCACCGCGCACAAGGAGAAGTGCTCAAGCACAGTGAGACCAGCGACGAGGACCTGCAAGCAGAGGCCGAGCGAGTCCAGCAACGTGTAGACGAACTCGGCGCCCAATACGAACAGGCCCTCCAGCGAACTCGAAGCCCTGGACACGGAGATTGCCCGCCGCAAGAAAGTCGGGCGCATGCAGACCCCAGAAGACGCAGCCAGCAGCGTCGAACGCCTGCGAGCAAGGCTCGCTGAACGCTCCGCCAGGCGTCGTTAGCCGACCGGCTAGCACTGACACGAAGACCAGCAAGGGGCGACCAGCAGCCGCGCTGTTCAAAGTTTCTTTACTGGATCAAGGCGGTTCGCCCGTTTCCCACATGATCAGGTACGACGTGGTCACGTCGGTGGCTATCGTGGCTGCTTCGGCGTCGCCCGTCTGGTGCAGCAAGATGGCGGCGGCGCCGAGGACTCGTTCCCCGCGGAAGCGATTGAGTTCTGCTTCAGAGAGGCCCTTGGGGTTTGCCAGGATTGCGTCTAGTGAGCGCAGGTCTCCACCCACAGTCAGGATTGTGACACCAGGTGCCGACAACTGGGCATGCGTCGAGTTTAGTTGTAGAGCCTTGCCAGCAAGCTGTGGACCAGGTGTGGACCGATCCGGGCCTTGGCGGGCGATGGCCGAGGTATCCGTGCAGGTGGGACAGTGTGCCTAGACCTGAGCCACAACCCCCTTGAAAACCGTCGTGGCAGCGATGTCACCGTGGGTTCAAATCCCACACTCTCCGCAGGTAGCAAAACCGCAGGTGGGCGGGGTACCGGTAATGGCCGGCACCCCGCCCACCTGCGTTGGTGTGTCGCCTAGCGCCCCCCGGCGGCCCTGCCCACGCCGACGGCCGCGGAAGAACGGCCACCTCCGCCAGCGCCCCGGCCCCGAGAGCCGCCGCAGCCCTGTCGCGAGGTGACCGGCACTGGAGGGAAGGGGGTGCCGTCTCGTTCGCGCCCCAAAGCCCGCGTACATGCCGATAAGTCGACATGCTGAAACCGTGGTCACATGTGTTCCGTGACGTTTCTTCTGTTGTGCCGTGCGGCCGTGCGGCGGGATTCAGGATGTTTATCGGCAGATCGTCACGCTTGCGAGGTAAATAGGGTGCCCGGAGTGGTTCCTGGGGGATCCCGTGGGCAAGTCTGATTTCGCGACGCCGCAGAGTCGGCGGAGCGGTCGGCCAACCGCCCCGCCACACCGCTGACTTCCAGTTCCTGGGAGGAATTGAACATGAGCAAGATCCGTACCGCCCGTGCCCTGGCCGCACTTGCCGCGTTGCCGCTTACCGCGGTTCTGTTCGCCGGCACCGCATCGGCGGACAACGGTTCCTTCGCCAACGACCACTCGCAAGCGAACGTCAACAGCACGGGGCAGGCGTCCTCAGGTGCGGGCGCTACCAACCAGAGCAACACCGCCAGTGTGAACGGATCCGGCGACGCCCGGATCGAGCAGCACAACGTGCGGGTGAACTTCTCCAGATGCTGGTGAGTAGGGCGCGAGACCCCGGGCGCTCCCGCGGTTTCCAGTGGTCGGGGTCCCGCGCGGCAGGCCGGTGAGATGGCTGTGCGACGGCATGATCGGTGCCGTCGCACAGCCCTTTTTCGGCGCTGCCGCCACGCCCAGAGGTTGTCCACAGGCTGTGGACAACCTCTGGGCGTCTTGACACCCCCACCTGATCTGACGGACAGTCAGAAGATGACGGATGTCGAGCCCGCTGCCGGGTTCTACGAGCGAATAAGGGCCTACGAGGGACAGTCGGCTGTAGTCGGCGGCGAGGGCAAGGACCCCGTCAACTCCCCGATGATCCGGCACTGGTGCGAGACGACGGGGCACCCCCTCCCCGTCGACGGTTCCGCACCCGCCACCATGCTGCAGGTGTGGACCATGGCCGGGCTCTCCGGTCATGGCGACCGTTCCGGGCCGTACGACGAGCTGCTGTGCGCTCTCGACGCCGCTGGGTTTAGCTCCGTGGTCGCCACAGACTGCGAGCAGGAGTATGCGCGACCACTACGCCCCGGCGACCGGATCGTCTTCGACGTCGTGATCGAGTCGGTCTCGCCGCGTAAGACCACCAAGCTCGGCACCGGCCACTTCATCACCTCCAGGATGGAGCTGCGGTCCGGGGACGAACGGGTCGGTACCCACCGCTTCCGGATCCTCAAGTACGCGCCCGTACCGCGCAAGACGCCTGCCCGACGCCCCCGACCGGTCGTCAACCGCGACAACGCCGGTTTCTGGGACGGGGTTTCGCGGCATGAGCTGCTCATACAGCGGTGCACGGGCTGCGGTACGCCGCGCTTCCCCTGGTTGCCCGGTTGCAACAAGTGTGGTGGGCAGGAGTGGGACACCGTCAAGGCGAGCGGTTCCGGCACGGTCTACTCGTACGTCGTCATGCACCATCCGCCGTTTCCGGCCTTTGAGCCTCCGTACGCGGTCGCGCTCGTGGAGCTCTCCGAAGGGGTGCGGATGATCGCCAACGTGACCGGTGTCCCGTACGACAAGGTGCGCATCGGCATGCCCGTGGATCTCGAATTCACGTTCATGGACGAGGAGTTGACGCTTCCGGTCTTCCGGGTGAAGGAGGGGGTTTAGATGCGGATCGGTGACGAACTGGCGCCGCTGCGCATACCCATCACCCGTACGTTGATCACCTCCGGTGCCATCGCCTCCCGTGACTACCAGGACGTGCATCACGACGCCGAGGCCGCCCGCGCCAAAGGCTCCCCCGACATCTTCATGAACATCCTCACGACCAACGGCCTTGTCGGCCGCTATCTCACCGAACACTTCGGGCCGGGGGCCGAACTGCGCAGGGTCGCCATCCGTCTGGGTGCGCCCAACTACCCTGGCGACGAGTTGGTGTTGAGCGGACGGATCGTTTCGCTGGCGGGCGACGCGGACGGCCAGACGGCCGTCGTCGAGGTGACAGGGGTCAACGCGCTCGGCCATCACGTCACCGGACAGGTCACCGTCCGTCTTCCGCGGGGGGAGGGCGCATGAGCCTGCGCAGTCCTGACGTCCTCGGCGGCCGCGCCGCGATCGTGGGCATAGGTGCCACCGAGTTCTCCAAGGATTCCGGCCGCAGCGAGCTCAAACTCGCCGTGCAGGCGGTACATGCCGCGCTGGACGACGCGGGGCTGAGTCCCGCCGATGTCGACGGGCTGGTCAGCTTCACCATGGACACCAGCCCGGAGATCGCCGTCGCGCAGGCGACGGGCATGGGCGAGCTGTCCTTCTTCTCCCGGGTCCACTACGGCGGCGGCGCGGCCTGCGCGACCGTCCAGCAGGCGGCGCTCGCGGTCACGACCGGGGTGGCGGAGGTGGTCGTCTGCTACCGGGCGTTCAACGAGCGCTCCGGCCGCCGCTTCGGTTCCGGCGTCCAGCACCGCGAGCCGTCCGCCGAGGGGGCGGCGCTGGGCTGGGTGCTGCCGTTCGGGTTGCTGACGCCCGCCTCGTGGGTCGCGATGGCCGCGCGGCGGTACCTGCACACGTACGGGCTGAGCCTCGACGCCTTCGGGCCGGTCGCGGTCGCCGACCGCCGCCATGCCGCGACCAACCCGGCCGCGTACTTCTACCGCAAGCCCATCACCCTCGCCGACCACGCCGCCTCGCGTTGGATCGCCGAACCACTGCGGTTGCTCGACTGCTGCCAGGAGAGCGACGGGGGCCAGGCACTCGTCGTCACCTCTCTGGAACGCGCACATGACCTGCGGCAACGCCCCGCCGTCATCACCGCCGCCGCGCAGGGCGCGGGCCGTGCACAGGAGCAGATGACCAGCTTCTACCGGGACGATCTCACCGGGCTGCCCGAGATGGGCGTGGTGGCACGCCAGTTGTGGCGTACGTCGGGGCTCGGGCCCAGCGACATGGACACGGCGGTCCTGTACGACCACTTCTCGCCGTTCGTGCTCATGCAACTGGAGGAGTTCGGCTTCTGCGGACGCGGCGAGGCGGCCGACTTCGCCGCCGACGGCGGGCTGGAGATCGGCGGGCGGCTGCCGGTCAACACCCATGGCGGCCAGCTCGGCGAGGCCTATCTGCACGGTATGAACGGCATCGCCGAGGCCGTGCGGCAGGTGCGCGGCACCAGCGTCAACCAGGTGCCGGACGCGTCCCGGGTGCTGGTGACGGCGGGCACCGGAGTGCCGACCTCGGGATTGCTGCTCGGCCGCGCTCGGTGACGGTTTCCCCGTGTGATCGCGACGATGTCCGCCTCCCCCACTCAAGGGGGACGCGATGGGTGCAGACGGCTGAACCCGCCATCTCCCGGGGCGCGCCTCCTGCGTACGGTGCGCTCCGCCGTTTTGACTCGCCGTTATGCGTGATAACAACCGGATGATCCGACTTACTCTTGTCATGATGGCGTCGCTCGCCTGCGGGGTCGCGGGCATCATGCCGGTCGCGGCGATGGGTTCGGCCCGGCCCGGTCCGCACCCAGCGCACAATGCCGGCGACGGTCCCGGCGTCCCCGGCCCGAGCAGCGCACCGGTTGGTGTGCCCGGCGACACCGGACCGGGTACCGGCCCGGCGCAGGGCGGTCCCGGCCCGGTACCCGGACCCGGCCTGCCCGGCAACCCCTTCCCGGGCATGGGATGGCCCGGCGACCTGCGGCTGCCGGACCTGGGAGACCTGCGGGATCTGGGGAACCTGGGAGACCTGGGAGATCTGGGCAGCGTAGGTGTCGTGGGAGGCGTGGACACACCTGGCGACAGCGCGCGCGCCCATCCTCCCGTCGCACCGACCCCGCCCAGCACGCGGCGTCCGCGCGCCTCGCAGTCGCGGGTATGGCCCACCACCGAAGATCCCCGCCATCACGGCGCCCAGATCTTCCAGGGCTGGGGCCTCGACACCTGCTCGGCCCCCCCGCTGGACACCATGCGGGCGTGGGAGGACTCCAAGTACGGCGCGATCGGTGTCTACATCGGCGGCGAGTCCCGTAGCTGCCCCCAGGACCACCTCACCGGCTCCTGGGTCCGCAAGGTGACCAGGATGGGCTGGCGGCTGCTGCCGGTCTACGTCGGCTCGC
Organism: Streptomyces sp. NPDC020096; assembly: GCA_040631425.1. Classification (GTDB taxonomy): domain Bacteria; phylum Actinomycetota; class Actinomycetes; order Streptomycetales; family Streptomycetaceae; genus Streptantibioticus_A. Next base: position 438,502 of record JBEYJY010000001.1, read on the forward strand.
AGTCGCCGTGTGCCACGTCCCCGCACCACCGCGGGAACGTCATCGACGAGGACGACATCGACGGCCAAGCCACGCACGAGGCCGACGACGCGGTGCGGAACGCGGAAGACCTCGGTATGGCGCGTAACAGCCCGATCTACCTCGACATGGAGTCGTACGACACCAGCTACCGGTTCTGCACCCGTCCGGTGCTGGAGTTCACCCAGGCCTGGAGCCGCGAGCTGCGTGCCAGGGGCTATCTGCCCGGCTTCTACAGCAACGTCAACGCCGGAATCGCCCAGATGGAGCGCGCTCGCCGGGACGGTCACCCCGACCTGCCGGACCTGCTGTGGTTCGCCCACTGGGGTGTGGAGCCCGACGTCTACGACGAGCCGAAGCTGTCCAGCGATGCCTGGCGCCCGCACCGCCGCGTCCACCAGTACGTCGGTGACCACCGCGAGACGCACGGCGGCCGGACCCTCGTCATCGACCGGGACCTGGTCGACGCACCGGTGGCGATCATCCGTAACGACGGATGACGCGACGTAACGCCTCGTGATCCGGCGAGGTCCGGATCCGGGCGTCCCGTCATCCCCGCCCGCGGCTCCCGGGGTCCCCTCGGGTGGAACCCCGCATCGTGTCCACCCTCGGGAGGTAGGGAGACCCTCACCCCTACGACTTCAGGGTGACCCCGCTTCGGGACCTGCGGCCGATCCCCGGCGCCGTCGGCGCTCATAGCGTTGAGGGCATGACCACGCCTGTGTGCACCAGCGCTCAGCAGCAGTTCTCCACCTACGTACGGGACAGGGGACCGGTGCTGCTGCGTACCGCCCGTTCCCTGACCGCCAACCCTTGTGACGCCGAGGACCTGCTGCAGACCGCGCTGGCCAAGACCTATCTGGCGTGGGACCGGATAGCCGACCACGGTGCGCTGGACGGTTACGTACGGCGCACCCTGGTCAACACGCGCACCTCGCAGTGGCGCAAGCGCCGTCTTGACGAGTTCGCCTGCGAGGAGCTGCCGGAGAGCTCCGCGCCCGCCCCTGACCCGGCCGAGCACCAGGCGCAGCGCGACGCGCTGTGGACCGCGGTCGGCCGGCTCCCGGCCCGGCAGCGCGCGATGGTCGTCCTGCGGTACTACGAGGACCTCACCGAGGTGCAGACCGCCGAGCTGCTCGGCGTTTCGGTGGGCACGGTCAAGAGCTCGGTCTCGCGGGCGCTGGTGAAGCTGCGCACCGACCCGGAGCTGCTGGCCTGGTAGGGAGCCGCTCGCCCGGTAGGGGGCCGGTGTGCCGCTGGTGGCAGGCCGCGGGTCACCGAGATCCGCTGGTAACGGGTGGGGTACGCGGTAGTGACATACCGCTGGGTATGCCGACACAATCACCTGGAGATTACTCGCCCGTAGCGTGGGAGGCTCCCGGTGCTCAGCACAATGCAGGACGTTCCGCTGACCGTCACGCGCATCCTCGTGCACGGTGCGCTGGTACACGGGCGGTCGCAGGTGACGACCTGGACCGGGGAGGGCGAGCCACGGCGCCGCTCCTTCCGGGACATCGGGATCCGCGCCGTCCAACTGGCCAACGCGCTCCGCGACGAACTGGGCGTCGCCACAGGTGACCGGGTCGCGACCCTGATGTGGAACAACGCGGAGCACGTCGAGGCGTACTTCGCCATCCCGTCCATGGGCGCGGTGCTGCACACGCTCAATCTGCGGCTGCCCGCCGAGCAGTTGACCTGGATCGTCAACCACGCGGCGGACCGGGTCATCCTCGTCAACGGCACCCTGCTGCCGCTGCTCGCCCCGCTGCTGCCGCGGTTGGAGTCCGTCGAGCATCTGGTGGTCGTGGGCCCCGGCGACACCTCCGTACTCGACGGCTGCCGCCCGACCGTCCATGAGTACGAGTCGCTGATCGCGGACCGCGCGCACCGGTACGACTGGCCTGAGCTGGACGAACGGCAGGCCGCCGCGATGTGCTACACCTCGGGCACCACCGGCGAGCCCAAGGGCGTGGTCTACAGCCACCGGTCGATCTACCTGCACTCGATGCAGGTCAACATGGCCGAGTCGTTCGCGCTCACCGACCAGGACACCACCCTCCCCATCGTCCCGATGTTCCATGTCAACGCCTGGGGCATTCCGCATGCCGCGTTCATGACCGGCATCAACATGCTGATGACCGACCGGTTCCTGCAGCCCGCCGCCATCGCCGAGATGATCGAGGCCGAGCGGCCCACGCACGCCGCCGCCGTCCCCACCATCTGGCAGGGGCTGCTCGCCGAACTCGCCGCCACACCACGGGACGTCACCTCGGTACGCCAGGTCATCATCGGCGGCTCGGCCTGCCCGCCCTCACTGATGAAGGACTTCGAGGAGCGGCACGGCATCGACGTCTGCCACGCCTGGGGGATGACCGAGACCTCGCCGCTGGGCACCACCGCCCACCCCCCGGCCGGGGTCACCGGCGAGGAGGCATGGAAGTACCGGGTCACCCAGGGCCGCTTCCCCGCCTCCGTGGAGGCCCGGCTGATCGGCCCGTCCGGCGAGGTGATGCCGTGGGACGGCCAGAGCGCGGGCGAACTGGAGGTACGCGGCCCGTGGATCGCGGGCGCCTATTTCGGCGGCGACGGGGCCGAACCCATCACCCCCGAGGACAAGTTCCACGACGGGTGGCTGCGGACCGGCGATGTCGGGGTGATCTCACCGGATGGCTATCTGACACTGACCGACCGTGCGAAGGACGTCATCAAGTCGGGCGGTGAGTGGATCTCGTCGGTGGAGTTGGAGAACCACCTGATGGCGCACCCGGATGTGGCGGAGGCGGCCGTTGTCGCGGTCCCCGACGAGAAGTGGGGCGAACGGCCGCTCGCCACCGTGGTGTTGAGGCAGGGCGCCGCGGCGGACTACGCCACGCTGCGCGTGTTCCTCACCGAACGCGTCGCCCGCTGGCAGGTCCCGGAGCGCTGGACGATCGTCACCGCCGTCCCCAAGACCTCGGTGGGCAAGTTCGACAAGAAGGTGATCAGGCGTCAGTACGCGGACGGGCTGTTGGATGTAACGATGTTCTAGACCTGCCCGGCGGATCTCGGCCAGGGTTGCGGTAGCGAACCAACCGCAACCCGACCAAGACCCGCCGGACAGGCCTAAAGCTCGGTGCCGATCTTGCTCAGCAGGTCCACGATCCGGCCCTGCACCTCGCCGCTGGTGGAGCGTTCCGCGAGGAACAGCACGGTCTCGCCCGAGCCCAGCCGTGGCAGCTCGGCCGCGTCGATGTCCACCGAGGTGTAGACGACGAGCGGGGTGCGGTTCAACAGGCCGTTCGCCCGCAGCCAGTCGACGATGCCGACCCGACGGCGCCTGATCAGCATCAGATCCATCACGACCAGATTCGGTCGCATCTGTGCGGCCAGCGTTGCCGCGTCGCCCTCCGACGCCGCGTGCGCGACCTGCATTCCACGCCGCTCCAGCGTCGCGGTGAACGCCGCCGCGATGTCCTGATGGCTCTCCACGAGCAGGACCCGCGGCGGGTGTTGCTCGCTGTCGCGCGGGGCGAGGGCCTTGAGGAGCACGGCGGGATCGGCGCCGTACGCCGCCTCACGGGTGGCCTGGCCGAGCCCGGCCGTCACCAGCACCGGGACCTCGGCGGCCACCGCCGCCGCACGCAGCGACTGAAGGGCGGTACGGGTGATCGGGCCGGTGAGCGGGTCGACGAACAGCGCCGCCGGATACTCGGCGACCTGCGCGTCCACCTCCTCGCGCGACCGCACCGTCACCGGACGGTAGCCGCGGTCGGTCAGCGCCTGCCGCGTCGACACATCGGGTTCCGGCCAGACCAGCAGCCGCCGCGGGCTGCTCAGTTCGGCCATGGCGTCACCGTCCACCCCGGCGGCGGGCGCCGAGGCCGGGCTGACCTCCACCGCGCCGTTCGGACCGTCGAGATGCTCGGGACCCTCGTCCCCTTCGGCGGGCGCGCCTATGGCGAACGCCTGGCCCTCACCCTGGCTGTCACTGGGCTGGAACGCCGGATTCGAAGCCGAGGCCGCGTCCGTCGGGTGCGGCCGGGCGGCCTCAACGGCCTGCGGCGCCCCGGCGGCCGCCGCCTGCGGGGGAGCGGAAAGCTTCCGGCGCCGCCCCGAACCACCGGACGCGGCGGGCTGCCCGGTCCCGGGCGCCGCCTGCCCCGGCTGGGTGAACGCCACGCCCTGCCCCAGCGTCCGCACGCTGATCGCCCGCCCCTCCGACTGCGGTGACTGGGCGGCTTCCCCACCTGGTGCCGTCGGATGCGCGGGTACCGGGCGCGGTCCGGCCGACGCATGCCAACCGGACGGATCCTGCTGGCCGTTGACCGGGCCGGGCAGCGCCTGCGGGCCTGGACGTGCCGGTTGCGGCTGGCTCGGACGCCCGCCTTGCGGCAGGCCCTGATGAACGGGGTCCATGCCCTCGGCGGCCGGGGGCATCGCGCCCGGCAACTCCGGTCCGGCGGAAGGCTTCTTGGCCCGGCGGCCGGACGGCCGGGGGCCCGGTTCCGTAGCGGGCGAAGGCGACGGCGGTTCGATGGCGAGCCGTTCGGGCTGCTCAGGACCGGCGAGTGGACCGGTCTCCTCGGGCAGCGCGCCGGGACGGCCCGCGGCGCGGGCGCGGCGTCCTCGCGCCGCCGCCGTTTGCGCCCCGGCCTGCTCGGGCAGCGCCGCCTGCGCGGGGAGGGCCGGACGGCTCAACTGCTCCTGGGACTGCTGCTGCGCGGCGGGCAGCGCACCGGCCATCGGCGCCTCGGCAATCCGTACGTCCGCCTGTCCGCCGTCGCCGTGCTCGGCAGGCGGGAGCGCGTGCGGGGCGGGACGCGCGGGCAGCTCCGGCTGCTGGCCATCGGCCAGCGCGCGGCGCGCCCGTCGACCGCCCGGCCGGGCTGCCGCCGCGGCCTGCGCCTGCGGCCCGGACGCGTTGGAACCATTCGTTCCGTCCGCGCCGCCGGCCACCGGACCCGGCACCAGACCGGGCAGCTGCTCCGTGCCACCCGGCTCCGCGCGGCGCAGCGCCCGGCGCCGCCCGGTCGGCTGGTCCTGTGCCGCGGACGCGGCGCTCGCGGCGGCGGCCGACGGCCCCGCCGGAAGCGCGATGGCCGCACCGGGACCGCCGTTGCTGTCATCGAACGGCCGCCGCTGCCGTGGCGTCCGCCCGGCGGCCGGGCCCGTCGGGTCGTCGGCCTGCTGTCCGGCAGCCGCGCCCTGCGTACCGCGGGCCGGGGCGGACGGCATCGGCAGCACCGTCGTCTCCGAATCGCGCACCGCCGCCGATGCCTTGCCGGGGTCCGTGTCACCACCCGTGCCGCCGTCGCCGACCGGCACCTCCAGGACGTAGGCGCTACCGCCCTGCCCCGGCACGTCGTGTGTCTGCAGTACTCCGCCGTGCCGCTCCACGATCCCGCGGGTGATCGGCAGATGGACCGGGCTGCCGCCGCTGTGCGGCCCGCGCACCTCGATCCGTACCACCTCGCCGCGTTGCGCCGCCGCGACCACGATCGTCGAGTCACCGCCTCCGGCGACCACCGCGGTGCGTCCCGTGGCGTCCACACCCGCCACATCGGCGATCAGATGCGCGAGCGCCTGCGACAGCCGGGGCCCGTCGACCACGGCCTCGATCGGCGGCGCGTGCACCGCGTACTGCGCGCGGCCCGGACCGATCAGGTCGATCGCCCCTTCCACGCCCGCCGCGACCACGTCGTCGAGACCGACCGCCGCCCGCTCCAGCTTCTCCGCGCCGGAGTCGAGCCGCTGGAAGTCCAGGACGTTGTCGATGAGCGTGGTCATCCGCGCGTACCCGGCGGCCAGGTGGTGCAGCGTCTGGTTGGCCTCCGGCCACAACTGCCCCGCCGGGTCGGCCGCGAGCCCGGACAGCTCACCGCGCAACTCGTCCAGCGGCGCGCGCAGCGACGCGTCCAGCACCTCGCGCAACTGCGCATGGCGCGCCGCCAGCGCGTCGTACCGGCTGCGGTCGGTGAAGGACATCACCGCGCCGACCAGTTGCTCGCCCTCGCGCACCGGCGCGGTCGTGAGGTCGACGGGCACCGGGCGCCCGTTCTTCGTCCACAGCACCTGTCCGCGCACCCGGTGCTTGCGCCCCGAACGCAGCGTGTCGGCGAGCGGTGTCTCCTCGTACGGCAGCGCGGTGCCGTCGGCCCGCGAGTGGTGGATCAGCGGGTGCAGCTCCTGGCCGCCGAGGTCGCTGGCCCGGAAGCCGAGGATCTGCGCCGCGGCCGGGTTGACCAGGACGACCTTGCCCTCGGTGTCGACACCGACCACGCCCTCGCTGGCGGCGCGCAGGATCATCTCGGTCTGCCGCTGCTGGCGGGCGAGTTCGGCCTCGGTGTCGAGCGTGCCGGTCAGGTCCCGGACCACCAGCATCAGCAGTTCGTCACCGGTGTACAGGTGGTGCGGATCGGCGTACGGGGTGCGCCCGTCCTCCAGGTTCGCGCTGGTCACCTCGACCGGGAACTCAGTGCCATCGGTGCGCCGCGCGACCATCCGGGTCGGCTTGGTGCGCCGGTCCTCCTCCGAGTCCGGGCGGCGCATCGAACCGGGAATGCGCCGGGAGTCGAAGGCGGGCAGCAGATCGAGCAGACCCCGCCCGACGAGGGCGGTGCCGGGGGCCTCGAACGTCTCCAGGGCTATCGCGTTGGCGTTGACCACTGTTCCGTTGGCGTTCACCAGCAGGAGCGCGTCGGGGAGGGCGTCGAGTATTGCCGCGAGGCGAGCAGCGCCTCGGGATGGCCTGCTGCTCACGAGACGCGTCCTCCCTGATACCGCACTTGCTGATACCGCTCTTTGTTCAGCTTGCTCGGCGACTGCGGGCTGCTATCACCGATGGCCCATCTTGCCCTTCCCCCCGTGGCATGTCACCACAGGAGTGTAAGGGGCGTCCTCCTGGGCATGGTGGCGGATGACGGAGAGCAAGGAGAGGTTCCGTGACGATCTTGTCCGGGTCCGACTAAGCCCGACTAATACCGGCCAAGCCGGACCGTTCTCGCCCGCGCCGGACCGTTCCCGGGCTTGGGATGAGCGAGTGCGCTGAGCGATTGGCCGCGCGGGTGATTCCGAGGTGGTGCCCGGCGGGTGCGCGCCCTAACGGGCCGGGGCCCGAGGCGGGAGGCGGCCCGGGTCGGGCAGTACGGGTTCCATCCGCCGCCAGCGCGCGGCCTGGCAGCCGTCGGCCCTGGTGTACGTGTCCTCCACGTGCCGGCCGCGCCAGGTGCCGGTGACCCGCGCGGTCTGCGGCCCGCCGTAAAGCTCGGTGCACATCTGGTCGTGGGATACGGGGCCGAGCGGACCGTCCAACGCGTCGAGCCGGTCGCACGCGGCCCGCGCGTCCTGATGCGAACCGCCCGCCGGGTGGCAGTGCAGCGTGCTGGTGACGGTCGGGCCGCTGCCGTCGTCGTACCTGATGGTGAGCTGATCGCCCGCCGCTTCGGGCAATGGCAACGGCACCGGCAGTGGCAGCGGCATCCGTGCGGCTGCGGAGGCCGGGGCGGGAACGGCGGCCAGTGCAAGAACCACCGTGGCGGTGAGGGAGAGGCCGAGCGGCCGCGGCGGGCGGGCTTCGGTGCGGCTCTCGGTGTGAGCACGGTCACGGATACGGAACATGAGGCGGCTCCCGGGAGGAGGTGATGCGCCGGAGGCGGGGTGGGGCGCAGGAACGTGACGCGCCTCTCCTACCGCCCGCGCCACTCCCAGCCACGGCATTTCACCCGATCGTGGGCATGTCGCCACACTGCCTCGTAACGGCTTTGCCCTCCCGACCGGCGGCCTTGTACCGTAAGCTGCGATTGGTAACGCCCCTCGGGGGTGTGCCATCATCTGCACACGCACCGCGCTCGCGCGGATCGTGCTGGAGGCTTCGCCTAGTCTGGTCTATGGCGCCGCACTGCTAATGCGGTTTGGGTTAACCGCCCATCCCGGGTTCAAATCCCGGAGCCTCCGCTTTCACCGACAGCCCCGTCCGGTCTCCGGACGGGGCTGTCGCGTTTCCTGAAGGCTCCGGCTGATCCCGTGATCGCCCCAGCGCGCCTCCGGCTGCCGCCCCGACGCCCCTCGTTGCGGCGTTTCTGCAGGTCAGGGCGGGTGTGGGTAATGGATTTCGCCTCACGGCAGGGTTCATGTAATGTTGTTCCCGCAACGCCGACCGGCAAGAAAAACCGGGAAGCACAAGCACTCGTAGCTCAACGGATAGAGCATCTGACTACGGATCAGAAGGTTGCAGGTTCGAATCCTGCCGAGTGCACAGCAGGTCAAAGGCCCCCTCGGGATCATCCCGGAGGGGGCTTTTTCGTGCCGTACAGCAACGGGGTCGGAGACCGACCGGCCGTGCGGGTCAGTCGGTGCCACCCATCGCGGCGGACAGCTTGCCGAGGGCGTCCCGCACGAAGGCGGTCGCGTCCTCCCGCAGTGCCACCGGCACTTTGAGGAAGTCCCCGCCAGCCTTGCGGGGCATGCGGACCTTGCGCAGCACGTCGAAGCCGACCAGCCGCAGCTCGACCACGCCCGGCTTGACCTCTGAGACGTACACGGCATGAACTTCCCAGGCGTGCCGCAGCCGTTCGGCCGACGCGGCGACGTCCGCCGGTTCCTGCCCTGGAGCGAGCCGCAGCTGGAGCCGCATCCCGGTCGACGTCGGGCGGATGAGCCCGCGTTGCGCCGGAACCGGTCGTGCCTCACGGCGAGTTGTCGCCCGAACCGCCAACGCCCGCAGCCGGGACGGCGCTACGGGTCAGCCCGCACGCGTCCATGGTCGAGCCGTACGAGCCCAGCAAACGGACGGTCGACATCGGCAGGCCGATGGTGGACCAGTAGATCCGACATGGTCAGGCCCCCACCTCGGCCGGGAAGGCCGCCGGAGCCACCACCTCGGCACGAAAGGCGATGCCGTGCCGCTGCTGGGCTGAGTGGGCTGCCTCCCGCTCAGGCCACATTCATGTCTGTGGCCTTGTCGCTCGCGCACCGGTGCAGGTCTGCCTTCCTGCTCCGGTCCGTTCGCATGTCTGCGTCACCACCCCGCCGGATGCGGAGGGGCGTGCCGACGCTCACCACAGTAGCCCGTACTCCAAGTACCGCCTAGTACTTTAGGTGCTAGGCCGCACTTCCTGTACGCCCAACTCGTTTGCCAGCGCCCGCAGCTGATCCGACGGTGACTGGCTCATGGTCAGCAGGTCCGACACAAGCTGCTTCACGGTCGGCACGGCGCGGACCATCTCGGGCGAGAGCTGACGGGCGGTCAGCAATGCGGAGACCGCGCTGTCGACCTGCCGCCGCTGGGCGTGAGCGCGGGCGACGTCGATTTGGAACCGCGTCTGCCGCTCGAAAGACAGCACCGACGCATCGATGGCCTCCGCCGCCCGGAGGGCGACCCCAGCGTCACCGAGATCGACGGCGACCGACACCTCATGAAGGCCGACGTTCGTGGGTCCGAACTCGGTGTTGTAGTCATTGCGCCCGTGGCCGACCTGGTCGGCCATCTCCCGGGCCTGGCGCAGATGCGCGTACGCGGTGTCCGCCTCATTCGCCTTCGCCGCGGCTACCGCACGCTGCAAGGTCAGCGCCCCGCGCAGCGCAACGGCTTCGATCTGCCCGGACTCCGCCAGGGGGCCGAGTGCATCGGCGGCCGTCCCCGAGGCCTGGGCGGCCTGGTCGAAGTGACGAGCACCGAGGAAGACGATGGACAGCCGGAACTCACCGGCCGCCATCAGCAAGGGATCGTTGGCCCGCTCCGCGGCGACTACCGAGCGGTCGACCGCGATCCAGGCCGCCTCGGGCTCTCCCATGTTCGCCAGCGCAGCACTGCACGTGTGGTACATGGCTGCCAGCAGCCGGAACAGCTCGGCCCGCTCCTCCTCGGGAGCCGATCGCGCCGCTCCTTCGAGGCGGGGGACCAGCCGTTCCAACAGGTCGGCCAAGTCTGCGTACTTGCCCTGGTGCGTCAGGCTCCACGCGCGGTCGACCTCGGCTCGAAGTGCTGGCACGTCCGGCGGCTCATGCTCCCCGAGGATCGCCTTCAGGGAGTGGGCAGCACTCAGCACCAGGCGCAGACGGCTAGCCCCGGGCGGTTCCCCTTCGGCCACCGAAGCCACGATCGGCGCTTCCGCCGCCAGTTCCGCCACGGGCAGTTCGAGGACCTCGGCGACCTTCTCCAGCACCGTCATGCGATCGATGCGGCGTACGCCTCGCTCCACCTGGGACACCCAGGCCTCGGAGCGGTCGAGCAGCCGGGCGAACTCCTTCTGCGAGAGCCCGCGGCGCTTGCGATTGAAGGCGATCTTTCGACCGAGTGCCTTCTCGTACTCAGTGCTCAACGTCCACACCCTTGCCGGACACAAAGTCCAAGCGATCCACCTCGGTCGAGGCAAGGTACTGCTCCCGCGCGGCCAGGAAGGCCTTCACGTAGTCCTGCGACTCGTGGACCTCGAAGGCGTCCTTGTCCCGGTAGAGCTCGTAGAAGATGCGCTCCAGCGGGCGACCGTCAACCCGGTGCACCGCGTAGATCACCGTCCCGGGCTCGTTCGCACGGATCTGCTCGCCGGTCCGCGCCACCAGGGAATCGAACTCGGCGGCCGCCGACTCGTCCTTGCACGTGAAGCGCACCATCAGCCCGAACATGCGGTTCCCCTCTCGATCGACGTCTCAGCTCGGCACCACACCTCGGCGTGAACGCTATGCGCCAGGCGACCCGCACGGAAAGTGCGATCCCGCACTCGGAGTACCCGCACACCCAGTACGGTGCTAGTACTAATTGTACGGCTCGCTGCGGGTCGCGTCAGCCGAACGTGACGCTTGGCGCAGAAATCCGCAGGTCACCGACATGGAGGCGTTGCATGCCCACGTACCGACGCACCTTCCCCGGGCGACCGGAAGAGATCCGCAATGCCCGCAACTGGACCCGAGCCATCCTGGGCGGCAGCCCGTGTGTCGAGGACGCTGCCCTGGTCGTGACCGAGCTCGGTGCGAATGCCCTCTTCCACACCGCCAGCGGCGATGAGGCAGGCACGTTCCACGTCTTGCTCGCTACGTCCGGCGAGGACATCACGATCTCGGTGGCCGACCTCGGCGGAACGAAGACCGAGCCGAACGTCGCGAACCCCGCCGAGGACGACCCTCACGGCCGCGGGCTCCGCCTGGTCACTTCCCTCGCCTATCGCGTCGAGATCGACGGCGACGACCGCGGCCGCACGGTCACAGTCCACCTAACCCAGGCGCCAGCCAGGCCGGTGATCGCGTGCTGACCCTCCAGGGCTACTGGTGCGAAGCCATCGCTTATGTAGAGGAGAACGGCCGCACCTACTGGCTCGGCTCCCAACCGGTCACCACTCCGCGCCTGGCAATGCGCTGGCTCCGCGGTCGAGTACGGGATGTCGCCGACCAACTCGACCCGGCGCCCGCTCAACGCGCCGATCACTGGCTCACCGACCAAGCCGAGCACGAACGCGCCTTATCCGCACTGGCCGCAGGCGAGACGTACGCCTTCACCCTCGCCGACGACACCACTCGCTACGTCCTGTCAGCCCGCCCCGCAGGAACTGCACGATGAAGAACCTTGAGCCCATCGTCCGCCGCGGCTACTGGTGCGAGTGCTGGACGACAAGCCCCACAACCGGCAACGCCCCGGCTCTGCTTGCCTCATTCGACGCGACGAGCGCCATGCAAGCCGTGCGCTGGATCAAAGTGGCCCTACGGACGATCGTGTCAGCACTCGAACCAGACGCAGCCGACCGAGCCTGGACCTGGCTGAACAGCGGCTACGTGGCGTCCATCCGGGACCTGGTGCGCGATGAGGCATGCACCTTCACCGTCACCCACTTCCACCCGCTGACCGTCTGCCGGGACACCCCCAGCTGAGCGGCGACCTCTGTCACAGTCGCACCCGCCAGCACCGCCAGAACAGCCCGATATCTCTGCTCAACAACCGACAACTCCACCAGCGCCAATCCCGGCCTCCCCACACGCACCGCAACGACGCGCACAGAAAAGCCGATCACGGCCACTGTCAACCATCAGCTGGGACCGAAGTGTCAAGCATCTCCCGGGACCGGACACTTTCCGATATGGCGGGCGGTAACGACGTCTCCTCCTCCACCGTGCGCCGCTGGCTGCTCGAAGTGATCGGGCTGCTGTAGGCCCGTGTCCCGTGCCTGGACCGTGCTTGGACCGTGCCTTGAGGGAAATAGCCCGGAAGGGTGGCGTCGTCGTGCTGCGTGACGGCACCTTGGTGCGCACCCGCCGCCGCACCGGGGACGAGAAGCGGCCGCACCATGCGGCGAAGCACAAGGCTCATGGTCTGCTGTTCCTCTCTCTGGCCGACGAGGCGGGCAAACCTGGTGTGGATCTCGGCGGCGAAGCCGGGGCGCTCCAACTGGTGACCCCTGCATCTGGCATGGCCGGGGCACACCGGCCGTCCTCGATAAAAATCTGCACATTCGGGCGAGCGTATCGGATAATCAGAAATATAAATTTCCCAACAATTGCCGCGCATTCGAGGGCTTAATTCTCGGAAACCGAAACTCTCCCTCATTTTGCATTGCCGCCAGAAGATTCCTGCGTAATATGCAGCGACCAGATTCAGGCTCCCGGGCAATTTGGTAGGGCCCGGTACGCCACGGCCCCCACAGAAAATGGCCTCTCGATGAAGCTGAAGATCCCTCAAACAGTTCGCAGCCGCGCCTTGCCCGGCTTGCTGGCCTCGGCCCTCGCCTCCACGGTTGCCGCGGCGATGGTCGTCCTGACGCCCGCGCAGGCAGTCGCCATCGCCACGCCCGTGCCGCTGGCGACGGCCGCGAGCTTCTCCGTTCTGGCAGGTGCGGGAGTGACCAACACCGGTGCCACGGTGATCAGTCACGACCTTGGCACGCACCCGAACCCGGCCATCACCGGTTTCCCGCCCGGCCAGGTGCTGGGCGCCGTGCACGCCGCAGACGCCGTCGCGCTGCAGGCCAAGTCCGACCTGGTCACGGCGTACAACAACGCGGCCGGCCAGGCAGAGGACTTTGCGCTCGCGGCGGGAATCGGCAATGGCACCACGCTTCTCCCGGGCGTCTACACCGCTTCTTCCGGTGTCGGACTCACCGGCGACCTGATCCTGGATGCCGGGGGAAACCCGAATTCCGTCTGGGTGTTCCAGATTCCGGAAGCCCTGACGACAGCTTCCTCCAGCCGAGTGCTCCTGACGAACGGCGCTTCGCCGTGCAACGTGTACTGGCAGATCGGGAGTTCGGCCACCCTGGGCACCAACTCCACCTTCGTGGGCACCATCATGGCGCTGACGGACATCCACGTGACCACGGGGACGAGCATCGAGGGCCGGGCGCTGGCCCGCAACGGCGCCGTGACGCTCGACACCAACCGCATCTTCCTCAACAACTGCGCGACCAGCACGACCGGTGGCACCACGACCGGTACGACGACTGGAACCACGACCGGTACGACCACTGGTACGACGACCGGTGGCACCACGACTGGAACCACGACCGGCACCACCCTCGGTGTGACCGGTGGCGGTCTGGTCAGCGGGGGTCTGGTCAGCGGGGGTCTGGTCACTGGCGGCCTGCTGGGCGGACCGATCGTCGGGACCGGCGGCACCTCGGGGAACATCTCCGGCAACACCGCCGGGAACACCTCGGGCAACACCGCGGGGAACAACGGCACCTCCGGGAACACGTCGGGTATCACCTCCGGGAACACCGCGGGTGGGCACGGCGGCAAACCCGGTGAGCAGGACAACAAGCCCGGCGGCCCGGGCCACGGTGGCGGCCATCACCAGCATGGCAAGCCGAGCGAGGAGCACCAGGGTGGGCCCGGCAAGCCGGAGAACGGCAAGCCGGAGAACGGCAAGCCGGAGAAGGGCAAGCCGGAGAAGGGCAAGAACCACGCCAACTACGGCTACGGCAAGTACGCCAACTACGGCTACGGCAACTCACCGAAGTCCGAGGGTCACGAAGGCTAGGCGGCAGGCTGCGAGAGGTCCGTACATCGGATGACGGCGCGCGGCGGGATCCCCTCGATCCCGTCGCGCGCCGCCGGTGTCGGTCGGACCGCAGAGACCTCAGGCGCTGGGCAGCGGATACGAGAAGGCAAGGTGGGCGGTGTCGAGCGGAATTGATTCAGTGCGCGTGCGGGAAACCGGGGAGTCCGATGCCGGTCCGCTTCCATGGGAGGTGTGCGATGGCGGGGACCCACCCGGTGAGCGGTCCGCAGGTGCCAGGGCGCTGAGAGCGGGGCTGCACACTGTTGTCCTCCTGTGTCTGGTGACGACCCTGGTCCATCTCGGTGCCGTCTTTCTTCATGTGGCACCTGCCAACGCCGTCTCAAGGCGGTACAGCCGGCAGGTCGACGCATGGGTGTATCCCCTCTTCGAACAGAACTGGCGGCTCTTCGCCCCCAACCCCGACTCGGTCAACCGGCAGGTCCTGGCGAGAACCGCGCACACCGCGTCCAACGGCTCGATGAGGGTCAGCCCGTGGATCGACCTGACGGCCATGGATCGCGCCGCGGTCGAGCACGACCCGTTTCCGAGCCACACGGCCCAGAACCTCCTGCGCCGTGCCTGGGCCTCCTATGTCGACACGCACGGAGAGGACGACACGGCACGCTCGGACCGGGCTGTGATGATGCAGAGGTATCTGAGCAACATCGCCGCCGCCCGCCTCGCCGGCCACGACGGCGGCCGCACCTTCGAGTTCGTTCAGCTCCGGGTCGTCACGCTGCCCGTGGCCGCGCCCGGCACGGCGGCCGGGCACCGGCCGCCGACGCCGGTGGAGAACCGGCTCCTGCCCTGGTGGAAGGTGACCCCCGATGGGAAATGAGCAGATCCGTGAACTCCCCGCCAGGGCGGTCACGCAGAACCGGCCCATGGGCCACGACGCATGGACCGCAGACGCGTTCCACGGTCGACTCCTCGCCCGAGCCGACGCCTTGTGGGCACTTGTCACCGGTCGGCCGCTGTCCCTGTACGCCACGTCGGTTCTGCGCATCGGCTACGGGCTGCTCTACCTGGTCTTTCTCCTGCGCGAGTTCCCGTACCGGTACGAGATCTGGGGGCCCGGCTCCCCGTGGACGCCCGCGTTGGCGGCACAGCTCTTCGACGAGACGGGCTGGTACAGCTTCCTGACCCTGTCGGACAGTCGTGCCTACTTCGAGTTGTGCTACGTGCTGGCCCTCGTGACGTCCGCGCTGTTCATGCTGGGCTGGCGGACCCGGGCCACGTCCGTCCTCTTCGCCATCGTGGTGACCTCGTTCCACGCCAGAGCGATCTTCATGACGGACGGGGGCGACAATCTCGTCCTGCTGATGGCTCTCTATCTGGTGCTCACCGCGTGCGGCCGGCGCTGGTCCCTGGACGCGCGCCGAAAGCGGATCAAGGCGGCACGGGCGGACAACGCGCCGGAGCCGGTGCGGAGCTCTCCCGCTCAGCAACTCCGCGCGGCGCGCGGCAAGCTGGTCACGGTGGTGCACAACTGCGGCGTCCTCGTCATCGCGGTGCAGGTCTGCCTTCTGTACGGATCGGCCGGCCTGTACAAGGTGCAGGGCTCATTCTGGGACGACGGCACGGCCCTCCACTACGTGCTGAACCTCGACCTCTTCCAGCCCTGGCCCGAGCTCTCCCATCTCCTGGACCAGTACCCGCTCCTGATCGCGATCGTCGGGTACCTGACCGTTCTCACGCAGGTCGCTTTCCCGTTCGTGCTCTTCGGCAGGCTCAAGTACCCCGTGCTCACCATGCTGCTGGGCATGCACATCGGTATCGCGGTGGTCCTGGGACTGCCTCTCTTCTCGGGCACGATGATCATCGCGGACGCCGTGTTCCTTCCCGACCGCTTCTACGCTTCCCTGCCTCACCCCGGCCGGCGTACGGCGCGACGATGTGGCGTGCCGGCGCCGGTTCCCCGGCAGGGAGAGGCTAGGGCGTAGGGCCGGTGACCTGCCGCTTCGCCGATCGCGCTGGCGGGCACGGCGGTACCACTTTGGGCCATGCCGCCGGAAAGCCGAGCTGGCCGTGGGCCCCGCCGAGCACCGGGACGCTGATCGGGGTTGCCGTCAGCTCCAGAGGGCCGCACTGCTTGCAGGTTTAAAGCGGGGGTCATCGGTCACCGCGGCCCTACTGCAGGCAGGCGAGGAGCCAACGCGATTCGCGGCAAGCTCACGGGCTGCGGTCTCTCGCCCCGGGGCGGCTCCCGGCCAACGTCTCTCCGCACTGCCCGCAAACCCGGTACGCGACCATTCGGGTGCAGGTCAGGGCACCCTTCCCCTGCCTGATCTACGCTGAAAGGGCGAGCCTTAGCGAAGGAGTGAAATGGTTGATATTGCAGCCAAACGCGCTCTCCGGACTAAAGCGCTGCAAGAGATCTACCGGCGATCTGGGGCGAGCGAATCGGTCCGGGTGAACACCCGCGCCCTCCGCAAGGATCTGGACGCCGACGACCGGGAGATGGGCGACGCCTGCGACTACCTTGCAGGTGAGGGATACATCCGCGTTGAGGGAACACCAGGGTCTGACACACCACTCTTCGCGTACATCACGCATCAGGGCATCGTGGAGGCGGAGGAAGCCGAGGACAGTCCGTGACGATTCCGAGGTCCCTCCCACGCCCAGCCCGGCGCAAGTGCGCCCGCGTCCCAGAGAGCTGTGACCTGCCGTTCCATCCCGGAAGTAGGCGGCCTCCAGAGCCGTACCGGGGTGCGGTCTGCGGGCGGGCCCTACAGGCCCTCGTGGCGCTCCGCGCGGTCGAGCACGTCGACGAAGCGTTGCCACTGCTGGGCCGATTCCTCGCCGTCGGCGACGGTGAACTCCTCGGGCGACAAGAACGGCACGCGCTCGCGCGTCTCAGGGTCGAGGGCTTCCCACGCCGCCCTGGCCTGCCGTGACCGCTCCGCACTTGTTGCACTGCCAGTTTCCATTGTTGAGTTGCCTGCCGTCCGTCGAGCCGCACATGGGACAGGTCACGTCTCCTCCTGAGGGTGAATGATGGCAGGGCCTTGCTGCTGTCGGTAGGGCACTGGGCATACCCCACCGGCCTGTTCACGCGCGCCCGCGCGTTGGGGGACGGTCGTGCGCCTCCCTCGTGCTTCGAGCGCCCCGTGTGGTGTCCCGGAAGCAGTGTGGTGTTCCGAGGGGTCTTTGTGCCTGTAGGATGGTGCTTAACGACGCGGGGTGGAGCAGCTCGGTAGCTCGCTGGGCTCATAACCCAGAGGTCGCAGGTTCAAATCCTGTCCCCGCTACTGTGATCACGGGCCCGGCACTTACGAGTGCCGGGCCCGTGGCGTTTTCCCGCTCGCTCACCCGGGCCAGGCCCGCATGGCCAGTTCGGCCAGGGCTTCCAGCTCGCTGCGGCTCGCGCCGTCCCGGGCCTGGGTGGACATGCCCTGGAAGACCGCGGCGTAGTACTGGGCGAGGGCCTCGGTGTCGGTGTCGGCGGGGAGTTCGCCAGTGCGGACGCCGGAGACCATGCGGTCGTGGATCGCGTGCTTGCCCGCCTCGCGCATACCGCGCAGTGCGGCTTCGACATCGGCCGATTCCGGCCCGCAGTTGACGGCGCCGGAGGTCACCAGGCAGCCGTGCGGGCGTCCGGGGGCGGTGAACTCGGCGGCGGCCTCGCGTAGTACGCGCTCCATCGCGCCCCGGGCGGTCGGCTCCTCGGTGAGCGCGCGGGGGGTGAAAGCGCCGTAGGACTCCTGGTACCGGGCGACGGCTTCCTCGAACAGCGAGCGCTTGTCGCCGAAGGCGGCGTACAGGCTGGGCGGGCTGATGCCCATGGCCTTGGTCAGCCCGGAGATCGAGGTGGCCTCGTAGCCGTGCTGCCAGAAGAGGGTGAGTGCCCGCTCCAGCGCCGTCTCCCGGTCGAAGCTCCGGGGGCGGCCCTTCGGCTTCTCCTTCCCTTCCCGCCGCTGCCGCTCTGGCGGCTGTGTTCCGGTCATGGGGGAAATTCTATAGCGATCGATAGGCAGTGTGCTGTAGTCTTTCCATAGCGTCCACTACGGAACGTCGCATCCGGGATTCGCCGCCTGATCCAGGAACGCGCCGACTGGCTCATCCCGTCGTCGCGCTCGCGGTGCGCACGGCCGCCCGCAGTGCGCCGAGCGCTCCGCGCAGTTCCTCGCGGAGGGCGTCGTCGGTGATGCCGCCCGTCGTCCGGTCGATCTTGGCGGCGATGCCGGGAACGGTGAGGCAGGCCTCTTCCACGACCGTCGCCGTCATCATGCGCAGCGTCTCGCGCAACTGCCCGTTGGCGTACTCGCCACCGCTCGCCGAGGCGGTGATCACCGCCACCGGCTTGCCGACGAACTCCGCGCTGCTCACCAGCCAGTCGAGCGCGTTCTTCAGCGCACCCGGGACGCCATGCGCGTACTCCGGGCTGACGATCACCACCGCTTGGGCCGCCGCCACCGCACCGCGCAGTACGCCAACGGCCTTGGGCGGAACGGCGCCCTCGGTATCCAAGTCGGGGTTGAACAGCGGTAGTTCCCTGATCCCGGCAACCGCTGTGCCGCCCCCGCCCTCCACCACGGCCAGCTCAAGCACCGCACCCATCAACACGGCATTGGCAGAGGCCGCCCGCAGGCTGCCGGATATCGCGAGGAGCGTCATGGGGGAACCGTAACCGTGAGAAGCCGCATGGACAGGGACCTGGGTGGGCGGGAAGCCGGGGGAGGGGGAACGGAGGGGCCCTCCCCAAGCCCTCCCGTCACCCCTCCCCCGGGTACCACCGCAGTTCCACCGTGTTGCCGTCCGGGTCGCGGACGTAGAGGGACTGGGCGGTGCCGCGGGCGCCGAAGCGGGGGCCGGGGCCGTCCAGGACGGTGAACTCGCCCGAGTCGATGACCTGTTGCCAGTCGAGGGGCTCCACGACCAGGCAGATGTGGTCGACGTTGGAGCCCTGGACGGAGTCGCTCGGGCTCTGCACGAGGTCGATGATGGTCGTCGGGCTGACGCGTACTGAGGGAAAGGGCGCTTTGCCCGCGTGCCATTCGTCGACGCGGACCGGCGCGAGGCCGAGCGGCCCGCAGTAGAAGGCGAGAGAACGCTCGATGTCGGTGACGTTGAGGACGAGATGGTCGAAGTCGATCACACGCATGGTTGCTCCAGAGGGTGTTGAGCGGCCCAACACTGCCGGTCATGGCTGATTGTCGCGCTGAGCGGCCACCGGGTCCGGTCCGAGGGGGTGTTGTCGGTCCGGTTCAGCCCTTCAGCTCCAGCGCCTCGGCCAGGCGGCGCCAGCCCTCGCGTGCCAAGCCCGCGGCGCTGGCGGGCTCGACGAGTTGCAGGGTGAGGTGGTCGGCGCCCGCCGCCAGGAATTCCTCGGTCCGTGCGCGGACGCGCTCCGCGTCGCCCCAGGCGAAGACCGCGTCCACCAGACGGTTGCTGCCGCCGTCCGTGAAGTCGTCCTCGGTGAAGCCGAGGCGCAGGAAGTTGTTGGTGTAGTTGGGCATCGGGAGGTAGCGCGAGAGGTAGTCGCGGGCGATCGCGCGGGCGCGCTCCGGATCGGCCTCCAGGACGACCTTCAACTCCGGTGCGAGCAGGGCGCCTTCGCCGAGCGCGGCGCGGGCCTCGGCGGTGTGCACGGCGGTGACGAGATAGGGGTGAGCGCCCGCCGCGCGGTCGCCGGCCAGCTTCAGCATCTTCGGTCCGAGGGCGGCCAGTACGCGCTCGTCGGCGGGCACCGGGGTCTCGGCCGCGTCGAGCGCGTCGAGGTAGCCGACCATCGCCGAGTAGGGCCGGTGGTAGGCGGCGCCCGCGAGGTGGGCGTGGCTGGCGCCGAGGCCGAGCAGAAAGCGGCCGGGGTGCGCGGCGGTGAGCGCGGTGTGGCGGGCCGCGACCTGGGCGGGCTCGTGCTCCCAGATGCTGAGGATCCCGGTGGCCAGGATGAGCGATGAGGTGGCTCGGACCAGCGGAGCGGCGTGCGAGACATCGCTGTTGCCGCCGATCCAGAGGGCGCCGTACCCCAGCTCCTCCAGCTCCTGGACGGCCTCGATGATCTCGCCGTTGTCCGAGTCGGCGTCCGCCCGTAGTGCGACGCTCCAGATCCCGTACCGTCCCAGTGCCGTGGCCATGGCCCGTTCCCTCCGTGCGGTGTCCTTGACGATCTCTCTCGGCAGCGGCAACCGGAGGTTTCCTCCGGCTATTCCTTGACGGGCGGCCGGAAGTTTCTCAGACAACTCACAGATTGCGGAAAGGATGCTCTCACCGGCGCGGTCGAAGGTGTTGGCCATGCCTGCCATTCCTTCTTCCACGCAGAGCGGCCGGACTGCCACCACCGCCAGCCGGACCGCCGCCAGCCAGACCGCCGCCGTGCCCGTGGCCGCGGGCCGTACCGAGTTGCTTCGCCCCGATGGGTCGCCGGTGAGGGTGCTTGTCGTCGACGACGAGTCGGCGCTCGCCGATCTGCTGTCCATGGCATTGCGGTACGAGGGCTGGGAAGTACGCACCGAGGCCGACGGCGGCGCCGCGCTGCGGGCCGCGCGTGACTTCCGGCCCGACGCGGTGGTGCTCGACATCATGCTGCCCGACGTCGACGGGCTTGAGGTGCTCTCCAGGGTGCGCCGCGAACTGCCCGATGTGCCGGTGCTGTTCCTGACCGCCAAGGACGCCGTCGAGGACCGGATCGCCGGACTGACCGCGGGCGGCGACGACTATGTGACGAAGCCGTTCAGCCTGGAGGAGGTGGTGGCCCGGCTGCGCGGACTGCTGCGCCGGTCCGGGGCGGCGGCCATCCGCTCGGAGTCGCTGCTGGTGGTCGGGGACCTCACCCTTGACGAGGACAGCCATGAGGTCAGCCGCGCGGGCCGGTCGATCCACCTCACCGCCACCGAGTTCGAGCTGCTGCGGTATCTGATGCGCAATCCGCGCCGGGTGCTCAGCAAGGCCCAGATCCTTGACCGGGTGTGGAGCTACGACTTTGGCGGCCAGGCCAATGTCGTCGAGCTCTACATCTCGTACCTGCGGCGGAAGATCGATGCTGGTCGGGCGCCGATGATTCACACCCGGCGTGGCGCCGGATATCTGATCAAGCCCGCCGAAGCCGGATGACCGCCGCGCCCGGTCCCGCGGCCCCGATCGGAACCTCGGCGGTGACGCGCTCCCCGTCCGCGCCCCGTCGCCGCTGGTCGTTGCGGGCTCGACTGCTGGTTTGGTCGGTCACGCTGATCGCCGTCGTCTGCACGGTGGTTGGCGTGGTGACGACGGTGGCGCTGCAGTCGTATCTGTACAAGCAGTTGGACGGAAGCGTCCGGGGCGTGGCCGGGCGGGCGACGCATCTGCCGCCGGGCGTGGGGCGCTCCGGCCTGGATCCGAACCCGTCCGGTCCGACCCCGGCCGATGTGCTGGGCTTCGTCACCGGCGGCGGACAGGCCGTCGGCACGCTCGGCGCGATCCTCGGACCCAACGACCGCGTCCTCGTGGGCCAGTTCAGCACCGCGACCGAGAGCCGGGACCTCACCGGCACTCCGCTCACCGAGCCGCAGCGGGCGGCGCTGAGCGGTCTGGCGGTGGACGGCACCCCGCGCACCGTCGACATCCCGGGCCTGGGCGGCTACCGGATCATGCGGGTGGTGAGCGAGGACGGCGTCCCGCTGATCGTCGGGCAGTCGGCGAAGGGCGTGCAGGACACGGTGCGCAAGCTCATCGTGATCACGATCTGCGTCACCGCGGGCGGACTGGTGGCCGCCGGGCTGGCCGGTGCGGCGACCACCCGCTACGCACTGCGTCCGCTGCGCCGGGTCGCGGCGACCGCCACCCGCGTCTCCGAACTGCGCCTGGACCGTGGCGAGGTGGCGCTGCACGACCGTGTTCCGTTGGCCGACACCGATCCGCGTACCGAGGTCGGACAGGTCGGCTCCGCGCTCAACCGCCTGCTGGGGCACGTGGGTTCGGCGCTTGAGGCCCGGCACGCCAGCGAGACGCAGGTCCGTCAGTTCGTCGCGGACGCCAGCCATGAGCTGCGTACGCCGCTGGCCTCGATCCGCGGCTACGCCGAGTTGACCCGGCGCGGCGGTGAGCCGGTCGGCCCCGACACCCGGCACGCCCTCGGCCGGATCGAGTCCGAGGCCAAGCGGATGACCACGCTCGTCGAGGACCTCCTGCTGCTCGCCAGGCTCGACGCCGGACGCCCGTTGTCGTACGAGGAGCTGGACCTTTCACCGCTGGTGGTCGACGCGGTCAGCGACGCCCGTGCGGCGGGTCCGGGCCACCGCTGGCGGCTCGAACTGCCCGATGACCCGGTGCCGGTACGCGCCGATCCGGCCCGGCTGCATCAGGTGCTGGCCAACCTGCTGGCCAACGCCCGTACCCACACCCCCGCGGACACCACGGTCACCGCCCGGGTCGCCCGCCATCCTCGTGGCGCGCTGCTGGAGGTGGTGGACAACGGTCCGGGTATACCGCCCGCGCTGCTGCCGTATGTCTTTGAGCGGTTCGCCCGGGGTGAGGCGTCCCGTTCCCGGGCGGCGGGCAGCACCGGTCTTGGCCTGGCCATCGTGCATGCGGTGGTCACCGCGCACGGTGGCCGGATCACGGCCGAAAGCGTTCCCGGCCGCACGGCCTTCCGGGTGCTCCTCCCCGGCGTCACGCCCGCCGACTCCCGTCCGGCCTCAGGGGCTGGCGCCCGTCCGGACTCACAGGCCGGGGACAGGCTGACCACACGGTCGTGACAGCCGGACCGCCGAGTGTCGTGGTCCATGAGGACCTTGACGCTTCCCCCGACGCTCCCGCCCGCCCGTGCCGGTGCACCACCCGGCGGGCCGCAGGAGCGGATGCCCGCCCGCGAACCGCTCCGCCCCGCCCCGCGGGACACCGTGCTCGATGTCGTCATCCCCGTCTACAACGAGGAGGCCGACCTCGAACCGTGCGTCCGCCGACTGCACGCACACCTCGCCGCCACCTTCCCGTACGGCTTCCGGATCACCATCGCCGACAACGCCAGTACGGATCGGACGGCCGTCGTCGCCGAGGCGCTGGAGCGGGAGATCCCGCAGGTCAGCGCGGTGCATCTGGTGCAGAAGGGGCGGGGGCGGGCGCTGCGCGCCGTGTGGTCGGAGTCCGACGCGCCGGTACTCGCGTATATGGACGTCGACTTGTCGACCGACCTCAACGCGCTGCTGCCACTGGTCGCCCCGCTGGTCTCCGGCCATTCCGACCTGGCCATCGGGTCGCGGCTGGCACGCAGTTCACGGGTGGTGCGGGGGGCGAAACGGGAGTTCATCTCCCGCGCCTACAACCTCATTCTGCGCGGCGGTCTCGCGGCCCGGTTCTCCGACGCGCAGTGCGGGTTCAAGGCGATCCGCAAGGACGTCGCGGAGCGGCTGCTGCCACTGGTCGAGGACACCGGCTGGTTCTTCGACACGGAGCTACTGGTTATCGCCGAGCGCGCAGGCCTGCGCATTCATGAGGTGCCGGTGGATTGGATAGACGATCCACATAGCACCGTACATATCGTGCGTACCGCAGCCGACGACCTCAAGGGCGTCTGGCGGGTGAGCCGCGCGCTGGCCACCGGCGCGCTGCCGCTTGACCGGCTTCGGCGGCCGTTCGGCGACGATCCGCGCGACCGCGCGCTCAGCGGGGTACCGAGCGGACTGGCCCGGCAGTTGGCCGGGTTCGCGGTGATCGGCGGGCTGAGCACGGCCGCCAACGCCGCCTTGTTCGCGACCTTTCGCCTGGGCCTCGGCACCCAACAGGCCAACGCCCTGGCGCTGTTGCTCTGCACGGTCGCCAACACGGCGGCGAACCGCCGCTTCACCTTCGGGGTGCGCGGGCGCGATCGCGCCGCGCGCCACCAGGCGCAGGGTCTGGTGGTGTTCGCCATCGGCCTGGCGCTGACGTCCGGTTCGCTGGCCGCGCTCCAACTGGCCGACGGGCGGCCGACACAGCGTGCGGAACTCGCCGTTCTGGTCGTCTCCAACCTCGCCGCGACCGTGGTGCGCTTCCTGCTGCTGCGCGCCTGGGTCTTTCCGGACACGGCCGAACGCCATGAGGAGGCGCGATGAGCACGGCAGTCAGCGCACCGGTGAACGCCACCGCGGCGCCGCAGCGCTCCACCAGGCCCCGCTGGGAGCGGCCGGGGCTGGTCGGCCTGCTGGCGGCGACCGGGCTGCTGTACCTGGTCGACCTGTCCTCCTCCGGCTGGGCCAACTCATTCTACTCCGCAGCCGTCCAGGCGGGCAGCCGAAGCTGGAAGGCGTTCTTCTTCGGTTCCTCGGACGCGGCCAACTTCATCACCGTCGACAAGCCGCCGGGCTCGCTGTGGCCGATGGAGCTGTCCGTCCGACTCTTCGGGCTCAACTCCTGGGCGGTGCTGGTGCCGCAGGCGCTGATGGGGGTGGCGACGGTCGCGGTGCTGTACGCGGCGGTACGCCGACGGTTCGGGCCGGGCGCGGGACTGGTCGCGGCGGCGGTGCTGGCGTGTACACCGGTCGCGGTGCTGATGTTCCGGTTCAACAACCCCGATGCGCTGCTGGCCTTGCTGATGGTCTGCGCGGTCTACGCCGTCCAGCGGGCGCTCGAACAGGGCCGGACGAAGTGGCTGGTGTGGGCCGGGGTGCTCCTCGGGTGCGCGTTCCTGGTGAAGACGCTGCAGGCGTTCTTGATCCTGCCGCCGCTGGCGCTGGTGTACGTGATCTTCGCTCCGGTACGGCTGCGGAGGCGGCTGTGGCAACTCGCGCTCGCCGCAGGCGCGTTGGTGGTCAGTGGCGGCTGGTGGGTGGCGGTGGTCCAGCTATGGCCCGCGTCCTCTCGCCCGTATATCGGCGGCTCCCAGCACAACAGCTTCCTTGAACTCACCTTCGGCTACAACGGATTGGGCCGACTGAGCGGCAACGAGACCGGCAGTGTCGGCGGCGGTGCGGGCCGAGGCCCGGGGGCGGGGCAGGGTGGCGGTATGTGGGGGCAGACCGGCCTCACCCGGCTGTTCTCCACCCAAATGGGCGGTCAGATCGCCTGGTTGCTGCCCGCCGCGCTGATCCTGCTGATCGCGGGGATCGCGGTGACCTGGCGGGCGAAGCGGACCGATGCCCGGCGGCAGGCGCTGCTGCTCTGGGGCGGTGCGCTGCTCATGACCGCTGGGGTCTTCAGCTTTATGGCCGGGATCTTCCACCCGTACTACAACATCGCGCTGGCGCCGTATATCGCGGCGGTGGTGGGGATGGGCTGCGCGCTGCTGTGGGAGCGGCGGCGCACACCGCTCGCGGCAGGCACGCTCGGGCTGACGGTGGCGGTGACCGCGTTCTGGTCGTACGAGCTGCTGGGCCGGACCCCGCACTGGCTCCCATGGCTTCGCTGGGTGGTGCTGGTCGGTGGCCTCGTGGCCGGGCTGGCGCTGGCGCTGGCGTTGGCCGGGCGCCGGGTGGCGCGGGCGGTGGCGGTGACCGCGGCGGCGGCCGGGCTCGCGGTGTCGCTGGCCGGACCGGCCGCGTATGCCGCGAGTACGGTCTCCACCGGCCACACCGGGTCGCTGCCGTCGGCGGGCCCGGCGGGAGCGGACGTCATGGGCGGTCCGGGTGGCCGCGGCGGACCCGGTGGGCCCGCTGGCCCGGGCGGTCGCGGTGGACCTGGTGGCCTGGGCGGTCCCGGTGGTCCAGGTGGTGCGGGCGGTCCCGGCCAGCTGCGCGGCGGGCGCATGCCCGGCGGCGCGCCCGCCGCCCCCGGTGGCACGCCTGCCGCGCAAGGCGGCGGACGGGGCGGGATGGGCGGGCTCCTGGGCGGCGCCCGGGTGAGCACCGCCATGAAGAACCTGCTCACCCAGCACGCGGACGGCTACACCTGGGTCGCCGCCGCCATCGGCTCGCAGAACCAGGCGAGTTACCAACTGGCCACCGGCCGCCCGGTGATGGCCATAGGCGGCTTCAACGGTTCGGATCCGGCGCCCACCCTGGCCGAGTTCAAGAAGCTGGTCGCCGAGCGGAAGATCCACTACTTCATCGGGAGCGGCGGCTCCGGCTTCGGGCCCGGCATGGGCACCGCCGGAACCAACACCTCCGCGCAGATCAGCGCATGGGTCGAGAAGACCTTCAGCAAGGAGACGGTCGGCGGCACCACGGTCTACGACCTCACCGCCCCGGCGGCGCCGCGATAAACGACTTGTACGACGTACGGGATTCCTTCTACGGTGTACAGCGCCGCACCGTCCCGTACGCCGCACAAGGAGCCGCCTTGACCTCTGACATACCTCGCCCGCCGCACCCCCGCCGCTGGCTGATCCTCGGCGTCATCTGCCTCGCGCAGCTCACGGTGCTGCTGGACAACACCATCCTCAACGTCGCCATCCCGTCCCTCACCAAGGAGTTGGGCGCGACCACCGCCGACATCCAGTGGATGATCAACGCGTACTCGCTCGTCCAGTCCGGCCTGCTGCTCACCGTCGGCAGCGCTGTCGACCGCTTCGGCCGCAAACTCGGGCTCATGACAGGGCTCTGCGTCTTCGGCCTGGGCTCGCTGCTCGCGGCGTTCTCCCGGAACCCCGGTGAACTGATCGCCGCCCGCGCGGGGATGGGGATCGGCGGCGCGCTGCTGATGACCACCACCCTGGCCGTGATCATCCAGGTCTTCGACGACCAGGAGCGGACGAAGGCCATCGGCCTGTGGAGCACCGTCCTCACCTTCGGCTTCGCCGCCGGGCCACTGATCGGCGGTGCGCTGCTCGGCCGCTTCTGGTGGGGATCGATCTTCCTGATCAACGTCCCGGTGGCGCTGATCGGCCTGGCGGCCGTCGCCCGCCTCATCCCCGAGTCGAAGAACCCGCTGGGCGAGCGCCCCGACCTGCTGGGCGCACTGCTGTCCACCGTCGGCATGGTGGGCGTGGTCTACGCGATCATCTCGGGCCCTGTCCACGGCTGGACGTCCGCCGATGTGCTGCTTCCCGCGTTCATCGGCGTCGCGACGCTCACCGGATTCGCGCTCTGGGAACGCCGCACCCCGCACCCCATGCTGGACATGCGGTTCTTCCGCAACCGCCGCTTCGTCGGGGCGGTCGCGGGCGGGATCCTGGTGGCCTTCGGGATGGGCGGATCGTTCTTCCTGCTCACCCAGCATCTGCAGTTCGTCTTCGGCTACGGGCCGTTGAAGGCGGGCCTGTGTACCGCACCGCTTGCCGCGTGCATCGCGCTGCTGAACATCCTGGGCGTCGGCTCCCGCCTGCTGCGCAGGATCGGTACGGCACGGATCGTCGTGCTGGGCATGACCCTGCTGGCGGTCGGCCTCGCGCTGGTCTCCGTCCTCGGCAGGCACGGGTACCAGGGCATGCTGCTCGGCCTGATCCTGATGGGGATCGGCATCGCGCTGGCCATGCCCGCGATGGGCGCCGCGCTGATGAGCGCGATTCCGCCGGAGCGGGCGGGCATCGGTGCGGGCGTCAACGGCACGCTGACAGAGTTCGGCAACGGACTTGGCATCGCGGTACTCGGCGCGGTCCTCAACTCCCGCTTCGCCGCGCTCCTTCCGGTCGCGATCGGCGCGGGCTCGCTGCCCGCCGCCCTTGCCGCCGCGCACGGCCAGGAACAGCGCACCGCGGTCGCCGACGCGTTCGCCTCCGGCGTCAGCACCAGCCAACTCATTGGCGCGGCGGCGGTCCTCGCCGGTGGTCTGCTCGCGGCGTTCCTCCTGCACCGCGCGGACCGCACCGACTCCGACCGCCGGAGTCCGGCTCTGGCCGAGGCTGCGGCTTAGCATCACCTACGCAGCGCACCGCTGACGAAGCCCGACCGAGGAGAAGCCATGGCACCCGCCCCCCGCGCCAGCAAGCCGCAAGCGAGCGTGTGGCTGAACGAGAGCGCGGGGGGCAGGCGGAAGAGGTCGGAGCAGCCTGCCGGGCTCGACCACGACAAGATCGTCAGGGCCACGGTCCGCCTGCTGGACGCGCACGGTCTGCAGAACTTCTCGATGCGCCGTCTCGCCGCCGAACTCGGCGTGACGCCGATGTCCGTCTACTGGTACGTCGACAACAAGGACGATCTGCTGGAGTACGCGCTGGACGAGGTGTTCGGCGAGGTCCCGCTGTCCGCTGGGGACGCGGTCGCCGACTGGCGCGACACGGTGCGCGAACTCGCCTCCAGCTACCGCAGGATGCTCGCCACCCATCCGTGGGCGCCCCGTCTGATGGGCGAGTACGCCAACGTCGGCCCGAAGTCGGTGGCGTTCAGCACCGTCGCCCACCAGGTCATGCAACGCGCCGGACTGCCGCCCGAGATGGTCCCCGGCGCCCTCGCCGCCGTCTACCAGTTCGTCTACGGCTACGGCACCGTGGAGGGCCGCTGGACCGAGCTGTGCCGCAGCACCGGCGCCAGCGAGGACGACCTCTTCCACGAGATGGCGGGTGCGGTGCGCGACCGTCCCGAGTACCAGGACCTCACCGAGTTCATCGACCAGCGCACCAAGGCGCCCATGGCGCAGTTGCGCGACCGCGACTTCACCTTCGCGCTGGAGTGCGTGATCGCGGGCATCGAGACGATGCGCGACCGGGGGTAGGGCCCTTCCGGCGGATCCTCGCCGGGGCGCGGCCGGTTCGGCGCTACTCCGCCACGCCCGGTGGGAAGCCGCCCGTCGCGATCGGCCCCCACCGCTCGGGTGTGACCCGGATCAGGGACTTGCCCTGTCGCCGCATCGCCTCCCGGTACTCGTCCCAGTCGGGGTGTTCGCCCGCGATGTTGCGGTAGTACTCGACCAGGGGCTCGATGGACTCGGGCAGGTCGACGACCTGCGCGGGGCCGTCGATCTGCACCCAGGGTCCGTTCCAGTCGTCGGACAGGACGATCAGCGAAGCGCGGGGATCCCGGCGGACGTTGCGGGCCTTGGCGCGGTCCGGATACGTGGAGACGGCCAGCCGCCCGGAGCCGTCCACGCCGCAGGTCACCGGGGAGCCCTGTGGCCGCCCGTCCGCGCGGGTGGTCAGCAGGATGGCCCGGTGCCTGGGCCGGACGAAGTCAAGCAACTGGCCGAGGTCCACGGTGGTGTTGGTCGCGATGTGCGGTGCCATGTCCGCACTCTACGACCGCGCTCAGGCCATCGGCAGTGACTCGCCCTGGACCGCCTGGATGTCGAGTTCCACGCGCAGTGTCGTACCGATGGCCGCGATGCCCGCCTGCAGCACCTGGTTGTAGTTCATGGCGAAGTCCTCCCGACGCAGCTCCGCCGTCGCGCGGAACGCGGCCCGGGTGCCGCCCCACGGGTCGGGGCCGGTGCCCAGGTAGGTCAGGTCGAGGTCCACCGGGCGGGTCAGCGCGTTCATCGTCAGCTCGCCGTGCACCGTCCAGCGGTCCGGTCCGGCCGGGGTGACGCCACCGGTGCTGCGGTAGGTGATCTCCGGGTGGACGTCCACATGGAGGAAGTCGGGGGACCGCAGGTGGTCGTCGCGCATCTTGTTGCCGGTGTCGATGCTCGCCGCGGTGATGGCCGCGACCACCGATGACTGCTCGACGTTCTCGGCGATCGTGATCTGGCCGCGGAACTCGGTGAAGTGGCCGCGCACGCTGGAGATGCCCAGGTGCTGCGCGACCGCGCCGACCGAGGAGTGCGCCGGGTCGACGGTCCACGGTCCGGGCGGCGGCAGTTCGACACCGCCCTGCCGGGCGAGGACCAGATTGCCCAGGTCCGCCCGGCCCGCGGCGCTGACGATCGCGGTTGAGGCGGTGGGCTGGTAGCCGACGGCCGTCACGATCACCGTGTAGGCGCCCGGCGGCAGCGGATCGGTCCGTACCACCCCGTCGTCGTCTGCGGTCTCCCGCCGCACCTGACTACCTGTCATATCCGTGACGGTCAGCACCGCGTGCTGCACCGCCCAACCGTCCTTGGTCCGAATCCGGGCCCGAAGTCCGGTGTTGCCCTCACCCGCATGCGTGGTCATTGCGTCTCCTGATCGTTTGGTCACGGGCTCCGGCCGGACGGCCTCGGCCGTCCCCTGCTCCGGCCGCCGACCGGAACCCGTTCTCCCCCGAACTGGCGGTACGCGTCTCCGCTGTGCGCGCCCGCCAGTCGCTTCGGTTACTCGGCCGGGTGGCCCAGTTCGACGTCGAAGGCTTCCTCGCCCCGACCGTCCACCACGAGCGTGCGGGCGACCGGCGGGTAACCGCTGGCGATCAGCGTGTAGTCGCCCGCGTTCAGATCGGTGAAGGCATAGGAGCCGTCCTCACCGGTGGTCGCCGTGCCCGCGACATTGCCCGCCGCGTCGATCAGCGTGACCCGCGCGTCGGCCGTCGCCCGCTGGTCCGCACCGGCCCGTACCGTGCCCTGCAGATGCGCTCCGGAGGCGAGTTCGACCTCGACCCGGGTGACCCCCTGCGCACCGATCTCGACCGGCAGCGCCGCCGGGCGGTACGCGGCCGCGTTGACCGCGAGCGTGAAGACGCCCGTGGGCAGCTCTTCGAAGGTGAACGTGCCCGACTCACCGGTCTTCGCGGTGGCCAGCACCTCACCCCGCACATCGGTGACGACCACCATCGCACCGTCCACCGGCGACCCGTCGGCCGCGCCGCGCACCACACCGGCCAGGCCGCTGGTGCCGGACAGCACGATGTCGTAGCCGAGCGGCGCGTCACCCACCACCACGGTGGCGGCCTGCGGCTGGTGCCCGTCGGCGGCCGCGATCAGGACGTACGATCCCGCGCCCGGGGCGGCGAGCCAGTAGCCGCCGTCGGTCCCGGCCTGGGCGCGGCCCAACTGCCGTCCCTGCAGGGATATCAGGGTCAGGTTCGCGGAACCGACGCCCACGCCTTCGGCGTTGCGGACGGAACCGTGGATGGTGATGCCGTTCATGGGAACCTCCTCGCCGGACGGGCCGGAACCCGCCGAGGCGTACACGGTGACCGGCTGAGCATCGGCGGCTGCGGCCACAGCGACCAGCTCGGACTCCGAAGCCGGCGCGGGGATGGTGACGGGGGCGTCCGCCGCCGCCCTGTCGTGCGCGGGAACTCCCGCGGTCTGCTGCAGACCGCTCGCGGTCTTCAGCGGCACCTCCTTGATGAACAGCACCAGGAGGAAGGCGACGAACGCGAAGGGCGCGGCGTAGACGAAGACATCCGCGATGCCGTGCCCGTAGGAGCTCTCGACGATCGTACGGATCGGAAGCGGAAGCTTCTTGAGATCCGGGATGTTGGCCCCGCCACCTTGTGAGGCGGGCATCGGGACGCCGAGCGCCGCGAAACCCTCCTTCGCGTAGTGGGTGATGCGGTTGCTGAGCGCCGCGCCGAGCGCGGCCACGCCGACCGCACCGCCGAGCGACCGGAAGAACGTCACCAACGAGCTGGCCGAGCCGAGGTCCTTCGGGGCCACCTGGTTCTGCACGGCCAGCACCAGGTTCTGCATCATCAGACCGATGCCGAGGCCGAGCAGTGCCATGTAGACGGCGACCTGCCAGTACGCGGTGTCGTACCGCATCAGGCTCAACAGCCCGGCGCCCGCGGTCAGGAAGACGCCACCGGAGACCAGGAACGCCTTCCAGCGGCCGGTACGGGTGATGATCTGCCCGGAGGCCATCGAGGACACGAACAGCCCGAGGACCAGCGGGATCGTCAGCACACCGGACATCGCGGGAGTCTTGCCGCGCGCCAACTGGAAGTACTGGCTGAGGAAGACCGTTCCGGCGAACATCGCGACGCCGACGAAGACGCTGGCCAGCGAGGTGAGCGTGATCGTGGCGTTGCGGAACAGCCGCAGCGGAATGATCGGTTCACTCGCCTTGGACTCCACCAGCAGGAAGATCAGGCCGAGCACCACCGAGCCCGAGACCATGACGTACGTCTGCCACGACAGCCAGTCGTACTTGTCCCCGGCGAGGGTGACCCAGACCATCAGCAGGCAGACCGCGGCGGTGACGAAGAACGCGCCCAGCCAGTCGACCTTGACCTGCCGCCTGACCACCGGAAGGTGGATGGTCTTCTGCAGCACGACCAGCGCGATCAGCGCGAACGGCACGACGACGTAGAAGCACCAGCGCCAACCGAGCCAGCTGGTGTCGGTGATGACACCGCCGATCAGCGGGCCGCCGACGGTGGCGACCGCGAAGGTGGCGCCGAGGTAGCCGCTGTACCGGCCGCGCTGCCGCGGCGAGATCATCGCGGCCATGATCACCTGGGAGAGGGCGGACAGACCGCCCGCGCCTATGCCCTGCACCACCCGGCAGGCGATCAGCGTCCCCGCGTTCTGCGCGAGACCGGCGACGACGGAGGCCACGATGTAGAGCACCAGGGCGAGTTGGACCAGGAGCTTCTTGCTCACCAGGTCCGACATCTTGCCCCACAGCGGGGTGGTCGCGGTCACCGCGAGCAGCGACGCGGTGACGATCCAGGTGTAGGCCTCCTGGCCGCCCCCGATGTCGGCGAGGATGGTGGGAAGGGCGGTGGAGACGATCGTGGACGACAGGATCGCCACGAACAGGCCGAGCATCAGCCCGGAGAGCGCCTCCATGATCTGCCGGTGGGACATGGGGGCTGCGTCGTCCCCGTGGGTGCCGTGGGTGCCGTGGGTGCCGTGCGTGCCATGGGACCCGTGGGCCCGATGGGCTCCGCGCTTCGGATCCGCCTCCCGCACACCGGCTGGTGTGGTTGAAGCCATCGTCATCCTTTACTCGTCCAGGGCACCTGTGGGGCGGTCCCCGGGGAAATCTCTGTGTGTGCGCACCCTCAGCGGATGGCCTCTCGGGGCGCTGCCGCGTCCTGGTGCCCTGGTCGGCAGCCGTCGAAGCTCGCACGCAGCCGGGCCAGCAGCACGGTGAGCTGCGCCACTTCGTCGTCCGTCCAGTCCAGGAGGAAGTCGGCGAGCTCCTCGGCGATGCGGTCCGACGCCTGACGCAGGACCTGCTCGCCGAGCGGGTTGAGGCGCAGCAGCCGTGATCTCTTGTCTTGTGGATCGGGGTGGCGGTCAAGCCATCCCCGGGCCGCCAGGTGCGCGACATGGCGGCTGGTCACCGACATGTCGACGTCCAGGAGTTCGGCCAGTCGGCTCATCCGCATCTCGCCGTACCGGCTGAGGATCCGGAGCACCGCGACCGAGGCGGCGGGGCAGTCGGGCGGCAACGCGCGGCCGAGCCCTCGGCTGACCGCTGCCAGTGCGCTGAGTTGCTGTACGAGATCCGCGCACCGTGTCCGCGTCACCATGAGCACCCCCAGCCAGGACTAGTTGCCTGAAGCAACCTTAAACCGGTTAGTTGCTACAGGCAAATTAATTCGGCCATTGGTATGTAAAGATGACGTAAAGGTGCCGCCCGCCTCCCATCGGGGAAGCGGGCGGCACCCGGTGTACTGCCTGGTCAGGCCGAAGCGGCGGTCAGCTTCGCGAGCTCGTCGGCGGACAGTGTGAGGTCCGCCATGGCGAGCAGGGCGGGCAACTGGTCGAGAGTGCGGGCGCTGGCGATGGGCGCCGCGACCGTCGGCTGGGCCGCGAGCCAGGCCAGGGCCACCGTCGCCACCTGGGCGTCGTGCGCCTGCGCGACCTCGTCCAGGGCGGTCAGGACCCGCTGCCCGCGCTCGCTGTCCAGGTACTTGCCCGCGCCCCCGGCGCGGGGACTGTCCACCTGCGCCCCTGGCCGGTACTTCCCGGTGAGGAAGCCGGACGCCAGCGCGTAGTACGGGACCGACGACAGGCCGTGCGAGGCGACGACATCGGCGAGCGGGCCCTCGTACTGGTCGCGCTCCACCAGGTTGTAGTGCTGCTGGAGCGCGACGTACTTGGCCAGGCCGTCGCGCTCGGAGGCCGCCAGCGCCTCGGTGAGCCGCGCGGGGCTGATGTTGGAGGCGCCGATCTCGCGCACCTTGCCCTCCTTGACCAGCTGGTCCAGCGCGCCGAGGAACTCCTCGACCGGCGTGTCCGGATCGTCGCGGTGCGTGTAGTAGAGATCGATGTGGTCGGTCTGCAGACGCCGCAGCGACTGCTCGACCGCACCCTTGATCGTGGCGGCCTTGAGTCCCGGGAAGTCGGGGTGCTGGCCGACCTTGGTGGCCACGACGACCTGGTCGCGCTTGCTCTTGCCGCGTGCGGCGAACCAGCGGCCGAGGATGGTCTCGGACTCACCGCCGGAGTTGCCCGGTGCCCACGCGGAATAGACGTCCGCGGTGTCGACGAAGTTGCCGCCCGCCGCGGTGTAGGCGTCCAGCAGTTCGAAGGATTCCTTCTCGTCGGCGGTCCAGCCGAAGACATTGCCGCCGAAGGCGAGCGGGAAGACATCGAGTTCAGAACTTCCGATACGTGCCATAAGCAGCTACAGCGCGGCGGGGGTCTCTGGTATTCCGCTTCCCGACTTCGCTAGGGTCCTGCGTCATGGCTGACTACCAGAACCCCGAGCAGAACCACGACCCCGCGGGCAGCACGCAGATGTTCCGCGCTTTCGTGGACGAGGGCGCCACCCCGGGTCGCGCACCGGCCGCGGCCTCCGCGACCACGTACGGCAGTTCGCGCGGCGGCTCTCGGACCGGTGTGGTCGTGGGCGTTGTCGTGGCGGTGCTGGTCATCGCGGCGATCGCCTACTTCGCCCTGGGATAACCCGCGCCGGTCCCCCCATAGCGGGGCGGACCCGCACAACAGCGGCAATGCCGCATGGTCTTGCCTCAGGCCTGGAGCGTGACGCTCCGGGTCTCGATGTGCATGCCCAGCGGTACCCGCCAGGCGTCGACACAGATCTCCCAGGTCTTGCCGACCCGCCGGCCCCCGGCGATCGGCACCGGCACGTTCTCGGTGGTGTCGACGGTCGCCCAGTCGACGCCCAGCAGACCGATGATGTGGGTGCCGAAGGTCACCGTGCCCGAAGTCGCCGGAAGATCACCCGAGTTGGTGAAGTCCACGGTGACGTCCTGACACCACCGCTGGTCGGTCGCGGCCTGTCGCGGCCCGCTGACGGTCAGGTGCGCGGGCCGGTCTCCCGGCGCGCTGGGGGATCCGGAGGCGGTCGGGGTGCCCGGTGCCGGGGGCGCCGCGCCCGGGTAGCCGCCGGTCGGCGCGGCCGTCGCCGTGCGCGGACTGCCGGTGCCCGCGCCCGCGCCGCCCGTACGGGAGGCGGCGGACGAGGCGTGCCCCGGCGACGGCGCCGCCGCGGTGGGCGTGCCGTCCAGTGGTACGAGGGTCACCCTGCCGTCCGGCGGGACGGCATGGCCCGGATCGGCGGAGGCGCCAGCGGCGCCCACCGCCACATAGCCGCCACCACCGCCGCCCGTACGGCCCGCACCGGAGGTCAGCAGCAGCACCAGGGCCGCCAGACACAGCACGACCGCCGAGGTGACCAGGAGGGCCCGTCCGCTGTCCGTTCCCGGCCTTCGGAGTGCGGAACCCGGCGCCTTCGACCCGGGCGTTGAGCTCCGCCTCCGCGTTCCCCGGCGGTCGGCTATCCGAAGCATCGCGCCAGTGTACTGACGCACCGTCAGAGCTGCCTAGCCCGCAGGCTACTCGGCCGTCAGCCCGTCCCGTAGCTGCGCCAGCGTCCTGGTCAGCAGCCGGGAGACATGCATCTGCGAGATGCCGACCTCCTCGCCGATCTGCGACTGCGTCATGTTGGCAAAGAAGCGGAGCATGATGATCCGCCGCTCGCGGGGCGGGAGTTGGGCCAGTAGCGGCTTGAGCGACTCGCGGTACTCGACGCCTTCGAGCGCGGTGTCCTCGTAACCGAGGCGGTCCGCGAGCGAACCCTCGCCGCCGTCCTCCTCGGGGGGCGGGGAGTCCAGCGAGGAGGCCGTGTACGCGTTGCCGACCGCCAGACCGTCGACCACGTCCTCCTCCGACACCCCCAGGGCGCTGGCGAGTTCGGCGACGGTGGGCGACCGGTCGAGCCGCTGGGAGAGCTCGTCGCTCGTCTTGGTCAGCGCCAGCCGCAGCTCCTGCAGCCTGCGCGGCACCCGGACCGACCAGGAGGTGTCCCGGAAGAACCGCTTGATCTCGCCGACGACGGTGGGCATCGCGAAGGTCGGGAACTCGACCCCGCGGTTGCAGTCGAACCGGTCAATCGCCTTGATCAGGCCGATCGTTCCGACCTGGACGATGTCCTCCATCGGCTCGTTGCGGCTGCGGAAGCGCGCCGACGCGTACCGGACCAGGGGGAGGTTGAGTTCGATCAGCGTGTCGCGGACGTAGCCGCGCTCCGGGCTGTCCTGCGGTAGCTCGGCGAGCCGCAGGAACAGGGAGCGGGACAGCGTACGCGTGTTGATGGCCTCGCCGGTGTCGGCGCTGAGTGCGGTGTCGGGGCTGAGCGCGTTGTCGGCGCTGAGCGGCGCCGCGTTGTCGGCGTCGAACGGCGCCTCGGACTCCAGCACCTTCGGACTGCCCACTTCTACGGACATGCCACCCCCTTGAGGTCGCGGACGGGTCGCGAGCAACGGTTCCTCCACCTGAATACCGGAGGCCGGGCCACGACAAACGCGGTTCAAGCAGAATGTCACATGTCGGCAACACGCTGTAGCGCCATGTCGACTTATTTGTCAGGTGACGTTAGTCCTCGTCAGCTACGCTTCGAGCTGATTTGCGGATCGCAGTCGAGCGAAGCTACGCGAGAGTAGCCTCGACACATGCATCTGGGAGACGCCCAGCTCCGCACTGATCTGTGACTGGGTCAGATTCCCGAAATACCGCAGCAGCAGAATGCGGCGCTCCCGCTCCGGAAGCTGCACCAGCAGATGCCGTACCAGTTCGCGGTGTTCGACCCCGGCGAGCTCGGGGTCCTCGTAGCCGAGCCGGTCCAGCAGGCCGGGCGCCCCGTCGCCCTCCTGTGCCGCTTCGAGGGAGGTCGCGTGGTAGGCCCGGCCGGCCTCCAGGCAGGCCAGCACCTCCTCCTCGGACAGCCCCAGCCGTTCGGCGATCTCCGCGGTGGTGGGCGACCGCCCGTGCAGCACCGTCAGATCCTCGATGGCGCCGCTGACTTGCACCCACAGCTCGTGCAGCCGTCTGGGGACGTGGACGGTGCGTACGTTGTCCCTGAAGTAGCGCTTGATCTCGCCCACGACGGTGGGCATCGCGAAGGTGGGGAACTGCACTCCGCGTTCCGGATCGAACCGGTCGATCGCGTTGATCAGCCCGATCGTGCCGACCTGTACCACGTCCTCCATCGGTTCGTTGCGGCTGCGGAACCGTGCCGCCGCGTACCGCACCAGGGGCAGGTTGATCTCGATCAGCGCGGCGCGCACCCGGGCGTGCTCGGGGGTGCCCGGCTCCAGCCCGGACAGCTCGTCGAACAGCACCTGTGTGAGGGCGCGTGCGTCGGCGGCCCGGCTGCTGCGGGCCGGTCGACCGGTGGGCGGGGTCGGTTGTCCGGTCGTCGAGGAGGCTGTGGTCGGATCCGATGCCGATTCGATCGATTCCGGATATGCCTCAGTCGGATCTGCGTGTGCCTCAGTCGGGTCTGTGTGCGGCTCGGTCGGATCCGGAGGTGATGCGGGCGGTTCTGTGGCGGCGGGCTCCCTGGGGGCTGGCTTCGCGGCGGCTTGCTCCGTCGTGGAGGGTGCTGTGGTGGCGGGTGCTGTGGTGGAGGGATCGGCGGTGCACGGCTCGGCTGAGCGGGGTGCGGTGGGTGTCGTGGACGGCGAAGGCACGGTTCGAGCGGCCAGGACTCTCACCACCCATCGACGGTCACTGATCCGGCAAAAGCGGTCATAGCATCACAAGACATGTCCACTGTGTGCAAGCACCGTAAAGTGCCGTGTTGGTGGGCAGTTGGGTGACTCTTGGCGCCGTGTGCCCGTGCCGACCCGCCCTGGGAAACCGCTGTGGGCATGGCACAGCCCCCGCCGCGGGGCGGGGGCTGTGCGTTCAGAGAACTGCGGTGATGCGTCAGATCTCGTAATCCGCGATCACCCAGGTGGAGAATTCCTGCCAGGGCGCGACACCCGCCTGGTGGGCGGGATGCTCCAGATAGCGGACCAGTGCGTCGCGGTCGGCGACGGTGCAGTTGATCGCGTAGTCGTAGGCGATCGGCCGGTCCGTGATGTTCCAGGCGCACTCCCAGGAGGCGAGCTCGGGGATCTGCTCGCCGAGCTTCTCGAACGCCCGTACGCCGTCAACCACGCGGGGGTCGTCGCGGTCGACGCCCTCGTTGAGCTTGAACAGAACCAGGTGACGGATCATGTGACGCTCCTCCGGGCCGTAACGGCAGCCTGCCGTCGGGTGCTCGGGTCGGCATGGAGCGTTACTGGTCAGCGCAGGTGAACCGTTTCTTCTCACAGGCCGGTCCAGCCGCTGGGACGCGATGTCAGTTGACGAGCTGCGACATGAACTTCCCGACGCCCTTGGCAGCGGTTGAAATGCCCTCGAACCCTACCTGGACCAGTTGTGCGGCGCGCGCGGGGGAGGTGATGATCGTGTACAACACGAAGACGATGAGGATGTACATCGCTATCTTCCTCGCCTGTGCCATTCCCTGCCCTGCCTCCCCAGCCGTGGCGCCCGACCACGGTTACGCCCCACCGTGCAGTGGCGAGAGTCTAGCCACCGAGTGTCCAAGCCTGTCATTTAGCGCGCTTTTACGGTCCAAGGTCCCTTGGAACCAGGCCCTTTGTCGAGCTCGAAGGGCCTTTTGTCTAGCTCGAAGGTGGCGGGAGGCGTTCAGAATGGTTCATGAACCCGTCGGATCTGGCAGGAATCCGGCAGGTCGGAATCGGGTCCTCCCTGCGGGGGCCGTGTCGTGGCCCACCCTGACCACGGCCGAGCCCGGAGGCCCTCCTCGTCAGGGGGAGCGGATGTGTCCCTCCGATGCCGCTCCCCCTGGCCTTCCGCATGGTGGTGCGCGCTCCGCCCCCGGCCCGTTGCTCAAGGCTGGGGCGGGGGCGTTCTTCCGCCCCCCGTGATCCGTTGAATCTCCAAGTCCCCTTCAGCCCAGGGGTGGTTGAGGCCTCCCGGAGGGCGGCGGCCGAGATTGGCCGAGAGCCGCCGCCGCTCCCGTCGGCGCACCGGCGAACGCGTCGGGGCGCAAGCGACGAACATCGGGAGACGAGCGACGACCGTCGGGGCACAAGCAAAACCCCCTCTGGCTCGTGTTTCCACGTCCCAGAGGGGGTGCTGGCGGTAGCGGTGGGATTTGAACCCACGGAGGAGTTGCCCCCTCACACGCTTTCGAGGCGTGCTCCTTAGGCCGCTCGGACACGCTACCGAGAGAGAGCTTAGCGGACGCCGGGCCGTGCGCCGAAATCGGTTCCTTCCCCGGCCCCCGGAGCGGCCCCGGAGCCGCCGTCCGCGGCGACCCCGCCGTGGGGATCCGTGCCGCCGCGGAAGAAGTCGGTGAGCAGGCGGCCGCACTCGTCCGGCAGCACGCCGGAGATCACCTCGGGGCGGTGGTTGAGGCGGCGGTCCCGTACGACGTCCCACAGGGAGCCGACGGCACCGGCCTTCTCGTCGCGTGCCCCGTAGACCACCCGGTCGAGCCGGGACAGCACGATCGCGCCCGCGCACATCGTGCAGGGCTCCAGGGTGACGACGAGCGTGCAGCCGGACAGCCGCCACTCTCCGACGGCCCCGGCGGCCTCGCGGATCGCCAGGACCTCGGCGTGGGCGGTCGGGTCACCGGAGGCCTCGCGCTCGTTGTGGCCCCGGCCGATGACGCCGCCGTCCGCGGCGAGGACGACCGCGCCCACCGGCACATCGCCGGTACGTGGTGCCAGCGCGGCCTCCTCCAGGGCGAGCCGCATGGGCGCGGCCCACGGTCCCCGTAGCGGGTCGCCGTGGGGACCGGGCCGTGCGGGTGGATCGGTGCTCAGCGGACGGCCTCCAGCACCTCGGAGCACCCGAGAGCGTCGGCGATCTGGCTGAGCGCGTCGCCGTCGAGGGACCGCAGCGCGTCCTCGCTCACCGCGAGGTCGGACAGCAGCCCCGCGTCGCCCAGCGGTCCTACCGGGACGGGCCCGGTCTCGTCGGCGGCCTCTTCGTCCTCCGTATCCTCATCCTCGCCGTCCTCGGTGCCGTCCAGGTCGAGGGCGTCGAGTTCATCCACCTCGTCCGCGTCGCGCCCCAGCAGCTCGTCCGTGAGCATGGCCCCGTACGAACTGCGGGACGCGGCGGACGCGTCCGAAACGAAGATCCGCGGGTCGTCCTCGCCGTCCACCCGGACGATGCCGAACCACGCGTCTTCCTGCTCGATCAAGACGAGCACTGTGTCCTCATCGACCGCGTCCTCGCGTGCGAGGTCCACCAGATCGGTGAGGGCTTCCACATCGTCAAGCTCCGTATCGCTCGCTTCCCACCCGTCCTCGGTGCGCGCGAGCAGTGCGGCGAAGTACACCGTGACTCTCCCACTGGTCCTAGGTGTGCCGGGACGGACGGGATTATGTCCCGCCCACTCGGCATCGTGGCAGAAACCTAAGCGTTGGGAAGGGTCTTCCGCACTGCGTCGTGCCAGGCCGTGCACGTTTTTTCGGGCTTTTTAGGACGCTCGGGTGGCTGCGTGGCGGTGTTACCGGCGGACACCCCGGGTCGTCGGCCGGGCGCGGCGGCGGTCACCATCGGAAAGTCCGCATCCGCATCTGCTCGCGCGCGCGGGCCGCGCGGGCCCTTCTCGGCTGCACCCTGGCCCGTAGCTCCTTGGCCTCGTGCAGCTCGCGCAGGAACAGGGCGCGCCGCCGCCTGCGCTCCGAGTCGTGGTCGTCCGCGGTGTCCGGTGCCCCGGTCTTCTCCGACGCCTCGGGCGGGTCGGCGGGATCGGGCATGGACTTCTCGGCACCGGGGCCCACCGGCTCCTGCTGTCCGTCGCGCCCTTCTCGCCGCTCAGCCATGGCTACCACCTCTACGTACGGTTACGTACGGCGTACCGTCACACTTTCCCGCAAGGCCGGGATTGATGCCCGTCGGGCGTTCGCGGCGGTTTCGCGGATGCCTGGAACGGGCCGCTGCGCGGCCTTCCATGCCCGCCTGGGTGGCGGTTTCCACCCCCGAACCTCAGTTAATGTCGAGGGCATGCGGATCCACGTCGTCGACCACCCGCTGGTGGCGCACAAACTCACCACGCTGCGCGACCAGCGCACCGACTCGCCCACCTTCCGGCGGCTCGCCGACGAGCTCGTCACCCTGCTCGCGTACGAGGCCACTCGTGACGTACGCATCGAGCCGGTCGACATCGTCACGCCGGTCTGCCCCACCACCGGTGTCCGGCTTTCGCATCCGCGCCCGCTGGTCGTGCCGATCCTGCGCGCGGGGCTCGGCATGCTCGACGGCATGGTGCGGCTGCTGCCGACCGCCGAGGTCGGCTTCCTCGGCATGGTCCGCGACGAGGACACGCTCAAGGCCTCGACGTACGCGACCCGGATGCCGGACGACCTGTCCGGCCGACAGGTCTACGTGCTCGACCCGATGCTCGCCACCGGCGGCACGCTGGTGGCCGCGATCAACACGCTCATAGAGCGGGGCGCGGACGATGTGACCGCGCTCTGCCTGCTGGCCGCGCCCGAGGGCGTGCAGGTCATGGAGCGCGAGCTGGCCGGGCAGCCGGTCACCGTGGTCACCGCCTCGATCGACGAGCGGCTCAACGAGCACGGCTACATCGTGCCGGGTCTGGGCGACGCTGGTGACCGGATGTACGGAACGGCTGGTTAGGGGTTCAGGGCCGGTCCGGCGGATCACCGTCGGGCGCGGCCGGTACGGCGCCGCCCGCTGGCGCGCGCCGAGCGGTGTTCAGTCGCCGCCACAGCCCGCGGGCGCCCTGGTGCCGAAGATCCCGCCGATCTGGCGCTGAAGATCCGCTGGACGGGCTGTGGCGGCCCTCCCGGACTCGCGGCCGTCGGAGCCTTCCGGCGGCCGCTCAGCAGGCCTTGGCGTGGGTTGACGACGCCGCCGTGGGCGCGGCCTGGGAGAGAGCGGTCAGCGCCTGGTCCGCGTTCTTCTGCGGATCGAGCGCGGCAAACCCGTCACCGATGATCAGATCGACGTCGGACGCGCCGTTCCGTGACGGGTCGGTCTTCACGTCCGCGGCCGCGAGCTGGGTGCCGAGCACCTTGAGCGCCCCCTGCGCGTTGGGCCCGCCGAGCAGTATGGCGGTGCCCTTGACCTTCTTGTCGTAGGCGGCCGGGGCGTTGCCCACCTTGCCGACCGCGAAGCCGCGTTTCCTCAGCTCGTCGGCGGTGGTCTTGGCGAGCCCGCCGCGTGACGTGGCGTTGTAGACGTTGACTGTGACCGCGGCGGGCTTCGGCACGTTGCCCAGGGCCGCCTTGGAGCCGACCGCGCAGTGCGAGGCGCCGGCGGTGGTGTGCGAGCGGCCGAACCCGCCGCCGAAGACATGAATGAGCTGCACCGTTCCCCAGCCGATCAGCCCGACCACGGCAACGGCGGCGACGGCGGCCAGCACGATGCGGCGGTTGTTGCGGGGGCGCCGCATGCGCGGGTACTGGTTCCCGGTGATCCGGTACTTTCCGCCCATGCCGGGGGGTGTGAGCATGCTCATAGCCGCAGCGTAGTGCGGGATTCCGCCAAGGCCTACTAGATGATCAACGAATGGCGTATCCGTCAACCCGAAAGGATCAATTACCCCTTGAGGGAGGGTCAATTCGGATCATTTCCGGCATGTTCTCCTCCGGATCTGGTCGTCCGGTCAGTCCATCTCGAGGACGCGAGCGTGCAGCACCTGGCGCTGCTGGAGCGCCGCCCGCACGGCCCGGTGCAGGCCGTCCTCCAGATAGAGGTCGCCCTGCCATTTCACGACGTGCGCGAAGAGATCCCCGTAGAACGTCGAGTCCTCGGCCAGGAGCGTCTCCAGGTCGAGCTGGCCCTTCGTGGTGACCAACTGGTCGAGGCGTACCGGGCGCGGCGCGACGTCCGCCCACTCGCGGGTGCTCGTGCGGCCGTGGTCGGGATACGGCCGACTGCTTCCGATGCGCTTGAAGATCACACGGAAAGCCTACCGGTCAAGCCTGTGCGGGCGCAGCCTCGCCGCAGCGGCGCGAGCCGCTACGGGGAGCGGCGCGGCGGCCGGAACGGAACCGCACAAGATCCACTACGGGATCCGTGCAGGCCCGGGCGTATCCCGACGAGTTCCCGGGGCGGGGCCCCGGGCAAGAAAAGACCCCTCACGCACCCGCCAGAGCCCACTTACCCTTGCTGCCTTCCGGCCCTGGGGGGGTTCAGCGAGATAGCGCCACGTGAGGGGCTGCGCCCAGGGTACCCGATCGGCCCACTGCGGATCGAGTTCGCAACCACCCCCTGGAGTCTTGTAATGTTTGCCGCGGAGGATTCGCCTAGTGGCCTAGGGCGCACGCTTGGAAAGCGTGTTGGGGGCAACCCCTCACGAGTTCGAATCTCGTATCCTCCGCACTCGCCCACCTGGGCAAACGAAGGACCCGACCGCTCAGCGGCCGGGTCCTTCGTCGTTCGAGGGTTGCAGTTTGGGTTGCAGTTGTACGTCGGGGGTGACCGCTCTGTGTACGTGCGACCGGGCCGGAGGGTCAGCCGACCTGCCTCTTGCCCGCGGGATCAAGCTGGGTGCGCTGGCGCCAGCACTTCGGCCCCTTCTCCCATACAACCGTCCCGTCGCTGATCATGCGGAAGGCGTCGAGGACCTTCTTGCTGATCGCCAGATTGCCGTTCGCGTTCATGTAGGTCAGATGCGCGTCGAAGTTCTTCTTGATGTGCTCAGCAGCGTCCGTCTGCCACAGCTCGTGGCTTCGGCTGTCCATGATCTGCGCCAGCATCCACCGGGCCGCCGCCTGTGCGTCTGAGTCGCTCACGAGGACGACGATATCCGGGGGCACCGAGATCAGACCGAGTCCTTCCCAGGATCCGGCGCACCGGGTGCCCCCGCAGGAAGGAGCCCGTCGGCCCGGCCGTGGCAGCGTGGCTCGCCGTGGGACTCGTCGTTTCAGTCTGTCTTCGGGCAAGAGTCCGCACACCGGTTGGCGTGGCGACGTGACCGCTGGCACCGGCACGACCTGCCGCAAGACCAGAGCCCACTGGAGGCCCCCGCTCGCCGATAAACAGGCCGCTCGCGATCGCGTCCCCGCCCAGACGCGCGCCGGAACCCTCCCAGGGCTGCGTGACCGGCGTCGTCGGGAGGCGGCGATGTCGGTGGTGTTGTCCAACTCGGTGACCGCGAGGACGAGAAGAGGCCGGGAGCGCCGAGTAGCATTGTCTGGCCCAGGTGACGGGTCCTCAGCCAACCTCCGACGAGAAGGTAGGGGGAACGTGGTAGCCGAGCCGATATCCACGAAGCCGATCAGTCCGGCCGCGTACGGTGCGCTCGAGACCGCTCTCAAGCACATCTTCTGGTACAAGAGCGACCTGGAAGCCTTCATACGCCGGTGGGCCAAGGAGTATCCGGAGCTACTCGCTGGACTCGACTTCTCTGGGTACAAATGGCAGACCGCCGAGGAGTTCGCAGACCGGTTGCACGCCAATGAACGACGGTATGGCGAATTGGCAATCGAACTTATGGTCGACGTTTCGGGGATGACGAGCTTTCCCAAGCTCAAGCGGCACGAGGATGCTGACATGCTGATCGCCGAAGCTAGGGAGGCGGTGGCAGCGCTGAAGAGCTGCGTCGACCGGCATCGCGGGCTCGTCGCGGACGAGGCCCGTTTCACGAGCGAACTGGCCGCCCACCTTGCGGCGACCGAGAGCCGCCGTAGCTTTGCCCAGCGACTCGCGGAGTTGAAGAACGAGTTCCTTCGCTTGGAAGCGGAGCCCAATCGCCAGAAGGCCGGACGTGAGTTCGAGCCCTTTCTCAACCAACTCTTCCGCCTGTTCGACCTGGACCCGCGCCTCTCCTACGACCTGCCTTACGAGCAGATCGACGGATCCATCACCTTCGACACCGACGTGTATATCGTGGAAGCGAAGTGGCTGAAGGAGCCGGTCGAGGTCCATTACCTCGGCAGCTTCGTCGAGAAGGTACGACACAAGGGCAGGAACACGCTCGGCCTGTATACCAGCGTCCACGGGTTCACGCAGGGAGCCAAGAACCGCTACGCCGAGGGGGCATGCTTCATCACGATGGAGGGCGTCGACCTCTT
Source organism: Streptomyces sp. NPDC020096 (assembly GCA_040631425.1). Taxonomy (GTDB): domain Bacteria; phylum Actinomycetota; class Actinomycetes; order Streptomycetales; family Streptomycetaceae; genus Streptantibioticus_A. The sequence continues at coordinate 483,382 of JBEYJY010000001.1, forward strand.
CGCCGTGCTCGACGGGCACGTCACGCTCGATGAGCTGCTGAGCCGCAAGAAGCGACACCTCAATGACACCGGCAGTTGCTACTACCCTGCCTCGCTGATGATGAATGAGTAGGAGTTCTGCTGCTCCGCTTCTGCTCCAGACCTCGGCCACGGTCGGCGAGCGTTGAGCAACAAAACCCGATGCCAGGCTGGAGGCGGGGGCGAGGGCCTGGTTGGGATAACCATGCCCTCGCCCTCCCGAGTCCGCTGATCAGTCAGCGGTCCGGCCCCAGAGAAGGCCACCGACCTTGTCGGCAGTGTCCCTGAGGACCCGGCCTGTCAGGTGCTGGTACCGGCGGCGCATCCGGGCTGACTTCCCCGGCTCCCAGCCCATGATCGCGTCGACCACGGTGTCCTGAACCCCGAGGATCAGCAGGACGGTGCCTGCGGTGTGGCGGGCGTCGTGAAGTCGGCCTTCGCGGATGCCCGCTGCCTTCAGCAGGGCTTTCCACTTGTGGTGGTCCGTGTTCGGGTTGAGCGGCTCACCGGCCGGGGAGGTGAAGACGTACCCCTTCTCCACCCACAGGTCGCGAGCAGCGCGGCGCTCGCGCTCCTGTTCGTCCCGGTGCTGGAGGAGCAGCTTGACCAGTTCGTCGGGAAGTCCGACGGGTCGGCGCCCGGCACGGGACTTGGTGTCCTTGGTCTCGCGGCGCGTATTGATCTTCTGCGGGCAGTAGCCGGGTTTGCGTCCGCAGCTGCCACCGCAGCCGTGCTTGTACCTGGGCCGAAGCCGACCTCGATGCACGACGAGCACGCCGAGGTCCAAGTCGACGTCCGTCCACTTGAGCCCGAGAACCTCGCCCTGGCGCAGGCCGAGCGCCAGAGCGATGACCCAACGCGCCGGATTGCGCTGTTCGTTGGCCTCTTCGAGGATGCGCTGGATCTCCTCGACCGTGTACGGCACCACCTCTTCCTCCTCCAGCCGCGGGGCCTTGGCGATGGGGGCCGGGTTGAGGATGAGGTGCCGTCGGCGCACCGCCTCGTTGAGCGCCGCCCGGACGGTGCGGTGGACCTGGTGCGCGGTTCCGGCTGCGCTGCCGTTGGCCTGCATCTTCTTGTAGAAGTGCTCCAGGTGTTCCGGCTCCAACTTCTCCAGGCGGTGTGCGCCGATGCCGGGTATGAGGTGGTGGTAGACCGCCACGCGGTAGCCGTCGATGGTGTTCTCGGAGACGTGCAGCGCGGCGATGTTCTCGACCCAGTGGGTCAGCCATGCCTCGAGCGTCCAGGTCTGCCCGGCCTTGCGAACGTTGCCGGAGTCGCGCTGCTTCTCCAGCTCTCGGACGGCCTTGGTCGCGTCGGCGCGGGTCTTGCGCTTGACGTGGCGGCGGTCGGGCTTGCCGTCGTCCTTGACGCCGACGGTGACATAGCCGTGCCACTTCCCGTCGTTGCCGAGGTAGATCGAGGAGGCGCCGTTGGGCTGTCGGGACTTTGCCATGCCAGCCCCCTCAAGCCGCGAGGGCGACGGTCGCCGCCGAAGGCTGCGTACGGGCGTTGATGTAGCTGTCGAGCGCTTGGACGGGCACGCGGCGGAGACGGCCGATCTGGACGGACTGCACCTCACCGGAGGCGACGAGGGCGTACATCGTGGTGCGGCCGACACCGAGACGGTGGGCCGCTTCCTCGACAGTGAGGGCGACGCGCGTGGAGTCCTGCTGAGGCGCGGTGTGCTCCTGCACGGCGTCGAGGAGTTCCTGCTGAGTGACGCCGAGCAGGTCGGCGAAGCGGGCAAGCAAAGCAGACATGAGGAGATGCCTTTCGGCGGTCGCGGGGCAACGCGACCGCTGGGTGAATGCGTGGGATGGGCGGTGGAACGTAGATCTCCCGCGTTCGTCCCTCGGCGTTCGTAGCGCCGGGGGACGGCGAGCGGACGGCTATCCGGCCGAAGGGTCGGCGTCTTCGCGGAGCGGGTCTCCGGGCGAGTTCGGAGCCGGGTACCAGACGAGTTCTGCCGACTGGCCCTGGGCGTCGACGCCGAGGCGTTCGGCGATCTCGTCGTAGGTGCGCTCAGTCTCGTCAAGCCGGGCCTTGGCGGCGTCGGCCAGCTCCTGGGCGACTCTCCACTCCTGCTCGGCGGCCTGGATGGCAAAGGCCGCTTCCTGGAGTTCGTAGCTCGGATCGTCGGGACCGGCCACGGCTTCGGTCATGAAGTGCTCCGCGGGAACGCTCAGCGCCTTGGCCAGACCGATGACCTCGTTGAAGGTGATGGAGCGGCTGCCGTTCTCGATCTTGGCGATCTGGGTCTGGTGGATTTTGAAGCCGAGCTGCCTCATGCGCTCGGCGACGTCCTCCTGGGACAGTCGCGCGACCTTCCGGCAGATCTTCAGATTGTGGGCCACTAGCGCCTCGCCCTCGGGCGGGCTCCAGCGTTGCGGCTTAGGGTCGTCCATTTTCAACCTCCCTCCCCATGGACGCGGGCTCAGCCGATGACCCTTAAACCATAGCAGCATGGATGTCTCAACCTGCAAGGGAATAGTTGCGATTGTGATCCATGCAACAGGGTCCGTTGAACAGGGGTTATGCTGTCAGGTGCTGGAGCGTCAAACCGCTCAGGGGTTGACATGATCCAGCCTGAGGGGGTATAAAATTCCATGGCAGCATCAGGAGTCCAACCCCGCGCGGGTTAGCGTGATCGCTTCTCGCCCGAGAAACACGAAACCCCCGGCGCTACGAACACCGGGGGTCGTTCGGAAACCACGCTACCGCCCATCCCAGGACAGTCACCCCCGGCGGAACGGGTTGCCCCCCGCAGCCGCCGAGTAAGGATCTCCTTTGAACGAGACTACCGCCCCCAACGCCCATAGCGCAGCAGTGCCGCCGCTGCCCGTACCCACCGACGCTCCGGCATCTGAGGGTTCAGCCCTGCTGGACCAGCTCAGGGCATCGATCGCCAAGTTCGTGATCCTGCCCAGCGAGGAGTCCCTGGACGCGGTCGTGCTGTGGGTCGCGGCTACCCACCTGCAGACTTCGTGGCAGCACGCGCCTCGCCTGGCCGTAGTGGGGCCTGCGAAACGCTGCGGCAAGTCCCGCCTGCTCGACGTACTCACCGAGACCGTCCACGACCCGATCATCACGGTGAACTCCACAGCGGCGGCGATCTTCCGCGCCATCACCGAGGAGCCGCCGACCCTGCTGGTTGACGAGGCCGACACCATCTTCGGCAGCCCCAAGCAGGCGGAGAAGAACGAGGATCTGCGCGGTCTGCTCAACGCCGGGCACCAGCGCGGCCGACCGGTCCTGCGGGTCGTCGGCAAGGAGCACACCCCGCATCGCTTCGCCACCTTCGCCATGGCAGCCATCGCGGGCATCGGCGACCTCCCTGACACGATCATGGATCGCTCGGTGGTGATCCGGATGCGCCGCCGCGCTGAAGGCGAGCGCGTGAGCCCGTACCGCACCAAGCGCGACAGCACCACGCTGCACCAACTGCGCACGAGGCTCGCCCGCTGGGCCAAGCCCCTTGCGGGGCGTGCCGTGCATCTGGAGCCGGGCATGCCGGTCGAAGACCGAGCAGCCGACACCTGGGAGCCCCTGGTGATCGTCGCCGACCTCGCCGGTGGCACGTGGCCCGAGCGCGCCCGCGTCGCTTGCACTCAGATGGTCGCGGCCGAGGTCGAGGCCGAGGAGGACAGCCCGAGCAACGCCCGCATCCTCGCCGACATCCGTCGCGCCTTCGCCGCAGCGGGAGACCCGGAGAGCCTGTCGACGGACGCTCTCCTCTACGCGCTCAACAGCGACCCCGAGGCACCCTGGGCCGAGTCGGCACGCGGCGGACTCACCGCACGCGCCCTGTCAGGGATGCTGCGCGAGTTCGGCATCCGCCCCGCGAACGTGCGCATGCCCGACCAGACACAGCGCAAGGGCTACACGCGCGCCAAGTTCACGGACGCCTGGAAGCGCTACTGCCCCACCGTCCACCCGCTCGACGCCCCTGGCACACAGCCGAGCTGACCCCGTTCTGTCGGTCGCTGCCCCAGCCCGACCGGGCTGCGACCGGCAGAGCACCTCACCTCGACGGCCACGGCAGGCCGACCCCGGCCTGCGCCGTCTCGTGCCGTCCTTGCCGTCCCAGCCGTAAAACAGCAGGTCAAAGGCCATCTATCCAAGACGGCACAGCGTCCCAAGACGGATAACGATCCGTCTTGGGACCGGAGGCCAGGCCGCTGGCCGCCCTCACGGCGACAGCTCACCCGCTCATGACTGCCCCGTGGCCGGTGAGCCCGCATGGCACCAAGACGCGCGGCACAGCGCGCGAGGACGCCAGGGCGGACCCCTGCCGCACCGGCCTGACCTGCAGCGTCAACGCCAAGACGGCCAAGACGGATCCCCACAGACACCGCCCACGCCCCCGTATGCGAGGCCCAAGCCATGCCCCTCTCCCCTGTACCCGCCACGCCCCCAGGCCGCCATCGCGCTACCTGGTGGGACCGGCTGGCCATCGTCCTACTCGGCGTCGCCGGATGTGCCCTGTCCTTCGACGCGCTGCGGCAGATGGCCACCGCCGTCCACGTCCGGCACCAGCTCACCTACCTCTTCCCCGTCGTCATCGACGGGTTCATCGCCTACGGCGTGCGTGCACTGCTCGTCTTGCGAGAGGCCCCGCGACCGGCGCGCCTGTACGCGTGGACGCTGTTCATCGCGGCCACCTGCGCGAGCATCTGGGCCAACGGCTTGCACGCTTTGGACCTCAACCAGCCGGGCTCCGCAGCCCTGCGGTTGGACGACACCACCGTCGCCGTGTTGTCGGCTACCGCCCCGCTCGCCCTGGCCGGCGCCACCCATCTCCACATCCTCATCACCCGCTACGGCACCACGTCGACATCCACCACCGAGCCGCCGTCCGGAACTCCGACACCGGTTCCGGACGGTACGCAACCGGTGCCCCCGAACCCCGTAGAGGTTCCGGACGTCGACCCCGCCCCGCTGACCTCAGCGGACAATCCACGCGAGGAGAGCCTCGCCGTCAGCCCGCCGGACGGGGACGTCGAAACCTCAGAAGCCGAAAGCGCGGCCCAGGCCATATCCGGTGGCGCAGATGATCCGGACGGCGCAGTGGAGGAATCCGGACAGGAGCCGGACTCTGCAGGCCAGGAGCCGGAGGAGGGTGCAGTTCTTCAGCCCGTCCCCAAAGGAGGAAGGCCCCCTCTGGCGTCCATCACGCAGCTCGCCGACGTCATCAGCGCTGCACACCCCGGCGGCTCCGGACTGACCCGCGACAGTGCCCGAGAGGCGGTCGAGAAGGCGGGACTCGGGGCCGCAACCGGCCGCTTGACCGAAGCCATCGCCCTGGTCCGCCAGCGCACGCGGGCGCTCCCGCATCCCACCGGCTGAGACACCTCACAAAGAGCCATCGCCCGGAGCCGGACCGGTTCCGGGTGATGCCCTCTTCCTCGCCTTACCTGAGAAACCCGGCACGGCCAAACCGCCGAGCCCGAGCACATTGACCTCCTGTCAGCACCCCGCGCGATCCCGCACTGGAGCCCCCACCGCTCATGAGCCCCAACCCCTTCTCCCGTAAAGCCCGCCGCACACGCTCCGGAAGCACCCGGCAGGCCGCAGCCCTGCACCGTCACGACACGACGAAGAGCGCCCCCGTCAACAGCGGAGCGAGCTGGGGCGAAGTCCACATCGCCGAGGGCGATGCGGACTTCGCGCTCGGGTCCGCTCCGGTGGAGGCGGACCAGGTCCGCGCCCAGCGGGGCACGGACCACGAGGTGGTGGAGGCCGAGCGTGACCTCCACCAGGACCAGCCCAACGTCGACCACTCCGATCCAAGCGAGCCCGCCGTCGGCGTCGCGCGCTTCTCACCGACCATCACCGCCGACGCGTTCGTGCACCACGGCATCGCCGCGTACGACGTCCCCGCCCCCGCCGATGACGACACCTCACCCGGCTCGGCACGTCGGCGGCGGCTGAGCGAGGTGCTGTACCGGCCGCGTTCCGGGATCAAGCGCGATGTGCAACTGACGTGCTCGGCCGAACCGGCAGAGCGCGACTTCATCGACCGCGCCGCACGCGAGGCGAAGCGCTCTCGCTCGGCCTTCCTGATGGACGCGGCACTGACGTTCGCCCACGCCTACCTGCCCGACCAGCGCCCCGCCGCCGTACCCGCGCTGCCCTCGCCGCAGGCGACCCAGGAGCTGATGGTCTTGTCCGGCAGGCTGCTGCGGGAGTTTCACCGGATCGGTTCGAACCTCAACCAGATCGTCCGCGCGATCCACAGCGGCGACCTGCCCGACCGCGCCGAGCAGGTACTCGATGAACTCCACCAAGTCGCGCGGCTGACGCGTCGCGCGCTGGAGCAGGTTCTGGCCGGTGCTGGTCGCCGTGGTGCCTGACGTCTCCACCGGGGATCGCACGCGCGGTCTGCTCTCCTACCTCTTCGGACCGGGCCGCCGTAATGAGCACACCGACCCGCACATCGTCGCCGCCTTCGCCCTGCCCGGTATCACCGATCCCGGACGCGTCCCCCTCGAAGAGCACCAGGCCGCGCTCTCCGATCTCGCGCAGTACCTCGACCAGCCGGTCGAACTGCGTCGGCAGCGCACCGGGAAGAAGGTGCCGCAGCACGTATGGCACTGCCCTGTCCGCACAGCCCCCGGCGACCGCTACCTCACCGACGCCGAATGGGCCGAGGTCGCCCGCCGCGTCGTCCACGCCACCGGCATCGCCCCGCACGGCGACGACTCGGGCTGCCGGTGGATCGCGGTCCGGCACGCCGAGGACCACATTCACATCATGGCCACCAGCGTGCGCGAGGACGGTCGCCGCCCACGCAACAAACGCGACGGCCAGCGTGCCCAGGCCGAGTGCCGCAAGATCGAGATCGAACTCGGGCTGCGGCGCCTGAAGTCCGGCGACGGCACCGCCCCGAAGACACCCACCGGGGCTGAAGTGGCCAAGGCGGAGCGCCAAGGCCGGAAGACGACAGCGCGGCAGTGGCTGCGGGAGCACGCATACGCCGCCGCAGCAGCCGCCCTCGATGAACACGAGTACTTCGCCGTACTCACCGCCCTGGGCATCAAAGTCCAGACACGGATCGGCCCGCAGACCGGTGAGACCACCGGCTACAGCCTCGCCGCCCCCGGCGACACCGACGACAAGGACGAGCCGATCTACTACGCCGGCTCCACCCTCGCCCCCGACCTGTCCCTCAACCGCCTGCGCGAACGTTTCATCCCGGCACCCGCCGACACCACGGTCACGGTTACGGCCCGCGCCAACGGCCAGGGCACAAAGGGCGACGCATGGCGGCGCGCGGAGAAAGAACTGCGCACCACCCACACCTTCCTCCTCGGGCCGGAAGACGGTCAGGACCGGGAGGCGTTCGACAGGCAGGTACAGGCCCAGGCGGCAGCGTTCGCCGAACTGCTCCACAACACGGCCGCCACCGCCCCGAAGGGAGCGCGAGCCGAACTGCACACCGCGGCAGTCGCGTTCGACCGGGCGAACCGCTCGGCGATCCGCGCCGAGCACCAGTGCGCTTACGCCCTACGGCAGGCAGGCAAGGAACTGATGCAAGCCCTGGGCGGCAGCGAGGACGGCTCCGCCGTCGTCGCTCTGCTGGCCACGGCGGTCTACGTACTGATCGCCCTGGACGACTGGCACCAGCAGCGCGGCCACCAGCAGCAGGCCGCCGCCGCCCGGGAGTCTCTCACCCACCTGCAGGCCGCCTACCAGCACACCGCCCGACCTGTGCTCTCGCGCCTTGCCGAACGCACCCCCGGACCGGACGAGACGCGACGCCTCACAGCAGTCGTCCAAGCGGTCGTACCCGAGCACGCCAAGCGCATCCTCACCGACCCGGCCTGGCCCGCCCTCGCCACAGCCCTGGCCCAAGCCGAATCAGCCGGCACCCCACCCCGGCACGCACTCGCCACTGCGGCCGGGCAACGCGAACTGGACAGCGCCGACCACCCCGCCGAAGTCCTCGTCTGGCGACTCCGCAACAACACCGCCGACCAGATATACGTCCGCGCTCGTGCGGCCTCCACTCGCACCCGCCAAGCGACGACCACCCGCACCCAGCCGACCCCCTCACCAGCCGCCGTCCAGCAGCCTGACGACACCATGCGCCGCATGCGCTGACACCAACCCCGAAGATGGGTCCACGTCCGCACTCGCCAGACCCTCGGCGAGCCGATGATCTCCGCCAAGGCCGCTCCGATACTGAACACGCGGTCCGTTCAGAGACCACACAGCGCGTTCCGAAACGGAACAACTGCTGAGTCCGGGTATCCCCCGAGGGCACAGGAAAGCCGAGCACGGCCTCCCGAAGGGGAGGCCGTGCTCGGCATGGCCTCTTAAGGCGGCTGTAATAGCGAGGGTCGCCCACGAAAGGCTGGGCGCCCTCGGGCATGTGTGTGCCCGTCACTTCGCCGTGCTGAGCTGGCTCACGACAGCCGGGTGGTTCGTGCCGGTTCATCGTCTCGGTGGCATCCAGCACGGAATCCGCTTGAGGGAGCAGTCTGAAGCCCACTCCATAGCGGCCTCCACGTGCTCAGGGAGCAGCCCGATACGTGGCTCCGGTTGGATCAGCAGAGTGGCTATGCCCTCGGCGTTCCGCCGCTGAGCCCACGCGTGGTCGAGGGCGGTGAAGTCGTCGTCGATCCATGCGGCGGGTGCGTCTGCGAGCCAGGCGTCGACGTGGTCGCGCTTCCAGAGGTAGCCGTTGGGGTGGCTGGTGGTGATCCGTGGCCGGGGCAGGTCGACGTGGGGAAGGGCCGACAGTCCCAGGAGCGGGCCGATCATGGTGGTGGCGTCTTGGCGCCAGCTGGTGCACCAGGTCGGGAAGACGAGCCCGCTGCCGACCACGTTCATGAGCATCGGGCCGTGGTCGGGGTTCAGCCAGACGGTCACCGGGTTGTCGGGGTTCCGCCCGGACGGAACGACGTCGTGGCGGGCGTGAGTGGGTGGCGTCGTTCCGTCGGGAGCGGGAAACGGTATGAGGACGCCGTCGATGTCCAAGAGCAGGTAGGGCAGGCGCATCGGTTCCTCCGCAGGGATCACGGGTGCGGTGGTTCAGTCCTTGCGTGCGCTGATCAGAAGAGTCGTTGGCCACTGCCTGTTTCTGTCGTGGGGTAGCTCGTGTACGGCGGTGACTGTCAGGCCGGCGCGGTAGAGGTGCGTGGTCCACCGGTCTGTGCTGAACTCCCAGCGGGCGACCGGCAGGCGGGTACGGTCGGGCAGAGTGACGTAGTCCTTGCGTGGCCGATCATCAGCAGATGGCCGCCTGCCGCCGCGCCGCGGATGGGGGACGGAGAAGGCAAGAACACCACCAGGCTTCAAGCGGTCTGTGACAGCGGGGAGTAGCAGGTCAGGTGTGACCAGGCCGAACGCGCCGAACACGGAGTAGATGGCGTCGAAGGAGTGGTTGGTGGCCTGCAGGTAGTGGAGGGCGTGGCCAGCGATGAAGGTGACGCCGGGTATCCGGCCGTAGTGGGAGCGTGCTCGGCGGATCTGAAGGCCGACGAGGTCGACTCCGGTCACCAGGGCGCCGCAATGGGCGGCGAGATGAGCGACGTTGTGGCCAGCGCCGCAGCCGAGTTCCGCGATCCGTCGGTGGCGAAGGTCGGCGCCGAGTATCTCGGCGCCGGGGCCTTGCCCAGGGCGGGTGGCCCACTCCATGCGCTGGGGCGCTACAAGGGGTTCGGCGGGTCCAGCCGCGACACGCTGCAGGGCATGGGCGTACCAGGGTGAGCTTTGCGCGAGCACCTAGACCTCCAGCAGGTGCACCACGTCGCAGAGGTGGCGTCGCACAGCCTTGATGTAGGCCGGGTCGGTGGTCGGGTCGTTGATCCAGCGGATGGCCTGCTCCATGAACCACTCCACGGCCCACATGCGGTGCCAGCCGAGCGCCCATGCCTCGGCCGCGAGGCCGCCGCGTCGGGTGAGGGCGTCGGGCGTGCCGCCAGCGGCCACGTAGCTCTCGAGCAGGTCGCGCAGCCGAGCGGGGTCAGGGGTTTCGATGGTGCCGTGCCAGCTGGCGAGGTCGATCAGGCCGGGGCCGGTGAAGGCGCGGGCGAAGTCCAGCAGTCGCCAGCCGGCGCGGCCGATGTGGAGGCTGGTGGGGTGGAACTCGGAGTGGACCCAGCCGAACGGGGCGAGCGCGGCCCCTTGGGCCCGGTGGCTGGCGGCCTGGGCGATCTGATCGAGTGCGTCCTCGATGTCGCTGGTGTCTTCCCAACGGGAGGCTTTGCGAAGGTAGTGCAGGTGATCCAGCGCGCGGCCGGGCAAGACCCGCAGCCCCACCTCATCCAGCACCGGCAGGGACGTGGCGCGTTGAGCGCCGTGCAGGACCACGGCTGCGGCGACGCCGTCTAGGTCGTCGGCCTCGCGGGTAGGGGAGCCGAGGTCTTCGAGGAACATGCCCAGCCAGCCCTCGCGAAAGGCGGACGCATAGACCTTGGGCACGGGGATAACCCGGCTACGAGCGTGCGTTAGGGCCTGGTCTTCCCGATGGAAGGGCGCCTTGGCGTATTTGAAGACGGCCGTGGTCTTGTTGGGGAACGTCACTCGCTCGACCCCGGACATGGACCACACGCGCACCTCTTCCCGCTCGGGGGCTGGACGGTCGGTCTGGGTGCACAGGTCGGTGAGCAGTTCGGTGATGAGTGTTGGCTCCATGTGCAGGGCTCCGTTCTGGTGAGGCGTCCAGGGCGGGTGGCGCGGGCCGTGCCCGCCCTGGAGCCGTCGTGGGGTGCTTCAGCTGCGGGTCAGGCGGCGTCGCTCACGCGGTGGGCGTAGACCTGCTGGATCCACTCGGTCTTGAACCGGGCGAGTTCCCCGCGGAAGGCGCTCATCGACGCACCGTAGGGGGCGACGACACCGCCCGTCTGGTCCGGTACGGACTGGCAGCCGTGTACCAGGCGTCCGCCGAGCGCTGCGTGGGCCTTGATCGACTCGATCCGGCGGTGCTCGTTGAACCAGCCGCCGTGGTAGACCTCGTCGAGCATGCCGCCCCTCTCGTGGCTCAGGTCGAAGACGACCGAGGTGGCGGCCGGGAAGAACCAGCACGGCCCGACGTTGGAGATGTGGCCGTCCAACTCGACCTTGTTCAGCGCCATGAGGGTGGCGGCCTGGCGCAGCATCCCCAGGTGGTCGGCTGTGACCTGGGGCAGGCCAAGGCCGTTGAGGTGCTCTTCGCGGAAGAGGTAGGCGTACACCTCATAGGCGGTGGTCAGGACCCGGGCCGCGTCTGAGGTGGACTGGCCGTGGGCCTTCACGAAGTCGAGCGCCAGTTGCTCGACCGTGCTCTCGGTCGTCTCATCCACCGGCAGCAGCTGGGACTTGACCAGTTCCCAGTCGGCGACGAGCCAGGTGTGCGACTCGAACCGGAAGAAGTACTGGGTTGGATCGATAGTGATGCGCTTGCCGTCGACCGAGATGCCAGGCAGGCGGTTCCAGCGCGGGTCGAACGCCTCGGGCAGCTCGACCGACATGGTCGAGGTGTCGATTGTGGTCACCGTGTCTCCGTCTCTCTTCTGGCGGGACTGGGCACAGGTGTGCCGCATCCCGTGGCGGGTGTACGGATCGGGTGCCGCCCGGATTTGGGGAGCCCGGCGTGTGGTGGGAGGCCGGTTCCGGGCGGCTGACAAACAGTGAACCGCTGGGCCCTCACGGTGGGTACGGTGGTGACCACGCGAGGTGGTATACGCGGTTTACAGCTCCAGGCCGGAGGGGATCGTGGCAGCGTCGAAAGAGCCCAACGTCCGCTTGCGCGAGACGATCGCCGCGGTCCGCTGCACCTACGAGGCGCTGGCGAAGGACGTTCGACGCATCGCGTCGGAGAACGGGGAGATCCTTCAAACGAACAAGTCGGCGGTCTCCCACTGGGTCGGTGGGGCTGAACCGACTGGCCAGACAGGCCAGTACATTGCCGAGGCCCTCTCCCGCCGAGCAGGTCGCATTGTCACGCCAGCGGAGATCGGCCTGCGGAGCGGAGACCACCCCGTGCCGCTCGACGCGGATCCGGTCGTCACCGCAACCGACTTGGGGCGAGCCGACGTCGAACGCCGCCGCTTCTTAGCCATCGCCGCCTTCACCACGGCTGGTGTCGCCATGCCCCTCGGCTACGACCACGAGGCCACCTCCCGCATGCTCCGTGCTCGCTCCGGGCGGACGATAGTGGGCGATGAGGACGTCGACGTCGTCCGGCAGATCACCGCCGCTTTTCACGCTGCTGACGAGCGCCTCGGTGGAGGCCACGGCCTGACCACTGTCACCGCCTATCTCGCCGACACCGCCGCCCCGATGCTCCGCGGACGCTTCCCAACCGAGCACGTCCGCCGCCAAGCCTTTGGCGCCGTCGCGGAACTGGCCTACCTCGCGGGCTGGAAGCACCACGACCTCGGCCACGAGGGCGCCGCCCAGCGCTACTACCAGGTCGGCTACCAACTCGCGTGCGAAGCCGACCCGTTCGGCCATGCCGCCTGGATGATGCGAGCCCTTGCCCACCAGGCCCTCTCGCTCAAGCAGCCCCACCACTGCGTCGACCTGGTTGAGGGTGCCCTCCGTCGGGGACTCGCCCACGTCGACGGCCAGACCGAAGCGCTCCTGCACATCACCCACGCCCGTGCCTACGCCGCGATCGGCGAGAGGGAAGCGGCGGCTCGCGCGCTCCTGGCGGCCGAGAACGCCCTGATCCGCGACGACGGCCCCCAGCCCAGCTTCTCCCTCGTCAGCGGCCCGGCAGCCGGCACCGTGGCCAGCCACACCGCCCGCACTTTGACCGACCTCGCCGACCACGTCGGCACCGAGCAGCAACACCGGGACGCACTGACGCGCTGGGACCCGGAGAAGTACAAACGCGTCCACGCCCTCACCTACGCCGACCTCGGTGACAGCCTCGCGGCCCAGGTCCGAGCCGACGAGGCCGTGGCCGCATGGACCCAAGCACTCGACCTCATGGACGGCATGACATCCGACCGCACCCGCAAGGCCATCGCCTCCATCAGGCCGACCGTCGCGACCTACCAGCGGCGCAAAGTACCCGGAGCCGCCGAACTCGCCCGCCGGGCACGCGAAGCGCTCCTCTAGCATGCCCAACAACCCGGCGAACGAAGGGACCATCGTGGCTCAGCCCAAGACCGACGAACCCCGCGCCCTCAAGCCCGCCCTCGACTCGATGACCCTCTTGGTCGCCGCCGTCATCGTCCACGACAAGGCCGCCAACCGCGTTGTGCTCCTGCAGCGCGGCCCGAACGCCAAGTTCGCCCAGGGCAAGTGGGACCTACCCGTCGGCAAGAGCGAACCCGGCGAGCCGATCACCGAGACTGCCGTTCGTGAACTTCAAGAAGAGACCGGCCTGATAGTCAAACCGGAGTCTCTGCGCGTCGCCCACATCATCCACGGCGCTTGGGGCGTCGAGGCCCCCAACGGCTTCCTCACCGTCGTCTTCGTTTCCCACGAGTGGTCGGGCGAGCCGGAAAACCGCGAGCCCAGGAAGCACGCCCGAGTCTGCTGGGTCGATGCAGACGCCGTGCCCACGGAGTTCGTGGACACCACCGCAAGCGCGCTCCGGCGCTACCTCTCGGGCGGACCGGAGGTCTCCCTCGACGGATGGGATTAGGGATCAGAGGAGATTTGGTCAGGTTTCGGGCGCGGCACCAACGGGCTCCACGGATGTCTACCAAGGCCAGTGGAACCGTGACGCAGCTCGAGACGTGGCCTAATCACGCTGTCCCACCTTGTGATCACCCCCATACCGCGGGTCACACTTCTGCCTTTGGCCGGTGCTGATCACCTGTGCATCGCGCCAGCCTGAGGGCATGAAGGTGAACGGGGAGGGGACGCATCATGGATCCATTGGCGTTTCCGGTGCTTGCCGGAACAGTGCTGACCGAGGCAGTCAAGTTTCTGTTCGACCGCGCGAGTGCCGTGCTCGATAGGCGAGCCGGCAGGGTGCCAATCGACGAGCCAGAGCGAGTGGCGGGCCGGCCAGAAACACTCCAGGTACACGCTGCAGAACTCACGGACGGGCGCGTTGAACGCATCATGCAGGCCCACGGCGCGCTTCGCGTCTACCTATCGCGCCCAGCTCTAGTGAACGGTGATGACGAGGAGCTTCGCGATCTCCTCGGCCACCTCAGGCGGGACTTGGAAGTGGTGTACGGCCGTGTCCTGCCCTTCGGGGATGAGCAGCGTCCTCAGCCTGGTGCGGAAGTGTCCCAGCACGCCGACGAGATTTCAGGTCAGCAGGTGGGCATCCGCGCGCAGGGGATGACCGCTAAGGGCCGAGCCCGGGTTGTGCAGACCGCCAAGACCATCACGGAGACAGGCGAACAGGTCGGACTGCACTTCGATGGACCGATCGGCTGAGGCTGACGACTTCCAATGAGCTTCGAGAACGACACCTGGCCCGGTGCACAAGAGTCCGATCCGTACGGACGACGTGGTGGACAGCCTCCAACGCCATTTGCAGCCGGAGAATCGCCCACTCCCTCACCAAGCGACCCGACGGCGGATGTTGCGGAGCGTCAATGGGATTCCACGGCAGAGTCGCCGACCCCTTTAGATGATCCCGCCCCTTCGGTTGACGAGCCACCTGCGCAGGCCACCGACGAGCCCTCGCTTTCGCCTGGCCCTATTCGGCCAGGCCAAGACGGGGCAGCTTTAGCCTCAGGGACGTTACCGCACGAGGCTCAGCCTACGGATATCCCTGCGCAACGTAGCGAGTTCGTGGACGAGCCGGGGATGCCCCCAGCCTCGGCTTCTCCAAGCGTGGAGACAGAAGCCATCAAGGGCTCCGAGAAGCAGCCGCGCGCATTACACGAAGGCGGCAGCATCCACCGCGAAGAGCGCGCTACAGCAACGACGGATTGGGGTCCGGGCTACACGCCATCGGCAGACAACGCTCGATCACAAGGCACGCCGCCGACCACAGAGTCAATGGTCCGTGGCGCTTCCCCCAGCGACTCATCCGGCGTCGACGTCCCGGCTCCGCGTGACACGCCCTCTGCCTCCGCCTCCGCCATGCCGCCAGGGGACCCTTCGGATGCAGTATCCCAGCGACAGACGCCAGACCCAGCCACGGTGGAAGCCTTCCACCAGGCCGCACTCCTTCAGCGCGCTCTGATCAACAACGGCGAGATGATCGCCGTGAAGAATGTCTTCGAGCAAACGCTCGATACACATGCGCCGATCTCCGCCGGGTACCTTGACGTCGTCCGCGAGGTGTACGCCGAGTTGTACACGCAGCAGGACGGTGACTATTTCACGGGGACAGAGCGCAGCACCTTCAACGACGCCTACTCGCTTCTGGAACCGGCGGGGTCTGTCCTGGTCCTCAGCCGACCGCCTGGCACGAGTCGTAACATCACTGCCTACGCCCTTATGGCCCGCCTCATGGAGAACGGGCTCATCAAGGAAGTCTGGCCTCTCTCGTTCGGAAGCGCTTCGATCTTTCCTGCCAAGCGCCTGCCTCGTGAACACCACCGTGGCTACGTGCTCGAACTTCCGCCGGACGAGGACGACTTCGAGATCCACGACTCGTTCGGTGCGAACCTGAAGGACGTCCGGGAGCACCTCGGCCCGCGCCACAGTCGTCTTATTGTGATCACTACTCCCGACCAGTGGCGCCGCATCGGTCGCGGTGCTCCGGAGGGCGTTGCCCCTGACCTTGGTGCCGCGCGGCCCGCAGACATCGCGGAGCGATGGTTGCGCGCTGAGGATCCTGGTTTTCCGGTGACTACATGGCTCAGGCACCCGAAGATGAAAGCCCTATTGGAGGGGCAAAGTCCGACCGATGTTCTGCGCATCGTGGAACTTGTGCGGGAGGCCCGACGGACTGCCTTGCGGGTCATTGCTGATGCTTCCGTGGGCCTCGATGCATTGCAGCGTCGTCGTGCCGAAGCAGCAGCCGACACCGATGAAGCAATCGACGAGCAAGTAGCCGATGTCGCAGCCGCTCGCGACAACTGGGAGGACGACCTCCATGAATGGCACGAGGAGTCGGGGCGCACCAGTTTTCAACGCAACTTTCTGGTGACCGCTGCCGTGCTACGTGGAGCACCTGTCGGCTACATCTATGCCAAGGCTGCCGATCTCAGCAAGCTGCTCGAAGGGGACGACGTCGAAGTCACAGGGCAGAAGGCACCCGGTGTGATCGCTATGACCCGGGCCATCCACGCGGACCGCACAAAGGAAGGCGTACTCAACTTCCGGCGCCCGCAGTGGGACGACGCTGCTCTGGAATACTTCTGGACCGACCGTCCACTCGCCCGGGTGCGGTTCCTTGAGTGGCTGGCACAGGCGCCTCTGGACGAACCAAAACTGGCCATGGAGAGCGTCGACCTCGACTATCGGCGGGCGCTAGCCGAGAGAGTGGGGGATTTCGCTGTCCGCTGGGCAGTCCGCCACCGCCGCCAGGAACCGCTGGAAGAGATCGTCAATGCGTGGCATAAGCATTCCAAGAAGGGACTGTGGCCTCTGGCCACCGCTCTCTTGGACGACGCAGCCGTTCACCCAGCCAGTGCTCCCTACATCCACACAATGTTGCTGGCCTGGGCGAGCCGCAAAACAGACGTTGCCCTGCCGTTGGCGGTCGTGTCTGTCTGCTCCGGCAAATTCGGGCGCACCCACACTGGAAAAGCACTCCGGCGCCTGCGGCACGCTGCGGGGTCGGAGCATCCTGAAGTGGCAGATGCGTTGCAAGACGCCGTGCGCACTCTGTGGGCAGATGTTTCCGTGCGGCCGCTGCTGTTCAAAGACATCGTCGACTGGTGTGGAAACGACAAGATCAAGGACACTGTCGGTCGGCAGACATTCGCTGCTCTGGCGACAACCGCAGGACCGAACAGCCTCGGCATTCCACTGATCCTCGACAATCCTGACTACGGAGATGATGAGGAATTCCGTCCATCGCCAGAGGGTCTGGTTCAGGGTTGGCGAACCCTATTGAGGGAAGGACCCGGGCCAACCGGGACAAGGCAAGTAGACACGGCGGTGTTCCTCTGGCTGGACGCCGCCCTGCGGCATCGCCCCCTGAAGGAACTCATCCTCCACTCCCTGCAGAAGGCCGTTGACGTACGGGGTACGGAGGAGGGACGAGTCCTGCGCGAGACGTTACGCGCCTGCGCGCACGGCTGGGTGCAAGGCGAAGATCGCCCCTTTTCCAAGGAAAGGGAGGCATTGCGGCAGGAACTGGGCGCCCTCCTCGACCAGGACTTGTACGCCGCAGTGCAGGAGCAGGAGGACACTAACGAGGACGGCACCAGCGTCAAGGGGACCGACACCGCGTGAGGCGATTAATTCCCTGGCCGCGCCGGAACGCGCCAGCAGAAGAACCGTCGGCACCAGCCCCCACTCAGACTTACCCGTTTACCGATCGGCCGGCCAGCAGTGATCCGACGCTGCGGTTCACCGCGCAGCTACACGTGACATGGCGGGCAGAGCAGATTGGCACTACCGGCAACGAACACGACGCAGCACGTCTCGTCCGGGAGATCGTCGACGAGGCCGCAGCATCATGCGATGTATTGCGACGTGATGCTGCTGAGCAGGACATCAACGCGGCCTTGCGGGCACTGCTGCCGCTGACCGGGTACGGCGTCGAGGTGCTGGACGGTCATGTCCACCTCACGATCGATGACCCGACTCAAAAGGCCGCCCTCCTGGCAGAGCGAATGCGCCAGGGTTACGCCCTCGAACAGGCTCGCCGGCGCCAGGAGCAGGAGCGGGAAGAGGCCCACCGGCGCGAGGAACACGCTCGTGAGGAGGGCCAGCTTCGCCGAGAGTACGAGCTGGACGCGTTAGCCCGCAGGCAAGCACGCGCGCGCGCGGACTTCCTCCGTACCGAGGTACTCGCCAACCCTGCCTCCGCACGCCTTTACACGCTGCTGGAGCGCTATACGGAGCACTGGCCCCGGCTAGGCGCGCCTCCTGCTGGCACAAGTCTTCCGGACTTGGTACGCGAAGTTCAGCAATGGCAACCGCAAGCACGATGGGTGGTCGTCGCCCAATTGCTCCACGGCTTCGTTGTTGGTCTCACGGAGGAAGGCCGCAAGGAATTCCTGACCATCCTGGCAAAGGCCGTCAAGGTGCACGGTGACGAGAAAACAGCCCAAGCACTCATCAAAGCTGCAGGGGAGCAAGAGTGAGATTGACCCTGTGGCGGTGTGTCCTGGACCCAGCCACAAGCCTCCTGGCTCTGCGCTTCCGGGATCAGGCGTACGGTCGTATCTCGTACGACGCCGCCTGGCGACTGGCCCGCGTCACCCGCTACCCCGACGAATTGGTTTACCGACTCCATGGCCACAGCCGGGAAGCCACACCTTGGGGTGGCCCGGAAGAGCAATCAGCGGGGGGAAACTGACCGCCTCGATGCCACGCAACTCCGGTCAGGCGAACTCGGCCCGCTGCTGCACGCGGCGATCGAGGCGAACGAGGAGCTGCGGAATCGCTCAGCCTTGAAGAGCATCGGCACGGCCGCGGCGATGGCCGATGCGCTGACGCGACGGGATGTCGCAGAACCCGCGGCGCAGGTGTCCGCCGAAATCGGCGTGCTCGCGTTCAAGCTCGGATACGCCCTCTGGGCCGACCCCGCCCGCGACGAGGACCCCGGCGAGTTGGTGACCCACACGCGAGCCGCATTCACGAACTCCGCGCGGCAGCCGTAGAGCTTCACTAGCGGCAGCCGCCGACCTGCTGCGGAGCCGACAACGGGGGTTGCAGTTCGGGTTGCATTCAGACTCGTCCAACGGTGTTCGCAGGGACAGGTGACAGAGTTTCCGCCGCAGGCCAGAACGGTGACGTACTCCGCCGAACCCCCAGACGAACAGTTGGAAAGCGTGTTGGGGGCAACCCCTCACGAGTTCGAATCTCGTATCCTCCGCACCGCCCACCTGGGCAAACGAAGGCCCCGATCGCTCGCCGGTCGGGGCCTTCGTGTTGCGTGGTTGCAGTTTTGGTGGCAGGTGGAGGGTTCGGGTGGCTCCAGGGCGCGATCTGGGCCGTGCCCCCTCTGTCTGTCACGCGGACGTGATGGGTGTCACGACCGTGCTTTCCGTCTGGCCGGACCGGGGCCTGGCGTGGTCACCCCCGCAGGCGCAATCGGCGGTGGTGCCGCAGCAGGCATCGCTTTCCAGGCCGGTGGCCGCGCTCTTGCCGAGTCTGTCGGCGTCGGCCTTGACGACGTAGACCTCCCAGGGCTCCTTGCCCGGGCCGTGGACCCAGACCTTGTCCTGGAGGGCGTAGCAGCAGGAGGTGCCGTTCTCCTCGAATGTCGCCAGCCCGGCCTCCTTCAGGCGGTCGGTTGCGGCCATGACCTGCTCGGTCGACTCGACCTCGACGCCGAGGTGGTCGAGACGGGTCTCCGCGCCGGGCTCGCCCTGTATGAGGACGAGCTTGAGCGGGGGTTCGGCGACGGCGAAGTTCGCGTAGCCGTCGCGGATCTTGACCGGTTCGGTGTCGAACAGCTTGGAGTAGAAGGCGATCGAGCCCTCCAGGTCGGCAACGCGGAGGGCGAGTTGGGCGCGGGACATGGCGGTCTCCTCGGGCGAAGTCTCTGTATCGATGGGTGTCGATGCAGCCCGAGGTTGGCACCTGCTTAGATGGCTGTCAATATTGAGGCATGTCGAAACAGAGCCTGCCGGTCATCGACCAGGCCGCCGTGTGCTGCGCTCCGATGGTGCGCGAGCCCCTGGGCGAGACCGATGCGGTCGAGCTGTCGCGGATGTTCAAGGCGCTTTCGGACCCGGTCCGGCTGCGGCTGCTCTCGCTGATCGCGTCGCATGAGGGTGGCGAGGCGTGCGTCTGTGATCTGACCGGCCCGTTCGACGTGTCCCAGCCGACGATCTCGCATCACCTGAAGGTGCTGAGGGAGGCCGGGCTCGTCGGCTCGGAGCGACGCGGGACCTGGGTCTACTACTGGGTGATGCCCGCCGCCATGAACCGCCTCGCCGCTCTGCTGCAGGCCCCGGCTGACAGCAAGGAGGCGATATGAGCAGCCCGATTCCGCTGCGGCGCCGGGTCGCGGCCGAGGCGGTCGGTACCGCGGCGCTGGTGGCCGTGGTCGTCGGCTCCGGTATCCAGGCCACCCAGCTCAGTCACGACGTCGGCGTGCAGCTCCTGGCCAACTCCCTGGCCACCGTCTTCGGCCTCGGTGTGCTGATCGCGCTGCTCGGGCCGATATCCGGGGCCCACTTCAACCCAGTCGTCTCAGCGGCAGCGTGGTGGACCGGCCGCCGAGGCCAGGATGGCCTGAGCGCACGGGAGTTCGTCGCATACGTGCCCGCGCAGATCGTCGGGGCGATCGGTGGTTCCGTACTGGCCGACGCCATGTTCGCCCAGCCGCTTGTGCGTTGGTCGGCCCACGACCGCTCG
Organism: Streptomyces sp. NPDC020096; assembly: GCA_040631425.1. Classification (GTDB taxonomy): domain Bacteria; phylum Actinomycetota; class Actinomycetes; order Streptomycetales; family Streptomycetaceae; genus Streptantibioticus_A. The sequence continues at coordinate 503,740 of JBEYJY010000001.1, forward strand.
GCGGGCCATCTGTGGCTCGGTGAGATGGTTGCCACGGCTGGGCTGATCCTGCTGATCTTCGGCCTCACCCGCGCCGGCAGGGAGCGAATCGCCCCGGTCGCGGTGGCCTCCTGGATCGGCGCGGCCTACTGGTTCACCTCATCGACCAGCTTCGCCAACCCGGCGGTGACCATCGGCCGGGCCTTCACCGACACCTTCGCCGGCATCGCCCCCGCCTCCGTCGGCCCCTTCATCGCCGCCCAGGCCGCCGGGACGGTCGTCGGGCTGGGGCTGGTCGCCGCTCTCTTCGGTCGCCCGGCTTCCGCAGAGAGCGACGTCGTCATGCCACACGACGAGACCGAACTCGCCGCTGCCCCCAGCCGGTGAACCGGCCGCCCCGCTTCGAGATCAAGGAAACGACTCCCGTGAACTCATCCGTGCTGTTCGTCTGCGTCCACAACGCCGGGCGGTCCCAGATGGCCGCCGCCTTCCTCATCCACCTCGCCGGTGACCGCATCCAGGTCCGCTCGGCCGGGTCCGCCCCTGCAGACGCGGTCAACCCCGCCGTCGTGGCGGCCATGAACGAGGTCGGCATCGACATCTCGGCCGAGACGCCCAAGGTGCTTACCGCCGAGTCCGTACAAGCCTCCGACGTGGTCATCACCATGGGCTGCGGCGATGCCTGCCCGGTCTTCCCGGGCAAGCGATACCTCGACTGGAAGCTCGACGACCCCGCAGGGCAGGGCGTGGAGGCCGTGCGGCCGATCCGGGATGAGATCGAGAGGCGCATCCGCGGCTTGATCGCCGAGATCGACGCCGAACGGGGTCGCACAGGTTTGGCAGGGGCACCTCCCGGTCGAAGGCTGGGGGAGGGTCACGCACAGCCCACCCGCAGGCGGCAGCTCAGGAGTTGATGAGGCGGCTGGTGAATCCGTCGCGGATAAGGGACTCGTAGGCGGCATGCACGTCCTCCGGGACGTCCTGCTCGATGGCGAACCCGAAAAAGGCCGACGAACCCCCCGCCCTCAAGCCCGCTCTCGACTCGATGACCCTCCTGGTCGCAGCCGTCATCGTCCACGACAAGAACAGAGGTCGCGTCGTGCTCCTGCAGCGTGGCCCTGACGCCAAGTTCGCGCCGGGCATGTGGGACCTACCCGTCGGCAAGAGCGAACCGGGTGAGCCCATCACCGAGACCGCCGTCCGCGAACTCCGCGAGGAGACCAGCCTGATCGTCAAACCGGAGTCGCTCCGCGTCGCCCACATCATCCACGGTGCTTGGGGAGTCGAAGCCCCCAACGGCTTCCTCACCGTCGTCTTCGCCACCCACGCATGGTCCGGCGAACCCGAGAACAACGAGCCCCACAAGCACGCCCAGGTCCGCTGGGTCGACACCCACGCCCTTCCCGAGGAATTCGTCCCGAGCAGCGGCAGTGCCCTCCGCCGCTACCTCGCGAGAGGTCCGGGGGTCACCCTCCGCGGTTGGCACTAGGTTCCAAAGGAGGTGTGGCCACACTACGGATTTGGTGCCGACATCGGCGTCCGGTCGGTAACAACGGCTCTGTCCGCGCCCACTGCACGTCAGTCACGGCACGCCCAGACCAACGCTCCGCCCTCACGAGTTCGAATCTCGTATCCTCCGCACTCGCCGTCAGGCGAAACGAAGGCCCCGACCGCTCAGCGGTCGGGGCCTTCGTCGTGCTGCGGGCCGCCTGGTCGCAGTTGCAGTTGCCCGTTTCTGATCGCGGACACCGAGCATCGCCAACCACGGCCGTGGCCGCTGCCTGGGCCCCTGGTTCGGTGGGGATGCGGTGTGCGGGGTGTGGGGCGGTGGCTCAGGAGGGGATGTCGAAGCCGAGGGAGCCGAGCGCGGCCCGCGCGGCCTGCTGGTCCTGCTCGTAGCTGCCGCCGGAGATTCCGAGGCCGCCGATGACCTGACCGTTCTCGATGATCGGATAGCCGCCGCCGACGGCCATCAGCCGCGGATGGTGGGCCAGGGGCGCGACCTGAGGGTCGGCCAGGTAGGAGTTCCACACATGGGTGGGCAGACGGAACGAGGCGGCCGTCCACGCCTTGTCGACCGCGACCTCGGCGGCCAGGAAGGGGGCACCGTCGGTGCGCTCGAACGCCTTCAGATGGCCGCCGGCGTCGGTGACGGCCGTGGCCGCGTCGAAGCCGATCTCTTCGGCCGCCTGGCGGACCGCCTCGACCAGGGCGGAGGAGGCGGAGAGGCTGATGGACGTCATCGGCACGGATGCCGTCGTCACGGGGCTGTTCACGGGTTGCTTTCCTTCGCAGGTGGCTTCGGTGGGGGGCTCCCGCTGCGGGGGCGCCCCCGTGATGGTTCTCGGGTCAGCGCAGGGAGGAGAGTGCGGTGGGGACCGCTCGGGTGACCAGGGTCTTCTCCGGGATCAGCAGTTCCCGCACGGCGGGACCGATCTCGTCCTTCCACCGGTCGTCGTCGTAGACGGCCGCGTACAGCGCCTGGCGCTGCTCCTCGTCGTCGAAGCGGCGGATCCACACGTAGCCGTCCGAGTCCTCCTCGTCGGTGAAGGAGGCGATGACCGCCATGCCCTTGCCCGACTGGAAGGGGATGACCACCTCCTCCATGTAGTGGACCCACTCCTGACGGCGGCCGGGCCGTGCCTGGTAACGCCGTATCTCGTAGAACATCGTCGGCTCCTCACGGGGATCATCCCGGCGGTGGCGCACGGGAGAGAGGGGGTGCGGTGCGGGGTGCGCACGCGGTTCCGGTGCCGATGGGCTCAGGCGGTGACGCGCAGCACGAGCTTGCCGCGGGTTCGGCCTGTCTCACCCTGCTCGTGTGCCTTCCCAGCCAGTTCCAGCGGGAAGACGTCCGCCACCTCCACCGCCACCTCTCCGGCGTCGATGAGCTCGGCGATCCGGGCCAGCGCCGCACCGTCCGGCTCGACCAGAAACGCGCTGACGCGCAGTCCGCGGCCGTGGGCGGCCGCCGCGAGTTCGGGCGAGACGCCCGCCGGGATGGCGACGAGCAGCCCGCCGGGGCGCAGCACGTCCAGCGAGCGGGTGCTGGTGTCGCCGTGGGCGTCGCCGACGAGGTCGATGACGGTGTCGATGTCACCGACGGCGCTCTCGAAGGGGGTGGTGGTGTAGTCGACGAGCTCGTCGGCGCCGAGCTTGGTGAGCCAGTCGTGCCGGCCGCCGCTGGCGGTGGCGACGACGTGGGCACCGAGGTGCTTGGCGAACTGGACGGCGAGGTGTCCGACGCCGCCGGCGGCCGCGTGGATGAGGACCCGCTGACCGGGCCGCACGTCCGCCGTGTCGACCAGGGCCTGCCACGCGGTCAGGGCCGCCAGGGGTACGGCGGCGGCGTGCTCGTGGTCAAGGGTGGCGGGCTTGCGGGCGAACTGGCGGGCCGGGGCGGTGACGTACTCGGCGTAGGCGCCGGCGGCGCGCGGGAACCAGGGCATGCCGTAGACCTCGTCGCCGGGCTTGAGGGTGGTGACCCCGAAGCCGATCTCCTCGACGACGCCGGACACATCCCAGCCCAGGGTGAAAGGCGGCTCGCCGAGGACGCCGGCCATGCCGGTGCCGGCGCGGGTCTTCCAGTCGACCGGGTTGACGCCGGCGGCGTGCACCCGCACGAGGACTTCGGTCGGCAGGGGGACGGGGCGTGGCACCTGCTCCACACGCAGCACCTGCGGACCGCCGAAAGCATCTTGGACCACGGCGCGCATCGAGGACTCGGACATGAGGAGCTCCCTTGGACGAATGAACGAATGAACGAATGGATGAATGGATGAAAAGCACTGAAAGGCCGTAAAGCGGCCCTCGATGGAACGGCTTTGACCGTATCCCTGGGGAGGTAGTTACCATCAAGGGCATTAACTTCCCGATGGGAAGTAACCAGTTGAGGAGCGCCTGGATGAGCACCGTCTGCCAGAGTGGCCAGCACGCCCACCACGATGTCTACGCCGCCCAATGCCCCTGCCGCGCCATGCTCGACCTGCTCGCCAACAAGTGGTCCGCGCTTGCCATCGGAGCGCTCGAAGCGGGACCGCGCCGCTTCGGTGACCTCCAGCGCACCCTGCAGGGTGTCAGCCCCAAGGTCCTCACCCAGACTCTGCGGCGGCTGGAGGACGCCGGGATGCTCGACCGCACCGTCTACCCCGCTGTCCCCCTTCACGTCGAGTACTCCCTCACCCCGCTCGGCCACAGCGCAGCCGTTCCCCTGCGCTTCCTGCGCACCTGGGTCGAGGACAACATCGACAACATCCCCGGTGGCCCGACCGGCCGGGCTGCGGGGGACTGAGAACCGTCCGTCCGGCCCCAAGCAGGAGTACGACGGGAAGCCCGTACGGCCCTCCTGTCACGCCGTGACCGCGTCCGCGTCATCGCGCCAACGGTCTTGCCTGGCGCGGTAGTCGTGGTGGGCGGCGTCGGGGCGAGCCGCCAGCACCTCGGGCGCGCTCCACAGGCCTTCGCAGCCGTGTCGCTCGGGGTGCAGGAAGACCGCCGGTCAGCGATTGGTGCGGGCGCGGTCAGCGCGTTCTCCGATGCTCTGGTTCGTCGGAGCAGGAACGCACTTACCAAGGAGCACGGCATGACGAAGCTCAGCGGACGGAACGCACTCGTGACGGGGGCCTCGCGGGGGATCGGGCGGGCGATCGCCCAACGTCTCGCCGGTGAGGGGGCTCTTGTCGCCGTCCACTACGGGCATGACGGTAACGCCGCCCAGGAGACGGTGGATTCGATCGTGAAGGACGGCGGGAGGGCGTTCGCGGTCGGAGCGGATCTCGCGAGCGTTGACGGGGTGGACACGCTCGTCGCCGGACTCGGCTCCGGTCTGCGCGCCCACGCCGGTGGAGCGCAGCTCGACATCCTGGTGAACAACGCGGCGGTCACTGGTTCGCGCGGACGGTTCGCGGACGAGACGCCGGAACCTTTCGACCGGCTCTTCGCCGTCAACGTCCGGGCGCCCTACTTCCTCGTACAGAAGCTGCTTCCGACGCTTCGCGACGGCGGCCGGATCATCAACATCGGCTCGGCGGTCACCCGGATCGCGCTCGCCGACGAGCTGGCGTACGCGATGACGAAGGGTGCCATGGAGACCTTCACCCGCACCCTCGCCAACGAGGTCGGCCCGCGCCGCATCACCGTCAACACCGTCTCCCCCGGGCCGACCGAGACCGACCGCACGGCCGCCTTCCTGCGGGCCACGCCCGAGGTCGAGGCGATGGTCATCAGCGGCCAGGCGCTGCCCTGGATCGGACAGCCGCAGGACATCGCCGACCCGGTGGCCTTCCTGGCCTCCGACGACGGCCGCTGGGTGACGGGACAGGTGCTGGACGCCTCGGGCGGTACGTACCTGGGGCCCCGGTTCTGACCGCAGACCACCGCGAAGGAGTACGGGGTCGGCCGGAGTGTGACGCAGCGCGCGGTCGCTCGGGCTGGGAGTCCCACAGTGAACCGTGCACCCCGGCGCCCGCGCGCATCGCGAAGCGGCTCGGCATCGCCTGCGTCCGGCCTCTTCCCGACAGGGCGCCGTGGGGCGTTCAGTGCCGTCGTGCCCGGCTGAAGTCGCCCCGCAGCACCCTGGCCGCCATACCGTCCGTGTCGCCCGCTTCCACCAGTGAGCCGTAGCCGGTCGCCGCCCACACGCTGTCGTCCGACGGGAGCTCGAAGTACGGGACTTGGCGGCCGTCGGCCCTGGTGTCCGTCAGCACCTCGGGCGCGCGCCGGGCGCGTACCGCCTGGCCGCAGTCGCGGCAGGCCGCCACCTCCAGGTGGTCCCGGCGGCCCAGCGGGCGCCAGCTGAGGCGGCGTTCCGCGCGGCCGTGCAGGGGGTTGAAGAAGCACAGCGGCAACGCACTTGACTGCCCGTCCAGCGCGTCGCGCCCCACCGCGACCAGGGCGAGCACCCCCGCCAGGTCCGGCAGGCCCCGGGCGCCGTCGAGCACCGTGCCCGCCGCGGCGTACGCGTCCAGCGCACGTCGCAGCCCCGGCGCCGTGGCGTCATCGGACGGGTCCGCCGCCTGCACCGCCTCGCCGAGGGCGAGCACCTCCGCCTCCGCGTGGTGCCGCAGCTCGTCCTCGCTCGCGGTGCGGGCCGCCGCGAACACCGCCTGCGGAAACGCGAAGGGCGCGTCCGGGGACCTACGGCGGCGGTGGCGCACCAGCCAGAAGGGGCCGGACGCGCAGAGCACCAGCGCCGCGATCACCACGCCGGTCGGCAGCCATGACGCACCGCCGCCCTTGGCCGCGGGCTTCTGCGGGGTGCTGGAGTCCTTGCCCAGGCTCGCCGTCGCGTTCTGGTAGACCTTCGTTCCGTCGCCCTGCGCGATCAGTTCGATGGCCTTGCTGACCCGGTCCGCGAGGCCCGCGTCCTTCATCGAGTCCAGGAACCCGACCGCGGCCACCGCGTCCCGCGCCTGGTGCTTGTCGTCCGGCCACTCATGGCCGTCGAGCGCGTCGGTCCACTTGTCCATGGTGATGAGGACGAGTTCACCCTGGCCGAGTCGTTCGTGGACGATGTCCGCCAAGACGTCCGGGTCGCCGTCGAATGCGTCGCCCTTGACCAGCGGCACCAGGGCCACCTTGATCGGCAGCCCGGTCCGCCGGATCTGCGCGACGAGTTGCTGCTGCCGCTGGGCCGGTACGGCGCTGGCGTACGCGCCGTCCACGTACACCGGGGAGGTGCGCAGCGCGTCCGCGATCCGCTGTCCGGGACTGGGTTCGGCCGCCGCCGCGGGCAGCACGCTGAGCAGCACGAACGCAAGCGCGGCAACGAGCGCGGCGAGCGGACGCTTGCGGTCACTGGACACTGGCGTATTCCCTTGCCTTGGCGATGAGTCGGGACAGCCCCTCGCGGACGGTCGGCAGCGCGCCGGGAGCCTCCTCGTACGGTGTCCTGCCGTTCCTGCCCGGCAGCGTCAGCCGCAGGCCGCCGATGCGGTGCGGCTCGCGGCGGGCGACCGTACGGCAGGATCCGCACACCTGCGTACGGCTGGCGCGTCCGCCGTCGAGGCGGATCTCCTGCCGGGCGGTGGCGGTCCCGTGCAGCGGATTGATCCCGCAGAAGGAACGGACCGTCTCTCCCTTGAGCACGGCCCGGCCCGCCCGGGCGAGCACGATCGCGGCCACCAGGTCGGCGGGCGTGGCGGCGTCGTCGATCCGGCTGTCCGAGTCGTGCCCGGTCAGCAGCATCGCCGCGTCCAGGCAGTCCCAGACCTGGGCCTGGGCAGCGGCGTTCGGCGGCTGTGCGCTGAACTCGGCGGCGAGCGCGTCCAGTTCGCTCTGCGCGGTGTGCCGCAGGTAGGCGGCCGACGGCTTCGCCGGGGCCTGGTGGACCGGCCCGGCGGGCGGACGGCGGCGCTTCCCGGCGGCCCGGACGATGCCCAGGCCGCCCGCGATGAGCGCGAAGAGCATCGCCGCGGTCAGCGCGCCCACCCAGAGTCCTGGCCAGAAGTCCCCGGAGTACAGCGGTGGCAGCACGTGGTTGTCGACGGGCGGCGCAGCGCTGTCCGATCCGCTCTCGCTCGGCGTGGACGTTCGCGGTGTCCCGTCCAGGGAGGTCATCAGCAGGTCGAGCCGCTGCCCGAGCCGGTGGTCGTCGGAGGGGTGGTTGAGGTCGTCGTGGCGGATGGCGTCCGGCAGGTTGAGCGCGAGACGGTCGTCGTCCAGCGGCAGGCCGTAGTTGGTGAGGCTGATGTCACCGCTCAGCGGGTCCGCGACGACGTAGAGCCCGTTCCTGCCGAGGCGGTTGTGCAGCGCGCCGGCGAACGTGTCGGAGTCGCCGCCCGATTCGTCGTACTGCGGTTGCGGTACGACGGTGATGTAGACCGGGCCCGGCGTGAACTGCCTGATGCGGTTGTCCAGTTCGGCCATCCGCTGGGCGTCGAGGAGCTGCGGGCTCTCCGGGTCGGTGTACAGCGGGTCGTGGCGCAGTCCGGCCGCGATCCGGTCCAGGCGCGCCGTCATGTCGGCGCGGGTGGGCGGGGGCGCCGCGCTGTCGGTGGTCTGGTGGAACAGGTGCGGCGCGCCGACTCCGACGCAGAGGGCCACTGCCGCGGCGACGGCCAGTTCGATCGCGTTCGGCAGCGGTCGGGGCCCGCGGGCGCTGTCCTCGCGGTCCGGCCCCCGGTGGCGCCACCGGCGTACGTACGGGCTGGCCAGCAGCACCAGCAGCGGAAGCCCGAGGAGCGCGATTCCGGTCAGGAAGGACTGGTTGGCGCGGTCGGTACCGGAGATGTAGAACGCGCCGACCTCCTTGCCGGTGCCGCCGTACCGTTTCCGCAGGTCGCCCGCGCGCTGCGCGGCGTGCTCGCTGCCCTGGGCGACGGTGTCCACGAACTCCTGGAAGGCACGCAGCGGGCCCGCGTCGTACGGCAGCGCGTAGAGCGCGACGGTCCGGGCGTCGTCGGCCGGGGCGGACACTGCGAAGGCGCGGGCGTCGGCGATTCCCATCGTGTCGACCAGGACGTACAGCCCGTCCCGGCCGAGCCGGTCGTGTACGGCGCCGAGCAGTGACCCACTGCCGGTGCCCTGGTCGGGGAGGACGAGGACGTAGGTGGGGACGCCGGTGCGTTGGGCGAGCCTGGCGAAGTCGGGTGCGGTGGACCGCGGGATGACGCGCGGCAGTTGGTCGGTCACATAGACCGGGTTGACCCGCAACCGGTCCGCGAGCTGGGCGGACTGGGGCGCGGCGTTCGGCCCGGCGGCGATGGCGGGTGTGGCGGTGAGCGCGGTGAACAGCAGGCAGAGCGCCAGGAGTCCCAGGTATGGGGCGGGTCGTCGCCGTAGCCGGTGCGGTTCCTCGATGCCGACTCGCATGGCTGAAAACCCCCTGTGCCTCCGTACCCACGGAACCTTACTGACCCGTCTCTTCCCTGAGAACCGGGTGCCGGACCCGGCGCCTTCGCGGCCGCATCCCGGGGCGGGGTGGCCGAAGTCGGGTATTGTTGCCGCGTCCGACAGTGCACGACCGAGGAGGTGAGACCCATTACCGCTGTAGCAGGCTGGGTGCTCTCATCTCACGGCTGTTCGGCTCACCTGGGGTAGGTGGCCGGGAGGGCGCCCTTCGTCATCCGAAAGGCTCCCATGTCGCTTTCCGCGTCACCTCTTTCTGATCTCTCTGAATCCGCCATCGTCACCAGGCTTCGGGCCGCCGGTTGTGTCTTCGCCGAGGACGAGGCGCGGTTGCTCATCTCCACCGCACGGACACCGGCCGAGCTCGCCGCCATGGTGGAGCGGCGCGTTGTCGGTCTGCCCCTCGAACACGTCCTCGGCTGGGCGGAGTTCTGCGGTCTGCGCATAGCCGTGGACTCCGGGGTCTTCGTACCCCGCCGCCGTACCGAGTTCCTCGCCCGCCGGGCCGCTCAGTTCGCCGGCGCCGTCCGGCGGTCCGCCGGTCGCGCTGTCGTCGTCGACCTGTGCTGCGGCTCGGGCGCGGTGGGCGCCGCGCTGGCCGCGGCCCTGGACGGGGTCGAGTTGCACGCCGCCGACATCGACCCCGCCGCGGTGCGGTGCGCCCGCCGCAACGTCGCCGCCGCCGGTGGCCGGGTGTACGAGGGCGACCTCTACCAGCCGCTGCCCGCTTCGCTGCGGGGCCGTGTCGACGTCCTGGTCGCCAACGCGCCCTATGTGCCCACCGGGTCGATCGGGCTGCTGCCCGCGGAGGCCCGCGTACACGAGCCGCGGGTGGCGCTCGACGGCGGCGCGGACGGGCTTGCGGTCCAGCGGCGGGTGACCGCCGCCGCCCCGCTGTGGCTGGCACCGGGCGGCCACCTGCTGATGGAGACCAGCGAGCGCCAGGCGCCGCAGACCGTCGAGGCGTTCGCCCTGGGCGGGCTGATCCCGCGGGTGGCGAGCTGCGACGAACTCGGCGCCACCGTCGTCGTCGGCACCAAGCCCCTCCGCGCCCGCGCCGAAGCTCGAGCCTGCGGCTCGACCGCCGAGGCCGCTGCAAAAATCACCTGACTCTCACATATCTCACATCTCGGTCTCAGCGCACTCGGTGATCGTGCAGTTACGGGTGGCAGACGTCGGGGGAGTGTCTTCCAGACAGGGACGTGAGGTGTGCGCATGACGACTTCGAGGCGAGGACGCCACGGCCGGGCAGGCGGTGCCAGGCCCTGGTCCTGGGCCGTAACGGTGCTCATGGCCTGCACTTTTGTGACGGGCGGTGGCATGGCCAGCGCCAGTCGGCTCACCGCTCCGGCGGTCAGATCCTCCGGTACCGCGGACGGTACGCCCCGGCCGCAGCCCGCCACGAGCGCATCCCCGGCCCTGCGGCCCACCGCGCACACGGATGCGGCCTCGCACACGGATGCGGCCTTGCACACAGGCGCGGCCTCGCACACGGTGACGGCCGCCGGAGCGGTGCGCCCCGCCGCCAAGGCGGCGGCCCTCTCTCCGGCCGCCGCCGTCGCGGCCGCCGGTGTCTCCCACACGGTGCCGGTCTCCCAGATCACCGCGCGGGTGGGGGCGTTGTTCAACGGCGGGCTGAACGGGGCACACCACTGCACGGCCAGCGTGGTGGACAGCCCGGGCGGCGACCTGATCGTGTCGGCGGCACACTGCCTGGGATCCACTTCCGACGTCTTCGTCCCGGGCTACCACGACGGGACCGCTCCGTACGGGGTGTGGCGGTTGCAGCGCATCGTGGTCGATGCGCAGTGGTCCGCCAGTTCCGACCAGGACCACGACGTGGCGTTCGCGGTGGTGGCGCCGCAGGACGGCCGCACCATCCAGTCGGTGGCCGGCGGCTACGCACTGGGCATCGGGCAGGGCACGAGCCGCCCGGTCACCATGACCGGTTATCCGGAGACCACCCAGACTCCGATCACCTGCACCAACAGCATCTCCGCCTATGGAAGCAGCCAGTTGCGGATCTACTGCACCGGCTTCACCGGAGGCACCAGCGGCAGCCCCTGGGTCGTCGGCGCCGGACCCGGCACGGTGATCGGTGTCATCGGCGGTTACCAGCAGGGGGGCGACACCCCCGATGTCTCGTACAGCGTGGCCTTCGGGTCAAACGTCCAGTCCCTGTACGACCAGGCCGTCGCCGCTGGCGACTAGGACCGGTACGAGGGAACTTGACCCTCGGGCTGTCGTGGGGTGCCTAATCTCCGGTCTGCGGCATGGCGGTTGCGCGCCGTCGTGGCGGAATCCTCTTGCCGCCGCGCACACCTGGGGCCGCGGCCACGGTGGCGGGCGTCAGGCCGAGGGGCTGGCGGTCGGCGAGGGGGAACCGGAGCCGCGCTGCGGCAGGAGGACCCGGCAGGTCTGGTAGGCCTGGGCGGTCTTGGGGTCCGCGGTGTTGAGCCCGCGCAGGCCTCGGCCGCCCGGGGAGGCGGACGGCAGGACCACGCCGTGGTCCTTCAGGCAGCTGGTGAAGGCCTGCATCGCGGTGCTGTTGAAGCCGCCCCGCCCGCCGCCCCGGCCGTTGAACCGCGGCCGCAGGCTGGCGCAGGCCTGCATCGCCTTCTGCCGGGTGGGATCGGCGGACGCGCCGCCACCGAATCCACCGCCGCCGAATCCACCGCCGCCGGGGCCGCCGCTCGGCCTGCCGCTGGGGCGTGCCGGGAGGGTGACGCCGTGCTGGGAGAGGCACTGCCGGTAGGCGGCCATCTGCTGGGGTCCCGCGGACGCCGATGCCGAAGCGGAGGCCCCGGCCTGGGCGGTCGACGTGCTCGACGTGCTCGAACAGGCGGCCAGCAGCAGGGTGCAGGAGGCGAGGACCGCGGCGGACGCGGCGGCCCGCAGCGCCGTCTTCGGAGCGGACGGCCTGGTGGTGGACCGGGGCATGGCCGGTATCTCCTCGGTGCGGTGGACGGTGGACGGGAGTGCGGACGACCCGCGTTCGGGCGCGCCGCCACAGGCAGACGACTGAACCGCAACGGGGTGGAGGCCGCCTGGGGACGGACTGTGAGTTTCCGGGGAGGCTGTGCCGTACCGGGGCGGGGGGTACGGCGGGGTCTGGGGCGTTTTGGTATGTTTGGCGCCGAGTGTTGAGGTGTTGCCAGGGGCTGGACTCCCAGGGAACTCCCAGGTCTTTTCCAGGAGTTCGAAGGAGCGGACGGCCAGGATTCCCGCCATGAAGGTGCTTCCACGGCGGCGCAGGGCCGTCCTGATGAACTCGGCGCTCGGCGTGGTGCTCCTCGCGGCCGCCGGCGGTGCCTATGCGGCGGTGAACAGCGGCAGCGGCGCGCCCGCCCACCCGGGCGCCCGAACGGTGGCGGTCGCCAAGGGCACGGTGCTGGCGACGGTGTCCGGCTCGGGGGCGCTGTCCTCGCCGAGCGACGCCGGGCTCAACTTCACCACCGGCGGCCAGCTCACCGAGGTGGACGTCAAGCCCGGTGACAAGGTGACCAAGGGCGAGGTGCTGGCCAAGGTCGATGCGACGGCCGCGAAGGAGACGCTCGCCGAGGACCAGGCGTCGCTGACGGCGGCCCAGGCCAACCTCACCAAGGTGCAGGAGGGGCAGCCGAGTTCCACCTCGACGGGGTCCGGCGGCGGCTCCGGCTCGGGTTCCGGTTCGGGCGGAGCCGGGGGCGGCGGGTCGGTGCACACCTCGGCCGGCACGGTCCGGTCCGGTTCCGCGACATCGGGCTCCGCTACGTCGGGCTCCGCGACGTCCGGCGCGGGAGCCGCGCACGGCGGTGCCACGCACACGCCCACCTCCGAACCCTCCGCAGGCTCCAGCCTCAGTCCGAGCCCCCGCGTCCAGGACGCCTCGTTCGTACAGGCGCTCCCCGCCGCCGCGGCGGCCACTCCGGCGCCGTCCGTCGACCCGGCCCAACTCGCCCAGGCCCAGGCGCAGGTGACCCAGGCGCAGAACACCGTGGACGCGGCGCAGCGCGCGGTCGACGGGACGGTGCTGACCGCCCCGGTGGGCGGCACGGTGGCATCGGTGGGCGGCAAGGTGGGCCAGGCGGTCTCCGGCTCGGGCAGCGCGTCGGGTTCCGGCTCCGGTTCCGGTTCGGGTTCCGGTTCGGGCAGCGGCAGCGGTTCCTCCGGCTCCTCTTCCGCACCGACCGGCTTCGTGGTGATCACCAATCCGACCGGGATGCAGGTGACGGCGGACTTCTCGGAGTCAGACGCGCTCAAGCTGAAGCCCGGCCAAGCGGCCACCGTCAGCCTGAACGCCGAGCCCGGTACCACGCTCAACGCCACGGTGCTGTCGGTCAGTTCACTACCGGTGAGCAGCGGCTCCGGCTCGGGCGGCGGCGGCAGCAACTCCGGCAGCGCTGTGCAGTACGCGGCGACGCTCAACATCACCAGCCCGACCGACAACCTGCGTACCGGGCTCAGCGCCAGCATCCAGGTGGTCACCGGCGAGGCGTCCGGCGCGCTGTACGTGCCGACGGCGGCGGTGAGCGGAACGGGGACCAACCGCACGGTGACGGTGGTCAACGCGGATGGCTCCACTCAGCGCACCAGCGTGACGGTGGGCGTGGAGGGCGACACCGACGACCAGATCACCAGCGGCCTGACCGAGGGCCGGCAGGTGCAGATCGCCGCGGTCTCCTCGACCGGTACCGGCGGCTTCCCGAGCGGCGCCTTCCCGGGCGGCCTGGGCGGCGGCTTCGGCGGCGGCCGGGGCGGCGCGCGCGGTGGCGGCGGTGGCGGCGGGCTCCGTACCGGCGGTGGCGGGGGTGGCCGCGGATGACCCCGGTCCTGCGGCTGCGGCGGCGCGCGGTGACGAGCCCCGCCAGCCCTGCGGAGGAGGCCGGTCCGTTCGGCCCTGCCCCCGTGATCGAGGTGCGGTCGCTGCTCAAGACGTACGGTCACGGCGATGCCACCGTACGCGCGCTCAGCGGGCCGGTGGATCCGGCCAGCGGTGAACCGTCGGGCGTTGACCTGACGGTGCGTCAGGGGGATCTGGTGGCCGTGATGGGCAGCTCGGGCTCGGGCAAGTCGACCCTGATGAACATCCTCGGCTGCCTGGACGTGCCCACCTCCGGGCGGTACCTGCTGGACGGGATAGACGTCGGCGGCCTGGACGAGCACCAGCTCTCCCTGGTCCGCAACCGCAAGATCGGCTTCGTCTTCCAGTCCTTCAACCTGGTGCCGCGCACGCCCGCGCTGGCACAGGTGGAGCTTCCGCTGGCGTATGCCGGGGTGAAGGCGGCAGAGCGCAGGCGGCGGGCGGTGGCGGCGCTGACCCTGGTGGGGCTGGCCGACCGGATGGACCACCGGCCCAACGAACTGTCCGGAGGCCAGCAGCAGCGCGTGGCGGTGGCCCGGGCGCTGGTCACCGCGCCAGCCATGCTGCTGGCGGACGAACCCACCGGAAACCTGGACAGCCGCAGCACCGAGGACGTCCTCGCCATCATCGACCGGCTCAACGCCTCGGGACGCACCGTCGTGCTGATCACCCACGAGGACGAGGTCGCCCGGCACGCCAAGCGGGTGATCCGGCTGGTCGACGGCCGGATCGTGGCGGACGTCCGGCAGGCACCGGTGGAAGGCCCGCCGCCAGCGCTGCGGGACCCGGCCGCCTTCGCGGCGCGCTCCCCCCACGCCGTGACCGGAGGCGACCGGTGAACCCGTATCAGACGCTGCGGTTCGCGCTGGGCGGGCTGGCGGCGAACAAGGTGCGCTCCGGGCTGACCATGCTCGGCGTACTGATCGGGGTGGCCGCGGTGATCCTGCTGCTGGCGGTGGGCAACGGCTCCTCGCAGGCGGTGAAGGACTCGATCGAGAAGCTGGGCACCAACGCCCTGACCGTCTCCCCGGGCAGCGGCTTCGGCAGCGCGTCCACCGCGACCGCGACCAAGCCGCTGACAGTGAGCGACGCCAAGGCGCTCGCCGACCCGAGCCAGGCACCGGACGTCCAGTCCGTCGCGCCGGAGGTCACCACCTCGCAGACCGCGCTGTACCAGGGCACCTCGCACACGGTCGGCCAGGTCGTGGGGACCTATCCGGCCTACTTCGAGGCGTCCAACAGCAAGGTGGTCCAAGGCGATTACTTCAGCGCCGACGATGTGCTGGGCTCCCGCAAGGTGGCGGTGATCGGCTCGACCACGGCGACCGACCTGTTCGGCACGGCGAGCCCGGTCGGCAAGAAGATCGTGCTCGGCGGCACCCCGTTCACCGTCGTCGGCGAACTGGCGACCAAGGGCGGCACCGGGTTCCAGGACCCGGACGACGTGGTGATCGCCCCGCTGCCGACGGTGCAGAACGCCTTCACCGGCTTCGGCTCGCTGAGCCAGATCCTGGTCGAGGCCAAGTCGGCGTCCGCCACGACGGCGGCGCAGAACGAGATCACCACCGTGCTGATGGGCCGGCACGGCATCAGCGACCCCTCGGCGCTCGACTTCCGGGTGAGCAGCCAGGCGTCACTGCTGACCACCCAGGCGTCCACCACCCAGACCTTCACCGTGCTGCTGGGCGCGGTGGCCGCGATCTCGCTGCTGGTCGGCGGGATCGGCATCACCAACATCATGCTGGTGACGGTGACCGAGCGGACCCGGGAGATCGGCATCCGCAAGGCGATCGGTGCGCCCAAGGGCGTCATCCTCGGGCAGTTCCTGGCCGAGTCCACGCTGCTGTCACTGGTCGGTGGCGGGCTCGGGGTGGCGGTGGGCCTGATCGGCTCCCGGTTCACGATCGTGGGCATCAAGCCGGTGATCATCCCGGAGTCGGTGGTCGGCGCCTTCGCCATCGCCGTGGCGATCGGGCTGTTCTTCGGCAGCTACCCGGCCAACCGCGCCGCGAGCCTGCGGCCCATCGAGGCACTGCGGCACGAGTGAGGACCCCCAGAGGATGCCGACCAATCCACCGCGACCGTACGGACAGGGAGAACCGGACATGGCCCGACGCCGCACCGACCTCGTGAAGGCCGACGCCCAGTACCCGGCGCCGTCCGGCACCCGCACCGACCTGCCGGTCGTCCCCGGGCCGGGTGAGCCGGTGGGCTGCGACGCCCAACTCCCGGTGATGGACGAGGAGTTGACGGCGCACCCCGAGGAGGTTCTCGCCGAAGCGCCGGACGCGCGGGACATCTCCGCGGAGTTGAGCGCCCCGCCCCGGCGCAAGCTGCCCTGGCTGACACTGCTGCTCTGCGCCGGTGTGGTGGCGGGGCTGGCCTTCGCCGGTGGCGCACTGGTGGAGAAGAACCAGCTCCAGGGCTCACCGGGAGCCGGGGGCTCGGCGTTCGCGGCGGGCCGCGGCGGCGCGGGCTCCGGTTCGGCCGCGGGCCGCGGCGGCTCCGGCCGGTCGTTCGGCGGCGGGCAGGGCGGCGGCCAGGCCGGCGGCGGTACGGGGGCGGCGTCCGGCTCCGGGATGACGGTCGGCACGGTGAAGCTGGTCGACGGCAGCACGATCTACGTGACCGACGCCCAGGGCAACACCGTCAAGATCACCACCGCCCAGTCCACCCAGGTCAGCGAGGCCAAGAGCGGCAAGGTCTCCGACCTGCAGCCCGGCCAGACCGTGGTGGTGCGCGGCAACCAGGACTCCTCCGGCGACATCGCCGCGACGACGGTCACCGAGGGCGGCCTCGGCACCGGCGGTGGTGGTGGCCGCGGCTTCGGCGGCGGGGGCGCGGGCGGTACCGGCGGCTGACGGCGCCCACAGTTGCGAGGCGTACCGTGCAGCAGCCCACCCGCATGCCCGCAGGCACATCAAGGGCGGAGGAGACCATGGACACACCAGAGGCCAGCTTGCTGGTCGTTGACGACGAACCCAACATCAGGGAGCTGCTTTCGGCCTCCCTGCGCTTCGCCGGGTTCAAGGTCGCCTCCGCGGCCTCCGGCGCCGAGGCGCTGGCGGCGGTCGCCCGCGAGCGCCCCGACCTGGTGGTGCTCGATGTGATGCTGCCCGACATGGACGGCTTCGCGGTCGTACGGCGGTTGCGCGAGGAGTCCGGCTGCTACGGCAGGGCGGTCGCCGCGGCGGCGCGCGACCGCCTGCCGGTGCTCTTCCTCACCGCGAAGGACGGGGTGGAGGACAAGGTCAGCGGCCTCACGGCAGGCGGTGACGACTACGTCACCAAGCCGTTCAGCCTGGAGGAGCTGATCGCCCGGATCCGCGCCATCCTGCGCCGCACCGGAGAGCCCGCGGACGACGGGTCCCTGGTGGTGGGCGACCTGGAGCTCGACCCGCTGGGCCACCAGGTGCTGCGGGCCGGTCGTGCGGTCTCCCTCTCGCCCACCGAGTTCAAGCTGCTCCAGTACCTCATGGCGAACGCCGGACGGGTGGTGTCGAAGCGGCAGATCCTCGACCACGTCTGGGCCTACGACTTCGGCGGCGACCTCAGCATCGTCGAGTCCTACATCTCCTATGTGCGCCGCAAGGTGGACTCGGGGGCGGACGGCGCGCCCAAGCTGATCCACACGGTGCGCGGCATCGGCTACGTGCTGCGCCGCCCCCAGGGCTGACCCGCGGTGCGCGCCCGGGTGGCGAACCTGGTCCGGCGGCTGGCCGCGCTGCGCCCGTCCGCGCTGTCACTGCGCTCCCGGCTGGTGCTGCTCGCCGTCGCGCTGGTCGCGCTCGGCCTGGCGGCCAGCGACACGGTCGTGCTGGGCTCGGTACGGGGGCAGTTGGTGCGGCGCGTCGACCAGCAGCTGACGCGGTTCGGCGAACCGCTGGCCCACCGGCTGGTGACCGAGGGCACCCCGGCGCCCCGTCCCCCGCACAACGGCAGCGCGCGCTCCTGGCTGCCCAGCCAGTACGTGGTCGCCTTCGCCGCCGCCGACGGCTCGATCGCCCAGCAGTTCCGGCTGCCGGTCGCCGACGACGACCCCCGGCCGCTGTGGCCGGTGATGGACGCCGCCCAGCTGCGGGCGCGTATGGGCAGGCCCTTCGACATGCCCAGCGACCACGGCGGCGGCACCTGGCGGGTGCTGATCCTGCCGGTGGCCAGCGGCCGCGGCGCGGCGCAGGGCGGCCGTGCGGTGGCCCCGGCCGACGCCGCCGCCCCGCCGACCGGATTGGTGGTGGCGGCCTCGCTGGACGAGGTCTCCTCGACGGCCGCCCAACTGAGCGCGGCGTTCCTGCTGATCGGCGGGGTCGTGGTGGCGCTGCTCGGCCTGGCCGGCTGGTTCGCGGTGCGGGCCGGGCTGCGCCCGCTGCGCCGGATCGAGGCCACCGCCGCCCAGATCGCCGCGGGGCACCCGCTCTCCCATCGGATGCCCGAGGCCTCCCCGCGCACCGAGGTGGGGCGGCTGTCCAGCGCGCTCAACGGCATGCTGGCGCAGATCGAGTCCGCCTTCGCCACCCGGGCCGAGTCCGAGGACCGGATGCGGCGCTTCGTCGCCGACGCCAGCCATGAGCTGCGCACCCCGCTGGCCGGTATCCGCGGCTTCGCGGAGCTGTACCGGATGGGCGCCCTACCGGACGAGGCGGACATCAAGCGCACCATGGCCCGCATCGAGAGCGAGGCGGTGCGGATGGGCGGCCTGGTCGAGGACCTGCTCACGCTTGCCCGCATGGACGAGCAGCGCCCCCTCCAGCTCGCCCCGATGGACCTGCGCACCCTCGCGGCGGACGCCCTGCACGACACCACGGCGCTCGACCCGACCCGGCCGGTCTCGCTGACCGGGCCCGGCGGGGCGGACTCGCCGCCCGGTCCCGCGCTGGTGCTCGGCGATGAGGCGCGGCTGCGGCAGGTGGTCGCCAACCTCGTCGGGAACGCCGTCGCGCACACCCCGCCGGGCACGCCGGTACGGATCGGGGTCGGCACCGCCGACGGCCACGGGGTGATCGAGGTCGCCGACCGCGGACCGGGGCTGACGGCGGAGCAGGCGGCCCAGGTCTTCGAGCGCTTCTACCGGGTGGACGCCTCCCGAAGCCGCCAGGAGGGCGGCGGCGCGGGGTTGGGCCTCGCCATCGTCTCGGCGCTGGTGGCCGCGCACCAGGGTGCGGTCCACCTCGAAACGGCCCCGGGCCGGGGTGCCGTCTTCCGGGTCAGCCTTCCCTCGGCGGGGCTGTAGCGCCTTTCGGCGGATCTTGGTGTGGGTTGCGGCAGGTTCGGCACCGCCGACCCCCGCCAATTTGTTGGGGGCAAGCCCCCAAACCGCTGGGGGTGTCGGGGGCTTGTCCCCGACAGAAAGTCCCGCCACGACGGCGAGCAACCCCGGCGATCCGCACCGGCGGTGCCGAACCCACCGCACCCCGAAGGGAAACCGCGCCGGAGGCGCTAACCGCACCGCAGTAGACCGGACGCCATCTTCGCGGTGAGGATTCGCCGAACGCTGTCGTCGACATCGCGCCGCAGGGCCGCGTCGGTCCCCAGTCGGCTGAGTACGGCGTTCGCCATGGGGCCGACGGTCGAGGGATCCACCGTCAGGATCATGTTGCCGCCGGCCGCCAGGAACCTGAGGGCCCGCTGGCCGGGCGGAACCGCCCGGACCGCGGCGGCACGCCCCAGGTCATCGGAGATGATCACGCCGTTGAAGCCCAGGGTGCCGCGCAGTACGTCCCGTAGCACCACGGAGGAGAAGACCGCCTGATGGGCCGGGTCGATGAGCGTGTAGGTGGCCAGCGAGACCATGGTGAAGCGGGCCCCGGCCTGGATTCCGCTGCGGAACGTGGCCAGGTTGGGGCTGTTGCGCCGGGTGAGACTGTCGGTGACGTTCGCCGAGAAGTCGGTGTTGCCGCGCACCTGCCCGAGACCCGGGAAGTGCTTGATGGTCGCGTCCACACCGGCCTGCGACAACCCGCGGATGAACGCACCGCTCTGCCGGGCGACGGTCGTCGGATTGTCGCCGTACTCCCGCGAGAGCGCCCCGATGGGCTGGTTCTGTGTGCCGATGCCGGCCGGCACCACATCGGCCACCGGCGCGAGGTCCAGATTGACACCGGCAGCGCGCAACTGGCGTCCCCAGCCTGCCGCTTGCCCCTGCAGTCGCGTCGCGGCCCACTGCCCCTGCACGACCGCACTCGGTATGGGGGAGAAGCCCGGACCGTTCAGGATCTGGACCTTCCCGCCTTCCTGATCCGCGGCCGTGAACAGCTGCACCTTCGTGCCGCCGACCGACTGCGCCATGGACTGGAGTTGGTCGGTGATGGTCCGGATGGGCCGCACCCCGGCGTTGCTGTGTCCCATGAGGATGACGGAACCCACGCTGTGCCCGCGAATCGCGGCGGACTCCGCGGCGGCGATCCCGGACGTGCTCACCGCGCTCATGAACAGCTGTCCGACGCGCTGCGCCGCGGACATCCTCGCCATGACCCGGTCGACGCACCCGGTGGTCAGCGCGGTCTGGACGGTCGGTGCGGCCGCCAGCGGCGGGCTGCTCGGGTGCGGCAGTTGGGTCGTACCCGGTGTGCTGGCCGCGCGCGAACCCGGTGGGCTCGCGCTTGTCGGCGCGCCCGGGGTGCTCGGTGCCTGCGGCAGGTTGTGGGTGGACTTGCCGCCGCAGGCGGTGAGCGGGAGCACCACCCCGAGCAGGAGGGCAACGGCGGCCCGCGGCTGCGCCGTTCGGCGGCGCGGGCGACTGGGCGAGGGAGTGTTCGGCACTGACACGAGGACCAGCCACCTTCTCGAAGGTCGGGTCGGATACCTCTCGGCGCCCGTTGCGTGACGCCGCGACCGAAGGCCTGGGGCTCCGGAACCGCGTCCATCCGCAAGCGGGATCGCGTTCATCAGCAAGCCCGTCCAGCGGAACACAAAATTCCGGATTTCGCATGCGGAGCCCCGTCCTTGACCGTCGCCGTTGGCCGGGAGCGTTCGCCTTCGACCGCGATCGAAGGGGGCGTGACGGGCGTGGCAGGTGGTGTTCACCCGCCCCGAGCGCGGCGGCGCACGACCGCACGCCATTGAAGGCTGATCTCACCATCCGCTTTTCTCTGATTGCGGACGGTGTTCATGGCGGGCTGACCGGCCCGGCGCGGCCCCTCCGCGTCCGCCATCCAACGGAAGGGCAACACGATGTCGATCGCAGCCGAGCCGGGACAAGCGGAAGACCAGTCACGGCTTAGCCTGAGTACGGCCGCGGCGCGGAACCTGGCGACCACCACCAAGTCCAAGCCGCAGATGCAGGGCATCAGTTCGCGCTGGCTGACCCGGATGCTGCCCTGGGTCCAGGTGAGCGGCGGCACCTACCGGGTCAACCGGCGCCTGACCTACGCGGTGGGCCGCGGGCGGGTGAGCTTCGTCAGGACCGGCGCCGAAGTACGGGTCGTACCGCCCTCGTTGTGCGAGGTCCCGGTGCTGCGCGGCTTCGAGGACCTCGCGCTGCTGGAGGAGTTGGCCTCCCGCTTCACCCAACGGGACTTCGAGCAGGGCGAGGTGATCGTCGAGGCGGGCCAGCCGATCGACGAGGTCTACCTGATCGCGCACGGGAAGATCAACAAGGTGGGCCTCGGCAAGTACGGCGAGGCCAGCGTGCTGGGCGTACTGGCGGACGGCGACCACCTCGGCGACGAGGCCCTGATGCAGGCCGACGCGTCCTGGTTCTGTACCGCCAAGGCCGTCACCGCGGGCACACTCCTCGTACTGCCCTGGCCGGCCTTCCAGGAGCTCGCGGACCGTTCCGAAGCGCTGCGCGCCCAGATCCTGCAGTACATCGCCGACGCCCAGCAGCCGATGAACAAGCGGGGCGAGGCGGAGATCGAGCTCGCCGCGGGCCACGAGGGCGAACAGGAACTGCCGGGCACCTTCGTCGACTACGAGATCGCCCCGCGCGAATACGAACTCAGCGTGGCCCAGACGGTCCTGCGGGTGCACAGCCGGGTCGCCGATCTCTACAACGAGCCGATGGACCAGATCGAGCAGCAACTGCGGTTGACCATCGAGGCGTTGCGCGAGCGGCAGGAGTACGAACTCGTCAACAACCGCGACTTCGGCCTGCTGCACAACGCCGACAACGACCAGCGGATCCAGACCCACTCGGGGCCGCCCACCCCTGACGACCTCGACGACCTGCTGAGCATGCGGCGCGGCACCAGGCTGCTGCTGGCGCATCCGCGGGCGATCGCCGCGTTCGGCCGCGAGTGCAGCAGCCGCGGGATCTACCCCGACAGCGTCGACGTGGGAGGCCACCAGGTGCCCGCCTGGCGGGGCGTGCCGATCTTCCCGTGCGGCAAGATCCCGATCGCCGACGGGCACACCACCGCCATCCTCGCAATGCGCACCGGCGAGGACGACCAGGGCGTCATCGGCCTGCACCAGACGGGCATCCCCGACGAGTACGAGCCGGGCCTGAACGTGCGGTTCATGGGGATCAACGACAAGGCCGTCATCTCCTACCTGGTCAGCGCCTACTACTCGGCCGCCGTACTGGTTCCCGACGCCCTCGGCGTGCTGGAGAACGTCGAGGTCGCCCGTCCGCGGGTGTGACGTCCGGTGGGGTCTCCCGCCGCCGACGGGCCGTCTAGAACGAAGGAGGACCGGTGTCCCTGCTCTCCCGCGTGTCCGCGCCCGCGGCCGCACATGACCTGGCGAATCAGGTGGCCACCGTACTGTCCGATCCGGAAGGCGCCGCTCCACGGGACCTGCCCGGGGCGTTCGGGGAGCAACAGGCCGGTCGGGCAAGGGAGTCGGCGCAACCGGGAGCGCGCCGACTCATCGCCGGTCCCGCCGGGCTGGGCACGTCGGCGGCGCGGCTCGCCGTGCCATCCGCGACCGGTGCCGCGGTCGATGGCCGCGGCCCGAAGGTCCGCCAACTGCCGGACGGCCCGACCGGATGGGGCGCGACCGCCCCGCGGCCGCGAACCGGGCGCCCCGCCAAGGGCACTTCGGCCGTGCACGAGCTGTATTGCCCGCCTCCGCTGCGCGACGATCCGGCGCTCGGCGACGAGGTCAACGACCGGCTGGTCCACTGGGCGGAGGACGTCGGCATCTACGCCGGGCGGCTGGAGAGCCTGCGCGCCGCCCTTCCAGGCCGCGTACCGCGAGGGCAGCTTCCACTACCTGCTCATCGCCGCCGACCGGATCTGACGGAAAGGCGCCAGCAGTGGCCCGGCTGACGACAGTTGGGCCACTGCTGGTTTCACGGACCCGCCGCCGTCACCGGTCAGCCGCGGGTCCGCGCCAGTCGGACGACGACGAGGGCGGCCGCGTCGTCCCCGAGGCAGCCGTGCACATAACGCTCCAGGCCGGCGCGCACCGCATGGGCGACGACGGCACGGCTCACCGATCGGTGCGCGTGAGCCGCAGCTGCCACCGGATGTGGGCGGGTACGGGTGTAGGCGGACAGCGGACGCGGCACCGGGGGATCGGGGCGCAGCAGCGCTGACCCGGGCAACGAGGGACTGACTCCGCTGAAGGCTGCGGACCGGCGTCTGCGGACGCACGGGTCGGTCCTTTGGAGCTGGTCCGGCGTGCGCGTGTTGGCCGGTCGGCGGCCGAGCCGGAATGCCAGCATATGAGGATGAAGGTCAATCTCCGGCTCGCGCAGCAGCCAGCGGCCGACAAGCTGCTCAGCCGCAGCCCGCTGGCCCTCATGATCGGCATGCTGCTTGACCAGCAGGTCCCCATGGAGTGGGCGTTCTCCGGGCCGTACACCATCGCGCGGCGGATGGGCGCTGACGATCTCGACGCGCGGGAGATCGCCGCCCAGGATCCGGACGCGTTCGCCGCACTGCTGTCGGAGAAGCCCGCGGTGCACCGCTACCCGGCGGCCATGGCCAAGCGGGTGCAGCAGCTGTGCCAGTACCTCGTCGAGCACTACGACGGCGACCCGACGAACATCTGGCGCGATGTCAGCAGCGGCAAGGAACTGCTCAAGCGGCTGAACGAGCTTCCGGGCTTCGGCAAGCAGAAGGCGCAGATCTTCCTGGCCCTGCTGGGCAAGCAGTTCGGTGTGCGGCCCGAGGGCTGGCGGGAGGCGGCGGGCCCGTACGGCGAGGAGGGCTCGTACCGCTCGGTGGCCGACATCACCGGGCCCGAGTCGCTGGACAAGGTCCGCGCCCACAAGCAGGAGGCGAAGCGGGCCGCCAAGAAGGCGGCCGCGGCGAAGAAGGCCTGAGCGCCGTCCGGCGGGCGCAGATCTTCCGGCGCGGCACCGGTTGTCGGCGCGCACCGATATCGTCGTATGCGTGTCGCTCGCTCTGTACCGCCGCTACCGTCCCGAGACCTTCGCCGAGGTCATCGGGCAGGAACACGTCACTGACCCGCTGCAGCAGGCGCTGCGGAACAACCGGGTCAATCACGCGTACCTGTTCAGCGGTCCACGCGGCTGCGGGAAGACGACCAGCGCGCGGATCCTCGCCCGCTGTCTGAACTGCGAGCAGGGCCCGACGCCCACACCGTGCGGCGAGTGCCAGTCCTGCCGCGATCTGGCGCGCGGCGGGCCGGGGTCCATCGATGTGATCGAGATCGACGCCGCCTCGCACGGCGGTGTGGACGATGCGCGTGACCTGCGGGAGAAGGCGTTCTTCGGGCCCGCCTCCAGCCGCTACAAGATCTACATCATCGACGAGGCGCACATGGTCACCTCGGCGGGGTTCAACGCCCTGCTGAAGGTGGTCGAGGAGCCGCCGGAGCATCTGAAGTTCATCTTCGCGACCACCGAGCCAGAGAAGGTCATCGGCACCATCCGGTCGCGTACCCACCACTACCCGTTCCGCCTGGTGCCCCCGGGCACCCTGCGCGACTACCTGGCGGAGGTCTGCGCCCGCGAGTCCATCCCGGTGGAGGACGGCGTGTACCCGCTGGTGGTACGGGCCGGGGCGGGCTCGGTCCGTGACTCGATGTCGGTGATGGACCAGCTGCTCGCGGGCGCCGGCGAGGGCGGCGTGACCTACGCGATGGCCACGGCGCTGCTCGGCTACACGGACGGCGCGCTACTCGACGAAATCGTGGACGCCTTCGCGGCGGGCGACGGCGCGGCGGCGTTCGAGATGGTGGACCGGGTCATCGAGGGCGGCCACGACCCGCGGCGCTTCGTCGCCGACCTGCTGGAGCGGCTGCGTGACCTGGTGATCCTGGCGGCGGTGCCGGACGCGGGCGAGAAGGGTCTGATCGACGCGCCGGTCGACGTGGTGGAGCGGATGGCGGCGCAGGCGTCCGTCTTCGGCGCCGCCGAGCTGAGCCGCGCGGCCGACCTGGTCAACGCGGGGCTGACCGAGATGCGCGGCGCCACCTCGCCCCGGCTGCAGCTGGAGCTGATCTGCGCCCGGGTGCTGCTGCCCGCCGCGTACGACGACGAGCGCGCGGTCCAGGCGCGGCTCGACCGGCTGGAACGGCAGGCGCTGACCGGGGGGCTGGCGGCCGCCGGTCCCGCGGTCGGCTACGTACCGGAGACCGACGCCCACGCGGGCGGCGTGTCGTCCGGCCCGGCAGCGGCCCGCGCGGCGGTCCGCCCCGGTTCGGGCGGCCCGGACGCCGGTACGGGCACGGGCGCTGGCCCGCAGCCGCCCGCTGGGTCGCAGCCGTCCGCGAGCCCGCAGCCGCAGGGATCCGGTGCGCCCGAGCAGGCCCCGGCGGAACCCACGGCTCCGCCCGCCCAGAGCGCGCCCGGCAGCTGGCCCACCGGGGTGCGGCAGCGGCAGGACGACGCCGCCGCCCCTGCCCCCGGCGCCTGGCCGACCGGTACGCAGTCCGCGGGGCCCGCGGCTGCGCCGGGCGGTGACAGCGGCCACCGTCCCGGTGCATGGCCGGGCGCAACAGCGCCGTCCACACCGGCCACCCCCGCCGCACCGGCCGCGTCCGCCGCACCGGCCACCCCCGCCGCCCCGCCGCCCGCGGCGGCGGCCCCGGGCGCCGGGCCGGTGGGCGACCCTTCCCGGGTGCGCCAGATGTGGCCGGACATCCTGGAGGCGGTGAAGAACCGGCGCCGCTTCACCTGGATCCTGCTCAGCCAGAACGCGCAGGTCGTCGGCTTCGACGGCAGCACGCTCCAGCTCGGCTTCGCCAACCCCGGTGCCCGCGACAGCTTTGTGAACGGCGGCAGCGACGAGGTGCTGCGGCAGGCCGTCAGCGATGCGCTGGGCGTGCAGTGGAAGATCGAGGCGATCGTCGATCCGTCCGGCGGCGCCGGCGGCCCCGGCCAGGGCGGCCCCTCGTCTCCCGGTGGCTTCGGCGGCTCCAGCGGTGGCCAGGGCGGCGGCGCGCCCGCCGGCACCTCTGGCGGTGGCTTCGGCGGCGGTCCTCGCCCGGCGGCTCCCGCCCCCGCACCGGCGCGCTCTGCCGCTCCGGCCGCGCCCGAGCGCGTACCACCGGCGCAGTCGGCATCCGCGCCCGCGCCGGAGGCTGCGCCGCGCGTTTCGATCGAGGACGACATCCCGGAGGAGGACGATCCCGATCTCGATGACACGGCACTGACCGGGCACGACCTGATCGTGCGCGAATTGGGCGCTACGGTGATCGAAGAGATCACCAACGAGTGAGAAGACAGCCGTTCCACTCCGGCGCGAGCCGTGAAACCGTGGTGACGAGGCGGGTGCGCGCCGCTCCCGCAGCCACGCCCCATCCTCCGCACGGCGTAGCGCGCTCCGCCGATTGAGCACGTAGGCTCGCGCATACGTAATAAGTAGTCGTACGGACGGCAGGAGCGAACCCGTGATCCCCGGTGGTCAGCCGAACATGCAGCAGCTGCTCAAGCAGGCGCAGAAGATGCAGCAGGACCTCGCCGCGGCGCAGGCCGAACTGGCCGAGGCCGAGGTGGAGGGCACCGCTGGCGGAGGCCTGGTGAAGGCCACGGTCAGCGGCGCGGGCGAACTGCGCGGCCTGGCCATCGACCCCAAGGCGGTGGACCCGGAGGACACCGAGACCCTCGCCGATCTGATCCTGGCGGCCGTCCGCGACGCCACCGCCACCGCACAGCAGCTCCAGCAGGAGAAGCTCGGCCCGCTCGCCCAGGGCCTGGGCGGCGGCGGCCTGCCGGGCATGCCGTTCTGACCGCAGGGCCGCAGGGCCGCACACCGTAGAGAGAAGGCGTTCCGTGTACGAAGGCGTGGTCCAGGACCTCATCGACGAACTGGGCAGGCTGCCCGGCGTCGGTCCCAAGAGCGCGCAGCGGATCGCCTTCCACATCCTCCAGGCGGATCCGACGGACGTTCGGCGCCTCGCCCACGCGCTCACCGAGGTCAAGGAGAAGGTGCGGTTCTGCGCGGTCTGCGGCAATGTCGCGCAGAGCGAGCAGTGCCGGGTCTGCCAGGATCCGCGCCGCGACCTCGCGGTGATCTGCGTGGTCGAGGAGCCGAAGGACGTCGTCGCGATCGAGCGGACCCGGGAGTTCCGGGGCCGGTACCACGTACTCGGCGGCGCGATCAGCCCGATCGAAGGCGTCGGCCCCGATGACCTGCGGATACGGGAGCTGCTGGCCCGGCTCGCCGATGGCACGGTGACCGAGCTGATCCTGGCCACCGATCCGAACCTCGAGGGGGAGGCCACCGCCACCTACCTCGCGCGCATGGTGAAGCCGATGGGCCTGAAGGTGACCCGGCTGGCCAGCGGTCTGCCGGTGGGCGGAGACCTGGAGTACGCGGACGAGGTCACGCTGGGTCGGGCCTTCGAGGGGAGGCGGCTCCTCGATGTGTGATGTCATGCGAAGGAGCGTCCAGCGGCTGTCAGGCCCCCCGGGGTCGAGCAGTGCGGGGGGCGCGGAACATACTGCTGCCGACGAGGTCACGTTCGGGCGTGCCTTCGAAGGGAGACGACGGTTCGATGTCTGACACCGCAGTACGCAAGGGCAGCACGGGCCCGCGCCGGGATCCGAGCCAGTTGAGTGCGCGCGACCCGAAGAAGTCGGGGGACCCCGACGACTTCGCGGTCCAGATCGCCGACCAGATCGAGAGTTTCATCGTCGCGGTCCGCGAGGTCGCCAAGGGCGATGAACCGGACAGCGCCGTACCGTTCCTGCTCCTTGAGGTCTCCCAGCTGATGCTCGCCGGAGGCAGGCTCGGCGCCCATGAGGACATCGTTCCGGACGAGCGCTACGAACCGGACGTCGGACCGGAGCCGGACGCCGACGAGCTGCGTGAGCGGCTGGCCGCCCTGCTGGAGCCGGTGGACGTCTACTCCGAGGTCTTCGATCCCTACGTGCCGCGCAGCATGCCGGTCGCCTGCCGGATCTCGGACGATCTCGCGGACGTGGTCACCGACCTCAGCCACGGTCTGGCGCACTACCGGGAGGGCCGGGTCAGCGAGGCGCTGTGGTGGTGGCAGTTCTCGTACCTGTCCAACTGGGGCCCGACCGCGAGCGCCTCACTGCGCGCCCTGCAGTCCCTGGTCGCCCATGTCCGGCTGGACTCGCCGCTGGACGAGCTGAACGGTCTGGACACGGACGACGCGGTCGGCGAGGAGCAGCTGGCCGAGGAGGCGGGCAAGGTGATGGCCGCCGAGATCGGGGGCCCGCTCGGCCCGCGGAAACGTTGATACGGAGCGGGCGGGCCACATCCGTGTGACGTGGCTTACGTCCTCGTGTGCTCCGCCGCGTACCGGGCAGGCTTCGCCGCTGAAGCGGCTGAGCGGGCGGGCGGGCGCGGGGCGCGAAAGTGCGATGGATCATGGAGTGAGCCGCATGTCTCACACTGTGATACACCCGCGGTGTATTCCGCCCGCTCGTTAGACTGAGCCGAACGCATATCCCCCATTGGGGGTCTGGGGGTAGCCCCCCAGAAGACACAGTTGCGAGGAGCGCACGTGGGCCTTGTCGTGCAGAAGTACGGCGGCTCCTCCGTTGCGGATGCCGAGGGCATCAAGCGCGTCGCCAAGCGGATCGTCGATGCCAAGAAGAGCGGCCACCAGGTGGTCGTCGTGGTCTCGGCGATGGGTGACACGACGGACGAGCTGATCGATCTGGCGCAGCAGGTATCTCCGATCCCTGCCGGGCGCGAGTTCGACATGCTGCTGACCGCCGGAGAGCGGATCTCCATGGCACTGCTGGCGATGGCGATCAAAAACCTCGGTCACGAGGCGCAGTCGTTCACCGGCAGCCAGGCGGGAGTCATCACCGACTCGGTCCACAACAAAGCCCGGATCATCGACGTCACGCCGGGCCGGATCCAGACCGCCATCGACGAGGGCAACATCGCCATCGTGGCCGGTTTCCAGGGTGTGTCCCAGGACAAGAAGGACATCACCACCCTGGGTCGCGGCGGCTCCGACACCACCGCGGTGGCCCTCGCCGCCGCGCTGGACGCCGAGGTGTGCGAGATCTACACCGATGTCGACGGTGTCTTCACCGCCGACCCGCGGGTCGTGAAGAAGGCCCGCAAGATCGACTGGATCTCGTTCGAGGACATGCTGGAGCTGGCAAGCTCCGGCTCAAAGGTGCTGCTGCACCGCTGCGTTGAGTACGCACGCCGATACAACATCCCGATCCACGTCCGTTCGTCCTTCTCGGGGCTGAAGGGGACCTGGGTCAGTAGCGAGCCGCAAGGGGACCAGCCGATGGAGCAGGCGATCATCTCGGGGGTTGCCCACGACACGTCCGAGGCCAAGGTCACGGTCGTCGGGGTGCCGGACAAGCCGGGCGAGGCCGCGACGATCTTCCGTGCCATCGCGGACGCCCAGATCAACATCGACATGGTCGTGCAGAACGTCTCGGCCGCGTCCACCGGTCTGACCGACATCTCGTTCACGCTGCCGAAGACCGACGGCCGCAAGGCCATCCAGGCGCTGGAGCGGACGAAGGGCGCCGTCGGCTTCGAGTCGCTGCGCTACGACGACCAGATCGCCAAGATCTCGCTGGTCGGCGCGGGTATGAAGACCAACCCGGGCGTCACCGCGAGCTTCTTCGAGGCGCTGTCCAACGCCGGGGTCAACATCGAGCTGATCTCCACCTCGGAGATCCGGATCTCGGTGGTCACCCGCGCCGACGACGTCAACGAGGCGGTGCGCGCCGTCCACACCGCGTTCGGTCTCGACAGCGAGAGCGACGAGGCCGTGGTGTACGGAGGTACCGGCCGATGACCAGCACTGACCGCAGCAGCAGGCCGACCCTGGCCGTCGTCGGCGCCACCGGCGCCGTCGGCACCGTGATGCTGGGCATCCTGTCGTCCCGTGAGGACGTCTGGGGTGAGATCCGGCTGATCGCCTCGCCGCGCTCGGCGGGCCGCAAGCTCGTCGTGCGGGGTGAGGAGGTCGAGGTCATCGCGCTGAGCGAGGAGGCCTTCGAGGGCGTCGACGTCGCGATGTTCGACGTCCCTGACGAGGTCTCCGCGCAGTGGGCGCCGATCGCCGCCGCCAAGGGCGCGGTCGCCGTGGACAACTCGGGCGCGTTCCGGATGGATCCGGACGTTCCGCTGGTCGTTCCGGAGGTGAACGCGCACGCCGCTCGCGTCCGGCCGCGCGGCATCATCTCCAATCCCAACTGCACCACGCTGTCGATGATCGTGGCGTTGGGCGCGCTGCACGCCGAGTTCGGGCTGACCGAGCTGGTGGTCTCCTCGTACCAGGCGGCATCCGGCGCCGGGCAGCCGGGCATTGACACGCTGCGCGAGCAGATCGACAAGGTCGGCGGGACGAACCTGGGCACCCAGCCGGGCGATGTCCGGCGCGCGGTGGGCGAGTTCGGGCCGTTCCCGGCGCCGCTCGCGCTCAACGTGGTGCCGTGGGCAGGGTCGTTGAAGGACGAGGGCTGGTCCTCCGAGGAGCTCAAGGTCCGCAACGAGTCGCGCAAGATCCTCAGCCTGCCCTCGCTGCGGGTGAACGCCACCTGCGTCCGAGTGCCGGTGATCACCACGCACTCGCTCGCCGTGCACGCGCGGTTCGAGAACGAGGTCTCGGTCGCCAGGGCGCACGAGATCCTCGGCAGCGCACCGGGCGTCGTGGTCTGCGACAACCCGGCGGAGGGCGAGTTCCCGACCCCCGCCGACGTGGTCGGCACCGACCCCACCTGGGTCGGCCGGGTGCGCCGTTCGCTCGACGACCCGTACGCGCTGGAGCTGTTCCTGTGCGGCGACAACCTGCGCAAGGGCGCGGCGTTGAACACCGCGCAGATCGCCGAACTGGTCGCGGCGGAGCTGACCTCCGCCGCTCCCGGAGCG
Organism: Streptomyces sp. NPDC020096; assembly: GCA_040631425.1. Classification (GTDB taxonomy): domain Bacteria; phylum Actinomycetota; class Actinomycetes; order Streptomycetales; family Streptomycetaceae; genus Streptantibioticus_A. The sequence goes on from JBEYJY010000001.1 coordinate 534,586, forward strand.
GCGGAGTAGCCAAGGGAGTTACCGGGGGCTCCGCCCCCGGTCCTCCTCATTTGTGAAGGACCTGTGACGAACCTGATGGTCTGTACCGCTTGATGCGGGCACCCGCCGCGTTCGACAATTTCGCTCCCCGCCTTGCCGCAACCGGCAGTTGGCGGGGAGCGTCTTTGTGTCAGTGCCCTGCCACAGGCGCGACTCGTCGGGGAACGGGAAAACCGGGACAGTGGGGATGAGTTGGTACGCATGGGAAACTCGTACAACCCTGGCAAGGGGATGTGCGTCCAACAGTCGTGGCAGAGGCAGTCGGGATCGCACCCTGGGGGGCCGGGGGCGAAGCCCCCGGAAGAACGAAACCCCCAACCCCGCGCGGGAAGCACCCCGGCATCACACCGACCCGGGGAAACCCTTTGGGCCGCGCTGGCGCGGCGGCATCCGCGCGCGCTGGATCCCTCGCGCCCGGCGGCCTGCCGGTGATCGCGCCATGGCCTGTCGCCAAGTTGCCCTCCGAGGCCGTGGGCGCTGACAGCACGATGGCTGCGGGTACCACGGTCGACCACCTCACCGAGACCTACCGGGCCCATTACCGGTCGCTCCTCGGCCTCGCCGCACTGCTCCTCGACGACACCGCGTCCTGCGAGGACGTCGTCCAAGAGGCCTTCATCCGGGTCCACTCGGCACGGAGCAGGGTCCGCGAACCCGAGAAGACCCTCGCCTATCTGCGCCAGACCGTCGTCAACCTCTCCCGCTCCGCGCTCCGCCGCCGCATCCTCGGCCTCAAGCTGCTGTCCAAGCCGATGCCCGACATGGCGAGCGCGGAGGAGGGCGCGTACGAACAGCTGGAACGCGACCAACTGATCCGCTCCATGCGGGGGTTGCAGCGTCGCCAGCGCGAGGTCCTCGTCCTGCGGTACTTCGCGGACATGACCGAGGCCCAGGTCGCCGAGACGCTCGGCATATCCGTCGGCTCCGTCAAGGCGTACGGTTCCCGCGGCATCGCCGCGCTCCGTATCGCCATGGAGGCGCCGGCATGACCCAGCATCCTTCCGAACCCGACGTCCCCGACGGCATGCCTGAACAGAACCACCACGACCCACAGTCCGAGACGCCCGGCGGCGGTACGGACCGCTCCCCCGACTCGTTCGACGAACTGGGGTTGCGCCGCCTGATGCGGGACGCGGTACGGGACATCGAGCCCGAGGCCGACGCCCTGAACCGGCTGCGCCACGCGATCCCGGCCCGCCGCACCCGGCGCCGCCAGGCCATGGTCGGCGCCGCCGCCGGAGTGCTGCTGGTCGGCACCGCCGTACCCGCCGTGCTGCACGCCGCCACCTCCGGCGGCACCGACACCGTCGGTGCGGCCAACGCCAGCAGCGGCCACAACACCGGGAGCAGCCCGGGCGTCATCGGCGGCGGGGCCCAGGACGGCGGCGCCGGCGGCCCGGCCGGGACGGCCACCACCGGTGGAGCGGGCGACGGCATCATGACGCGGCCCAGCCCGGTGCCCTCGGCCAGCCGCTCCGGCAACCCCGGCAAGACCCCGCCGTCCGGCACCACCATGACCATCTCCTCGCCGAGCTGCGCCCGCGGCCAGCTCGGCAAGGGCACCGCCCAGACCGTCGCCCCCGACCAGGACGGCCGCGTCTACGGCTCGTTCCGGGTGGTCAACATCTCCAACGCCAGCTGTACGGTCTCCGGCGAGGGCCAGATCTCGGTGACCGCGCAGGGCTCCACCGACCCCACCAAGATCCAGGTCGTGGACCACACCGCGGGCGACCCGGCAACCGGTCTGCCCGACCCGGCGACCGCCCCGGACAGTGTGACGCTGCCGCCGGGCAAGGCCTACCAGGTCGACTTCGCCTGGATCCCGGCCGCGGGCGGCGGCACCACCGGCTGCGCCGCCACGTCCAGCGGACCGACCACCGGCGGCAGCACGGGCGGATCCACCGGCTCCGGCAGCGCGGGACCGAACGCCACCGATGCCGGGACCTCGGCCAACACCCCCGGCACCAGCAACACCGGAACGTCGTCCGACTCCTCCTCGGGCGGCGGTACGCCCAGCGCGCCCCCGTCGAACAACGGCATCACCCTCTCCCACACGCCCGACGCGGGCCCCCCGGCCACCGCCTCGACCACCGTCAACGGCGCGTGTGCGGGCACGGTCTACCGCACGCCCGCGCTGCCCGCCTCGTAGTCCCGCCAGGGCGCGGCGCGCCGGGGCCGGGTCCGGGTGGCCGACGCGCTCCCCGTACCGTTGAGGCGTGTACCGGTTCCTGCTGACTCCCCGCTGGCTGGGCATCCACCTGTTCGCCGTGCTCGCCATCCCGTTCTGCGTCTTCATGGGTACCTGGCAGCTCGGCCGGTTCGACGCGCGGGTGGCGCAGCACCACGCCGCCGAGCGGGCACCGAAGCCCGGAGCCGCTCCGGCGGTTCCGCTGTCCCAGCTGCTGCCGAACGTGCAGGCACAGGTCAACCAGGCCACCGCGGGCCGCGAGGTGACCGCCACCGGCCGGTACGACAGCGGGCACCAGCTGCTGGTCCCAGGCCGCGCCCTCGACGGCAAGCAGGGCTTCTACGTCCTCACCCCGCTGCGCACGGACGGCGGCGCACTGGCCGTCGTCCGCGGATGGCTGCCCGGCAGCGCCTCCGCGCCCGGCGCGATCCCGCCCGCCCCCGGCGGCCAGCTCACCGTGAGCGGCACACTCCAGGCGTCCGAGGGCGTCGGCGACAACGGCGTCAACGCCAGCGGCGGCCTGCCGGCCGGCCAGCTCGGCATGATCAGCGCCGCCTCACTGGTCAACGTGGTTCCGTACCCCGTCCACGACGGCTGGATCACGCTGACCCACAGCCCCGCGCCCATGAAGCCGGTACCACCCGCCGCCGCGCCCAACAGCGGTCTGGACATGCGGGCCTTCCAGAACCTGGGCTACACCGGCGAGTGGTTCGTCTTCGCGGGCTTCGTCGTCTTCATCTGGATCCGCCTGGTCCGCCGCGAGGCCGAGGTCCAGCGTGACCTGGCCCTCGGCCTGATCGACCCGGCGGCGGAGAGTCTCCAGCCGTTCAGCAGCTGAGGGCGAACGGGTGGGCGGGCGGGAAAATCACCCCCGAACGCCCAGCGCGAGCGCCCTCTCGGCGAACGCCAACTCCAGCCGCAACTGCTTGATCCGCTCCTCGACGACCAGCGAGCCATGCCCCGCGTCGTAGCGGTACACCTCATGCACCTTGCCCAGGCCCGCCAGCCGCTCGATGTAGTTGTCGATCTGCCGTATCGGGCAGCGCGGATCGTTCATCCCGGCCGAGATGAAGACCGGCGCCCGCACGTGTTCCACGTAGCTCAGCGGTGACGAGGCCGCGTAACGCTCCGGGACCTCCTGCGGCGAGCCGCCGAACAACGTCCGGTCCAGCGCCTTGAGCGCCTCCATCTCGTCCTCGTAGCTGGCCAGATAGTCTGCGACCGGCACCGCCGCCAGGCCCGCGGCCCACGCGTCCGGCTGCGTCCCCAGACCGAGCAGGGTGAGATAGCCGCCCCATGAGCCGCCCGCCAACACCAGCTTGGCCGGATCGGCGAGCCCGGACTCCACCGCCCACTCCCGGACCGCCGCGATGTCCTCCAGCTCGATCAGTCCGACCCGGTGCTTGAGCGCATCCGTCCACTCGCGCCCGTAGCCCGTCGAACCGCGGTAGTTGACCCGCACGACCGCGAAGCCGTGGTCGACCCACGCGGCCGGAGCCGCCGCGAAGGCGTCGCTGTCGTGCCAGGCGGGACCGCCGTGGATGTCGAAGAGCGTCGGGAACGGCCCGTCGCCCTGCGGCTGCTGCACGAGCGCGTGGATCCGCCCACCGGGCCCTTCGACCCACACGTCCTGGGCGGGCACCGACGACGGCGCCGTGAGGCCGGGCGCCTCCAGCACGGTCACGCCGGTGCTGGACCGTACGGCGGGTGGCAGCGCGGCCGATGACCACAGGAACTCCACCGTGCCGTCCGGTCGCGCCGTCGCTCCGCTGATCGTCCCGGGATCCGTCGGGATCCGGGCCGACGAACCGTCGGCGAACTCGTACCGCCACAACTCGCTGCGCCCCTGGTAGGTGTGCTCGACCAGCAGGGCGGAGCCGTCGGGGAACCACTCGGCGGCCACGTCGCCCGGCAGATCGAACGCGAGCTCGGTCTCCTGGCCGGTGGCGATGTCCCAGATCATCGGCTCCCACCGGCTGCGCCGCTGGTGGGCGACGAGCAGCCGGGTGTCACCCGCGACGGGAGCAAACCCGAGGCACTCCAGCCCCAGCTCCTGCTCGCCGCCCGCCGTGTCGTCCAGCTCCGCGACCGTCCTGCCGTCCAGGGTCATGACGCGCAGCGACGCGTGCATGGCGTCGCCGTGCTCGGTGTGCTCGACGACGAGCAGCGTGCCGTCCTCGCTGAGGTCGCCGACGCCCGCCGACTCCTTGTGCCGGTAGATCAGCTCCGGCTCCTGGCCGGGCCGGACGACATGGATCGAGGTGCCCTCGTCGTCCAGCGAGCGGCCGACGACCGCCGTTCCGTCCCGCCCCAGGGCGAGGCCCGCCGGGTACGAGGGCGCCAGGCCGGGCGCCGCGGGCTCATCGTCTCCACCGGCGAACGGCTGCCGCATCCAGACCCCGAACTCGTCGCCGTCGGTGTCCGAGAACCACCAGATCCACCCGCCGTCCGGGGTCATCGTCCCGTCCGTGGTGCCGTTCGGCCGGTCGGTGACCTGGCGCCGGGTACCGGCCTCCCGATCCCAGGCGTACAGCTCGTACGTACCCGTGGCGTTCGAGACGTACAGCGAACGGTGCGGGGCGTCCTGCGCCCACTCCGGCAGCCCCACCCGGGGCGCCCGGAATCGCTTCTCCCACTCCGGCATGCCAGCCAAGACATCACTCATGCCCTCCATTCAAACGTGGTCCGGCGAGAACCGAACCGGCGGTATCCCGCCGCGACGCGAAGGGCCGCCCGCCGGACCCGGCCCTCGGACGCGCAACCTGGTGTGGGCGCCGTCTCAGCCGTGCGCGGACGCGCTGTTCACCGCCGCCGCCCGCCAAGGCACGGTCGGCGGACAGGGATCGCGTCAACACGCTGCTACTGCCGTAGACCGCGGACAGTCCGCTCCGACCGGCCGCTGTCAGCTGAGTTCGGCGAATTCGCCGAGACGTACCGCATGGAGGAAGGAGGCCCAAGCCTCCGCGGTGAAGATGATCACTGGCCCATGGGGATCCTTGGAGTCACGCACAGGTGCCTGGCCCGGCGGGGGGGGGATGAGCATCTCCAGGCAGGCGTTCTCGTGGCCGCTGTGGCTGCTCTTGCGCCAGGCGCGGGTTATCGGGCCGCTTGGGTCGCTCACGTGTGCGTGTCCTCGTTGTCGCCGGGTTCGGGTGTTGGTGCCGGTGCGGATAAGGCGTCGTCATGGGTGCGCTGGCATTCCGCGGTCAGGGGGTGGTCCCGCCCCAGCACCCGCTCGTACGTCTCCAGCGCTGCGGCGGTCAAGGCCAGGGCTGCTTCGGGGCGCTGCCGACCGATGAGAACGCGGGCGAGGCGGGTCTGAATGGCGAGGGTGTGCGGATGGTCGGGGCCGAGGATCCGCTCGCGGGCGGGCGAAGCAGGACAGCAGCCGCAGCAGGGTGGTGGCCTGCGGGACGCCCTGGCGGGTGAGGGCGTCGAGCGACAGTTGCCAGGTGCTGCTCACCAGGCGCCGCAGGTCGCGTTCACCAGGTGCTGCGCCTTGGTCGAGCACGGCGCTGGGATCGTCCTGAAGGCGCCTGAGGTAGTCGTCCACGGTGACCGGCTCCAGGATCTGCCGACCGCGGCCTTCCAGCGCCCGGCGCAGTGCCGCTTCGTCGTCGGCCCAGCGGCCGAGTCCGTACAAGGCGATGCCCAGCGCGTGGGCGGTGTCGAGGGTGCGCGGGTCGTCCGGGCCGAAGAGGCGCTCCTGGTAGGTCAGGGTCTGCCGGAGCACCCGCTCGGCCTCCGCGAAGCGGCCGGTGGCGGTGTGGGCGAGGGCGGCGGCGTATGCGTCGGCGATCGCCTCGGGGGCGTCGGGGCCGAGCAGCGTGGCCGACGCATCGGCGGCGTGGACGGCCGGTTCCAGCACGGCGATGTACTGGGTGCGGTCGTAATGCGCCGACCGCAGGCGGCGTACGAGCGCGAGCGGGTCGGCGGCGGCCTGTGGGCCCCCAGCCCTCGCGCGCCGTAGGAGGGCGAGGGCGTGCGGGGTGAGCAGCCGCAGATCCTGGTCGCTCGGGGCATCGGTGAGGGCCCGATCGACCAGCGCGGTGGCGGATGCCAGAAGGTCGCCGCGTACGTCGTCGGGGACACGTGAAGCCACGGTGTCCAGCAACAGCCCGTGGCACTGGATGCTGAGGACCGGCCGCCGACCACGGTCGCCGGGGACGTCCAGCAGGCGCACGAGGTCGTGTGAGATCAGCCCTTGCAGCGCGGCGTCGGCGCGGGCGCCGGTCAACGGCGGGTCGAGCCGGGGCAGCCGGGTGGCGTCCATGGCCGCCGGGGAGAGGAGGCTCAGCGGGAGCGGGGCGGGCATGGGGGCGAAGCAGGACAGCAGCCGCAGTGCGGTGACGGCCTCGGGCAGGCCCCGGTGGGCCAAGTCGTCCAGGGACACCTGCCAGGTGCCGCTGACCCGACCCCTGGCATGGTCCTCGCTGGGGTCGGCGCCTTGGTCGAGGAGCTCGCTGGGGTCGTTCGGGAGCCGTTCGAGGTAGTCGCTGACGGTCCATCGCTCCAGGAGCTGTCGGCCGAGGTAGCTTCCGGCAAGGGTGAGCGCGAGCGGGAGGCGGTCCAGGCGTTCCGCCAGCCGCTCGAAGTCCTCGGCCTCTCCGGCGGCGTCGGGAGCGAGGTCCCGTAGCACCTGGGCGGCGGCGGACAGCGGCAGGATCCCGACGCGGTGGAGCACGCTGCCGTTCCACACCGGCGAGGCGGCGTCGCGGGTGGTCACCAGAACGGTGCCGCGCGGGCTGCGGCGCAGCCACCCGCCGTCCCGTAACAGGCGCGGATCGTCGGCGTTGTCGAAGACCAGCAGCCACGGCTGGCCGGAGCGGGACAGGTACTCCCAGGCCAGATCGGCCGGGGGCCGCTTGCCGGTGTGGGCGGCCGCCAACTCGTCGGATGTGGCGCCCCGGTCGGCGGCCACACCGATCATGAACGACAGCAGCGAGGCCGCCGACGAGGCATCGACCCACAGCCCCACGACGTCTTCGTTGGCGACGGTCTGGTGGAAGACGTAGAGGGCCAGCGCTGTTTTACCGCAACCTCCCATTCCATGCAGGACGTGCACCGGACCGCCGCGTCCCTCCGTGATGGCCCGCAGTAACTCGTCACGCAGATCTGCCCGGTCCCGCAGCGCGGAGACCAGCGGAGCCGCCAGCGGAACCCTTACGGAGTGCGGGACCGGCCCCAGCCAACTGCCCGGTGCCGGCGCCGGGGGCGTGCCGCTGTAGGGGTAGTGCAGGTGCTGCTCGATGATGTGCTGGTCGCCCTGAGCCTGGTAGACGCGGCCGTGCCCTGATGCCGAGCCATGCGGCTGGGCGTCACCGCTCACCGCTCGATGATGTGCTGGTCGCGACCGGCCTGGTAGACCCGTCCACGGCCGGATGCCTCCGCGTGCAACTGCACGGCCGGGGCCGGGAGTTCCTGCCCGGAGGGCAGCGCGGCCCGCGCCTCCGCCAGGACGCTCTCCAGATCGCGGGCGATCCCCGGCTCGGCGATCAGCAGCCGCCGCAGTCGCCGTCGCCACTCGTCAGCCAGCGCCTGCTCGCCCTCGGCGTCCCCATCGCCTCGTATGGTCAACACCTCGGCCCGGGTCTCTTCCAGCGCCGCGCCCACTTCATCGGCCTGTGCTGGACGGACCCTCCGCCACAGGGCGACGACGCCGTCGCGCGTGCGCTCCCATGCGTCGGTCGCCATCAGCGCCACCACCGTGGTGCTCGCGGTCTGAGCCAGCGACTGCGGATCCACGCTCTCCCCCTGAGCCGATCGGTGTTGGTCTCGCTCGATCATAGGCGCCAACTCGCCTGGAGGGATGGGGCATCACACGGGGGACTGGGCCGCCCGATCCGTGGAGCGCGGCTCGTACGGCCGGGAGGCGGTCGGTGATGGTTCGCGCGTAGTCGGCAAGCAGGGCAGTCAGGCGATCCCCCGTCTCCCACAGCGCTTCGATCAAACGATCTCCGGAAACGATTCAGGGGCCCGACCCGCAATGCGGATCAGGCCCCTGATCAGGTGTTTCACCAGTCGGGGTGGCGGGATTTGAACCCACGGCCTCTTCGTCCCGAACGAAGCGCGCTGCCAAGCTGCGCTACACCCCGGTGCAACGGGCTCTACTCTAGCGGACTCGTGACCGGAGGCGAAATCCGGTTTCGGTGGGGGCGGGCGCCCCTCAGTCGCGCGGTGTCAGCGTAAGCAGGGTCGCTTCTGGCGGGCAGGCGAAACGTACCGGTGTGTACCGGTTTGTTCCGCAGCCTGCGGATACGTGCATGTATGCCGTGCGGCCACCCGCGCGATGCGTGGACAGGCCCTTCACCCGCCGGGTGTCCAGGTCGCAGTTGGTGACCAGTGCCCCGTAGAAGGGCACGCACAGCTGGCCGCCGTGGGTGTGGCCGGCCAGGATCAGGGGGTAGCCGTCGGCGGCGAAGGCGTCGAGGACGCGCAGGTACGGGGCGTGGACCACGGCGAGCGAGAGGTCGGCGTCGGACGACGGGCCGCCCGCCACCATCCCGTAGCGGTCGCGCTTGATGTGCGGGTCGTCCAGGCCGGTGAGCGCGATCTCCGTGCCGTCGCCGAGCTTGAGGCGGCCGCGGGCGTTGTTGAGCCCGATCCAGCCCGCCGCGTCGAAGCTGTCCCGTAGGTCCTGCCACGGGTTGTGGATCGCGCCGCGAGCCGGCGGGTTGCCGTTGAGGCCGTGCTTGCCGTGCGCCTTCTCCATCAGGTAGCGGGCCGGGTTGCGGAGCTTCGGCCCGTAGTAGTCGTTCGAGCCGAAGACATACGCGCCCGGCAGTTCCATCAGCGGGCCGAGCGCGTCCAGCGCCTCCGGGACCGCCTCGGGGTCCGAGAGGTTGTCGCCGGTGTTGATCACGAAGTCGGGCCGCAGCCCGGCCAGCGACTGCAACCAGCGCCGCTTCTTGTTCTGCCCGCCCACCATATGGATGTCGGAGACCTGCAGCACCCGCAACGGCCGCATCCCCGGCGGCAGGACGGGCACCTCGACCCGTCGCAGCCGGAAGGAGCGGACTTCGAAGCCCGCGGCGTACGCCACCGAGGCCGCGCCGACTGCCGCAATTCCCAACGGGATCCCATAACGAGCGCGCATGCGCCCATCGTGGCAGATGCCTTTCCGCCGCAGGAAATCTTCCGGCACTCAGGCCCGGCCCCATGGCAGACTCCCGGGTATGACCACGCTCAAAGCCCGGTTGCACGACGATCTCACCACAGCCATCAAGGCGCGCGACGAACTGCGCTCGTCCACGATCCGTCTCACCCTCACCGCCATCCAGAAGGAGGAGGTCGCGGGCACCCAGGCCCGCGAGCTGTCCGATGGCGAGGTGGAGAAGGTGATCGCGCGCGAGGCGAAGAAGCGCCGCGAGGCGGCCGAGGCCTTCGCCAAGGGCGGTCGTACGGAATCCGCCGAGCGCGAGCGCGCGGAGGGCGAGGTACTCGCCGAGTACCTGCCCAAGCCGCTCAGCGATGAGGAGTTGGCCGCACTGGTCACCGAAGCCGTGGCCGAGGCCGCCTCGCAGGGCAGCGAGGGCCCCCGGGCGATGGGCGCGATCATGAAGCTGGCGAACCAGAAGGTCGCCGGGCGCGCCGAGGGCGGCCGGGTCGCCGCCGAGGTCAAGCGGCACCTGGGCAGCTGACCTGGGCTGATCTTTGCCCGTACGGGAGACCCGTATGTGACGTATGGGAGACCCGTATGTGAGACGTGGGGCGCCCCCGGATTCCGGTCCGGGAGCGCCCCACGTTTCGTTAGAACGCCTGTTTCACGTGAAACACGTCACACGGTGCGCGCTCACGGCCAGTTGCCGCCGTTCTGGCCGCCGTCCAGCAGGCCCGGCGGCAGGCTGATCGTCGGCCAGGGCAGGGGGTTGCCGCCGTGCCCGTGCCCCTTGCCCTTCCCCTGGTCGCCGGGGTTCGGGCTGGGGTTCGGGTTCCCGTTCGGCGGGTTGCTGCCCGCGAGCGGCACCGTGGGCAGGGTCCCGGCCGGTGTGCCCGCCAGGGCTCCGCTCATGGCGTCCTTCCAGATCGGGCCCGGAGTGTCGGCGCCGAACACCTTGTCGTGGTAGACGCCGCCGATGGTGATGTTGGTCATCGACAGGTTCTTGGAGGGGCTGCCGACCCAGACCGCACCGGCCATGTTCGAGGTGTAGCCGACGAACCAGGCCGCGTAACGGCTGTCCGTCGTACCGGTCTTGCCCGCGCTGTCGCGGTCGGGCAGACCCGCCTGCTTGCCCGTACCGTCCTCGACCACTCCCTTGAGGAGGGTGTTGAGCGTCGAGGCGGTGTTCTCGGACATGGCCTGGGTGCAGGAGGTCTGCGGTACGGCCACCGGCTTGCCGTTCGCGTCCGTGATCGACTCGATCGCGGTCGGTGTGCAGTAGACGCCGTGGTTGGCGAAGGTGGCGTAGGCCGCCGCCATCGTCAGCGGGCTGACCTCCTGGGTGCCCAGCGTGATCGAGGGCACCTGGTCGATCGGGTTGCCGTCCGCCCGGTGCACGCCCATCTTCTGGGCCATCTGCGTGACCGGGCAGACCCCGATGTTGCTGATGAGTTGCACGTAGTAGGTGTTGACCGACAGGGCCGTGGCCTTCTGCATGTTCATCGGTCCGACTTCCGACTTGTCCTCGTTGGACAGCGTCGAGCCGTCGGTGTTGACCCAGGGCTTGCCGCAGGTGTTGACCGGGCTCGGGTACCCCATCGAGTACGGCGACGGGTAGACGGTGTTGGGGTCGGTGCCGCCGTCGATCGCGGCCGCGGCCGTGATGGGCTTGAACGTCGAACCGGACTGGAAGCCCCCGCCGCCGCCCATCGAGTGGTCCACGTTGTAGTTGATCTGCGTCTGGTTCTGCCCGAAGCCGTACGGCCGCGACTGGCCCATCGCCACGATCTTGCCGGTGCCGGGCTGCACCAGGGTCACCGCGGTGGCCACCGAGTCGGTCTCGTAGACGTGCTTTTGGATGGACGCCTCGACGGACTGCTGTGCCTGCGGGTCCAGCGTGGTCTTGATCGTCATGCCACCGGTGGTCCAGAGCTTGGCGCGGGCCTCCCGCGTCTTGCCGAAGACCGGGTTGTTCAGGAATGTTTCGCGCACGTAGTCACAGAAGAAGCCCGCACCGCTGACCGCGGTGATGCAGCCGTTCCTGGGGGTGCTGGGCTTCAGACCGAGCGGCTTGGCCTGCGCCTCGGTGGCCTGCGCCCGGGTGATGTCACCGAGGTCGGCCATCCGCTTGAGCACCGTGTTGCGGCGCGTGACGGCTTCCTGCGGGTCGTTGATCGGGTCGTAGCGGGTGGGTGACTGAACGATTCCAGCCAACAACGCCGCTTGGTCAAGGGTGAGGTTCTTCGCATCCGTGCTGAAGTACCGCTGGGCAGCCGCTTGAATCCCGTACGCCTGTTCGCCGAAGAACGTGATGTTGAGGTAGTTCTCCAGGATCTGCTTCTTGCCCAGTTCCTTCTCGACCTGGATCGCGTACTTCAATTCCTTGATCTTGCGGCCGAGGGTCTGCTGGGTGGCCTGGGCGACCTTGTCGGGGTCGTCGCCCGCCTCCTCGATGAAGACGTTCTTGACGTACTGCTGGGTGAGGGTGGAGGCGCCCTGGGCGACGCCGCCCGATGCGGCGTTGCTGTTGAGCGCGCGCAGAATGCCCTTCGCGTCGATCGCACCGTGCTGCCAATAGCGCGCGTCCTCGATCGCGACGATCGCCTTCTGCATGGTGGGGCTGATGTCGCTGAGCGGAACCGAGGTGCGGTCGCGCGAATAGACGGTGGCGATCAGGCCGCCGTTGGCGTCCAGGATCTTCGTCGCCTGACTCAGCGGCGGGCGCTTGAGCTCACCGGGGAGCGCGTTGAAGTCCGCGACCGTGCCTTTGGCGGACAGCCCGAGGGCGCCGGTGGCGGGCAGCGCGATGCCTGCCAGTACCACTCCGGACAGCACACTGACACCGAGGAACTTCGCGGCTTGCCGGGTCGTCGCCAGACCCCCGCCCGAGCGCTTGTAGGCCATGGGGAGCAGCCTACGTGTCGATTCTGAGGACGTACGCCCGCCTGTTCGCCTAACCTGTGGAAGATGGACGCGTCAGCGAGTTCCACGTCTGCCTCTCGTCGTCACTCTTGTGGGTGATGAGAACTGTCCTGATTCCGGCATATGCCAGGGGTCTTGAGCAATATCTCTTGCAAACTGACCGTTATGCCCAGAATTGTCACCCTAGAAGCGGCTCTGAAACAGGCTCACTCCGTTGGGTGATCTGCCGCGCACGCATAGTCCATTCGGGCCATTCAAGATTGGGCCTGAAAGGGCTGTTGTGCCGTGCCCTCCTTCCGTAACGTCCTCAACTGGCGACGGTGAATATGCCGCAGCCGCCGTGGGGGAGCCCCGATTCGGGAGAGGACGGCGCCAGCATGAGCTGGGTTACCGACTGGAGTGCGCAGGCAGCGTGCCGCACCACAGATCCGGACGAACTATTCGTCCAGGGGGCGGCGCAGAACAGGGCAAAGGCGGTGTGCACCGGATGCCCGGTGCGTACCGAATGCCTGGCGGATGCGCTCGACAACCGCGTTGAGTTCGGCGTGTGGGGCGGGATGACCGAGCGCGAGCGCAGGGCACTACTGCGCCGCCGCCCGACGGTCACCTCCTGGCGCAGGCTCCTGGAGACCGCACGTCATGAGTACGAGCGCAGCATGGGCCTGCTGACGGCCGATGTGGAAGAGGACTACGCGGCGGCCGGCTGACCGTTCGCCAGCCGCTCTCCCACGGCACGCAGACCCTCCAGGTCGTGTACGTCACCGGGCAGTGCGGCCACTTCGGCGACGGGCACGTCGGGATGCACCGAAGCGAAACGGTCGCGAGTGCGGCCCTCACGGACGACCACCTGCATCCGCTCGGCATGCAGCCGCAGCAGGCTCGCCGCCAGGCTCTCCGCGAGCAGCTCGCCGGGGTCACTGAGGGCCTTGCCCTCAGCCTTCCCGGTGTCGCGATCGACAATGCGGCCGTCCGGAAGAATTTCCGCGGCCGGGCAGTCCGCCGGATCGTCAACTTCCCCGTCAGTGCGGGGAGTTGACGTCTGATCTGCGGCCTCCGGCCACTCCGCCGCCAAATCCTCCAACGCCTCGGCGGCCGCGAGCGCCCGTTCCGCCGTCAACCGCGCGGCACCGCTGACGTGCACCCGGTTCAGCACCAGCCCGGCCAACGGCATGTCCTCTGCCGCCAGCCGCTCCACGAAGTACGAGGCCTCGCGCAGCGCATCCCGCTCCGGCGCCGCCACCACGAGGAACGCCGTACCGGGAGCCTGCAGCAGCCGGTACGTGGCGTCCGCGCGCTTGCGGAACCCGCCGAACATCGTGTCCATCGCCGCCACGAACGTCTGCACGTCCCGCAGCAGATGCGCCCCGACCACCTTGTTCAGCGCACCGGTCATCATCGACAGACCGACGTTGAGGAACATCATTCCGGCGCGCCCGCCCGCCTTCGCCGGAGCCATCAGCAACTTGATGAACTTGCCGTCCAGGAACGAGCCAAGACGCTTGGGGGCGTCCAGGAAGTCCAACGCGGAGCGGCTGGGCGGGGTGTCCACGATGATCAGGTCCCACTCGTCGCGCGCCCGCAGCTGGCCCAGCTTCTCCATGGCCATGTATTCCTGCGTGCCCGCGAACCCCGCGGACAGCGACTGGTAGAAAGGGTTCTCCAAGATCGCCTGCGCCCGCTCGGGATCGGAGTGCTGGACGACGATCTCGTCGAACGTCCGCTTCATGTCCAGCATCATGGCGTGCAGTTGACCGCCCGCGGACTCGTCGATGCCCTCGACCCGGCGCGGTGTGTTGTCCAACTCGGTGAGCCCCATCGACTGCGCGAGCCGCCGCGCGGGGTCAATGGTCAGCACCACGGCCGTACGGCCGCGCTCGGCCGCGCGCAGCCCCAGGGCCGCGGCCGTCGTCGTCTTGCCCACCCCGCCCGAGCCGCAGCACACGATGATCCGCGTCGTACGGTCGTCGAGCAGCGGATCGATGTCGAGCAACGGTGTCTGCCAACTCATCGCCCGCCCTCCCTCTGTGCGCCCGCGATGCCTTGTTCCCTCAGCGAGTTGGCCAGCCGGTACAGACCGCCCACCTCGATTCCGTCGCCGAGCAGTTCCAGTTCGTACGTCGGCAGGTCGAGATCCTCGATCTCCGCGCGCTCGCGGCGCTCCAGTGCCACCCGCTCGGCGTGCTCGCGCGCCTGCTCCAGCAGCGGCTCCACCAGCCGTTCGGCGTGGCCGCCGCGGCGTGCGCCGCCCAGGCCCGCCTGGGACAGCGCCTTGGCGACCGCCGTACGGTGACCGCGCTCCGCCGTTCCGGTGGCGATCCGTACCGCCGCTTCGTCCAGTACCGACGGACGCAGCATGTTGACCACGACCGCGCCCACCGGCAGCCCGGCGGCGCGCAGTTCCGCGACACCGTCCACCGTCTCCTGGACCGGCATCTCCTCCAGCAGCGTCACCAAGTGCACCGCTGTCTCAGCCGACTTGAGGACCCGCATGACGGCCTGCGCCTGATTGTGTATCGGCCCGAACCTGGCCAGGCCCGCGACCTCGTCGTTCACGTTCAGGAAGCGGGTGATGCGGCCCGTCGGCGGGGCGTCCATCACCACGGCGTCGTACGCGCGCCCGTCGGACGCGCCCTTGCGGCGGACCGCCTCGCACGCCTTGCCGGTCAGCAGGACGTCGCGCAGCCCGGGGGCGATGGTGGTCGCGAAGTCGATCGCGCCGAGCTTCTTGAGGGCGCGACCGGCCCGGCCCAGCTTGTAGAACATGTCGAGGTAGTCGAGCAGTGCCAGCTCGGGGTCGATCGCCAGGGCGTAGACCTCGCCACCGCCCGGCGCGACGGCGATCTTGCGCTCCTCGTACGGCAGTGCCTCGGCCTCGAAGAGCTGGGCGATGCCGCCCCGGCCCTCGACCTCGACGAGCAGGGTGCGCTTCCCCTCGTCGGCCAGGGCGAGCGCGAGGGCGGCGGCGACCGTGGTCTTCCCGGTCCCGCCCTTGCCCGTCACGATGTGGAGCCGGGTCGGCGTCGACGAGGCCGACACCGACGGCGCGGCTGAGTGTTGGGCGCTCACCCTTGTGAGCCTAACCAGTCGGTTCTGGATCTACGCACCGGGCCGGGTGGCGGCTGTTCTGGCCGCCTCCCGCCACCCGCGTGGGGCGTGCGGTGGTCTGGCGGCGGTCTCGGCGCGCCGAGGCATTACAGTCGCAGCCATGACCAAGTGGGAATACGCGACTGTGCCGCTGCTCGTACACGCCACGAAGCAGATCCTGGACACCTGGGGCGAGGACGGGTGGGAGCTCGTCCAGGTCGTCCCGGGGCCGAACAACCCCGAGCAGCTGGTGGCCTACCTCAAGAGGGAGAAGCAGGCATGAGTGCCGTCGGTGCGGTTGAGGAGAAGATCGCCTCGCTCGGTCTGAAACTCCCGGATGTCGTCCCTCCGCTGGCCGCCTACCAGCCCGCCGTGCAGTCCGGGAACTATGTCTTCACCGCGGGCCAGCTGCCCATGGTCGAGGGCACCCTGCCGCTCACCGGCAAGGTGGGGGCGGAGGTCACGGCCGAGGAGGCCAAGGACCTGGCGCGTACGTGCGCACTTAACGCGCTGGCGGCCGTTAAGTCGGTCGTGGGTGACCTGGACCGCATCAAGCGGGTCGTGAAGGTTGTCGGCTTCGTCGCCTCCGCGCCGGACTTCACCGGCCAGCCGGGCGTGCTCAACGGGGCCAGCGAGCTCCTGGGCGAGGTCCTGGGCGACGCCGGCGTGCACGCGCGCAGCGCGGTGGGCGTGGCGGTACTGCCGCTGGACGCACCGGTAGAGGTGGAGATCCAGGTCGAGGTCGGGTAGTCCCGCCCACCAATTGCGCCTCCGGGGTCCGCACCCCCCACCAAGCCGCAGCGCAGAGTGAAACTGAAGGGGCCGTGGCGGGGTGTCCCCGCAGGGTGGCGATTGGAACCTCCCAGCAGGACCCGGTCGGGCCGCAGGGAGCCACCCGAGCGGTCACCCCGCCGCGGCCCCGACCCGGAAACCGGCCTCGCGCAACGGCAACCGTGCGTCCCCGGTAACGGGTGGGCGGGCGGGAGATCCCCCCGACGGCCACCCAAACCGAACCGGGGAAGAAATAGCTGACATCCAGCGATAGCGTTACGGCATGACCACGACCAACGGGCAGTGGTTCCCGTCGACCTGGCCGGACCGGATCCGCGCTCTCGTGGGCGGTGCGCTCACCCCCGTACCGCCGCGGCGGGCCGCGACCGTCCTGCTGCTGCGGGACTCCGCGGCCGGGCCGCAGGTCCACATGCTGCGCAGACGCGCCTCCATGGCCTTCGCCGGAGGCGCGTACGCATATCCGGGCGGCGGCGTGGACCCACGCGATGAACGCCCCGTCGGCTGGGCGGGCCCGCCGCTGGGGGCCTGGGCCGAGCGTCTCGGGCTGCTGCCGGACAGCGAGCCCGCGCGGGCGGGGCTGACCGCCCAGGCCATCGTCTGCGCGGCCGTCCGGGAGACGTTCGAGGAATCCGGGGTGCTGCTCGCCGGGCCGGACGCCGAGTCGGTCGTGGCGGACACCACGGGGGACGAATGGGAGGCGGACCGCCGGGCGCTCGTCGCGCGCGAGTTCTCCTTCGCGGAGTTCCTCGCCCGCCGCGACCTCGTACTCCGGTCCGACCTGCTCGGCCCGTGGGCGCGGTGGATCACGCCGGAGTTCGAGGAGCGGCGCTATGACACCTGGTTCTTCCTCGCGGCGCTGCCCGAGGGCCAGCGCACCCGCGACGTCTCCGGCGAGGCGGACCGCACCGCCTGGCTGCTGCCGCGGGACGCGGCATCCGGCTATGACCGGGGCGAGTTGCTGATGATGCCGCCGACGATCGCCACGCTGCGGCCGTTGGTCCGGTACGAGTCCGTGGCCGTGGCCCACGCGGACTGCGGCGCGCGTGACCTGGCCCCGGTACTCGCGCGCGCCGAACTCGTCGGCGACGAGATCGTGTTGAGCTGGCCGGGGCACGACGAGTTCACCAGGCGCATACCGAGGCAGGCGTCCGAGGACGTCGCCGGACACGACCCCCGAGGAGCCGAGTGATGACGGCCGCGATCCTGCCCGGTGCCCCCCAGCCCTCTGTCGGCGGGCCCGCGACCGCTCGCGCGGTGTGCGTACTGGCGCCGAACCCCTCGCCCATGACGCTGGACGGTACGAACACCTGGCTGGTCTCCGAGCCCGGCTCCGACCTCGCCGTGGCGATCGACCCAGGGCCGCTCGACGAGGCGCATCTGCGCAATGTCCTGTCCGTCGCCGAGCGGCAGGGCAAG
The DNA here is from genome assembly GCA_040631425.1 of Streptomyces sp. NPDC020096. Classification (GTDB taxonomy): domain Bacteria; phylum Actinomycetota; class Actinomycetes; order Streptomycetales; family Streptomycetaceae; genus Streptantibioticus_A. The sequence goes on from JBEYJY010000001.1 coordinate 552,126, forward strand.
CGCATCGCGCTCACCCTGCTGACCCACGGCCACCCCGACCACGCGGCGGGCGCCGCCCGTTTCGCCGAGTTGACCCGTACCAACGTCCGCGCGCTGGATCCGGCGCTGCGGCTCGGCGGCGAGGGGCTGGCGGCCGGTGATGTGATCACGACGGGCGGCCTTGAGCTGCGGGTGGTGCCGACGCCGGGCCATACGGCGGACTCGCTGTGCTTCCAAATACCCGCCGACCGTGCGGTGTTGACCGGTGACACGGTTCTCGGGCGCGGTACGACCGTGGTCGCCCACCCCGACGGTCGGCTCGGCGACTATCTGGATTCGCTGCGCCGTCTTCGGGCGCTGACCGCTGACGGCAGTGTGGAAACGATCCTGCCCGGGCACGGGCCGGTACTGTCCGACGCGCGCGGCGCCGTTGAGTACTACCTCGCGCACCGCGCCCATCGGCTCGCCCAGGTCGAGACCGCGGTCGAGCAGGGCCACACGGTGCCGTCGGAAGTCGTCGCGTACGTCTATGCGGATGTCGACCGCAGCCTGTGGCCCGCGGCGGAACTGTCCGTCCGGGCCCAACTCGACTACCTGCGCGAGCACGGCCTCATCTGACCTGTACCCCCCGGGGGTGCGGGGGCGCAGCCCCCCCAAGAAACCACCCCCCTGACGACCAAGCGTCAGCGAGACCGCTTGGCGAGCCGCTCGACGTCGAGCAGGATCACCGCGCGCGCCTCCAGGCGCAGCCAGCCGCGGCCCGCGAAGTCGGCGAGCGCCTTGTTGACCGTCTCGCGCGAGGCGCCGACCAGTTGGGCCAGCTCCTCCTGCGTCAGGTCGTGCACGACGTGGATGCCCTCGTCGGACTGCACGCCGAAGCGGCGCGACAGGTCGAGCAGGGCCTTGGCCACCCGGCCGGGCACGTCGGAGAAGACCAGGTCCGACATGTTGTCGTTGGTGCGGCGCAGCCGACGGGCGACGGCGCGCAGCAGCGCGACCGAGACCTCGGGCCGGGCGTTGATCCACACCTGCAGGTCGCCGTGGCCGAGGCCGAGCAGCTTGACCTCGGTCAGCGCGGTCGCGGTGGCGGTGCGCGGGCCCGGGTCGAAGAGCGAAAGCTCGCCGATCATCTCGGCGGGGCCCAGCACCGCGAGCATGTTCTCCCGGCCGTCCGGCGAGGTGCGATGCAGCTTCACCTTGCCCTCGGTGACCACGTAGAGCCGGTCGCCCGGGTCGCCTTCGTGGAAGAGGGAGTCACCGCGCGCGAGCGTGACCTCCGTCATGGAGGCGCGCAGCTCAGCGGCCTGCTCGTCGTCTAGCGCCGCGAACAGCGGAGCGCGCCGCAGAACGTCGTCCACGAGGTCTCTCCTTGTTGATTTCACCGACCGTGTCCAGTCCCCATAATGCCGGACGGTAAAACAGTGCTATCGATCACAAGTGTGACCTATAGTGCCGCGCCCGCGTCGCCCGGGGTCGGATTGTGCCGTGAATCGTGATGGACAAGGGCGGATGTCGGTGCTGAGGCTTAGGCTGGCCGGGTGCCTGATACGCCAAGTGCGCGCAAGAAGCAGCAGGGTGGAGGGTCCGTACGGGTGACCCGCGACCTGGATTCCGCTGTGAGCGAACAAGCCGCCCGTACGGCCCGGTCTGGGCCGGATGTCGCACCCGAAGCCCGGGCGGAGGCGGAATCCGGCGCCAGGTCGAAGGCCGCGCCCGCCGCCAAGGCAACGGTCAAGGCCACGTCCAGGAGGACCGGCAAGGCCACGTCCAAGGCGGCCGCGGACGCCGCCGCCAAGATGGTCGCCAAGGCCGCCGCCAAGAGCGCTTCAAGGACGCCTGCCAAGGCCGCCGCCAGGAGCGCCCCCAAGCCCGCGACCAAGTCCACCGCCAAGACCGCTGCGCAGACCGCGACCAAGTCTGCGGCGAAGACCGCCGCCAAGGGCGCGGCAAAGGCCGCCACTTCGGCGGCCGCCGCCTCGGAAGCCACCACTCCGGCCCGTAAGGCCGCGGCGAAGCCGGAATCGCGGACCGCGCTGGTGCGCCGCGCCCGTCGCATTAACCGCGAGCTCGCCGAGGCCTACCCGTACGCCCACCCCGAGCTGGACTTCGAGAACCCCTTCCAACTGCTGATCGCCACCGTCCTGTCCGCCCAGACCACCGACCTGCGGGTCAACCAGACGACGCCCACGCTGTTCGCCAAGTACCCGACCCCCGAGGCGATGGCGGAGGCCGACCCCGAGGAGCTGGAGCAGTTGCTGCGGCCGACCGGGTTCTTCCGGGCGAAGGCCAAGTCCTGCCTCGGTCTGTCGGCGGCGATCCGCGACCGCTTCGGCGGCCGGGTGCCGAACCGGCTTGAGGATCTGGTCACACTGCCCGGTGTGGGGCGAAAGACGGCAAATGTCGTGTTGGGCAACGCTTTCGGGGTTCCCGGAATCACGGTCGACACCCACTTCGGGCGGCTGGCACGCCGCTTCGGGTGGACGACCTCGGAGGACCCGGTGAAGATCGAGCAGGAGGTCGGCTCGCTGTTCCCCAAGAGCGAGTGGACCATGCTCTCGCACCGGTTGATCTTCCACGGCCGTCGCGTCTGCCATGCGCGCAAGCCCGCCTGCGGCGCCTGCCCGATCGCGCCGCTGTGCCCCTCGTACGGGGAGGGCGAGACCGATCCGGTCAAGGCGGAGAAGCTGCTCAAGTACGAGTTGGGCGGCGGCGCCGGCCAGCGCCTCAAGCCGCCGTCGGACTTCCCCGGCAAACCCGCGCCCGCGCTGGGGGAGGGATGACGCGGACGCCGGAGGTGTCGCTGAGCGAGCTGCCCGAGTGGCTGGCTCCGGTGGCGAAGGTGGCGCCGGGCGTACGGCCCGAGCAGTTGAGCCGCTTTCTGCCGCCTGCCTCGGGCGGCCGCCCGTCCGCCGTGCTGATCCTTTTCGGGGAAGGGGAGCGCGGCCCTGAGCTGCTGCTGATGGAGCGCGCCCGGCAGCTGCGCTCGCACGCCGGGCAGCCGTCGTTTCCCGGTGGCGCGGTCGATCCGGTGGACGGAGATCCGGAAGGCGAGGGTCCGCTGCGTGCCGCGCTGCGCGAGGCGCAGGAGGAGACCGGGCTCGACCCGCTCGGCGTACAGATCTTCGGCGTCCTGCCGCGGCTGTACATCCCGGTGAGCGGATTCGTGGTGACGCCGGTTCTCGGCTGGTGGCGTAAGCCGAGTCCGGTGCGGCCGGTGGATCCGGCGGAGACCGCGCGGGTGTTCAGCGTGCCGATCGCCGATCTCGTGGACCCGGAGAACCGGCGGACGGTCACGCATCCGAGCGGCTTCCGCGGTCCCGCGTTCCTGGTGTCAGATGTCCTGGTCTGGGGGTTCACGGCCGGATTGATCGACCGCATCCTGCACTTCTCCGGGTGGGAACGCCCATGGGACCGTGCCAGTGAAGTCCCGCTCAGCGCCCGCGCGTGAGACGGTATCCCGGTGAACGCGCTGGATATCCTGCTGCTGCTCGCCGCCGTGTGGTTCGCGATCGTCGGCTACCGGCAGGGATTCGTGGTCGGCATCCTGTCGGTGCTCGGCTTCCTCGGTGGCGGGCTGATCGCCGTCTACGTCCTCCCGCTGGTCTGGGACCAGACGACGGGTAACGCGCCGCCCGGTACCTTCGGGGCGATCGCCGCCGTCGTCGTGGTGATCGTCTCGGCATCCGTGGGGCAGGCGTTCACCACCCATCTGGGCAGCAGGCTGCGTACACACATCACCTGGTCACCGGCGCGCGCCATCGACGCGACCGGCGGCGCGCTGGTGAACGTGCTGGCGATGCTGCTCGTCGCATGGCTGATCGGCTCGGCGCTCGCGGGCACCGCGCTGCCCACCATCGGCCGTGAGGTGCGTGCCTCCAAGGTCCTCACCGGCGTCTCGCGGATGATCCCGCAGCGCGCCGACATGTGGTTCGCGGACTTCTCCTCGGCCCTCGCCCAGAACGGCTTCCCGCAGGTCTTCACACCGTTCTCCAGCGAACCGATCACCTCCGTGCGCCCGCCCGACCCGAAGCTCGCCACGAGCCCGACGGCGACGAACGCCGAGCACAGCATCGTCAAGGTCGTTGGCACCGCGCCGAGTTGCGGCAAGGTGCTGGAGGGCTCCGGTTTCGTCTTCTCCCCGCACCGGGTGATGACCAACGCGCATGTGGTGGGCGGCGTGAAGGACCCGACCGTGCAGATCGGCGGCCGGGGCAAGCAGTACGACGCCAGGGTCGTGCTCTACGACTGGCAGCGCGACATCGCCGTACTTGACGTGCCGTCACTCGACGCGCCCGCCCTGGACTTCGTCAACCACCCGGCGCACAGCGGCGACGACGCCATCGTCGCCGGTTTCCCGGAGAACGGCGGCTACGACGTGCGCGCGGCCCGGGTGCGGGCCCGTATCCAGGCGCACGGGCCGGACATCTACCGGCGCGGCAATGTCAGCCGCGATGTGTACTCGCTCTACACCGTGGTGCGGCAGGGCAACTCCGGCGGCCCGCTGCTCACTCCGGACGGCAAGGTGGACGGGATCGTCTTCGCCAAGTCCCTGGACGACGACTCCACCGGGTACGCCCTGACCGCGCACGAGGTGACCGACGACATCACGGCGGGCCGCAGCGCGGTACGGACGGCGGACACCCAGGAGTGCGCCCTGTAGCCCGTCCGTTTTCAGCCACGGGTACGGGCCTGTATCGGGCCGACTCGCGGTCCGATATCTGCCCGGTATGAGTGTTTCAGTTGCGTACCGCGGTCAACTGCGCGCGGAATGGCGCAGTCGGGCACCCACCCACCGGGCGCGGCGCCCCAGGATGCGCGGGATGGGGAGCAACTGTCCTTGGTGGTGAAGCCCCACCGTGGGCGCCGATCGGCCCGTAGCGGTGGTGTCGCGGTGGTCGCGTGATACGTGACGGTAGTCGTGCGTCCAGCCCATACCGAGCTACGTGCCCGCGCGGCAAGGTCGGTAACCACCTCGCGGTCGCTCAGTTGGCTTATGCGCCCGGCATTTGGCCGATCGTCAGAAAGTAGTATCCGGAGGGTGTCTGGTGTGTCACCCGTCCGGCATGTCACCTGTCCGGTTCGGGGTCCTTCAACCAGTTGATCAACTCGGTGGAGAAGGCCACCGGGTCCTCCTCGTGCGGGAAGTGCCCGAGCCCGTCGAAGAGCCGCCAGCGGTACGGCGCCTCCACGTACTCTCCGGACCCCGCGGCACTGCGGGTGCGGAGCACCGGATCGAGCGAGCCGTGCAGATGCAGCGTGGGCACCCGCACCGGCCGCTTCATCCGCCGGTAGAACTGCACCCCGTCCGGCCGCGCCATCGACCGCACCAGCCAGCGGTACGGCTCGATCGAGCAGTGCGCCGTGGACGGGATCCGCATCGCCCGCTGATACGTTTCCACGGCCTCGTCATCCGGCAGCCGCGGCCCGGACCAGGCCCGGATCAGTTGCCCGACCAGTGCCGCGTCCTCGGCGACCAGCTGGCGTTCGGGCAGCCAGGGCCGCTGGAAACCCCAGATGTAGGAGCTGTCGGCGGTCTGCCGGAAGTCCGCGAGCATCGCGGAGCGCCAGCGCCGCGGATGCGGCATCGAGCAGACCGCGAGCCTGCGCACCAGCTTGGGCCGCATCACCGCCGCCGTCCACGCCAGATAGCCGCCCAGGTCATGGCCGACCAGCGCGGCGTCCGGCTCACCGAGCGAGCGGATCACGCCGGTGACGTCCAGGGCGAGGTTGCCCGGGTCGTAACCGCGCGGGGTGCGGTCGCTGCCGCCGACACCGCGCAGATCCATCGCCACCGCGCGGAACCCCGCGTCGGCCAGCGCCGTCAGCTGGTGTCGCCAGGTCCACCAGAACTGCGGAAAGCCGTGCAGCAGCAGGACCAGCGGGCCGTCACCGAGCTCGGCGATATGGAACCGGGCGCCGTTGGCGGCCACGTCCCGGTGGGTCCAGGGGCCGTCGAGGCGTACACCTGTTGAGTCAGCGACCGTCATGTCCGAGAGCGTGTCACATTTGGCTCGCCGACGTGTGGTCGGCGAGGGGGCGAGGGTGCGGCTTGACGCTCTGCAGCACGGAGGCGGTCTGCTTGGCGGAAGCGATCGACCGCTCCGGCGGCTTGACCTTCTTGAACTTGGCCAGTGCGAAGACCCCCAGGACCGTCGCGATGACCAGGTACGCGGAGCCCACGATCAGGAACGACCAGGCGAGCCCCAGGCCGAGGTTGTGGATGCCGTACGCCGCCGCGAAGCTCAGCACCGGCAGCGCGAAGAGCGCGAAGACCCCCGCTCCGGCGATCGCGCCGCCGCCGATCCCGGCGCGCTTGGCGTCCTCCCGCAGCTCGGCCTTGGCGAGCGCGATCTCGTCGTGGACGAGTGCGGACATCTCAGCCGTGGCCGTGGCGACCAGTTGGCCGAGGCTCCGCTCATCGGTCCGGTCGACTGCGCTCATCGCGTCCTCCGTCGTATTCGGTTCGTGTTCCGTAGTGGATCGGGTGCGTCGTTACGTTCGATCATGCCGGAATCATGGTGAACCATGCTCCCCGTTAGTGCCGCTGCGGGCCAGTTCTGCGAGTCTGCGGTGCTCCGCGGCCTTCGCCTCGAAGATGGCGGCCATCCGCAGGTGGTACTCCGGCTTGTCCTTCTCGTAGACGTCCGGGATGCCGTCCTGGTCCTCGTCGAGGTCCTCCTCGTCGCAGAGCCTGCGGTACTTGGTGTTGCGTATCTTCAGCAGCACGCCCGCGGCGACCGCCGAGATCAGCGAGCCGATCAGGACCGCGGCCTTGACCTCGTCGGTGACTGCCGGATCCGCGGCGAAGGCGAGTTCGCCGATCAGCAGCGAGACGGTGAAGCCGATACCGCCCAGGCAGGCCACGGCGGCCACATCCGCCCAGGCCAGTTCGGGGTTGAGCGTCGCCTTGGTGAACCGGGCGGCGAACCAGGTGCCGCCGAAGACCCCGGCCGCCTTGCCGAGGAACAACCCGAGGACCACACCGAGCGTCTCCGGGCTGGTGAAGACGCCTCTGAGCGCCCCGCCGGAGAGCGAGACCCCGGCGGCGAAGAGGGCGAACAGCGGAACCGCGATTCCGGCGGACAGCGGGCGGACCAGGTGCTCGATGTGCTCAGCCGGAGAAACGTTTTCTGCGGCGTCCTTGGCGCAGCGGAGCATCAGCCCCATGGCGACGCCCGCGATGGTGGCGTGTACCCCGCTGGCATGCATCAGGGCCCAGATGGCCAGGGCCAGCGGCACGTAGACGTACCAGCCGCGCACGCGCTTGCGCAGTAGCAGCCAGAAGCCGAACAGTCCGGCCACGGCGAGGCCGAGGGCCGCGAAGTCGATCTTGGTGGTGTAGAAGATCGCGATGATCAGGATGGCGAAGAGGTCGTCGACCACCGCGAGGGTGAGCAGGAAGGCCCGCAGCGCGGAGGGCAGCGCGGTGCCGATCACCGCGAGGACGGCGAGAGCGAACGCGATGTCGGTGGCGGTGGGGACCGCCCAGCCGCGCAGACTGCCGCCCCCGGACGCGCTCACCGTGGTGTACACCAGCGCGGGTACCGCCATCCCGCAGACGGCGGCGATCACCGGCAGCGCGGCTGCCGACGGGGAGCGCAGCTCGCCCGCGACCAGCTCGCGTTTGAGCTCGATGCCCGCCACGAAGAAGAAGATGGTGAGCAGGCCGTCCTTGGCCCAGTCGGCCACCGACAGATGGAGATGGAGCGCCGCGGGGCCCAGATGGAAGTCCCGGAGCGCGACATAGCCGCTGCTCAGCGGGGTGTTCGCCAGGATGAGCGCGACCACGGCGGCTATCAGCAGCAAGACGCCGCCGACCGTTTCGGCACGCAGGGCGTCCGCCACGAAGTTCCGCTCGGGCAGTGACAGGCGTCCGAGGAAGACGGAACGGCGGCGGGGCTGCGTCACGAGGATGACCTCCGGTCGGGCTCGGTGGCTGGATACGGCTGTCGCATCCGCCGACCAGACTTCCCGGCACACCCGAATTCTTTGCGTGCGCTTGACGCGTCAACCACTTTACCGGGGTGGATTCGAACGAGTAACGGCTGATCGTTACATTAAGTGCATAAGGGGCGCCCGGCATGTTGCCGGGCGCCCCTTATGGCGGTGTGCTCGCCGGCTGTCAGCCGGATCTTCAGGACCGCCGGGCGCTCGTGTGGTGAGGCAGTCGCGTCACGAACCGTGGTTGATCGCCGTGGCGACGGAGCTTTCGTGCCGCCGCCACGGCGAGTCGTCCGGCGGCGTGCACCGACGATGCCGAACGGTCACCACCCGTTGAAGATCCGCAGATCGGCCGGACAGGCCCTAAGCGTCAGTCCTCACTGGGTGCGGCGGGGAGCTTGGACTGGATCAGGTCCATGACCGTGCTGTCGGTGAGCGTGGTGACATCGCCGAGCTGCCGGTTCTCCGCGACGTCGCGCAGCAGTCGGCGCATGATCTTGCCGGAGCGGGTCTTGGGCAGTTCGGCGACCGGCAGGATCCGCTTCGGCTTGGCGATCGGGCCGAGCTGCTTGGCGACATGCGCCCGCAGCTCCTCGACCAGGTTCTCGTCCTCGGTGGCGGAGCCGCGCAGGATGACGAACGCGGCGATGGCCTGGCCCGTGGTGGGGTCGGAGGCGCCGACCACCGCGGCCTCGGCCACCTTCGGGTGGGAGACCAGGGCGGACTCGACCTCGGTGGTCGAGATGTTGTGGCCGGAGACGAGCATGACGTCGTCGACCCGGCCCAGCAGCCAGATGTCGCCGTCCTCGTCCTTCTTGGCGCCGTCGCCCGCGAAGTACCTGTTCTGGAAGCGCGACCAGTACGTGTCGAGGTAGCGCTGGTCGTCGCCCCAGATGGTGCGCAGCATCGACGGCCACGGCTCGGTGAGCACGAGGTAGCCGCCGGAGCCGTTGGGGACCTCGTGGCCCTCGTCGTCGATGACTGTGGCGGCGATGCCCGGCAGCGGGGTCTGGGCGGAGCCGGGCTTGGTGGTGGTGAGGCCCGGCAGCGGGCTGATCATCATGGCGCCGGTCTCGGTCTGCCACCAGGTGTCGACGATGGGGGTGCGGTCGGCACCGATGTGCTTGCGGTACCAGACCCAGGCCTCGGGGTTGATCGGCTCGCCGACCGAGCCCAGCAGCCGCAGGCTGGACAGGTCGAACTTGGCCGGGATGTCCTCGCCCCACTTCATGTAGGTGCGGATCGCGGTGGGCGCGGTGTAGAGGATGGAGACGCCGTACTTCTGGATGATCTCCCACCAGCGGCCCTGGTGGGGGGTGTCCGGGGTGCCCTCGTAGAGGACCTGGGTGGCGCCGTTGGACAGCGGTCCGTACACGATGTACGAGTGGCCGGTGACCCAGCCGATGTCCGCGGTGCACCAGTAGACGTCGGTCTCCGGCTTGAGGTCGAAGACGGCGTGGTGGGTGTACGAGGCCTGGGTGAGGTAGCCGCCCGTGGTGTGCAGGATGCCCTTCGGCTTTCCGGTGGTGCCGGAGGTGTACAGGATGAACAGTGGGTGTTCCGCGTCGAAGGCCTGCGGGGTGTGCTGGTCCGACTGGCGGGTGACGAGTTCGTGCCACCAGACGTCGCGGCCCTCGGCCCAGGCGGTCTCCTGGCCGGTGCGGCGGACGACCAGGACGTTGCGCACCCCCTCGGTGCCGGGCTTGGTCAGCGCTTCGTCGACGGCGGGCTTGAGAGCCGAGGGCTTGCCGCGCCGGTAGCCGCCATCGGCGGTGATGACGACCCGGGCGTCGGCGTCCCCGATGCGGGTGGCCAGGGCGTCGGCGGAGAAGCCGCCGAAGACCACCGAGTGCGGGGCGCCGACACGGGCGCAGGCGAGCATCGCGATCACCGCTTCGGGGATCATCGGCAGATAGATGGCGACCCGGTCTCCGGCCTGGACGCCGAGTTCGGCCAGGGCGTTGGCCGCCCGGGACACCTCGTCCTTGAGCTGGGCGTAGGTGATGGTGCGGGTGTCGCCGGGCTCGCCCTCGAAGTGCAGGGCGACCCGGTCGCCGTGACCGGCCTCGACATGCCGGTCGACGCAGTTGTACGCCACGTTCAGCTTGCCGTCGGCGAACCACTTGGCGAACGGCGGGTTCGACCAGTCCAGCGTCTCGGTGGGCTTGGTGTCCCAGGTCAGCCGGTCGGCTTGGGTGGCCCAGAACGCCAGCCGATCCGCCGCTGCCTGCTCGTAGGCCTCAGCGGTGACATTCGCGGCCGCGACCAAATCCGCCGGAGGAGCGAAACGCCGCTCCTCCTTCAACAGATTGGCCAGGCCCTCGTTGCTGCTCACGCCATCTCCCTTTATCCGCTTGGCCGCAGGATGTCCCGAGGGATGTCCTATGTGTCCCTCGGCATAGCTCACCAGCCCAGGGGCGCGCTGACAAGGGTTACCGGACGGATATTGGTTTAGACCTGTGTGATCTGTGGTTGCGCCTCGGGGCGTACGGCGCGGAACACGCCCGCCCCGCTGTCGAGCAGGTACGCCTGAGCCTCGCCGACATGGAAGTACATCCCGTACAGCCGTAGCGTCCCGTCGTTCACGCGTCGCGTCACGCAACTGTGCGCGATCAGGTGATCCAGCTGCTGCGTGATGTTGACGAGACAGAGCCGCTCGGCCGCGTCGGCCACCTCGCGGTCGGCGAGTAGTGCGTCCGCGCTCGCCGCGAGGCGGTCCAGGCTCGGGCGCCCGTGCCGCAGCCAGCGGGTCAACGGGGTGTGTCCGCCCGGCGGTTCGGCCGTTCTCTGCGCTTCCTCGGGCACTGCGGGCACTGCTGGCGCTTCGGATGCGAGGAGCGCCTGGATCGCGCCGCAGCCGGAGTGGCCGCAGACCGTGATGGAGTCGACCCGCAGGACCTCCACCGCGTACTCGATGGCGGCGGCCACCGAGTCGCAGGTGCCCTCGCTGCCTGGCGGCGGGACCAGGTTGCCGACGTTGCGCACGGTGAACAGGTCGCCGGGGCCGCTTGAGGTGATCATGCTGGTGACCAGTCGGGAGTCCGCGCAGGTCAAGAACGTGTGGGTGGGGCGCTGTCCTTCACGGGCGAGCCGGGCCAACTCGTCCCGCACCAGCGGTGCCGTATGGCTCTGGAACGCGCTGACACCGCCGAGGAGTTGACTCGTTCCGTGGGGGGCTTGCCGCGGGTGAGCGCAACGGTGGTGGCGCCAGGGTGTCCAGGGGGAGCAGCTGTGGGCTTCGGGCATGTGTGTCTCCAGCAGGCCGGCGGAACGTCGGTCGCGGAGTGTGATGACTCCGTTACTTTCAAGGATCGGTAAATGGAGAGTAATGGATCCCAAAGGTCCCTGGGAAGGTCGAACGGGTTGGACTCTCCCGAATTGCCTCCATCGGATGAAACGGGCACCGGACAGCTTTGAAGCGGCGCCCGCAGGGGTATGGCTGGACGGCCAGGTGGGCGGGCGCCGTGTGGGTCAGGCGCTGGTCCCCGCGGCGGCGAACTCCGCGTTGATCCGCGTGGCGAGCAGGTCCTCGCTCAGTGTGAACGCGGGGTCGACCTGTGCGGCGAGGTCAGCCCCCGCCCTCTCGTTGCCCCAGCTCTCCGCGTTCTTCAGGTGGAACTGCACCATCTGACGGGTGTACCGCTGCCAGTCGCGTCGCTCGTAGGAAGCGTCAGCGGCTTGGTGAAGGGCGTGCAACGCTTGGCGGTTGGGCTCCTCCAGCAGCTCGAACCGGGGCGGACGGCCCTTTTCCATCGCGCGTACCCAGTCGGAGTGGCCGACGGTGGTGAACAGATCGTCGCCCACCTCATCGCGCAGGAACGAAATGTCGTCCTGGCTCTGCACCTTGTTGCCCACCACGCGCAGGCTGACGTCGAAGTCCCTTGCGTACTCCTTGTACTGGCGGTACACGGCGACGCCCTTGCGCGTCGGCTCCGCTACCAGGAACGTCATGTCGAAGCGGGTGAACATCCCCGAAGCGAACGAGTCGCTGCCCGCCGTCATATCGACGACGACGTACTCCTCGCGCCCGTCGACCAGGTGGTTGAGGCAGAGTTCGACGGCCCCGACCTTGGAGTGGTAGCAGGCGACGCCGAGGTCCGACTCGTTGAACGGGCCGGTCGCCATCAGCCGCACCGCACCGCCGTCGAGTTCCACGGTCCGGGCGCACGCCGCGTAGACCGGGTTGCCCTCGGTTACTCGCAGCAGACGTGAGCCATGGCCCGGCGGGGTCGTCTTGATCATGGTCTCGGCGTTGGCGATCCGCGGATTGGCCCCGCGCAGGTACTCCTTGATCTCCGGCAGATGGGCGCCCATCGCCGGGAGCGCCGCGGCCTCCGCCTCGTCGAGACCGAGGGCCGGGCCGAGGTGCTGGTTGATGTCGGCATCGACGGCGATGACCGGGATCCGGGCGGCGGCGAGGTGTCGGATGAACAGGGAGGAGAGCGTGGTCTTGCCGCTCCCGCCCTTCCCAACGAAAGCGATCTTCATATTCAACAAGATAGTGGGCGGTCTGGTCCTGGTGCGGTACCGAAGTGAAGAAGACCACTCCAACGAGGGGTGCGCGGGAATCGGTGCGTAGTGTCGTACCCATGACTGCGTTCTCCCGGGGGACGGCCCCCGGTTCCCCGGTGTCGTCCGATCCGCTTGCCGTGCTGGGCACGCTGCCCGGGGTGCCCGACTCGGTGGAATCGGTGCGCCAGGCCGTGGACCGGGTGTACGGGCATCGGGTGATGCGACGCCGTTCGAACGAGATCACCTCGGAGGCGGCGCTGCGTGGTGCGCGCGCTTCCGCGGCGCTGGCCGGGGCCGACTGGCCGTTGGAAGAGGTGCGGCGGCGCAGCGATTTCGGGGCCGACGACGAGTCCCGTACGGTCGGCGCGGCGCTGCGGTTGACCGCCGAATCCGGTCAACTCCTCAGTGTTTGGCGGCAGTCCCCGCTGCAGGCGCTGGCGCGGCTGCATCTCGTCGCGGCGGGCGGAGTGGCGCCGGACGACACGGTGGGGCGGCCTCGTCGGGCGGGCGAGCCGGTGGCCGAGGAGCAGTTGGCCGCATTGCCGCTGCCCGACCCGGCGGAGGTCGTGGCGCGGTTGGAGGGACTGGCCGGGCTGCTGCTCGGCGGTAGCGCGGCGCCCGCGCTGGTGGTCGCCGCGGTGGTGCACGGCGAGTTGCTGGCGCTGCGCCCGTTCGGCTCGTACAACGGGCCGGTGGCGCGGGCGGCGCAGCGCATCGTCCTGGTGGGCAGCGGACTCGACCCGAAGTCGATCTGCCCGGCGGAGGTGGGGCACGCGGAACTCGGGCGCGCGGAGTACCTCAAGGCCCTGGAGGCGTACATGTCAGGCACGCCACAGGGTTTGGCGCAGTGGATCGGTCACTGTGCGGAGGCCGTGCGACTCGGCGTACGGGAGAGCACCGCGGTGTGCGAGGCGCTTCAGCGAGGCGCCGCCTGAGCGGTGGCGCTCAGCAGCGCGGCCGAGAGGCTGCGGAGTGCGGGAAAATATGTGCGGCGGCACCCGCGGGTGCCGCCGCTGGCACGTCCGCCGAGTGACCATGCGTGCACTCTCTTTGGCCCATCAGGTCGGGGACTTTGCCCGTCACCTGGTGCGGCTAACCCGGTCAGCGGGCTGGCTTCGCGTGGGTGCCCGACGTTCGTGCTTCGGTCCGTGGGGCCTGATTCAACGGGGTTCCTCTCGGATGTCCGTGGTCTCGCGGGCCGTCAAGTCCTTTCTACTCCGCACCCCGGGGAAGCGGAACCCCCGGCCGCAGTTCTTTACTTTTAGCCTCAATGAACAACTAATGGTGCGCTCAGGGCATTACGGGCTTCCGGCGGCGGGATACGTACCAGACGAGGCCCGCGGTGGCGGCGGCTCCCGCCGCGGCGGCCACGGCGAGAACGGGGCGGCTCGGCATCGACGGAATCCGCTGGCGTAGCCGAACCGGGCGGCTGAACGTCAGCACCGGCCATTCCCGGGCGATCGCCTCGCGGCGCAGCGCACGGTCCGGATTGACCGCGTACGGATGCCCCACCGACTCCAGCATCGGGACATCGGTCGCCGAGTCGCTGTAGGCGTAGCAGCGGGCCAGGTCGTATCCCTCCGTCTCGGCGAGCTCGGCGATCGCCTTCGCCTTCGTGTCGGCGTACGCGTAGTACTCGATCTCTCCGGTGTAGCGGCCGTCCTCGACCACCATGCGGGTGGCGACCACATGGTCGGCGCCGAGGATCGCCCCGATCGGCTCGACGACCTCGGCGCCCGAGGTGCTGACGATGACCACGTCGCGACCGGCGGCGTGGTGCTCCTCGATCAGCGAGGCGGCCTCGTCGTAGATGAGCGGGTCGATCAGGTCGTGCAGTGTCTCAGCGACGATCTCCCGGACCTGCTGGACGTTCCAGCCACGGCAGAGTGCCGACAGATACTCCCGCATGCGTTCCATTTGATCGTGGTCCGCACCTCCGAGCAGATAGACGAACTGGGCATAAGCAGTGCGCAGCACGGCCCGACGGTTGATCAGTCCGCCTTGATAGAAGGACTTGCTGAAGGCCAGGGTGCTCGACTTCGCGATGACCGTCTTGTCGAGATCGAAGAAGGCGGCTGTTCGCGGCAAGGAGTGGTTTTCCACGAGGACGAGCATAGGCACCCACCATTCGGCGTAAGCTCAGGCGCGTGGGTTTGCCTGAGAAGGCCTTCGGGTACACCATGGAAGTCACGGATCGTTCGCGACCGTGCTAACCCGGTCCGGCTCCTCCCCCCCCGAGTCGGCCGTGGGGACGACCCCCGCTCTCCCCCCCGGCGGGGGTCGTCGCATGTCCGGGCACATTTCAAAACCGCCTGGCCGGTTGATCCGCCGCCCTTTTCATGATCATTTCTCTGCTCCTCCCTGCCTGGTGACACATACGACGCGTGACGGTCCGTAATCGTTGCGCTATCGCGGAGAACTCACCCGTGCGAGTGGCGGAGTTATCCACAACCGTCGAGTTATCCCCTGTTTTTGACCAAGATCCACTCGATTCCTGGTCTTCCTCCACCGTGAAGAACCGCGAGGCAAGAAGGCCCGCGAGGTACGCGGTATCAGCGAGGGAAGTGAGGGGGCCATGACCGAATCCATCTCACCGGGCACTCCAGAACGGACCGGGAGGATCGGCCGGACTGGACGGGCGGGCCAAACGCCAAAGGAAAAGCGGCCAGGTCCGCGCAGTGGGGTCTCCCGGGGCCAGGCCGGGGAGACCGGACAGCTGAACGGGGAACGGGAGGAGTGGAGTCCGGCCGCGGTGCCGCGCGGGCAGGCTCGGCAGGCCGGGGGTCCGAACGGGGAACCGGAGGAGCGCGGCCCCGGTACGCCGCCGCCCGGCCGGGATCGGAGCCGAGACCCGGAGGCCGGGGATCTGAAGGGGGAA
Organism: Streptomyces sp. NPDC020096; assembly: GCA_040631425.1. Lineage (GTDB taxonomy): Bacteria > Actinomycetota > Actinomycetes > Streptomycetales > Streptomycetaceae > Streptantibioticus_A. The sequence goes on from JBEYJY010000001.1 coordinate 567,436, forward strand.
CCGGCCGAGGGCCGGGAGCCGGAGGGGGAACCGGCGTCCGCGGAGCACCGGAAACGGAGCGTCCGGCCCGGGTCCGCTGGGCCAGAGGCGCGGCCGGGGCTTGCCGGGTCGGAAGCGCGGCCCGGGCGTGCGGGGCCGGAACCGCGGCCGGGCCGTGTCCCCCGCACGCTCAGGGCGGGCGTCCCACTGATCGTCACCGAGGACGAGGACCTGCTCGACGATCTGCTGCGACTGTGCGCGGCCGCGGGCGTGGAGCCTGAGGTCGCCTTCGGCCCGCCGACCAGCCCTGGCAGTTGGGCATCGGCGCCGCTGATCCTCGTCGGTGATGACCGCTCGGCGGCCTTGCGCGGTATGCAGCGGCGCTCCGGCGTCCTGCTCATCGGACGGGACCTCGACGACCAGGACGTGTGGCGGCGGGCGGTGGGCATCGGCGCCGACCATGTGCTGTTCCTGCCCGACGCCGAGACCTGGCTGGTGGACCGGATCGCCGACGCCGCGGAGGGCGTTGGCGAACCGGCGCTGACCATCGGCGTGGTCGGCGGCAGGGGTGGCGCCGGGGCCAGCACCCTCGCCTGCGCGCTCGCGGTGACCGCGGCGCGCGGCGGGCGCCGCACGATGCTGATCGACGGCGATCCCATGGGCGGCGGATTGGACGTACTGCTCGGTGGTGAGCGCGCCGCGGGCCTGAGATGGCCCGACCTCGCCGAGTCCCAAGGCCGGGTCAGCAGTGGAGCGTTGGAGGAGTCCCTGCCTCGGCTGCACGATCTCAGCGTCCTGAGCTGGGACCGCGGCGACTCGGTCGTCATCACCCCGGAGGCGATGCGCTCGGTCCTCGGCGCCGCTCGGCGGCGCGGCGGGGTGGTCGTGGTGGACCTGCCGCGCCGGGTGGACGACGGCGTGGTCGAGGCGCTCTCCCAGACCGATGTCGGACTGCTCGTGGTCCCCGCCGAGTTGCGGGCCGTCGCGGCGGCCGACCGGGTGGCGTCCCGGATGGGCATGATCCTGCCCGATCTACGGGTGGTGGCGCGCGGCCCCTACCCCTCCGGCCTCGATGACGAGGAGATCGCCCGGCTGCTGGGACTGCGGCTCGCCGGGGAACTCCCGCCGGAACACGGGCTGTTGGAAGCCATCGACGGCGGCAAGCCGCCCGGCGGCAACGGCCGCGGACCGCTCGCCAGGTTCTGTACGGCGTTCCTCGCCGAGGCGCTGCCCAGCGGCGGGAGCGTGGCCGTATGAACACCATCGACACCCAGCGCCTGCGCACCGACCCGGGCGACCGTGCGGCGTTGCTCGACGCGGTGCGGCTCACGCTGGCCGAGTCCGGACGCCAACCCACACCGGCCGCGGTCGCCGCCGCGCTACGCGCTCAGGGACGGCTGCTCGGCGACACCGCCGTGCTCGGGGTGGTCCGGGCGCTGCGCTCCGAGATGGTCGGGGCCGGGTTGCTTGAGCCGCTGCTGGCCGAACCCGGGGTTACGGACGTACTGGTCAACGGGCCGGATGAGGTGTGGGTGGACCGCGGCTCGGGCCTGGAGCGGACCGGGATCCGCTTCCGCGACGCGGCGGCCGTCCGCAAGCTCGCACAGCGTCTTGCCACGGCGGCCGGTCGTCGGCTCGACGATGCCCGGCCCTGGGTCGACGCACGGCTGCCGGATGGCACCCGGCTGCACGCGGTGCTGCCACCCGTCGCGATCGGCGCGCCATGCCTGTCCCTGCGGGTGGTTCGGACCCGTGCCTTCACCCTCGCCGAGCTCGTCGAGGCGGGCAGTGTGGACGCCGAAGCGGCGCGGTTGCTGCGCGCGGTGGTCGACGCCCGGTTGTCCTTCCTCGTCAGCGGCGGGACGGGCTGTGGAAAGACAACGCTGTTGAGCACGCTGCTCGGGCTGGTCGGAACGGGCGAACGGATCGTGCTCGCGGAGGACTCGGCGGAGCTGCGGCCGGAGCACCCGCATGTGGTGCGGCTGGAGACCCGCCCCGCCAACCAGGAGGGCGTCGGCATCGTGACGCTGCGGGATCTCGTCCGGCAGGCACTGCGCATGCGGCCCGACCGCCTGGTGGTCGGCGAGGTGCGCGGGCCCGAGGTGCTGGACCTGCTCTCCGCGCTCAACACCGGGCACGAGGGCGGCTGCGGAACCGTGCACGCCAACGCCGCCTGTGATGTCCCCGCCAGACTGGAGGCGCTGGGTTCGACGGCCGGGCTGGGGCGCGCGGCGCTGCACAGCCAGCTCGCGGCCGCGCTGTCGGTGGTCGTCCATCTGGCCCGTGACCGGTCCGGGCAGCGCCGGGTCGCCGAGATCCACGTACTGGAGCGGGACGGCGGCGGGCTCGTCGGCACCGTCCCGGCCGTTGTGCGGGGCGCTGACGGCCGTTACGGGCGGGAGCGCGGCTGGCCGCGGTTGGCCGCGTTGTGCGAGCGAGGTGCCCGATGAGGAGCGCCGAACTGCTCACGGTGTGGTGTACGGCGGTCTGCGCGGCTGGCGCCGTGTGGCGGCTGCACCGGCAGGACGAGGCGGTGCGCAGGGCCCGGCTGATGCTCGCGGACGGTGGCCGGGCCGCCGCGGCGCCCCGGGGCGTGATGCGCTGGCGGGCGTATCGAGGCCGAGCGCGGGCCGGGCTGCGGCGGGGCAGAGCGCGAATCGAGCATCGGTTGGGGATCCGGTTCGGCCGCGAGGTGTGGTGCCCGGTGGCCGGGACGGCGCTGGCCCTGCTCGCACACTCGCCGGTCCCGGCGCTGGTCGGCGGGCTTGCCACACCGTACGTACGACGGCTGCTGCGGGCCCGGGCGCGACGGCTGGCGGCCGAGCGATGGCAGGAGGCGGTGGCCGGTCTGTGCACGGCCGTCGCCGGAGATCTGCGCGCGGGCCGACCGCCGGACGCCGCGCTGGCCGAGGCTGTTGAACGGCTGCGGGGCCCGGACGGCCCCGGCGGGGCGGAGTGCGTGACACCGCTGCTGGCGGCGGCCCGCTTCGGTGGTGATGTGACGGCCGCACTGCGCGAGGCCGCCGCGAGGCCGGGCGCTGAGGGGCTGGCGGGGGTCGCCGCGTGCTGGGAGGTGTCGGTGGACGGTGGCGCCGGACTCGCCGACGGCCTCGACCGGGTGGCGGCCGCCCTACGGGCCGAGCGCGATCAACGGGAGGACCTGCGGGCCCAGTTGGCGGGTCCACGCTCGACCGCCGCGATGCTCGCACTGCTCCCGGTCTTCGGTGTGGTGCTGGGCGCCACTCTCGGCGCCGATCCGCTGCGGGTGCTGCTGCGCACCCCCACCGGGCTCGGCTGCTTGTTGATCGGCGGTGCGCTGGAGTGGGCCGGGTTGGCATGGACCGCCCGCATTGTCAGTGCCGCACAGGAGGCGACATGAGCGGGGATGTTGTCCACAGGCTGGGGACAGCCGGGGCGCTTGCGGCGGCGGCCCTGTGCACAGCGGTGGCACTGGTGTCGGCGCACCGCCAGCGGACGGCCAAGCGGCGTCGCGAACGGCTGCTCGGCATCGAACACACCCGGCGTACGCCACGGCCCGGGCTGCGCCTGGCCGCCCAGCGGAAGCTCCATGACTGGGCGGGACCGGTGGCGGCCGGAATCGCGCTCACCGTTGTGGTGGGCGGCCTGATCGGGTGTGCGGCCGGACTCGCCGGGGTGTACGGCATACGCCGCTGGCAGCGAAGGCCCAGGCCGACAGCCGCGAACGAGGCGCGCGGTGCGGGTCGCCAACTGCCGTTCGCGGCAGATCTGCTGGCCGCCTGCCTGACGGCGGGAGCTGCCCCGGCGGACGCCGCCGATGCCGTGGGCCGCACGCTCGACGGGCCGCTGGGCGAGGCGTTGCGAAGGGTCGCGGCGGAACTACGGCTCGGCGCCGATCCGATCCAGTGCTGGACCCGGCTCGGAACGCTCCCTGGAGCGTCCGGACTCGGGCGCTGGATGGCGCGTGCCTCCACCACGGGAGTGCCCCCCGTCGCCGCCGTCTCCCGGCTGGCCGCCGAATGCCGCGCCGAACGGACCCGGTCGGCCAACGGCCGGGCGCGCCGCGCGGGAGTGGTGGCGACGGCGCCCCTGGGCCTGTGCTTCCTTCCGGCCTTCCTGGTGATCGGCGTGGTTCCGGTGGTGATCGGACTGGCGGAGGCGATGACACGAGCGAGGTGATGCGGGACGCCCCCGCGGACACGCCCGCAGGGACGGATGGATTCAACGGACGGGGTCACATCTCACGGAGATGTTGGCGCGGATCACAACGCGCCTTCCCCATAAGGCACATCTGCCACTCACAGCACACACCACAACACAACAAACCTCAGGGGGAGAGATGTTCGCAACGGGAAGCATCCTCAGTCGGCTGCGCGGCCGATGGAGCGCGGTACGCGGGGCGGCCGCCGACGCCGGAATGAGCACGGCCGAATACGCCGTGGGCACGCTGGCGGCCTGTGCCTTCGCGGCCGTGCTCTACAAGGTCGTCACCAGTGGGGCGGTGAGTTCGGCGCTCAGCGGGATGATCAGGAGGGCACTCGATGTCTCCTTCTGAGCCAGCCGTGCGCCGGGTGTCCGGCGACACCGGCTATGTGACCGCCGAGGCGGCGGTGGTGGTCCCGGCGCTGGTGGTGTTCACCGCGATGCTGCTGTGGGGCCTGATGACGGCGGCCGCACAGATCCGGTGCGTGGACGCCGCCCGGGCCGGGGCACGGGCCGCCGCACGATCCGAGCCGCGGGCCGCCGCGCTGGCGGCGGCGGCAACGGCCGCTCCGCGTGCGGCGGTTGTCGATCTGCGGCGGGACGGGGACCTGGTGCGGGTGCGGGTGACCGCGCGGTCGCTGGGGCCGGGGCGGCTGGCCGGGTTGCTCTCGGCGACGGTCGGAGCGGAGGCGGCGGCGCTGGCAGAGGACACGGTCCGGTGACCCGGGACCGCGGGTCGGCCACGATCTGGGCGCTGGTGCTGGCCGGAGCTCTGTGCACGGTCTTCGCCGCCCTGCTCGCGCTCGGCCAGGCGGTCGCGGTACGCCATCGGGCGGGCGCCGCCGCCGACTTGGCCGCCCTAGCCGCCGCGGACCACGCGCTGGACGGCCAGGAAGCGGCCTGCCGGGGCGCGGTGCGCGTCGCCATGGCGCAGGGCGCGCGGCTGGTGTCCTGCTCGGTGCGAGGCGCGGTGGCCGATGTGGTGGCGGAGGTGCGGGGCGGCGGATTACTGGCGCCGATGGGCCCGGCCCGGGTGCGAGCCCGTGCGGGGCCGCCGTCAGCCGCCGTCGCCGATGCGGGCGGACAGCAGGCAGTCCAGCAGGCGGACCGCGGCCAGCTTGTCCAACGGGTCGTTGCCGTTCCCGCACTTGGGGGACTGGATGCACGAAGGGCATCCGAACTCGCACTCGCACGCGGCGATCGCCTCGCGCGTCGCCGTGATCCAGGCCCGCGCGGTGCGGTAGGCACGCTCGGCGAAGCCCGCGCCGCCCGGGTGGCCGTCATAGACGAAGACGGTCGGCAGACCCGTGTCGGGGTGCAGCGGGAAGAAGACCCCGCCGATGTCCCAGCGGTCGCAGGTCGCGAACAGCGGCAGGATGCCGATGGAGGCGTGTTCGGCCGCGTGCAGGGCTCCCGGCAGCTCTTCCGGGTGAATGCGGGCCCGCTCCAACTGGTCCTCGGTGAGGGTCCACCACACCGCCCGGGTGCGCAGCGTGCGCGGCGGCAGATCGAGCTTGGTCTCGCCGAGCACCTCGCCGGTGATCAGCTTGCGGCGCAGGAACGAGACGACCTGATGGGTCACCTCGACCGAGCCGAAGGACAGCCGGGCCTCGCCCCACGGCTCCTCGGTCTCCGTGCCGAGGATGGAGATGGCGGTCGTGTCGCGGGCCATCGTGGAATACGGCGGATCGGCCTCCTCGACCAGCGCCACGTTGTCATCGAGGTCCAGGTGGTTCACCAGGTAGGTGCGGCCCTGGTGGAGGTGGACCGCACCGTCGTGGACGGTGGCGTGCGCGGTGGACGGGTCGACGGTGCCCAGCAGGCGCCCGGTCGCCGCTTCGACCACCTGGACGGGACGGCCGCCCTCGCCGCGGATGTCGGTGAGGTCGGCGGCGCGCTCCCGCCGGGTCCAGTACCAGGAGTCCTTGCGGCGGCGCAGCAGCCCGCGCTTCTCCAACTGGGGTATCAGCTCGGGCGCTTCGGGTCCGAAGAGCGCGAGGTCGGCCTCCGTGAGCGGGAGTTCGGCGGCGGCGGCGCACAAGTGGGGTGCCAGCACATAGGGGTTGTCCGGATCCAGGACGGTGGACTCGACCGGCCGGTCGAACAGCGCCTCAGGGTGGTGCACGAGATACGTGTCCAGCGGGTCGTCGCGGGCGATGAGCACCGCCAGTGCCCCCTGGCCCGCGCGCCCGGCGCGCCCCGCCTGCTGCCACAGCGAGGCCCGGGTGCCCGGATACCCGGCCAGCAGCACCGCGTCGAGACCGGAGATGTCCACGCCCAGCTCCAGCGCGGTGGTCGAGGCGAGGCCGAGGAGCCGGCCGCTGTGCAGCTCCCGCTCGATCGCCCGCCGCTCCTCGGGCAGATAACCGCCGCGATAGGCGCCGACCCGCCCGGCGAGCGAGCGGTCGACCGCATTGAGCTTGTCCTGGGCGAGCAGCGCGATCAGCTCGGCCGCCCGCCGGGAGCGTACGAACGCCACCGTGCGGGTGCCCTGGACCACCAGGTCGGTCAGCAGGTCGGCCGACTCGGCGGTCGCGGTACGGCGCACCGGGGCGCCGCGCTCCCCGCTCAGCTCGGTCAGCGGCGGCTCCCACAGCGCGAAGACCAGTTCGCCGCGCGGGGACGCGTCGTCGGTGATCTCGGTCACCGGCACGCCGGTGAGCCGCCCCGCGGCGGCGGCCGGGTCGGCGGCGGTGGCCGAGGCGAGCAGGAAGACGGGATCCGCGCCGTAGCGCGCGCACACGCGGCGCAGCCGCCGCAGCACCTGGGCGACGTGCGAGCCGAAGACGCCCCGGTAGGTGTGGCACTCGTCGATCACGACGTACGCCAGTTGGCGCAGGAAGGAGGACCAGCGGGGATGGCCGGGCAGGATGCCGCGGTGCAGCATGTCGGGGTTGGTCAGCACATACGTCGCGTACTGGCGGACCCACTCGCGCTCCTCGAACGGCGTGTCGCCGTCGTAGACCGCGGGCCGGATGGCGGTGCCGAGCGGGGCGGCCAGATCGGCCACGGCACGCCGCTGGTCGGCGGCGAGCGCCTTGGTCGGGGCGAGGTACAGCGCTGTCGCGCCACGCCCGTTGGGCGCTTCCGAGCCGTCCAGCAGCGCGCTGAGCACGGGGGCCAGGTATCCGAGTGACTTCCCGGACGCCGTTCCGGTGGCGACGACCACGGATTCGCCCCGCAGCGCGAGCTCCGCGGCGCGGGCCTGGTGCTCCCAGGGGCGGGCGATCCCGGTCGCGCGGATCGCGTCGATCACTTCCGAGCGGATCTGATCAGGCCAATCGGCATGCCGACCGGTCCTGGGGGGCAGGTGCTCCGTATGAGTGATACGCGCGGCGCGGCCCGCCCCCGCGGCGAGCCGGTGCAGGACCGTGGCTGGGGCTGGGCGACCGTGCGTAGGCTGCGGTGGATCATCGTGGGCCATCGGCACTCAGTGTGTCACCGGCATGACGGACAATCGCTTCAAGGCGTCGTCTTCGCCCGGTGGTAAGTGATTGAATGCCATCGCGGCTGCCGATCCATGGGGGGCGACCGCTCGATGCAAGGTGCTGGAGGATCCGTGGACCTGTCCCTGTCGACCCGGACCGTTGGCGACCGTACGGTCGTCGAGGTCGGTGGCGAGATTGATGTATACACCGCGCCCAAGCTGCGCGAGCAGTTGGTCGAGCTCGTCAACGACGGCAGTTACCACTTGGTCGTGGACATGGAGGGCGTGGACTTCCTCGACTCCACCGGCCTTGGGGTGCTTGTCGGCGGGCTCAAGCGCGTGCGCGCCCATGAGGGCTCGCTTCGACTGGTGTGCAACCAGGAGCGCATTCTGAAGATTTTCCGCATTACCGGTCTGACCAAGGTGTTCCCGATCCACACCTCGGTGGAAGAGGCTGTCTCGGCGACGGACTGACCCTGACGGCGTAGCGTCGTCAGTGTGATCTCCGTGATTGACCGAGTACGGGGGTACCGGGCCTGGTAGGTGCCCGGACCCCTGTCAAGCACGCCCGCGTTCGCCCGAGGGGGAGGCCATGGCCACCGTTGAACTGCGCTTCAGCGCCCTGCCTGAGCACGTCCGCACCGCACGACTGGTGGCGGCCGCGGTGGCGCGCCGTGCGGGGGTGGACGAGGCCGTGCTCGACGAGGTCAGGCTCGCCGTGGGCGAGGCATGCACGCGCGCGGTCGGGCTGCACCGCAGCAACGGTGTCGACCTGCCGGTGCGCGTCGTGCTGACCGAGGAGGAGAAGAAGTTCTCCATCGAGGTCGGGGACGAAGTACCGGAGACCCCTTCCGGGCCCGGGGCGCGGGCCGGCGATGAGGCGTCCGGGCACCCCGCCCCGGCGGCTGCCGGGGAGTCCGGGGCCGAGGAGGGCGAGGACGAGGGCACGATGGGCCTCGCCGTGATCAGCGGGCTGGTGGACGACGTCGAGGTCACCGCCGGCCCGGGTGGCGGCGTCATCCGTATGAGCTGGCCGACCACCCCGACGGTCGAGCTCCCGTAGCGCGGGGCGGGCCGGCCGCCCGCCCCCGGGTTCCTCCCGATCATCTGGCGCCCTTCGGGGCGCCTTTTTCGTGCGCCCGGAACGCGCCCATGAGGCGTTCATGATCTCCGCGGTCAACTTCTTGATCAATGCCAATGATCAATTCGGGGTCTACCCGGCGCCTCACCGTTCACCGTAATCGGTGATTTCTGGAACGCTTCCGAAAATTGCCCGCCCGTACCGCGCGCGCGTCACCGGCGAATTCTCGTTCCTGCGCTCTGTTTTGATCCGTTCCCGCTACCTACAATCCGTCCATCTTTGCTCAGTTAGCTCAAGCAGCCTGAGCGCCGCGGCTGTTGCAGTCGCAGGAGCCGCGCGCCCACGTGCCAAACGTCAAGGAGGACGAATGGCGGGGCCTCTCACCCCTCACGTGCAGGACCTAACCCAGCTTCACCCACCGCTCGCAGCGGCGGCCGTGCTGACCGGCGGCAACCGCAACCTCGTACTGGTCATCGCCGCCGTCGCCGTTGTCGCGCTGTTCGTCGCGGTCGCCCTGGTCCGCCAGGTGCTCGCCGCCGACGAGGGCACCGAGGCGATGAAGGAGATCGCCGCCGCCGTACAGGAAGGCGCGAACGCCTACCTCAAGCGGCAGTTGCGCACCCTCGGCGTGTTCGCCATCGCGGTCTTCTTCCTGCTGATGCTGCTGCCCGCGGACAACTGGACGCAGCGCATCGGGCGTTCGGCGTTCTTCCTGGTGGGCGCCGTCTTCTCGGCGTCCACCGGCTACCTCGGCATGTGGCTGGCCGTACGCAGCAACGTCCGCGTGGCCGCCGCCGCCCGCGCGGCGACGCCGGGCCCCGACGCCCCCGCGGCCGACCTGACGACCGTCTCGCACCGCGCGATGAAGATCGCCTTCCGTACCGGTGGTGTGGTCGGCATGTGCACCGTGGGCCTCGGCCTGCTCGGCGCGTCCGTGGTCGTGCTCGTCTACAAGGCGGACGCCCCGAAGGTGCTGGAGGGCTTCGGCTTCGGAGCCGCGCTGCTCGCGATGTTCATGCGGGTCGGCGGCGGCATCTTCACCAAGGCCGCGGATGTGGGCGCGGACCTGGTCGGCAAGGTCGAGCAGGGCATCCCGGAGGACGACCCGCGGAACGCCGCGACCATCGCGGACAACGTGGGCGACAACGTCGGCGACTGCGCCGGTATGGCGGCCGACCTGTTCGAGAGTTACGCGGTGACCCTGGTCGCCGCATTGATCTTGGGCAAGGCCGCCTTCGGTAATTCAGGACTGGCGTTTCCGCTGCTCGTCCCGGCAATCGGTGTGATCACTGCGATGATCGGAATCTTCGCCGTCGCACCACGCCGCAGTGATCGCAGTGGAATGACCGCGATCAATCGCGGGTTCTTCATCTCCGCGACGATCTCCCTGGCTCTCGTGGTGGCCGCGGTATTCGTCTATCTGCCCGCGCACTTCGCCGATCTCAAGGGCGTTCCGGCCTCGATCACCAGCCACAGCGGCAACCCGCGGATCTTCGCGCTGGTCGCGGTCGCCATCGGCATCGTGCTCGCCGCCCTCATCCAGCAGCTCACCGGCTACTTCACCGAGACCAACCGGCGTCCGGTACGCGATGTCGGCAAGACCTCGCTGACCGGCCCGGCCACCGTGATCCTGGCCGGGGTCTCGCTCGGCCTGGAGTCCGCGGTGTACTCGGCGGTGCTGATCGGCCTCGCCGTCTACGGGACGTTCCTGCTCGGCGGCGGTTCGCTGACGCTGGCGCTGTTCGCGGTGGCGCTGGCCGGTACCGGCCTCCTCACCACCGTCGGCGTGATCGTCGCGATGGACACCTTCGGCCCGGTCTCCGACAACGCGCAGGGCATCGCCGAGATGTCCGGTGACGTCACGGGCGAGGGCGCCCAGGTGCTCACCAACCTCGACGCGGTCGGCAACACCACCAAGGCCATCACCAAGGGCATCGCCATCGCCACGGCGGTACTGGCCGCCACCGCGCTGTTCGGCTCGTTCACCGACGCCATCAACACGGCGAAGCAGAGCGTCGGCCCGGCCGCCCACGGTCTGGCCCTCAGCCTGGACATCTCGCAGCCGAACAACCTCGTCGGGCTGCTGCTCGGCGCGGCCGTCGTCTTCCTCTTCTCCGGGCTCGCCATCAACGCGGTGTCCAGGTCTGCGGGTTCGGTGGTCTTCGAGGTGCGCCGCCAGTTCCGCGAGCATCCGGGGATCATGGACTACAGCGAGAAGCCGGAGTACGGGCGCGTGGTGGACATCTGCACCAAGGACGCGCTGCGCGAGCTGGCCACGCCCGGGCTGCTGGCGGTGCTGGCGCCGATCGCCGTCGGTTTCGCACTCGGTGTCGGCTCGCTCGGCTCGTACCTCGCTGGCGCGATCGGCACGGGCACGCTGATGGCGGTCTTCCTGGCCAACTCCGGTGGTGCCTGGGACAACGCCAAGAAGCTGGTCGAGGACGGCCACCACGGCGGCAAGGGCAGCGACGCCCATGCCGCGACGGTGATCGGCGACACCGTCGGCGACCCGTTCAAGGACACCGCGGGACCGGCCATCAACCCGCTGCTGAAGGTGATGAACCTGGTCTCGCTGCTCATCGCGCAGGCCATCGTCACCTACTCCTACGGGGACAAGGCGAGCCTGCCGCTGCGCCTCGGTGTCGCGGCTCTCGCACTGGCCGTGATCATCGGCGCGGTCTACGTCTCCAAGCGGCGCGGAATCGCCGTGGGTGATGAAGACAACAGCGAGAAGGCGGCCCGTTCGGCCGACCCGGCGGTGGTGTCCTAACCCGGGAGATCCGGCACAGCGTCAATACAGGGGCGGGCGGCGTGCGTTGGGCACGCCGCCCGCCCCCGTGCGAGAAGCGTCACTTGGCGGCTGTTACGTGGTGCAATTGGCCGTAATCCCGGCCGTACCGGTTGATCAACTCGCGAGCGCTCCCGGTTCTCCGTGTATGTTCCGGGGCCGTAGAGCCACGGAAGGGACTCACCCGGTGAACAAGAAGCTCATGGCCGTAACTAGCGGTGCGGCGACTTTGACGCTGGCGCTCGCGGGGTGCAGCAGCAGCTCGAACGACAAGGTCGACAAGTACGCCAAGTCGGTCTGCGATCAGGTGCAACCCCAGCTGAAGAAGATTCAGGACGCCAGCAACTCCATCGCGTCGGTCTCCAGCGGCGACCACAAGCCCGAGGACGTGAAGAACACCGACTCGGCGGCGTTCGCGCAGATTTCCGGCGCCTACAAGGCGCTGGCCGACGCGGTGAACAAGGCGGGCGCACCGCCGGTCAACAACGGAGCGACGCTGCAGCAGAACGCGGTCAAGCAGCTGAACGACACAGCGGGCGCGTACGGCACCCTCAAGAAGGACGTCGACGGTCTGAACACCAGCGACCAGGGGAAGTTCGCGGACGGCCTCAAGGGCGTCGTCGGTCAACTCACCAACGTCGGCAAGAGCGGCGACGACGCGCTGAACAAGCTGCAGTCCGGTGACGTCGGCAAGGCGATGGCCAAGCAGCCCGGCTGCCAGAAGCCGTCCGCCGCGCCGGGCGCCGCGAACTCGCCCTCCGGCGCGGCGGGCAACCCCGGAAGCTCCCAGGCACCGTCGGCGAGCTCGTCGGCGCACCCGTCCGCCAAGCCCTCCTCGCACCCGTCCGGCTCGGCCTCCGCCGCGCCGTCCAAGTCGAGCTGAGCGCGGCCGTGACGAGCCGAGCGCAGATCGCGGCCGGGACCGGCCGGGCGCGTCCCATGCGGCCGGGTGCGCCCCGGATGGGCTGACCGGCGGACGTCTGGCCACGGCCCGGTCGGGTGACCCGTTCAGGGGGCGCCCGGCCGGGTCCACGTCCGGGAGAATGACTCCGTGAGCCAGAACAGCCTCAGCGCAAGCAGCGTCCCCGGCCTCCCGATCGCGGACCCCGACCGCACCGCCCGTCTGCGCGGGGCGCTACGGGCCGCCGCCTTCACCGCCGACGGCTGCCTCGACCTGCTCGGCGCCACGGCGTACGCGGCGCTGTCCCGTAGCGAGACCGTCCCGGCACTGCGCGGGACACGCGGCGGCAGCCCGTTGGAGACCCTCGTCCGGCTGTTCCTGCTGCAGCAGCCGGCCACCGGGGAGCAGGCCCGCGCCGCGCTCCCGCTGGAGGATGCCCTCGCCGACGGCTGGCTGTGCCCCGCGGTGGAGGACGGCGACACCGTGCGGGCCACCGTCGACGTACGCCCCTACGCGGGCGAGTCGGGCGAGGACTGGTGGATCGTGTCCGACCTGGGCTGCGCGGTGGGCGGCGCCGGAGGGATCGGCACCGGAGGGGCGACCGGAGTCAACCGTTCCGAGCTCGTACTCGGCGTGGGTGGCGCCTCCACGACGCTGGCCGGGATCACCATCCGCAACCCGGTGTCGCGTGTGCTGGACCTGGGCACCGGCTCCGGCATCCAGGCGCTGCACGCCTCCCCGCACGCCTCCCGGGTCACCGCGACCGACGTCAACCCGCGCGCCCTGCACTTCGCCCGGCTCACCCTCGCGCTTTCCGGGGTACGGGAGGCGGACCTGCGGCTGGGCAGCCTGTTCGAACCGGTCGGCGACGAGCGGTTCGACCTGATCGTCTCCAACCCGCCGTTCGTGATCTCCCCGGGGGAGCGTTTCGTCTACCGCGACGGCGGTATGGCGGGCGATGACCTGTGCCGCACGCTGGTGCGGCAGGCGGCGGACCATCTCACCGAGGGCGGCTACTGCCAGCTGCTCGCCAACTGGCAGCACGTGGACGGCGAGGACTGGCGGGAACGCGTCACCTCCTGGGTGCCGTCCGGCTGCGACGCGTGGATCGTCCAGCGCGAGGTGCAGGACCCGGCGCAGTACGCGGAGCTGTGGCTGCGCGACGGCGGTGATCACCGCTCCGATCCGGCCAGCTATGCGGCTCGGTACGAGGCATGGCTGGAAGAATTCGAACGCCGGAGGGTCAAGGGCGTGGGATTCGGCTGGATCACGCTGCGGAACTCGGGTTCCGATATGCCGTCCGTCACAGCGGAGGAGTGGCCGCATCCGGTGGAGCAGCCGCTGGGCCCGGAGATCAAGCGATGGTTCGAGCGCCAGGACTTCCTGCGCGCCCACGACGACGCGGCACTGCTCGCGGCCCGCTTCCGGCTGGCCGACGAGGTCGTCCAGGAGCAGGTCGGACTGCCTGGTTCCGAGGACCCCGAGCATGTTGTGCTCAGGTCAAATCGGGGTATGCGACGGGCCACGAAGGTGGACACGGTCGGCGCAGGCTTCGCCGGGGTCTGCGACGGGACGATGACCGCCGGTCGGATTCTGGACGCGATCGCACAGCTGCTCGGGGAAGATCCGGTCGTGCTGCGCGACCGTACTCCGGCCGCCATCCGCCTCCTCGTTGAGCAGGGATTTATCGAGCCGGTGGACTGACCGGGGCGGTGCGGCGGCGCGGCCGGAAGCCATCCGGCAGGGTGGGCCGTGGGGCAGAAAGCCCGACTGTCGGGTTACCGTTCGAGTGGCGTTGTGGACTTTTCCCGTTTGACACGGGGGGCTGGGTTACGGTCACACTCCGCAGCGTCACCCTTTCGATCCGGAGAGAGAGCCGAAGTTGTCCCCGACCACCGACACCGCGCAGGGCGGCCACCGCCTAGTCATCGTCGAGTCGCCTGCCAAGGCGAAGACGATCAAGGGCTACCTGGGTCCCGGGTACGTGGTTGAGGCGAGCGTGGGGCACATCCGCGACCTGCCGAACGGGGCCGCCGAGGTGCCCGACAAGTACACCGGCGAGGTCCGCCGTCTCGGCGTTGACGTCGAGCATGACTTCCAGCCGATCTACGTCGTGAACAGCGACAAGAAGAGCCAGGTCAAGAAGCTCAAGGAACTGCTCGTCGGCGCTGACGAACTCCTCCTGGCCACCGATGAGGACCGCGAGGGCGAAGCCATCGCATGGCACCTGCAGGAAGTCCTCAAGCCCAAGGTCCCGGTGCGCCGGATGGTCTTCCACGAGATCACCAAGCACGCGATCCAGGAGGCGGTGGCCAACCCGCGCGAGCTGAACCAGCGGCTGGTCGACGCCCAGGAGACCCGCCGCATCCTCGACCGGCTGTACGGGTACGAGGTCTCCCCGGTGCTGTGGAAGAAGGTCATGCCGCGGCTGTCGGCCGGCCGGGTGCAGTCGGTCGCCACCCGCCTCGTGGTCGAGCGCGAGCGGGAGCGGATGGCCTTCCACTCCGCCGAGTACTGGGACCTCACCGGCACCTTCGGCACCGGCCGTACCGGTGACAAGACCGACCCCGGCACCTTCGGCGCCCGACTGACCAGCGTCGACGGCCGGAGGGTCGCCCAGGGCCGGGACTTCGGCCCGAACGGCCAGCTCAAGCCGGGCGCCGACGTGCTCCACCTGGACGAGGCGGGCGCCCGGGCGCTCGCCGCCGCCCTCGCGGACACCCGGTTCTCCGTACGGTCCGTCGAGTCCAAGCCGTACCGCCGCTCCCCGTACGCCCCGTTCCGCACCACCACGCTGCAGCAGGAGGCCAGCCGCAAGCTGGGCATGGGCGCCAAGGTGGCCATGCAGGTGGCGCAGAAGCTGTACGAGAACGGCTTCATCACCTACATGCGTACCGACTCCACCACGCTGTCGGACACCGCGATCGCCGCCGCCCGCTCCCAGGTCACCGAGCTCTACGGCGCCGACTACCTGCCGGACAAGCCGCGCACGTACGCGTCCAAGGTCAAGAACGCCCAGGAGGCGCACGAGGCGATCCGCCCCTCCGGCGACCGCTTCCGCACCCCGGCCGAGACCCGTCTCACCGGCGACCAGTTCCGCCTCTACGAGCTGATCTGGATGCGCACCGTCGCCTCCCAGATGAAGGACGCGGTCGGCCAGTCCGTCACCGTCAAGGTGGGTGGCCGCTCCGCCGACGGCCGGGACGCCGAGTTCTCCGCCTCCGGCAAGATCATCACGTTCCACGGCTTCATGAAGGCCTACGTCGAGGGCGCCGACGACCCCAACGCCGAGCTGGACGACCGTGAGCGCCGGCTGCCGCAGGTCGCCGAGGGCGACCCGCTGTCCGCCGAGCAGATCGAGGCCGACGGGCACGCCACCAAGCCTCCGGCCCGCTACACCGAGGCGTCGCTGGTCAAGGAGCTCGAAGACCGCGAGATCGGCCGCCCGTCCACCTACGCGTCGATCATCGGCACGATCCTGGACCGCGGTTACGTCTTCAAGAAGGGCACGGCGCTCGTTCCGTCGTTCCTGAGCTTCGCCGTGGTGGGCCTGCTGGAGAAGCACTTCGGCCGGCTCGTCGACTACGACTTCACCGCCAAGATGGAGGACGACCTCGACCGCATCGCACGCGGCGAGGCCCAGGCCGTGCCGTGGCTGCGCCGGTTCTACTTCGGCGAGGGCACCGCGGGCGGGGCCGCGGAGGCGGGCAACGGCGACGGCGACCACCTCGGCGGCCTGAAGGAACTGGTCACCGACCTGGGCGCGATCGACGCCCGGGAGGTCTCGTCCTTCCCCGTGGGCGACGGCATCGTGCTGCGCGTCGGCCGGTACGGCCCGTACGTGGAGCGGGGCGCGCGGGGCGAGGAGGGCAGCCAGCGCGCCGACGTGGCCGCCGATCTGCCGCCGGACGAGCTGACCGTCGAGTACGCGGAGCAACTGCTGGCCAAGCCCAGCGGCGACTTCGAGCTGGGCACGGACCCGGAGACCGGTCGTCCGATCGTCGCCAAGGACGGGCGCTACGGCCCGTATGTGACCGAGGTGCTGCCCGAGGACACCCCCAAGACCGGCAAGAACGCCATCAAGCCGCGTACCGCGTCGCTGTTCAAGTCGATGGCGCTGGACACCGTGACGCTTGAGGACGCGCTGAAGCTGATGTCGCTGCCGCGTGTCGTGGGCGTCGACCCCGAGTCCGGTACCGAGATCACCGCGCAGAACGGCCGCTACGGCCCGTACCTGAAGAAGGGCACCGACTCGCGCTCGCTGGAGACCGAGGATCAGCTCTTCACCATCACCCTGGACCAGGCGCTGGCCATCTACGCGCAGCCCAAGCAGCGTGGCCGGGCCGCCGCCAAGCCGCCGCTGAAGGAGCTGGGCACCGACCCGACCAGCGGAAAGCCGGTGGTGGTCAAGGACGGCCGGTTCGGCCCGTACGTCACCGACGGCGAGACCAACTCGACGCTGCGCCGGGAAGACGACGTGGAGACGATCACCCCGGAGCGCGGCTTCGAGCTGCTCGCGGAGAAGCGCGCCAAGGGACCGGCGAAGAAGACCGCCAAGAAGGCCCCGGCGAAGAAGGCCGCAGCCAAGAAGACGACGGCCAAGAAGACGACGGCCGCCGCGAAGAAGACCACGGCGGCGAAGAAGACCGCGGCCAAGAAGACGACCACCAAGAAGGCCGCGGCCAAGACGACGACGGCGGCGAAGAAGGCGGCCGTCGCGGAGCAGCCCGAGTAGCACTTCGATCGGCACATGGTCGTTCCGTTACGACTAGGCAACCGCCCCGGCCATCCCCTCGGCCGGGGCGGTTCGCGCCGCGTTCCTCCGGTTAGGCTGGCAGGATGACGCGTGCCGAGCAGCCAACGGGCGAGGCCCACGGTTCCACCGACTTCACGGAAGCACTCGCCGCGGACTCCCGCGAGCGTGCCGTGACCTCGCTGTTGCGTATTCCGCCCCTGCGAAAGCTGTGGACCGCCCAGTTCACCGGAGCCGTCGGTGACCGGCTCGGACTGCTGGTGCTGCTGGTGCTCGCGGTCCAGGCGGCCGACGAGGCGCAGAGCTTCGGCGGCGGCTACCGCGGGGTGGCCTTCGCCCTGTCCGCCGTCTTCGGCCTGCGACTGCTCGCCACACTGATCTTCGGCGCGGTGCTCCTCGGGCCGCTGTCGGCGCTCACCGCGTCCTCCGGGGTGCTGGACCGGCGCTGGACCATGATCGGCGCGGACGCGGTGCGGCTCGCGCTGTTCGTCGTGGCCCCGCTGTGGATCGAGTGGGTACCGAACACCGCGCTCGCCTGGCTGCTGGTGACGGTCTTCGTCATCGGTGTCGCGGAACGCTTCTGGAAGGTCGCCAAGGACGGCGCCGCCCCGGCGCTGCTGCCCGCGCCGCCGGTCGACGGCGGCGCCGTACGGCCCGCGCCCGACCACCTCGACGCGCTGCGCCGGTTGAACCTGCGCACCGGGTTCGTCGCGCTGCCGGTGGCGGCGGCCGCCCTGATCGTCGTCACCCTGATCAACAACGTGCTCGCGCTCGGCTTCAACTGGTTCGCCCTGCACCAGGTCGCGTTCTCCTCGTACGTCGCGGCCGGTCTGTTCGCCGCTTCCATCGCGGTGCTGTACTTCCTCGAACTGCCGGGTGCGTCCACGCCCCGCCCCCGCTCGCCGCTGGAGGGCCTGCGACTGCCCAAGGGGCCCACGGGCCAGGAGCGCGGTCGTACCGGAGCGCTGCCGACGCTCGTCATCGCCTGCGGCGCGGTCGCCGGGGCCATTGCGGCGGCGGTGTCGCTCACCGTGCTGCAGGCCGCGGACCTCGACGGCGGCCCCGTCGAGTTCGGGCTGCTGGTGCTGGCGTTGACCGCGGCGCCGGTGCTGGGGATCCGTACCGCGACCCGGGTCCTGCCCGCCTTCTCCCGCCGCCGACTGCTCGGCCTCGCCGTCGCGGTCAGCGGGATCGCGCTGCTGCTCATCGGACTCGTGCCGGACGCCACGACCGTGCTGCTGCTCGCGCTGCTCGCGGGCTACGCCGCCGGAGTCGCCGCCAACACCGGCCACTCGCTGATCGACCAGGAGGCCGAGGAGCCGCGCCGGGCGCGTACCACCGAGCACCTGCACGCGGTGGTACGGGTCGCGGTGGGCGCGGCCGCGGTCGCCGCGCCGCTGGTCGCGGGCGCGATCGGGCCGCACCGGGTGGTCACCGGGCACTTCACCTTCGACCACGGCGGAGCCGCGTACACGCTGATGCTGGTCGGCGCGCTGCTGCTGCCGGTGGCTGCGCTGGTGCTCGGCAAGCTCGACGACCGGCAGGGCGTGTCGCTGCGGCGCGACCTGCGCGAGGCACTGCGCGGCGGGGAGCCGGCGCAGGCCCCGGCCGGATCCGGTTTCTTCATCGTGGTCGAGGGCGGCGACGGTGCGGGCAAGTCCACCCAGGTCGAGGCCCTCGCGGAGTGGATCCGCGGCAAGGGCCACGAGGTCGTGGTCACCCGCGAGCCCGGCGCGACCGCCATCGGCAAGCGGCTGCGGTCGATCCTGCTGGACGTCTCCAGCACCGGCATCTCACACCGCGCCGAGGCGCTGCTCTACGCGGCCGACCGCGCCGAGCACATCGACACCGTCGTCCGCCCGGCGCTGGAGCGCGGTGCGATCGTGATCTCCGACCGGTACATCGACTCGTCGGTGGCCTACCAGGGTGCGGGGCGCGATCTGTCGCCGACCGAGATCGCCCGGATCTCCCGCTGGGCGACCAACGGTCTGGTACCGCATCTGACGGTGCTGCTCGATGTCTCGCCGGAGACCGCCAGGGAGCGGTTCACGGAGGCGCCGGACCGGTTGGAGTCCGAGCCCGTCGAGTTCCATGAGCGGGTGCGCAAGGGCTTCCTGACGCTGGCCGCGGCGGACCCGTCGCGTTACCTGGTGGTCGACGCGGGCCAGGAACCGGAGGCGGTGACCCGGATCGTGCGGCACCGTCTGGACCAGCTGCTGCCGCTCTCCGAGCAGGAGATCGAGGCTCGTGCCGAGGCCGAGCGCAAGGTGGCGGACGAAGCCCGTAAGCGGGCCGAGGAGGAAGCCGCCCGCAAGGCGGAGGAGGAGCGCCAGGAGCGCGAACGCCAGGAGCAGCTCGCGCGGCTGCGCGCCGCGGAGGAGGAGCGCAAGCGCCTCGCCGAGGAGCAGCGCCGGCGCGAGGAGGCCGAGCGCCAGGCGGAGGCCGAGCGCAAGGCGGCCGAGGAGGCCCGTAAGCGGGCCGAGGAGGAGCGCGCCCGCCAGGAGGCGGAGGAGCGCGCCCAGGCCGAGGAGCAGGAGCGGCTGCGCCGCCAGAAGGAGGAGCAGGACCGGCTGCGCGCCGAGGCCGAGGAACGCCGTCTGGAGAAGCAGCGCAAGGCCGAGGAGGCCCTGCTCCGCGCGGAACAGGCCCGCCAGGCCGCGCAGGCGGCCGTCGCCGAGAGCGACGCGACCCAGACGATCGAGACCCCGGTCGCCGCCGAGCCGAACGACACCACGCAGACCGTCGAGACCCCGCGCGCCACCTCGCCGGACGCGGAGACCACGCACACGATCGAGGTCCCCCGTCCCTCGGACGCCGAGGAGACGACCGTAATGCCGCCGGTGCGGCCCGAGCCGGCGCAGGAGGAGACGGCGGTGTTGCCGCCGGTCCATCCTGAGGGCGACCCGGCGGACCGCGTTCCGCCGTGGCTGTTCCGCGACGAGGACACGCCGGACCGCACCCGCGAACTCCCCCAGGTCGACCCCCACCAGCCCCGCAAGCGCCCCCGCCCCAGCTGGGCCGAGGAAACCCCGCTGGACGACCTCCCCACCCTGGCCGACGAACTCCTGGGCCCCCGCGACGAGGACGACCCCCGAGACCGCAAGGGCAGGGGGCGGCGCTAGGTGTAGTGACCCGCCGGGTTGCGGCGCCCACGGCCAGAGGCCGCTGCTGGATACTGCGGCACCGCCGATCCGCGCCGTCGGGGCGGAATCTCTTGGCCACCGCGACGCGCGCACCCACGACGCCGCGGACCGGCGGGCACACAACCGCCGCAGCTCACCAGGCCGCAAGGCCCGGCGCAGCCCGGGAAGGCAGCGACGGGAAGGTGCCGGGCGCAGCCCCGGGAAAGCGGCCGGGCGCGCGCAGCTCCGCGAAGAGGGGGCTTGGGGCGCAGCCCCGGGAAGAACAGGGCGGCCGGGCGGGAGAGCCCCGCTGTCAGACCCGTCCCGCAAAATGAAGAGCACGCACCGAGGAAAGGGACGCCCATGGCTGTCTGGGACGACCTGGTCGGGCAGGAGCCCGTCGTAGCGCAGCTCGCCGCCGCCGCCCGCGACGCCGACGCGCTGGTCACCGCTGCCGCCGAGGGCGCCGAACCGCCGCGTGCGTCATCGAAGATGACGCACGCCTGGCTGTTCACCGGTCCCCCCGGCTCCGGCCGTTCCACCGCCGCCCGCGCCTTCGCCGCGGCCCTGCAGTGCGTCAGCCCGGACCGCGCGCTCGGCGGCGCGCCCGGCTGCGGGTTCTGCGACGGATGCCATACGGCACTGGTCGGCACGCACGCCGACGTCGAAGTCGTCGCCACCGACCAGCTGTCGATCGGTGTGAAGGACACCCGCGATCTGGTGCGCCGCTCCGCCATGTCCCCGGCGAACGGCCGCTGGCAGGTGATCGTCCTGGAGGACGCCGACCGACTCACCGAGGGCGCCGGGAACGTCTTGCTCAAGGCGGTCGAGGAGCCCGCCCCCCGCACGGTGTGGCTGCTGTGCACACCGTCGATCGAGGACGCACTGCCGACCATCCGCTCCCGGTGCCGTCATCTGAACCTGCGCACCCCACCGGTGGACGCCGTCGCCGACGTGCTCGTACGGCGTGACGGGATCGAGCCCGAGCTGGCTGCGACCCTTGCCCGCGCGACGCAGGGCCATATCGGCCGGGCGCGGCGGCTGGCGACCGACGAGCGGGCCAGGGAGCGCCGTGCCGCCGTGCTGCGGCTGCCGCTCCAATTCGACGACATTGGCGGGTGTTTGAAGGCCGCCCAGACGCTGGTGGACTCGGCCACCGAGGACGCCAAGCAGGTAGCGGAGGAGGTCGACACGAAGGAGACCGAGGAGCTACGGGCCGCGCTGGGCGCCGCGGCCGGCAGCGGCAGCCGGATGCCGCGCGGTACGGCGGGCGTGATGAAGGAGCTGGCCGACCGGCAGAAGCGCCGCTCGACCCGTACCCAGCGGGACACCCTGGACCTGGCGCTGACCGACCTCGCCGGTTTCTACCGTGATGTGCTGGCCGTCCAGTTGGGCACGTCGTCGCCGATCGCCAACACCGAGGTGCGCGACGCCATCAACCGCATAGCGGCGAACGGCCGCCCGGAGAACACCCTGCGCCGCATAGAGGCGGTACTGGCCTGCCGTGAGGCCCTGGACAGCAATGTGGCGCCGCTGCTGGCGGTGGAGGCGATGACGATGGCGCTCCGCGCGGGCTGACCCCGCCGTCGCGGCCCGCCGCCCCCGGTCCTGGGCGGCGCCGCGCGGGGGATCCGGGTGAACCCGACCGGCCGCCGGGGCCCGGTTCGCTGTTGGTGCCTTCGGGTGATCCTCGGGTACGGGGCGGTTGGCGGCGCACCCGGCCGGGGGAAGCCTTGCACGCTGCCCCGGGCCGGACGGCCCGGTTGTCCCCCTCAGGTTGGTGCGTAGGTGGATTCTGCCCTGCTGAGTACGGCGCCGCTCGCGTCACTCGCCGTTGTCGCGGCGCTGCTCGCCCGCGCCGCCGTCGTGCGCTGGTTCGCCGAGCGCAGCGGCCGGGTGTACGAACTCCCCACCGACTACCGCCCGGTGGCGTTCCGCGCGGCCGCGGCGCTGCTGGTCCTGGCCGCCGCGATCGGCTACGCGATCCAGCTGGCGCACACCGGAACGCGCGCGCGTACCGCCTCGGCCGCCGACACATCCGCGGCACGACACGCCGTCGCCAAACCGCCGCCCGCGGGCCGCCCCCTCGCCGCCCGGCCGCGGCCCGTGCCCCACGCAGCTGTCCAGGACCCGGCTCCGAGGCCCCCGCGTACCGTGGCCCACCCGGTCGGCGGCACGCTCCAGGAACTGCCCGGCGGCACCCGAGTCTGGCTGCCTCCGCAGTACGACCGTCCGGGCGCCCCAGCGTTCCCGCTGGTCGCGGCCTATGTTCCGGCCGCCCCGGACAGCGACCAGCTGTACGCGGCGTTGGCGGGCTCCATCACCCACGGGATGGCCGACCCGCTGATCGTCGTCCTGCCCCGCGACTGCTCCGCCGACCCGTCCGCCGCTCTGGACACCGCCGACCGCTACTACCGCACCGAGCGGGGCCGCGAGGCCCGCGCCGTCATCGGCGTCGGGGACCTCGCCCCGTGCGCGGTGCGTGCCGAACTCGCCCACCCGGACCGGTACCGCGCGGCGGCGGGCGTCTCCGGCACGTACGACGCCGCGGGCATCGCCGTCGCGCCCCCGTCGCCCGGTCCCCGGCCGCGGCTGCTGCTCGCCGCCGCCGTGGACGAGGCGCGGCAGCGGGCTTCCGGTCTGCGGCTACGGACCGCGCTGCGCCGCGGCGGGGTACGGGCCCGGTTCCTCGACGAGGTCACCCCCGACCCCGCCCTCGGCGGAGGCACCCGGCGCCACCTGCTCGCCTTGGTCTCCGGCTACCTCACGGAGGAGCTGCGCCCCCACCCGTACCGCCAGCACCGCCCGTACCGCCATCGTCACCGCCACCGCCTCGCGTACGGCCGCAGAGGCCACTGGATCACCCAGATGGAGGCCGCCCGGCACCCCCAGCCGGGTACCGCCTCATAGGGCACCCACCACAGGTCCGATCGAAAATCCGCCCGAATATTCACTCATAAGAACTCGCGGAAGTGCGCATACCGGACGACGGTGTGGATAGGCTCGCGAAACCCGACGGGAGGACTTGTGGCACTCATGGACACCGCACGCCTACTCCGTACCTCCACGACCGTGCTCGCCGTCGCGGGCCTGTTGCTCTCCGGTTGCTCGGCCGGTACCGCCCGAAGCGCGGCCGCCTCGACGCCGACCGGGGGTGCCGCCTCGGACACGGGGCTCGCCAAGCGGTCGGTGGCCGCCCTGGCACCGCTGCCCGCGGCGATTCCGGATGCCCTCAAGCCTTACTACGAGCAGAAGTTGGCCTGGCACGACTGCGGTGCCGCCGGCTTCCAGTGCGCCATGATGAGGGCCCCGCTCGACTACAACCACCCGGTCGCCGCGGATGACCTCACCCTGTCCGTAGTCCGCAAGAAGGCCACCGGGCCCGGACAGCGGATCGGCTCACTGCTGGTCAACCCGGGCGGTCCCGGCGGCTCCGCCGTCGACTACGCGCAGATCGCTGCCGCGCGCTACCCGGCGCCGGTGCGCGCCCGCTACGACATCGTCGGCATGGACCCGCGCGGGGTCGCCCGCAGCGAGCCGATCGTCTGCCTGACGGACCCGCAGATGGACGCGTTCACCCAGGTCGACAATGATCCGCACAGCCAGTCCGAGATCAACGCGATCACCACCGCCGACGAGAACTTCGCGAACGGCTGCGAGCAGCGCTCCGCGAAGCTGCTCTCGCATGTCAGCACCGTCGAGGCGGCCCGCGACATGGACATCCTGCGGGCACTCCTCGGCGACGCCAAGCTCAACTACGTCGGCAAGTCGTACGGCACCATGCTCGGCGCCATCTACGCGGGACTCTTCCCGTCCCGGGTGGGCCATGTCGTACTCGACGGCGCGATGGACCCCTCGCTGTCCGCCCTCGACGACAGCCGCACCCAGGCCGAGGGCTTCGAGACCGCCTTCCAGTCCTTCGCCAAGGACTGCGTACAGCACAGCGGATGCCCGATGGGCCAGACCACCGGGGCTGCGGGCCAGTACATCGTCAGGTTCCTGAGCAACCTCGACGCGCATCCGCTGCGCACCGGCCAGAGCCGCCAACTCGGCGAGTCGCTGGGCACCACCGGCCTGATCGAGGCGATGTACGCCAAGCAGCTGTGGCCCGTACTGCGGGATGCGCTGACGGCGGCCAACCGCGGCGACGGCGGACCGCTGCTCGCCTTGTCCGACCAGTACTACGAACGCTCGTCCGATGGCACGTACTCCAACCTGATGTACGCCAACGCCGCCGTGAACTGCCTCGACCTACCGCCCGCCACCAACAGCCCGGCCGATGTCGAGGCCGTGCTGCCCGCCTTCCGCAAGGCGTCGCCGCACCTCGGACCGGACTTCGCGTGGATGAGCCTGAGCTGTGCGTCGTGGCCGGTCAAGGCGACCGGACGGCCGATGCGGATCGAGGCCAAGGGCGCCGCGCCCATTGTCGTCGTCGGCACGACGCGCGACCCGGCGACCCCGTACGACTGGGCCCGTTCGCTCGCCGGTCAACTGTCCTCCGGAACGCTGCTGACGTACCAGGGCGACGGGCACACGGCCTACGCGAGCGGTGACGACTGCGTCGACACCGCCGTCAACCGCTACTTGCTCGAGGGAACGGCCCCGCAGAACGGCAAGACCTGCACCTGACCGCCGTACGTTCAGTGCGCGGCCGTCACGGTGAAGCCGCGCGGTACGAGGGAGGACGGTGACGGCCAGCGCGATGCCCGCCGAGACATGGGCGGTGGTGGCGAGCGCGCTGTCGAAGGCGCCCCGCGCGGCGGCCAGTACGGCCGCCCCGGCCGAGCCGCCCACGGACGAACCCGGCCAGGAACGGCGCCGAAGATCATCAATAAGCGAGGGCAACGCCACATTGAGGATCGTGGCATCCATCGCCACCAGCAGCAGACTCGCGCACAACACAGCAAGCACGCCCCACCGCGCCCCCCACCGAGCCCTCTATGCGGACCACGGGCCACCCCATCCCACTCACGGCAATCGCTACTGTCCGTGGCGATACGTACCACCCGCCCCCCGATAACCACCGTGCGGAGCACCCCCGCACACTGTGTAGACTTAGCGCCGTTGCTGATGCCACCACGCGCACAACAACATGCCGCCTTAGCTCAGTCGGCCAGAGCGACGCACTCGTAATGCGTAGGTCAAGGGTTCGATTCCCTTAGGCGGCTCCGGTATAGGCCCAGGTCACACGTATCTGTGACCTGGGCTTTTGCTTGTTCACTGTCTTTGGTGTGGTTCGGGCGAAGGCTCGTGCGTCAGCGGATGCGGCGGCTGTTGCATGGGTGGCCCTGCTTCGCGGGGCCACGGTGGCGCGTGTGGATGTGCGGTCGAGGCGCACGGGCGGTGTGGCTGGGTCCTTCATTGTTCTCTGGGTCCACCGGCCAGAGCGTGATCATGTCAAGCTGTAGATGGCAGAGGAGAAGGCCTGTGAGGAGCACGGTGTAGCTCCGCGTCTTCACGTGGCCGGAGCGAGGGGGGCGATGGATATAGGTGTCACGCCCAAGCCGGTTAGTGCGGCTGCTGCGAAGTTCAAAACGGACCGGGCGGCCGGTGCGCACAAGGCCAATCTCAGTGATGCGGAATCAGCCGGGATGGCTCACAGCGGGTGGGCTTCGGGGGCGGCGAATGACGTGTGCGTGTCTGCCTGGCAGTTACGTCTGCGCGAGATGGGCAAGAACGTCGAGACGGCTGCGGACTCCGTGACAAAGGCCATGGACGCTTACGTGAGTACCGATACCTCCGTAGCGAACCAGCTGCATCAGCAGGCCAAATGGCTGGAAGAGTCCTGATGTTGAGTGTCCAAGATCTCGATGACGCCCGGTCAAAGCTGTGGCGCGACGCAGCCGACGACGCCCTGGCGGCTTCCAAGCACTGCCATGATGTCGCGTCCTTCGCGCGTGATGACGTCGCCAACACCCTGAAGATGTGCTGGGTCAACGACACGGGCCGTACCGCCCGAGAGCAGTTCGTCAAGCACGCCGCTGACTACGAGGCCGCGGCGGATGCGCTGCGTGGGCTTGTGAGTACGTACGACACGTTGGCGGACGCCATCGACTCCGCACAACGCACACTGCACGGCGCACTCGACTACGCCCGTGCGCATGGCCTGACCGTCTCAGGTAGCGGCGAGGTGAGCGCTCACCCCTCCAGCGGGGACGACGCCACCGCCGTGAAGGAGCAGGTGAAGCATGCTGCGGACCTGATCTCCGAAGCCCTTACCGCGGCTACCGACGCGGACACCACGGCGGCGAATGAAATACGCACCATCGCCGCCCTCACCCAAGTGACCAACCCAGCGCTGGTACAGCAAGCCCTCCAAGGCAATGCCAACAGCCCACTGGGTATCGCCCTCCGCTTGAGCAGCGGGCCCGATGGCCTTCATCCGCTCAACGTCTCACCTACGCAACTGGACGCGATCCGCCGGGCCTCTCAGGAGACCGGAATCAGCGAGCAGTTGCTGATGTCCATCGTGTGGCAAGAGCAGCAGTGGTACCAAGACAACGACCCCAGCCTGGACGGTCCTGAAGGGTGGTTCGGGCACATCTTCGACTGGGCGTTGGAGCAGTCGGTCAAGCCGGACAAGTCCTTGGGCATCACGCACATGAAGATCGCGACCGCGCGCCAGGTGATAGCGAATGATCCTTCCGCGTTCACCGTCGGCGGCACGTACCTCGGCGATCTCAGCGACGCTCAGCTGACGAAGTACATCGAAGAGAACCCGAACGAGGACATCCGGCTCAGTGCTCACTACCTGGCCCAGATGAAGCAGAACTCCCACGGGGCTACCACCGACAAGCAACTGTTCCTGCTGTACGCCGCGGACACTCCGCAGATGCGGGACGCCAACGCCCAGTACGGCGACGACACAGCACCTCGTGGTGGTGACATCCACGCACGCGCCAAGCACTGGGATCAGCTGCAACCGCATCTCCAGGACGCTGCCGCCTGGGGTTCGCTGACCGACGCACAGCGCCGGCAAGCCCTGAACCAGCTGGCGTCGCAAACCCCGGCAGGCCACCACATCGACCTCGACCCGCTCTACGCACCTCCTGGGGCGATCACCACAGGAGACGGATCGGGGCCGCCCCAGCCAGGTACTCCATCGCCCTCCCCTGGACCGAGCCCGACGCCCCCGTCGGGGTGATGCGGCACCTTCCGATACGTGGGGTTGGCCGGTTCCTCAGCCGCAGCGCAGGTCCAGGCTGCCGCCGTCCGCCAACGTTCCTGCCTCCACTCGGAAGAGTCGGTGCCCATTCCGGTCGCCGAGCTGTGTGACCTGTTCGTGGATGTAGTCGTCGGTGTATGGGCGGAGCGCTGCTTTGAGGCGATCCTGAAAAGCCTGTGCTTCCAGGGGGGTGCTCACCTCAAGTGTCGCCAGGAGAGAGCACTCCCCGCCCTCGCCCCACTGGTTTCCGCTCACCTGGTGACTTCCGGAGGTGATCTGAACATCCCCGACCGACATCACCCGGGTGCGAAACGTTCGCTCGTACGCTGCGGCTTGCCTGTCGTGTTGTCCAAAGGGAGATACGTAGTAGATGCCGTAGACCCCCACAACACTGACCAGTAAGGCTATAAGGAGGATGATCGCCCGCTTCCGCATGCCAGAGACCCTACAGCCGTAAAATTGGGTTCAACGTCCAGATAGATGACGTGGAACGTCGATGCACCCGGTGCGTGCACCGCCTCACCCGGCGGCCAGCCCGCGTCGCCGAAGTCCGTTCAGCCGCAGTCATGCGTGCGAGGGTGAGGGCTTCTCTCGCGGTCCCCGCGCCGCGTGCTCCTTGGATGGGCCCGGGGCGGCAGGCCCTCTTGCCCGTGGCTTGAATGCGGTGGTCGATCGCGGAGATCAAGCGCCCCTGGTGGCCCTCGCCGGATCCTGGGTCCCGAGGGGCCAGCTGTCAGCAACGGTCGTTGGCCGCCGCGTAGTTGGCTCGCGCCCGCACTGCGCCCGCCGTCCCCCCCCCCCCGGCGGCGCCCCAACGTGAATTCCCCGCCCAAATCCCATAAATAGCCGCCTCGTTTTTGTCGTTACGACATACCGGCAGGTATTTGTCAGGTTGTCGGCGTCAATCCGTTTGGGAACTTGATGGATTATGCCTCACCTGACGAATTTTCTAAACGCCCATTGGTGGTGGCTGCGGGTCCGGCACACGATCTAAAACCCGCAAGTTGTCTGGCGGCCCGGCTGTACGAGGCCGGCGCGGCCCCGTACGCGTCGTACTTCTGCTCGTTGAGGGAGCACTGTGGCCATGAGCAACGCCGCCGTTGAATTCCAAGCGCGCCGTATCCTCGAAATTACCGCCGCCATGGCTGATGCCGCTGCCATAGCCCAGGGACTGGACGGTTCCTGAGATGGTGACACCGTATGTGCTGACACATTCCGTCTCCTCGTCCACCGCCCGCCACCCGTCTGACGTCGTCGTACGCACCACCGAGGGTCTGGTCGCGGGAGAGCGGTGCCGGGAGTTCACCGTGTTCCGTGGAGTGCCGTACGCCCGGCCGCCGTTGGGGGCGCTGCGATTCGCTTCGCCGCGTCCGCCGGTTTGCTGGGAGGGGGTGCGTGATGCCACGCGTTTCGTGCCGCCGTTTCTCCAACCCGGCGTACCGGAAAGCCGCGAGGACGCCCTCTACGCCAATGTCTGGACGCCGGATGTCCGGGGTTCCCGGCCAGTACTGGTGTACATCCACGGCGGCGGCTGGCAGATCGGCGGTGGCGAACTTCCGACGTACGACGGAGCCCGTCCGGCGGTGCGTGGTGACCTCGTGGTGGTGACGTTCAACTACCGTCTGGGGCCTTTCGGTTTTGGACTGCACGAGGATCTCGCGGACCCGGACACCGGATCGTTCGCCAACTGGGGGCTGCAGGACCAGGCGGAGTTACTGCGCTGGGTACGGCGGAACGCCGCGGCCTTCGGCGGCGACCCCGACAACGTCACGCTGAGCGGTACGTCGGCGGGTGGTGCGAGCGCCTGGCAGCTCGCGCTGCTGCCCGAGGTGCGCTCGCTCATCCGCCGGATCATCCCGATCAGCCCCTGCCATGTGTGGGAGCCGGCGGTCGCGTTGACCGCCGAGGACTCCCGTACCGTCTACGCGTCCATCGCGCGTCGACTGGGCACCGACGTACGGGGGTTACGGGATGTGCCCGCGGGTGCGCTGCTCGACGCGTGGCAGACGGTGTTCTCCGGCAGCCCGTTGACGCGCGTGGTGGACAGCGGGCGCGAGTACCGGGGGCCGGTGCGCGACGGGCGGTGGATGCGGGGCTTCGACCAGCAACTCCCCGCGCCCGGTGTGCCGACGATGGTCGTGTACACCCGCACCGAGGGCGCGTTCTTCACCGTTCCCGGCCTGTCCGCCCTTCCGGCGCCCCCGGCTCCCACCAACGAGGCCGAACTACGCGCGGCCGTGGCGGCGGTGCTGGACAAGCGGGCGGTCGGTGTTCCGGAGCGGCTGGTGGACGACTGCCTTGCCGCCTACCGGGAGGCCGCCGCGGCCGACGGGCTGCGGCTGGACCCCGTATCGCTGTGGACCGAGATCTGGGGCGACGGGCTCTTCCGGTACCCGATCCTCCGGCTGGCCGAGAAGCACGCAGGGGACGAGGAGCGCCCCAGCGCTGAGGAGCACGCCAGCGCCGACGAGCAAGCCGGAGACGGCACCCGCGCCCAGTACGTGATGGAGTTCGCGCACCCCACACGCCCGCCCGCGTTCGGCACACCGCACGAAGCCACCTCAAGGTTCCTGTTCGGCACCTACGGCATCCCCGAGAACGCCTGGGCCTACGGGGATGGCCCGCTGGAGCGGCGCATCTCCGACATCTTCATCGACCTCGTGGCCGCCTTCGCCCGCGATGACGTACCGAGCGCCGTGGGCGTCCCGGACTGGCCGGTCTTCCACCCCGGCCGACCCACCACGTTGATCCTCGGCGCGGAAACCGACGGAGGTACCGAAGCCACCGGGCCCGCCGAAAGCACGGGAACCGCCGAAGGCAGCCAAGCCACCGGCACCACCAAAGCCACCAGGCCCGCCGCAGACACCGGCACCGCCGAAGCCACCGCACCCCCCGGAACCCCCCAAACCCCCGAACCCACCAACGGCCCCCCCACCCCCCGCGTCGCGCGCCTGGCCGCCACACCGCATCAGCGCCAACTGCGGTTCTGGGACGACGTGGGCTGGGTGCCGAGGCCCTGATGCGCCCTGAGGCGCCCTGATACGCGCTGGATCGGAGGAGTCCGTACCGGTTCGGCGTGGAGCTCTACGGGATGCCCCCGTACCGCGATCCGCGGCGGGGGCCGTGCTCATCGCACTCCCGCTCTGCGAGACACACCCGCTCTGCGAGACACCTCCGCTTTGGGAGACACCAGGAGACACCAGTGGACAACGCTCTTGTCAGCCCTTCCAGTATCCAATCGATCCGTTCCAAAACAGTCCTGCAGCAGCCCGACTGGGATGGCGGCCAACTCCGTTGGGTGACCGATGAGTTGGCGACCCGTCCGGGGCTCGTCAGCGCCTTGGACGTCCGTCGGCTGCGCACCCTGCTGGCCAGCGTCGCTGCGGGCGAGGCACGCGTGGTGCAGGCCGGTGACTGCGCCGAGGACCCGGCCGAGTGCACCGCGGGCTATGTCGCCCGCAAGGCGGGCCTGTTGGACGTGCTGGCCGGCGTGATGAAGATGATCACGCACCGACCGGTGGTACGCGCCGGCCGGATGGCCGGGCAGTTCGGCAAGCCCCGCTCCAAACCCACCGAACAGGTCGGTGGCCGTGAACTCCAGGTCTACCGCGGCCATATGGTCAACAGCCCGGAGCCCGACCCGTATCTGAGGAGGCCCGACCCACGACGGCTGCTCGCCGGTTACGAGGCGGCGAGCGAGGCCATGACCCACCTCGGCTGGCTCAACCCGTCCCGCCGGTCCGGCATCTGCCCGCCGGTGTGGACCAGCCATGAGGCGCTGCTGCTCGACTACGAGATCCCGATGCTGCGCCAGGACGAGCACGGGCGGCAGTACCTCGCCTCGACGCACTGGCCGTGGATCGGCGAACGCACCCGGCAGGTGGACGGCGCCCATGTCGCCCTGCTGGCCGAGGTCGCCAACCCGGTCGCCTGCAAGGTCGGCCCGGGCATGCCGGTCGACGAACTGCTGGAGCTGTGCGAACGGCTCGACCCCTGGCGCGAACGAGGGCGGCTCACGCTGATCGCCCGGATGGGCGCCGCGGCCGTGGCCGACCGGCTGCCGCCGCTGGTCAAGGCGGTACGGGCGGCGGGCCATCCGGTGATCTGGCTCAGCGACCCGATGCACGGCAACACCGTCACCGCCGCCGACGGACTCAAGACGCGCTTCATCGACACCGTCGTACGGGAGGTGCGGGACTTCCAGTGCGCCGTCCGGTCCGCGGGCGGCATCGCGGGCGGACTACATCTGGAGACCACGCCGGACGACGTCACCGAGTGCGTCACCAACGAGTCCGGGATCGACCAGGTCGGCGACAAGTACACGAGCTTCTGCGACCCGCGGCTCAATCCGGGTCAGGCCATTTCGGTGGTCTCGGCTTGGGCGGCCTGATCCGCAGGCATGGCCAAGCCCACCACACAACTGCCGTTCCGGAGCGGGAACGGCTGTAGGGAGGTCCACAGCAATGGATAACAAGGTCGCCCTTGTCACAGGGGCAGCGGGCGGAATCGGCAAGGCCGTGGTCCGCGCGCTGGGCGAGCGCGGCGCCGCCGTCGCCGCCGTTGACCGGGACGTCACCGGGCTGCGGGATGTCGTGGAGAAGCTGAACGCCGACGGCCTGCGTGTCGAGGCGTTCCCCGCCGACGTCACCGACAGCGCGGATGTCGATGCCATGGTCGACGCGGTGGAGACGCGGCTGGGTCCACTGGACTACCTGGTCAACGCCGCGGGAGTACTGCGCCTCGGCGAGGTCAGGGACTTCAGCGACGAGGACTGGTCGACCACCTTCGGGGTCAACGTGAAAGGGGTCTTCCATCTGTCCCGGGCGGTGGTCAACCGCATGGCACCGCGGGTGCGCGGCGCGATAGTCACCGTGGCGTCCAACGCCGCGGGAACACCCCGTACCGAGATGGCCGCGTACGCCGCGTCCAAGGCGGCGGCGTCGATGTTCACCAAGAGCCTCGGCCTGGAGGTCGCCAAGTACGGCATCCGATGCAACGTCGTGGCGCCCGGGTCCACCGACACGCCGATGCTCAGCTCGATGTGGCATGACGAATCCGGCCCGGTCGGAACCATCGAGGGCCGCCTCGACGCGTTCCGGGTGGGCATTCCGCTGGGGCGGCTGGCCCGCCCGTCGAACATCGCCGACGCGGTCGTATTCCTGCTGTCCGACCGGGCAGCGCATATCACCTTGCATGTCCTCACGGTCGACGGAGGCGCGGGCCTGGGCGCCTGACGCCTGTCCGGCGGATCTTCGGCACCGGCCTGCCCATTGGCCCGCGGCACTCGCGCCGCCGCCGGTCCGCAGCATCGCGGCCCCGCGCCGCGGCGGCATCGAGCGAGACGCGACCCGGCCAGGATCCGCCGGACAGGCTCCAGCGGAGAGCGGCACACATCACGACAGCGACGAGACCACGAGACCACGAGAGGACGCCATGGCCGGCATACCCGCCATCGAGCCCTACCCCATGCCCACACCGGGCGAACTGCCCGACAGCACCGCACCGTGGACGGTCGATCCGGACCGCGCGGTGCTGCTCATCCACGACATGCAGCGCTACTTTCTGAAGCCCTTCCCTGATGACCTGCGGCATGAACTGGTACGGAACCTAGCCCTGCTGCGTGAGCGGGCCACCGAACTCGGCATGCCGGTGGCGTACACGGCGCAGCCCGGCGGCATGACCGAGGAACAGCGCGGTCTGCTCAAGGACTTCTGGGGACCCGGGATGCGCACCACGCCCGCCGATCGGGAGGTTGTCGACGCGCTCGCTCCCGCACCGGGCGACTGGGTGTTCACCAAGTGGCGCTACAGCGCCTTCTTCCAGTCCGGCCTGCTCGAGCGGATGCGCGCCCACGATCGCGACCAGTTGGTCATCGGCGGTGTGTACGCGCATGTCGGTGTGCTGATGACTGCGGTGGAGGCCTTCACCAACGACATCCAACCCTTCCTGGTCGCCGACGCCGTCGGTGACTTCTCGCCCGAATACCACCGGCTGGCCCTGGAGTACGCGGCCGAACGCTGCGCCGTGGTCACCACCGCCGAGGGGATCGTCGGCCAACTCGACCCGTTCGCCGCCGGTGTGGCGGCGTACGCCCTGAGGGGGGCAGCCGTATGACCGCAGCCGAAGACCTGTTCCGGCAGGTGCTGGCGCCGATGCCACCGCCGTTCGCCGTACTGCACCGGCCGGAGTCAACCGGCCCTGACGCGCTGGACGTTCTCGTCGGCGAGGTGTCCACCCCGGACACACTGGCCGGGATACCGCTGCCCGATGGATCGACCGGCCCAGGCCACGAGGTGCTGGCGATCGTGCCGTACCGGCAGATCGCGGAGCGCGGCTTCACCTCCGCCGACGACGGATCGCCGCTGATCGCGATGACCGTCACCGGCCAGGCGACCGTGCCGTCCGGTGATCTGCTGGCCCGGATCCCCGATGTGCCGATCGGGCTGGAGGGCGGCGACTTCGATGTGGACGACGAGGCGTACGCCGATATCGTCCGCCGGGTCATCGCCGATGAGATCGGTGCGGGCGAGGGCGCGAACTTCGTCATCAAGCGCTCCTTCGTCGCCGACATCTCCGACTACACCCCGCTCAGCGCGCTGGTCTTCTTCCGGCGGCTGCTGGAACGGGAGTCGGGGGCGTACTGGACGTTCATCGTCCACACCGGCACCCGGACGTTCGTCGGCGCCACCCCCGAGCGGCACATCAGCGTGCGCGGCGGTACCGCCGTGATGAACCCGATCAGCGGCACATACCGCTATCCGCCGTCCGGGCCGACCCTGCCGGAGGTGATGGACTTCCTGGCCGACCGCAAGGAAGCCGACGAGCTGTACATGGTCGTCGACGAGGAACTCAAGATGATGGCCCGCATCTGCGACGGCGGCGGCCGGGTGGTGGGCCCTTACCTGAAGGAGATGGCGCGCCTAGCGCACACCGAATACTTCATCGAGGGGCGCACCGCCAGCGATCCGCGAGACATCCTGCGGGAGACGATGTTCGCGCCCACCGTCACCGGTTCTCCGCTGGAGAGCGCCTGCCGGGTGATCGGCCGGTACGAGCCGCAGGGCCGCGGCTACTACAGCGGGGTCGTCGCGCTCATCAGCCGCGATGAGCAGGGGGAGCGCACTCTGGACTCCTCCATCCTCATCCGTACCGCCGACATCGACAGCGGTGGCCGGATGCGGATCGGGGTGGGCGCCACGCTCGTACGGCACTCCAATCCGGAGTCCGAGGTCGCCGAGACCCGCGCCAAGGCGGCCGGGCTGCTCGCGGCACTGGAGAGCGGCCCGGCGCGGTTCGGGCAACACCCCAGCGTGCGGGAGGCACTTGAAAGGCGCAACGCGACCATCGCCGACTTCTGGCTGGCGGAGGACGCGCAACGCTCCCGCCCAGCACCGGAGTTGGCCGGTCGGCGGGTGCTGGTGGTGGACGCCGAGGACACCTTCACGTCGATGATCGAGCAGCAACTGCGGTCCATGGACCTTGAGGTGGCCGTACGGCGCTTCGACGAGCCGTACTCCTTCGAGGGCTATGACCTCGTCGTCATGGGGCCGGGGCCGGGAGATCCACGGGAGGAGAACCATCCCAAGATCGCCCATCTGCGGTCCGCGACAGCGGCGTTGCTCGAACAGCGGCGGCCGTTCCTCGCGGTCTGTCTGAGCCACCAGGTGCTCAGCCTGGCGCTCGGGTTCGACCTGGTGCGCAGGGACGTGCCGAACCAGGGCGTGCAACGGGAGATCGACCTGTTCGGACGGCGTGAACGGGTCGGCTTCTACAACACGTTCGCCGCTCGCAGCGCCTCCGACCAGCTGGACTGCCCGGGCGTGGGGCTGGTGGAGACCAGCCGGGATCCGCGCACCGGCGAGGTGCACGCGCTGCGCGGCCCGCACTTCGCGTCCATGCAGTTCCACGCCGAATCGGTGCTCACCCAGGACGGTCCGCGCATCGTCGGCACGCTGCTCACCGAGTTGGCGCTGGCCGCTGTGCCGAGCTGACGCCAGGTGCCGCGGCGCCGCACCGGCGCCGCGGCACACGGCACACGGCACACGGCACACGGCACACGGCACACGGCGCCGAGCCGAGTGACGGAGGAGTGTTGAGCAGGTTGCGCTGGTTGACGGCGGGGGAGTCACATGGCCCCGCTCTGGTGGCGACGCCGGAGGGGTTGCCCGCGGGGATGCCGGTGACCACTGGGATGGTGGCGGACGCGCTGGCGCGGAGAAGTCCGGCGGTGACTCAACCACCGAAACCCGCCGCAATGTTCGGAGCTTCCTTGGCGCACTCACCTTCCGGTGAGCGCGCTCGGCGGCCGGGGCGCCGCCACGTGCCTGACGCGGTTCAGGCTACTTGACAAGGTAGGGGCACAGGCTTTGCCCGGTCTCTCCCCAACGCGGGACGATCGATTTCGCGGGCGGCCTTGGAATCCCTTTCGCCTTCACAGACGGACGAGCCTGCGGAAAACGAGGGGTCAACGATGATTACGACAGGGATAAACCGCGCCGCCCGGTCCACTTCCGCCATCGGCATCGTGGGAACCGGATCCTATCTACCGGCCCATGTGGTGACCAACGCGGAGGTCGGTGAGCCGGCCGGGGTGACCGATGAATGGATTTTCGGTAAGACCGGGATACGCAACCGGCGGCGTGCGAAGCCGGATGAGGCGACATCCGACCTCGCGGTCATCGCCGGTCGAGCCGCTCTGGAGAACGCCGGAATCAGCGCCGCGGACCTCTCGCTGATCATCGTGGCGACCTCGACGCCGGATTCTCCGCAGCCGCCCACGGCGGCCATCGTCGCCGATGAGATCGGAGCCCGCCCCGGCACCGCCGCGTTCGACGTCAATGCGGTCTGCAGCAGCTTTCTGTTCGCGTTGACCACGGCCGAGGGAATCCTGCGCTCCGCGGACGGCGACTACGCGCTGGTCATCGGCGCGGACATCTACTCCCGCATTCTCGATCCGGCCGACCGGCGCACCGCGATCCTCTTCGGGGACGGCGCCGGAGCGGTCGTGCTGGGCCGGTCCGAGGGCGGTGCGCTGCTCGCGGGCCGACTGGCGAGCTACGGGGCCGACCGGGACCTGATCCAGGTTCCGGCGGGCGGCAGCCGTATCCCGCCCTCCGCGGAAACGGTCCGGGCCGGTCTGCACTACTTCGCCATGAACGGGCGCGGCGTACGGGACTTCGTCGCCGAGACGGTGACCGCGGGTATTCGTACCTTCCTTGTCGACACCGGGGTTTCGGCGGCGGACCTCGCCCACTTCGTACCG
Source organism: Streptomyces sp. NPDC020096 (assembly GCA_040631425.1). Taxonomy (GTDB): domain Bacteria; phylum Actinomycetota; class Actinomycetes; order Streptomycetales; family Streptomycetaceae; genus Streptantibioticus_A. The sequence goes on from JBEYJY010000001.1 coordinate 604,096, forward strand.
CATCAGGCCAACGGTCGGATGCTCGAAGATCTCGCCGGGCAGTTGGAGATCCCCTTCGAGCGCACCCGTACCACTTTCGAAGAGCTGGGCAACACCGGAGCCGCGTCGGTTCCGATAACGCTCGATCACACCGCACGGGCGGGCGCCATGGGCACCGGCGACCTTGTCCTCCTGGCCGCTTTCGGCGGAGGCATGGCAATGGGCCTGACCCTGCTCCGGTGGTAGCGATCCCACCCTCAAGCACATTCAGAACTCGACCTGGTAAGGAGACGGCGATGCTGGACCAGACCCTGGTGGATGAATATCTCAAGCGCATCGGCGCGACAAAGCCGACGCGCGCTGATATTCATGCGCTGCGACACCTTCAGGAACGCCAGATCCTGTCCGTGCCGTTCGAGAACCTCGACTACCACCTCGACGAGCCCATTTACATGGACGAGCGGGTGCTGGAGAAGATCGTCCGCAAGCGTCGCGGTGGCGGCTGCTACGAGGTGAACCCGGCGCTGGCCTTCCTGCTGCGCTCGCTGGGCTTCACCGTCGACATCCTGCCGGGCCGGGTGCACCGGCCGGACGGCCTGGGGCCGCTGCTCGGCCATCTGGCGCTGCGGGTGCAGCTCGACGAGCCCTGGCTGGTCGACACCGGATTCGGCCGCAACAGCCGTCATCCGCTGCGGCTGGGCTCCCGCGAGGTGCAGCGGGATCCGCACGGCGAGTACCAGCTCGTGCCGACGGAGAGCGGCGCGATCGACGTCCTGCTGAATGGCAAACCGCTTTACCAGATCGAGCAACAGCCGGTCCGGATAGCGGACTTCGGCCCCAGTCTGTGGTGGTACCGCACCGCTCCCGATTCGTCGTTCCTCCAGGCGCTGTTCTGTTCCGTGCGGACCGAGAACGGTCTGGTGACGTTGAAGGGCAACCACCTGTCCCGGGTGGACGGCGAGGAGCGCTCCAAGGAAGTGCTGCCCGATGACGCGGCGGTTCTTGAGGCGTACAAGAAGTATTTCGGTTTCGGTCTCGACAAGCTGCCGAAGGAACCGGTGGTCGAGGGCGGGACCGCGGGCGTGCGGACGAGTTGAGGGCGGACCCGAGATGACTGCGATTTCCCCGGGGGCAAACCCCGGCCCGCCGGCCGACAAAGCGCCGGACAGGGATTTCGACGTCCTTGTCGTCGGCGGCGGCCCCACCGGTCTGCTGGCCGCCTGCGAATTGCTCAGGCGTGGGGTGCGGGTGCGGGTGGTCGACCGGTCGCCGGAGCCCATGCGGGCTCCCAAGGCACTGTCGGTCTGGCCGCGCGCGCTCGACATCCTGGAGGACTCCGGCCTGCTGGACGCGGTGCGGCGGGAATCGGTGCTGATCAACACCTTGAGCTACTTCTCGGAACGGCGGCCGCTGGCCTCGTTCGGGTTCTCCGAGGACCTGGCCTGCCGGGTGCTGCCGCAGCATGTCACCGAGCGGCTGCTCACCGAGCGGCTGCACGCCCTGGGCGGGAAGGTCGAGCGCGGAGTGCGGCTGCTCGCCCTCGACGACGTGGACTTCTCCGGACGCATCGAGGCCAGCGACGGTGTGACGGCCGTGCTGGAGTACGGGGACGGCGTCGTGGAGCGGGTGCGCGCGCCCTTCGTGATCGGCGCGGACGGCGCCGGCAGCGCGGTGCGCGGCCAGTTGGGCATCGGCTTCCAGGGCACCACGTACGAGATGGCGTTCGCGCTGATCGACACCCGGATCGAGGGGCGACTCCCGCCGGACGAGTGCCTGTTCTACCAGGCACCGACCGGCGCCCTGGTGATCGTGCCGATGCCGGGCGGTGTCTTCCGGTTCCTGTCGGTGATGCCGGAGGGCAAGCACGAGGTCAGCGTCGAGATGATGCAGTCGATCATCGACGAGCGGGGTCCGCGCGGGGTGCGGATCAGCGAGCCGGTCTGGCAGGCGGTGTTCCGGGTGCACGCCCGGCACGCCTCCGACTTCCAGCGCGGCCGGGTCTTCCTGGCGGGCGACGCGGCGCACGTACACAGCCCGGCCGGCGGCCAGGGCATGAACAACGGCCTGCAGGACGCGCACAACCTGGGCTGGAAGCTGGCCGCGGTGGTCCGCGGCGAGTCACCGGCCGCGCTGCTGGCCAGCTACGGCGAGGAGCGCTCCGAGGCGACCCGGCAGATCGTGCGCGACACCGATCTGCAGACCCGGGCCTGGGTGGCCCACCATCCGGCGAAGGTATTGGCCCGTGACGCCGCGTTCCGGTTGCTGGACCGTACGGGGGCGGTGTCCAGGCTCTACGCTCCGGTGATGGCCGGGCGGCGGCTGGCGTACCCGCCGGTGCGGGAGACGCAGCGGCCTTCCGGCTGGTCCGGCTGCCGACTGCGCAGGCGGCTACCGGGCGCGTTGCAGATCGGTGCGGTGTTCCCGCGCCAACTGGCGGTGTCGGCCGGCATCTGCGGTCCGCGGGCGGATCCGCTGAGCTGGACGGTGGCGGTACTGCCGCCGTCGAACGAGTCCGCCTGGCTGACCGAGGTCGGCCATATCGCGGCACGGTGGCCGAACGTACGGGTGGTGCGGCCGCCGCGGCGTGATACCGCGGTGGAAACCGGTTGCCGCCGGGCCGGTTACTACCTGATACGGCCGGACGGACACATCGCGGCGCATGGCCATGAGGGTGATCTGAACCGGTTGGAGGCGGAGTTGGGTTCGGCTCTCCGCAAAATCTCCACATAATCGCGGCCCCGGCAATTGTCCGGTCCGTCGCACGGTTCGACATCCCTTGTCCAACCCCTCGGGCAATACGGCTAGTTGGGGTTGCGACACACTATCTAGACATGTACCGTCTAGATTGTCCAGAAGGGTGAGGGGTGCGAATTGGGTAAACGCGCAACAGGGTGTTCCCGCCGCGTGATTCTGGATGTCTGATGTCGATATCGACGCCCTTTGGCGGCGTTGGTGCGGACCTCAATCAAACCTGTCGCAGGCGTGATTGACAGCACCGCGAACGCGGTCACGGCCGCAACAACCCAGGTGTCAGTTTCAGTTTCCGATGTCGAGAGGAAAGTCATGTCGAGTGACCGCATTCGCGTCGCGGTGATCATAGGCAGCGTTCGCAAGGGACGGCTCGGTCCGACCATCGCGAATTGGTTCGTCGGCATTGCCGGGCAACGCGAGGATCTGCAGATCGATCTGGTGGACCTCGCCGACTACGACCTGCCCAACCGGCTCACCGACGAGCCGGGGCCAGAACTGGCCGAGACCCTGGGCAAGATCAGCCCGCGCCTCGCCGCGGCGGACGCCTTCGTCGTGGTGACCCCCGAGTACAACCACAGTTACCCCGGCTCCCTCAAGTCGCTGATCGACTGGCACACCGTGGAATGGCACGCGAAGCCGGTCGCCTTCATCAGCTACGGCGGCCAGGCCGGCGGCATTCGGGCGGTGGAGCACCTGCGTCCGATCTTCTCCGAAGCGCATGCGACCACGATTCGCCAGACCGTCGTCTTCCACCAGCCGTGGGACCAGTTCGACGAGAACGGTGAGCTCAGGAACCCGACCGGGGCCGAGAGCGCTGCCAAGTCCCTGCTGGACCAGCTCGCTTGGTGGGCCGGTGCGCTCGTCGAGTGGAAGGCACGGCACCCGTACGGCGGCTGACCGCCGCCTGCTGGACCGGCTTTCCGAGCGCCCTCGGCCGGGGGTTCTCCGGGGGTCCGCCCCCGGGCCCCCGAGAGCCCCGGGTCGGGGGCCAAGGGATTCACGGGGGCTGCGCGCCTGGGCCCCCGAGACAAAAGGAGTGGTGATACTGCCATGAAGGACCCGGCGGCAGTGGCGAGTGGCGGCGATCTGCATCCGCTGATCGCCGAGGGTGTCTCGCCATGGGTGGACGGCATCCATCGGAGCCTGATCGTCTCCGGATGCCTGGCTCGCCTGATCAAGGACGCCGGGGTCAGAGGAGCCGTCTCGAATCCCAGGGCACTTGCCGAGGCCGTGACCGACGATCCCGTCTACCGGGACCAACTGGTGCGCCTCGCCTACCGAGGCGCCACCGTCGGGGAGGCGCTGCGCGCCCTGCAGGTGCACGACACCCGCGAAGCCTGCGACGAACTGTACGAGGTCTTCGAGAAGACCCAGGGCCATGACGGCCAGGTGTCGGTGGACCTCGACCCGGGGCTGGCCCACGACGCCGAGGCCACCGCCAACGCGGCCGTGGAGCTGTGGCGGGCCCTGGACCGGCCCAACGCACTGGTGAAGATCCCGGCCACCACCGAGGGGCTCACCGCGATACGCGAGTGTCTCGGCCGCGGGATCGGTGTGCACGCCACCGAGATCTACTCGGTGGCGCGCTACCGCGAGACCGTCGGCGCGTACTTCGACGGGCTGGAGCGCGCCCTGGCCGAAGGCGGGCGGTTGTCCGCGATCGCCTCCGTGGCCTCCTTCCCGGTCAGCAGACTGGATGCCGAGGTCGACGCCCGGTTGGACGAGCTGCGGGGGCTGGACGAGCCGACCCGGGTCGCCGCCCGCGCGATCCGCGGTGCCGCGGCGCTCGCCAACGCCCGGCTGATGTACCAGGGTTACGAGGAGCGGCTGGGCAGTGAACGCTGGCGCAGGCTGCGCGCCGCGGGGGCCCGGCCGCAGCGGCTGATGTGGACCGACACCGCGGTGCCGGACCCCGAGCGGTCCAGCACCGGCTATGTGGACGGCATCGTCGCCTGGGGCACGGTCAGCGCGATGTCGCTGACCACCTTGGAGGCGGCCGTGCGCCACTGCGATCTGCGCGGCGACACGCTGATGGGCGAACGGGGGTCCGCCCAGGCGGTGTTGGACGAACTCGAACGCCTCGGCGTCTCGTACGAGACGGTCGTCCGCAAAGCCGCGGCCGACGGTGCGGTGCGCCGCGCGGCGGCGTGGCGGGTCTTGCGCGAGGCGGTCGCGGCCCGCCTGCACATCTAGGGTTCAAAACGTCCTCAATCGCCGGACGGGCTCAAAAGGCAATCGCCGGACGGGCTCTGAAAAAGAGCCCGTCCGGCGACTGAGGACAAAGCGTTCAGGCGCGAACCGGTGCGCACCGGGGAAACTCCGTACCCGTAACGTGAGTGAAGGGAATCGCCTTCACCGCCGTCTCCTCGAACTCCGCCTCCGCGTCGGAGAGCGCGATGATCGCACCGCCCACCCCGTAGCGGACCCGGTCAGGAGTGACCACCGCAGTACGGATCACCACGTTGAGGTCGGCCGCGCCGCTCAGCGAGAAGTACCCGATGGCGCCCGAGTAGACTCCGCGCGGCCCGGCCTCCAGCCGGTCGATGATCTGCATGGTGCGCAGCTTCGGCGCCCCGGTCATCGACCCGGCGGGGAAGGCCGCGCGGACGCAGTCGACGGCCGAGCTGTCCTCGCGCAGCCGCGCCCGTACCGTGCTGACCAGCTGGTGGACGGTGGCGTAGGTCTCCACCTGGAAGATGTCCCTGGCCTGGACCGAGCCGACCTGTGCGCAGCGGCCGAGGTCGTTGCGGACCAGGTCCACGATCATCAGGTTCTCCGCGCGGTCCTTCTCGTTGGTCATCAGGTCGGCCACCAGCTTGGTGTCCTCCAGGGAGGTATCGCCGCGCGGCCTGGTGCCCTTGATCGGCTTCGACTCCGCCACGCCGTTGCGGTCGATGCGCAGGAACCGCTCGGGCGAGGCGCTGAGCACGTTCACCTCACCGAAGCTGAGCAGCGCGCCGAACGAGGTCGGGGTGGAGCGGCGCAGCAGCCGGTAGCCCTGCCACGGGTCGAGGGCGCCGTGCGCCTCGGCCATGTTGGTCAGGCAGACCTCGTAGGTCTCCCCGGCGGCGATCTCCTGCTGGCAGGCGTCGATCAACTCCAGGTAGGCCTCCCGGTCATGGCGCAGTCGCACCTCGCCGAGCGGCTCCTGGGACCCGGCCCACCGCGGCCGCCGGTCCGCGATCTTGTCCAGCCGCTCGGCCGTGTCGGCCAGCCACGCCCGAGCGGCGCCCTCCTCGCCGTCCTCCGCGAGGGCGAGCAGATAGCTGGTGCCCTCGTGGTGGTCGAAGACCAGCGCACGGTCGCTGAACACCATGACGGCGTCGGGCTCTTCGGAGCGGTGCGTTCGGTCGCCGCCGCATTCGGCCTTCAGCTCGTAGCCCAGGTATCCCACCCAGCCGAGCGCGAAGTCGAAGGGCAGCTCCGGTATTTCGGTGTGTGTGGCCCGCAGGTCGCCGTCGAGCCAGGTCAGGAACTCACCGGTGACGATCTCGGTCGAGTCCGCGGACCGCACGGTCACCGTGCTGCTCCAGATGTCCGCCGTCGCCACCCTGGACAGCGGCCCGGCCGCGTCCCCCATGATCGAGAACCGGCCGGTACGCGGGTCACGGCGGCTGCTGTCCAGCCAGTACGCGTGGTCACCGCCACGGAACAGCTCGTCGAAGGCCACCTCGTCGTTCCAGCGGGTGTCCAGGGCCTCCACCAGGACGCGCAGTCGCCGCCGCTCCGGCCGCTGGGTGCGCACGGATGCGGCGGCCGGGGCCGGTGCGGCCAGTGCGCTGCCCAGCGGTAGTACGCGGGGAGTGCTGCGACGGTGGGGTTCGCTCAACCGGCGGAAGTTGTCGAGCAGTTGGCGGCCGTGTGTACTGCCGATCGATTCGGGGTGGAACTGTACGCCCCACAGCGGGCGCTCCCGGTGCCGGATCGCCATCAGGATGCCGTCCGGCGTCCACGCGGTCGCCTCCAGAACACCGGGCAGCTCGTCAACGGCGAGCGAGTGGTAGCGGACCACCTCGAACGGCGAGGGGATTCCGGCGAACAGCTCGGTCTGCGTGTGCACCACGGGCGAGACACGTCCGTGGTACGGCTGTGGTGCCCGCACCACCTGTCCACCATGGAACAGTGCCAGCCCCTGGTGCCCCAGGCACACCCCGAGCATCGGCAGTTCACCGCGCTCCAGAACCTCACCGCAGATCCCGAAGTCCCCGCCCCGCCCCGGGTTCCCGGGCCCGGGGGAGATCACCACGTTGTCGAAGTCCCGCAGGTGCTCGATCCGCCACCGGGGGTCGTCGTTGACCACGACCTCGGGCTGTTGGCCGTTGACTTCGGCCAGGAGATGGAAGAGGTTGTAGGTGAACGAGTCATGGTTGTCGATCAGCAGAGTGCGCACGAAATTCCCCCGTCGTCGCGAGTCTGGTGTCGGTGTGCCTGAGGTTACGAACGGGTCCGCACGGGTTCGCGATTCCGCTTGGCGCATCCGGAGCGGGCGTCCTGGCGCTCCGGTGTCACGGTCACCTCGATGAGCATGTGCTCAACCTGGTGTTCCCCCTCCTGGACAGGAACGCTGTGCAGCATCCGCAGCCCACGCCCGCACTCACCGGCTATCCGCAGCAGGCTGACCAGGTCGCCGCGGGTGCAGAAGTGGAGCAGGACCGAGCCGTTCGGGGTGAGCCAGTTCGGCGCCTCGGCCAGGAAGCGGCGGTGCGCGCAGTATCCGGGGTCCACGTAGGCGCGTTCGTGGACGGAACCGTACTCGTAGGCCTCGGGCGCGAGCACGTAGTTCGAGCTCCAGAAGATCGTGTCGAAGCGTTCGTCCTGGTCAAGCCCGTCGAACAGGTCGCTGTCCACGGCGCGGACCAGGTTGTCGACTCCGTGCCGGGCCGCGTTGAGCGCCGTGTTCCGCACCGCGTCGGAGTTGATGTCGGAGGCCACCACGCGGTCGCAACCGGCCAGGGCGCTGGAGACGGCGATGATCCCCGTACCGCAGCCGACCTCCAGCATGGACCCCGTACGCGGAACGGCCACGCTCTCGGTGAGACCGAGCAGGCTCATGGCGGTTCGCGTCGAGGGCGAGTAGATCGGCGCGAACACGTTGGGGAGGAGATCCCAATCGCGACCGTACATGCTGAACGTCGACGGCCGGTCCTGATTCCTGAGCGCTTGACGGCTGCGCTCCAGGGAGCGTTCGTAGTTGCGTACCTCCTGCATAGCCATCCCCCATGGACTCATTGAGTGGGTCGGCGCCGAACGCGTCGACTGCCTCAACTCTTTCCTGGCGGGTGGGTCTGTCGGAAGGTGGTCCAGTAACACGCTTGGTCAGCGGGCATGGTGATCCGGTCACCTTCGCCGATGCGGCTCATGGCTACCGAGCGGGCGCATAACGATCACAACGGGTTGACTCCCGACAGGAGCGATGCGTAACTTCCGGGCATGTATGCCATGGCTCACAGCCGTGCAGCCGCGGGGGACGAGAAGGTGGGGGACATCGTGGCGCAGGACCGGGCGTGGGCGGGGAATGGCGCGTACGCCGTACTGGAGCTGCTGGCAAGCGAGGCGCCACTGAGTCAATTTGACATTCTTGTGTCGCGGGCTCGCGAGAAGGGTGCCACCGACGAGGAACTCGAGGGCCTGGAAGGCGCCAAACGGCTGGCTGTGGCCATCTCCACGGAGTTGGAACAGCGCAGACAGCGTGAGGCCGGTTTCACCGCCCTCGTTGACACCGCTCGTGAACTGACCGCACCGCATGATCTGGATGCCCTGCTCAACGTCATCACCAGGCGCGCGCGTCTGCTGCTGGGCGTGGACATGTCGTACATCAGCTTCCCTGACGACGAGGGCGGGTCCGTCTATGTGCGTACGACCTCCGGGCACACCTCGACGCTCACCGTAGGTCTCCGGCTGCCGGACAACGCCGGCCTGGGCAGCGACGTCCTGACCAATCCCGCGCCCTTCTGGACGCCCGAATATCTCGCGGACGACAGGATCCGGCACAGCGAGGTCATCGACGAAGTGGTCAGGGCGGAAAAACTGCACGCCATCATGGCGGTGCCGCTGAGCCATGGGACAAGGCCGTTCGGCGCCTTGTACGTCGCCTCGCGCAGCGTTCGCCATTTCACCGCCGACGAGATCTCACTGATGAGTTCGCTCGGTGACCTCGCGGGCGTGGCCATCGAGAGGGCGATGCTGCTGGACCGGACCGCCGCCGCGGTGGCCGAACTCGAGTCGCAGAGCTCACGCACCAAGGCCGTGGTGGTCGGGCTGAAGGAACTCGACGACATCCACAACACCCTCATCGAACTGGTCCTGGGCGGTGGCGACTTGCATGCCGTGGCCCAGGAGGCGAGGCGAAGACTCAACGGCGCCGTGCGAATATGCGCGGCCAACGGGGCGGTCCTCGCCACTGCCGGCGAGATGCCGGAAGGCGAGCCGGATGCCGTCGTGTTGGCCACCATGGACGCCCATGTCGCCCACCGGCCGGTGCCTTTGGAGAACGGTCTGTGGGCGGCGCCGATTTCCGCGGGCAACGAAGACCTCGGCACGCTGATCCTGCGCCCCGACCGCGTGCTCCGCGATCGCGAGGAGCAGTTGCTCCGCCTGGTCTCCCAGGCGGCGGCGGTCCAGATGCTGTTGCAGAACCGCACCGCCTTCGCCGAAGGCCAGGTACGCGACGAACTCCTCGATGACCTGCTGGCCAGCCCGCCGCGCCCACCACAGCAGATGGAGAAGCACGCCAGACGGCTCGGCATCGACCTGAACCAACCGCATGTCGTCGTCATCGCCCGGCCGGAGGGCGAGTCCCTGGGGAAAGCGGCCATTTGGGCCTCCTCGTACACGCACCGCATGAGCGGGCTGAAAAGCATGCGCAATGGCTGCGCGGTATTTCTGCTTCCGGGGGCGGACGCCGGGGCCGCTGCCCGGGCGGTGAGCGATGAACTCTCGCCGCTGCTCGGCCACCAGCTGACCACGAGTGCGGCCGGTCCGGTGACCAGTCCCGGATCCGTCTTCCACGGCTACCAGGAGGCGGTGCGCTGCCTTGACGCGATGACCTCGCTCGGAGCCATCGGGCGTGCCGCGTCCGCGCGGGAGTTGGGCTTTTTGGGGGTGCTCCTCTCGGACAACCATGACGTCGAGGGGTACATCGACTCGGCGATCGGGCCGGTGCTCGACTACGACCGCCTGCGGTCGACGGAGCTCACCCGGACCCTGGAGGTCTACTTCGAAGCGGGCGGCAGCCCCACGTACGCGGCCAAGAAGCTGCATGTGCACCCCAACACGGTGGCCCGGCGGCTGGAACGGATCAGTGAGCTGCTCGGGCCGGAGTGGCAGCAGCCGGAGCGGGCACTGGAGGTGCAGTTGGCGCTGCGGCTGTCCCGGGTGCGCTCCGGCCTGTTACGTCGCGGTTCGAGCACGGCCAAGGAGCGCTCCGCGGATCAGGACACGTAGCTCATCTCGCGCTCGGCCGCGCCCGCCAGCGCCGCCACCGCGTGTGCCCCCGAGGCGAGCGTGGCATGGCGGTGCCAGCCGCTGAACGAGCGGCCCGCGTAGTCGCGGATGCCCACCTGGTCGGCGATCTGCATGAAGTCGCGGTCGACCCGCCGGGTCAGCTTGCTCAGGCGCAGCAGTGCCGCGGGGTGAACCGCCGTCAGGTCGGTCAGCCAGAGCTCCGCGGGCATGCTCCGCCCGGTGTCCCACTCGCCCAGCAGCACCAACTCGCCGTTGCGGGAGACCCGTTGCGGCCCGGTGATCCGGGTGGGGCGGGACGGCACCCGGACCCGGATGGCGGCGGCCAGGCTGGTGCGCATACCGGTGCCGGGGCCGTGGTCGGACCACATCACCGGGCGGCGCATGTCCTTGATGGACATCATGATCTGGTGGGCCGCCGTCGGCTCGGCCGCGCGACCGGCCAGCGTCGGGTCGGCGGGGGTGAGCGGCTGGCTGGGGTTGATACGGACCAGCAGCGGCGCACCTGCGGCGCGCAGCTTGCCGATGGTCGCCATGGCGTCCGCCTCACGGGCGTCCATCACCACCGGCCGCACCGGAAGCCCCCAGCCGTGGGCCATCTCCAGATACGCCTGGACCGCGCAGTCGCCCAGCGTCTCCGCGTCCAGCCCCTCCGGGATCGATGCCCGGCTGCGGCGGTCGGAGTCGTCGATCCAGGCCTTGGAAAGGTGCAGCCGCCAGTTGACCGGGCTGCTCATGTCCTCGGTGGCCGCCCACACGCCAACTGCCTGCTGGGCGTTGAGTACTTGGCCCAGCGCGGAGGAGTAGCGGCGGTCGACGCCCACCGAGTGCTCCCCGGCCTTCGGTGTCACCATGGGCCGTACCACCCAGGCGTGCGGTGGTGTGTCGCGCACCAGGTAGTGGGCGAGCGCCCGGCGCACCGGTGCCCAGTCCCAGGTGGAGCTGCAGACGAAGTGGTGCAGGCTCTGCTCGGTGGCCTGTCCGCCGCTCAGTGCCGCGATGTTCCTTATCGACTTGCGTCCCTTGGCCTCCAGCAGGCCGCGGACGTAGTCCATGCCCTTCCTGCGCTGGTCGCTGCGGGGCAGCGAGGTGAACAGTTCGGCGCACAGTTCGCTGAGCAGCGCGTCGTAGGCCCTGGCATAGCTGGGTTCGTGGGTCTGCCTGCGCAGTGTGCTCGGGAACGAAGCGATACCACTCATCGATATCCCCCATCTCGACTAGACGGACAGCCTGATGAATGCACCTCAACGGTGCGCGTGACGGCTCCGTCCCGCCCAGGTGTGCAGAGCACACGGGTGCGTCGGCGGGTGGTGGCCGGACCACCACTCGGTGCGGGTTTCCCGGCATCGATCTCCCGTTATGGACGGGTGGGAGTGTGCCCGGACCACCACGGGCCGGTCGGGGGCGCGGCGGGGGGTACGGAACGGGCCTCCGGCTGGGCCGCCGAGCGGGCCTTCGGCCGGAACTCCGAGCGGGCCTTCGGCTGGGCACCCGACCGGCCCGCTGAAGCGCCGGGGCGGCCGTGCGCGCGGGGCATCGGGCCGCGGGGCCGGTCCCCCGCGGGGCATCGGGCCGCGGACCCGGTGGCGGTCGGGCGGCCGTGCGGGGCGGACCTGACACACCCCGCGCGCACCTACCCCCGGGCGACGGGGCCGCGTTCACAATCCATGACCATGCGTGCCGCTTATATCGAGCAGCTCGGCCCACCGGAGATCATCCGCTACGGCGAGCTGCCCACTCCGCAGCCAGGACCGAATGACGTGCTCGTGGACGTCACGGTCGCCACCGTCAACCACGTGGACACCTTCGTCCGGTCCGGTGCGTGGCGCACCCCGGTCGAATTCCCCTTCGTCATAGGCCGCGACCTGGTCGGTACCGTCGCCGCGGCCGGACCCGGCGCCCCCGGGTTCGCCGTAGGCGACCGGGTGTGGTGCAACAGCCTCGGCCACGGCGGCCGCCAGGGCGCCGCCGCCGACCAGGCCGTGGTCCCCGTCGACCGGCTCTACCACCTGCCCGACGGGGTGGACCCGGGCGACGCGGTCGCCATGGCCCATCCGGCCGCCACCGCCTACCTCGCGCTGTTCACCCATGGCCGGATGCGGCCGGGGGAGACCGTGGTCGTCCTCGGCGCCGCCGGGAACGTCGGCGGTGCGGTGGTGGTGATGGCCGCCGAGGCAGGGGCCCGGGTCATCGCGGTGGCGAGCGGGCGGGACGCCGAGTACTGCCGGTCGCTGGGCGCCGCCGAGGTCATCGACTACCGGGACCCCGATGTGCCCAAGCGCGTCCTGGAGGCCAGTCCGCACGGCGTCGACCTCCATGTCGACACCGCCGCGCACAACGACCTGGACACCGCGGTCGGCCTGCTGGCGAAGCGCGGCCGGATCGTGCTGCTGGCCGGGATGCGGACGCGTCCCGTGCTGCCGGTGGGACCGCTGTACCTCAAGGACTGCTCGGCGGTCGGATTCGCCATCTCGCAGGCGACCACCGCGGAACTCGCGGACGCCGCGGTGGCCATCAACCGGCTTCTGGCGAACGGCCGATTGCGGCCGCGGCAGACCAGGACGCTGCCGCTGAGCGAGGCCGTCGAGGCGCATCGCGCGGTGGAGGCGGGGGAAGCCCACGGAATTCGGCTGATTCTGCGGACCGGTAATGCACCCGAGGCGTCTTCTTCCGCCGAGAAGTGATCAACAACCGTCGTGTTGAACGGTAAACCTGACGGACCCTTACCACATCCCATTGCTGGTGTGGCAGTTCCTCTGGAGGATTGCGGACATGAGCCAATCCATCATCGAAATCTCGCCGCTTTTCGAACTCCGCGCCGACATGCCTGTCTCGGCCACTCCCGACGAGGTCTACTCCGTGGTCAGCGACCTGACCCGCAGCGCCGAATGGAGCCCCGAATGCCGGGGTGGTGAGTGGATTTCGGGTGAGCCGCGCGCAGTTGGCGCGATCTTCCGCGGTGAAAACGACCGCAGCGAGGAGGTCGTCGCCTGGGCACCGCTGATCCGCGGTATCTGGTACACCGAATCCAAGGTCATCGCCGCCGAACCCGGCCGTACCTTCCGCTGGATGATGCTCACCCACGCCCGTGAGGACCAGGAGAGCATCTGGGGATTCGACATCGCGCCCGCGGCAGGCGGCTCCGTACTGACCCACCACTTCCGGATGGGCAAGGCCACCGCCGGAATCCACCACATCGTGGCCGACCTGGACGAGGAGCAGCGCAAGCAGTTCGTCGTCGACTGGACCGAAAAGCTGGAGCAGGACCTCGACGACACGCTCAAGCGCATCAAGGACGTCATCGAAAAGCGGTGACGCCGAAGTTCCGCCGACCGCTACCTTCCGAGAGGGCGGGTACATGTTTCTGCAACGAATAGGGAACAAGGGAATCCGGCTCGGCACGCTGTTCGAACGAGCGGCGGCCCGGCACCCGGCGAGTCTGGTCATCCTCGACCACGATCTGGACATAGCCCCGGAGCTGGGCCGGCGCGCGACGCTGACCGAAGTGGCGGACCTGGTGGACGACTTCGCGTCCCGCCTGTGGGCCGCGAAGGTCCGCCCCGGGGAGCGGGTGGTCGTCCACAAGTCCGACAACTTCGACATCTCCCTGCTGGCCTGTGCGATCGTGCGCGTCGGCGCCGTGCCCGTGCTGCTGTCGCCTAAGCTGGACGGAGCGACCGTCGCCGAACTGCTGCGCAGGGTGGACCAGCCGTTCCTGATCACCGACCAGGCCAAGCTGGAAAACGACCTGCCGGCCGAGGTGTTCGGCCTTTCCGAGCGGGTACTGCTCACCTCCGGCAGCTATTCGGACGCCTTGGGGCTGAGGTCGCTCGCGGGCGCCAAGCGGGTCCCCGCCATCACCATGCCGCCGGATTACCCGACGCTTATCACGCACACGTCAGGGACCACCGGGACACCGAAACTCGCGGTGCACACCGGCCATACGTTCCAGTCCCGTTACCGCCCGCAGGGCACGATCGTCGCCATGGCGGTCAAGAAGCGGGAGCCGATCGCACTGCACGTTTCGTTCGTGCACTCCCGTATGTTCACCGCCATGCCCATTTCCGTGTTGCAGGGGCATCCGCTGATCGTGCTCAGGGACGACGACCCGAAGAGTGTCGGCGAGATCTTCACCCAGGTTCCGCCGGGATTCATCGAGGCACATCCCAACACCTTCCTGCGCTGGGAAGTACTGGCCGACGACCCCGGTAAGCCGTTGGCCAACGTGAAGTACTTCAGCAGCACTTTCGACGCCATCCACCCGCGCACCGTACACACCCTGCTCGGTGCTTCCGAGCGCAAGCAGCCGCTTTTCGCCCAGGCGTACGGCCAGAGCGAGGTCGGTCCGATCGCCGCGCGTACCTACACCAAGAACCGCGGTGCGGACGCCGACGGCCGGTGCGTCGGAAGGCCGTTCCCCGGAATGACCGGAGTGCGGGTGGTGAGCCGGGACGGCAATACCCCAACGAAGCAGTCCCCGGGATATATCGAGGTTTCCAGCAACGGCCAGATCGTGACCTATCTCGGCGAACACGAACGCTGGGAGAAGCAGGTCAGCGACGGCTGGTGGCGCATGGGAGACGTGGGCTACCGCACGAAGTGGGGCTGTCTGCACCTCCTTGACCGCGAGGTCGACGAAATCCCCGGTATCGAAAGCACCTTGGAGATCGAGGACAAGCTGTTCGCGCGGATGCCGGAGCTGATCGAGGTCATCATCGTCCAGGACCCGAAGGGCACCCCGGTCCCCGTGGTGTGCACCCGGGACGACGTGCCGCTGGACCAGATCGCCTGGAAGTCCGCGGTGTCCGGACTGCCGAAGATGGCCCCGCCGGTGCAGTGGCGGCTGGAGGACCTGCCGCAGACCGCCACCACGAAGATCAAGCGGCTGGAACTGGCCCGCCTGGTCGAGGCCCAGAAGCACGACGTGGAAGCGGACCGCCCCGGCGCGGACCCGCAGCCGCGCGACGCCGAGCCCGAGAAGAAGAGCGCGTAACGGCCCTCGCCGTCCCCCGCACGGCCACGGTCTCGGCCGGTCAGCGCGGTGCGGTCGCCCGAACGCGATCGCCCGCGGTTCCTCGATGAGTAGTTGACCCGATGCTTCCCCTGCCCAGAAACGGAGTGCCCGCATGAGCAGCAGTCATGTCGAGGTCTGCGTCGTCGGTGCCGGACCCCGCGGGCTGTCCGTGGTGGAACGGCTGTGCGCGAACGAGCGGAAGGCGCCCTCGCACGCCGCCGTGGTCGTGCACGTCGTCGACCCGTCCGCCCCCGGCGCCGGAACGGTTTGGCGCCCGGAGCAGTCCCGCCACCTCCTGATGAACACGGTGGCGTCGCAGATCACCGTCTTCACCGATGACAGCTCGCGGATCGACGGGCCCATAGAGCCCGGACCGACCCTGTACGAATGGGCCAAGAGCCTCTCCGTACTCAGCCAACTCGACAGCTACGACGAGGAGACCCTGGCCGAGGCCGAGAAGCTCGGCCCCGACTCCTACCCCACCCGGGCCTTCTACGGCCGCTATCTGCACGACAGCTTCCAGCGGGTCGTGGGACACGCCCCCGAGCACGTCACCGTCCATGTGCACCGGTCCCGTGCCGTGGCCATGGCCGACACGCACGGCGTCTCCGGCGGCCCGCAGGGCGTCCGCCTTGAGGACGGCACCCGGCTCAACGAACTCGACGCCGTCATCCTGGCGCAGGGACACGTACCGGCCCGGCTGACCCCCCGTGAGGCGCGGACGGCGAGCCTGGCCCGTATCCACTACCTGACCTACATCACCCCGGCCAACCCCGCCGACCTCGACCTCAGCGGGATCGAGCCCGGCCAGGCCGTGCTGCTGCGCGGGCTCGGCCTGAACTTCTTCGACCACATGGCGCTGTTCACCGTCGGCCGCGGCGGCAGCTTCGTCCGCGTGGACGACCGCCTCGTCTACCGGCCGTCCGGCCAGGAGCCCCGGCTGTACGCGAGTTCGCGACGCGGCGTCCCGTACCACGCCCGCGGCGAGAACGAGAAGGGCGCCTTCGGGCGGTACTACCCGAAGCTGCTCACCGCCGAGTTCATCTCCGGCTTGCGGCAACGCGCCGAGATCGGCGAACCGTTGGTCTTCGGTACCGAGCTGTGGCCGCTGATCTCCCGCGAGGTGGAAAGCGTCTACTACGGCACCCTGCTCCAGGCCCGGGGCCGCGACAGTGAACGCGAGGCGTTCGTCGAGCGGTACCTGGCGCTGCCCGAGGGGCCGAAGCGGGACGGGCTGCTCGACGCGTACGGCATCGGGATCGCCGACCGGTGGGACTGGGAGCGGCTGTCCAAGCCGTATCTGGGACGCGAGTTCGCCGACCGGGAGGACTTCAAGGCCTGGCTGCTCGACTACCTCGCCAAGGACGTGGCCGCGGCCCGGCAGGGCAACCTCAGCGGCCCGCTCAAGGCGGCCCTCGACGTGCTGCGCGACCTGCGCAACGAGATCCGTCTCGCGGTCGACCACGGCGGCCTGGAGGGCAACTCGCACCGGGACGACCTGGAGGGCTGGTACACCCCGCTCAACGCCTTCCTGTCGATCGGCCCGCCGGTCTCCCGCATCGAGGAGATGATGGCGCTGATCGAGGCCGGGGTCCTGGTGATCACCGGCCCCGGCACCCAGATCCGGCTCGACACCACGGCCCCGGCGTTCGTCGCCGAGTCCACCGTGGTGCCGGGGCCGCCGATCCGGTCCACCGCGCTGATCGAGGCCCGACTGCCCGAGCCCGACCTGCGCCGCACCGACGACCCGCTGCTGCTGCACCTGCTGCAGACGGACCAGGCGGCCCCGTACCGCATCTCCGGCTCGCACGGCACGGTCTACGAGACCGGCGGGCTGGCGGTCACCGAGTCGCCGTACCGGATCCTGGACGCGCGTGGCCGGGCGCATCCGCGCCGGTTCGCCTACGGGGTGCCCACCGAGTCCGTGCACTGGGTGACCGCGGCCGGGATCCGGCCCGGGGTCGACTCGGTGACGCTCGGCGACTCCGACGCGATCGCCCGTGCGGTGCTGGCCCTGCCGCCGGTGGCGCATGTGCCGGCCGCGGTCCGCCCGGTGGTGAGCGACATCGACCTGACCGGCGTGGTCGTATGACCAGGCCGCCGGACGCCCACGCGGACGCCGGACTGCTGTCGCCGGTACGGGCCGGGACCCCGGTCGAGGAGGCGGTCTGCGACCAGGCGTGGCTACAGGCCATGCTGGACGCGGAAGCGGCCCTGGCCCGTGCCCAGGCCGGGCTCGGCACCGTGCCGCAGAGCGCGGCCGACGCCATCAGCACGGTGGCCCGCGCCGAGCGCCTCGACCTGCGGGCCCTGGCGGTCGCCGCACGGGAGACCGCCAACCCGGTGGTCGGCCTGGTCCAGGCGCTGTCCCGGATCGTGGCCGATGTCGATCTGAGTGCCGCGGAGTACGTGCACCGCGGATCCACCAGTCAGGACATCTTCGACACCGGCGCCATGCTGGTCGCCGCCCGGACGCTGCGGATCGTCCGGGCGGATCTGGGGCGCACCGCCACCGCACTGGCCGGGCTCGCCGGGCGGCACCGGGACACGCTGATGGCGGGCCGCACCCTGGCGATGCACGCGGTGCCCACCACGTTCGGGCTGAAGGCGGCGGGCTGGCGGCAGTTGGTGCTGGACGCCGACCGCCGCCTCGGCCAGGTACTCGAAACGGGCCTCCCGGTCGCGCTGGGCGGCGCGGCCGGGACCCTGGCCGGATACCTGGAGTACGCGGCGATCGACGGCGCGGGGCAGGACGGCGGGCGGCCGGACCCGGGCGGCTATCTGGACCGGCTGCTGGACGCCTTCGCCGCCGAGACCGGTCTCGCCCGGCCCGTACTGCCCTGGCACTCGCTGCGCACCCCGATCGCCGATCTGGCGGCCGCCCTGGCGTTCACCGCCGGGGCGCTCGGGAAGATCGCGGTCGACGTGCAGTCGCTGACCAGGACCGAGGTCGGCGAGGTGACCGAGCCGACCGCGCTGGGCCGCGGCAGCTCGTCCGCGATGCCGCACAAGCGGAATCCGGTACTGGCCACCATGCTGCGCAGCGCCGCCCTGCAAGTCCCGGTGCTGTCAGCCGGGTTGACCCAGTGCCTGGTGTCCGAGGACGAGCGTTCGGCCGGTGCCTGGCACGCCGAGTGGCAGCTGCTCCGGGAGTGTCTGCGGCTCACCGGCGGCGCCGCGCACACCGCGGTCGAACTGGCCGAGGGGCTGACCGTGCGCGCCGAGCGGATGCGGGAGAACCTCGACATGACCGGCAGCCAGGTCGTCTCGGAGCGGATCGCGGCGGTACTGGCACCGCAGTTGGGCAAGGCCGCGGCCAAGCAGCTGCTGACCTGGGCCTCCACCGCCGCGGAGAAGTCCGGCCGCCCACTGCACAAGGTACTGGCGGAGGCCCCGGAACTGGAAGGACGGCTCACCGCAGGTGAGTTGGCAGACCTGTGCGACCCGGCGGGCTACACCGGCGCCGCCGGGCCATTGGTCGACCGGGCGTTGCGCGCGTAGGGCCGGTCCGAGGAGACCGTTCCAGTGGGGCGAACGCGCGGTGGCGCGTTCGCCCCACTGACGTGGCCGTCCCCGTGCTCGGCAAGGGCCTGACGTGTGGCAGGCATCAGAATCCCTCGCTCACTGCGGCCTTCCGAATCCGCTCCGCGGCCACCGCGGGGTCGAACTGCCGGAGGAAGCGGATCGCCATCGCCCGGGCAGCCAGGAGGCCGGTTTCGAGGTCTCCGGTGAACGTCGTCGGCGGCACACCCACTCGGAACGACGGATCATCGATCGCCAATCCGATGAGTTGCTGCGCCAGCCACAACCACGGACGTTCCTTGATCGCGAACGTCAGGTGGAAGCTGGTGCTGCCGCCCATCGCGTACGGGTTGTGGACCCAGCCCCTTGGCAGAACCAGGGTGTCACCGGGCGCCAGCTCGAACTCCATGTCGGGCGGAGTCGTCTCCAGCCGCTCTTGCAACTCCGGAGTCCACATCTGCGGAGACGACAGGTGATCGCCCATGGGGCGATCGACCACCGGCCGCCACAGCGGCCAGCGCTTACGGCCCGCGATCTGCGTGACGATGCCTGTGAACTGGTCCCAGTGGTGGGTCAGTCCCTGCCGTCCTGGCGGGGTGATGATCGCGCTGATGTGGTTCGAGTAGCCCGTCTCCTGCTGAATCTCCCGCGAGAGCTGGGCCAGATACGGGATAGAGCGCTGGGCCTCTCGCAGGTTCACGGTGTGCCCCTCGCCGATAAGGATGCGGACCTTTCCCGGGATCAACCTGCCTCCGCGGGAGAATCGCCCGGGATGGACGGCTTGACCGTCCTTGACCACCGCGACGCATTGCGGGGGCAGGAGGTCATAGGCGATGTACGAGTCCATCAAGGCCAGTGTGACGGTCCTGTCCAGGTCAGTGGCGCCACGCTGGTACGTGCGAGGCTTGGTAGGCCACGACGTCAGCAGTTCCTCCGCGCTGTCGTTCAGCAACAGCTTCAGCGACATGCGTCATCTCCTCGACTTTGAGTAGATCAGGTGGGAGGAAGGGGGCAGGGGATCTCTGGGTGGTGATGGCTCGGGCAGCACACGATCGAATGGCTGAACAGAGCTTGTGACTGCACCCAGTGCACCCAGGTCGCGTCCACGCCGCGCGGCAACATGTCGAGCGCATATTCGATCTTGACTTCCAGATCGACGTACGCCCAGCCGCCGTCCGCACAGACGAAAGGTGGGTTCGCCTCGTAGCACTTGCGTAGCCAGGCCACAGCCTGCTTCGCCTCGGTCCAGGTGCGATCGGCCGCCGCACAACGCTTCTTGAGCAGCCAATGGCCCGTCATTATCGGGGGAAGCGGAGAGGAGAGGAACGTCAGGGTGTTCGGATCTCCGGGCTCCCTGCCGGGGCGGCGGAGGTTCTCCTTCCTGTATTCCTCGCCGCTTCCGATCCAGCCGTACCCGTGCCAGTGTCCATCCCAGCCCATGGAAGCCCTTCCAGTAACCGAGGTTGGGCCGCCCACGTTCGGACGGAGGCGGCCCGTGGGGAATGCTGAGAGGCGCTCAGCCGAGCTTGAGACCCCGGTGCTCGGCCGCGCCGATGATGAACGCGTTCAACTCCTCGCCGGTCACGCGCAGCTCGCGGCCTTGGCCCTCGGGCTTGCTGTCCTGAAGGAGGAAGCCGTCGGCGGTACCGGGGATCTGGGCGATGCGGATGCACGTTTCGTGCTCGCCACCGAGGTTGCCGCCGCAGTACTTGGTGAACTCCGCTCCCTCGGCGGACAGGCTGTAGAGGTCTGGCATGGTTGATCCTCCTCGATGCGTCTGCCATGCGGAGAGACGGTCCCCGCGCCGTCATGCACTTGCAGACCCGTTCCGACCGTCGGGCCCTGCCCAGGGAGTGCCGGTCGGAGTGGGCA
Organism: Streptomyces sp. NPDC020096; assembly: GCA_040631425.1. Lineage (GTDB taxonomy): Bacteria > Actinomycetota > Actinomycetes > Streptomycetales > Streptomycetaceae > Streptantibioticus_A. Next base: position 624,695 of record JBEYJY010000001.1, read on the forward strand.
TCCATAAGACAGCCAGGGCCACCTGATGTAGAGCGAGACACCCACGAACGTGGTGACGAAGGTGTGCACGCCGATCGCTACAGCCCGGCCGCACCAACACTCGTTGGGCGCGGCTGACTTCATGCCGTGATCGGGGCCGAAGACAGGCGTCCAACCTGCACGTAGCGGCCATCAGGAGTGCGCTTCTCGCCGAAGCAGGTCTCGACCCAGCCCCCGCGTTGGAGAACTTTGCCCGTGAACAGCCCGCAGGCCGCCTCTTCCCGCGAGATGCGTTCCCAGTCGTACACGAGGCACACGCAGGGACGCCCGGTGGCGGCGGCGCGCAGTGTATTGAGCAGCGCTTCGAATGCGGGTCTGTGGTCGTTGGTCAGCGCTTCGTCCCCTGTGTCGAGGAACCAGCCGCCGATCTCGAACTTGTTGCCCGCCGCGTACCGCGCGCAGGCGGCCAGCCGTATCTGCAACGCTCCTTTGTTGGCTGTGGCGTTGCGGTCGTAGATGAACGCCAACGGCACGTCGTCAGCAAACGCCGAAGTGCTTCTGTCTAACTGCGTGTGCGTGCTCATGAGCGGCCCCGGTCGTCGTGGTCTGGGTACCTGACCACGATGGCCGGTTGGCGGGGGGCCTGTCACGGGCAGTGATGTCCAAGATTGTTGGCCCCGGCAGAACCCCGTGACCTGCAGTAACGCCCTGCTTCGGCCAGGCAGTTGGACATGCTGGTACTCGAACAGTCAGGCAACGTGACCGCTACGCGTGGACCATGTGACTACGGTGAGTTTCACACCGCCCGTGCACGGAGGTTGCGATGACTCCTCAGCGCAAGCCCGGATCAAAGACCGCCCGGGATGCTCTCCGCCATGAAATGGCTGCCGCCGGATGCCGTATGGCTGAGATCGCCATCGAGATGCGCGCGCGCTGGCACATGCGGCCTCGTGAGGCGTGGCGTCACACCCTCGGTTGGACCCTGCAAGAGGTTGCGGACCGCCTCAACGCACTCGGCACCGAACGGCCGGGACAGACGGTCGCCGCTGATGCGAGCCTCCTGGGGAAATGGGAAAAATGGCCTGGGCCCTCCGGGCGTCGTCCGACCCTGTCGGTTCTGGTACTCCTGGCCGAGCTTTACGGATGCGACGTCGAAGACCTCCTCGACCTCGACGACCGTCGTGCGCTCCCCGAGAGCGATCTTCGAATCCTTCGACACACCTCTTCCGTCGCCCAGCCGCGCGAGCGCGAACCCGCCGCGCCCCCGTCGGTGGAATTGCCGCAGACCGGTGTTGAGCTCGTGCAATCGGCCGCTGCGGAGTCGGCGACCTGGGCGCAGTGGGCGGAGGTAACCAACGTCGGTGACGTAGCGCTTGAGCAACTGCTTGCCGATGCACGGTCGCTGGCGGTCGACTACTTGACCGACGAGCCGATCGGTTTGTTCCAGCGCACCCGTGCCTTGCGGGACCGCGTGTTCGCTCTCCTCGAAGGTCACCAGCGTCCGCGCCAGTCCGCGGACCTGTACGTGGCGGCAGGGTACCTGTGCGGCCTTCTGGCCTGGATGTCTTCGGACCTCGGCCAACTGCGAGAGGCGGACACGCAGGGCCGTACGGCGTGGCTGTGCGCCGAACTCGCCGGGCACAACGACCTTCGGGCGTGGACACTGTCCACGCGCTCGAAGATCGCGTTCTGGGATGGCAGGTTGAAAGACGCGATCAACCACGCCCGGCGCGGCGCCAGCTATCACCCCAGTGGAACCGTCGGGGTCCTCTTGGCCTGCCAGGAAGCCGACGCCTGGTCCAAGCTCGGGGCACGGGCCGAGGCCCAGGAGGCTCTGTTTCGCGCGGATGTTGCGCGGGAGCACTCCACGGGGCGCGACGACATCGGCGGTCTGTTCTCCTGTCCTGAACTCCGGCGCGCCAATTACGTGTCTGCTGTTCACCTCCGGACCGGTGATCCCGCACGGGCCCTGAGGGAGGTCCACGAGGCCCTCGCCCATGAACCGTTCCACGCCTACGGCACCGCGGCGCAGATGCACATCTCCGAAGCCGCTTCACATCTGGCACTGCGGTCGCCGGACGGCGCCGCCGAGGCGCTGCGCCCCGTCCTCGCACTGCCGCCGGACCACCGCATGGCCCCTGTGACGACCCGCATACAGGAACTGGCTCGGATGATCGCCCGGTCTGCGATGGCCGACAGCTCGGCGGCCGTGGCCCTGCAGGGCGAGATTCAGGACTTCGTCATCGAGTCGGCACCGCGGCGCGTTGCACTCTCGTCAGGGGACACGGGACCCTGATTGGATCTCGGGCCATGACCATTGACCACGGAAGCATGGCGAACCACTGGTGGTGGCGGCCCGGTTGGGAGCCCGGCCGTTGTTTCTACACCTGGCACCTCACCTTCCAAGACGCCACCGACGTCCACCGCTTGGCCGACGCATACCGGCGCGGCTTGGCGACTGTTCACGGCCTTGACCTGGTCCCCGATCGGTGGCTGCACCTGACGATGCAGGGTCTTGGCTTCACCGACGAGGTGGCGGAGAAGGACGCCCGTGCGATCGTGGACGCGGCTGCCGTACGACTCGCCGGGATCCCTGCGTTTGACCTCACTCTCGACCGGCCGCAGATCACACCGGAGGCGATCCGGTGGGAGGCGCGGCCAGGCGAGCCACCGGCCGCGGTGCGTTCGGCGATCCGTTCGGCGATCGGCGACGTATGGGACGACGTACCGGAGAGGGCCGACGGGTTCGCGCCGCACGTGTCGATCGCCTACAGCAGTAGCGACGGCTTGGCGGCGCTGGTGGCCGAGGCGCTCACCGCGGTGGATGAGCCGCCCGCGACGGCTCGTATCGAGAGCGTTGAGCTGATCATGCTGAACCGTGATCACCAGATGTACGAATGGGAGTCGTTCGCCGGGGTGCCGCTCGGTTGAGCTGGCCTTGGGAGTCCCCCGCCGCCAGGCGGTCCTCGCAAACGCAAGGATCCGCCCTCGCGCTCCCGGGGGAGTAGAGCGCGAGGGCGGAGATTTGTGGGGAACGGGTCAGACCTGGGCGACCTGTTCGTCGACGAGCTGGGCCAGCCGCTCGGTGGGCTCCACGGCGGGAGCCGACTTCGCGGGGCGCTTGAAGCCCAGGGCCACCAGGGTCGTGACCGCGATACCCGCCGCGGCGATGAAGATCGCCTCGCGCAGGCCGCTCGTGGTGGCCGTACGCAGTGCTTCGCCGGTCAGGCCCTTGGTGCCGGAGTTGGCGATGGCGACCAGGATCGCCAGGCCCACCGCGCCGCCGACCTGCTGGGTGGTGGAGGCGACGCCGGAGGCGATGCCCTGCTCCGAGGCGTCGACGCCGATGGCCGCGGCGCCGAACATCAGGGTGTAGCCGGCGCCCTGGCCGAGGCCGAGGACGAGCAGGCCCGGGATCAGGACGGCGTAGGAGGCGCCCGCCGACATCGTCAGGCCGACGATCACGGTGCCGACGCCGCCGATGACCAGGCTGGCGATCATGATGGCGCGGATGCCGAAGCGGGTCGCGAACCGTCCGGCCAGCTGGGCGCCGGCGGAGATGGCGACCATCGGGACCAGGTAGGCGAGACCGGTCTGCAGGGCGCTGTAGCCGTGCACGCTCTGGAAGTAGACGGTGAGGAAGTACAGCAGGGTGCCGAAGGTGGCCATGTAGAGGAAGGTGACGCCGACGCCGGTGCTCAGGTTGCGGTTGCCGAACAGCCGCAGCGGCATCAGCGGGTCGGCGCTGCGCTTCTCGATGACGAAGAAGGCGAGCAGCAGGGCGGCACCGGCAACCGCGGACACCACGATGGTGGGCGCGCCCCAACCGGAGACCGGACCCTGGACCAGGGCGAAGACCACCGCGGTCACGCCGACGGTGGCGGTCAGCGCACCGGCGAGGTCGAACCTGCGGCCGACGGCGCGGACGGCGTCCGGGGCGATCAGCGGGAAGGCGAACAGGATCGCGATGACGGCCAGCGGAACGTTGACGAAGAAGACCGCTTCCCAGCCGAAGGCCTGGGTCAGCACGCCACCGAGCAGCGAGCCGAGGATCATGCCGCTACCGCCGGCGGTGCCCCAGACGGCGAAGGCACGGTTGCGCTCCTTGCCCTCGGCGAAGCTGGTGCCGACCAGCGTCAGGGTGGCGGGGAAGAGGAACGCGCCGCCCATGCCCTGCACCGCGCGCCCGGCGATCAGCATCACGGGGTTCACCGCGAGCCCGCCCATCAGCGAGGCGGCGCCGTACAGGGAGAGCCCGAGCACGAACATCCGGCGCGGCCCGAACAGGTCGCAGGCCCGCCCGCCGAGCAGCAGGAAGCCGCCGAACGCCACCGCGTAAGCGCTGATCACCCACTGCAGGGTCTGCGAGGAGAAGCCCAGTCCGTGGCCGATGTCCGGGAGCGCCACGTACACGATGTTGTAGTCGATCGAGATGATGAGTTGGGCGAATGCCAACAGGGCCAGCAGCAGGCCCAGGTGGCGGCGCCGCGGTGCCGTGGCGGCGTCTACGGCTGCAGAAGACATTGCAGTCCCTTTCCCTTGGGAGGAGCTAAGCGGTGGAGACGGGTCATTGAGATATGCCTTGCGGTGTCGGCCTGGGTGAGGTGCTCCGGCCGGGGGCCGGGGGGAGGCGTTCCGGCGGGGGGTCCGGGGGCCCGCGGCGCCAGCCGTCGATGTCGCGGCCCCGGGAAGGTGCAGCACGGGATATCAGGCATCCAGAATCACTTCCTATGCGGTGCCTTCCAGGCCGTTGGGTGGCCTTGGTCAACGGTTCGGTCAGGTACGGGAGTTGTCGAACCAGCGGCGGACGCGGGCGGGCGCCGCGGGGGTGCTGCGCTCCACGGCGGCCATGATGTCGGCGACCGTCCGCGAGGCGAGCTCCTTGCGCCAGACGAACTCGGCGGTCCGCATGGCCTGGGAGACCGCGCACGGCTTGCGGTAGCCGTCCGCCGCGTCCAGGTCGCCCGCAGGCCCGCGCTGCCGGATCGCGGTGCAGCGAAAGGCCTGTTCAGGACCTTCGATCGCGGTCACCACATCCATCAGCGTGATCTTCTCCGGGTGCCGTGCGAGCTGGAAGCCGCCGCGGGGGCCGGAGATCGAGGAGACGATGCCCGCCCGGCCCAGGGCCTGCAGCTGCTTGTTGAGGTAGGCGGTCGGCAGGTTGTAGAAGGCGGCCAGTTTGGCCGCGGTCACCGTACGATCCGGCGCGACCCAGGACAGGTTCAGGCAGCAGTGCACTGCCCACTCCACACCTTCGTTTATCTTCATATCCTGGATAATGGATGTCCGGAACATCGTCCACAACCCCCCTCCGGAGAAAGTGTCAGGTCGGTTCACGCCGCGCGATCCGCGCGTGGGGTCAAGTGGCCTGCTCAGGAGGCCTGTTCGAGGTCCTCGCGCAGTCGCCGGGCCAGCTCGATGCGCTGGATCTTCGCGGTCGCGGTACGCGGCAGATCGGACAGCCGCATCTCCACGGGGTCGGACATCGGCGACTGGTCGGCGACCGCCTCGCGCCAGCGGGCGAGATCCAGCGGACGGTCGTCCTTGGTGCACACGACGGGAATCGGCTCCTGCTCCGGCCCCGGCACGATGACCAGCTCGGTCAGCTCCTCCAGCCGGTGCAGCAGGGTGTCCTCCACCTCAAGGGTGCTGTGGATGGTCGGAATGACATCGACCTCACGGTCCAGCAGGTGCAGACAGCCCCACTTGGTGCGGTAGCCGACGTCGTTGCCGCGCCACCACTCTCCCCTCACCTGCTTGTCGAAGCGCTCCTCCTCGCCGTAGTACGTCAACGCCCGCCCGGCGGTGGCCACATCGATGTATCCGGGGGTCTCCCGCGTCGGCTTGGCGCCGTTGCGGCTGACCAGGCGGTACTTGCCCAGTCCCGGCATCGGGTAGCCCTGGCAGCGGCTGTCCATGGTGAGCGCGTTCTTGCGGGTGACCGTGCGCCCGGCGATCGGACCGCATTCGCTCTGCCCGTACACCTGGAGGAACACGGGGTGGCGGCGCTTCGAGGCGTGCAGGAACTTGTGCATGGTGCTCGGGTGGATCGCGTCGAACGTGGAGTTGAAGAACCTCACACTGGCGATCGGGTCGCGCGGGTCGTCGAGTATCGCCTCGCACTCCAGGAAGGAGTTGGGGTGGGTCTCGAAGACGCCGGGGCGGTGTTTGACGAGTGCGTCGGCGACCTTGTCCGGCTGGGCGTCCTTCAGGAAGACCATCGGCATCCCGCGCTTGGCCAGCACCGCGAACCCCGGGTACATCCGCGAGTGCACATAGCTCACGTGCATCAGCACCGTCTCGGGCTTGCGGATCATGGACACCACGCGGTTCTGCCAGGCCTCACGGGCACCGATCGAGCGCGCGGTGTGCACAACCAGCTTGGGTATGCCGGTCGTTCCGGAAGTGTGGGTCATCAGCGCCGGCTGGTCGGCGTCCAGCAGTACCGGCTTGCGCTCCGGTGCGCCCGCCAGGTCGGCCATCGAAACGGCCCCGGGATGGGATCCGGTCACGGTGACCACCCGGGCGGTGAGATCCGACAACGGGACATCAGCCAACGGCCCGTTCAGCTTGGCCTCGTCGGTGAGGAGCGAGGCGCCCTTCAGCCGGTCGAGCAGCGCGGCCACGGTCGGTCCGTCCAGCAGCGATGACAGCATCACCGGCACCGCGCCGATGCGCGCGGTGGCGCACGCGTAGACGCAGATGTCGAAGCTGGCGGACTTGTGGATCACGACATGCTCGCTCGGGCGCACCCCGGCGGCCCACAACCGGTTGGCGATATCGGCGACATGGTCGGCGAACTGCCTGAGGGTCAGCTCCCGTCCCACCCCGAGGCTTTCCAGATCGTGGTCGAGTGTGATCGCCGTGTCGCCATTCTTGACCGCAGCCTGCTCGGCCACGATTCCGAGATAGAGAAGGTTTTTGTTCTTGGGAATCCTAAACATCTGTCCTCTTCCTCAGCGTGAAACCGGCACACGGGTTCGTTGGCACATAACATGCTGGCACCGCGGCCAGGGGCGGAGAAAGGACTGCTCGGGGACTCTGTCACCTTGGTCACATGGTCGCGGCCGGTGTTGGGAACACCTGCGGGGATAACGGTTGTGAAATCGCGGCACAAGGAAAGCGGGACCCGCGCACGCTCATTGCGGGCCCCGCGAGGGGGGTGACGAGGAGGCTTTTCGTTCAGTCCGCCGAAAGGCCCTTGCGGAGTGCGGTGGCGATTTCAATGGTGCGCCGTGTCTGGAATTCGATGGCGGCGAGGTTGTCATCGGTGACGTTCTCCGCCAGGTGCCCGGGAACGGCCTGCAGCCCGGCGACCGCGCTGACGCCGTACGGGTTGCCGTTGGAGGGCGCCAGCTGGATGTCGTCGACAACGCCCGGCGGGACGATGATCGCGCCCCAGTGGTAGAAGACGTTGCTCAGCGACAGGATCGTGCTCTCCTGGCCGCCGTGCTGGGTTCCGGTGGAGGTGAAGGCGGACATCACCTTGTTCACCAGGCCACGTCGGGCGTGCAGCGCGAAGGACTGGTCGATGAACTGCTTGAGCGGCGCGGCCGGCAGCCCGTAACGGCCCGGAGTGCCCCACAGCACCGCGTCCGCCCAGTCGAGGTCGTCGATGCTCGCCAGGGCGACGTCCCGGACCGCCGCCGCGTGCTCCTCCCAGGCCTGCGTCCATTCCGTGAAATCCGGCGCGAGGGACTCGTTGACCAGTTCGGGAACCCTGCGAAGGCGCACATCGGCACCCGTCTTCTCCGCCGCGCCGGCCGCGGCGGTGGCGAGCTTGTGGACGTTTCCGGTGCCCGAGTAGTAGATGATGGCGACATTCGTCATGGCCGTAGTGCTCCCTCACGGATGCTTCTCACGAATGGGTACGCCGCGCCGACGCCACGGTGTCGGCCGGGTGACCCAATCCTGTGCCAGGGCAGGGAGTGCGGCCATTGCTATCGCCGCACTATGTCAACTGGCCGCGGGCTTTGGCCGGTAGTCGCCGAAGCGGCCGAGAACCGCCGCTCGCCGGGCGAACGGCGGTTCTCGGACCGTCCGGTGGCCGGGTGGTCAGGGGCGGGCCACCTCGCGCTCGATACCGGGCGGGTTGTCGATCGCGTACCGCCAGAAACCGTTGGCATCGCGCCGCACCACATCGGTCGCAGTGCCCTCCATACGGACGTGCTCGCCGTCCGGCTTCGTCCCCTCGATAAGGAAGTCGCCGAGGAGCAGGGCGAGATCGTCATAGACGTAGGCGTGGCGCACGGTCAGTTTGATGGGAATGCCGAGCCTGAGGAAACTGCGGGTCGCGTTGCGCCGGCCTTCACCGGTCACCACCTCTCCCGGTGTCAGCACCCGTATCGCACCGGGCTCGAACAGCCGGTCAATGGTGTCCAGATCACCGGAGTTGAAGGCGTGCATGAACACAACGGGCAGCTGTGCGGGGTCGGTTACATCGGTGACCAGTTCACCGCTGCCGGTGTCACCGCTGGGGACGGATTGCGAAGTCATAGCCACTCCTGGATGGCGCTGCGATGGAACTGGTGAATTGCGTGCGGCCTCAGTCCAGTTGGACGCCGGTGGAGCCCGGCGCGGCCACTGGCGCGGTCGGCAGTTCGTCGAGTTCGAAGCCGAAGTACTTGCGGTACGCGGCGCGGATCGCGTCGTCGTCGGGCAGTACCTCGGTGAACCGCTCGCCGCCGGACGTGCGGGTCAGCCGGTCGCCCTTCAGGGTGACCCGGCCGTCGGTGGTGGGCATCGAGCAGAACAGGTCCTGCAGGAACGGGGAGTCCGGGCAGGTGCGGAACCACCACAGGGTGGGCCGGAAGTCCTGCAGCCGAACCGGCCGGTCATCCACCCGGTACAGCGGAACGCCGTCCGCGGACACGTCGATCGCGCCGTTGTCCGTCCTGGTCAACCGGTAGTCGCCGTGCGGGTCCGGCTGGACGTCGGACGAGGCGATCCGCAGCGGCAGTCTGCTGTTCTTCCGGAATCCGACGTCGACCAGCCAGGATTCCTCCAGGTCCACCCGTAGCACCAGGTGGCCGAGTGGTGAGCCGAGGCCGTCCGGACGGCGCACCTGGGCGCCGAGGATGCTGACCTGGTAGCCAAGAGTGCGAAGCAGGAAGCCGAAGGACGGATTCAACTCGTAGCAGCCGCCGCCGCGCCGGGCGCGCACGATCTTCTGCACCACCCGCTCGTCGAGATGGATGTCCTCGTCCAGGTGGTAGTCGAGGTTCTCGAACGGTACGGACAGCACATGCCGTTCCTGTAACGCGCGCAGCGCGTCGAGGTCCGCGCGCCGCGGCCGGGTCGCGCCGATCCGGCTGAGGTATTCGTCCACCATGGCGGCGTCCATCGTCATTGCCCCCTCATCTTCGACATGGTCTGGCTGTGGCCCGCCGTAACGCTGCCTGCCGGTAGGTAGTCGGGCACCGGAACGCGCGCCGCGCGCACCGGATCTCCGGAGGACCTGGCGGCCAGGCTGATGACGGCCACGGTGACCGCCAGCACGGCCGCGAGGACCAGCGCCAGCACGGACAGGTTCCCGAGGGGCGGCGGGAGTTGGGCGCCCACGCCGCCGCCGAGGTTGAGCATGAATCCGTAGACGGCGATGGCGGTGGTCTGCGCGGCCCCCGCACCGCTGCCGATCGTCTGCACCAGGGCGGGGCCGACATTGGCCAGGCCCAGCATGAAGACGAACAGCGCGACCCCCAGCCCGATCACGTTGTTCGCCCCCAGCGCGGCGCCCAGCAGCCCCGCCGCCGCCACGGCCGAGCCGCCCGCCGCCCGCCGGGGCGCGGGGATCCGGCCGAGCAGCGGCGCGGCCAGTACGGAGGCGAGCAGTGCCGGAAGGCCGCTGGCGCGCAGCGCGAGCATCGCGCCGTCATGGCCGACCAGTTCCTTCGGCCCGTACAGCTGCACCCCGGTGTAGAGCGCGGTGAGGCTTCCGGCGACGGTCAGGGTGACCAGGTACAGCGGCAGCCGCCGCACCGGCCGCCCGGCGCCGGATGCCGGGCCGGGCGCCGCCAGCCGCGGGGCCCGCGCCGGGTCCGGCAGCAGGACCCTGGCGGTGGCCCCGGCGCCCAGCAGCAGCAACGGCGTGGTGATCCAGAAGACCGCCCGCCAGCCGAACGCGGACTGCAGCAACTGCGCCTCGACCTGGCCGATGACCACGGTGCCGCCCAGGCAGCAGGACACCGTGGTCAGCGCCAGCGGCAGCCGCCGAGCCGGAACCCGCGCGCTGAGATAGGAGTACGCCATCGGCACGAACGCCCCGGCCAGCAGCCCCTGGAACGCGCGGAACGCCGAACCGGTGCCGAGGCTCGTGGCGCACGGCACCAAGGCGGTGGCGAACGCCATCGCCGCGGTGCTCACGGTCATCACCGCGCGCCGACCGTAGCGGTTCGACAGCGGACCGCTCAGCAGCGAACCGCACGCATAGGCGACGGCGAAGGTGGTCGTCGTCCACGCGGCGGAGGCCTGCGACACACCCCATGCGCCGCTCATCCGGGGCATCAGCGGAATCGTCACATACAACTGGCCGACGGCGACCATGCCGACGAGGCAGATGGTCGCCACCGTGGCGGCGAACGGAGCGCGGTGGTCGGGGGCGGTGGCCATGGTGTCAGACGGCCTCGGTGCCGCGGGCTATCGCCGCGGCGATCTCCATGGTGCGGCGGGTCTGGAAGTCGATCGCGGCGAGGTTCTCGTCGTGCACGTAGCCGGTCTCGTTCTTGGTGGTGCTGCTGACGCCGTAGGGGTTGCCGTTGTTCGGCTCGTAGAGGACCGGATCGGTGGATCCGGTGGGGACGATGACCGAACCCCAGTGGCAGATGGCGTTGTGCAGCGCGAGGATCGCGCTGACCTGGCCGCCCTGGTTGGCGGAGCCGGAGGCGAAAGCGGACACCGCCTTGTCGAGCAGCTTGCCGGGGATGGAGAGCGCGGACGTGCCGTTGATGAAGTGCATCAACTGCGGTGCGGGCAGGCCGAAGTGGACGGGTGTGCCGAGCAGGATGGCGTCGGCCCATTCGAGGTCCTCGGGCGCGGCCTCGGGGACGTCGGCGGTGGCTGCGCGGTGTTCGGCTGCGCCGTCGCGGGTGGAGGCGGCGGCCTGCGGGTCCAGTTCGGCGATCTTGCGCAGACGTACGTCGGCGCCCGCCTTCTGCGCGGCGGCCGCCGCGGCCTCGGCGAGCTTGTACGTGCTTCCGGTGGACGAGTAGTAGATGACGGCGACATTGGTCATGTCCGTAGCGCTCCCTCGACGGATGGGCCAGCCGCACTGACCGTGGTGATCCGAATTCCCGTGGCTTGCGGGTCTTCCGATCGTGTGCCAGTGCGCTGGCGGCCGCCAATGCGCGCCGCCGCACTTCGTCAAGTGGCCGTCGGCATACGGCCGTTACGAGGGAGTCGCCGGAGCGGCTACGCCGTGTGGTGCCGGTCCTTGGCCGTGCTGGGATCCGCGGCGGGCTGCGGGGCGGGCTTGTGCTCCAGGGCCTCTTGGGGCCTGCTCTCCTGGGCGGTGGTGTCCGTGTCGGGGGCGGCCGAGCCGCTGCCGCTCGAACCGGCCGAATCGCCGGTGCCCGCGTCATCCTCGCGCAGGGCGCGCGTTTCCGACTTCAGGATGCGCAGTGATTTGCCGATGCCGCGCGCGGCGTCCGGAAGCTTCCTGGATCCGAACAGCAACACGAACACCAGCACGATCAGGATGATGTGCCACGGTTCGAGTCCGTTCCTGAACATCCTGCAGCCTCGCTCTCGCCACGGTCACCACCGGTGACGTACGGCTATGTGATGGGGCTTCCTGACTCGGAGTATCGCTTGTTCAGGCACCTGACCGGAAGCGTTCGACGGAAAACATCGGGCGAAACCCCGGATGGCCCCGCCTGTCCGCCGACCGGGTGGGGAACTCCGTCTTTGGGCGGAAGCGTTGATCTGGTACGAAGCGATCTGACGGAGGACACGGCATGACGGGTTTCCTGGACCGAGCCAAGGAAGTCGCCCAGCGCGGGCTGGACGTGGGCAAGGAGAAGGTCGAAGAGGTGCAGGCGCTGCGCACCGGGCAGGACCTGCTGCGCAGGCTCGGCGCCGCGTACTACGCCGAGCAGCGCGGATCGGGCTCGCACGAGGCGGTGAACAGCGCTCTGGAGGCGCTGGAAACGCACATCCGCCAGCACGGCGACGCGTTCCTGCGGGGAAGCACGCCGACGGACTGACGGATGGGGCGGTACGCGGGGCGCTTACGCCTTGTGCTCCGGCGTCGGGTTCACCGCGCCGGGCGCGTTCGCGGGTGCCCGGCGGGCCCGCCGGATCTCCAGGGCCACCGGGATCAGCGACACGACGACCACCACGGCGATGATCGGCAGCAGGTAGTGGTCGATGTTGGGGATGGTCGAGCCCAGCGCGTGCCCGGCGATGGTGACGCCCAGGCTCCACGCCAGCCCACCGGCGATCTGCCACACGGTGAAGACCTTGGCGGGGACGCCGAGTGCGCCCGCCATCGGGTTGAGCACGGTCCGCACCAGCGGGATGAAGCGGGCCAGCACGATCGCCTTGCCGTAGCCGTACTTCTCCAGCATCTCGCCGGAGCGCTCGACGGCCTCGTGCAGCTTGGGGTTCTTGACCCGGGCCAGCAGCGCGGGGCCGCCGCGCCGTCCGAGGAGGAATCCGGTCTGCGCGCCGAGCAGCGCACCGACCGCCGAGGCGATCAGCACCCAGGTCAACGACAGATGGATCGCGGACTTCGAGCTGGTCGTGGTGAACAGGCCCGCGGTGAACAGCAGTGAGTCGCCGGGCAGGAAGAAGCCCACCAGCAGGCCGGTCTCGGCGAACAGCACCACCAGGATGCCGATCGCGCCGAACGACGACAGCAGTGAGGTGGGATCCAGGACGTTGACGGCTAGCTGCGATCCGTGGGTCAGGTTCATGTGCGCCCCTCTGCGGCTGTGAGCCCAGCCTCAATGGCGGTCAAGACGGTCGATGACGGTGGTGACGGTCCAGCGAAGGTCTACGTGAGTGTAGACGCAAATCGCGGTGCGCTGCGCCGCGCGGCGACCCGGAGCATACGGGCCCTTGCTGTACGCCGTGCGGCGGCCCGGCTTTGGTTGGCGCCGGGGCGCGTTTCCGGCGCGGGTCGTTGCTGGGCTGCGGTGTCGGCGTGACCGCCGGTCCGCGCCCTTGTGGTTGCTCGCCGTCGCGGCGTCCGCCGGGCAGAGCAGGCCCTAGCCCGGGATCGGCACCATGCCGTGGTGGTCGTGGTCGTGGTCGTGCTCATGCGGGCCCTGGGCGGACTCGATGTTGGCGTGCAGGTCGTCCGCCGCTTCCAGGGTGCTCACCCCGGAGGCGAGCACGCAGGCGGCCAGTACGGCCGCGATGGCCGCCGCCGGACGCAGTGCGGTCAGCCGGGACCGGGGTGTGCGCGGCCGGGGCGCCTCCAGGAGGGCGGCCACCCGGCGCGGTACCGGACCGGCCGCGGCGGCGAGGGCCGCCGCGGGGCGGCGTCCGGCCGGCGCGGCCGACGCGGCCAGCGCGGCCCGGCCCACGGCGCGGGCGGTCAGCCGCCGGTCACCGACGACCGTCGCGGCGGACTCGTCCGCCCACCGCTCCAGATGGAACGAGAGCGGCGCGCGCAGCCCGCGCAGCGCGGGATGCAGGCAGGCGGCCAGATCGGCGCAGACGATCAGCAGATGGTGGCGACCGCGTAGATGCGCGCGCTCATGCGCGAGCAGCACCTCGCGCTCGCCGGCGTCGAGCTTGCGCAACATACCCGCCGTGACCACCACCCGGCCGGGGCGTCCCGGCAGCGCGTAGGCGTCGGCCCCCGGATCGGGCAGAACGGTCAGATCGCCCGCGCCGCCGTGCCGGTCGGCGGCACTTGCCGCGCGCAGCAGATCGGCGTGGTGTCGACGCGCGGCGCGGAAGGCCAGCACGGCCACGGCGGCCAGCGCGAGCGCGGCGAGTGCACCGACCGGCATGTCGATGGGGTTGCTGCGGCGCATCAGCGGCGCCGACAGATCGCCGAGGGCGGCGATGACCGGCAGTCGCAGCAGCCCGGCGGCGGTCAGTAGGGCCAACGAGCCCGTACTGAGCAGTGCGAGGAGTGCGGCGGTCGCGGCGAGCAGGAGCGCCGCGGTCCGCGGCGCGAGGATGTCGGCCAGCCGGCGGGCGGCCGGTACGGCGAGCAGCGGCGCGAGCAGTGGCGCCCAGACGGCCCAGGTCACCGCGGCCTCCTCGGTTCCGGCGAAGCCTTCCGGGTGGACGAAGCGGACTCGCGGGCCGCGTCTGGGACGGCCGCCGACGCCGTCTGCGGCTGGGAGAGCAGCAGCCGCAGCACCTGCTCGTCGGCGGGGGAGAGCCGTGACACGAAACGGGCGAGGACCCCGCTGCGGTCGTCGCCCTTCTCCAGCTCGCTGTGCATCCGCCGGGCGGCCAGCGCGGCCTCGTCCTCCACCGCCGGGGTGTAGGCGTAGGCGCGGCCGGACCGGCTGCGCACCACGGTGCCCTTGTCGTACAGCCGGGCGAGGATCGTGGCGACCGTTGTACGGGCCAACGTGCCGCCCAGCGACTGCTGGACCTGCGGTGGAGTCAGCGGGGTATGGGCGGCCCACAAGGCGGCGAGGACGGCCGCCTCAAGCTCGCCGGCCGGGCGGCGTGCGATGTCCGTCACGGGATTCCGTCCCCTTTCCCGTCGACTACAGTTGGCCAACAGTCTACGAGTCTGTAGACATTTGGCGGGCCGGTACGGCACGCCGCTCGTCGTCGATTATCGGAGGAATGCCGCCCGTGCTCGCACCGCCCGCCGCCGATGTGGCCCACAGCACCTTCACCACCCTGGCCTTCGACGGTTCACAGATCGACGGCGGGATGTACACGGACGTCACGGACTGGGCGCGCACCGCGCCGGGCTGGCTGGACGACCTCATCAAGTACTGGTCGGCGTACGGCATCGTGATCTTCGCCGTCCTGATGCTGCTGGCCTGGTGGTCCGCACGGCGGCAGCCGTCCTTGATGATGACGCGCGTGCTGGCCACGCCGATCGTGGTGGTCGTCGCCTATGTCGCCAACGATCTGCTGAAGTCCGTCGTCCAGGAGGTGCGGCCCTGCCAGCAGATTCCGCACAGCTTCAACCTGGAGACGTGCGCCGGGCCGGGTGACTGGGCGTTCCCGAGCAACCACACGGTGGTCGCCTTCTCCGCCGCCGTCGCGCTGGTCCTGATCCACCGCAGGATCGGCTGGCTGGCCGTGCTGGCGGCCGTCGCGATGGGCGCCTCCCGGGTGTACGTGGGTGCGCACTACCCGCACGATGTGCTGGTCGGCGCGGTGGTGGGCATCGTCCTGGCCGCCGCCCTCGTCCCGCTCGCCGGCCGCCTGGGCACCCCGCTGGTCGAGCGCGCCCGCGAGGGCCGACTGAAGCCGCTCCTCATCGACGCGTGATCCCCTGCCGGGGGCTTGGCACGTTTCCCTGCCGGTGGCTGGGTTGATGTTCCGTCGGCCGCGGCAGTCGTGTGACCGCCGGTCCCCGCCTTCGTGGTAGCCGCCGTCGCGGCGGAAGGTTTCTTGCCGCCGCAACGGCGACCGACCGTGGCGCCCGGAAAGCGGGGAACCCGGGGGTCCCCCCAAGAAGGGCCCCCGGAGAAGCGGCACCGGACCCATGCCCTACGGGGTCAAAGCTCCAGCGTTGCCTCGTACTTGCGCAGCCAGGCGTCGATGCCGAGCACGAGTTCCGTACTCGACCGGAAGCCCTCGCCCTCGCTGGCCACCGCCTCCCGCGCGTTCGCGGTGTCCAGCAGCGGCCGCACCGGGGCGTCCCGGTCCGCCAGCAGTTCCCGCAACTCCGCGCGCAGCGCCTCGGTGTAGCGCGGGTCCTGGGTGCTCGGGTACGGGCTCTTGACCCGCTGGGCCACCGCCTCCGGCAGCACATCGAGGGTGGCCGCCCGCAGCAGCGACTTCTCCCGGCCGTCGAACGTCTTCATGGACCAAGGGGTGTTGAAGACGTACTGCACCAACCGGTGGTCGCAGAACGGCACTCGGACCTCCAGCCCGACCGCCATGCTCGCCCGGTCCTTGCGGTCCAGCAGGAACTGCACGAAGCGGGTCAGGTGCAGGTAGCAGATCTCCCGCATCCGGCGCTCGACCGCCGAGTCGCCGTCCCGGTAGGGGACTTCGGCCAGCGCCTCGCGGTACCGGGCGCGGCGGTAGCCGTCCACGTCCAGCTTGGCGAGCAGTCCGTCGTCGAGCAGCGATTCGCGGCTGCCCGCCGTCGTCCCGGCGAAGCTGTTGATGCCCAGCCGGGTGAGCCAGGGGAAGGTGTCGGCCTCGACCGCGTCCTTGTCGTGGAACCACCGGTAGCCGCCGAACACCTCGTCCGCGGACTCGCCGGACAGCGCGACCGTCGACTGCCCGCGGATCGCCTTGAACAGCAGGTAGAGCGAGGTGTCGCCCTCACCGAGACCGAACGGCAGGTCGCGTGCGGTCAGTACGGCGTCCCGGTTGGCCCGGTCCATCAGCGCCGCGGTGTCCAGCACGATGTCCCGGTGGCTGGACCGCACATGCGCGGCGAGCGCGTGCGCGTACGGGCCGTCGGGGGTGCCACGCAGGTCGTCCGCCTTGAAGTTCTCGGTCTGGCCGACGAAGTCGACGGAGAAGGACCGCACCGGGCCCCGCCCGGCCTCGGCCAGTCCGCGTGCGGACAGCGCGGTGATCACGGAGGAGTCCAGACCGCCGGAGAGCAGGGTGCACAGCGGTACGTCGGCGATCAGCTGACGGGCGACGATGTCGTCGAGCAGCTCGCGCACCGTACGGATGGTGGTGTCCAGGTCGTCGGTGTGGTCGCGGGCCTCAAGCGCCCAGTACCGGTTGATGCTCAGACCGCCGCGCCGCACCCGCACGGTGTGGCCGGGCCTGACCTCCTTCATGCCCTTGTAGATCGCCTGCTCCGGCGTCTTGGTGAAGGAGATCAGCTCGGCGAGCCCGTCGGCGTCCACCACCGGCCGCACCGAGGGGTGGGCCAGGATCGCCTTCGGCTCGGATCCGAACAGCACACCGTCGGGGGTCGGGTGGTAGAAGAGCGGCTTGATGCCCATCCGGTCGCGGACCAGCAGGAGTTCCTCCTCGCGCGGGTCCCACAGCGCGAAGGCGTACATGCCGTTGAGCCGCTCGGTGAACCCCTCGCCCCACTCCAGGTAGGCGTGCAGTGCGACTTCGGTGTCGCTGCTGGTGCGGAAGGTGTGGCCGAGCGAGATCAACTCGGCCCGCAACTCACGGTAGTTGTATATCTCGCCGCTGTAGGTCGTGACGAGCAGGGTGCGTCCGTCGGCTTCGACGGACATCGGCTGCTTGCCGCCCTCGATGTCGATGACGGCGAGGCGGCGGTGTCCGAACGCCGCGTGCCGGTCCAGCCAGACCCCCGACGCGTCCGGTCCGCGGCAGGCCATGGTCTGGGTCATCGCGTCAAGCGTGGCCCGCTCGCGTGTGAGGTCGTTGTCGTAGGAGATCCATCCGGTGATCCCGCACATAGGCGGTCTCCCCTCCTCCGGTCGGCAGCCCCGGGAGCCGGGGCTCGGCTCTGTCCCCGTTGGTGAGTGGTCCCGCGGCGCCTCCAGCCACCGGGCCACTGTGATCACTGTACGCCCGTCTAGTTGCAAGGGCCATCTGTCGCCTGAGGCAACGTATGGATCCGGCCAACCGCCTGCTGGCCGCCCGGTGACGCCCGGATGCGGGTGATCCGGCCACGGAACAGGATGGATGCGGGCCATAGCGACAGGCGCGACGGCAGACGAGGAGGACGCCGGTGGCCACCGATCCTCCGGACCCGCTGACCAGTCCGGTCCTGCGCCAGATCCTGGAGGGCACGGCCGCCGGGATCGGCGTGCTGGACACCGAACTGCGGTACGTCTACGTCAACCCCGCATTGGCCCGGATGAACGGCGTCCCCGCCGCCGAACACACCGGCAGGACCATCGCCGAGGTACTGCCCGCGCTTGAGGCCAGGGAAGACGTGCTGCGCCGGGTGCTGTCCGACGGAAGGCCGCGCGAGACCACGTCCAGCGGTCACACCCAGGCCGCCTCCGGCCACGAACGCCGTTACTGGCACGGCGCCTACCACCGGCTGGAAGAGGGCGGCCGGGTCATCGGCCTGGTCGGCATCGTGCTGGAGGTCAGCGCCTCCCGGCAGGTCCAGCACGACCTGGAGAAGGCCCGCGAGCGGCTCGCCCTGCTGGACACCGCGGCGACCCGGATCGGCACCACCCTGGAGATCGACACCACCTGCGCGGAACTGGCCGATTTCCTGGTCCCCGTGCTCGCCGACATGGTCACCGTCGAGGTCATACCGTCCGAGCAGGCGGACGGGCTGTGGCCGCCGCCGCGCGGGATCCTGCGGCTGCGCCGGGCCGCGGTGTCGGTGGTGCCGTGGCTGCGCGGCCGGGCGGGGTTGTTCGAGGCCCCGGGGGAGTACGTGCAGTACGGGAACATATCGGCGATCCCTAGCTGTATGGAGACCGGGCGGCCCTTGGTCGACAACCGGTTCTCCAACCCCGAGGCGGGCGGGGCCCCGGCGAGTGCCGAGCGCGTCGCCCGCTACCGGGCCGCCGGATTCCACTCCGGAATGGTGGTACCGCTGGTCGCCAGAGGCCATCCGATCGGCACCGTGACGCTGATCCGGGCCGGGGACTCCCCGGACTTCACCGAGGAGGACGTGGTCATCGCCCAGGATCTGGCCGGACGGGCCGCGATCAGTCTGGACAACGCCCGCCGCTACACCCGCGAACACGGCATCGCCCTGGAACTGCAACGGGCGTTGCTCTCCGAGCCGGCCACGCCGCAGCCCACGGTGGAGGTCGCCTCCCGCTACCTGCCGGCCGGCACCACAGCCCTGGTGGGCGGCGACTGGTTCGACACCGTCCAACTCTCCGGCGGGCGGACCCTGTTGGCGATGGGGGACGTGATGGGCCACGGCGTGGAGGCGGCCGTCGACATGGGGCACTACCGCTCCATGCTGCGGGTGCTGGCCGCCGCCGACCTGCCGCCGGACCAGATCCTCGAACAGCTCGACGCGCTGATCATCGGCACCGGCACCGACCGGCCCGCCACCTGCCTGCTCGCGGTCGCCGACCCGGAGCGGGAGACCGTGACGTACGCCAGCGCGGGCCATCTGCCGCCCGCCGCGCTGCACAGGGACGGCCACTTCGAGCTGCTGCCCGTCCCGCCGGGACCGCCGCTGGGCACCGGCCTCGGCGGCTATACGCCGGTCGAACGGCGGGCGTTGGCCGGTGCCGTGCTGCTGCTGTTCACCGACGGGCTGGTCGAGCGGCGCGGTGAGGACATCGACCGCTCGCTGCGCCGCCTGACCGACATGGTCGCGCCCGTCGACATCAGCCTCGACGCACTGCTGGACCGCATCCTCGCCGAGCTGATGACCACCACCGCCGAGGACGACGTGGCGGTGCTCGCCGCCCGCCTGCGCCGCCAGCGCCCGGCCGATCAGCCCGGCCGGTGATTCCCGCTTGCACCTCACGCGACGTGAGGGCTCAGCCTGGACCCGCGGCGACGAGAAGGAGCCGACTCGCGGCGACAAGAACGACAAGAAATGAGGAGGGGAGCGATGGGTTACTCGGTGGGACAGGTCGCGGCGTTCGCCGGTGTCACGGTGCGGACCCTGCACCACTACGACGAGATCGGGCTGCTCACCGCGAGCGGCCGGAGCCACGCGGGCCACCGGCGGTACGAGGAGGCCGACCTGGACCGGCTCCAGCAGATCCTGTTCTACCGCGAACTCGGCTTCCCGCTTGAGGAGATCGCCGTCCTCATCAGCGATCCGGACGCTGACCCGACGGAGCATCTGCGCCGTCAGCACTCCGTGCTGACGGACCGGATCGCGAGATTGCAGCAGATGGCCGCGGCCGTCGAACGAGCCATGGAGGCAAGGAAATTGGGAATCAACCTGACGCCCGAGGAGAAGTTCGAGGTCTTCGGGTCGGACTACGACCCGGACGACTACGCGGAGGAGGTCGAGCAGCGCTGGGGCCACACCGACGCCTACCGGCAGTCCCAGCGCAGGACCGCCTCGTACACCAAGGAGGACTGGCTGCGCATCAAGGCCGACGCGGACTCCGTCAACGCCCATATCGCGGCGCTGATGGAGACCGGGGCCGAGCCGGACTCCGAGGCCGCGATGGACCTCGCCGAGGAGCACCGTCAGCACATCTGCCGTTTCTTCTACGACTGCACGTACCAGATCCACACCGGGATCGGCGGGATGTACGTGGCCGATGAGCGCTTCACCGCCACCTACGAGGCCGTCAAGCCCGGCATGGCCGCCTTCCTGCGGGACGCGATCGTGGCGAACGCCGCCCGCAACGCGTGATCGGAAACCGGCCCGGGGGGGCTCAGCTCTCCCGGGCCAGGACCACGGCCGTCCCGTAGGCGCACACCTCCGTGCCCACGTCGGCGGCCTCGGTCACATCGAAGCGCATCATGAGTACGGCGTTCGCACCCCGGGCCCTGGCCTGCTCCACCAGGCGCTGCATCGCCTGGTTACGGGTCTGCACCAGGGTCTTGGTCAACCCCTTCAACTCGCCGCCGATCATGGACTTCAGTCCGGCGCCGATCTGACTGCCCAGGTGCCGGGAGCGCACGGTCAGTCCGAAGACCTCACCGATCACCCGCTCCACGCGGTGTCCGGGCACGTCGTTCGTGGTCACCACGAGGATGTCGGACTGGCTGGGCTGGCCGCCGCCGTAGTCATCGATGCTCATGTCCTTGAGCCTGCCCCGGCGCGGGGCCCGCCGCACGCCGGGAACCGGTCGTACCGGGCCGACGTTCATACTGGTGCGGACCCGACACCTCCGGACGTGGCACGAGCCGGCCCGGAGCCCACGACCAGGAGCACGCCACCCGTGACGACTCTCGCCCTGGGCCCCGCATGGCTCAATCCCCAGCAACTGATCGAGAACTTCGGCGGCTTCGCCCTGATAGGGATCCTGCTGGTGGTCTTCGCCGAGTCGGGACTGCTGATCGGATTCTTCCTGCCGGGTGACTCGCTGTTGTTCACCACCGGTCTGCTGATCGCCAACGGGCAGTATCTGCACTACCCGCTGTGGCTGGTGTGCCTGCTGGTGGCGGTCGCCGCGGTCCTCGGCGACCAGACGGGATACCTGTTCGGACGCAAGGTCGGGCCAGCCCTCTTCCGGCGTCCTGACTCGAAGATCTTCAAACAGGAGAACGTGGAGAAGGCGAACGCGTTCTTCGAGCACCACGGCTCGAAGTCGATCATCCTGGCGCGCTTCGTGCCGATCGTACGGACCTTCACCCCGATCATCGCCGGGGTGAGCCGGATGAACTACCGCTCGTTCATCCTCTTCAACCTGATCGGCGGCACCCTGTGGGGCGCGGGCATCACCGTGCTCGGCTACTTCCTCGGCCAGATCGCGTTCATCCGCGACAACGTCGAGGGCATCTTCATCGTCATCGTGTTGGTCTCGGTGATCCCGATCGCCATCGAATTCCTGCGGTCGCGGCGCAAGTCGGCGAGGACGGCCAGTGCTGCCCCGGCCCGCGAGGGCGCCGCGCCGGTGCCGGTCGTCGCCCAGCAGCGTGGCCGGCATCGAGCGGTCAAGCGTTGAGCCTTGCGTCCTACCCGTAGCCTTGTCTGGTAAACCGGCGAAGAGGAGCGGGAAAGGGATCGCAACAGGTGACGGAGAGCAAGCGGACTGGTGACGGCGGTGCGCTGGGTACCAGCCCGCAGGACGCCAAGCCCGACTCTGACGAGGCGCGCTCCGCCTTCACTTCACCGCTCGGAGTGCCCCTGCCGCCGGTACCGGAACCCGAGGGTTCGGCGTTCCTCCCGCCGAGCGGCAGCACCACCGGAAGCCACCGGCTGCCCTCCTCCCGTGCGGCGGTGCACCACACCGCCTTCACACCGCCCGAGGGCATACCCGTGGTCCGGCTCCCCAGCGAGGCGCCCTGGCAGGACCGGATGCGCGCCATGCTGCGGATACCGGTCGCCGAACGCCCGGCGCCGGAGCGGTCCGAGAAGCCCGAGTCCGAGGGGCCTCCGGTGCCCCGCATCCTCGACCTGACGCTGCGTATCGGCGAGCTGCTGCTGGCCGGCGGCGAGGGCGCGGAGGACGTGGAGGCGGCGATGTTCGGCGTCGCCCACGCCTACGGACTCGACCGCGTCGAGCCGACCGTCACCTTCACCCTGCTGTCCATCAGCCACCAGCCGTCCCTGGTCGAGGACCCGATCACGGCGAGCCGCACGGTACGCCGCCGCGGCACCGACTACACCCGGCTCGCCGCCGTCTTCCGGCTGATCGACGACATCATGGCGCACGAGGCGACCCTTGAGGACGCCTACGGCGCGCTCGCCGAGATCCGCCGCAACCGGCATCCGTACCCCGGCTGGCTGCTCACCGCCGCCGCCGGGTTCCTGGCGGGCGCGGCGAGCATGCTGGTCGGCGGCGGCCCGACGGTCTTCGCGGCGGCCGCCATCGGCGCGATGCTCGGCGACCGGCTTGCCTGGCTGTGCGCGGGGCGCGGGCTGCCGGAGTTCTACCAGTTCGTCGCCGCGGCCATGCCCGCCGCCGCCATGGGCGTGCTGATGAACCTCTACGGCTCCTACCTGCCGGGCGGCGGCCATATCCAGTCCTCGGCGGTGATCACCGGTGGGCTGTACGCGCTGATCCCCGGACGGGCTCTGGTGGCCGGAGTGCAGGACGGTCTGACCGGCTTCTACATCACCGCCTCCGCCCGCCTGCTGGAGGTCATGTACCTGATCGTCGGCATCGTCTTCGGCGTGACGATGGTGCTGTACGTGGGGGTGAGCCTGCATGCCCAACTCAACCCCGACGAGGCGCTGCACACCTACCAGAACGCGCCGGTGCAGCTGCTCGCGGCCATGGCGCTGACGCTGGCCTTCGCGGTGCTGCTGCAGTGCGAGCGGGGGGTGCTGCCGATCGTCACGCTCCACGGCGGTGTCGCCTGGGTCGTCTACGGGGCGCTGCACTACCAGGCCGGGCTCTCGCCGATCGCCGCGACGGCCGTCGCCGCCGGACTCGTCGGCCTGTTCGGCCAGATGCTGTCGCGGTACCGGTTCGCCTCCGCGCTGCCGTACGTCACCGCCGCGATCGGCCCGCTGCTGCCGGGTAGCGCGACGTACTTCGGTCTGCTCGCCTTCACCCAGGGGAAGCAGGACGCGGGGGTCGCCTCGCTCGCCAAGGCGGCCGCCCTGGCGCTGGCGGTGGCCATCGGCGTCAACCTCGGTGGCGAGGTCGCACGGATGGTCGTCAAGTTCCCGGGCGGCGGACCGTCGCGCCGCGCCGCGAAGCGGACCCGCGGATTCTGACCGGCGGCGGACCGGGTTCGGCGGTCCGCCCGGCGATCGCCAACCGCCGTTGGCCCCAAGCGTGTTGAAGGCCCCCGCCACTTAATGGTGGCGGGGGCCTTCAACGAGGCGCGTACGACGGGCTCAGTGGCCGCCGTGCTCCTTCAGCCGCTTGTAGGAGGCCTCGATCTCGGCCTCCGCCTCGGTGCGCCCCACCCAGCTGGCGCCCTCGACCGACTTGCCCGGCTCCAGGTCCTTGTAGACCTCGAAGAAGTGCTGGATCTCCAGGCGGTCGAACTCGCTCACGTGATGGATGTCACGCAGGTGCTCCACCCGCGGGTCGGACGCCGGCACGCACAGCAGCTTGTCGTCGCCGCCCGCCTCGTCGGTCATCCGGAACATGCCGATCGCACGGCACTTGATGAGGCAGCCGGGGAAGGTCGGATCGTCCAGCAGGACCAGGGCGTCCAGCGGGTCGCCGTCCTCGCCCAGGGTGTCCTCGACGAAGCCGTAGTCGGCCGGGTACATGGTCGAGGTGAAGAGCCGTCGGTCCAGGCGGATACGACCGGTCTCGTGGTCCACCTCGTACTTGTTCCGCGAACCCTTCGGGATCTCGATCGTTACGTCGAACTCCAAGACTCCTCCAACATCAGCCATGATCAGCACATACTTCGGATGATTAAGTGTCCCCCACGCAGGTGTGTGATCGCGAAAGGGGCTGGTCCAGAGTGCGACGACGGGTGGGCGCGGCCGCCCGAAGGGCGACCGTTGCGGGTGGTTCCGACCGTGGCCCGGACGCCGTCCGCCGCTGTCGCGGAGGGGTCCGTTCATGATCGGTCGCGACTGGGGCTGGATCAATTCTGATCGGGTACGCCGCTGGGCGGTCATGGTGTCGCGCCGCGCCGCCGCGCTGCTCCGGCGAGCGGGCCTCGGCCGGGGCGCGGCGTGGGCGGCCACCGGGCTGCGGAGGGTCGACGGGGCCCTGCGGGTGGCCGTCGGCGCGGGCGCCGTCGGCCTGGTCATCGCGCTGATCGCGATCGCCGCGACCGGTCCCTGGTCGGGCGGCCAGCGCGTGGCGGAGCGCACCTGGGCAGCCGCGCGGGACGGCGTGGGCCGTACCGGCCATACCGGTGATACGGCGGCCAGCGCCGCGCCCAGCGCCCCCGAGGTGCTCGCCGGGCTCGGCCCGGGCCCGGCGCCGCAGGCCGGCTCCGCCGTACCGCTGCCCACCACGCAGGGCCTGGACAACGCGCTCTCCCCGCTGTTCGACGACCCCGGGCTCGGCGCGGTACGTACCGGAGTGGTCCTGGACGCCGTCACCGGGCGGCAGCTGTACGGCCATGGCGCGGACATACCCTCCGCTCCCGCCTCAACCACCAAGATCGCCACGGCAGTTGCCGCGCTGGAGAGCCTGGGCGAGGACTACCGGATCCCGACCACCGTCGTCCCCGGCGGTGCCCCGGGCAGCATCGTCCTCGTGGGCGGTGGCGACCCGACGCTCACCGCGCAACCCGCGCCGCCCGGCGCCGACCCGGACTCCACCCCGGCGAGCCTGCGCGACCTCGCGGACGCCACGGCCAGGACGCTCAAGGAACGTGGCTGGACGAAGGTCCAGCTGAGCTACGACACCTCGCTCTACTCCGGGCCACTGCTGCGCGCCCTCGATGTCGGCGACAACATCACGCTGGTCACCGCGCTCATGGCCGACGAGGGCCGGGTCGACCCCAACTCCACCGAGGCCGCCCCGCGCGTCGCCGACCCGGCCGCCTCGGCGGCGCAGACCTTCGCGGGCCTGCTGCGCGATCGCGGGATCACCGTGGACGGCAACGTGGGGCCCGGCGCCGCCCCGGCGGGCGAGGAGGCCCGGATCGCCGAGGTGGACTCCATGCCGCTGTCCGCGCTGGTCGAGCGGATGCTGACGAACAGCGACAACGACATCGCCGAGGCGCTCGCCCGGCAGACCGCGATCAGCCTCGGGCAGCCGGCGAGCTTCGACGGATCGGCGCAGGCGATCAGCCAGGCGCTGGGCAAGCTCGGGCTGCCGCTCGCCGGTACCACCTTCCACGACGGCAGCGGTCTGGACCGCGATGACCGGCTCACCGCGCAACTGCTCGCCCGCCTGCTGTTCACCGCCGCCGACCCGGCCCACCCGCAGCTGCGGCCGGTGCTCAGCGGGCTGCCGATCGCCGGGTTCACCGGCACCCTCAGCGACCGCTTCCGCGGCTCCCAGGACACCACCGCCTCCGACGCGGCGGGCCTGGTACACGCCAAGACCGGCACCCTCACCGGCGTCAACACCCTCGCCGGCACGGTGGTGGACGCCGACGGTCGCCTCCTCCTCTTCGCCTTCATGGCATCCGGCACCTCGAACGCCAACACCGCCGTAGCCGCCCTGGACCGCCTGGCCTCCACCGTCACCAACTGCGGCTGCCGCTAACGCCCCGGGGGCTCGCGCCCCAGGGGCGACGGTGAGCTTTCCTGGGGCAGGCCCCCGGGCCCCCGGGCCCGGGTTGTTGGGGGCGGCGGTTTTGCTGGGGCGAGCCCCGGCCGCTGGGCGGCCTGTCAGGCGGAGGGCCGCCGGGTTGCGGCGGTTCCGTACCGCCGATCCACGCCGTGGGGGCTGTTCGGCGTCGCGGCGGTGAAAGGACTGCGCCCCGATGGCGAGCAGCGACGATGATGCGGCTCGGCGATCATTCGACTGCCGCAGGCCAGGGGCATTCCGGTGCGCAACCGCCACCTGCCTACCCGGCGGTAATGCGCTCGCCGCGACCACCCACCGTCCGGCGCATGTTGGTTGAGTCCCTAGCGGCTCCGCACCGCCTGCCGCGCCGTAGCGGCGGTAAAGGAATTCCGCCGCGATGGTGCGGACCGGTGGTCATTCGACTGCCGCAGCCTGCGGACAGCCGTATGGGCGCCCGGAGTTGGCTCGCGGAGGGGGCGGGGCGGGGCATGGCCCCGACGGAGGGACGGGAGGGAAGCCCCGGTGGCGGGTCTGGGGGATCGCCCCCAGGTGGTGTGGAAATCGGCGCCGGGCGGCGAAAGCCGGTCGGCGCCACGTACCGTGAACCCATGACGAGCATCGGTGGTGCGGAGATGGTCGACTGGAACCTCGCGGTGGCGACCGCGACCCGACTGGTACGGCCGGGTCCCGAGGTCAGCCGTGAGGAGGCGCGCGCCGTGGTGACCGAACTGCGCCGCCACGCCAGGTCGTCCGAGGAACATGTTCGGTCCTTCACGCGGATGTACGGCTCCGGCGGCCCCGGCTCGTACGAGAACGGCAGCCCCGTCCTGGTCGTCGACCGCGCGGGCTGGGTCAAGGCCAACGTGGCGGGCTTCCGCGAGATCCTCAAGCCGCTGCTCAACAAGATGCAGGCGCGCCGCGGCGCGCTCCCCGGCGGCGCGGTACTGGGCGCCGTCGGCGGCAAGGTCACCGGTGTCGAGGTCGGCGCGCTGCTGTCGTTCCTCGCCTCCCGGGTGCTCGGCCAGTACGAGACCTTCGCCCCCGCCACCCGTGAGCTGCCCGCGGGCCCCGCCGTACCCGAGCCCGGCGAGCCGCGCTCCGGGCGGCTGCTGCTCGTCGCACCGAACATCGTGCACGTGGAGCGGGAACTCGACGTGGACCCGCATGACTTCCGGCTCTGGGTCTGCCTGCACGAGGAGACCCACCGCACCCAGTTCACCGCCGTGCCCTGGCTGCGCGACCACATCGAGTCGGAGATCCAGGAGTTCCTGGCGCAGACCGAGGTCGACCCCGCGACCCTGCTGGAGCGGGTCCGCGAGGCCGCCCAGTCGTTCGTCGGCGCCCGACCGGAGGGCGAGTCCGACAGTGCGGGCCGCAGCCTCGTCGAGATCGTCCAGACCCCGGCACAGCGCGAGATCCTGGCCCGGCTCACCGCCGTGATGTCGCTGCTCGAAGGCCACGCCGACTACGTGATGGACGGCGTCGGGCCGGACGTCGTGCCGTCCGTCGCCGAGATCCGGGAGAAGTTCCAGAAGCGCCGCGCCACCGGCGCCGGCCGCCTCGACCAGGCCCTGCGCAAACTGCTCGGCCTCGACGCCAAGCTGCGCCAGTACCGCGACGGCGAGCGCTTCGTACGCTCCGTGGTCGACGAGGTCGGTATGGACGGTTTCAACCGGATCTGGACCTCGCCCAACACCCTGCCCACCAAGACGGAGATCGCCAAACCGGCGGACTGGATCGCAAGGGTGCACCGACGCACTGACACGTGAACCCTGAGCGCCCCACAGTTCACCCATCCGAGGGACCATGGCCGATGGGTAGGCGTGCGATGCTCGGGTAGCGCTCCATATCTGTCACCATCTAGCCACGCTCCGTCATCCCCCCACGGCCCTCCCAAAATCCTCAGGTGGGCTGTGCATTTCAGGAGGAATGGATATGGGTCCCCATCCCGCGGTCGCCGCGATACGCCTGGCGGTCCGCCGCGTACTCCACGACGTGCTCAACGACCTGGCCCGCACCCCCGCCGCCGCCTCCGAGCTCTCCCCCACCACCCCCACCACCTGCGCCTTGAGCGAACGGCCGCTGGTGCTCGCGGCCTGCAGCGGCGGCGCCGACTCCATGGCGCTCGCCTCCGCCCTCGCCTTCGAGGCCCGCAAGCTTGACGTACGGGCCGGAGCCGTCACCGTCGACCACGGACTGCAAGCCGGCTCGACCACCCGCGCCCTCGACGTCGTGCACCGGCTGCGCGACCTCGGACTTGACCCCGTGGAGGCCCTTGGCGTCACCGTCGGCCGCCAGGGCGGCCCGGAAGCCGCCGCCCGCGACGCCCGGTACGCCGCCCTGGACGCCGCCGCCAACTCGCTCGGCGCCGCCGCTGTGCTGCTCGGCCACACCCGCGACGACCAGGCGGAAACCGTCCTGCTCGCACTCGCCCGCGGCTCCGGCACCCGTTCGCTGTCCGGCATGGCCGCGGTCTCCGGACCCGGCGGCCGCTACCGCCGTCCGTTCCTGCTGCTCGACCGCGAGACCACCCGCAAGGCCTGCGTCGCCCAGGGCATCGACGTCTGGGAGGACCCGCACAACGCCGACCCCGCGTACACCCGCGCCCGGGTCCGGCACGAGGCGCTGCCCGTCCTGGAGAAGTCGCTCGGCCGCGGGGTGGTCGCCTCGCTCGCCCGCACCGCCCAGCTCTTCCGTGATGATGCCGACGCGCTCGACCAGTGGGCCGCGGCGGCGGCCCGGGAGGCCGCGGTGGACGGCGACCCGGACGATGCGCTGGACCCCGGCAAGCTGTTCCCGCTGCCGTCCGCCGTACGCCGCCGGGTCCTGCGCCGCGCGGCCATCATGGCGGGCAGTCCGGCCGGATCGTTGTTCTCCCGTCATATCGAGGAAACCGACCGGCTGATCACCGGTTGGCGCGGTCAGGGGCCCATCAACCTGCCCGGGGGCGTCGAGGCCCGCCGCGCGAATGGCAAACTGGTCTTCCGGCGGACGACCGCAGCCGAATGACGTACCGAGCCGGCAGGCCTTGCAGGAAGTAGCGCGGGTGAACGAGAAGGACATGGGCACCGACCTTGAGAAGGTGCTCATCAGCAAGGAAGAGATCGACCTCAAACTGGCCGAGCTGGCCGCGGAGATCGACAGGGACTACGCCGGGAAGGACCTGCTGATCGTCGGTGTCCTCAAGGGCGCCGTGATGGTGATGGCGGACCTGGCCCGCGCGCTGTCGTCCGACGTCACCATGGACTGGATGGCGGTGTCCTCGTACGGCGCCGGAACCAAGTCCTCCGGCGTGGTCCGCATCCTCAAGGACCTCGACACCGATATCGCCGGCCGCGATGTGCTGATCGTCGAGGACATCATCGACTCCGGGCTTACCCTGTCCTGGCTGCTGTCCAACCTCAGCTCGCGCGGCCCGGCCTCGCTCCGGGTCTGCACGCTGCTGCGCAAGCCGGAGGCGGCCAAGGTCGACATCGATGTGAAGTACGTCGGCTTCGACATCCCCAACGAGTTCGTGGTGGGGTACGGGCTGGACTACGCGGAGAAGTACCGCAACCTGCCGTTCGTCGGCACGCTCGCCCCGCACGTCTACGGCGGCTGACACGCCGACCGTCTGGACGAGTACGCGGTAACCCGGTATGGGCGCCGGGGAACCGACCCCGGTTTCCTGCCGTTGGAGCAAGGGAAGAGGGGTTTGTTAACGGTCCTCGGCAGCTTCAGGTGACAATGCTGAGGTACCGTCCGAAGGTCGGGTCATACACCTAGCTAGCGCACAGCGGCCGAAGTGGCCGAGGTGCTCTCACTGTGGCAGGAGGGACGGGGCGTCGCCGCCCCGCATGGATGGACGTTAAACGCTACTTCCGTGGGCCGGTCATGTGGATCGTGCTGGCCGTCCTTGCCGTGGTCGTCTTGATGCAGGTCGTCGGTTCGACGGGCGGCTACAAGACGGTGGACACCGGCCAGGTCGTCGCCGCGGTCGACCAGGGGCTGGCCCAGTCAGCCAAAATCACCACCGGCGATGAGCAGACCATCTCGGTCCAGCTGAAGCCGGGCGCCAAGGTCGACGGCAAGGACCTGGGCGACAAGATCAAGGCCAGCTACATCGGCCGCCAGGGCGCCGACCTCGCAGCCAAGCTGCAGACCCAGGTCGACGACCACCAGCGGGGCGGCACGCAGCTCCCCGACGGCTACACCGTCTCGCCGTCGAAGCAGAATCCGTTCGTCGGCGTTCTGCTCTCGCTGCTGCCGTTCGTCCTGATCGTCGTGGTCTTCCTGTTCCTGATGAATCAGATGCAGGGCGGCGGCTCCCGGGTGATGAACTTCGGGAAGTCCAAGGCCAAGCTGATCACCAAGGACACGCCCAAGACCACGTTCACCGACGTGGCGGGCGCGGACGAGGCGGTCGAGGAGCTTCAGGAGATCAAGGAGTTCCTGCAGGAGCCCGCCAAGTTCCAGGCCGTCGGCGCCAAGATCCCCAAGGGCGTACTGCTCTACGGGCCGCCCGGTACCGGTAAGACGCTGCTCGCACGTGCCGTCGCGGGCGAGGCGGGCGTGCCGTTCTACTCGATCTCCGGTTCCGACTTCGTCGAGATGTTCGTCGGTGTCGGTGCCTCCCGGGTCCGCGACCTGTTCGAGCAGGCGAAGGCGAACGCCCCGGCGATCGTCTTCGTCGACGAGATCGACGCCGTCGGTCGGCACCGTGGCGCAGGCCTCGGCGGCGGCCACGACGAGCGCGAGCAGACGCTGAACCAGCTGCTGGTCGAGATGGACGGCTTCGACGTCAAGGGCGGCGTCATCCTGATCGCCGCCACCAACCGGCCGGACATCCTGGACCCGGCGCTGCTGCGCCCGGGCCGCTTCGACCGCCAGATCGCCGTCGACCGTCCGGACCTGCAGGGCCGTCTGGAGATCCTCAAGGTCCACCAGAAGGGCAAGCCGGTCGCCCCGGACGTCGACCTGCAGGCCGTCGCCCGCCGTACCCCCGGCTTCACCGGCGCCGACCTGAGCAACGTCCTCAACGAGGCCGCGCTGCTCACCGCGCGCAGCGACCTCAAGCTCATCGACAACAGGATGCTGGACGAGGCCATCGACCGCGTTGTCGCCGGACCGCAGAAGCGGACCCGGATCATGAGCGACAAGGAGAAGAAGGCGACCGCGTACCACGAGGGCGGACACGCCCTGGTCGCCGCGGCCTGCCCGAACAGCGACCCGGTACACAAGATCACGATCCTGCCGCGCGGCCGCGCCCTCGGCTACACGATGGTGCTGCCGGACGAGGACAAGTACTCCCAGTCGCGCAGCGAGATGCTCGACCAGCTGGCGTACATCATGGGCGGCCGGGCGGCCGAGGAACTGGTCTTCCACGACCCGACCACCGGTGCCGCCAACGACATCGAGAAGGCGACCGCCACCGCCCGCGCGATGGTCACCCAGTACGGCATGACCGAGCGACTCGGCGCGATCAAGTTCGGCACCGACAACTCCGAGCCGTTCCTCGGCCGTGAGATGGGTCACCAGCGCGACTACTCGGAAGAGGTCGCGGGCCTGGTCGACGAAGAGGTCAAGAAGCTGATCGAGACCGCGCACAACGAGGCGTGGGAGATCCTCGTCGAGAACCGTGATGTCCTCGACAACCTGGTTCTGGCCCTCCTGGAGAAGGAGACGCTGAACAAGGAGGAGGTCGCGGAGATCTTCAAGCCGGTGGTCAAGCGTCCGGCCCGCCCGGCGTGGACCGGCTCCTCGCGCCGTACGCCCTCGACCCGCCCGCCGGTGCTCTCGCCGCGCGAGCTGGCGATGGCCAACGGTGCGGGTAGCGCCAACGGCGTCACGCAGCCGACGGTCTCCACGGTGAAGCAGCCGCAGACCCAGCCGACCGACACGGTCGAGCTGCCGGAGGACACCGGCAACCCGGGCCCCAGCGACAGCTGACCCCGGCCGGCCTTTCCGGCCCGGAATGAACGCCGCGCCTCCCAGGTTCTAGCCTGGGGGGCGCGGCATTTCGCTTTGCTCAAGTGTTACGTGTACCAGGAACGAGGCTCCCATGACCGACCCGGTGACGCTGGTCGACGCGGCCCCCGTCGGCGAGTTCGACGAGAAGCGGGCCGAGAGCGCCGTCCGTGAACTGCTGATCGCGGTCGGAGAGGACCCGGACCGCGAGGGCCTGCGGGAGACCCCGGCACGCGTGGCGCGGGCCTACAAGGAGATCTTCGCCGGCCTCTGGCAGACGCCGGAGGAGGTGCTCACCACGACCTTCGACATCGGCCATGACGAGATGGTGCTGGTCAGGGACATCGAGGTGTACTCCACCTGTGAGCACCACCTGGTGCCGTTCCACGGTGTCGCGCACGTCGGCTACATTCCGGCCACCAGCGGCAAGATCACCGGCCTGTCCAAGCTGGCTCGCCTGGTCGATGTGTACGCCCGCCGCCCCCAGGTGCAGGAACGGCTCACCACGCAGATCGCCGACTCCCTGATGGAGATCCTTGAACCGCGCGGCGTGATCGTCGTCGTCGAGTGCGAGCACATGTGCATGTCGATGCGCGGTATCCGTAAGCCGGGCGCGAAGACCACCACGTCCGCCGTACGCGGCCAGCTACGCGATCCCGCCACCCGCTCCGAGGCAATGAGCCTGATACTGGCCCGTTAGGGCTTTTTGGTAGGTACCGAGCCCCAGCGGCGTCCGCGCCGCCGGGCAGGGTCGTGCCCCGTGCCGAAGATCCGCCGGAAGGGCGGAACGCGCCGCGGCCGGGAGGACGTTTTTGTCCTCCCGGCCGCGTTGAACGGTGCGCCCCCGCAGGGGATGGGTGCTACTGGGTGAGGTGCTGGCTCAGGGCGTCGAGGGCGCTGGGCACCTCGCGGTTCCAGGTGGTGAAGTTGTGACCACCGCTGGGCAGGATGATCGAGGCGATCTGCATCGGCGGCTTGACGGCCTTCATGAACGCCACCGTGCGGCTGTAGTCCCACTCGCCCTGCTTGCTGCTGGTGACCAGCGCCCAGACCTTCGGGGTGGGCTTGTTCTTCAGCCACCACATCATGTCGTTCTCGTTCTGCAGCTGCTTGCTGCCGCCGAAGAGATCACCGGTGGTCGGGTCGTTGTGGGTGTTGTAGTAGCCCGACAGCGAGACGGCGGCGGAGAAGTCGTCCGGGTGCCGCATCGACATCTTCAGGGCGCAGTAGCCACCGGTGGAGTCGCCCATGATGCCCCAGTTCTGGGAGGCGTTGCCGACGCGGTAGTTCGCGGAGATGGTCTGCCGCAGGTCCTTGGTGAAGAACGTCTCCACCTGCGGCCCGCCGGGGACGTCGATGCACTCGGTGTCGCGCGGTGGAGCCACCGTCGGACGCAGCATGACCATGATCATCGGCTGCATCTTGCCCTGCTGGATGTGCTCCGTCGCGGTCTGCGGGTACTTCATCCGGGTGATCAGCGACTCAGCGGTGCCCGGGTAGCCGGTGAGTATCACCGAGGCCGGGAAGTTCTGCTTGCTGTAGCCCTTCTGGAAGTACTGCGGCGGCAGGTAGACATATGCCGGGGTGGTGAGGCCGGTCTTGGGACCCTTTATCTGGACCTTGTCGATGCGGCCCGCCTTGTCCGGCGACCCGCCGCCCGGCACGCCGACGCCCTGGGAGCCGAGGTGCTGCAGGCCGTCCTTGCCGTTGGTGCTGCCCGCGGTGAAGTCCACCACCTGGCCGGGGTCCTGGTTCGTCCCGAAAAGATCGGCGAACGAGGCGTAGAAACCGAAGTACGAGTTGATCGACAGGCCCAATGCCGCGAGGATCGCCATTTGGCCACCGAACAGCAGCCCGACCCGACCCGCAATGGGTTTGACCCCTTGGCGGGACAGCCGTGGCCACAGCCAGATGGTGGCGACGAAGAAGGCCACCGCCAGCACGATGACCAGGACCAGGAGCTTCTTACTAGTGAGACCCATGAGGCGCTTTCCGTTCGGTGGACCGGCCGTCCAGCCCCGGCAAGTGGAACCTCACGGCCAAAGCTCTCGTCCTAGAAGGCGCACAGAGCTCGCACGGCCGACGCACATCGGACCGGAAGATCCATTGATCGGGGCTGGGAGACCGATGTCTGCACACAAAGATGCCGAACGCCTTAAAAGGGTTCCGTCAGGGGGCGGCATCAATGACTGAGTCGTCCGCCACACAGGATTCACGCGCACGCCTCCCGCGGTTCACCCCGAGCAGCAAGGTGCCCGCACTGGTGGGCACCGTGGGCGCCGTGATCGGGTTGCTGGACCTGGCGACCGGAATCATCCCGCAGCTCCGGCACAGCCGCGTCCACGCCTGGGCCGGATACCTGCCGGGCGCGGTGAGCAGCATCGCGGCAGCAGCCTCGATCATCCTGGGCCTGCTGATGTTGATGCTCGCCCACGGCCTCAAGCGCCGCAAGCGGCGGGCCTGGATGGCCGCGGTGGCGCTGCTGCCCGCCGGGGTGCTGGCAGAGGTGCTGCGCCACCGCGTGTCGATAGTCGACACCGTCCTCTCCGCGGGTCTCATGGTGGTGTTGCTCACACACCGCAGCCAGTTCACGGCGCTTTCCGACCCGCGCACCCGTTGGCGGGCGGCGTTCAACTTCGTGGTGCTGTCCGTCGTCAGCTTCGGCATCGGCCTGCTGATCGTCAGTGCCCACCCCAACTCCGAGATCGGCAACCCGTCCATCCTGGACCGGGTCGAGACCGTGTTCTACGGCCTGTTCGGCTTCGGCGGCCCGGTGCGCTACCTGCACGACCGCACCGCTGACATCGTCGGCTACTCCCTCGGCGGCCTCGGCTTCCTGATCCTGCTCAGCACCGCGTACCTGGTGCTGCGCCCCGAGCACCCGACCGCGGTGCTCAGCCCGGAGAACGAGGAGCAGATCCGCGGGCTGCTCGACAAGCACGGGCGGCGCGACTCGCTCGGCCACTTCGCGCTGCGCCGGGACAAGAGCGTGATCTTCTCGCCGACCGGCAAGGCCGCGATCTCGTACCGGGTGATCTCCGGCGTCATGCTCGCCAGCGGTGACCCGATCGGCGATGTCGAGGCCTGGCCGGGCGCCATTGAGCGGTTCATGGAGGAGGCCAGGGCGCACGCCTGGATTCCGGCGGTGGTCGGCTGCTCGGAGACCGGTGGTGAGGTCTGGACCCGGGAGACCGGCCTGGACGCGCTGGAACTGGGCGATGAGGCGATCGTCGAGACCGCCTGCTTCTCCCTGTCCGGCCGTTCGATGCGCAACGTCCGGCAGATGGTCAAGCGCGTCGAGCGCAACGGCTACAGCTGCCGGATGCGCCGGGTGAGCGACCTCGACGAGGAGGAGCGGGCCCGGATCCGCTCGGCCGCCGCCGACTGGCGCGGTACCGACACCGAGCGCGGCTTCTCCATGGCGCTGGGCCGCTTCGGCGACCCGGAGGACGGCAACTGCGTCGTCGTCACCGCGCACAAGACGGAGGAGAACGACCCGTCGCCGCACGGCGACCTCAAGGCCGTGCTGCACTTCGTCCCGTGGGGCAAGGACGGCATCTCGCTGGAACTGATGCGCCGCGACCGCTCGGCGGACGCGGGCATGAACGAGCTGCTGATCGTGCACGCCCTGCAGAACGCGCAGGAGCTGGGCATCGCGCGGGTATCGCTGAACTTCGCGATGTTCCGTTCGGCGCTCGCCCGCGGCGAGCGGATCGGTGCCGGTCCGGTGCTGCGCTTCTGGCGCGGGCTGCTGGTGTTCCTCTCCCGCTGGTTCCAGATCGAGTCGCTGTACAAGTTCAACGCGAAGTTCCAGCCGACCTGGGAACCGCGGTTCATGGTCTTCCCGACCCACCGCGACCTGCCCCGGATCGGTTTCGCCGTGATGCAGGCCGAGGCCTTCATCACACTGGAGCTGCCCGCCCGCGTCCGGCGCTGGATTCCGTTCGTCAGCCGGGAGCCGCAGCAACGGGACTGCGCTCATCCCGAGCACAAGCGGCTGTCCGCGGTGGGCGGCCGCGCGGCCTGACACCTCGCACTGCCTTTGGGCCGGTCTCCTGCGCGGGAGACCGGCCCAACGCATAGGCCCCGCCGGGCCAGCGGAGATCCCGCCGGGCAAGCCCTACGCTTTGGGCATGGTGAATGCACGAGGCCGGGTGGCCGGTCTGCCTGAATGGGACCGGTGCGCGGTGATGGGCGTGGTCAATGTCACGCCCGATTCGTTCTCCGACGGCGGTCTGTGGTTCGACCCCGAGCTCGCCGTCAAGCACGGCCTCGACCTGATCGCCTCCGGCGCCGACCTGCTCGACGTGGGCGGCGAGTCGACCCGGCCGGGCGCACAGCGCGTCGAGGAGGCCGAGGAGCTGCGCCGGGTGCTCCCGGTCGTACGGGAGTTGGCCGCCGCCGGGGCTCTGGTGAGCGTGGACACCATGCGGGCCTCGGTCGCCGAGCGGGCCATCGAGGCCGGGGCGCGGATGGTCAACGACGTCAGCGGCGGCCTCGCCGATCCGGCGATGGTGCCGATGGCCGCCGCCGCCCGGATCCCGTTCGTGGTGATGCACTGGCGGGGCGCCAGCATCGATATGAACAGCCGGGCGGTTTACCGGGACGTCGCCGCGGAAGTCGTGGGTGAACTGCGGCAGCGCCTTGACGCCGTGGTTGCGGCGGGCGTCGACCCGGAACGCATCGTGATCGATCCGGGACTCGGCTTCGCCAAGGAGGCGGAGCACGATCTGGCGCTGGTGGCGCATCTGGACCGGCTGCGCGAGCTGGGCCGGCCGCTGCTGGTGGCGGCGTCGCGCAAACGGTTCCTCGGGCGGGTGCTCGCCGGTGAGCAGGGCGATCCGCCGCCCGCGCGGGAGCGGGACGCGGCGACGGCCGCGGTCTCGGCGATCGCGGCCCGTGAGGGCGCCTGGGCGGTACGGGTCCACGACGTGCGGCCGACCGCGGACGCGGTGCGGGTGGCCCGCGCGATCGAGGGAGCCGGGTGACCACCGGGCGGGACGACCAGCGGGAGGCGGTCGAGCGCGTCAACCAGGCCTTCTACGACGCCGTCGAGGCCGGTGACCTGCCCGCCCTGGAGGACATCCTGCTCGACGGCCCGCTGGCGGACTCGGTGACCGTGGTGCACCCGGGATGGCCGGTACTGCGCGGCCGCGGCCATGTGCTGCGCTCGTACGCGCTGATCATGGCGAACACCGACTACATGCAGTTCTTCCTCACCGACGTCGAGGTGGCGGTGGCGGGCGACGCCGCGCTGGTCACGTGCAGCGAGAACATCCTCAGCGGCGGTCCCGCCCAGCCGGACGGCTCCGCGGGCGAGCTGGTCGGCGGCCTGGTGGTGGCCACGAACGTGTTCCGGCTCACCCGTCAGGGCTGGAAGCTGTGGTCGCACCACGGTTCGCCGGTCATGGCCGAGGGCACCGAGGACGAGGACGACGACGAGTACGGCGATGGTGCGGCTGGCATCTAGTGGTACGGCTGGTGTCCAGGGGACGGCCCGTGGTCAGCCGGCACATGTCGAGCCACCCGTTCGAGCCAAGAACTTCCCAAGGCAGGAGTGGCCGCCTAAGTGTCGGGTAAGGGCGCCTGCATGCGAGATTCGCCCAGTGGTTTTCGCCGGGACGAGGCGGCCGAGGGGCGTCGGGCGGGACCCCGTCAGCAAGGATTGTCGGTGCTCGCAGGTAGATTCGACAGGTAACTTCGACTCGTGGCTCCGCCGTGGAGCCTCGAACCGGGCGGGCCCGCACTCAACCGGCGGGACCTTGGCCGCACGTCCGACGACCAGCAGGAGTGATGTCTCGTGGATCGCGTCGCGCTACGCGGCTTGAAGGGCCGCGGGCATCATGGGGTCTTCCCCGAGGAGCGGGAGAACGGCCAGGACTTCCTGGTGGACCTGGTGCTCGGACTCGACACGTCCTCCGCCGCGGCGGAGGACGACCTGACGAAGACCGTGCACTACGGCGTGGTGGCCGAAGAGGTCGTACGTGTCGTCGAGGGGGAGCCGGTCAACCTCATCGAGACGCTCGCCGAGCGCATCGCGAACCAGTGCCTGACGCACCAGCCGGTTAAAGAGGTCGAGGTGACCGTGCACAAGCCGCATGCCCCGATCACCGTTCCGTTCGACGACGTGACGATCACCATTCATAGGAGGCGCCCGTGAGTTCCGACCCCACCGTCCAGCCGGTACCCGCCTCCGTTGAGGAACGCGTCGACGCCGCTGACACCACCTTGCACAACCCCAAATGGGCGGTGGTCTCGCTGGGTAGCAACCTCGGCAACCGCCTGGAGACGCTCCAGGGCGCGATCGACGCCCTCGCCGACACCCCGGGTCTGCGCGTCAAGGCGGTCTCCCCGGTGTACGAGACCGAGCCGTGGGGCGTTGAGCCGGGCAGTCAGCCCAACTACCTCAATGCCGTGGTGCTCATGAAGACCACCCTCCCGCCGAGCTCGCTGCTGGAGCGCGCCCATGCGATCGAGGAGGCGTTCGTCCGGGTCCGGGACGAGCGCTGGGGTCCGCGCACCATTGACGTGGACATCGTCTCGTACCAGGACGTGATCTCCAACGACCCGCTGCTCACCCTTCCGCATCCGCGGGCGCATGAGCGGGCCTTCGTTCTCGTACCGTGGCACGACGTGGACCCGGCGGCCGAGCTGCCGGGCCGTGGTCCGGTCGAGGAACTGCTGGCGCATGTGGGCCGCGAGGGCGTGACGCCGCGCGCGGACGTGGAACTGCGCCTGCCGGAGTAGACGTTGCCTTGAGGCTTGGGGCGCCGTCCGGCCGGAGGCGCCGTGGGGCAGCGTTGTGATGAGGAGACCTTGTTGAAGCAGCTTCGGTTCCGGGTGCTGGTCGGGCTGTTCTTGGTGGCCGGAGTGCTGGGCTGGGCGGGTGCCCGGCTGTGGGACGCGGTGGGCACGCTGCCCGGCGTACCCGCCGCGGCGCCCATCGTGCTCGGGCTGATCGCCGTGGTGCTGGCGGCCGCCGCGCTGTCGCTGCGGGCCAGACTGCGCGCCCAGCGTGAGCGGCGCCTGGGTGCCAAGGGCGTGGACCCGCTGCTGGCCGCGCGCGCGGTGGTCTTCGGCCATGCCAGTGCGCTGGTCGCCGCGCTGGTCGCCGGGCTCTACGGCGGCGTCGGCGTCTTCTTGCTGACCTCGCCGATGGACACTCCCTCCCGCCGCGACCAGGCGCTGTACGCGGGCCTTTCGGTACTCACCGGCGTGGCGGTGTGCGCGGCGGCGATGTTCCTTGAGCGCGTCTGCCGCCTCCCGGACGACGAGAACAACGGCTCCGCCCCGGCAAGCCCCCGCTGACACCGGCCCCGGCAGGAAGCCGCTGCCGCCCACCCCGCCTGCCCCGGGCGCGCAGTGGACCGCGGTAACAGGCGGGCGGGGTGGGAAAGAGACTTACGGCACGCACGCCGAGGGCGAGATCACTCCCCGGGAACCGACTCCAGCAGAACGTCCCCCCGAGCGACATCACGAGAATCCGCACCGATGGACCGCCGCAGAGCGGAATGCAGCCGCCCCGGCGTGAGAACCCCAAGAAAGTGGTCGCCGTCAAGGACGGCGATCCACCCCGCATCGTGCTGCAGCATCGCGCTGAACGCCTGCTTGAGGTTGGACCCGACGGGAAGCCACGCCTCCATACGACGCGCGTGATCGCACACCGACCCCTCACCGAGCGTGTCGGCGGCCACCCAGCCGTGCAGCGTGCCCTCGCCGTCGAGGACCACGGCCCACCGGGCGCCCTCGTCGGCCAGCCGCTCGGCGGCCTCCCGCGCGGAGTCGTCCAGCCTGACGACCGGCGGCTGTTCGAGGTCACCCGATTCGATCAGGGTGACCGAAAGCCGCTTCAAGCCACGGTCTGAGCCCACGAAGTCGGCGACGTACGGGGTCGCCGGAGCGCCCAGCACGGTCGCGGGTGTGTCGAACTGCTCGATCCGCCCGCTGCCGTAGACGGCGATGCGGTCGCCGAGCCGTACCGCCTCCTCGATGTCGTGGGTGACGAACAGGATGGTCTTGCGGACCTGCTCCTGGAGGCGGAGGAACTCGGACTGCAGGTGTTCGCGGACCACGGGGTCCACGGCGCCGAAGGGTTCGTCCATCAGCAGCACGGGCGGATCGGCGGCGAGCGCGCGGGCCACGCCGACACGTTGCCGCTGGCCGCCGGAGAGCTGGTCGGGGTAGCGCTCGCCGTGCACGGCGGGGTCGAGTCCGACCAGGTCGAGGAGTTCGGCGGCGCGCTCGCGGGCCTTGCGGCGCGGCCAGCCGAGCAGATGCGGGACGGTCGCGGTGTTCTCCAGCACGGTCTTGTGCGGGAAGAGGCCGACCTGCTGGATGACGTATCCGATCCGGCGGCGCAGCGCCACCGGATCGAGGGTGGATATGTCGTCACCGCCCAGGAAGATCCGGCCCTTGGTCGGTTCTATGAGGCGGTTGACCATCTTCATGGTGGTGGTCTTGCCACAGCCGGACGGGCCGACGAGCGTGACCAGTTCGCCCTCGGCGACCTCGAACGACAGGTCGTCCACGGCGGTGGTGCCGTCCGGGTAGCCCTTGGTGACGTGCTCGAATCGGATCATGCGTCCTCGTTGGTCGCCTCTTGGTTGCCGCGATGGCCGGTGGCCTCGACCGTACCCCGCACCGCTGACAATGCACGCGGGTTGTGAAGGCAGTGTTGCCGCCATGTGGCGGCCGAGAGCGATTGTCAGTGCCGCGGGTTAGGGTCGTCAGACGTCGAACGCGAACGTAGAGAACGAGACATCGAGCGAAGAGAAGGCGTCGAGTGAAGACAAGGCTTCGGAGGAAGCGTTGGATTCGCGTCACGGGCTAGACGGGGGAGGTGAGCGAGATGGCCGGTTCTGACTGCTTGGCGGCTAATGACTGGATCTGCGGCGAGTATGTGCGCTCCCGTAGCCAGGAGTTGACCGACGCGACATTGCAACACCTGTGGATCACGGGCGCCTCAGTGGCGATCGGGTTGCTGCTGGCGTTTCCGCTGGCGCTGGTCGCGCGGCGCTGGCGCCCGGCCGCCGGTCCCGTGCTGGGCTTCACCACGGTCCTGTACACGGTGCCGTCGCTGGCGATGTACTCACTGCTGCTGCCGGTCTTCGGGGTCTCGGCGGCGGTGGTGGTCACCGGCCTTGTGCTGTACTCGCTGACGATCCTGGTCCGGAACATACTGGCGGGCCTGGAGGCGGTCCCCGAGGACGCCCGGGAGGCGGCGCGCGGCATGGGGTACGGGCCGTTGCGGCTGCTGTTCGGCGTCGAACTCCCGTTGGCGCTGCCCGCGGTGATGGCAGGGCTGCGCATCGCCACGGTCTCCGCGGTCTCGCTCACCACCGTCGGTGCCATCGTCGGCTACGGCGGCCTGGGCAACCTCATCTACGAAGGCATGAACAGCCTGTTCAAGGCGCAGGTGCTCACGGCGTCGGCGATCTGCGTGGTGCTGGCCATCGCCGCCGATCTGCTGCTGCTCGGCGTACAGCGGCTGCTCACGCCGTGGACGCGGGGGCGGACGACCGCACGTGCCACGCGCCGAATACGGATACGCGCCCGGAAGGCGGCTGTGTGATGGGGGCGCTCTCGGGGGCGTGGACGTGGTTGACCACCGGTGCCAACTGGGCCGGCGGGGACGGTGTATGGCACCGGCTGGGGGAGCATCTGTACCTCACGGTGGTCTGCCTGGCGATCAGTTGCGCCATCGCGCTGCCGGTCGGACTGCTGCTGGGCCATCTCGGCCGGGGCGGCGCGCTGGCGATCAACCTCTCC
Organism: Streptomyces sp. NPDC020096; assembly: GCA_040631425.1. Taxonomy (GTDB): domain Bacteria; phylum Actinomycetota; class Actinomycetes; order Streptomycetales; family Streptomycetaceae; genus Streptantibioticus_A. The sequence continues at coordinate 666,154 of JBEYJY010000001.1, forward strand.
AACGCGGGGCGCGCGGTGCCCACCTTCGCGGTGCTGGTGCTGCTGGTGCTCAGCCCGCTGGGGCGGTACGGGCAGTGGCCGACGATCATCGCGCTGGTGCTGTTCGCCATACCGCCGCTGCTGACCAACGCGTATGTGGGAATGCGCGAGGTCGACCGGGATGTCGTGGAGTCGGCGCGCGGTATGGGGATGACCGGCGGCCAGCTGCTGGCCCGGGTGGAACTTCCGTTGGCCTTCCCGCTGATCATGACCGGGGTGCGCACCGCCGCGGTGCAGGTGGTGGCGACCGCGACGCTCGCCGCGCTGCCGGGCGGCGGCGGCCTCGGGCGGCTGATCACCGCCGGGTTCAACCGCTATGACACCGCGCAGGTGGTGGCGGGCGCGCTGCTGGTCGCCGTGCTCGCGCTGCTGGTCGAGGGTGCCTTCGTGGCCGTGTCGCGGCTCACCGACCCGCTGCGCCACCGGCGCCGCGCTCGTCGTCAAACTGTCAACTCCCGTGGACTGCCGAAGAGATGGGTAACCGAATGAGCAAGGGTCTACGCGGCATACGCGCCGTCGGCGCGGCCTCGGCCGTGGTGGTACTGGCCGCGGGACTGTCCGCCTGCGGCGGCAACAGTCTGGAGCAGAAGGGCGGGAGCCCGTCGGCGTCGGGCGGCTCCGGAGCCAAGGGCTCGCTGGTGATCGGCTCCGCCGGGTTCACCGAGAGCTCGGTTCTGGCGCAGCTCTATGCGAAGGTGCTCAGCGATGCCGGTTACTCCACGTCGGTCCAGACGCTGAACAACCGCGAGCTGTATGAACCCGCCCTGGAGAAGGGCCAGATCGATGTGGTCCCGGAGTACGCGGCGACGCTCGCGGAGTTCCTCAACGCCAAGGCGAACGGCCCGAAGGCCAAGCCCGTCGCCTCGTCCGACGCGAACGCCACCGTGGCCGCGTTGACCAAGCTCGCCGAGCCGCGCGGGCTGAAGGTGCTCAGCGTCGGCGATGCGGTGGACCAGAACGCGTTCGCGGTGACCAAGACCTTCGCGGACCAACATCATCTGAAGACGCTGAGCGATCTGGGCGGTTCCAAGGCGCCGGTGAAGCTGGCGGCCGGGGACGAGTGCCCGGACCGGCCGTTCTGCGAGCCCGGACTGAAGCAGACCTACGGCATCGATGTGACCGGCATCGATCCCAAGGGCGTGGGCACCCCGCAGTCCAAGCAGGCGGTCAAGGACGGCGCCGACCAACTGGTGCTGACCACAACGACCGACGCGACCCTTGACCAGTTCGGCCTGGTCCTGCTGCAGGACGACAAGAAGCTGCAGAACGCCGACAACGTGCTGCCGGTGGTGAACGCCAAGCACGCGGGCTCGCCGCAGATAGCAGAGGCGCTCGACAAGCTGACGAAGGTGCTGACCACCACCGATCTGACCGCTCTTGACAAGCAGGTGGACGCGGAGCGGAAGAAGCCGTCAGATGTCGCCACGGACTACCTCAAATCGAAGGGATTGATCAAGAGTTGAGCAAGATCAATCCGATATGTGACAGAACAGGACGGGATGAATCGGGCAGTCCCCTCCCACTAGCCTCATTCGCACGCTAAGTTTCAAGCCATGCCACGTGGACGACACCGCCATTCACCGCCGCTGCACAGGCTCCTTCCCCCGCTGACGGTCGCCGGGTCGGCAACGGCCCTCGCCGTCGGTGCCTGGTTCAGTCCCAGCGGTGATCATGCGGTGGTCCTCCGCGCGCTCGTCACGGCAGCGGCCGCCGCCGCGTGCACCGGCGCGGTCCTGCTGCGCAGCTGGGACCGCGCCGCCGGCAAGCGGGTCGCCGAGCTGACCGCCGCCCGGGTACGGGACGAATGGCGTACCGACGAGCGCATAGCCGAGCTTGAGACCGACGTCGAGGAGTCCCGCGAGATCCGCCGCCGTCTGGAGAGCACGCTGCGGGCCAAGCGCACCGAACTCTCCCGGCTGCGCGGTGAGCACGCGGAACTGCTACGGCGGTACGCGACCGCGGAGAGCGAGCGGGCCCGCGCCCTGGAGAGCCGCCGCAGGCTGGCGATCGAGGCCGCCGCCGCCCCGCGCGCCATCACTTCCTCGGCGGCATCCGGCGGCAACCCGGTGAGCCCGTCCGCGTACCTGAAGGCCGCCAACGCGCTGCGCAACTTCGAACGCAACGCCGCCCGCCAGCAGGAGGCGCAGCGCGAAGCGGCCGCCACGCAAGACCGCGGCCAGTCCAAGGCGCTGGAGACCCGCGCCCCCCAGCACCGCGCGCCCCAGGCCGCGGCGCCGCAGGCCCACACCCCGGAAGACCACGCGCCGCTTCCCGAGCAGCCCCGCCTCGTCCCGGCGTCGGCCGCCGTACTCCCGTATGCCCAGACCCGGAACGCGGTCGCCAAGCGTCCGCAGGGCGGCTTCGACTTCTTCGGAGTGCACAAGACCGCGGCGGCGCGCGACCTCGCCGACGTGATCGGCGACGAGGCGTACGCCCAGCACGAGGCGGGTCAGGACGACGACCCCGAGGTCATCGACCTGACCGCGCACGACGAGACCGAGCAGATCGACGTACGAGCGCTGCGCGCCCAGTAGCCGGGCGCCCGGCGGCTACTTGTCGATGTCGCCCACGACGAAGAACATCGAGCCGAGGATCGCCACCATGTCGGCGACCAGCGTGCCCGGCAGCAACTCGGTCAGCGCCTGGATGTTGTTGTACGAGGCCGAGCGCAGCTTGAGCCGGTACGGGGTCTTGTCGCCCTTGGAGACCAGGTAGTAGCCGTTGATGCCGAGCGGGTTCTCGGTCCACGCGTAGGTGTGCCCCTCGGGGGCCTTGAGGACCTTCGGCAGCCGCTGGTTGATCGGCCCGGGCGGCAGTTCGTCGATCCGGTCCAGACAGGCGTCCGCCAGGTCAAGGGAGTTGTGCGTCTGCTCCAGCAGGCACTCGAACCGTGCCAGGCAGTCGCCCTCGGTGCGGGTGACGACGTTCAGGGTGTCCTGGAGCTCCCCGTACGCGAGGTACGGCTCGTCGCGCCGCAGGTCGAAGTCCACGCCGGAGGCGCGGGCGATGGGTCCGCTGACCCCGTAGGCGTGCACTGTCTGCGGGGCCAGGACGCCGACGCCGCGGGTGCGGCCGCGGAAGATCTCGTTGCCGAGGACCAGCCGGTCGAAGACGTCCATCCGGGAACGCACGTCGGCCACCGCCTGGCGGGCCCGGCCGAGCCAGCCGTTCGGCAGGTCCTCCTTGAGGCCGCCGACCCGGTTGAACATGTAGTGCATCCGGCCGCCGGAGACCTCCTCCATGGCGTTCTGCAGTTCCTCGCGCTCGCGGAACGCGTAGAAGACCGGGGTGATGCCGCCCAGTTCGAGGGGGTATGAGCCGAGGAACATCAGATGGTTCAGCACCCGGTTCAACTCGGCGAGCAGGGTACGCGTCCACACCGCGCGCTCCGGCACCTCCATGCCCAGCATCCGCTCGACGGCGATGACGACGCCGAGCTCGTTGCAGAACGCCGACAGCCAGTCGTGCCGGTTGGCGAGCATGATGATCTGGCGGTAGTCGCGTGCCTCGAAGAGCTTCTCCGCGCCGCGGTGCATATAGCCGATGACGGGTTCGGCATGGCTGATCCGCTCTCCGTCGAGGATCAGCCGCAGCCGCAGTACGCCGTGCGTGGAGGGGTGCTGGGGGCCGATGTTGAGCACCATGTCGGTGCCTTCCGCGGCGCCGCCGATGCCGACCGTGGTCTCCGTCATGGGAACAGTCTCCTACGACCGCGTTCCGGCGGTGAAAACCGCCTCCGCCGGAACGCCGACCGGCCGCACCAGCCAGACGAAGTCACCGAGCCCGCCCGGTGCGGTCAGCTCCGCGTCCCGGGTGGCCGCGGCCAGGGCGCGGACGTAGCCCGTCGGGTCGGTCGAGGCCAGGGCGAGGGGCGGGCGCTCACCGCCGACCCCGAGGGCGCGCAGCGCGGCCCGCTGGGACAGCAGCAGCTCCTGCGTCCCGCCGGACGCGGCGGCGCAGGCGTCCAGCGCCACATGCGAGGTCAGATCGCATGAGCCGTCCGGCACCGGATCGACCTCGCGCCCCGCGCGGAAGCCGGTCAACGTACCGAACGGCGGGCGGGTGGCCCGCACATGCGCGTAGTCCACGGCGACCGCCAGCCCGCGGGCCAGCGAACCGACCGCCTCGGCCCACGCCGCGTCCCGGGGCCGCCCGATCTCGGCGCGCTCACCCGGCGCGCCCGCGATCGGCCACCACCGGTCAAGCCAGGCCGCGTCCGCTCCGGTCACCGGATCGCCCAGCCGCTCCGCACCGTCCTCGGCGCGTACCAGAACGTAGCGGGGCGTACCGTGCTCGTCGGTCTCGGCCACCTCGACCGGGACGTTGTCCAGCCACTCGTTGCCGAACAGCAGCCCGGTCACGCCGCGCGGCGGTTCGGAGCCCCAGCGGATCCGCGGGTCCAGACCGTCCGGCCGCCCGGCGCGTTCGACCGCGTACAGCGTCAGCCGTCCCGCCAGCTTCGGGGGTACGCAATCCAGCACCCCGCGGAGCAACTCCCCGCGCCCGGCGCCGATGTCCACCAGCGCCACCCCGGCCGGACGTCCCAGCTCCTTGTCGACCCTGTCGAGCAACTCCACGACGGCGGCCGCGTACCGCGGCGAGGCGTGTACGGACGTCGTGAAATGCCCGGCCGGGCCCTCGGGCCGCCGGAAGAACCCGTCCGGGCCGTACAGCGCCCGCTCGGTGGCCTCGCGCCACCCGTGCCACCGCGTCGTCACCGCTCCACCGTAGGCGGTGACTCCGGAACGTTCGGCCATCCACCCTGCGGAGTAGCGGGTACCGCCCAGGATCGCTCTACCGGTTGACCCCATCACGTGTCACTCATGCCTACGCTGGGTTACGTGCAGCGCCTCTACGACTTCTTCCGCAGACACCCGACGATGGTGGACAGCTTCTGGGCGTTCGTCCTGCTCGGGTTCTCGGCGCTGCAGATCGTCTCGGAGGGCGGGCCGCGCCACGAGCGCCTGCTGGAGATTCCGCCCGCGGTGGCGCTGTCGCTGGTCGTGGCGCTGCGTCGCCGGGCGCCGGAGAAGATGCTGCTGCTCACCATCGCCACCGGTGTCGCACAGCTGGTCTTCCGGATCACCCCCACGCCCGGCAACTTCGCGATGCTCGTCATCGTCTACACGGTCGCCTCGGTAGGTGCCCAGTGGGCCCGCAGGGTCGCGCTGCTCGGGTCGTTGAGCGCGGCGGTGCTCTACGAACTGCGCTGGCCGTCCGGTTCGGCGACCACCTGGGGGCATCTGGTCGCCGTCGTCTTCATGACCATCCCGTTCGCGCTCGCCTGGGTGATCGGCGACAGCCTGCGCACCCGGCGCGCGTACTACGCGCAGCTGGAGGAGCGCGCCGAGCGGCTGCAGCGGGAACGCGAGGCGCAGGCGAAGGCCGCCGTGGCCGCCGAGCGGGCGCGGATAGCGCGGGAGCTGCACGATGTCGTGGCGCACAACGTCTCGGTGATGGTGGTGCAGGCCGACGGCGCCGCGTATGTGCTGGACGCCTCACCGGACCAGGCCAAGCAGGCGCTGTCCACCATCTCGCAGACCGGGCGGCTCGCACTGGCCGAGATGCGCCGGCTGCTCGGGCTGCTGCGCGCGTCGGACGACAGCGGTGGCGAGTACGTACCGCAGCCCGGTGTCGACCAGCTCGGCGATCTCATAGACCAGGTGCGCGGCGCGGGTCTGCCGGTGGACTTCGCCGTCGACGGCACGCCGCGGCCGCTTTCCAGCGGTGTCGAGCTGACCGCGTACCGCATCGTGCAGGAGGCGCTGACCAACACCCGCAAGCACGGCGGCCCGGACGCCCGTGCGACCGTCCACATCACCTACGGGGACGCCGAACTGCAGATGCTGATCGAGGACGACGGGCGCGGTGCGCAGCACGAGCTGTACGAGGAGGGCGGCGCGGACGGCCTCGGTCAGGGCATGATCGGCATGCGCGAGCGCATCGCCATGGTCGGCGGCACGCTGGACACCGGGCCGCGGCCGGGCGGAGGCTTCCGGATCAGCGCGGCGCTGCCACTCAAGCCGAGTCGCTGACGCTCCATCAGATTTGTCAACGTAGAGGGATTGAGGGCTGAGGGAATGGCGATCCGGGTAATGCTCGTCGACGACCAGGTGCTGCTGCGCACCGGCTTCCGGATGGTGCTGCAGGCACAGCCGGACATGGAGGTGGTCGCCGAGGCGGGGGACGGCGCGGAGGCGATCGACGTGCTGCGCACGGCCGACGTCGACGTGGTGCTGATGGACGTGCGCATGCCGAAGCTCGACGGAGTCGAGGCCACCCGCAGGATCTGCGGCAGCCCCGACCACGACCCGGACAAGGGCGGCCCGCGGGTACTGATCCTCACCACCTTCGACCTGGACGAGTACGCCTTCGCCGCGCTCAAGGCCGGGGCCAGCGGCTTCATGCTCAAGGACGTGCCGCCCGGCGAACTGCTCGCCGCGATCCGCGCCGTGCACAGCGGCGACGCGGTCGTCGCCCCCAGCACCACCCGCCGCCTGCTGGACCGCTTCGCGCCCATGCTGCCGCCCAGCGGCGACCAGCCCACCAGCGCGGAGCTGTCCCGGCTCACCGAGCGCGAGCGCGAGGTGCTGCTGCTGGTGGCGCAGGGCCTGTCCAACGGGGAGATCGCCCAGCGGCTGGTGCTGTCGGAGGCGACGGTCAAGACGCACGTCGGGCGCATCCTGACCAAGCTGGGCCTGCGGGACCGCGTGCAGGCGGTCGTACTGGCGTACGAGACCGGCTTGGTGCGCGCCGGGGGCGCCTGACCGCTCGCGCTGGCGGTTGGGATTTCCCACCCGCCCACCCGTCACCGGGGGCGCACGGTTGCCGTTGCGCGAGGCCGGTTTCCGGGTCGGGGCCGCGGCGGGGTGACTCCTCGGGTGGCTCCCTGCGGCCGGAAACGGGTCCTGCCGGGAAGTTCGATCGCCACCCTGCGGGGACACCCCGCCGCGGCCCCTTCTGTTTCACTCTGCGCTGCGGCTTGGTGGGGGGTGCGGACCCCGCAGGCGGTAACAGGTGGGCGGGCGGGAATCCCCGCCAACCGCCAGCGCGAGCGCACCCATGCCGGGCAGCCCCAGAATGGGCCTCGCGTAGCATTGGAGGGTCCGGTACCCCCCGAGGACTGGAACGGAAGGCCACTGCCGAGTGAACACCCACCGAATCACCGAGTCCGCCGAGTCCCGCCCGGCGCGGCTCTCCGTAGGTGTGGTCGGAGCCGGCCGGGTCGGCCCGGCGCTCGCCGCCGCGCTTCAGCTGGCCGGGCACCGGCCAGTCGCCGTCTCCGGTGTCTCCGATGCCTCGCGCCGCCGCGCCGAGGCCCTGCTGCCCGGAGTGCCGCTGGTCGAGCCCGACGAGGTGCTGGCCCGCGCCGAACTCGTACTGCTGACGGTGCCGGACGACGTCCTGCCCGCACTGGTCGCCGGGCTGGCCGAGACCGGTGCCATCCGCCCCGGGCAGCTGCTGGTGCACACCTCGGGACGGTACGGAACCGCCGTACTCGCCCCCGCGCTGCGCGCCGGTGCGCTGCCGCTCGCGCTGCACCCCGCGATGACCTTCACCGGTACCAGCGTGGACGTACAGCGGCTGGCCGGATGCCCGTTCGGCGTCACCGCTCCCGAGGAGCTGCGGCTGGCCGCCGAGGCGCTGGTGGTGGAGATGGGCGGCGAGCCGGAGTGGATCGCGGAGGAGGCTCGCCCGCTCTACCACGCGGCGCTCGCCATCGGCTCCAACCACCTTGTCACCCTGGTCGCCCAGGCCCGCGAGCTGCTCGTGGCGGCCGGGGTGGAGAACCCCGGCCGGATGCTCGGCCCGCTGCTGGGCGCCTCCCTGGACAACGCGCTGCGCTCCGGTGACCAGGCGCTCACCGGCCCGGTCGCGCGCGGCGACGCCGGTACCGTCGCGGCCCACGTCGCCGAGCTGCGCAAGGCCGCCCCGCAGGCCGTCAGCTCATACCTGGCGATGGCCCGGGCGACCGCCGACCGGGCGATGGCCAACGGGATGTTGAAGGCGGAGCAGGCCGAGGCGCTGTTGGGCGTCCTGGCCGACGGAGGGAACGCATGACGGAGCTGGTCCACACCTCGGGTGAACTGGACGCGCTGGTGGCCGCCGCGCCCGGCCGGCTCGCCGTGGTGATGACGATGGGCGCGCTGCACGAAGGACACGCCACGCTGATCCGTACCGCCCGGGAACGGGTGGGCGACGGCCGCGTCGTCGTCACCGTCTTCGTCAACCCCCTGCAGTTCGGCCCGAACGAGGACCTCGACCGCTATCCGCGCACGCTGGACGCGGATCTGAAGGTCGCCGAAAAGGCCGGCGCCGACGTGGTCTTCGCGCCCAGCACCGACGAGGTCTACCCCGGCGGCGAACCCCAGGTCCGGATCACCGCGGGGCCGATGGGCGAGCGCTACGAGGGCGCCTCCCGTCCCGGCCACTTCGACGGCATGCTCACCGTCGTCGCCAAGCTGCTCCACCTCACCCGGCCGGATGTCGCCTTCTACGGCCAGAAGGACGCCCAGCAACTCGTGCTGATCCGCCGAATGGTGGCCGACCTGAACTTCGGTGCGGAGATCGTCGGGGTGCCCACCGTCCGCGAACCGGACGGCCTCGCCCTGTCCAGCCGGAACCGCTATCTGTCCGAGGACGAGCGGAGCACCGCCCTCGCGCTGTCCCGCGCCCTGTTCGCCGGGCGGGACGCACTCGCCGACGGCCCCGAGGCGGTCCGCGAGGCGGCCCGCGCCGTACTCGACGCGTCGGACGGCCTGGCCGTGGACTACCTTGCCCTGGTCGACCCCGCGGACTTCACCGAGGCCGCGCCCGGCCACACCGGCCCGGCGGTCCTCGCCGTCGCGGCCAGGGTCGGCGCTACCCGGCTGATCGACAACCTTCCCCTGGAGTTCGGAGCCCGCTCATGAGCGACATACGGCTGCTCGCCCCGGCCCCCGGCTGGGCCATCGAGGCCGATGTGGTCGTCGTCGGCTCCGGCGTCGCGGGGCTGACCACCGCGCTGCGCTGCGCCGCCGCGGGGGCCAAGGTCACCGTCGTCACCAAGGCGAAGCTGGACGACGGCTCGACCCGCTGGGCGCAGGGCGGCATCGCGGCCGCGCTCGGCGACGGCGACACCCCGCAGCAGCATCTGGACGACACGCTGGTCGCGGGCGCCGGGCTGTGCGACGAGCCCGCCGTACGCACCCTGGTCACCGAAGGTCCGGACGCGGTACGGCGGTTGATCGCCTCCGGTGCGCGGTTCGACACCTCCGAGGCCACCGGCGAGATCCTGCTGACCCGCGAGGGCGGCCACCACCGCAGCCGGATAGCGCACGCGGGCGGCGACGCGACCGGGGCCGAGGTCTCCCGCGCACTGGTCGACGCGGTGCGCGCCGAGGGCATCGAGACGATCGAGAACGCGCTCGTGCTCGATCTGCTCACCGACACGGAGGGCCGCACCGCCGGTGTCACCCTGCATGTGATGGGCGAGGGGCAGCGCGACGGCGTAGGCGCCGTACACGCACCCGCCGTCGTACTGGCCACCGGCGGCATGGGCCAGGTCTTCTCGGCCACCACCAACCCCGCCGTCTCGACCGGCGACGGTGTCGCGCTGGCCCTGCGGGCCGGGGCCGAGGTCTCCGACCTGGAGTTCGTCCAGTTCCACCCCACCGTGCTGTGGCTCGGCCCGGAGGCCGAGGGCCAGCAGCCGCTGGTCTCCGAGGCGGTACGGGGAGAGGGCGCCCATCTCGTCGACGCCGACGGTGTGCGCTTCATGCAGGGCCAGCACGAACTGGCCGAGTTGGCCCCCCGCGACATCGTCGCCAAGGGCATCATGCGCCGTATGCAGCAGACCGGCGCCGAGCACATGTACCTCGACGCCCGGCACTTCGGCGCCGAGATGTGGGCCCGCCGCTTCCCGACGATCCTCGCCGCCTGCCGCGCCAACGGCATCGACCCGGTGACCGAGCCGATCCCGGTCGCGCCCGCCGCGCACTATGCCTCCGGCGGCGTACGGACCGATCTGCGCGGCCGTACCACCGTCCCCGGCCTGTACGCGTGCGGCGAGGTCGCCTGCACCGGTGTGCACGGAGCCAACCGGCTGGCCTCCAACTCGCTGCTGGAGGGCCTGGTGTTCGCCGAGCGCATCGCCGACGACATCCTGGCCAACCCCCCGGCGGCCGGTGCGCCGGTCGTGCCCGGCCCCTCCCGCGATCCGCTGCTTGAGCACTCCGCGCGCTACGAGATCCAGCGCGTCATGACCGAGGGCGCGGGGGTGCTGCGCAGCGCGCGGAGCCTCGCCCGGGCCGCCGCCGAGCTGGAGCGCATCCACACCCAGGCGGTCGAGGACCTGGAGCGCGACCACAAGACCGCCGAGCCCTGCGTGGAGACCTGGGAGGCCACCAACCTCAACCTGGTCGCCCGGGTGCTGGTCGCCGCGGCCCGCCGCCGCGAGGAGACCCGCGGCTGCCACTGGCGCGAGGACCGCCCTGACCGCGACGACGCCAACTGGCGCCACCACCTGGTCGTACGCCTGACCCCCGAGCGGACCTTGTCCGTCTCGCCCACCGGGACCGCAGACTTCCCGCCCGTCCACCGCAGCAACAGGGAGCCCCGCTCATGAGCACGCCCGACCTTCCACTCCTCCAGATCGGCCGCCCGGGACAAGTACCGGTCGACGCGGGCGGTGGCTGCGGTGACGCCTGCGGCTGCGGCGACGAATCCGAGGTGTACGACATCGACCCGCTGGAGTGCGGTCTCGACCCCGACCTGGCCGAGCTGCTCGCCGCCGCCGGGCTCGACCCGGTCCAGGTCGAGGACATCGCGCACATGGCGATCGAGGAGGACCTCGACAACGGCGTGGACGTCACGACGGTGGCGACGGTGCCCGAAGACGCCGTGGCGGTAGGGGACTTCACCGCCCGCGAGGCGGGCACGGTGGCGGGCCTGCGGATCGCCGAGGCGGTCCTTTCGGTGGTCTGCACCGACGAGTTCGAGGTCGAGCGGCATGTCGAGGACGGCGACCGGGTCGAGGCGGGCCAGGTGCTGCTGACCGTACGCACCCGCACCCGCGATCTGCTCACCGGCGAGCGCAGCGCGCTCAACCTGCTGTGCCGGCTGTCCGGTATCGCCACCGCCACCCGGGCCTGGGCCGACGCGCTGGAGGGCACCAAGGCGAAGGTCCGCGACACCCGCAAGACCACTCCGGGGCTGCGGGCGTTGGAGAAGTACGCGGTGCGCTGCGGCGGCGGTGTCAACCACCGGATGTCGCTGTCCGACGCGGCGCTGGTCAAGGACAACCATGTCGTCGCGGCCGGTGGTGTCGCCCAGGCCTTCCGGGCGGTCCGGGCGGAGTTCCCGGAGCTGGCCATCGAGGTCGAGGTCGACACCCTGCACCAGATGCGTGAAGTCCTGGACGCCGGGGCCGACTTGATCCTGCTGGACAACTTCACCCCGGTCGAGACCGAGGAGGCGGTGGCGATCGTCGCGGGCCGCGCCCTCCTGGAGTCCTCCGGCCGCCTGACGCTGGAGAACGCCCGCGCGTACGCCGAGACCGGCGTGGACTACTTCGCGGTCGGCTCGCTCACCCACTCCTCGCCGATCCTCGACATCGGCCTGGACTTCAGGGCGGAGCAGAGCTGATGCTGCTCACCATCGACGTCGGCAACACCCATACCGTCCTCGGCCTGTTCGACGGCGAGGAGATCGTCGAGCACTGGCGCATCTCCACCGACGCCCGGCGCACCGCCGATGAGTTGGCGGTGCTGCTGCAGGGGCTGATGGGCATGCACCCGCTGCTCGGCGACGACCTGGGCGACGGCATCGACGGGATCTCGATCTGCTCGACCGTCCCCTCGGTGCTGCACGAACTGCGCGAGGTGACCCGGCGGTACTACGGGGATGTGCCCTCGGTCCTGGTGGAACCGGGCGTCAAGACCGGTGTGCCGGTGCTGGCCGACAACCCCAAGGAGGTCGGCGCCGACCGCATCATCAACGCGCTGGCCGCGGTCCATCTCTACGGCGGCCCGTGCATCGTGGTCGACTTCGGCACCGCCACCACCTTCGACGCGGTCTCCGCGCGCGGTGAGTACGTGGGCGGCGCGATCGCACCCGGCATCGAGATCTCGGTGGACGCGCTCGGGGTGCGCGGTGCGCAACTGCGCAAGATCGAGCTGGCCCGGCCGCGCAGTGTCGTCGGCAAGAACACGGTCGAGGCGATGCAGTCCGGCATCCTGTACGGCTTCGCCGGCCAGGTGGACGGCATCGGCGAGCGGATGGCCCGCGAACTCGCCGACGATCCGGACGACGTGACGGTGATCGCCACCGGCGGCCTGGCGCCGCTGGTCCTGGGCGAGGCGTCGATCATCGACGCCCACGAGCCCTGGCTGACCCTGATCGGCCTGCGCCTGGTCTACGAACGCAACATCTCGACGACGTAGGCCCTTCCGACGGATTCCCGGGGGCCGCGGCGGGTTCGGCACCGCCCGGCTCCGATGATGTGGTCGCTCGCCGTCGCGGCGGCACAAATCCTCCCGCCGCAACGGCGAGTAACCACAACGGCATGGTCCGCCGGTGTCCGAACGGCATGGTCCGCCGGTGTCCGAACAAACCGCGCCCCCGAAAACCGGACAAGGCGCGAAGCGCCAAACTCCGACCCGCCGGACCACGGACAAATGCGCGGCATTTGTCCGTTTAGTACGTAAAGTCAGGCCATGCCCACGCCACACGGGTCCCGAGGCGGCATGGCGTTCAGCGCGGATGAGCTGCGTGTGCTCCGGCGCGCCCTCGCCGAGGCCCTTCTGACCGCACCCAACGCATCTCTCCCGGAGGGTACTGCGGCCGATATGCGACGCAGTCAAACGGCGGCGCCCCCGGTCGAGTCCGCCCACAAGGCGGTCCGGCCGAGCACCGCGCACGTGCCCGCAGGCACGGCGCGTGAGCCGGGCGACGTCCATGAGTATCTGCGGCTCGCCGAAGCGCTGGACGAGGCGGCCCGCGAGGGCGACCGCCTGCGGTCCTTTCTCCGCGCCGATCTGGCGCGGTACCGGGAGGCCCTGCCCGGTACCGCGGCGGACTATCTGGAGCTTCTCGGCGAGGCGCTGGACGGCGGTTACCTGCCGATCCCCGAAGACCTCGCCGCGCTACGGGAGTTGCGACGGCTGCCGTGCGGACCCGCTGAGTCGTACCGGAGGGAAGGTATGCGCCGACGTTGTGAAGACCTCGCCGAACTGGCGGTACGCGCCCGGCTTGACCGCCGTACGCCACGCCCGAGGCCCGCGGATTGGGGGTCCGCCCGGCTCGCCGACCGCCATGGGCTGCTGGCACTGCCCGGTGGCCGCCGTGAGGGCGACGGGCGGGTGGGGCGGGTTCTGGACGTCCTGATTCCGGTACCCGCGTCCGGCAGCGCTCCCGCCGCCTCCGGTTCCGGGCCGATCACCGAACCGCCGCAGCCCCCGCAATCCCCGGAGCCCGAGCGGCGCGTCCCCACCCCGGCGGAAATCTGGCCGCCGCGCCGCCGCGACACCACACCTCCGCAGGAACGACGCGCCATCGGCTGACTTATCCCACCTCGGAGCCGAGCGCGAAAACCCACTGGCCTACTCTGGGAGCCTTGACAGGGTTTCCTATCGAAGGAGTGAGGCAATCGTGGACTACGTCTCCGCGCTGGTTCCGCCGGTCGTAATGGCGGTGGCCTTCACGTTCCTCGTGGTGACGATCATCAAGAACCAGGGCGGCGCCAACAAGGCCAAGGAGGACGCCGCCGTCGACGCGGCACTCGCCCGTGCCGAGGCGGCCGCTTCCACAGCCGCTTCCGCGGAGCCCCAAAGTTAATACTTCGGGGCTCTAAGCGGCCCTGAAAATGCCGCATCCAAGACATTTGCCACTACTATTCTGCTGTGGCACGTCGATTGGGTGATCTCGAAGACGCGGTCATGACCAGGGTGTGGCACTGGAACCGCCCGGTCACGGTCCGCGAAGTGCTGGAAGACTTGCAGCAGGAACGGTCCATCGCCTACACGACGGTGATGACGGTAATGGACAACCTGCATCAGAAGGGCATGCTCCGCCGGGAACACGAAGGCCGCGCCTATCGCTATGAGGCGGTTTCCACCCGCGATGCGTACTCGGCCGCACTGATGCACGAAGGATGGGCGGCGAGCGAGAACCCGGCGGCCGCTCTCGTGCAGTTCTTCAGCATGATGTCGCCGGAACAACGCGAAGCCCTGCGGGACGCGTCCCGGATCGTCCAGCCGGAAGCGCCTCCGGGCGAACCCGCCGGTACCCGGGAAGCGCCCGGACGATAGCGTCCGGCTATGTCCTCAGCGTCTTCGCCGTCTTCGTCCTCGACACCTCTCATCGCAAATGAGGTGACCATCCGCCGGGCCAGGACGAGTGATGTGGCCGCGATCCGGCAGTTGCTCGACGGCTATGTACATGAACGCATCCTGCTCGACAAGCCCACCGTGACCCTTTACGAGGACATCCAGGAGTTCTGGGTGGCGGAACGTGACGCGGACGCGGAGGTCGTGGGCTGCGGTGCGCTCCATGTGATGTGGGAGGATCTCGCCGAGGTGCGAACTCTCGCGGTACGCCCGGATCTGCACGGCAAAGGCGTGGGGCACCAGGTGCTCGGCAAGCTGTTGCAGACCGCGCGCTGGCTGGGAGTGCGCCGTATTTTCTGTCTCACCTTCGAAGTCGACTTCTTCGCGAACCACGGCTTCGTCGAGATCGGCGAGACTCCGGTCGACGGCGATGTCTACAGCGAGCTGCTGCGTTCCTATGACGAGGGTGTCGCGGAGTTCCTGGGTCTCGAACGAGTGAAGCCGAACACCCTGGGCAACAGCCGGATGCTCTTGCATCTGTGATCGCCGCACCCTGGGCTGTATTTTCCGCTAGATGTTGCCACCGGCATGACCCTGCTCCAGGTACGGGTATGTCCGAATCGCGCCATGCGGAACGCGCTACCTCCGTACTGGTGCGCGGTCGGCCACCGCCCAAGGGTTTGAGTTTTTCGGGGAAAAGCGGTTTCCTTTTCTCGTACTGCTTTATCCCGGGGAGTCCCCGGAACCATATCGATGAAAGGGAAGCCCGTGGCACAGAAGGTCCAGGTCCTTCTCGTTGACGACATCACCGGTGGCGAGGCTGACGAGACCGTGACGTTCGCCCTCGATGGCGCGACGTACGAGATCGACCTCACCACGGAGAACGCGGACAAGCTGCGCGGCCTGCTCTCCGAGTACGTGGACGCGGGCCGGAAGACCGGTGGCCGCAGCCGTGGCCGCGGCCGGACCGTGCGCACCGCTGCCGCCAGCAGCCAGGACACCGCCAAGATCCGCGCCTGGGCGAAGGAGAACGGCTACGAGGTCAACGACCGCGGCCGCGTCCCCGCCACCATCCGCGAGGCGTACGAGAAGGCGCACGGCTGATTCGTCCGCGCCGAGAAGATCCGGGTTCGGTGGCACTCGGTGGCCACCGCCCCCACCAACGGCACCAGACCCGCAGGGCCGGTGCCGTTGACCACGTGGCCGTCCGCGCACACCGTCAGCGACGGCAGCGTCGGCTCCACCTCGCACCCCGGTTCGGGAGGCCGTAGCCACACCGGGCGGTGTCGGTCATCAGCGGCCGCCGTACACGTGGCCGTACCCGGCCCGTATGCGGCCTCCCCCGGGACGACGGGCGCGGGGATGCGTCCGCCCGTTCCCCGTACCGCCAGGTCCAGCTCGATACCGCCCCATTCCAGCCAGTCGAGCAGCCCCGGCACCTCGTCCGTGCTGCCCGCCGCCACCAGCAGCAGGATCCTTTTGCCCGCCAGGGCGACCGGGCCGGTGCGGGCGACCCTGCGCAGTACCGCGAGCCCCGCGGCGGCGGGCACGTCGATGACGTCGAAGCGCAGCCCGGTGAGCAGCTCCACCGGCGAGCGGCCGGATGTGGCCCATCCCAGCTCGCGTTCGTACCAGTCCCGCGTGCCGTGTCCCATGCCTGTAGCAACTGCCATCCCGCATAAGGGTTACGGAGCGCTGTACGGGCAATACGAAGAGTGATGGCTCATCGGGGCGCATTCAGCGCTGAGCCGGCGCAACGTTGTTCGCTGGTAGCAGACATGACGGATGTGCGCCGCATGGATTGTCGGTGTAAGCGGGTAAGAAATACCTAGTGGGGAGGGATGGCGCGATCGCAGATGAGGCGGGCGTTCGCCACGGGCGTACGCAATAAGTGTTCATCCGCCTGGCCTGCGGGAACATCGTCTCGCACCATCGGGTTGGAGCTGTTGTCGGCTGTGAGGGCAGCGAAGCTTCTCACGGGTGTCGACGGTTGAAGTGAGCTGTCCCGCTCGTCGGGACTAGCATGCGGAAGGACAGGGAGGGGACCGGCCCCGATCTGCCTGACCGCTCTGAGGAGCGATTAACGATGTTCGAGAGGTTCACCGACCGTGCGCGGCGGGTTGTCGTCCTGGCTCAGGAAGAAGCCCGGATGCTCAACCACAACTACATCGGCACCGAGCACATCCTCCTGGGCCTGATCCACGAGGGTGAGGGTGTCGCCGCTAAGGCCCTGGAGAGCCTCGGGATTTCGCTCGAGGCGGTCCGCCAGCAGGTGGAGGAGATCATCGGCCAGGGCCAGCAGGCCCCGTCCGGGCACATTCCCTTCACCCCGCGCGCCAAGAAGGTCCTGGAGCTGTCGCTCCGTGAGGCCCTCCAGCTCGGCCACAACTACATCGGTACGGAGCACATCCTGCTCGGCCTGATCCGCGAGGGTGAGGGTGTCGCCGCCCAGGTCCTCGTGAAGCTCGGCGCCGACCTGAACCGGGTGCGGCAGCAGGTCATCCAGCTGCTCTCCGGCTACCAGGGCGGCAAGGAGTCGGCCACGGCCGGCGGCCCGGCCGAGGGCACGCCCTCGACCTCCCTGGTCCTCGACCAGTTCGGCCGCAACCTGACGCAGGCCGCTCGCGAGACCAAGCTCGACCCGGTCATCGGGCGCGAGAAGGAGATCGAGCGGGTCATGCAGGTGCTGTCCCGCCGTACCAAGAACAACCCCGTCCTCATCGGCGAGCCCGGTGTCGGCAAGACCGCCGTTGTCGAGGGCCTGGCACAGGCCATCGTCAAGGGCGAGGTTCCCGAAACGCTCAAGGACAAGCAGCTCTACACCCTCGACCTCGGCGCGCTGGTGGCCGGGTCGCGCTACCGCGGTGACTTCGAGGAGCGCCTGAAGAAGGTGCTCAAGGAGATCCGCACCCGCGGCGACATCATCCTGTTCATCGACGAGCTCCACACCCTGGTGGGCGCGGGTGCCGCCGAGGGCGCGATCGACGCCGCGAGCATCCTCAAGCCGATGCTGGCGCGGGGCGAGCTGCAGACCATCGGTGCCACGACGCTCGACGAGTACCGCAAGCACCTGGAGAAGGACGCGGCCCTGGAGCGCCGCTTCCAGCCCATCCAGGTCGCCGAGCCGTCGCTGCCCCACACCATCGAGATCCTCAAGGGCCTGCGCGACCGGTACGAGGCGCACCACCGCGTCTCGATCACCGACGCCGCCCTGGTCGCGGCGGCCACGCTGGCCGACCGCTACATCTCCGACCGCTTCCTGCCGGACAAGGCGATCGACCTGATCGACGAGGCCGGTTCCCGGATGCGCATCCGCCGGATGACCGCTCCGCCGGACCTGCGCGAGTTCGACGAGAAGATCGCCGACGTGCGCCGGGAGAAGGAGTCGGCCATCGACTCCCAGGACTTCGAGAAGGCAGCCTCGCTCCGTGACAAGGAGAAGCAGCTGCTGTCCGCGAAGACCAAGCGGGAGAAGGAGTGGAAGGCCGGCGACATGGATGTCGTCGCCGAGGTCGACGAGGAGCTGATCGCCGAGGTCCTGGCCACGGCCACCGGCATCCCGGTCTTCAAGCTCACCGAGGAGGAGTCCTCCCGCCTGCTGCGCATGGAGGACGAGCTCCACAAGCGCGTCATCGGCCAGAAGGACGCCATCCGGGCGCTCTCCCAGGCCATTCGCCGGACGCGTGCGGGTCTGAAGGACCCCAAGCGCCCCGGTGGCTCGTTTATCTTCGCCGGCCCGTCCGGTGTCGGTAAGACCGAGCTGTCCAAGACGCTCGCCGAATTCCTCTTCGGCGACGAGGACGCGCTGATTCAGCTCGACATGTCGGAGTTCAGCGAGAAGCACACCGTTTCCCGCCTCTTCGGCTCGCCTCCCGGTTACGTCGGCTACGAAGAGGGCGGCCAGCTCACCGAAAAGGTGCGCCGTAAGCCGTTCTCCGTGGTGCTGTTCGACGAGGTCGAAAAGGCCCACCCGGATATCTTCAACTCGCTGTTGCAGATTCTGGAGGACGGTCGGCTGACCGACTCCCAGGGCCGGGTCGTCGACTTCAAGAACACGGTCATCATCATGACCACGAACCTCGGCACCCGGGATATCTCCAAGGGCTTCAACCTCGGCTTCGCGGCCGCGGGCGATGTCAAGACCGGGTACGAGCGGATGAAGGCGAAGGTCAGCGAGGAGCTCAAGCAGCACTTCCGGCCCGAGTTCCTCAACCGTGTCGACGACGTCGTGGTCTTCCACCAGCTCAGCGAGGACGACATCATCCAGATCGTCGACCTGATGATCGCCAAGGTGGATGAGCGGCTCAAGGACCGGGACATGGGCATCGAGCTCAGCCAGGAAGCCAAGTCGCTGCTGGCGAAGAAGGGCTACGACCCGATCCTGGGCGCCCGGCCGCTGCGCCGGACGATCCAGCGCGAGATCGAGGACCAGCTCTCGGAGAAGATCCTCTTCAACGAGCTGCGCCCCGGCCACATCGTGGTCGTCGGCACGGAGGGCGAAGGCGAGCAGAAGACCTTCACCTTCCGTGGCGAGGAGAAGGTCACGGTGGCGGACGCTCCCCCGGTCGAGGCCGCGGGTAGCGGTGGCGCGGGTCCGAACCTGAGCAAGGACGTCTGACCCCGCAGACACAAGGGTCGGCCCCGGAACCGTTCACATGGTTCCGGGGCCGACCCTTTGCGCGTCGGTCACCGGCCGCCGGGCGCCGCCATGGTGCTCTGGCCGAGGGCGCTGCGCAGCGGTGACGGGCCGTGGCCCTGCAGGCTGTTCAACGTCCCGGTGACGAGCGGGACGGCCGTCTTGGCCGCATGCTCCACGAGCGGACCGATGTTGGCCCCGACGGCGTTGGCAGAGCCCGCCGTGGCGATCACGGGAAGGGTGCTTGCGGTGGCCAGCAGGGTGACCTGGGCGATCCGACGCTTGAGGGACATGAAACTCCTCGACGAAAGGGGCACAACCGGCCCAACGGACATACGCCCTGCCTACCGAGGTGGAATGCCCGGAAGTTGTGGTTCCGTCGAGCAAAATTTCCCCAAAGGGCGCAGATACCCCCGTAACTTCCGCATTCCACTGCGACCGCGCACAACGGCGCACTGCGACCTTCTGCCAGAGCTTCACCGGGTTCCGGCCGGTTCCGGAACCGGGTGCCCGCGGGTTGCGGCAGGCGCGGGGCCGCCGGTCCGCACGGCATCGTCGCCGCTCACCGTCGCGGCGGGGAGATTTTCCGCCGTGGCGGCGGGGGCGGCTCCACGGCGCGGGCGGGAGGGATTTGCCCGCCGCGACGGCGGACGGCCCCACGGCGCGGACTCGCGGTGGGGCTGCCCGCCGCCCGCGCGAAGCTCCGCCGGAAGGGCGCTACTCGTCCTCCGGGGTGTCCCGGCGGGCTTCTGGCAGGCGTAGTTCGGCGATGGCGCCGCCGTCATCGTCGTCCGCGTTGCGGAAGGAGAGCGTCGCGCCCAGGACCCGTGCCTGGCCGGCGGCGATGGTCAGGCCCAGGCCGTGGCCCTGGCCCGCGCGATCGCTGCTGCCGGTACGGAAGCGGCTCGGCCCCTCCTGGAGCAGCACCTCGGGGAACCCCGGCCCATGGTCCCGTACCCGGACCTCCGTGCCGTCCACGACCACCTCGACCGGTTCCTTGCCGTGCCGGACCGCGTTGGCCAGCAGGTTCCCGAGGATGCGCTCCAGTCGGCGCGGGTCCGTCTGCACCCACGCGTCCCGCACCACCTCCACCGTCGCCTCCGGCGCGAGCCCGCGCACCCGCCGGCGGACGAACTCCGGCAGCGCCACTTCCTGGAGCTCGGCGCGCTCCTCGGCGCCGTCCAGCCTGGCGACTTCCAGTACGTCCTCGACCAGCGTGCGCAGCGCCTGCGCCCGGTCCCGTACCAGCTCCGAGGGGCGGCCGGGGGGCAGCAGTTCGGCGGCGGTGACCAGGCCGGTCACGGGGGTGCGCAGCTCATGTGCGATGTCCGCGGTGACCCGCCGCTCCGCCTCCAGGCGCTTTTGCAGCGCGTCGGCCATCTCGTCCACCGCCCGCGCGAGCTCGTCGGTCTCATCGCGCACCCGGCGCCCGACCGCGTCCCGCACCCGTACGTCCGGCTCGCCGCCCGCGACCGCGCGCGCCGCGACCGCCGCCTTGCGCAGCCGCCGGGAGAGCTGTCCGCCGACGATCACGCTCAGCGCCGCCCCGGCCAGCACGACCGCGACGGAGCCCGCGATCAGTACGCCGTCGAGGTCGGAGAGCACCTGGGCGAGGTCGGGGGAGCGGTCGTAGAGCGAGATGACCTTGTTGTTGGGCAGCGGCATCTCGGCCCAGACGATGGGCTCTCCGCTGACCTTCTTGATGTAGGTGGCCCGCAGTCCCTTCGCCGCGGCGGCCTTCAGCGGTGCGGGCAGATTGGGGTCGTTGATCTTGGCCGAGATCACCAGCCGGTGGTTGGACTCGTAGATCCGCGCTGCGACCTGCACCCGCTGGTCCTGCAGTTCCCGGGCGCTGTTGAGCATGCTGAGGTGGGCCGCGTTGTGCACCACCACGGCCATGGCCAGCGCGACCAGCGCGGAGACGGCCGCTATCGCCACCGTCAGCTTCCAGCGCAGACCGGGCCAGCGCAGGCCCGCGCGGCGGAGGCTGGCACGGGTGAGAGGAGGAGGCACGGTCGCTCAGGCCCTGAGCTTGTATCCGAAGCCGCGCACCGTCTCTATACGATCCTGGCCGATCTTGGTGCGCAGCCGCTGGACATGGACGTCCACGACGCGGGTGTCGCCGCCCCAGTCGTAGTCCCAGACGCTGGTGAGCAGCCGGTCGCGGGAGAGCACGGAGCCGGGTGCGGCGGAGAACTCCAGCAGCAGCCGCATCTCGGTCGGGGTGAGGGAGACCGGCTCGCCGCCGCGCCGTACCTCCATGCCGTCGGTGTCGATCTCCAGGTCGCCGAAGCGCAGGGAACCGTCGTCCTCGGCGGCCGACTCCGTTCCGGCGCCGCCTGAGGCATGGCCGAAGCGCCGCAGCACGGCGCGGATCCGGGCGACCAGGACCGCGGCGTCGAACGGTTTGGTGACGTAGTCGTCGGCCCCGGCCTCCAGACCCAGTACGACGTCGATCGAGTCGGCGCGCGCCGACAGCATGATCACCGGCACCGTGGACTCGTCCCGGATCCGGCGGCAGAGGCTGACCCCGTCCAGCCCGGGCACCATCACATCCAGCAGCGCGATGTCCGGCGTGCGGGCACGGAAGGCCTCCAGGCCGACGATCCCGTCCGGGACAGCGGTCACCTTGAAGCCGTCGCGCTCCAGCGCGAGCTGTGTCGCTTCGCGGATCACATCGTCGTCCTCGACGAACAGGACATGCGTCTCAGCCATCGGCGGCCTTTTTTCCGTAGTCGCTGTGGGTGCGGGCGGTCTCGGCGAAACGGTCCCCCGTCCAGTGGTAGGTGATCACGTCCTCGCCGGACGGGCAGCACACCTTGTCGTCGGGTCCGTAGACCTGCCGCGTCAGCAGCAGGTCGCCCTTCTCGATGTCAATGTAGACGGGCGGCTGCTCGTCCCCGAAGACATCGGTGTATTCGCCGTTGTCCATACGGTAGACGTAACTACCTAGTCCCACGCCATCAGCGCAAGTCTGGACGTTTATCACCACATCGGGCACAGAGTTCCCGGTCACGTTCCCGTAACTGGTGTCGATGGGGTATTCGCGGCCGGCGCACGGCTTGAGGTTCCGCTTGATGTCGGTGCCCACCTTGGGGTCGTTGCTGAGCAACGCGACCGCGTCGACCTTGGCGGCCGGCGACGGCCGTACAGAGGGTGAGGGAGTCGCCACAGCGGTGCCCGCGGTCCCCTCGACACGCATACCGCCGCCCTCGGCGCAGCCGGTGGTGATCACCAGCGGCGCGAGTGCGGCGGTCAGCAGTGCGTATCTCCAGGGGGCTATGCGGCGCACGCGCCCTCCCCTGGCTCGGTGTCGGTGGTGCTGTCGGCGTGCTCGTCGTAGGCCGTCCGCTCAAGCTCCTCGCGCAGCCGCGCCAGGGCGCGGTGCAGGGTGCTCTTGACCGTCCCGGTGGACATCCCCAGGGCCCGTGCGGTCTCCTCGGTGCTCATCTGCTCCCAGTGCCGCAGTACGACGACCTGCCGCTGCTTGGGGGCGAGCACCGCGAGCGCGCCGAGCAGCATGGCGCGGTCGGCGTGCTGCTCGGTGCCGTCGTCGATGCTGGCGTCGGGGAGGTTCTCGGTGGGCACCTCGTCCAGTTTGCGGGCGCGCCACCACTCGGTACGGGTGTTGATCATCACCCGGCGCATGTAGGCGTCGGCCAGTCCCTTGTCCGCTATCCGCTCCCAGCGCGGAAACGTACGGCACAGGGCGGTCTGGACCAGGTCCTGGGCGTCCACGGGGTCCGGGACCAGGCGGCGGGCGCTGCGGAGCAGCGAGTCCTGCCGGGCTCGCACGTACTCCTCGAAATCCAGCGTCGTGCCGTCGATCGCCGAGTTCGCACCCATGGCCGCCTCCAAACGTCCCGTTTCCGTGCTGTCACAGTTCGCATCCGGCCGGTTGGTCAGACCGACAGGGAAGGACGCTAGGCACCGGCTGTTGCGGAATCCCCGGCCGTGAGCCCACAGCAGCCTCACAGGAACCCGTCGGTTGTGTAACAACCGGAACCATCTGCTCGCGCAGTCACTCAGCGGTCATGCCGCGGTCACTCAAGGGGGAGGCGGTACACGCCCTGTGTGACGGGCTCCACCAGTCCGTCGGCGACCAAACCGTCCAGCGCGCGTGCGCGTTGTACCGGTTCGTCCCAAACCGCATCAAGTGCGGCTTGCGTTACGGGTTCATGGGATTCGCGTAGTACGGCAAGGAGTTTGCCGCGCACCTGGCGGTCGGTTCCGGCATACGACTGGCCGCGGCGCGGCGGGCCGTCGTGCGCGGGGAACCCGGCCAGCCGCCAGGCGCACCGCTCCGCGATCGGACAGCGCCCGCACTCGGGACCGCGCGCCACGCAGACCAGGGCGCCGAGCTCCATGGTGGCCGCCGCCCAACGCGCCGCCGTGTCCTCGTCATCTGGCAGCAGCAGCCGCGCCAGCCGCCGTTCGGCCGCCGTCGTGGCGTTGGGCGGGTACTGCACGCCACTGACCGCACGGGCGAACACCCGCCGGACGTTGGTGTCCAGCACCGCGTGCCGCTGACCGTAGGCGAACGAGGCGACCGCCGCCGCCGTGTACTCGCCGACCCCCGGCAGCGCCAGCAACTCGGCGTGGTCACTGGGAACTTCACCGCCGTGCCGCTCGGTGATGGCACTCGCGGCGGCGTGCAGCCGCAGCGCGCGCCGGGGATAGCCGAGCCGCCCCCAGGCCCGTACCGCCTCGCCGGACGGCTCCGCGGCCAGGTCCGCCGGGCGCGGCCAACGCGCCAACCACTGCTCGTACACCGGCAGAACGCGCGACACCGGCGTCTGCTGCAGCATGAACTCGCTGACCATGACGCCCCACGCACCGGCTTCCGGACGGCGCCAGGGCAGATCACGGGCATTGCCCTCGAACCAGGCGGTGACCGGGAGGTGCAGTGCGGCGCCGTCGGCTTCCGTGGCGGTGGCGGTATCGGTCGTCATGACGTATTCGATCCTTCCACACCGCGTCTGCGGCTTCGCAACATATGGCTTCGAAACATATGAAGACCTGCAAAGAGTTGAGGTCCGTGCGGCGGGTGGTGCACAGAGCGGCGGCGGATCTCCCATAGAGTTTGGGGCGTGGGCAATCTGCGCAACCCGGTGGGCCCCCTGCCCTCCTCCATCTACTGGCGGCGGCGGGCAGTTGTGCTGGGCCTGTTCGTGCTCCTCGTCGGGCTCATAGGCTGGACGCTGACCTCAGGTGGTGACGGCACCGCTGGACACAAGAGCTCGGCGCACGGACCCGGCGGCCGCACTCCGGTTCCTTCCATCACCCCCGGTCCGACGACGAGCCAGACCGGCATCACCGCACGGCCGGGCGGTCGCGACACCTCTGGCGGCACCGGCTCGTCCGGCGGCGCGGGCGGTGCCGACACCGGCGGCGGCTCCTCCGGCGCTTCGGGCAGCGGCGGCGCCTCCGGCGGCAATCCGCCACCCCTCCCGGCGAACTCCTCGCTGCCCGGCTGCACTTCCTCGCAGGTGCAGTTGAAGCTGAGCAGCGTGAAGAACACCTACGACCTGACCGACAAACCGAAGTTCGAGCTGACGGCGGTCAACTCCGGTGGCAGCGCCTGCAAGGTGGACTTCGGCAGCACCGCGGCGGTGGTCACCGTCGTCGACGGCTCCGGTCACCATGTGTGGGCGTCGGACGACTGCCCACCCACCCGCGAGGCGTACCCGCTGCAGGTTCCGGCGGGCGGCTCGGCCACCTTCTACGTGCAGTGGGACCGCACCCTGAGCGTTCCGCAGTGCGCCTCGCCGTCCGGTGCGCAGACCGCGGCTTCCGGGACGTACCAGGTCAAGGTGACAGCAGGCGGAATCGGTTCGGCGCAGGCCCCGTTCGCCCTCAACGGCGGCTCCTGACGGGGGCTGGGCGTACCGTTCGAGGGCGGAGGGCTAGACGTACCGTTCCAGGATCGAGGACTCCGCCAGCCGGGACAGTCCCTCGCGGACCGAGCGGGCCCGCGCCTCGCCGACGCCGTCCACCGTCTGCAGGTCGTCCACGCTGGCCGCCAGCAGCTTCTGCAACCCGCCGAAGTGCTCGACCAGCCGCTCTATCACGGTGTTCGGCAACCGGGGGACCTTCGCCAGCAGTCGGTATCCGCGCGGGCTGACCGCCGTGTCCAGCGACTCCGGCGAACCGGTGTAGCCCAACGCCCGGGCCACCGTGGTCAGTTCGATCAGTTCGCTCTGCGGCAGCGAGTCCAGCTCGGCCAGCGCGTCGACGACGGTACGGGACCGCTTCGCGGTGGGCTCCGGTACGTAGTCCCGCACCACCAGCTCACGTTCCGGTTCCACGCCCGCGATCAACTCGTCCAGCTGGAGCGAGAGCAGCCGCCCGTCGGTGCCCAACTCGACCACGTATTCTGCGATTTCGGTGGCGATCCGGCGCACCATCTCCAGCCGCTGCGCCACCGCCGTCACGTCCCGGACGGTGACCAGGTCCTCGATCTCCAGCGCGGACAGTGTGCCCGCCACCTCGTCGAGGCGCAGCTTGTAACGTTCCAGCGTGGCCAGCGCCTGGTTGGCGCGGGACAGGATCGCCGCCGAATCCTCCAGCACCCGGCGCTGACCGTCGACGTACAGCGCGATCAGCCGCATCGACTGGCTGACCGAGACCACCGGGAAGCCCACCTGCCTGCTGACCCGGTCCGCGGTGCGGTGCCGGGTGCCGGTCTCCTCGGTGGGGATGGTCGGATCGGGGACGAGTTGGACGCCCGCCCGCAGGATCTTGGTGATGTCCCGGTCCATGATCACCGCGCCGTCCAGCTTGCACAGCTCCCGCAGCCGGGTCGCGGTGAACTCCACGTCCAGCACGAAGCCGCCGGTACACAGCGATTCCACGGTCTTGTCCATGCCCAGCACGATCAGGCCGCCGGTGTTGCCGCGGACGACGCGCTCCAGACCGTCCCGCAGCTCCGTGCCGGGCGCGACCGCGCTGAGCGAGGCGCGCATCAGGCTCTCGGCGCCGGAACTTCCGCTGCCGGACCTGCCGGAAGCCGCTGCCCGGTCGTTGGCTGCCACTGCACTCCTCCGGTCGTACGGATGCCCGGACGGGCGAGACCAGGGCAAAGTCTACCGGCGACGCCGCTCCACGCTGGGGGGTGCCGGTTCCCGCTGGCGCGGGGGCCTCTTCGTACCTTGGCTTCCGCCGGCTGTGGCGTGTGTGGTTCTCTCCCCGCCCGCCGGCCTGTTGCCGTCCCTTCGGCCCTGCGGGGCTAGGCCTCCTGCCGGGTCCTGCCGCGTGGCAGGACCCGCAGCGCGTCCCCCACGTTCGCCACCTCGGTCACCCGCATGCCGGACGGGATCTTGCCCGGATCCTGCGGTACCAGGGCGTGGGTGAAGCCCAGCCGGGCCGCCTCCGCGAGCCGCCGCTGGACGCCGGTGACCCGCCGGACCTCGCCCGCCAGACCCACCTCGCCGATCGCCACCAGGTTCTTGGGCAGCGGTGTGTCGCTGGCAGCGCTGGCCAGCGCGAGCGCCACCGCCAGGTCGGCGGACGGCTCGGAGAGCTTCACCCCGCCCACCGTCGCGCTGTAGATGTCGCACTTGCCGATCTGGTGGATGCGGCCGCGCTGCTCCAGCACCGCCAGCATCATCGACACCCGTGAGGTCTCAAGGCCCGAGGTGGTACGGCGCGGCGAGGGGATCTGCGAGGCGACGGTGAGCGCCTGCACCTCGGCGACCAGCGGGCGGCGGCCCTCCAGCGTGACGGTCAGACAGGTGCCGGGCACCGGCTCGTCACGCCGGGTCAGGAAGAGGCCGGACGGGTCGGCGAGGCCGGTGATGCCCTCGTCGTGCAGCTCGAAGCAGCCGACCTCGTCGGTCGCCCCGTAGCGGTTCTTCACCCCGCGGATCAGCCGCAACCGCGCGTGCCGGTCGCCCTCGAAGTGCAGCACCACATCGACCAGGTGCTCCAGCAGCCGCGGACCGGCGATCGCGCCGTCCTTGGTGACATGGCCGACCAGGATCGTCGACATGCCGCGCTCCTTGGACGCCCGGATCAGCGCCCCCGCCACCTCGCGGACCTGCGCCATCCCGCCCGGCGCACCGTCGATCTCCGGGGAGGCCACGGTCTGCACGGAGTCCAGCACCAGCAGCGCGGGCTGCACATCGTCCAAGTGGCCCAGGACCGCGCTCAGATCGGTCTCGGCGGCCAGATACAGATGGTCGTTGATCGCCCCGATCCGGTCCGCGCGCAGCCGTACCTGCCCGGCGGACTCCTCACCCGTCACATAGAGCGTCCTGGCCTGGCCGCTGGCCGCCTTCGCCGCCACGTCCAGCAGCAGCGTCGACTTGCCGACGCCCGGCTCGCCCGCGAGCAGCACCACAGCGCCCGGCACCAGTCCGCCACCCAGCACCCGGTCCAACTCGGGCACACCGGTGCCGCGCGCGGTCGCCTGCCGCCCGTCGACCTGCCCGATCGGCTTGGCCGGTGCGGTGACCCGGCCCGGCGCGGTGGTCCGCACGGCGGGCGCGGCACCGTACTCCTCGACGGTGCCCCACGTCTGGCACTCCCCGCACCGGCCGAGCCACTTGACGGTGGTCCAGCCGCACGCGGTGCAGCGGTAGGACGGTCGGTCCTTTGCGGTGGTACGCGTACGGGCAGCCATGACCGCAACCGTAGCGGTGGGGTCTGACAGCGGTCAGCCGTCCGCCGAGGCGTGCGCCAGAGCGCGGGACGGTGCTGCACGGGTGTCACCCGGATGGCCGAGCACAGTGTCCGGTTTTGCCGGTGAAGTGCACCCGAAAGGGTTAAACCTTGCGATGAGGGGTGGGAGGGCGCTAATCGCCGCCCTACCGTCGCCCAGTGATGAGCAGGCCTGAACACTCCCGATCGCACCACACCATCACCGGCGCGCACCGGGCGGTTCCGCGCGCTGGCCGCCGCGCGTCCGGCCCTGCGTCCCAACAGCCGCCCGCGCAGTACGAGCCGTACCTGGACGGGCTGTTCACCTACTGCCTGTCGGTGCTGTGCGAGCGCGACACCGCCATCGCCGCGCTCGGCGACACCCTCGCCGTCGCCGAACGCTACCGCGGCCGACTGCGCGACCCCGAACTGCGCCGTCCCTGGCTGTACGCCATCGCGCGCTGGGCCTGCCTGCGCCGCCTCGCCGAGGGGCGTCCGGCCGTCGGCTCGCCCGAGACCTCACCGCAGGCCGCCCAGGAGCGCCGCCGTGAACTGGCCGCCCTGGCCTGGCCGGAGGCCGCCGGAACCACCCCGGAACAGCGCGAGGCCATCGAACTCGCCGTCCGCCACCAGCTCTCCGAGCGCGAGATCGCCGTCGTCACCGGCATGGACCGGGAGATCGCCCGCGCCCTGCTCTCCCGCGCCGCCTGCGAGATCGAGCGCACCCGCACCGCGCTCGCGGTGGTCGAGCTCGGCAGCTGCCCGGCCGTCGCCCGGCTCGCCGGGGACACCCAGGTGCTGCTCGGCACGGCGCTGCGCCGGGAACTCGTACGGCACGTCGACGAGTGCCCGGCGTGCCGCCTGACCGCCGAGCAGGCGGTCGCCGCCGGACCCTGGCCGGGCACCGCCACCCCGGCCGTCCTCGCCGTACTGGAGGCGCCGCGTGCCGCCGCGCACGGCGCCATGCAGCACTCGCTGCGCGCCATGCGCGGCGGCGGACACCGTCCCGTACCGCACTTCGACCGGCGCGGCTTCCCGTTGGACAGCAAGGACCGGGCCGCCCGTCGCGCGCTGATCCGGCACCGCACGGTGACCACGACGGTGGTCGCGGCCGTGGTGGCGGCCCCGGCGCTGGCACTGTGGGCCGCTTACCACAGCGCCCCGCACACCGGGGAGAGCCAGGACACCGCCACCGTCTCCGCCACCGAGGCGGACGGCGGCGACGGCTACACGTACGAGAAGGCGGACAGCACGGGCAACCTCGCCGCCCAGCACGGCAACAAGGGCGGCTCCGGCAGCCCCAGCGCTCTGGCCAACCCCGGCTCGTCCGCCGACGCCGGGGGCAGCCCGTCGGCCGCCCCCGGGACGCCCGGCTCGCCGTCCCCCTCCGCCCCCAGGGGCACCGGACCGGCGTCCCCCGGGCCCGGCAGGATCACCGTCACCGCCGAACCGGCGGGCGCCGACACCTTGATCACGCTCACCAACACCGGCGGCTCACCGGTGCGCTGGACCGCCTCGACCGGTGCGCCCTGGCTGCGACTCAGCCTCACCTCAGGGGAGTTGCGGCCGGGCGAGAGCGCCACAGTGACCGTTGTGGTGGACCATCAGGCCGAACCGGCCGGGACGTGGCGGGGCTGTATCGTCTTCCAGCCGTCCGGCGCGGCGGTCACCATCATGGGCCAGGGACGGCCGTCCCCGACCCCCTCGTCCAGTTCGACGCCCGCCCCGAAACCGTCGGCGTCTTGACGTCGGGAGTTCGGGGGCTCGCCCCCGAGAGGACCCGCGCGGCGGCGAGCGCCCACGACGACGGGGACCGGTGGCAGCGAACCCACCGCAACCCGGCGAAGACCCGTCAGGAAGGCCCTGGGCCCTGGCCGCTCAGGACGTCGGATCGGCGGGGTGCGGGGCCACCAGCGGCAGCTGCGAGGCCATCCGCGCCTCGCACAGCTCCACCAACTTCCGGTACCCGGCGGCACCCATCAGCTCGGTCAGCTCCGGCCGGTACGAGACGTACACCGGATCGCTGGCGCCGTGCGCCGACGTCGCCCCGGTGCACCACCAGTGCAGATCGTGGCCGCCCGGCCCCCAGCCGCGCCGGTCGTACTCGCCGATCGACACCACCAGCACCCGGCTGTCATCCGGCCGGTCCACCCAGTCGTAGGTCCTGCGGATCGGCAGCTGCCAGCACACGTCCGGCTTGGTCTCCAGCGGCTCGCGGCCCTCGCGCAGCGCCAGCGTGTGCAGCGCACAGCCCTCACCGCCCGCGAACCCCGGCCGGTTCAGGAAGACGCACGCGCCGTCGACCCTGCGGGTCTGCCGGTCGCCGTCCTCGTTGACCTCGGCCCAACCGTCGGGCCCGGTGCCGATCTCGTGCAGCTGCCAGGTCTCGGGTGTCAGCCGGGCCGCGTGCTTGGCGACCCGCGCCTCGTCGTCCTCGTCGGAGAAGTGCGCGCCCAGCGTGCAGCAGCCGTCGCTGGCCCGGCCCGCCTCGATGCCCTGGCAACCGCGGCCGAAGACACACGTCCAGCGGGAGGTGAGCCAGGTCAGATCGCACCGGAAGACCTGCTCGTCATCGGCGGGATCGGGAAACTCGACCCAGGCCCGCGGAAAGTCCAGACCCACCTCGTCGCTCGCGTTCCGCTGCTTCTTCTTCGACTTCTTCACCTTTGCCGCCTTTGCCACGCGGTCCAGGGTAGGTCCTGCCCCCGGTCACCGCGTCGTACGGATCGCGCTAGCGTCGTGGCTATGCGACTGGGAGTGCTCGACGTGGGGTCCAATACCGTCCACCTACTGGTGGTGGACGCGCATCCGGGCGCGCGGCCACTGCCCGCGTACTCCCACAAGGCGGAGCTGAAACTGGCCGAGCTCCTCGACCACGAGGGAGCGATCGGCGACGCGGGCGTCGAACGGCTGATCGCGCAGATCCTGGACGCCCGGCAGGTCGCCGAGGACAAGGGCGTGGAGGAGGTCCTGCCGTTCGCGACCTCCGCGATACGGGAGGCGGCCAACGGCGAGCAGGTCCTCGCCCGTGTCGCCGAGGAGACCGGCATCGACCTGGGCGTACTGTCCGGTGAGGACGAGGCCCGGCTGACCTTCCTCGCCGCCCGCCGCTGGTTCGGCTGGTCGGCCGGAAGGCTGCTGGTGCTGGACATCGGCGGCGGCTCGCTTGAGGTCGCCTACGGGATCGACGAGCAGCCCGACGCGGCCGTGTCGCTGCCGCTGGGCGCCGGTCGGCTCACGGCGACCGCGCTGCCCGGCGACCCGCCGTCACCCGAGGACGTACGGGCGCTGCGCAAGCGCGTACGGGCGGAGATCGCGCGGACCGTCTCCGAGTTCGCCCGGCTCGGTACGCCCGACCATGTGGTCGGCACCTCGAAGACCTTCAAGCAACTCGCCCGCATCGCGGGCGCGGCCCGCTCGGCGGAGGGCCTCTACACCCAGCGCACCCTGAGCCGCCGCGCCCTGGAGGAGTGGGTGCCGCGACTGGCGGCGATGCCCGTTGAGGAGCGGGCCATGCTGCCGGGCGTCTCCGAGGGGCGCGCCCGCCAGCTGCTGGCGGGCGCGCTGGTCGCCGAGGGCGCGATGGATCTGTTCGAGCTGGACGAGCTGGAAATCTGCCCCTGGGCGCTCAGGGAGGGCGTGATCCTTCGGCGCCTGGACCGCATGTCGCTGCCGCTGCGCTAGGGGTTTTGGGGTTTTATGCCCTCCCTCCCACCCGTTGCCGCCACCGTTCAGGCGCCGTTGCGCACGACCGGCGGGTGGGGCGGGGACGTGCCGGGGGGTGTCTCCTCACTCCAGCTATCACTGCACGGTTGCGGTGCTTCGCGGGGTCGCTGCGGGGACACCCCGGCACGTCCCCTTGCGCCGTCTTCCGCGCTGCGGCTGGTGCCCAGAAGAGTGGGCAGGGGGTGCGATTGCTTTTCCTGCTCCCCCCTCCGGGGTTCGCAGCCCACCCACCGGCCCGCGAGCGCGGGAACTCACAGAAGGGGGTGTGCCGGGGTGTCCCCGCAGCGACCCCAGGAAGCACCCGCAGCCGACAACGCGGCCGGAGCGAGGAGACACCCCGGCACACCCCCGACCCACCCGCAGCCGTGCGCAACGGCAAGCAAAGGCCCAGGGCAAACGGGTGGGCGGGAGGGAAATCCCCTTACCCGGAACCGCGAAGCAAGAACGCACCGTAACGGGGATCACGCTCGCCCAGCGGCAGCGCCCCCGTACGCTGTTGCCCGTGGCTGACCCAACGCACCCGGACCGCACACAGCGCGGAGGCACGGCGAAGCGCCGTGCCGTGACGGTGCCGGACGCCAAGGTCGCCCTGTCGACCGCGTCCGTATACCCCGAGTCCACGGCGACCGCCTTCGAGATCGCCGCCCGGCTCGGTTACGACGGTGTCGAGGTCATGGTCTGGACGGACCCGGTCAGCCAGGACATCGAGGCGCTGCGCCGCCTGTCGGACTACCACGGCGTGCCGATCCTGGCCGTGCACGCTCCGTGTCTGCTGATCACCCAGCGGGTCTGGTCCACCGACCCGTGGATCAAGCTGCAGCGGGCCCGTAGCGCGGCGGAGCGGCTCGGCGCCTCGACGGTCGTGGTCCATCCGCCCTTCCGGTGGCAGCGCAACTACGCCCGGGACTTCGTCCGCGGCGTCTGGCGGATGGCCGACGAGACCGATGTCCGGTTCGCCGTGGAGAACATGTACCCGTGGCGCTACCGCGACCGGGAGATGCTCGCGTACGCCCCCGACTGGGACCCGACCAAGGAGGACTTCCGGCACTTCACGGTCGATCTGTCGCACACGGCGACGGCGCGCAACGACGCGCTGGACATGGCCGACAGAATGGGCGACCGGCTGGCCCATGTGCACCTCGCCGACGGCAACGGTTCGGCCAAGGACGAGCACCTCGTCCCGGGCCGCGGCAACCAGCCGTGTGCCGCCCTGCTGGAGCGGCTGGCCGCCACCGGTTTCTCCGGCCATGTGGTGGTCGAGGTCAACACCCGGCGTGCGTTGTCCGCCGCCGAACGTGAAGCCGATCTGGCCGAGGCGCTGGCCTTCACCCGGCTCCATCTGGCCTCCGCCGCAGGGGTCGGCCGGTCCCGATGACCCCCCAGGAACAACACGAACCGCAGGCGTCGCAGGAGACGCCGTCCCCCAAGCGCCGCCGTGGCCGCCCCACCGGCGCGCGAGCCGGTGATTCCGGCACCCGGGAGCGGATCCTGGCCGCCGCCCGGGGCGTGTTCGCCGAGCGCGGCTACGACAAGTCCTCGATACGCGCCATCGCCAAGGCCGCCGAGGTCGACCCGGCTCTGGTCCACCACTACTTCGGTGCCAAGGAGCAGATCTTCGAGGCGGCCATCGAGGTCTCCTTCGCGCCGGCGCTGAGCGTGCCCGAGCTGCTGGCCGCGGGCCCGGACGGGGTCGGGGAGCGGCTTGCCCGCTACTTCCTGTCCGTATGGCAGAACCCGGTCACCCGCGCTCCGCTGCTCGCCGTGGTGCGCTCGGCGGTCACCAACGACACGGCGGCGACCGTGCTGCGCGGCTTCGTCCTGCGCAGGCTGCTGCTGAAGGTGGCGGGAGAGCTCGATCTGCCGGATGCCCGGCTGCGTGCGGAGCTCGCCGCCTCGCAGATGATGGGTGTCGTACTGATGCGGTACGTGCTCAAGGTGGAGCCGCTGGCCTCGGCGACGGAGGAGGAGATCGTCGCGTATGTGGCTCCGACGATCCAGCGCTACCTGACCGCCGCCGAATAGGTCGTCCGCATCCCGGACGCCTCGTCCGCATCCCGACACCGGGAGCGTACCCTCGAAAAGCGCCCACGAACTCAAGGAGTGAGGTCCCGTGCCCGAGCTGAGGTCACGTACGGTCACCCACGGCCGCAACATGGCGGGAGCCCGCGCGCTGCTGCGCGCGGCTGGCGTAGCGCGTGAGGACTTCGGCAAGCCGATCATCGCGGTGGCCAACAGCTTCACCGAGTTCGTGCCCGGCCACACTCACCTCGCCCCCGTGGGCCGCATCGTCTCCGACGCCATCCACGAGGCGGGCGGCATCCCCCGTGAGTTCAACTCGATCGCCGTGGACGACGGCATCGCCATGGGGCACGGCGGAATGCTCTACTCCCTGCCGTCGCGTGATCTGATCGCCGACTCCGTCGAGTACATGGTCGAGGCCCACTGCGCCGACGCGCTGGTCTGCATCTCCAACTGCGACAAGATCACTCCGGGCATGCTGATGGCCGCCCTGCGGCTCAACATCCCCACCGTCTTCGTCTCCGGCGGTCCGATGGAGGCCGGTAAGGCGGTGCTGGTGGACGGCACGGTCCGTACCGGCCTCGATCTGATCTCGGCGATGTCGGACGCGGTCTCGGAGTCGGTCTCCGACGAGGACCTGGCCCGCGTCGAGGAAGCCGCCTGCCCGACCTGCGGTTCCTGTTCCGGCATGTTCACCGCCAACTCGATGAACTGCCTGGTCGAGGCGATGGGCCTGGCGCTGCCCGGCAACGGCTCGGTGCTCGCCACCCACACCGCCCGCAAGAAGCTGTACCAGGACGCGGGACGTACGGCCGTCGAGATCACCAAGCGGTACTACGAGCAGGACGACGAGACCGTCCTGCCGCGCTCCACCGCCAACCGCGCGGCCTTCGAGAACGCCATGGCCATGGACATCGCCATGGGCGGCTCCACCAACACGATCCTGCACCTGCTCGCCGCCGCCCAGGAGGCCGAGCTGGACTTCACCATGGCCGACATCGACCAGCTCTCGCGCGGTGTGCCGTGCCTGTGCAAGGTCGCGCCCAACGGCTCGTACCACATGGAGGACGTGCACCGGGCGGGCGGCATCCCGGCCATCCTCGGCGAACTGCACCGGGCCGGGCTGCTCGACGAGAGTGTGCACGCGGT
This sequence comes from Streptomyces sp. NPDC020096, assembly GCA_040631425.1. Lineage (GTDB taxonomy): Bacteria > Actinomycetota > Actinomycetes > Streptomycetales > Streptomycetaceae > Streptantibioticus_A. The sequence continues at coordinate 700,669 of JBEYJY010000001.1, forward strand.
GCATTCGGCCTCCCTCGCCGACTGGCTCAAGAGCTGGGACATCCGGGGCGGCTCCCCGTCCCCCGAGGCCGTGGAGCTGTTCCACGCGGCGCCGGGATGCGTGCGCTCGGCCACCGCCTTCTCCCAGTCCGAGCAGTGGGAGTCGCTGGACACCGACGCCGAGTCCGGCTGTGTACGGGACATCGCGCATGCCTACTCCGCCGACGGCGGGCTGGCCGTGCTGCGCGGCAACATCGCCGTGGACGGCTGTGTCGTGAAGACCGCCGGTGTCGACGAGTCGATCCTGGTCTTCGAGGGCCCGGCCGTGGTCGTCGAGTCCCAGGAGCAGGCGGTCGACGCGATCTTGAACAAGCGGGTCAAGGAGGGCGATGTGGTGGTCGTCCGCTACGAGGGACCCAAGGGCGGCCCCGGCATGCAGGAGATGCTCTACCCCACCGCGTTCCTCAAGGGCCGTGGCCTGGGCAAGGCCTGTGCGCTGATCACCGACGGCCGCTTCTCCGGCGGCACCTCCGGTCTGTCGATCGGCCATGTCTCCCCGGAGGCGGCGGCCGGTGGCACCATCGCGCTGGTCGAGGACGGTGACCCGATCCGCATCGACATCCCGGGCCGGTCCATCGAGCTCAAGGTGAGCGAGCAGGAGCTGGCGGCGCGCCGCGAGGCGCTCGGCGGTGTGTACCGCCCGGTGGACCGCGACCGCAAGGTCTCCACCGCGCTCAAGGCGTACGCGGCCATGGCGACCAGCGCCGACAAGGGCGCGGTGCGGGACATCAGCCAGCTCGGGTGACAATTGCCCTCGTGAGCGAGGCAGAGCAGCAGCACAGCGGCGACGAGGGCGGTCCGCGGCCGGAGCCCATCCGGTTCTTCGGCACCACCTGGGTCCACCACGACGGCGGTTACGGCTGGCGGCGGGCCGGTCTGGCGATCGGCTCGCTGGCCGCCGCGGCCGCCGGCGCGTTCGTGGTCCGCTTCGCCTACCAGGGCTTCGACACCGCCGATGTCGGCGGGTTCGTCAAGATCCTCTTCATCGCGGCCTTCGCCATCTGCACCGCGCTGGCCTTCCGGCAGACCTGGGACGGCTTCAACCGCCGCCCCGAGGCGAAGGGGGACAACCGCGGACTGCTGCTGATCGGCTTCATCGGCTCGCTGTTCGCGTACTTCCTGCGCTGCCTGCGCGAGGCGCCGGGGGAGAAGCTGCGGCGCGCCGAGTACGAGCAGGCGCGGGAGGCCGACCAGCGGCGGCGCACCGCGCGCACCGGCAATCCGGCCAACCGCGCGAACCAGAAGAAGCGCAAGCGCCGCTGACCGGCGTACGCCGCTCGCGTCACGGCCCGTTGAGGTACGCCAGTACGGCGAGCACCCGGCGGTTGTCGTCGTCGGAGGCGGCCAGGCCCAGCTTCGAGAAGATGCTGGTGGTGTGTTTGCTGACCGCACCCTCACTGATGAACAGCCGCCCCGCGACCGCGGTGTTGGAGCGGCCCTCCGCCATCAGTTCCAGGACCTCGCGTTCCCGCGGGGTGAGCGCGGCGAGCGGCTGGTCACGCGCGTTGCTGCGCAGCAGCTTGGCGATGACATCGGGGTCCATCGCCGTACCGCCCGCGGCCACCCGCCGTACCGCGTCCGTGAACTGCCCGGCGTTGAAGACCCGGTCCTTGAGCAGATAGCCCACCCCGCCGGAGCCGTCGGCGAGCAGCTCGCGCGCGTACAACTGCTCCACGTGCTGGGACAGTACGAGGACCGGCAGGCCCGGCACCTCCCGCCGGGCGGCCAGCGCCGCCTGCAGGCCCTCGTCGGTGAACGTCGGCGGCAGCCGTACGTCCACCACCGCGACGTCAGGCCGCAGTTCGACCAGAGCCCGCTGCAGTTCGGGGCCGGTCTCCACGGCCGCCGCGATCTCGAAGCCATGCGCTTCGAGCAACCGGATCAGGCCTTCCCGTAGGAGGTAGAGGTCCTCGGCGAGGACAACACGCACGGCAGCTCCAGGGTCACTATGGTCGGTCCGCCCCGCGGACTGCTCAGGGCCAGCACTCCGTCAAACGTAGCGAGCCTGCGTTCGATACCGCGCAGCCCACTGCCCTTCGACGCATCGGCTCCGCCGCGGCCGTCGTCCGTGACCTGGACCCGTAGCGCTCCGCCGGTGTGGTGCACGTCGATCCACACCCGGTCGGCCGCCGCGTGCCGGGCGGCGTTGGTCAGCAGCTCGCTCACCGCGAAGTACACCGCGGACTCCACCGGCGGTTCGGCCCGGCCGGGCAGGTCCTCGGTCACCTCGACGATCAGCGGGCTGTCGAGGGCGAGCGCCTTGATCGCGTCGGCCAGACCGCGCTCGGCGAGCACCGGCGGGTGGATACCGCGTACCAGGCCGCGCAGTTCGCGCAGCGCGCTCGCCGAGGCCTCGCGGGACTGCGCCAGAAGCGCCTTGGCGGCCGCCGGGTCGTGCTCCATCAACTGCTCGACCGCGCCCAGGTTCAGGCCCATCGCCACCAGCCGCGCCTGGACACCGTCGTGCAAGTCCCGTTCGATGCGCCGCAGTTCGGCCGCCTGGGTGTCGAGCGCGTCGGCACGGGTCTCGGTGAGCCGTTGCACCCGCTGCTGCAGCCGGGCGTTCTCCGGCGGGGTGAGCAGGTTCGCCGACCAACGGCCGTAGATCTGCGTGAAGGCCGGGGCCAGGCTGGTTCCGCTGAAGAGCATCGCGCCGAGCAGGAGGTGCGCGGGCCAGGCCAGCTCACCGTTGGGCGCGGCGAGGAACCAGGTGTACGCGGTGCTGTCGCCCCCGCCCAAGTGGTGTACCCACCAGGCGATCAGCGGCACGAACTGCCCGATCAGCCCGTATACGACCATCGCGGCCGGTACCGCCGCCAGCGCCCCGAGCACCAGGGCGCTGGACAGCCAGCGCAGGTCGCGCCAGATCGCCGGATCGGTGGTGAACCGATGGAAGTCCAGCTCCCACTGGCCCGGCATGCTGCGCTTGATGCGCCTGCCGTAGCGGAACCGCCCGTCGGGCAGTGCCTCCACGGTCACCTCGGGCTTGTACGCCTCCGGTACCTCGATGCCGAACTCCTCAGCCAGCGCACGGCGTTCGCGCCTGGCCATGCACTGGGTCAGCCGCAGCGCGGGCGGCGCCAGGAAGACCAGCCCCATGCAGAACGTCAGCGCGGTGGCGGCGATGGCGACTGCCAGCGGCATGACGGTGTCCAGCGACCTACGGAAGATCCGCACCCCGAGGCTGAGCGCCTGCCACCGCTGGCTCCGTCGAAGCCGCCGGTCCAGGCGCTCGTGGTCGTGGAGCCTTCGCCGTTCTCGCCCTTGTCCCCTCATGGCACCAGTTTCGGCGAGCGCCGAGCCGATGACACTGCCCTCAGCGCCCGACCTGGGGTGGGGTCAGACCCACCCCCCTTGACGCGGGGCGCGCCAGCCCGCACTATTCATCACGTGATGAATTCCGATGCGCCGGCCGTCCGCGCCGCCGGGCTCGCCGTCGCCCGCGGCGCCCGTACCGTCCTCAAGGGCCTTGACTTCACCGTCCCCCGAGGCCAGGTCACCGGCCTGCTCGGGCCCAGCGGCTGCGGGAAGTCCACGCTGATGCGTGCACTGGTCGGCGCCCAGGCCAAGGTCACCGGGGACCTCGATGTCCTGGGGCGCCCCGCCGGGCATCCCGCACTGCGCTCCCGCGTCGGCTATGTGACCCAAGCACCCTCCGTGTACGTCGATCTGACGGTACGTCAGAACCTCGACTACTTCGCCAGCGTCCTCCAGCCGGGCACCTCGCGCGCGGACCGCCGCTCGACCGTGCAGCGCGTCCTCGCCGAGGTCGACCTCACCTCGCGCGCCGACAACCTCGTCAGCCGCCTCTCCGGAGGCCAGCGCTCCCGCGCCTCTCTCGCCGTGGCCCTCCTCGGCACACCGGAACTGCTGGTAGTGGACGAGCCCACCGTCGGCCTCGACCCCGTACTCCGCCGCGACCTGTGGAACCTCTTCCACCGCCTGGCCGCCGACCGCGGCACCACCCTGCTCGTCTCCAGCCACGTCATGGACGAGGCCGAACGCTGCGACCGGCTCCTGCTGCTCCGCGACGGACAGCTGCTCGCCGACGACACCCCCGAGGCGCTACGCGCCCGAACCCGCACCCAGACCGTCGAGGACGCCTTCCTCCACCTCGTGGACCAGGCCGCGAACCGCCAGGAGGCGACCCGATGACCGTTCAGCGCACCTTCGCCACCGCCCGGCGCGTGCTGCGCCAACTCAGCCACGACCCGCGCACCATCGCCCTCATGCTGGGCGTCCCGCTCGCCCTGATCACCCTGCTCTACTGGGCGTTCCACGCCACACCGCGGACCTTCGACCACATCGGGCCCGCACTGCTCGGCATCTTCCCGCTGATCGTGATGTTCCTGGTCACCTCGATCGCCACGCTGCGCGAGCGCACCTCGGGAACCCTTGAGCGGCTGCTCTCGATGCCGCTGCGCAAAGCCGATCTGATCCTCGGCTACGCACTAGCCTTCGGCCTGCTCGCCATCGCCCAGGCCGCGCTCGCCACCGGCCTCGCCGTCGGACTGCTCCACCTCAGCCTCGCCGGACCGACCTGGCTGCTGCTGCTCGTCGCCGTCCTCGACGCACTGCTGGGCACCGCGCTCGGGCTGTTCGTCAGCGCCTTCGCGGCCAGCGAGTTCCAGGCCGTCCAGTTCATGCCCGCGGTGATCTTCCCGCAGCTGCTGCTGTGCGGCCTGTTCGTACCGCGCGGCGCCATGCCGACCGCACTGTCCTACGCCTCGGACGTGCTGCCCATGTCGTACGCCGTTGACGCCATGACCCGCGTCTCCCTCGAAACGTCCGTCACCGGCGAGCTGGCACGCGACCTCGCCATCATCGCGGGCAGCGCGCTGCTCGTCCTGGGCCTGGGCTCGGCCACCTTGCGCCGCCGGACGCCGTGAAGAACGGGGCGGACGGGTGGGAAGGACCCACTCGAACCCCCACCGCCCCGGGGACGATGCGAGGATGTCCACACCCGAAGCGGCAGCGAAAAGGTGAGGCGCGATGACCCAGAAAGTCGCCGTACTAGGCACAGGAAAGATCGGCGAAGCGCTGCTCTCCGGAATGATCCGCGCCGGCTGGGCCCCAGGAGACCTCCTGGTCACCACCCGGCGCGCGGAACGCGCCGCCGAACTGCGCACCCGCTACGGCGTCGAGGCGGTCAGCAACGCCGAAGCGGCCAAGGCCGCCGACACCCTCATCCTCACCGTCAAGCCGCAGGACATGGCGGTCCTGCTGGAGGAACTGGCCCCGCACGTCCCGGCCGACCGCCTGGTGATCTCGGCCGCGGCGGGCATCACCACCGCCTTCCTCCAGCAGCGGCTCGCCGACGGCACCCCGGTGGTCCGGGTCATGCCCAACACACCCGTCCTCGTGGACGAGGGCATGTCCGTCATCTCCGCCGGAAGCCACGCCACCGAGGCGCACCTGGTTCGTACCGAGGAGATCTTCAAGCCGGTCGGCAAGACCCTGCGGGTACCCGAGACCCAACAGGACGCGGCGACCGCCCTGTCCGGCTCGGGGCCCGCCTACTTCTACTACCTGGTCGAGGCGATGACCGACGCGGGCATCCTGCTCGGCCTGCCGCGCGCGCAGGCACACGACCTCATCGTCCAGGCCGCGATCGGCGCCGCCGTCATGCTCCGGGACAGCGGCGAGCACCCGGTCAAACTCCGCGAGGCCGTCACCTCCCCGGCGGGCACCACGATCAGCGCCATCCGCGAGCTGGAGAACCACGGAGTACGGGCCGCGCTGCTCGCCGCCCTGGAGGCCGCCCGCGACCGAAGCCGCGAACTGGCCTCCGGGAACGACTGATTCCGGTCACAGCGCCGGCATCAGCCCCACCGCCTCGTACGCCGCGTCAACGGTCGGGCGCGCCAGCGCCCGCGCCCGTTCGGCGCCCTCGCGCAAGACCCGGTCCACATGGGCCGGATCGGCGCACAGCCGGGCGTGCCGCTCCCGCAACGGCCGCAGCAACTCGACGACCGCCTCCCCGGTGTCCTTCTTCAGAGCGCCGTACGAGTCGTAGTCATCAGCCAGCGCCTGCGGGGAAGTCCCCGTGCACGCCGCCAGGATGTCCAGCAGATTCGCCACCCCCGGCTGTGTGGCGGGCGCGTACACGACCTCACTGCCGCTGTCCGTCACGGCGCGCATCACCTTCTTGCGCACCACCTCCGGCTCGTCCAGCAGGTAGACGATCCCGGCCGTCGCCGCGTGCGACTTCCCCATCTTCGAGACCGGGTCCTGCAGATCCATCACCCGCGCGGCCACCGGCGGATTCACCGCCTTCGGCACGGTGAAGGTGTGCCCGTACCGCTGGTTGAACCGGACCGCCAGATCACGAGCCAGCTCCACGTGCTGCGTCTGGTCGTCCCCGACCGGTACCTCGTCCGCCTGGTACGCCAGGATGTCCGCCGCCATCAGCGCCGGATACGTGAGCAGCGACAGCCGCACACTCCCGCCGCGCTCCTGCTCGCGGGCCGCCTTCTCCTTGTACTGGATCATGCGCCGCATCTCGCCGTCGGTGGCCGTGCACTCCATCAGATAGGAGAGGCGGGCGTGCTCGTCCACATGGCTCTGTACGAACACCGTGCACACTTCCGGGTCCAGCCCGGCCGCCAGCAGCAGCGTGGCCGCCTGGCGACTCAGCCGCAGCACCCGCCCGGGATCGTGGTCGACGGTCAGGGCATGCAGATCGACGACGCAGAACAACGCGTCCGCCTGATGCTGGTCCACCTCGGCCCACCGCCGTACGGCACCGAGGTAGTTGCCCAAGGTGAGGTGTCCGGTCGGCTTGATACCGCTGAAGATTCGCGTCATCTCGCTGTCTCCCTAGGTACGGGGCCGCCGCCTGCGGGGCCGGTTGCGGGAGCAGATACGCGAACGGCCGCCGAGGCGGCGGCCGTTGGATGCATGCGCTGAGGGGCGGCCGCCGTCAGGCGGGCCACCACTGCTGGGTGAGCGCATGCGAAGTCATGGCAGGCAGCGTAGCGCGGGACGGACCAACTGGCCTGGCTTGTAGGCCATACGGCCCTGGTGTAGAGTCGAACAGTTGCCACGGGCCGAACGAGGTCCAACGGCAGCCACTTCTGCCGCCTTGCGGCAAACCACTACTGCACGGCCTCCCTTCAGGGTCAATTTCGGCATGCCGGAATTCGATTCGGTCGGCTCGATTATGAGTCGCCGGGGAAATCCGCTAAAGTAGTGAACACGCCGGACGGGCCGAGAGGCCGGAAAGGCAAAGCAGGAATCCCGCCAGCGGGAATCGGGTCGGAAAAGATCTGATAAGCTGGAGAAGCCGAAGGGAAAGCCCGGAGGGACCGGTGAGACGGTCTCGAAGGAAGCTTCCGTTCCTTGAGAACTCAACAGCGTGCCAAAAGTCAACGCCAGATA
>JBEYJY010000002.1:0-137309 GCA_040631425.1 Streptomyces sp. NPDC020096
GGGGTTTGGGGCGGGGCCGGGGCGGGGCCGGCCCCGCCTGTGGGGGGGGGGGGGGGTCGCCCCCCGCCGGGCCGAAAAATATACGCCCCCGCCCCGCCCCCCAACCACGAGGACGCGGACCGGCGGTCATGCAACAGCCGCGACCCACAACATCCCGGTGGTCAAGATCCGACCAGACAGGCCCCAGGCCTTGCCCAGGCGACTCCGCCGCGTTACGGCCGATCGGGCGTCGCCGGTCCGCACCGCTGGGCTGCTCGTCGCTGCGGCGGCAAGAGCCATCCGCCGCCGCGGCGAGCAACCACAACGCAAAGGCCAGCGGCGGTGCCGACCGACCGCAACCCGGAGTTCTTGCCGCCGCGATGGCGAGCAGTCCCACGGCGCGGACCGGCGGTCAAATGACCGCCCTAACCCCGTCGGCCAGGCGCTAGCCGTCCCTGCGGGGGCGTTCCAGGGTGAAGCGGTCGACCGGCTTCATCGCGCCGCCCGCGCCCGTTACCGCGTAGTACGTGACGTGGATCCGGGTCCGGCCGCCCGGTACGCCGGGATCGACGTCGAACGCGCAGAAGCCGTACGGGTTCTCCTTGTCGCGGAACGCCGACCACGGTGCGTCCTCATGCGCGTAGACGGGCTGGTAGTGGCCGTTCGCCTTGGTGTCGCCGCGGGCGACGATCACCTTGGCGGTCCGTCCGTCGCCCAGCTTGCCGTTGGACGTGATGCCCATACCGCCGCCGCCGATCACCATGTGCACGGTGCCCTTGCTGGTGTCGGCCACCGCGAGGTCGGTGGAGACCGGAACGGGGGTGGCCGTCGCGTTGCCCTGCTGCCCGCGGATCGGCAGCGAACGCTCGTAGTGGTGCTCGTGGCCGCAGACGACCAGGTCGACCCCGTACCGGTCGAACAGCGGCAGCCAGGCCTTGCGGACTCCGAGGTCGGCGCCGTTGAAGTCGGCGGTGGAGATGACCACCTGGTGCATACACACCACGATCCAGTCGATGTCCCTGTCCGCTCTGGTGCGCCGCAACTCCTGTTCCAGCCAGCGCTGCTGGGCACCGCCGGAGTAGCCGTTGATATACGATCCGCCCGCGTCCTGGTAGGCCACGTCATCGTTTTGCAGCATGATGACGCGTACCGATCCGGCGGTGAAGGCGTACCACAGGCCCTTGAACTCGTCCTCCGCTCCGCTGTCGGGAAGGTTGAAGTACGTCTGGTAGCCGCGGAATCCAATGGGTCCGTTGCCCAGTTCGTTCTCGTGGTTCCCGGCGGCGGGCATCCAGGGGCGGTTGCGGGCGCTGCGGCTGTTGTTGATGAACCAGTCCCGCCACACCCGGGTCGGATTGGCCGACAACTGCGCGTAGCACAGGTCGCCGTTGAGCAGATGGAACAGCGGGGCCACCCGCTCCACGGCGGACGTGGTGTCGCCCGCGTACTGCGAACCGAAGTTGTCCTGGCCCCAAAGCCCGCCGGACTCCGCCTTGTTGACCTGCGGGGTGGCCTGGTCCCCGAAGCTGGTGAAGGTGAACGGGTGCCGTCCGCGCGGTGCGGTGCGGACGGTGCCCGCCTCCGGCGTCGCGCCGTCGTGCACCGCCATGTACAGGTACTCGCTACCGGGCCGCAGCCCGCGGATACGGGCGTGGTGGGCGAGCACCTCCTCGCCGGTGACCGGGTCGCGGTATGTCCGGGTCTCGGCCGGGTAGGTGGTGCCGACACCGTCCGCGACCGTGCCCAGCATCACCCGGGGGCGGCGCACGGAGACATCCGTCTGCCAGGAGACCGTCACCTCCCGGGAGGCGTCGGCGCCGAACTGCAGATGCACCCCGGCGAGCGCCGGAGCGTCCAGCGCACTCGGGGTGCTCAGCAGCATGGGGGAAGGGGCGGACAGGGCGCTGGCCCGGCCGCCGTCGACGGCGATGAGGGAGACACCCGCTCCGGCCGCGGTGAGCAGGCCCCGGCGGGACACGGACGGCCGGGATGTGGGAGGTTCGGTGCGACTCATGGGGGCCGACGATGCTCCTTAGGTGTGTCGTCTGGGATGTGACACGGCGAAGAATGGCCGACGAGCGACCGAACGGGGCCGAAACGCTCATGCCGTAGGCCCGGGCGGACGATGGCGAACTCGCCTGCCCTGCCCGGGCCTACGGCGTCGCGTACCCCGTTGTCAGAGATTCAGAGATTCAGAGATTCAGAGATTCAGAGATTCAGCGACTCAGCGGGCCGCGTGCGATCCCTGCGCGCGGCGCCTGCGGCCCACCACGAGCAGCCCGCCACCGGCAGTCAGCACGGCGGCGGCGACACCGGCGATCACCGGTGTGGAACTGGAACCTCCGGTCTCGGCGAGGTTCGGGCCCGACTTCGAGGGCGACGGCACGGGGGCGACGGCAGACGCGCTGATGGTGGCGCTGAGGCTGGGCACCGGGCTGCTCGACGAGGGCGGAGGGCTGGAGGGCGTGGGGCTCGGCGAGGGCGAGGCGCTCGCGCACACCGGAGCGGTCTTGGTCTGGTCGGAGCTGTACTTCTGGTCGTCACCGGCGTGCACGATCAGCTCCACCTGCAACGGGCTGCTGTGCGCCGGGAGTTCGAGGGTGTTCTGGAACGCGTCGGGGAACGTGGTCGTCGGCAGCAGCACCTTGCCGTCGGACTTGACCGTCACCGTGTTCGTGGCGTGCGCGTTGTAGTACGTGAGGTCGATCGAGACCTTGTCGCAGGTCACCGACCACCCCGGGACGTGCGCTGAGGCGGGAGCGGCGAGTACTCCGGTCCCGAGCAGGGCCGTGATGGCGGCAGCGGCGATGACGCCGGATCTTCTGCGACCCCGGCTCGCTCTGGTCATGTGCTCTCCTTCAACTTCCCCTGGCGGCGACCCCGTTGCGCCGCGAATCTGTGAGAGGGGCGGCACACTACTCCTGTCCGATGGCGCGCTGGAAACCATGGCCATTGACAAAGCGTTGAATTCAGGGGTTCCCTGCCGTGGGCGCGGCAGAGAAGACGGAGAACCCCATGCGGATACGCATCCTGTGGCCAGCGGGACAGGCCACCGCCACGCTTTCCGAGACGCCCACGGCCAGGGCCGTCTGGGAGGCGCTGCCGATCACCTCCTCGGCCAGCATCTGGGGCGCGGAGGTCTACTTCGCCACGCCCCTCAGCGTGCCGCGCGAGCCCGGCGCCCGTCAGGTCGTCGAGCCGGGCACGGTCGCCTTCTGGACCGACGGCGACTCCCTCGCCCTCCCGTACGGCCCCACGCCGATCTCCCAGGGGGACGAGTGCCGGCTCGCCTCTCCCTGCAACGTCCTCGGCACCCTTGACGGCGACCCGCAGGTGCTGCGCACGGTGCGCGGTGGAGACGCCATCCGGGTCGAGCGCTGCACTTCCCCCGGAGACTGACCGCTCCCGCCCCGTCACGTAGACCGCCCGGCCAGGGATCGCTCCCACGGCCGGGCGGTCGCGTTGTTATGACATATTCACTCCCCGCGTGCGGGGAGGCGCTCCGGGGCGGGTTAGACTAGCTTGCTGGATACAAGCAATACACTGCGGAGGCGGAGGGTGATGGGCGAGGGGACGGTCCACAGCGACGGCCCAGCGGCTGAGGAGGTCGCGGACCGGACGGGGCTCGCCGAAGCCGCGGCCGGTCTCGGTACGGAACTGGTTCGGCTCACCCGGCTGATCGCGGCCTGGAAGCAGCGGGCCAAGAATGAGCCGGGCGCCGCCGACCGGGTGCTGCTCGCCAGGCTGGTGATCTGCGGTGAGCGCAGGGCGACGGATCTGGCCGCGGACGCCTTCCTCGACCTGTCGACGGTCAGTCGGCAGGTGCGCTCCCTGGTGGAGCGCGGTCTGGTCGAGCGCCGTCCGGACCCGGAGGACCGGCGGGGGGCGCTGCTGACCGCGACCGAGGCCGGGCGTGCGGCGTACGAGCACTACAAGCGCCAGCGCGATGAGCAGATGGCCGAGCTCCTCAAGCCCTGGCCAGCGGAGGACCGCCGTCAGCTGATCCGGCTGATGGCACGCCTCAACGACGACTTGGTGGAACAACAACAGGTGCGGCTCTGCCCCGGGGGACACGCGGGCACCGCGGCGAAGCAGGGAGAAATACACGTATGAGCACGTCCGCGTCTCCGCCGACCGTGGAGTCCAAGGCGATAACCTCGCCGGGCGGCCTTAGCCACCGGCAGATCCTCACCATTCTCAGCGGCCTGATGCTGGGCATGTTCCTGGCCGCACTCGACCAGACCATCGTCAGCACGTCCATCCGGACCATCGCCGACGATCTGCACGGCCTGAGCCAACAGGCCTGGGCCACCACCGCCTACCTGATCACCTCGACGATCGCCACGCCGCTGTACGGCAAGCTGTCCGATCTGCACGGCCGCAAGCCGTACTACCTCACCGCGATCGGCGTCTTCATCGTCGGCTCCGCGGCGTGCACCTTCTCCACCTCGATGACCGAACTGGCCGCCTTCCGGGCGTTCCAGGGCATCGGCGCGGGCGGCCTGATGTCGCTGGCGCTGGCAATCCTCGGTGACATCGTCCCGCCCCGTGAGCGGGCCCGCTACCAGGGCTACATGCTCGGCACCTTCGCCACCTCCAGCGTCGCCGGACCGCTGATCGGCGGTTTCCTGGCCGGCCAGAGCAGCCTGCTCGGCATCACCGGATGGCGCTGGGTCTTCCTGGTCAACGTGCCGATCGGCATCATCGCGCTGTTCGTCGTCGCCAAGGTGCTCAACCTCCCGCACACCCGCCGCGACCACCGCATCGACTGGTGGGGCGCGATCACCATCGCCGTCGGCGTGGTGCCGCTGCTGATCGTCGCCGAGCAGGGCCGGGACTGGGGCTGGGGCTCCACGCGGTCCATCGCCTGCTACGCGATCGGCGTGGTCGGCATCATCGCCTGGGTCTTCGTCGAGCGGTGGATCGGCGATGACGCGCTGATCCCGATGCGGCTGTTCCGCAACGGCACGTTCAGCAAGACCAGCCTGCTCTCCGTGCTGGTCGGTATGGGCATGTTCGGCGGCATGCTGATGATCCCGCAGTACCTGCAGATCGTGAAGGGCGCGAGCCCCACCAAGTCCGGTCTGGAAATGCTGCCGTTGATGGTCGGCATGATCATCGCTTCGATCGTGTCCGGTCAGATCACCTCCAAGACCGGTCGCTACAAGATCTTCCCCATCATCGGCACCTTGCTGATGGTCGCGGCGATGCTGCTGTTCCACTTCGAGGTCCAGTGGGACACGGCGCTGTGGGAGACCATGGTCTTCATGCTGGTCTTCGGCCTCGGCCTGGGCGGCTGTATGCAGACGCTGGTGCTCGCGGTGCAGAACGCGGTGCCGCCGAAGGACATGGGTGTGGCGACCGCCTCGTCCACCTTCTTCCGGCAGATGGGCGCCACCGCCGGTACCGCGATCTTCCTGTCGGTGCTGTTCAGCAACGTCGGCGGCAAGATCTCCTCGGCGTTCCAGTCCGCCGCCCACACCCACCGGTTCCAGGCGGCGCTGCATGACCCGGCGGTGCTGTCGAACCCCGACAACCAGCCGGTGCTGAGCATGCTGAAGCACCCCGCGGCGTCCGGCAGCGGCTCCGGTGTGCTCAGCGACTCGTCGTTCATCCAGAAGTTGGACCCGCGGCTCGCCGAGCCCTTCAAGCAGGGCTTCGCCAACTCGATGCACTCGGTCTTCCTGCTGGCCGCGGTCGTGGTCGCGGTGGCCTTCCTGCTGGTGCTGTTCATCAAGGAGGTGCCGCTGCGGCAGGTCTCCGGTCTTGAGGCCCGCGCGGCCGAGGCCGCCGAGTCGGCCGGGACGGCCGCACAACCCGCCGAGCCGACCGAACCCGTCGTGGACCAGGTCGCGTCCGTGGCCGTCGAGCCCGGCGACGGTGGCCACCGGCGGGACGGCGTACCGGTGGAGGCCGCCGAACTGGTCGCCGCCACAGCCGTGTTGGAGCGTGCCGGTTCCCCGGTACGCGGTGTGGTCATGGACGGCGACGGCGCCCCGGTGCCGCAGGCCGTGGTCACCCTCATCGACGTCGGCGGGCGCCAGCTCGGCCGTACCACCACCCAGGCCGACGGCCGGTACGTACTCGACACGCCCGGCAGCGGGACCTACGTCCTCATCGGCTCCGCGGGTGCCCGCCAGCCGCAGGCGGCCACCGTGGTGGTGGGCGACGCCCCGGTCGACTTCGACCTCACGCTGAGCGGCGCCGCCGGACTGACCGGCGCGGTACGGGACGCCGTGGGCGGTGATCCGCTGCCCGGCGCGCTGGTGGTGGCCACCGATGTACGCGGTGAGGTCGTGGCGTCCGGCGCCGCCGGGGTGGAGGGCGACTTCGCGTTCGGTGAACTCGTCCCGGGTGCCTACACGCTCGCGGTCAGCGCCGAGGGCCACCGCCCGGCCGCGCTGCCGGTCGAGGTCGCGACCGGCACGCCCAACTGGTACGAGGTGCGGCTCGCCCCGGGCGCCCGCATCCGCGGCACCGTGCGCACCGCGGACGGTGTGCCGTTGGACGACGCCAGGGTGACCCTGCTCGACCCCGCCGGAAACGTGGTCGGCACGTCGACGACCGGGGCCGACGGCGAATACGGGTTCACCGACCTGGACGGCGGTCAGTACACGGTGATCGCCAGCGGATATCCGCCGGTCGCCACCCAGGTCCGACTGGAGCCCACCGGCCGGGAGGGCTTCGACGTGGACCTGAGCCACGACCGCTGACCCGCCCGCGTGGTGGCCGCACACGGCGGCCACCACGCGCACCGCGGACCGGGCCTGTCCGGCGGAACCTCAGTACCGGGTTGCGGCCGGTACGGGAGATCTGCCGGACCTCACCCCCGGTCCCGGTGCCGGGCGATCGCCCCGGTCGCGGCTCCCGCAAGGGCCGCGACCAGCAGTACGGCGAGACCGGTGCGGTCCGTCGACCGCCAGGCCAGCTCGGCCTGGCGGTTGACCATGAACCCGTCCAGGAACAGCCAGCAGACCACCGCCACCGCCGGAGCCCACACCACCCGCGCCTGCGCGGAGACACCTGCCGCGAGCACCGCGAAGACCGCCACCGAGAACCACAGATGGCCCCGCCCGCCGACCAACCCGAGGAACGCGGCCAGCACCGCCCCCGACGCGTAGCCGACGGGCAGTACGAGATCACTGACCAGTGTGCGTGTCCGGCCACCATGCCGCACCGATCGTGTCCAGTGGACCGAAGCCATGGGGTCACCTCCCGCGAGCCCTTCCGTCCTCCATGCCCGTAGCCTGTCCGGCACGGGGAGGTCCGGGATCGCGATGCGGCAGGACGTTAGCGGTGTCCATATCCGAAACCCGCGGACGCTTACGGCATGTTGACGGGCGCCGCTGTGTTCTCCGGGGGTGGCACCCCCGACCCCCAGCCGACGGCGTGGGCGTGCCGCCTTGGCCGTAGCGGCGCCGAGAAGCGGGGCGCTGGCGGCATCCGTGCCGGAATTCCCGGGATGCTTACGGCCTGTTGACGCCGGATGGCATATCAGTAGAGGAGCAGGCGGGCGCCAACACGGGGGTCTGGCGCCCGCCCGCCCAACGTTCGCCCGCGCAGCGCTCGCTCAGTGCGGCGCCGCGGCGGTCACGGTGTGGCGTAGCAGCAGGGCCGTGGTGACCGGGCCCACGCCGCCGGGGACCGGGGTCAGGGCCGCGGCCCGGTCGGCGAGTGAGGCGGCGTCCACGTCGCCGGTCAGTCCGCCGTCGGCGGTGGGGTTGGTGCCGACGTCCACCACGACCGCTCCGGGGCGCACATGGTCCGCGGTGATCAGTCCCGGCCGCCCCACGGCGGCCACGACCACGTCGGCGGTCGAGGTCACGGCGGCGAGGTCGGTGGTGCGCGAATGGCAGACGGTGACCGTGGCGTTCCGGTCCAGCAGCAGATGTGCGGCCGGTTTGCCCACCACCGTGGAGCGGCCGACCACCGCGACCCGCCGCCCGGCCAGTTCGATCCCGTAGTGGTCCAAGATCGCCACCACGGCCTCGGCGGTCGCGGGCGGATGGGCGGGCAGCCCGGCCGCCAACCGCCCGAGGCTCAGCGGATTCGCGCCGTCCACGTCCTTGCCGAAGGCGATGGCGGAAGCCAGGTCCTCCAACGCGGCGCCGCCCGGCAGCGGCGTCTGCAGCATGACCCCGTGCACGGTGTCATCGGCGCTGAGCCCGCGCAGCGTCGCGACAATCGCCTCCGCGTCGGCATCGGATCCGAGGTCGACGACGTCGCAGGTGATTCCGGTCTGCCCGGCCGCCTTGGCGATGGACCGTACGTACCAGGCGCTGGACTCGTCGGCCGTCGCCACCACCACCGCCAGTTTCGGCGGTCGGCCGGAGGCGGTGAGGGCCGCGGCGCGTTCGGCGGTCTCGGCGCGGATCGAGGCGGCGAGTTCCTTGCCGTACAAGGGAGTTGCGGTCACTTGGCGATCTCCTCACGGACGGCGGCGGTGACCCGGTCGGCCCGTGCGGCGATGCCGTCCACCTCGCCCGCCACCTCGGCCAGTTCGGCGCGCGCCCTGTCGTCCGTGATGCCGCCCAGGTTGATCTCGATGTTGACGCGGGCGGTGGTGGCCGCCGCGCGGGCGGCCTCGACGGCGGCGGCCACATCGGAGATGACATTGCGATTGCCGACCGGCAGCAGCCCCTCCGCGGCGGTCACCACCTGTTCGGCCACGCCGATGACCTCGGAGGGCGGCCAGGCGGCGCCGACCAGCGCCTCGCCGATGGCGGCCGAGCGAGCGGACTTCTCCTCGTCGGTGCCCTTGGGCAGCCGGTACGCGTCCGCGACGGCGCTGAAGGCCGCCGCGTCGTCCTGCGCGAGTTGGAGGGCCGCCGCCCGCAGTTCGTCGGTGGCGGTGATGATCCGGTCGATGGCCTCGTGGTGTTCCGCGTACTTCTCGCCGGTGGTGTAGCGGGCCACCATGCCCAGCAGGGCCGCTCCCTGCGCCGCGTGCAGCGCGGCCGACGCGCCGCCGCCGGGGGCCGGTTGCCGCGCGGCCAGTCGCTCCAGGAATCCGCTGATCGTCTCGTCGCGCACGGTCGCTCGTCCTCCGGGACGTGTGAGGTGGGAGGGGCCAGGACTCTGCGAAGATCCTAGTCCGGGACGGGACCCGGACCGGGCTGGAACACCCGCCTGGACGGGGACCGTTGGACCGCCGGAACGAACCCGTAAAATCACCGCGCATGCCCTACGGTGCTGCCTGCCCGCGCAGACCACGCGGAGACGACGGAGACGACCACCCATGACCGACCCGGCACGCCCGGCCGCCTCCGCCGCACCGTCACACGACACGCACGACGCACACGACCCGTTCGTACGGGTCCGCGGTGCGCGCGAGCACAATCTGCGCGGTGTCGATGTGGACCTGCCGCGCGACGCGCTGGTCGTGTTCACCGGGGTGTCCGGGTCCGGCAAGTCCTCGCTGGCCTTCGGCACGATCTACGCGGAGGCGCAGCGCCGCTACTTCGAGTCCGTCGCCCCCTACGCGCGGCGGCTGATCCACCAGGTGGGCGTGCCCAAGGTCGGGCAGATCACCGGGCTGCCGCCCGCCGTGGCACTGGAGCAGCGCCGTTCCGCACCGACCTCGCGCTCCTCGGTCGGCACCGTGACGACGCTGTCGAACTCGCTGCGGATGCTGCTCTCGCGGGCCGGTACCTATCCGCCCGACGCGAGTGAGCGGCTGGACTCCGACGCCTTCTCGCCGAACACCGCCGCGGGCGCCTGCCCCGAGTGCCACGGTCTCGGCACGGTCCACCGGGTCACCGAGCCGTCACTGGTGCCCGACCCGGCACTGACCATCCGCGAGGGCGCGATCGCCGCCTGGCCGGAAGCCTGGCAGGGCAAGAACCTGCGCGACATCCTGGACGCCCTCGGCTACGACATCGACCGCCCCTGGCGCGAACTGCCCCAACAGGACCGCGACTGGATCCTGTTCACCGACGAGCAGCCGGTGGTGACCGTCCACCCGGTGCGGGAGGCGGACCGCATCCAGCGCCCGTACCAGGGCACCTACCAGAGCGCCCGGCGCTATGTGCTGCATACCTTCGCCGACTCCAAGAGCCCCACGCTGCGCGCCCGCGCCGAACGGTTCCTGGCCAGCGCGCGGTGCCCGGTGTGCGGGGGGCGCAGACTGCGCCCGGAGGCGCTGGCGGTCACCTTCGCCGGATACGACATCGCGGAGTTGGCCGCGATGCCGCTGGGCCGTCTCGCCGAGGTGCTGCGGCCGACCGCCGACAGCGCCGGTGACGGCGTCGCCCAGACCATCGCCCGCGATCTGGTCGCCCGGATCGAGGTGCTCACCGAACTCGGCCTCGGCTACCTCGGGATGGACCGCGCGACGCCCACGCTGTCCGCGGGCGAGCTGCAACGGCTGCGGCTGGCAACACAGTTGAGGTCGGGCCTGTTCGGCGTGGTCTACGTACTCGACGAGCCATCGGCCGGGCTGCATCCGGCGGACACCGTCGCGCTGCTCACCGTCCTGGAACGGCTGATCGCCGCGGGCAACTCACTGCTGGTCGTCGAACACGACATGGACCTGGTGCGCCGTGCGGACTGGCTCGTCGACGTCGGGCCGCACGCGGGGGAGCGGGGCGGGCGGATCCTGCACAGCGGGCCGGTCGCCGCGCTGGAGGACGTCGCGGAATCGGCCACCCGCCGCTTCCTCTTCCGCACGGAGCCGGGCGCCGAAGCCGCCGGGACTCCCCGCGAACCCTCCGGCTGGCTGCGGCTGCGCGGCGTCACCCGCCACAACCTGCGCGGTCTCGACGCGCAGGTGCCGCTCGGCGTCTTCACCGCCGTCACCGGGGTGTCCGGGTCCGGTAAGTCGACACTGGTCAGCCAGGTCCTCGCCGATGTGCTCGCGGACCATCTGGGTGCCGCGTCCGAGCGGTCCGAGGAACCGGCCACCGATATGACGGAGGGTCAAGTAGCCGCCGTCGAAGGGCTGGAGGACATCCACCGCCTGGTCCGCGTCGACCAGAAGCCCATCGGCCGCACCCCCAGGTCCAATCTCGCCACCTACACCGGGTTGTTCGACGCCGTACGGAAGGTGTTCGCGGCCACCGAAGAGGCCAAGGCGCGCGGCTACACCGCGAGCCGCTTCTCGTTCAACGTCGCGGGTGGTCGCTGCGAGACCTGCCAGGGCGAGGGGTTCGTCAGCGTGGAACTCCTCTTCCTGCCGGGCAGCTACGCACCGTGCACGGACTGCCACGGCAGCCGCTACAACCCCGAGACCCTGGAGGTGTCGTACCGGGGCGCCACCATCGCCGACGTGCTGGGGATGACGGTCGACGTGGCGGCCGGATTCCTCGCCGATGTGCCCGCCGCCGTACGCAGCCTGCGGACGTTGCAGGCGGTGGGCCTCGGCTATCTGCGGCTCGGCCAGCCCGCGACCGAGCTGTCCGGTGGTGAGGCGCAGCGCATCAAACTCGCCGCGGAGCTGCAGCGGGCGACCCGGCGCGACCGCGGCCACACCGTCTACCTGCTGGACGAACCGACGACGGGGCTGCATCCGGCCGATACCGAGGTGCTGATGCGGCAGTTGTCCGATCTGGTGGCGGCAGGGAACTCGGTGGTCGTCGTGGAGCACGACATGGACGTGGTGGCCGCCGCGGACTGGGTCATCGACCTCGGCCCTGGCGGCGGCGACGAGGGCGGCCGCATCGTGGCGGCGGGCACCCCCGCCCAGGTCGCCGCCGAGCCCGCCAGCCGTACCGCCGGATATCTCGCGGCCCGGCTGCCGGGCGGGAAGAATCCAGCCGCCCGGTGACTTGTACGAGGACATGAAGTCGATCGTCTACACCCGGCACGGCGGTTCGGATGTCCTCTCCCTCGTCGAGCGGCCGGTTCCCGAGCCCGGCCCGGGCGAGGTTCGCGTCCAGGTGCACGTCTCCGGGGTCAACCCCACCGACTGGAAGATGCGCACGGCCCCGGTGTGGGGCCCGCTCGGCGAGCGGGGGCAGGTGCCCAACCAGGACGGCGCCGGTGTGATCGACGCGGTGGGCGAGGGCGTGCCCACCGAGCGGGTCGGGGAGCGGGTGTGGCTGTGGGAGGCGGCCTGGCGGCGTGCCGACGGCACCGCGCAGGAGTACCTCACCATCCCGCAGCGCCAGGCCGTCGCGCTGCCCGACCACGCCTCGTTCGAGCTCGGCGCGAGCCTCGGCGTTCCCGCGCTGACCGCGCACCGCTGCCTGACCGTCGCCGACGGCGGGCCCACCCGGCTGGCGCCGGGGAGCCTCGCGGGCCGTACCGTGCTGGTCGCCGGTGGCGCGGGTGCGGTCGGCAACGCCGCGATCCAGCTGGCCCGTTGGGCCGGGGCCACGGTGATCACCACGGTCAGCGGTCCGCGCAAGGCGGAGCTGGCCAAGGCGGCGGGCGCCGACCACGTGGTCAACTACCGTGAGCAGGACGCCGCTTCGGTGATCCGCGAGGCGGCACCCGCGGGTGTCGACATCATCGTCGAGGTCGCCCCGGCGGCCAACGCCGAGCTGGACCACGCGGTCGCCGCGCCGAACGCGGTCATCGCCTACTACGCGGGCAACCCCGATGACGAGCTGCGGATTCCGGTACGCGTGGCCATGACCGCCAACCTGCGCTGGCAGGGCGTGCTCCTGTACTTCTTCCCCGCCGAGGCCAAGGACCAGGCCGTCGCCGATGTCTCGGCGGCGGTGGCCGACGGCGGGTTCCGGGTCGGCGAGGAGGCCGGACTGCCACTGCACCGCTTTCCGTTGGACAAGACCATAGAGGCGCACGACGCCGTGCGGGACAACGCGGTCGGCAAGGTGCTGATCGAGGTGGAACAGGCCGCCGGTTAGCCGTGTTGCCCCAGTAGGGCAAAGGAATGTCCAGGAGAGCAAAGGGATGAGGAGGCGCAATGGCAGAGCGTGACCATGGCCACCGTGTTGCGGCGGTGCCCAGTTCGCAGCACGTCAGAGTGGAGATCGACGGCCGTGTGGTGGCCGAGACCCGCCGTCCGGTCCTGGTGTACGAGACCGGCCTGAAGGTCCGGTACTACGTGCCGCCGGAGGATGTGGATCTCACCCTGTTCGAGCCGACCGACACCCACACCACCTGCCCGTTCAAGGGCGTCGCGTCCTACTGGACCTATGTGGGCGACGGCGAGGGGAGCAAGGCGCACACCGATGTCGTCTGGTCGTACCAGGATCCGATCCCGAACGTGGAGCAGATCAAGGGCCATCTGTCATTCTACGACACGGTGGCGCTGGTAGCCGTCGAGGGAGAGGCGCCCGCCGCACCCGCTGTGTGACGTGTTCCGCGGGCGCGTCACTTCGCGTCCGCGTAGCACTCCATGACGCAGGTCTCCAGCGGGAAGCGTACCGGCGTGTCCCCGAACACCAGTCGGCTCGCTTCCCGCGCCGACTCGGTGACCGCTTCGGCGACCGCCTCGGCGAGCTCGACGGGGGTGTGCACCATCACCTCGTCGTGCTGGAAGAACACCAGCCGAGGCGGCGCTTCGCCGTCGGGCCCGAGCGTCGCGAGCCTGCGGCGCAGCGCCGCCAGTACCGCCAACGCCCAGTCGGCGGCGCTGGCTTGGATGGTGAAGTTGCGGGTGAAGCGCCCCCACGCCCGCGCCGCCCGCAGCGCCGGGGACGCGCCGTCCTCCGTCTCCTCGTCGCCCTGCGGCCACAGTGCCGACGGGCGCGGCGAGGTACGGCCCAGCTGGGATCGGACCACGCCGCCCGCCTCCCCGGCGCGCGCGGCCTCCTCGACCAGTCCCATGGCGGCCGGGTAACGGCGGCGCAGTACCGCGAGCAGTTGCCCGGCCTCGCCACTGGTCTGCCCGTACATCGCGGCCAGCAGCGCGATCTTGGCCCGCCCCCGGTCGCCGTCGAACGCGGTACTGGCCAGGTCCGCGTACATGTCCCCGCCCGCGGCGGCCGCGCACAGCCCCCGGTCGCCGGACATGGCCGCGAGCACCCGTGGCTCCAACTGCCCGGCGTCGGCGACCACCAGGCGGTGCCCCGGATCGGCGACCACCGCCGAGCGCAGCAGCCGCGGGATCTGCAGGGCGCCGCCGCCACGCGTCGCCCACCGGCCGGACACCACCCCGCCGACCACGTACTCCGGACGGAACCTGCCGCCCCGTACCCACTGCTCGCGCCACGCCCAGCCGTGCGCCGAGTGGATACGGGAGAGCTCCTTGTAACGCAGCAGGATCGCGGCGGCCGGATGACCGGTCTCCTTCAGCACATGGTTGCGGGTGGACGGCAGGCTCACCCCGGCGCGTGCGAAGGCCGACAGCACCTGGGCGGGCGAGTCCGGGTTGACCGGGCGGCCGATCGCCTCCTGGAACCGCGCCGTCAACCGGCCGAGCTCCTCCGGCCGCGCCCCGCCGGACGGGCGCGGCCCCAGCAGATCGGTCAGCAGCGCGTCATGGACGGCCGCGCTCCACGGCAGTCCGTCCCTGGCCATCTCCACCGCGGCCAGTGCCCCCGCCGACTCCGCCGCGCACAGCAGCCTCATCCGCTCCGGCCGTTCCACCGCCGCGATCCGGCGCCGCTGCTCCGCGTGGACCGCCACCACCGCCGCCAACTGGTCCACATCGGGCGGGAGTTGATGGCGGTCGGCGGCGAACAGCGACGGCTGCCCGTCGGTTCCGCCGTCGCGCGCGTCGTCCGGGACCGGCAGCCCGTGCAGCCGCGCCCACGCCGCTCCCAGGGAACGCGGCTGCCCGTGCCCGCCCTCGTATCCGAGCAGCAGGGCCTCGACCAGCTTGAGGTCATGGCAGCGGCCCAGCCGCACCGGAACGCGGTCCAGCAGCCGGGGGTACAGATCGTCCGTGGCCGCCCACACCCATCGCGGACGCAGCCGCGCCTCCCGTACGGCGACCGCCTCCGCGAGGTCTTCGACCGACTCGGCGGCCGAGAGCGGCGTCCCGTCCGCACCCAGCGCCTGCAGCCGCCCGCCCGCGCCGACCGGATCGGCGGCCACGGCGATCCACTCAGCCATGGCGGCGCGCCGTCGGGCCGGATTCGGCGGGGTCGTAGGTGGTCACCGGTCGAGCCTAAACGTATGTTCGATACCGCGCCTCGCGCGGGGCTGTCCTTGTGTCGAAGTCTCCCACGGGGGCGTGGTGTTGCCCTGGCGGCCGGGCTGGACCGGACGTGATGTCCGCTCGGAGGCTCAGAAGCCGGGGGTCCAGCTGATGCTCTGGTGTGTGGTGATCAAGGCGGCGAGGATGGCGATGTCGGCGATGCCGAGGAAGAGCCCCAGCAGCGCCCGCCCGCGCCGCCGGGTGCCGCGCACGAGGGCGACCGCACCCAGGATGATGGCGAGCGGTCCGAAGACGATGTTGAGGACGAACGTGCCGAGCAGCCCCAGGATGAACGAGGCGACGGCCGTGCCGTCAGCGTCCGAACGCCTGGCGGGTGCCGTGGTCCGGGCCGGGGCGACGGTGTCCATGGTGGTGGTTTCCCTTCGGGAGTGGTCAGTGGTTCCGGGCGCGGGTGGTGCGGGCGACGCGCTCGCGTACGTAGAACACGAGCAGCCAGCCGCCGATCGCCGCGGCGGCGGCGATGAACACCGGAGTCGGTGCGTACGCGGCCGCGCCGAACAGGGTTCCGAGGGCGATGACGATCAGGGCGAGAGCCATGACGGGCCTTCTCCGTAAGACGTGGGATTCGGTGAACCGAACAGTCAGTGAACAGTTGGGATGACAGTTGTTCACTGACATGACTACAGTACCCTGGCGGAAATGAGCGAACGACTGTTTACTGGATGATGTGAGTCACACTCTTGGAGCCGACCAGGCCCACAAACCTCTGGGCGCGAGACAGGCCCAGAAGCTGCGCACCCGTCAGGCCCTGCTCGACGCGGGGCTGCGGCTGCTTGAACACCAGAGCCTGAGCAGCCTTGGACTGCGCGAGCTCACCCGCGAGGTCGGCGTCGCGCCGGCCGGGTTCTACCGGCACTTCCGCGATATGAGCGACCTCGGGGTCGCGCTCGTCGAGGAGTCCTTCGGCTCGCTGCGCGAGATGGTCCGCGCCATCCGGGGCGAGCAGGCCAAGTCCGACGAGGTCATAGACGGCACCGTCGAGGTGATCTCCCGGTACGTACGCGAACACCGCCCGCACTTCCGCTTCATCGCGCGTGAGCGGTACGGCGGCGTACAGCAGGTGCGCGAGGCGATCGCCGATGAACTCGGGCTGTTCGCCGAGGAGCTGGCCAGCGACCTCGCCGCGCAGCCCGAGTCCGAGGGCTGGAGCCCTCAGGACATCCGGATGCTCGCCGACCTCTACGTCGACCACATGGTGATGATCGCCACGGCGTTCCTCGATGTGTCGCCCGAACACCCCGAGTCGGAACACGAGATCGCGAACAACGCCCGCAGACAACTGCGGTTGATCAGCCTCGGCCGCCGCCACTGGTTGGACGGCTGAGGCCCCCGGCTGGGAGCGACCGGGAATTCCGGGCGGTCGTGGGCGTTGTGCTGTAGGTGACCTTGAAGACGCCCATGGTCCGGCTGTCGGTGCTGGACCGCTCCCGGACCCGGCGGGGGCAGCACCCCTCCCAGGCGCTCCGCGACACCGTGGCGTTCGCGCGGCAGGCCGAGGCGCTGGGGTACCACCGCTTCTGGGTCTCCGAGCACCATGGCGTGCCCGGCGTCGCAGGGTCCGCGCCGACCGTACTCGCGGCGGCGGTGGCGGCCGCCACCAGCCGGATCAGGGTCGGCACCGGCGGGGTCATGCTGCCCAACCACCAACCGATGGTCGTGGCCGAGCAGTTCGGGGTGCTCGCCTCGCTCTTTCCGGGCCGGATCGACATGGGTCTGGGCCGCTCGGTGGCGTTCACCGACGGGGTGCGGCGGGCGCTGGGCCGGGACAAGGACGCGGCCGAGCACTTCGCCGAGCAGCTGGCCGAGCTGCTCGGATACTTCAGCGGTGAGCGCTCGGCGCACCCGGATGTGCACGCGCGCCCCGCGGAGGGGCTGACCGTCCCCGCCTTCGTGCTGGCCACCGGATCGGGGGCGCGGGTGGCCGCCGAAGCCGGACTGCCGCTGGTGATCGCCGCCGCGCGCGGTGAGCAGCGGATGCTGGAGGCCATCGACGGCTACCGGACCCGCTTCCGGCCGTCCGCGTGGGCGGCGCGACCGTATGTGATCGTCTCCGGGACGGTCGCGGTCGCCGACACCTCCGAGGCGGCCCGGGAGTTGCTGGTCCCCGAGGCCTGGTCGAGCGCCTACGCCCGTACGCACGGCGAGTTCCCGCCGCTGGCGCCCGCCGAGGAGATCCGGGCGCTGGACATGACGAGTCGTGAACGGGCCGAGTTCGAGCGGGCGATGGGCGGGCACATCTCCGGTACGGAGGAGGAAGTGGCGGTCGGCCTCGGTGCGCTGGTCCAACGCACCGAGGCAGATGAGTTCCTGGTCACGACGCTCAGCTACGACCGGGACGCAATGCTCGACTCCTACCGGAGGCTGGCGGCCACACGCCTCTTCCGCCGCGACGGCGAGTAGCCACGGCGCCGCGGACCGCCGGTCGAACGACTACCGCGGCCCGCGGGCACCCGTGAGGAAGCTGCGCCGGACCGGCGTCATCACGCCGAACAGGGCAGCGGCTGACCGCCGTTGAAGGCGACCAGATCCCGCAGGATCGAAGCCAGCGGCAACTCGTCACCGCGCGGCTCCCCGCGCAGCTCCGCGTACGCCCGGTGCACGTTGGCCACCAGCCGCTCCGGCTCCAGGAGTTCGGCGAACGCGCCGAGCTCGGCCTCCCGTGCCACCTCCAACGGCTCCTGCCCGGCGGCGAACCCCGCGGCGGCCAGCTCGCGCACCCAGCGCAGGTACTCCGCGTTGGCGTCGATGACCTCGGGACCGGAAACCGGACCGTGGCCGCTGACCACCACCTCCGCGTCCAACTCCCGCAGCGCCTCCAGCACTTCCAGGGTCCCGTCCAGCGACCCCGCCAGGCAGAACGGCGTGCCCTGGGAGAACGTCAGATCCCCGGTGAACAGCACCCGCTGCTCCGGCAGCCAGGCCACCACGTCCCCCGTGGTGTGCGCCGTGCCCAGGTGGATCAACTCGACCCGCAGCTGGTCGACATGGAGCGTCAGGCGGTCGGTGAACGTCACCTGCGGCGGCACCAGACGTATGTCGCCCCAGTGCACGTCGGGCCATATCGACGGCAGGTTCAGGCCCTCGCGCAGCATCGTCTCCCGGGTCCGCTCGTGCCCGACGACGGTCACTTCGGGGCCGAACACCGCGGCGCCGTTGTGGTGGTCGCCATGGTGGTGGGTGACCACGAGGGTGCCGACCTGGGCGGGGGTGCGCTCGCCGATCGCCGAGCGCAGTCGGCGCGCACTCGACTCGGTCGCCGTGCAGTCGATGAGCGTGACCGCGTCCCGGCCGACCAGTACCCCGGCGTTGCTGACGCACCAGCCGCCGCGCGGCTGTACATAAGCCAGGACGCCGTCGGCCAACTCGACCAGCGCCTCCTTGTCCTGGTGGCTCGCGCGTGTCGCGTCGTGCTGCAAGGTTCCGCCTCCGGTGACTCGGCGATCCGGGACGACCGGACGGCGCGCCCCGGGGGAGTCTACGAGGCGGGCGAGCGGACGCACCCGGCTTGCGCCGCGGGAAGCTCCCGCCAAGCGCCCCAGCGCGCGCCGCCGGTGCCATGGTCCGCGCCGCCGCCCGGCTGGCCCGAGCGGTGGCCGAGGAGGCCGGCGCTTTCCCGGTGCGAGGGCCCGGTGGGCGCAGCGGGGCCGCGCCTGCGGGAGCCGCACGCATCACCAGTTGACGATCCGTCAGCAATGGTGCCACGCTGCCATCGCGCGGCCCCGCCGTCCCCGCAGGAGGCTCCCGTGTCCCCACTACGGTCCTTGGTCCTGCCGCTACCGCCACCGAGCCGCCCGCCCGGCAGGTTCGTCCGGGTCGGGGGACGAGCGGTGCATGTGGTGGAGGCCGGACCGCCGAACGCGCCAGTGGTCCTGCTCAGTTCGGGGCTCGGCGGCTCCTGGCTCGGCTGGGACCCGGTGCTGCCACTGCTGCGCGGCCACTGCCGACTGGTCAGCCTCGACCGGCCAGGCCTCGGCCGCAGCGCGCCCGCTCCCGAGCCGCCGACGCTGGCCGGGCGGACCCGGTGGACGGCGGCGGTACTGGAAGCGCTGGGCATCGGCGGCCCGGTGACCGTCGTGGGCCACTCGCTCGGCGGCCTGTACGCGGAGGCGTTCGCCCGCATCCTTCCCCGGCGGACCTCGGCCGTGGTGCTGGTCGAGGCGGCCGCCGAAGCGGAGGTCGGCCCGCCGCTGCGCTGGCCGGTGGCACGGGCGCGGCTGGCGCACACCGCGGGAGAGGCGTTCCGATGGGCGGGGCTCAGCCAGATCGTGGCACCAGGGCTGCGGCGCCTCGGCGTACGGACGCAGTCGCTGCGCGGTCGCGACCAGGCCGATGTCGGTGATGCCTATCGCAGCGCCTACGGGGCGGGGCACTGCCTGACGGCGGCGATGGTCGAGCGGGCGCTGTTCCGTGATCTGGTGGCCGAACTCGACGCGCTGCGCGAGCGGTTCGCCTTTCCGTCCGTGCCGCTTCGGGTGATCTCGGGTCCGTGCGACGACCCGCGCCCGCACCGCGCGCTGGCCGCGTTCAGCCCGTGCGGCATCCACACCGCGGTGCACGGCACCCGTCATCTGGTGCCCGTCGACCGCCCGGACGCCATCGCCGACGCGGTACGCGCGGTGCTCGCACCGGCGAGTCCGGCCGCACCCGTCAGCTTGACTCCCCGTACGTGATCAGGGGGACGTTGTGCTGCTTCGGCGGCGGGTCATTGGCGTGGACCAGTCCGAACGCGGCGGCGACCGCCATTCCGGCGCCCGCGAGGGCCACGGCCAGCATCAGCCACACGGCGCGCAATCCCATCGCTGCCCCCTTCCACGCAACTGCGCCCAGATTATTGACGATGTGTCAACAGAGCAATAGCGTGACGCGCCAGTCACGTGTGCCAGGGCCTGCCCGGCGAGGTCCGCCGGTCGGGCCGTAGGCCATGCCCGGCCGATCCGCCGGGCCCGCGCCGGAAGGGGCCGGACGTGAACGTCGCCTCCGCCGAAACTCGCGTACCACCGTCGCCCGCCCGCCAGGGCCCAGCACGGCCCAGGTGGCGTCGCTGGCTCGTCGGTCAGGGTGGTGAACACCTCGGCGGCTCCTGGGCGTTGGGCCTGTGGGCGGTCGCGTTCATCGGGCTCCTGCTCCAGGCGCCGGGGCGGGTGGTCTTCGACACCAAACTCGACATCGACCTCACCCCCGGCACCTTCCTCGGCGGCCTCGCGCACCTGTGGGACCCGCACCAGGGATTCGGCGGCCTCCAGGACCAGGCCGTCGGCTACGCCTTCCCCATGGGTCCGTTCTACGCGACCGCCGAGGCCCTCGGCCTGCCGCCGTGGATCACCGAGCGGCTGTGGATGTCGCTGATCGTCGCCGCCGCGTTCTGGGGTACGGTCCGGCTCACCGAGCGGCTGCGCGTCGGTACGGCCGGGACCCGGCTCACCGCCGCGCTCGCCTATGCGCTGTGGCCGACCCTGACCTCACTGCTGGGCTCGGCCTCCGCCGCCGTACTGCCGCTTGCCCTGCTGCCCTGGGTGCTGGTGCCCCTGGTCACCGGGGTCCGCACCGGCAACTCGCCGCTGCTGTGCGCCGCCCGCTCGGCGTTCGCGGTGCTGTGCATGGGCGGAGTGAACGCGGTATCGGTGCTGGCCGTACTGCCCGCCCCGCTGCTCTACCTGCTGACCAGGGCGCCGGGTGCGCGGCGCCGGGCGCTGCTCGGCTGGTGGCTGGCGGGCGTGCTGCTGGTGACGGCCTGGTGGTGGCTGCCGCTGCTGCTGCTCGGCGGCTACGGCTTCGACTTCCTGCCGTACATCGAGACCCCGCACACCACCGCGAGCACGATGGCGGCGACCGAGGCGCTGCGCGGCACCGGCAACTGGCTCGACTACCTCAACTTCGGTTCCCCCGCGTTGCCTTCCGGCTGGGTGCTGGCGACCACCGGCTGGGCGGTCGCGGGCACCGCGTTCACCACGGCGCTGGGGTTGGCCGGGCTGGCCCGGCGTGCGGTGCCCGCTCCCGAGGTGCGCTGGCTGCGGCTGACGGTGGCGGTCGGCGCGGTGGTCGTCATGGCGGTCTATCCCGGTCGGCTCGGCGGCCCGCTGCACGCGGCGCTGCAGTCCTTCCTCACCGGCCCGGGTGAGGCGTTTCACAGCGTCTACAAGTTCCAGCCGCTGATCGCGCTACCGCTGGTCATCGGCATCGCCCATCTGCTGGCCGGTCCGCTGCCGCGCGTTCCGGCGTTGCGCGGCGTGCTTGCCGTACTGCTGGCCGCCGGTCTGCTGGGCGCGGCCCTTCCGTATCTCACCGGACGCCAACTGCAAAGCGGTTCGTTCAAGGCCGTACCCGACTACTGGCGGCAGACCGCCACCTTCCTCGCCGGGCACGGCGGCGACGGGCGGGCGCTGCTGGAACCCGCCGCGTCACACGGCGACTACGCCTGGGGCACGACCACCGACGACGCCCTCCAGCCCTATGCCACCTCCAACTGGGTGGAGCGCACGCTCATCCCCATGGGCGGCGCCGGATCCCAGCGCTATCTCGACGCGGCGGAGCAGGCGATGGCCTCCGGTACCCAAGTGCCGGGCCTGGACGCCTACTTGGCGCGCGGCGGGATCCGCTATGTCGTGGTACGGCATGACCTCGACCCGAACCAGTTCGAGTTCGTCTCGCCCGCGCTCTACCACCGCACCCTGCAACTGTCCGGCTTCCACCAGGTCGCCGGTTTCGGCCCGGTGACTCCCGCGAGTCCCATCCGCAGCGGTACCCCGCTGCAGATCCAGGCCATCGACCAGGGCTATCGGGCGGTGGAGATCTACGAGGCCGATGACCAGGCCCGGCAACCGCAGGACCCGGTCTCGGTACTGCCCGCGGACGGCGCCCTACGGCTCAGCGGCGGCCCGGAATCCCTGCTGCAGACCTCGGGGGACGCACTGCTCGACGGCCGCGCGGTCACCCTCACCGGTGACGGCACCGGCCCGGACAGCGGCCCGCTGGTGGTCACCGACGGACTGCGCCGCGCCGACACCTCGTTCGGGCTGATCCGCGACAACGTCTCGTACACCTACACCCCGCACGGCACCGATCCGCCCGGCCGTACCGACGGCAGCGCGGGCAGGGCGCCGCGGCAACTGCTGCTGCCCTTCGCCGAGTCCGGCCACCAGACCACCGCCCAGCTGTCCGGTGCCGCCTCGGTGACCGCGTCCACGTACGGGTCCTGGCTGCTCCAGTCGCCGCAGTACGACCCGGTGAACGCCTTCGACGGTGATCCGAGCACGGCATGGGTGGAGGGCAACGCCGCGACGCCGGTCGGCCAGTGGCTGAGCATCGACCTCGGCCGCTCCATCGATATGTCGACGGGCATCGGTCTACGTCTGCTCGCCGACAGCCCCTTCCGGCCCGTCGCCACCCGGATCACCGTGACCACCGACCGCGGCTCGGCCACCGATGAGGTGCGACCCGACGGCCGGGAGCAGCGACTTCGCGTGCCCGCGGGGCAGACCCGCACGCTGAGGATCACCATCGCGGCGGCCAAGGGCGCGGTACCGGGCGGATTCGGCGCGGGGATCAACGACATATCGATACCCGGAGTGACGGTCACCCGCTACCTCGACGTCCCGCATGACGCCCCGACCAACGGTCCCGGCGGCGTGGTGTACTCCTTCCACCGGCAGACCACGACCTCCGGATTCATTGGTTCCGGCAATCCCGAGCCGGTGCTGGCCCGCGCCTTCACCCTGGACGCGGGTGAGCCGTTCACCGCGACGCTGAGCGCGCGGCCCGCTCCCGGCCCGCAACTGGACCAGTTGCTGGACCAGTTGACGCCCAGCCCCGGCATGCGGGTCAGCGCCAGCCCGTCGCTGGGCGACCTACCGCAGTTCCGCGCCGCGAACCTGGTCGACGGCTCGTACCTCAACGGCTGGATCGCCGCCCCGGGCACCACTCCCGTCGTCCATCTGCGCTGGCAGGGCAAGCGGAGCCTCAAGGAGCTGTACCTGCAGGCCGCCGACGGGATCTCCGCGTCGCCGGAGTCGGTGCGGATCAGCAGCCCGGACGGGGTACGCCAGGCGCGGGTCGGCGCGGACGGCCATGTCGGCTTCCCGGAACTGCGCACCGACCAGGTGGACCTGACGTTTCCCGAGGTGAAGCGGATCACCGTCTACGACCAGATCACCGGCACCCGGCTCGCCCTGCCGCTCGGCCTGGCCGAGATCTACTTCCCGGCCCTCGCCGATCTGCGGCACACGGCGCCGGACCCCAACGCCGCCTTCACCCTGGCGTGCGGTCGCGGCCCCGCGCTCACGGTCGACGGCCGTTCGTACGCCACGTCGGCGTCCGGCACTCTCGGCGACCTGCTGAACGGCCTGCCGGTGAACGTGGCGTTGTGCACGCAGGACGGGCAGTTGGCGCTGGCCTCGGGCACGCACCGCCTCTACGCGCCCGGCGGCGGTGTGCCGTTGGCCGTCACCGATGTGCGGCTGACCGGAGCGACGGCTGCGGCCGCACTCGACACAGCGGTGAGCTCCTCGCCACGCAAGCTCGACCGGCGGATCTGGGGTGACGAGGACCGCTCGCTCACCGTCGGCCAGGGGCCCGCCTCCTACCTGGAGATCCACGAGAACCGCGCCCCCGGCTGGAGCGCGACCCTCAACGGCAAGCCCCTTGAGGCGGTCACGCTCGACGGCTGGCAGCAGGCGTTCGTCCTGCCCGCGGGCGCGGGCGGCACGGTACGCATCCACTACGGGCCCGCGCAGGCGTACCACCTCTCGCTGGCCGTAGGCGCGGTGCTGGCCCTGGTCGTCGTACTGACGGCCTGCGGAGCGTTGCGCCGCCGCTCGGGCGCGGGGCTGGCGGCGACGGGGGAGCGTCCCGACTCCGGTTTCGTCGTGGGGCCGTCCGCGGCCGTGGTGGCGCTGGGGCTGGTCGGCGGGCCGATGGCGCTCGCGGCGGTGGCGCTCGCGGTACTGGCGTGGTGGTGGCCGATCGTCGCCCCGGTGGTGGCGGTGGCCGCGATGACGGCGGCGGGGGTGGTCGCGGCGGTTGCCGCGCAAGGCGGTCTGTCGCCGGGGCGAGGCGCGTTCGGCCCGTGGGCCCAGGCGCTCGCCCTGATCGCCTTGGCGGCGGCCCTCGCGCCACCGGGCGCGCGGCGCGAGGCCGGGGTTCCGCCCGAGGAACAGCCCGAGGCCGTCGCGTGATCACCGGGCTGGCCGTCACCCTGCTCTCGGCCGTCTTCTACAACATCGGCCTGCTGGTGGAGAAGACGGCACTGTCCGCGCTTCCGGCGCTGCGGGTGCGCGAACCCGTCACGCTGCTTCGGACGCTGTTCGGCAGGCCGTTGTGGCTGGCCGGGTTCGGGCTCATGCTGCTCGGCCTGGTGTGCCAGGTCTTCGGGATGGCGCTGCTGCCCATCACCGTCGCCCAGCCGATGCTCGCCGTCGGCCCGGCGATCGTGGTGGCGGGATCGGCGCTCGTTCTCAAGGAACCGCTCAGCCGGGCCGACTGGACCGCGCTGGCGGTCATCGGTTGCTCACTCGTCATGCTCGGCCTCAGCTACGACCCCGGCCAGGAACGGGTCGGCCACGGCGACCATCCGGGCGCGGTGCTGGCGGTGGCGGTGCTCTCCGGAGCCGTCTGCCTCGCGGTGTTCACCGCCGCGGGCCGCACGGGCCGAGCGGTCGCCTACGGGGTTGCCGTCGGCCTGCTCAACGGTGTGGGCGGCCTGTTGGGCAAGGCCTGCGCGGCGGCGGTGGCCCGGGATGGCCAACACGCCTTCCACGTACTGCTGCTGACCCCTTACCCCTACCTGGTGTGCGTCTTCTCGGTCGCCATGCTGTTCGCCCTGCAGATCGGCCTGCAACGCTCCCGGGCGGCGATCCTCGTCCCGGCCCAGGTGGTGGTGGGCAACGCGCACGTGATGATCACCGGCACGCTGATCTTCGGGGAGCATCTCCCGTCGAGTCCGGTCCGGCTGGCTCTGCGGCTGACGGCGCTGGCGGTGTCGTTGACGGTGCTGGCGGTACGGAACGGGGCGCCGGAGGCGGGGCGACACGGGGGCGCTGGGGCTGGGATGGTTCCTGCCGTCCACCCGGCGAAGTCGGCGTCACCCTCCAGTGGTGCGACGGGAGAATCATCGCGAATCATGCCGGACAGCCGGATGGAGCACGGTGCAGCGCCTCCGCCACCACCCCCGTGAACCGGTCGACCGTCTCCGTCCACTGCTGGTCCAGTGCTCTGCGGCGGGCCGCGTGGCCCATGGCGTTGCGGCGGCGCGGGTTCAGGGCCAGGCTGGCCCAGGCCGACGCGAAACCGCCTTCCGTCGCGGTCAGCAGACCGGTGTGGCCGTGGGCCACCGAATCGCGTAGGCCGGGGACGTCGAAGCCCACGGCGGGGGTGCGGCGGATGGCCGCTTCGGTGATGACCAGGCCCCAGCCCTCGACGCGCGCCGGGTGGAGCAACAGCCAGGCGTCGCACAGCAGTTGGTGCTTGCGGGACTCCGTGACGCGTCCGGTGAACCGTACGCCCGGTCCGGCCAGCCGCTCCAGGCGTGCCCGTTCGGGTCCGTCGCCCGCGATGACGAGGGTTCCGCCGGTGACCGGACGGACCCGCTCCCACAGTCGGAGCAGTACGTCGATGCGCTTGTAGTCGGCGAGTCTGCCGAGTGCCAGGAAGAGCGGGTCCGTCGCCTCCGGGGTGATCGCCGAAGCGTCCTCGACGCCGTTGGTGATCACCCGGATGCGGTCGGGGATGACGCCAAGATCGGTCAGCGCCAGCGCCGTTGAGGGGGAGACGGCGACGAAGAGGTTGCCGCGGTGGGCGCGTGGCATCAGCACCGCCTCGGCGTAGCGGCCCGCGGCGGCGATCGGCTGGGGGTAGCGGATGGGCCACAGCTCGCTGTGCACATGGTTGACCAGGCATACCGAAGGGGTGCCGCGCAGCCACAGCGGAGCCAGGTAGGGCAGCCCGTTGCAGACCTCGACCAGCAGATCGCAGTCGCGCAGTCTGCGGCGGGCCGCGACGGGTGCGCTGAGGAACTGACTGTAGGCGCCGCCGTTTCTGATCACCTGGTACGGCCGGTCGGACCCCACCGGGCCGCCGCACAGCAGGGAGGCCCGGTACCCCCGGTCGACCAGGCCGCTAGCCAGCCGGTCGACGAGGAGTTCGGAGCCGCCCGCGTGCGGGCTGGCGAGGTCGCGTCCGGCGAGGAACGCGATGTGCACCCGGTGGCGGGTCGAGCGGGGGTCTCCGGCGGATGGTGCGGCGTACGGTGCCGGACGGGCGTGGGTGGGTCCGGTGGCCATGAGCGGCGGCCTTTCGCCGTGGGGGGACGAGAGGTGCGGGCTGGCAGGGCGTGCGGGGGTCTCACCGTAGGCAGCTATTGACGGAACGTCAACAATTTGCGCTCCGGCCCTCGTCGACGGCCCGGCCGTCGCTAGAATTGATCAACGCCGGGGATCCGGCGGTGCACTGAGGGGGTCAGCGCCATGAAGTCCGCCAACGGTGACAGCGACGGCCCGGCCTCCGGGCGGCCGTCCCGACAGCGCCTCGCCCCCGAAGACCGCAGGCAGGCACTCATCGAGACCGCGCTCGACCTGTTCGCGTCCCGGCCGTACGACGCGGTGTCCGCGGACGATCTGGCCCGCGCCGCAGGAGTCTCCAGGCCGCTGCTCTACCACTACTTCGGCAACAAGTACGGCCTGTTCCTGGCCGCCCTCCAGCAGTGCGCCGACCGCCTGGAGCGCGCCGTGCGCACCGCCGCCCGCGCCGCGCCGCAGGACTGGCTCGGCGCGGGGCTCGCGGCGTATCTGCACCACATCCATGAGGACGCGCTCGGCTACACCGCGCTGCTCGGCCACGGTTCCGGCACCGCCACCCGCGAGGAGGAGACCATCCTGGACGGGGTTCGGGAGCGGATCCTGGAGTTGATCGTCGAGGGCATGGCGCTGCCCGAGGCGCCCGCCCTGCTGCGCTCGGTGCTGCGCGGCTGGATCTGCCTGGTGGAGATGGTCTGCAGGGACTGGCTGCGCGGTCAGGACCGTCCTGAGCCGAATGAACTGGTGGAGTTGCTACGGGAGTTGCTCAGTGCGACCGTGCTGACGGCGGCCCGGCATGATCCGCGGCTGGCCGACGCTCTCGGCCGGGCGCGCGGACTGGCCGGTGCGGGAGTCCAGACTCCGGCCGCCGCCGCGTTGTGACCATGTGAAGCCGTACCGTCCAGTCCTGCGGAAGTTATTGACACTTTGTCAACGTCTCCCTAACGTGCCGTCAGCGCGAACCCGGTTCTCCGGTGCCGTCCAGGGAGACGCCATGCATGGTCGCCGTATCGTCGCGTTCCTCGCCCTGGGTCTTGGGGTCTTCCTCGCCGCCCTCGGCCCGCTGCTGCGCTGGTACGTACTGCCCAGCGTGCAACTCGCCCCGTACGACCAGGACTTCACCGACATCAGCACAGGAACCGGCCACTACCTCGACCAGTCGACCGGGCGGCTGGCCTGGGGGCAGATCACCGTGACCCGGCACACGCTGGGTGACGCGGGAGCCGGACGGTCGGTCGGCAAGGCGGTGTGGGACATCTCCACCCGGGTGGACACCCCGCGGACCAGCAAACTCGCCGACGCCCGGCAGGCGTTCAGCCTCAGTGTGCACCGCTGGGTCTTCGACCGGCACACCATCCGGTCGAGCACCTGCTGCGGCGGCGACACCGGAGCCGGTGCCGACGGCTACCTGAAGTACCCGTTCAGCGCCGGACACCGGTCGTACCAGGTGTGGGACGGCACCGCGGGGAAGGCCTACCGCGCCGACTTCACCGGTACCCGCACGCTCTACGGCAGGAGCTTCAACCAGTACACGATGCGGGTACCGGTCACCCGCATCGGCACCATGCGGGTGCCGCCGTCGGTCGTGGGGCTGAAGCCCGGCGCAGATCCGGTGACCGTCGAGGAGTGGTACAGCAACCCCGAGGCGGTCAACCTCGTCGATCCGCTCACCGGCGCGCCCGCCGGAGGATCCAGCCACCAGATCATCACCCTGCGACTGCCCGGATCGCCCCGGACCGCCGCGACCGCGCTCGACGTGGAACTGCGCTCCACGCCCGAGACAGAGAAGGCACTGGTGGACGCGTTCAAGGCGAAACACGACGGCCTGGCGCTGCTGACCGGTCCGGTGCCGTACGTGCTGCTCGGCGTCGGCGCGGTCGGCGCTGCCGTCGGCGGCGTGCTGCTGCGTCGGCCCAAGGCCGTCCAGCAGGCGCCGCTGGCCACCGGGCCGTTGCCGGTGGGAGGTGCGGCCCGGTGAGCGAGACCACCGCCACCATGGCGCAGCTGCTGCTCGCCCTCGCCGTCACCGGCCGGGACCGCAGCGGATTCCGCCGACTGCGGGCCCGCTACTGCGTACAGCAGGTCGCCGCCGCGTGCGAGTTGGGCGGACGCACGGTGGTCGACGTGGGCGGCGGTGACGGCTGGTGCGCCGAGGAGTTCCGGGCGGCCGGGGCGAGCTGCGTGGTGGTCGATCCATGTCCGGTGCCCTCGCGCACCGGCCCGGCCACGGTCGTCGGCGACGGGTACTGGCTGCCGCTGCTGGAGGGCTCGGCCGATGTCTGCTACTGCTCCGACGTCCTCGGGCACGTACCGGACCCGGTGGGACTGCTGGACGAACTGATCAGGGTGGTACGGCCGCACGGCACGGTGTACCTGGCCTTCACCAACTGGTGCTCGCCGCGCGGTCGGGCCCCCGCCCCGGTACGGGTCGGCAGGCTGCTGCGGCACGTACGCGGCAGACCGGACGTGGTACTGGTCGAGGCCCGGCCGCGCTATGCCCCGCGCGGCCTCAGTGGCTTGCTGCGCGTTCCGCTGCTGCGCGGAGTCGCCGTGCAGGTGACGCTACGGAGGACCGGATGAACGGGTCGCGGGGGCGTCTCCCGCGCGGGGTTCGGGGGGTTTTCGGGGGCTCCGCCCCCGTGCCCCTTCCGCGCGGGGTTCGGGAGTTGTTCGGGGGCTTCGCCCGCAGGCCCCGTGCGCGCGGGGGTCGGGCGGGGGCCGAGGGCGTCGCTTCCGAGCCGCCATCTGCGCCCCTCCCTCGCGGGGTGCGGCAGCGTTTTGGGGGGCTCGCCCCAGAGCCGCCGCCGCGGCTGCCCTTCAGTGCTGTTGACGAGACCGCCGACCTGCTGGAGCGGCGGGGTGAACCCAATGTGATCCTGCTGGAGTTGGCCGTCGGCGGTCGGCTGGACGAGGCTCGACTGCGGACCGCCGTACGGGACGCGCTCGGGGCGCATCCGATGGCCAGGGCGCGCAAGTCCGCCGACGGGCCCTGGCACTGCCGCAGCAGTTGGGAGATCCCGGCGGCTCCCGATCTCGATCCGCTGACGGTGGCCGCGCCCGGCGCGCTCCGCGATGACGAGCGCCGACGGGCGATGGACACCGCGGTACCGCTCGGCCTCTCACCGCTGCTGCGGATGCGGCTGCTGCCGGGCGGCGACGGGGACCGGCTGCTGGTCGTCACCCACCATGCGCTGTTCGATGCGATCTCCTGCCTTGGCCTCGTCACCTCGGTCATCCGTCGGTACAACGGCGAACCCGATCCGGTTCCCGAGGCGGATCCCGGGCTGGCGCGTACCCTCCCATCGCCCGCACCGGCGCCGGTCAGAGCACAACGCGCCCGCCCCGCCCGTCCGGTCCGCGTCGCCCGGGTGGCGACCGCGGGTGCGGAAGGGTACGGATGCGTGCTGCACGCCCTCGGCGCCGCGCACACCCAGGCGCTGGCCACCGGTGCCCGCCGCCAGGGCGCCACGGTCAACGATCTGCTGATCACCGGGCTCGCGCTGGCCCTCGCCCGGTGGAACCGCGAACACGGCGGTGCGGTCGCTCCGTTGCGCATCACCATGCCGATCAACGCCCGCCCCGAGGGCAGCCGCTTCGAGGGCATCAGCAACCTCTCCCGGCTGACCTCCATCGACATCGCCGACAGCCAGGACCCCCGGGCGCTGCTCGCCCGCGTCGCCCACCAGACCCGCCTGGCCAAGCGGACCCAGGCCCCCGCCGGTGGCCCGGCCGCGCTCCTGCTGGGCGCGCCCCGGCTGCCCTACGCGGTACGCAGGTCGCTGGTGCCCGTCGTACGGACCGTCGCCCGGCGGTACGCCGACACCACCATGCTCAGCAACCTGGGGCGGCTGCCCGCCCTGCCGTCCTTCGACGGCGCGGGGCCGATCACCCACCTGTGGATGGCCGCACCGGCGCCCATGCCGCGCGGACTTTCGGTCTCCGCGCTGACCGTGGACGACCGGCTACACCTCGCCGTACGGCACCGGCGCGCCGTGCTGGACACCGCCGCGGCGACCGCCTTCACCGGGCGGCTCGTCGCCGCCTTCGCCGAACTGGCCGAACTACCGGCGGCATCAGAGCAGTTGCCCATCTGACCCTGAGCAGTCCAGAAGGAGACGTTTCGTGACCGACTCCGCACCGTCCCGACTGCGCCTCCTCTACGAGGACCCGACTGTTCCGATCGCCTCCGGCGCCGAGCGGGCCCGCCGCCAACTGCGGATGATCGAACCGACGTTGGACCAGGCCCGCGAACCCCTGCGCATCCTCGACATCGGCTGCGGCGACGGCGAGGCCACCGCGGTGCTGGCCGCCCGCGCCCGCGGCCATACCGTCATCGGCGCCGACTGGTCCCGGCAGGCCCTGGACCGCGCCCGGCGGCACGGGCTGACCGTCGTGCGCGCCGGACTGGAGGAGCCCGGTCTGCCGTTCGCCGACGGCTCCCTGGACGTGGCCGTACTCAGCGAGGTCATCGAGCACCTGGTGGACACCGACGCGGCGCTGGAGGAGATCATCCGGGTGCTGCGTCCCGGCGGGTCGCTGCTGCTGTCCACCCCCAACCTCGCCGCGTGGTTCAACCGAGGACTGCTGCTCGGCGGCATCCAGCCGGTCTTCACCGAGGTCAGCCTGCGCGGTATCTACGGCCGTCCCGGACGTGAAGTCGTCGGGCATCTGCGGGTGTTCACGGCCAGGGCGCTGATGGGACTGCTCGCCGCGCACGGTCTGGAGATCGTCTCGACGCGCGGCGCCTGCTACCACGACACCCCGGCACCGCTGCGGCCCCTCGACCGTTTCTTCAGGCTCTTTCCGTCGCTCGCCGCCGATCTGCTGGTGCATGCCCGCACCCCGCTCGGCTCGCACCCCGCGAAGCCGTCGGCACGGCCGCCCCTGCCCGATCCGGAGGACAGCATGCCGATCACCAAGGAACTCCTCGAACTGCTCGCCTGCCCGGTCGACAAGGGGCCGCTGCTGTACGACGAGAAGTCCGACGCGCTGTACAACCCGAGACTGCGCCGCCGCTATCCGATCGTCGACGGGATTCCCTACCTTCTGGCCGACCAGGCCGAGACCGTCGGACCGGCGGAACACCACCGCCTGGTCGGCCGGTCGGCCGGGCCCGCGGCTCCGGACGGCCTCAATGACGTGTCGGCCCGTTACTAGCGCCTGTCCGGCGGATGTTGACCGGGTTGCGGCTCCTTCGGCACCGCCGGTCCGCGCCGTGGGGGCTGCTCGCCGCGGCGACGGTATGACGACTTCGCCGCGACGGCGAGCCGCCACGATGCCGCGGACCGGCAGCCGTACGACTCCCGCGATCCCTGACAACCCGGTGGTCAGGGGCAGCCGGTCAGGCCCCGGGCGCCGAGAGCCGCAAACGCATGAACCGTGGCCGGTACAGGGCGACATCGCGGTTCACGTTGGTGTCGACGGGGGCGGCGGGGGAGCCCAGCCAGTTCACGTCGTAGCCGACCAGCAGCCCGTCACCGGTGGTGAACTCCGGGTGCGCCTGGGGGTTGTAGATCGCGGCGTTGCCCCGCGCCTCGCCGTCCTGCGGCAGCGGTGGATCGAACCCCGGGTCAGGACCGTGCCAGGGGCCCTGCGGCGAGCACGCCCAGTACGAGGTGAGCGTGGTCAGGCCGCTGGCCGCGGGGCCGCCCGCATCCATGGTGAGCAACACCCACGTACCGCCCTGGCGCACCACCGAGTACCCGGTGCCGACGCCCTGGCGTCCGCCGTTGCCGAGCACCGGCTTGGCGCGAGAGAGCAGCGGCTGCCAGCCGCCGCCGTCCCAGTACCGCCAGGCGGCGGCGTCCGCCAGCCGCCCCGCCGGTATCCGGGCGAGATAGGCGCGCGAGGACGCCGCGCCGCGGCCCGGCCCGTCGTCGCTGCCGAAGACGTACGTCCAACTGCCCTGGCGTACCGCCGTGGTGCCGAACAGCACCCGCTGTCCGGGCGCCGGGACGCTCCACTGGTCGGAGACCTTGGCGATGCCGGTGAGGCGCAGGTCGGGCAGCGAGAGGGTGGCCACCTCGGTGGCCAGCGGCACCCCGTACAGCCACGGCGCGGGGGCGACGGCGCGGTCCCACAGCAGGACTCGTACGACCTGTTCTGCGGCGCCCGGGGTGCGCGGCTCCACGACCGCCTGCATGGGCCAACGCCAGATCTGCGGGTTGGCGTTGAGATCGGGGAAGTACGAGCCCGGTTCGGCGGTCGTACCGCCGAGCAGTGTCTGCCGCAGCCGACCGGTGCGGTCCATGACCAGCACCGCGTTGTGCACCCAGGCGGGCATCCGCCCGCCCGAGGTGTCCCGCCACCAGTACGGCTGGCCCAGCTGGTTGGGCGGCGGTTGGGCCCGGTCCAGGAACGGATCGTCGGCCAGCCACAGCGTACGCCCGTCCGGCAGCCGGACCGAATGCGTGCCGTCCCCACCGGTCCAGCCCACGGAGCGGCTGCCGTCGTCGCCGTACCGGCTGAACTCACCGGTCATGGCGCCATCCTCGGCCCAGGAGGAAATCCGCACCCCCGAGCAGCCAGCACCCTGCCGGGCCTCGCCGGAACACCCAGCGAGCCCCAGAACCCCGACGAGGCACATCGCCGCCACGATGGCCTTCCGGCAAAGCCGGAAGGCCCGATTCGACGTCACGGCCGAGTTATTGACGTGACATCAGCAACTAAAACCCCAGAGCGCAACAGCATTGGACACCGGGGGCTGCGCCCCGAACCCCCACCGGGGCTGCGCCCCGAACCCCCACCGGGGCTGCGCCCCGAACCCCCACCGGGGCTGCGCCCCGAACCCCGCAGGGCTGCGCCCCGAACCCCGCAGGGCTGCGCCCCGACCGCCACCGGGACTGCCCCTGCGGGGGCCGGGGATGCCCCCGGAATCCCTACCGAGGTGCCCAGCGCGGCGGCCAGGGCGCACCCCGGACCCTCACCGAAGCACCCCGCGGGGTACCGGGAGCGTGCCCCGGACCCTCACCGGAGCACCCTGCGGGGTACCGGGAGCGCACCCCGTTCCTCCCACCGAACCACCCTGCGGGGTACCGGGAGCGCACCCCGTTCCTCCCACCGAACCACCCGGCGCGGGGAACTGGGGTCGCACCCCGGCCCCCCACCCCCGGGGGCGCAGCCCCCGGGGGATTGTTGAGGGAGTGGTCATGACCCTGGCTGCCGTGCTTGCTCCGCGTTTGCCGTGTTGGGTGGTGGCGTGGGGGCTTGATGTGCTGTATCCGCGGCAGGAGCCGGAGTTGGCTCGGTTGCATGAGATCTGTCCGCCGTGTGGGACGGCGCTTGACATCGGGGCCTGGTACGGGCCGTGGTCGCGGCGGCTGGCCCGGCGGGCGGATCGGGTGGTCGCGCTGGAGCCGGTGGCCGAGGTGTGCAGGGCGCTGCGCGAGACCGTGCCGGGGTGTGTGGACGTGATCAACGCGGCCGCCTCCGACCGCAGCGGGGACGCGGCGATCTGGCTGGCGGACCAGGACGGGCGCGAGGCGCGCGGACTGACCTCGCTGGAGCCGCGGCCGTCGGTGCACCGGCGCACCCGCCGGGTGCGCCTGGTCACCGTGGACGCGCTCGGTCTGTCCGACATCCGCTTCGTCAAGATCGATGTCGAGGGTCATGAGGCCGCCGTGCTGCGTGGTGCGCGCAAAACGCTCCGCCGCGACCGGCCCAATCTGTTCATCGAGACGGAAGCCCGGCTCCAGCCGGTCGAGCGCATCACGGGTCTGCTGCGCGGCTGGGGCTATCGGGGCTGGGTGCTGCCGGGGCGCGACTGGGTGCCGCTCGACGGGTTCGACCTGTCGGCCCACCAGCGGGCGTGCGCCCATGTCGTGGAGCGCGGGCTGCTGCGGCGCAGCCTGCGCCCCTCTCCGCGATACGTCAACTCCGTCCTGTTCACCCCGGAGGAGGCCGCTTTTCCGTCCGCTTTTCCGTCCGGAGGGCTGTCCGGACAGTCGCGCGCCTGAAGCGTCGCGCGGCACCCACCGCCGCGCCGCTCGGCTCAGCGCGGAGCCTTGCGTGCCGCCCGCAGGAACTCCCGGTTCATCGTGGCGATCGACTGCAGCGGAATGCCCTTCGGGCAGGCCACCGCGCATTCGCCGGTGTTGGTGCAGCCGCCGAAGCCCTCGGCGTCCATGGTGCCGACCATGTCGAGCACGCGGCTCTCCCGCTCCGGAGCGCCCTGCGGCAGCACGTTCAGATGCACCACCTTCGCCGAAGTGAACAGCATCGCCGAGCCGTTGGGGCAGGCTGCCACACACGCCCCGCAGCCGATGCACTCGGCATGCTCGAAGGCGGTGTCGGCGACCGGCTTGGGCACCGGCGTGGCGTGCGCCTCCGGGGCGCTGCCGGTCGGTGCGGTGACATAGCCGCCGGAGCCGATGATGCGGTCGAACGCCGACCGGTCGACGACCAGGTCCTTCACGACCGGGAAGGCCGCCGCCCGCCACGGCTCGATGTCGATGGTGTCGCCGTCCGAGAAGTGCCGCATGTGCAGCTGGCAGGTGGTGGTGCGCTCGGGGCCGTGCGCCTGGCCGTTGATGACCATCCCGCACGCGCCGCAGATGCCCTCACGGCAGTCGTGGTCGAAGGCGACCGGCTCGTCGCCGTCCAGGATCAGCCGCTCGTTGAGCGTGTCGAGCATCTCCAGGAACGACATGTCGTCGCTGATGCCGTCGACCTCGTACGTGGTCATGGCGCCGGGCTGTTCGGGGCCGCGCTGGCGCCAGATCCGCAGGGTGAGCCTCATGCGTAACTCCGCTGGGTGGGGTGGACGTACTCGAAGACCAGCTGCTCCTTGTGCAGCACGGGCGCGGCGCCGGTGCCCGCGAACTCCCACGCGGCGGCGTACGAGAACCGGTCGTCGTCGCGGGCCGCCTCGCCGTCCGGCGTCTGGCTCTCCTCACGGAAGTGGCCGCCGCAGGACTCCTCGCGGTGCAGGGCGTCCAGGCACATCAGCTCGGCCAGCTCGAAGTAGTCGGCGATCCGGTTGGCCTTCTCCAGGGACTGGTTGAGCTCCTCGCCGCAGCCCGGCACCTTCACCCGGAGCCAGAACTCGTCCCGCAGTTCGGGGATGCGCTCCAGTGCCTTGCGCAGCCCGGCGTCGTCGCGCGCCATCCCGCAGTTGTCCCAGAGGAGTTCACCGAGCTCGCGGTGGAACGAGTCGGGGGTGCGGTCGCCGTCGATGGACAGCAGCTTCTCCAGCCGCGCCGTGGCACCGCCCACCGCCTCGGTGACCGAGGGGTGTTCGGGATCCACCGGGTCGTGCGGATGGCGCGCCAGGTAGTCGTTGATGGTGGACGGCAGCACGAAATAGCCGTCGGCGAGCCCCTGCATCAGCGCGCTGGCGCCCAGCCGATTGGCGCCGTGGTCCGAGAAGTTGGCCTCACCGATGGCGAACAGGCCGGGAATGGTGGTCTGCAGGTCGTAGTCGACCCACAGCCCGCCCATGGTGTAGTGGATCGCCGGATAGATGCGCATCGGCACCTCGTAGGGATCCTCCGCCGTGATGCGCTCGTACATCTCGAACAGGTTGCCGTACTTCTCGGCGACCTTGTCCCGGCCCATGCGCGCTATCGCGTCGGCGAAGTCCAGATAGACGCCCTGCCCGCCCGGTCCCACGCCGCGCCCCTCGTCGCACACGTTCTTCGCGGCCCGCGAGGCGATGTCGCGCGGCACGAGGTTGCCGAAGGATGGGTAGATCCGCTCCAGGTAGTAGTCGCGCTCGTCTTCCGGGATCTGGCCCGGCGGCCGGGTGTCTCCCGCCTTCGCCTTGGGTACCCAGATCCGCCCGTCGTTGCGCAGCGACTCGCTCATCAGCGTCAGTTTCGACTGGTGTTCACCGGAGCGCGGAATGCACGTGGGATGGATCTGGGTGAAGCACGGATTGGCGAAGTACGCGCCGCGCCGGTGCGCCCGCCAAATGGCCGTCGCATTGGAGTTCTTGGCGTTGGTCGACAGATAGAAGACATTCCCGTAGCCGCCCGAGGCGAGCACCACGGCGTCCGCGAAGTACGTGGAGATCTCTCCGGTGACCAGATCGCGGGCG
Source organism: Streptomyces sp. NPDC020096 (assembly GCA_040631425.1). Lineage (GTDB taxonomy): Bacteria > Actinomycetota > Actinomycetes > Streptomycetales > Streptomycetaceae > Streptantibioticus_A. The sequence goes on from JBEYJY010000002.1 coordinate 36,371, forward strand.
ACGATACCGCGCGCCCGCCCGTCGACCACGACGAGATCCAGCATCTCGGTACGGGCGTGCATCTCCACGTTGTCCGCGGCGATCTGCCGGGAGAGCGCCTGGTACGCGCCGAGCAGTAGCTGCTGGCCGGTCTGGCCGCGGGCGTAGAACGTACGCGAGACCTGCACGCCGCCGAAGGAGCGGGTGTCCAGCAGGCCGCCGTACTCCCGGGCGAACGGCACGCCCTGCGCCACGCACTGGTCGATGATCTCCACCGAGACCTGCGCGAGGCGCCGGACGTTGGACTCGCGGGCGCGGAAGTCGCCGCCCTTGACGGTGTCGTAGAAGAGGCGGTGGATGGAGTCGCCGTCGTTGCGGTAGTTCTTGGCCGCGTTGATACCGCCCTGGGCGGCGATCGAGTGGGCGCGGCGCGGCGAGTCCTGGTAGCAGAACTGGATGACGCGGTAGCCCTGTTCGGCCAGGGTGGCGCCCGCCGAGCCGCCCGCGAGGCCGGTGCCGACCACGATGACGGTGTGCTTGCGGCGGTTGGCCGGATTGACCAGCTTCGCGGTGAAGCGGCGGCGGTCCCAGCGCTCCTCGATCGGCCCGGCGGGGGCCTTGGTGTCGGCGATCGGTTCGCCGGTCTGGTACGCGGTGTACGAGGTCATGTCAGCTCACCACTCCGGTCATCACCGAGACGGGCACCGCGATGAATCCCGCGGTCAGTACGAGGGCCAGCGCGTTGGCGGTCACCTTGAGCGCACGGTCGCGGCGGGCGCTGTTGGCGCCGAGGGTCTGCGCCGCGCTCCAGAAGCCGTGCCGGATGTGCAGCCCGAGGGCCAGCATCGCGACGATGTAGATGACGTCGGCGTACCAGTTGCGGAAGTCCGCCACCACGTTCTGGTACGGATGGCCCGCCTCGCCGCGCGGGTTCACCGTCAAGGTGGTCAGGTCCAGCAGATGCCAGACGATGAACAGCGCGAGGACGATCCCACCCCACCGCATCGTGCGGGTCGCGTAGCTGGCGCGTGGCCGCCGGTGCGCGTAGGCGGTGGGGCGGGCGGCGAGGTCACGGCGGCTGAGCTGGTACGCGGCCACGGCGTGGAACACCACCGCGGCGACCAGTACCACGCGCACGATCCACAGGAACCAGCTGTAGTGCAGCGCGGGCTCGCCGATCGTGCGCAGCCAGTGCGCGTAGCCGTTGAACTCCGTCGACCCGAAGAAGATCTTCAGGTTTCCCAGCATGTGCGCGACGAGGTAGAGCAGCATGATCACGCCGGTGACGGCCATCACGGTCTTCTTGCCGACGGTCGACCGCCAAAGGGTTGCCAAGGTGGACGGCCGTCGGCCCGTCCGCGTCGCCAGTGCCATGACACCGACGGTAGGGAGTACACCCTGCATCGGTCCAAGACATGGTCCGGCTGGAATCGATAGACGTTGCCTATCACGCGTCGTATCGTGGCAACCGTGCAGCTGCATCAGCTCCAGTACTTCGCCGCCGTCGCGGAGACCCGCCATTTCACCCGAGCCGCCGCCCGGGTCCATGTCGCCCAGCCCTCGCTCTCCCAGCAGATCCGGGCGCTGGAACGGGAGTTGGGCGCGGAACTCTTCCACCGCGCCCGCGGCCACATCACGCTCACGGACGCGGGCGAGGCGCTGCTGCCGCTCGCCCAGCGGATCCTCGCGGACGCCGAGACGGCGCGCCGCGAGGTGCAGGAGGTCGCACAGCTGCGCCGGGGCCGGGTCCGGCTGGGGGCCACTCCCAGCCTGTGCGCCAGCCTGGTGCCGGACGTCCTGCGCGACTTCCACGACCGCTACCCGGGAGTGGACCTGGTGGTCCACGAGGACGGTTCACAGGACCTGGTCCGGGTGCTGGCGGCCGGTGAACTCGATCTCGCCCTGATCATCACCCCGCTGCCCGGCCAGGCCCCGGCGCTGGCCGCGACCGAGCTGCTGCGCGAAGAGCTCGTCGTGGTCTCCTCGCCGTCCTCGCCCGCTTCGCACCCGGGCAAGCGGATCCGCATCGAGGATCTGCGCGATCAGCCGCTGGTGATGTTCCGGCGAGGCTACGACCTGCGGGAGTTCACCACCTCGGCCTGCCGCGCGGCCGGCTTCGACCCGGTCTTCACCGTCGAGGGCGGTGAGATGGACGCCGTACTGGGCTTCGTACGGGCCGGGCTCGGCCTCGCCGTGATCCCGGCGATGGTCGCCGCCCGGTCGGGGCTGCGCGTCACCGGGTTCGCCCCGCCCGGCCTGCACCGCACCATCGCCGTCGCACACCGCAAGGACGTCGAACCGCCGCGCGCCGCACGGGAGTTGCGTAGCGTCCTGCGCGAGCATCTGCGCTCGGCGGCGCGGGAGCGGACGCTTCCGCCCAGCACTCGGCTGCTGGGAGTCGACCCGTGATCGCGTCTGACAGGATGCGTCGATGACCTCGATCAGCGAGCAGAGCATGCGGCAGCCCATCGCCGATGTCGTCCCCGCGGGCCGGATGGGTCGCAGCGAGCAACCCGTACTGCACATACCCGATGGCGGGTTCACGTTGCGCCCATGGCGGTCCGAGGACGCTCCCGCGCTGGCCGCCGCCTGGCAGGATCCGGCGATCCAGCAGTGGAACCGGCCGCCCACCGGCGGTGTGGAACAGGCACGGGCGCGGATCGCCCGGTACGCGCAGCGCTGGCGTACGGAGGAGGCGGCGAGCTGGGCCATCACCCGTACCGAGGACGACGCGGTCCTGGGCGCGGTCGCCCTGGGCGCCATGGACCTGCGGCACGGCATCGCCGAGTACATCTACTGGGTGCTGCCCGCCGCCCGCGGCGCCGGTGCCGCCTTGCGCGCCACCGGCCGGGTCGCCGAATGGGCCTTTGACGACCTCGGGCTGCACCGTCTCGAACTCACCCATGGCGTGGCGAACACCGCGTCCTGCCGCGTCGCGCAGAAGGCCGGGTTCCGTCTGGAGGGCACCAAGCGCAGCGCGGCCCTGCACGCCGACGGTTGGCACGACATGCATCTGCACGCCCGCGTCCAGGGCGACGGATAGCGGTCAGGAGCGGCGGCGGCGCACGACGACGAGCGCTCCGCTGCCCGCGAGTGCCAGCAACGCGGCGCCGCCCGCGACCTGTTGGGCGCCCCATCCGCCAACACCGCCGCCGGTACCGGCCTTCACACCCTTGGTGGGCTTGGGGTCGGTACTGGCCGCCGCGCTGACCTCAGGCCTGGCCGCGTCGTGTCGCGGTGCCCGCACGGTCATGGTGCTGGAGATCTTCAGCCCGCCGAAGCCGCACCGGATCGTGACGGGGTAGCTGCCGGGCTCGGCGGTCGACGGCGTGGTGACGCCCGCCACCATGCGGTCGGCGCCCGCGGACAGGGTGATGTCGCCGAAGAGCGGCGATGACGCCTTGGCGCCCTTGGACATGTCGCACTTCTTGTCATCGCTCATGTGCACTGTCTGTCCCGGGCTTGCCGGGTTGGGGCTCACACTGGCCAGGGCGGCGGGGGCGGTGAGCCCGAGCGCGGCGACGGCGGTCAGCGTTACGGCGGCGGTTCGACCAGAGGACATGGGATTCTCCCGCGCCGGGCGGCGCGGTCTCCATGACCGCGTTGGACGGACCCGGCTCACCAGGATGCAAACCCGTTTCCGTTGTGCGTGCGACGCGAGCCGATCGTCCCGGTTCACCCGGATGCGGTACTCCCTTGGCCGGTCTCCGGGGCGTTCCCGCACGTCGAACGGTGTGTCGCGGGATGGTCGCGGGACGCCGGAGGAGTCGGTGGCCATGGCCCACACAGGTGAGGGCGGCTATTCGAAATGCGGCATTTATGGGGCCATGTCAGGCTGAACTGACCTACCCCCTCATCACGCGGAGTGATTCTGATGGGTATGAAGGACGAGCTCAACGAGAAGGCCCAGCAGGCCAAGCGGAAGATCGAGCAGGAGGCCAAGCGGGCTCAGCAGGCCAAGGGCAAGTCCCGCGAACGCGCCCAGCAGGACAAGGAGCAGCGCCAGGGTTCCTTCGACGACATCCAGGACGAGCTCGACGATCGCCAGTAGGGCCGTTCAGTCACACACGTCGGCCCGCACCACCGCTGCGGTGGTGCGGGCCGATGTTCCACGCGCTGCCCCGACGGCAGCGACCGTGCCGTCCAGGCCCGCTGGAAGGGCTAGTTGCTCTGGGCGTCGCGGTCCGCAGCGTCGGCCGCGCTCTGGGCGCTGTCGACCTTCTGCCGCATCCGCTTGAGTTGGTCGGCGGAGGACGACGACGTCGACGTGGCCGACGGCGTACCGCTCGCGGAGCCGCCCGCGGAGTGCGCGCACCCGGCCGTGGCCAGCACGGGCACCGCGATCGCCGCCGTCACTAGTACGCAGACACGTCGGCGGCGGTTCATGCGTTGTTCGAGGTGTTGGTCGTCTTGCCGTTGTCGTTGGCCTGGCACCAGGACGCGACGTCCTTCAGGTCGCTCTGCCGCTGCTTGAGGTTGACCAGCAGGGCCTGGCGCGCGCTGAGCCGGTCGCCGAGGAACTTGGCGATGGCCGCGTGGTTCTCCTTCTTGGCGTTGTCGACGCGCTGCTGCAGGAACGCGATCGAGCCTCGCGTCCCGGCGCCCGCCTCCAGCCGCTTGAGCTCTCGGGCGATACGGCGGTCCAGCTTCGGCACCCGGCGGCACAGCGCCCGCGCACCGTCCGTCTTCGGACCCTTCGGGTGGGCCTGCGGTGCGGTACTGGCCGAGGCGGACGGGGCCGGGCTCGTGCCGTCCGCGTAGGCGGGTACGGCGACGGCCGCCAGTGAGCCGGTGAGGACGAGTCCCGCGACGGTCGCGGTCACCGTAGCCTTGCGACGCTGCATGATGACTCTCTCCACTTCATGGTGACGGTTCGGACGCGGCCCGCCTCCGCTGGGAGACGGCTGGCGGGCCGCTTGGGGTCGACCGTAGAAGCGGTTCTTGTGGTTTCTTTGTGGGGCGGTACCGGTCAGACCGCGGGACGTACCGAACCGCTCAACCAGTCACGGTGCGGCGGAAGTTCGGGCATCGCCGCCCCGGAGAGCGGCAGCCGCACCTCGAACCTGCTGCCGGGCTCGCCGCCCGGCCGGTCCGTGATGCGTACGGCGCCGCGGTGCAGATCGACCTGCTGGGCGACCAGCGTCAGCCCAAGGCCGGTGCCGGGGCTCTCCGGTCCGCGGGTGAAGCGTTGGAAGACCCGCTCCCGCGCCTCCTCGGGGACGCCCGGACCGGCGTCGTCCACCGTCAGTACGGCCTCGTCGCCCTCGCGGCGCAGCGCCACCCGGACGTCGGGCGCGCTGCCCGGCCGACGGCCGTGCACCACCGCGTTGTTCAGCAGGTTGTCGGCGATCATCCGCAGTCCCGGCTCCCAGCCGCGCATCCGCAGGGCGGTGTCGGTCCGTACCGTGATCCGTGCCTCGGGGTGGCGGCGGGCCGCGTCGGCCACTGACGCCTCGACCAACTCGCCGAGCTCCACGGGCGTGAACGCGTCCGCCTCCACCAGATCGCCCTGCGCCAACGCGCGCAGCGTCACCAACAACCCCTGCAGCCGGGCGTGTTCATCGCGTAGATCCGCCAGCACCTCGGCACGTTCGTCCGGGTCGAGGTCAGGATGGGCGGACAGGATCTCCAGATTGGTCTGCATGCTCATCAGCGGTGTCCGCAACTCGTGCGAGGCCGCCGCCGAGAACGACCGGGCGGTCGCCAGCGCCTCACCGGTGCGTGCCGCCTGCTCGTCATAGCGGGTCAGGATCGTCTGGAGGGTACGCGCCAGGTCGTCGACCTCGGTGACATGGGACGGCCGGTGCTCCAGCCGGGCCTCGCTCACCCGTGGATCGAGTCCACTGGCCTGCCGCCGCAACCTCCGCAGCGAGCGGGTCGCCCGTTCCGCGATCAGCAGCGCGACCAGCGCCGAGACCGGCGCCGCGATCAGCGCGGTCAGCAGGATCCGGCCGCGTACCGCGTCAACGCCGTTCTGCGCCACCGACGCGGAGGAGAACACCCACAGCGCGTCCCCCGGCTGCCCGCCGGTGACCGGCAGCTGGAACGCGCGCCACGCCCTGCCGTTCTCCCGTACGGTGACCGGATTCGGCGTCCGGGCAGGCAGCGGAACGCTGTCGCCCGGCTGTGGACCGCCCTCCGCGATCGGCGTGCCGTCCGGCCCGCCGACCACCCGCACGCCCACGTCCAACGCGTTCGCGAACAGCCGGTGTTCGCGGTTGCGCTCCTGCTGGTAGCGCCCGGCGCGGTCGACACGGATCAGATTGCGGGCCATCGGCAGCACGACGGCCGCCCGGTCCCGCAGGTGCGAATCCTGCGCGGAGTGCGCGTCGATGGTCACCAGTCGCAGCAGCAGCGCCGCCGACGCCAGCACCAGCAGCGGTACGGTCACGCCCACCGCCAGCGCGATCCGAGTGGACAGCCTCATGCCCGCCCGTCGCCCACCACCACCACCCTCAAACGAGGAGCTTCGCTCCGCTGTCATGACGGGTCCTGCCGTAGTACGAACCCGACCCCGCGCACGGTGTGGATCAACCGGGGGCGTCCCTGCGCCTCCAGCTTCCGCCGCAGGTAACTGACGAAGGTGTCGACGGCGTCGGTACGGACGTCGAAGTCGTACCCCCAGACCCGGTCCAGCAACTGGTCCCGGCTGAGGACCACGCCCGCGTTGCGCGCCAGCACCTCAAGGAGTTCGAACTCCCGCCGGGTGAGGCGGACCGGCGCGCCTTCGTACCGCACCTCGCGCGCGGTGGGATCGAGCACCAGATCCCCGACCCGGACGGTGTCGGTGGGCGATGGCGGTCGGCGGCGCAGCAGGGCCTGCAGCCGGAGCAGCAGCTCCTGCAGCGCGAACGGCTTGACCAGGTAGTCGTCGGCCCCGGCCTGCAGCCCGGCCACCCGGTCCTTGACCTCGTCCAGCGCGGAGAGCATCAGGACGGGCGTGTCATCTCCCGCGGCGCGCAGTCGGCGGCACACCTCGGTGCCGCTGATGCCCGGCATGGAGACATCGAGGACGATGACGTCGGCCGGGGCCGCCTGCATCTGTGCGAGGGCGGTCTCCCCGCTGTCGGCGAGGGTGACCGTGTAGCCGCCAAGGCGCAGCCCGCGCCCGAGCGAGCGGAGGATCGCGGCGTCGTCGTCGACGACCAGTACCCGGCCCACGGGTCAGCTCCCGGCCTTTATGCGGCGTATGAACGCGGAGAGGTGGGTGCGGTTGGTGGTGACGATCGCGTCGGGTGCGTCGCTTTCCCGAAGATGTATTCGGTCGGCGTAAATGCGCACCTCCACACAGTTGTTGCCCTCCGCTCCGCCGGAGAACGAGGATCTCTGCCAGGTGATCGCAGTGGGCACTACTACAGCTCCTCTTCGATGCGGTGGATGAAGTCGCGTGAGGCGTCGGGCATGAGGGCCGAGCTCTCGATCCTATCCAGCAGTGCGCGGAACTTCGTCAGTCGGCATTCCGCATCCAGGAAATTGGAGCTGTCCATGGTGTCTATCTGTACAGTGTCCAGCTGTGAAACGCGGCCGCCCGCGTAGAGAATGGAGTATCCGGCACCGGCGAAGCCCTCGACGTCGAACGGGATGATGCGCACGGTGACGTTGTCCCGCTCCGACAGCTCCAGGATGTGCGCGAGCTGCGCGCGAGCCTCTTGCGCCCCACCCACCTTGAGCCGCAACGCGGCCTCGTGGATAACGGCGCTGAAGGTGGACGACGCGAGGACCGCTTTGCGACGGGCGCGGAATTCTACCCATGTGTCGAGATTCCGCGGTGGCAGACTCGGATTCACGTACGAGAAAGCGGCCCGCATGTGGTCTTCGGTCTGCAGGAGGCCAGGGATATGGAGGACCTCCAGTGCGCGTAGGTATGCGGCGTGGTGTTCCATCTCGGCGAGGTCCAGCGATACCGGAGACAGGGCGCCTCGATACTCCTCCCACCACCCCTTGCCGCGCTCATTGGCCATATCGACCAGCGCGTCGACGTAGGACCGGCTGTCGCACGCGTAGTACTCGGCCAGCCGCCGGATCCGTTCCTCGCTGATGCCGCTGCGCCCGGACTCGACATGGCTCATCTGGATCGGATTGGAATTGAGGAAGGCGGCGGCGTCCCGCGCCGTGAGGCCGGCGTGCTCGCGCATCTTGCGTAGCTCGGCACCCAGCCGTACCTGGCGTGCCGTGGGGTTGCTCCTGGGCGGCATGCGGTCCTTCCTTGCGTCTCCGGCCGAGCTACGCGCGCCAGCATGGCATGCGAGGCTGTGTTTGTGTCACATTCAACGACTTAAGGGAGCTCCACCCTCGGGTGATCCCCTACTCTCTGTGCGGCATTGCTCACGCAGAGGTGTCACTGCTGATAACTGCCGGACCCCGCCTGTGAGTTACGCCCGGACGCGGAGGTCACACCATGGGGGTGCCCCGCCGACCCGCCGGGACGGGATGCGGGCGGACGGGATGCGCCGGAGGATGAGTCTGTGAGCGCGGCACTGCGGCACCCGGGCGGGGTCCGACTGCTACCCGGACTGGCCAGGTCGATAGCCAGGTCGGAGCGCTCCGAGCGGCCGGAGGCGGAGCGCAGGGTGCTGGGGCGGGGCAGCGTCTTCTTCGCCTTCGCCCCCTGGATCGTCTTCGATGTGGTCGCCGGGCCCAGCACCTGGAAGCTCGCGGCGGTGGCGGCGCTCATCTGCGCCGTCGTCCTGAACGTCCCGGACCTGATGCGGGGCGCTCCCAAGGTCCTGGATGTCGTGGGAATCGTCTTCTTCTTGGTGGTATCGGCGCTGGGGTTGGCTTTGCGGCGGCACGACCTGATCTGGCTGGAGACCTATGCGCAGACGCTGGCCAGTGGAGTGATCGCGGTGGTGGCGCTGGGGTCGCTGGCCTTCGTTCCGTTCACCGAGCAGTACGCCAAGGAATCCGCACCCCCGGAGATCTGGGAGACCCCCGCCTTCAAGCGCACCAACCGGCTGCTGACGGCGATGTGGGGGCTGGTCTTCGCCGTCACCGCGATCCTCGGGCTGGTCGCGCTGCATGTGCGCGCCGGAACGGACTGGCTCAACTGGATCATCCCGGTCGCCCTGCTGGTGGGCGCCGTACGGATCACGCGCTGGTATCCGGAGTACGTACGGCGCAAGACGCGTTCCCCCGGCGGCTGACCGCTACTCCTCGAACCAGCCGCGCACGGTGTCCAGTTCGTCCAGATCCCACGACGGCTTGCGGTCCTTGTCGACCAGCGCCGCTCGCACGCCCTCGGCGAAGTCATGCGTGACCGCCATCCGGCAGGCCGTACGGAGCTCCAGGTCCAGGCAGTCCGCCAGGGACGCATCCGCGTCCGCACCGCGCCGCAGCAGTTCGAACGTCACATGAAGGCTGGACGGCGACGCGCGCCGCAGTTCCGCCAGCGTCTCCTCCGCCCAGTCGCCGCCCTCGGCGGTCAGCCGGTCGAAGAGCTCGGTCAGGCTGTCGGCCGCGAAGCAGCGGTCGATGACCTCGCGATGGCTGGCGAGTTCGGACGCGGGCGGCTCGGCGGCGCGGCGTGCGAGCACCTCCGCGATGCCCTCGCCGCCCGTGGCGGCCAACTCCCGCTCCAGCGCGGCGAGATCGCTGGAGTGCACATAGTGCGTGGCCAACCCGCACTCGACCGCCGCCGCACCGGAGATCCGGCGCCCGGTCAGCCCGAGGTACCAGCCGACCCGGCCGTGCAGCCGGGGCAGGAAGTAGCTGGCGCCGATGTCGGGGAAGAACCCGATCGCGGTCTCCGGCATCGCCAGCCCGGCCCGTTCCGTCACCACCCGCACCGAGCCGTGCACCGAGATCCCCAGGCCGCCGCCCAGTGCGTATCCGTCGATCAGCGCGACATACGGCTTCGGATAGGCGGCGACAGCGGCGTTGAGCCCGTACTCGGCGGAGAAGTAGTCGTACACCGCCGCCTGGTCACCGCGCAGTCCGGCCTCCCGCACCGCCCTTATGTCGCCGCCCGAGCAGAACGCCTTGGGCGAGGTGCTTCGCACCACCACCGCGCGTACCGCGCCGTCCTCGCGCCACATGTTGAGCGCGGCCTTCATCCGTTGGACCATCCGCAGGTCAAGCGCGTTGAGCGCGGCGGGCCGGTCCAGGATCAGCGACCCGGTACCGCCGCTGACGGCCGTCTTCACGGTCTCCACGGGGACGTGCATGGTGCTGCCGCTCCTGTTCGTCACGGGGCCGGGCGGGCGTGGATCACTGTACGGCCCGCCCGGCCCCGCTCTGTGTCCGGTCTGCCGCCGGACCGGCCGGGTGCGGCGACCCAACCGCTGAACGGGGTAACCGCGGTAGTCCGGGACTGGCAGTCCTCTGCTGTGCGGAGGGGGTTTGCGTCTAGCGTGGCCGTGAGACGGCAATCGGGCATTGTGCAACCAAAGCGGTGTAACGGGAGGAAGTATGCGGATCGGTTTGACGGTGGCGTCGTTCAGCTGGCCCGGTGGACCCGAGGCCATCGGCCCGACCCTCGCGCGCATCGCGCGCGATGCCGACGAGGCGGGACTGGCGAGCTTGTGGGTCATGGACCACTTCTGGCAGATCCCGATGAACGGGCCTGAGGACGAGCCGATGCTGGAGGCGTACACGACGCTGGCGTTCGCCGCCGCGCACACCCGGCGCATCCGGCTCGGCACGCTGGTCACCGGGGTGGTCTACCGGTACCCCGGCGTGCTGCTGAAGACCGTGACCACACTTGACGTGCTGTCCGGGGGCCGTGCCTGGCTGGGCATCGGTGCGGCGTGGAACGACGCGGAGGCGGCCGGGCTCGGCATGCCGTTCCCGCCGGTCGCGGAGCGGTTCGAGCGGCTGGAGGAGACGCTGCGGGTCATGCGGCACGCGTGGTCGGGCGACACGGCGCCGTTCCACGGTCGGCACTACACCCTTGAGCGGCCGCTCAACTCGCCCGCCCCGCTGACCAGCCCGCGTCCGCCGATCCTGGTGGGCGGCTCGGGCGAGCGCAAGACGCTGCGGCTGGTGGCGAAGTACGCGGACGCCTGCAACCTGTTCGATACCCCGGAGATCACGCACAAACTGAGCGTCCTGCGCGAGCACTGCGAGCGTGAGGGGCGGCCTTACGGCGAGATCGAGAAGACCGTGGCGGCCGTTCTGCCGCTCACCGGCCCCGGCGGCTCGGTCGACCAGGCCGCCGACCGCTGCGAGGAGTTGGCGACCCACGGCATCGAGCACGTCATCCTCAGCCTGCCCGATGTCCACGATCCGCACGCGATGGAACGCCTGGCGGAACTCGTCGCCCGGGTGGGCAAGGTGATCCCGGCCGGGCGCTCCCTCGCCTGAGAGCGCCCGGCCGAGGCGGCGCCGGGGTCCGCTCAGGGATGCTGGGGGACCGCCGGTCCTCGCCGTCAGGGTTGTTCGCCGCTGCGGCGGCAAGAAGATTCCGCCGCGACGGTGAGCAACCACCGACGCTGTGGAGCGGCCCTCAGACGACAGCCGCGACCCACGACGCCTTGGCGGTCATGATCCGCCGGACAGGCCCCAGGCGTTCCGGGGGAGTGTCAGGTGCCGCGCGACAGCCGCAGCGTCATGATCTCGAACGGGCTGAGCGCAAGCGGCAGTCGGCCACCCTCCAGCGCGGCAGGTCCCGTCGGGCGCTCCAACAGGTCGCAGACGTACGCCGCCGTCACGGCGAACCCGGCGCGCAGGCGGGTGCGGACCCGGCCGCCCCGCGACTCGTGGAGCCGTACCACCACGTCCCCGCTGCCGTCGTCCGCCAGTTTGACCGCCGTGACGACCACCGCGTCGTCGTCCACGGCCACCAGCGGCCGTACCGCGGCGTCGCCCGGCACCCTGCGCTCCGGGAGGTTGATCCGATACCCCTCCCGCACCGCGTCACCGATCGCGGCCCCCGGCACCAGCGCATAGCGGAAGCGGTGTACGCCCTGGTCGGTACGCGGATCGGGAAAGCGGGGCGCGCGCAGCAGCGAGAGCCGTACGGTCGTCGTAGTGCCCGCCGCCCTGGGCGGCGTGGCCCCGCCGCGCGGCGCCTCGCGCACGGCGCGCGTCACGTCGTAGCCGTAGGTGGAGTCGTTGACCAGCGCCACGCCCCAGCCCGGCTCTTCCAGATGGACGAAGCGGTGCGCGCACGCCTCGAACTTGGCAGCGTCCCAACTGGTGTTGGTGTGCGTGGGCCGGTACAGATGGCCGAACTGGGTTTCGGCGGCGGTTCGCTCGGCATGGATGTCCAGCGGGAAGGCGGCCTTGAGGAACTTCTCGGTCTCCCGCCAGTCCACCTCGGTGTCGATGTCCAGCCGCTTGTGCCCGGCGGGCAGCGTCAGCGACTGCTCCACCCGCGATGAGCCGAAGACCCGCACCACCCGTACCGTCGCGTGCGACGCGTCCAGTTCCAGCGTCTCGACGCCGGTGAGGTCGGTCACCGTGTTGCGGTAGAAGTCCTCCACATCCCAGGCGTCCCACATGTTCGGGAAGTCGGGGTGCAGCTGGAGCAGGTTGGCCGCGTGGCCCGGCGCCACCGTCTCGCGGTCCGCCTCGATGTCGTATGCCGACACCACCAGCCCGCGAGCGTCGATCGCCACCCGCAGCAGCCCGTTGTCCAGCACGAACCCGCCGCCCTCACGCGGTCGCACCTCGACCGGAGCGTGCTGGTCCGCCACGGTGCGTGCCGCGCCGCCCGCCGGGACACCGGATCGCGCATGCGGGGCGGAGTTGAAGACCACGGTCGACGACCCGGACCCGGCCAGGGCCCGCAGCGCGTCATGGATGACGCCCTCCAACTCCCCGGCCACCGCCGCGTACGCCGCCTCCGCCTCCCGGTGCACCCAGGCGATCGAGGAGCCGGGCAGGATGTCATGGAACTGGTGCAGCAGAACGGTCTTCCAGATCCGGTCCAACTCCTGGTACGGATACCGGAAGCCGGTCCTGACCGCCGCCGTGGCCGCCCACAACTCGGCCTCGCGCAGCAGGTGTTCGCTGCGCCGGTTGCCCTGCTTGGTGCGGGCCTGGCTGGTCAGCGTCGCGCGGTGCAGCTCCAGATACAGCTCGCCGACCCACACCGGCGCGTCCGGGTACTCGGCATGCGCCTTCTCGAAGAAGTCGGCCGGTTTCTCGAAGGCCACCTTCGCCGAACCTTCCAGATCCGCCAGGCGCTTCGCCCGCGCCAGCATCTCGCGCGTGGTGCCGCCCCCGCCGTCGCCCCAGCCGGTGGGCGCGAGGGAGCGGGTGGCCGCGCCCTTCTCCCGGAAGTTGCGGACCGCGTGGGCGACCTCCGCGCCGGACAACTGCGCGTTGTAGGTGTCGATGGGCGGGAAGTGGGTGAACACCCTCGTGCCGTCCAGTCCCTCCCACCAGAACGTGTGGTGCGGGAACTTGTTGGTCCGGCTCCAGGAGATCTTCTGCGTGAGGAACCACTTCGCGCCCGTCTGCCGCACGATCTGCGGCAGCGCCGCCGAGTAGCCGAAGGTGTCGGGCAACCACACCTCCTCGGTCTCCAGACCGAACTCCTCCAGGAAGAACCGCCTGCCGTGCACGAACTGCCGCACCAGCGCCTCGGCGCCCGGCATGTTGGTGTCCGACTCCACCCACATGCCGCCCACGGGCACGAACCGGCCGTCCGCCACCGCCTTCTTGACCCGCGCGTACACCTCCGGCCGGTGCTCCTTGAGCCAGGCGTACTGCTGCGCCTGGGACATCGCGTAGACGAAGTCCGGGTCGTCGTCCAGCAGCGCGGTCATGTTCGCGGTGGTACGGGCCACCTTCCGCACCGTCTCGCGCAGCGGCCACAGCCACGCCGAGTCGATATGGGCGTGGCCGACGGCGCTGATCCGGTGCGCGGAGGCGTGCGCGGGTGCCGACAGGACCGGGGCGAGCAGCGCCCTTGAGCGTGCCGCGCTGCCGCCGATGTCCTGTAGGCCGACGGCGTCCAGCGCACGGTCCACCGCCCGCAGGATCTCCCAGCGGCGCGGCGCCTCCTGCGGCAGCTCCGCCATCAGCTGACCGAGTACCTCCAGGTCCTGGACCAGCTCCCACACGGTGTGGTCGAAGACCGCGAGATCCATTCTGGCGAGCTTGTACCGCGGCGTGCTGCCAGACGTCCGCCGGTCCCCCAACTCCGTTGGCAGGAACGGGTGGTAGTCGAGGATCACCGGGTTCGCCGCCGCCTCCACATGCAGCGTGACCTGCTCCCCGCCCGCCACCGGCGCACCGATCCGCACCCACTGGTTGCGCGGGTTGAGGCCCTTCACGGGCGAGCCGTCCGGCCGGTAGACCAGTCCCTCGCACTGGAATCCCGGCATGTTCTCGTCGAAGCCCAGGTCCAGCAGCGCCTCCACGGTGCGCCCTGCCCAAGCCTGCGGTACGGTCCCGCGGACCGTCAGCCAACTGGTGCCCCACGGCGGCCCCCACGCTTCGCCCACGGCGATCGGGGTACGGGGCGCGGCCAGGCCCTCGCTGACCGGCACCGGTTCGCCGGGCGCGGTCCAGATGCCCACGTCCAGCGGCACCGAGGCCGGATAGATCGCGGGGCGTATGCGTTCGTCGAGGACGCGCTTCAGCCGCGCCTCGGTCACGGTGCGGTCGTTGTGCATACGGCGGCTCCCATGCGGGTGAAGTGGTTACCAGGCGAAATCGACAGCGGTGGGCGCGGAGGAGTCGAACAGCTCGCCGACCGCCCGCACCTCGATCCGGCTCGCCGCCTCGCCCGCCTCCCGGTGCAGTGCGGGCACGTACATGGCGAGCTGGCAGGTGGCGCCGAGGAACCTATCGCCGCCACCGGGCAGTACCTGGTGGATCGCGTAGTGCCGGACCGGTCCGGCCGATCGGCCCCAGGCCAGCCGCAGCGCGGCCGTGCCGTCGGCGCTCCGTTGGGCGGCGGTGACCCGCAGCGCACCCGGCTGGGCCGGTGTGCCGGATCCCGCGTTGTGCACGGCCAGCGAGCCAAGCCGCCACCGCACACTGCCGCCGCCCTGGGCGGTGAGCCGGACACCCAGGGCGTGCACGGTGTGCCCGGCGCCGACAGCCCGGCCGAGCCGCAGCGTCGCGGTCGTCCAGCCCTGGCCGCCCGGGCTGAGTGTGCCCACCGGCAGATACCGGAACGGATACGGCTTCCCGGCCGTCGGCGGTTCGGCGAGCGCCACCGCCAACTCCACCGATACGCCGCCGGATGGGGAGTCCGAGCGGTGGACGAGGTCGACGACCGTCTCCTCGGACACCGCGTGCCGCACCGAGTACAGCTCCACCGTCGTCGCGGCGCCCAGTGCGCCGTTGACCAGCAGGCTGCTGCCGCCGTGCCAGGCGTCGGCGAAGTCGAAGCCGACCGCCGGACGGGCGGCCGTGGTACGGACGACCCAGCGGCGGGCGGGCAGCCGGTCCTGCAGGCCGAGGTGGTTCCACGGGGTGTCCGCCAGGCGGACGCCCTGCTCGTACCAGCCGAGTCCGTGACCGGTGTTGAAGCTGGTGGCGAACGGCAGGGCGGTCACCGTGGACCGGTCACCCACCGCCGAGGCCGGTGCCCGCCAGCCGCTGGTACCGCCCGGCGCCGTCGGATCGAGTCGCCGGCCCGTCCAGAAGCGGTCGTCGCGGTCATGGAAGGCGGCGGGCGTGCGCTGGTCCTGTGGGAGGCTGGTCCAGGTCCATTCGGGCCGGTAGAAGCCGTAGGAGAGCACCGCCGAAGTGGCCGCCGGCACCACCGCCTCCCAGTCCACCTGGGTGTCCCAGCCGTTGGACTCCACATCCACCCCGGCCTGCACCGCATAGCGGCTGCGGCCGAGCCGCTGTGCGAGCTGCGCAGAGGAGGCCAGCCCGGACCGGTCCCAGTCGAAGTTGAGGTAGATCGCGTCGGCGGCGGAGAAGAACTCCTGGTTGACGGCGTCGAGTCGGTTCTGCCAGTTGACGGCCCCGGTGTCGGTCATCGCGTCGTACCAGGTCACCCGGAGGCCCTTGGCCCGCAGATACGCGACGAAGTCCCGCATGTCGGAGGCGAGTGCGCAATCACCGCCGTCGGTCTCGGCGTTGATGAACCAGCCGTCGAACCCGTACGTCGCACAGACCAGCGCCATCTTGTCGGCCACCGGAAATCCCCCCGCGGCATCGCGCTGGACGAGGTCGCGGGTCCAGCGCAGATCGCCGCCGTACGCGACCGGCGGCAGGAAGACCGTGCCCAGCACCGGGACGCCATGGCGGTGCGCGGCGTCGATCACCGGTGCGTTGGGCGCCAGCACCAGTCCCTCGCCCGAGGACCCGCCCCAGAACACCAGCTCGTCCAGGTAGGCCCACTGCGTCAGCGCGTAGTAGTCGGCGGTCGGCGAGCCCTGCGAGGGGTTGCCCGAGGTGTGGTCGAAGGCGGCCAGCGCGCAGACGCGGGCCTGACCGGTGTGCGCGGTCGTGTTGGGCGGCGGGGGAGCGAAACGCCGGGCGAGCGGTACCGACGCGGTGTTGAACGGCAGATCGGGGTCGGAGCGCGGATCCCACTCCTTGAGGCTGCGCCAGACCACCCCGGGCTGGGGGGTACCGGAGGGCAGCGAGTCGGGGAACCAGTAGGAGGCGTACGGCTGGAGCGTGGTGTCGGCGGCGGCAGCGGCGGCTGAGCCGGGCGGCAGGGCGATCGCCGCCGTCGCCGCGGCCCCGGCCAGCAGGACCGTGCGGCGGGGTATCGGATGCCGGTTCATCGGTGCGCCCCCTTGGGGTCAATGGTCTCCTGCGGCGTGACGACCTCGGTGATGCCACGGGACGCCAAGTGCGTCGCGTCCCGGGCCAGTTCGGCCAGAACGGTGGTCGGGCGCACGCCCTGTCCGGCCAGCCGCATCCAGGCCTCGAAGAACTCTCCGCCCGGCGCGCACCCGGCCCGGACGGGCGCGCTGTGCGCCTCTCCCACGTCGACGGCAAGGGCGGTGGTGCGCGGTGGCGGCCGGTGCTCGCGGCCGCGCCACTCGCGTACGATCCGGGCGATCGCCCGCCCCGCGGGCTTGACCTCGCGGTCGTTGGTGAGCAGACCCAGGCCGTACTCCAGCTCGGGGAAGTCGGCCAGCGCCCGGTCGACGTCGTGCGAGCACCACCAGGTCACGCCCCACACGTCCGGGCAGTCCAGCGCGTTGGCGACGGTGGCCTCGGTGAAGGCGGCGGCGTGCTCCGGCGGGATGTGCGGCGCGGGGGCGCCGACCTCCTGGAGCCAGACCGGTCGGTCCGGGCGGTCGGCCCAGGCCTTGGAGAGCTCGATGAGATAGGCCGCGTGGTGCTCGGTGGCGGTGCCGGTGGCGCCGTGGCGCTGTGCGGTCCCGTTGAAGACCCAGGAATGTACGGCGGTCATGGCGCCGAGCTGGGCCGAGTGCGCGGGGGTGAACGGATGGCCGTCGTCGTACCAGGCGGCGTCGTAGCTGGCGTGCAGATGGCGGCGGCCCGGTGCGCCCTGCTCACAGGCGGCGAGCATCCGCCGCAGCCAGTCCGCCGCCTGTTGGTGCGTTACGGGATCGGGGTCCGGGTGCGGTGCGGCGGAGAACTGGTTGATCTCGTTGCCGACCGTCATCCCGAGGAAGTTGGGCCGGTCGGCGAGCGCCTCGGCCAGTGCGCGCAGATACCCGGCCTGGGCCTCGGCCACTGACGGGTCGGTGAACAGATTGCGGCGGTGCCAGGTCGTGGTCCACGACGGGATGAAGTCGAAGCTGGACAGGTGCCCTTGCAGACCGTCGACACTGACGTCGAGTCCGCGCTCGGCCGCCGCGTCGGCGAGCTGGACCAGCTGTTCGATGGCGCGCGGCCTGATCAGTGTGCGGTTGGGCTGGAAGACCGGCCACAGCGGGAAGACCCGGATGTGGTCGAGGCCGAGGTCCGCGATGGAGTCCAGGTCGGCGCGGACCTCGTCGAGGTCGAAGTCGAGCCAGTGGTGGAACCAGCCGTGCGTGGGCGTGTAGTTGACACCGAAGCGCAGTGCGGTCATGCGGGGGGTTCCTCTTCGGTTCGTGGCTTGGTGGCGGTGGGTGTCAGCCCTTGACGGCTCCCTCGCCGACACCGCGGAAGAAGTACCGCTGGAGGCAGGCGAACATCACGATCAGCGGCGCGACGGCGATGATCGTCCCGGCCGCGACCAGCCGCTGGTTGTTGGAGAACGTGCCGTGCAGATAGTTCAGGCCGATCGTGAGCGTGAACTTCGAGGAGTCGGAGAGCACGATCAGCGGCCAGAGGAAGTCATCCCACGACCCCATGAAGGAGAAGATCGCGACCACCGCCAGCGTGCCCTTCACCGAGGGCAGCGCGATGCGGGTGAACCGCTGCCAGACGTTCGCACCGTCGATGATCGCGGCCTCCTCGGTCTCGTACGGCAGATGACCGAAGGCGTTCCGCATCAGCAGCACGTTCATCGCGCCGACACAGCCCGGCAGCACCACCGCGATCAGCGTGTTGTTCAGGTTGAACTGGCGCATCAACGTGAACTGCGCGATCACGATGCTCTCCAAGGGCACCAGCAGCGCCAGGACGAAGGCGAGAGCGGCGGTCCTGCGGCCCCGGAAACGCAGCCGGGACAGGGCGTATCCGGCGAGCGAGGCGCCGATCAGATTGGTCGCCACGTTGGTCACGGCGACGGTGAGCGAGTTCAGCGCGTAGTTCCAGACCGGGATGATGTCCGCAACGCCCGTGTAGTTGCCCCATGTCGGATGCCGCGGCAGCAGGTGCGGCGGAAACGTGTAGATGTCCTCGGTCCTGCCCTTGAGCGAGGTGGAGAGCTGCCACAGGAACGGGCCGACGGTGATCACCAGCACCGCGAGCAGCAGCACGTACCGTAGGGCGCGCCCCCAGATGCGGGATGTCCTCACCGCTCTTCCTCCCCGCGACCGGCGCGGAGCACCAGCAGCATCAGCGCCAGCGTGATGACGAAGACGACGAGGGAGAGCGCCGAGGCGTACCCCACTCGCCCGGACAGTCCGGTGCCCGTTCGCTCCACCAGCATCACCAGCGTGGTGTCCTGTCCGGCGGGGCCGCCGGTGGGTCCGGCCATCAAGAAGACCTCGGAGAAGACCTTGAAGGCGGCCACCGAGGACAGCGCGCCGACCAGCACCATGGTGGAGCGGACCGACGGGACCGTGACGCTGAGGAACCGCCGGACCGCTCCGGCGCCGTCGACCGAGGCCGCCTCGTGGAGTTCGCGGGGCACATTGGCGAGTGCCGCGAGATAAATGATCATGTAGTAGCCGAGGCCCTTCCACACCGTCAGCGCCATGGCGCTGAACAGCAGCAGCCATCCGTTCCCCAGGAACGGGACCGGACCCGCGCCGAGGGCGTGCAGGATGCCGTTGATCAACCCCCGGTCGTCCAGCATCCAGTTCCAGATCAGCGCCACCACCACGACGGAGGCCACCACGGGGGTGTAGAACGCGGAGCGGAAGAAGCCGATCCAGCGAATGCGCGGCTGCACGAGCAACGCGAGCAGCAACGGCAGCATCACCGTGCAGGGCACCACCAGCAGCACGTACAGACCGCTGTTGCGCAGCGCGGTCCAGAACTGGTCGTCGTGGAGCATGTCCTGGAAGTTCCGCAGCCCCACCCACTGGCCGGGCACCAGCGTGCGCGCGTCGGTGAAGGACTGCCAGACGGTGGTCAGGAACGGATACAGGTTGAACACCGCGATGACGGCGAGGCCGGGCAGCAGGAACAGCCAGGGACCGGCCGCCCAGTGCGTGGGTACCTTCCGGCCGCGCGCACCGGGCGTGGGCGGCTCGTTCATGAGGGGCCGCCTCAGCTCTGCTTGAGCAGTTTGTCGCTCTGTGCGACGGCGTCGTCCAGTGCCTGCTGGGGTGACTTCCTGCCCTGCAACGCCAGGGCGACCTGGTTCTGCAGGACGGTCTTCATCTCGTCGCTCAGCACGACCGGGGTGTAGTTGACCGCGCCCTTGAGCATCTTCGCCGAGGCGACCCGTACCCGGCCCTCGTCCGTGCCGTCGTCCTGCGTCCAGTAGGGCTCGTCCAGCGACCCCCTGGTCGACGGGAATATCGCCACCTTGTGCGCGAAGGACTCCTGGTTCTGCTTGTCGGTGATGAAATGGGCGAAGGCGATGGCGGCGGCCTTGTGCTGGCTGGAGTTGTTGATTCCCAGGCCCATGACGTACATGTTCGGGTGGCCGGTGTTGTCGGGCGCGTCGATGATTCCGAGGTTCTTGTAGAGGGAGGGCGCGTTCTCTTTGAAATTGCTCAGGTCGTGGGCGCTGCCGGGGTTCATCGCGACCTTCTGCTCAAGGAACTTCTGGCCTGACTCTTCGGGGCCGTTGGTGAGCGACTGCGAGTCAAGACCGCCGTTGTCGTAAAGCTGCTTGTACTGGGTGAGGAGTTCCACGCCCTTGGGCTCGTTGTAGGTGAACTCGGTGGCGTTCGGGTTCATCAGGCGGACGCCGTAGCGGCCGAAGTCCTCGATGGCCGGGGTCGCGGCCAGCGTCGCGACCCTGCCGCCGGAGTGCTTGGCCATCGCGTTGGCGTCGGCGAACAACTCGTCATAGGTCTTCGGGGGTTTGTCGGGGTCGAGACCGGCCTGGGAGAACAACGCCTTGTTGTAGAACAGCGGTCCGGTGTTGAGATACCACGGGAAGGCGTAACTGCCGTTCAGCCCCGGCAACTCGTTGGCCTGCCAGGACTCCGGGGTGTACTCGCCCTTGTACTTGGCGCTCGCCTGCTCCTTGTCCAGGTTCGCCAGCACCCCGGCCTTCGCCAGCGGATAGGCCAGATCGGGGGAGACGTTGACGACATCCGGCAGGGTGCCGCCCGCCGCGTCGGCGCTGAGTTTGTCCGCGTAGTGGTCGGCGGGCTGGTCGATCCACTTCACCTTCACGTCCGGGTACTGCTTCTCGAACCGGGCGATCAGGCCGTTGAAGTAGTCCTTGTAGTTGGCCCGCAGGTTCCAGGTCTGGAAGCTGATGCTGCCCGCGACCTTCCCGTCCGCGCTCGATCCGCCGCCACCGCTTCCCCCGCAGGCGGTGAGGGCGGCGGCGGACAGCGCCAGCGGCACGGCGGCGGCAACTGCCCTGCGGGGAAGGGATCTACGGGATATGGGCATGGCCGGTGGACTCCTTCGGTCGGGCCGGGAGTGGCGGTCACGAAGGTGCACCCGTGAGCGGGCAGAGTCAATACTTCCGTCATGAACTAATGCGCTTTAGTATTTTCCCGCTCAAGCGCTTTAGTGCCGCCCGGCCGACCGCACGCCGAGGAAGATCCGCCGGACCGGCCGTAGTGCGCAACGACATCGAAAGGCCCGCCATGCGTCGACCTGCCCGCCGACCCACGATGAAGGACATCGCACGCCGGGCGGGTGTCTCCGAGAGCGCGGTGTCGTTCGCGCTCAACGACCGGCCGGGCGTCTCACCGGCCACCCGGGACCGGGTGCGCCGGGTCGCGGAACAACTGGGCTGGCAGCCGAGTACGGCGGCGCGCGCGCTGTCCGGCGAGGGCTCCGCCACCGTCGGTCTGGTGCTGGCCCGGCCCGCGCGGACCCTCGGGGTGGAGTCGTTCTTCCTGCGGCTGGTCTCCGGCGTTCAGGAGGTGCTCGCCGAGCGCCGACTCGGCCTGCTGTTCCAGGTGGTTGAGGACGTGGCCGCCGAATGCGAGGTCTACCGCCGCTGGTGGGCCGAGCACCGGGTGGACGGTCTGCTCGTGGTCGACCCGCGCCGCGATGACCCCCGGCCGGCACTGCTGGACTCCCTCGGCCTGCCCGCGGTCATCATCGGCGGCCTGGAAACCGGGCCGACGGACACCGCGGTCGACTACGCCGCCATTTCCCAACTGCGCACCGACGACGCCGGAGCCATGGCGTCCATCGTCGACCACCTCCACCAACTCGGCCACCGCCGCATCGTGCACATCGCGGGGCTGCCCGAACTCGCCCACACCCAGCGGCGAACGCACTCGCTGCGGACGGCGGCGGCCGCTCGCGGACTGACCGAGGTGAGCTCGGTCAGCACCGACTACTCCGACACCGAGGGCGCCGCGGCCACCCGGGCAGTATTGGCGTGGGAGCATCCGCCCACCGCGATCGTCTACGACAACGATGTGATGGCGGTCGCCGGTCTCGCCGTCGCCGCCGAACGGGGACTCGCGGTGCCCGGCGATCTCGCCATCGTGGCCTGGGACGACTCCGTACTGTGCCGCAGCACGCACCCGGGACTCACCGCGCTCGTCCGGGACACCAGCGCCTTCGGACGCCGGGCCGCGGGGGCACTGCTCGCCCTGCTGGACGGCGGCGCGGCGGTTCATGTCCTGGACGAACGACCAGAGTTGACACCCCGCGGCAGCACGGCCCCCTGAGCGCGCTTCGGCGGGTTCTGGGCTGGGGTTGCGGTGGGTTCGGCACCGCCGGGCTCCGCCGTTGTGGTTGCTCGCCGTCGCGGCGGATCACTTCGGGCCCGTACTTCAAGGGTCCGGGGCCGCCGCTACACCGCCAGTGGCAGCGTTCCGCACAGCACGGCCGCGCCCACCGCCTCGATCCCGCCCACCGCACGCGGGGCCAGCGCCCGGGTCGGCAGCACCACGGCCCGCGCCCGACACAGGCCGAACGGGATCACCAGCCAGGGCTCGATCAAGGTGGCCCCCCACATACGCGACGCCGTGGAACCCGGCTTGCGCCGGGGCGTAAGCCCCTGGCGTGCGTTAGCCGACCCGCATGACCGGAATTCCCCAATAAATGGCAAAATTCCGGAACCGCCTACATACCCTTTGCTACCTGGGTCGTTGGGCAGTGCCCCGAGCCCGATGTGTCACACGCTCGTTGTCGGGGCCCGTTCTCAACGTTCTTGGAGGCAACACACCATGAAGTCCCTCACGTCGTCATCGGCCGTTCGCGGCGCCTGGGTGCTGGTCGGTGGCGCTGCGGCCCTGCTGTTCGCGGCGGGCGGCGCTTCCGCTGCCTCGCCGGTGGGCAGCGCCCAGCACCACCACGGAAGGCACATTGCCAAGGGGCATGAGGCCAGGATCGCCCGCCACCACCACGACCGTCACAGCCGCCACGTCCGTCGTATGCACCTGCGCCGCCACACCACCCACCACACCGGTGAGATGCGTATGCGCCACGACAGGATCGCCGCCCACCGCGACATGCACGTCAAGCGATGACACCCGGTCGGATACGGGCTGAGCCGAGCCGCGCGGCGCCTCGCAGGGCGCCGCGCGGCTTTGTGTGTCAACGCGTCGGAGGCGCTCAGCGGAAGATGCCGGTGTGGCCCAGCGAGTACCGGCCGGGCTGTGGATACACACACAGGCCGTGCGGGCCGTTGCCGACCCGGATCCGGTCGATGAGCTTCCCGGTGCGGGTGTCGATCTTGTACACCTCGGAGTTGTAACGCCCGGACAGCCACAGGGTGTTGCCGTCCGTCGAGACACCGCCCATGTCGGGGCTGCCGCCACCCGGCAGCCACCATTTGTGCACCAGCTTGCCGGTGGCGAAGTCCAGCACCGAGATGGAACCCTCGCCACGGTTGGAGACGTACAGGTACTTCGAGTCACGGCTGACGTAGGTGCCATGGGCGCCCTTGCCGGTCTTCAGCAGCTTGGGTTCGGCGAAGGTGTCGCCGTTCAGCACCCACACCCCGTCCGCGCTCATGTCCGCGATGTAGAAGGTCTTTCCGTCCGGTGAGATCTTCACGTCCTGCGGCATCGAGTCCTCGTATGCCAGTCGCTGCTGGCCCACCACCTTCATCGCGGCCGTATCGACCTTGAGGAGTTCACCGGAGAACTCGCACGAGACGATGAAGTACCGTCCGTCCGCCGAGAAGTCGGCGTGGTTCACCCCGCTGCAGGAGACCGGTACGGCCTTGTCGACGGCCATGGTGTGCGCGTCCCGGAAGACCAGTTGCCGGTCCTGGGAGGCCATCACCACCGCGTGCCTGCCGTCCGGCGTGAAGTAGAGGTTGTACGGGTCGTGTACGTCGACCGGCTTGCCCACCTTGCCGGTCGCCGGATCGATCGGGGTGAGGGAGTTGCCCAGGTCGTTGTTGACCCAGAGCGTCTTGAGGTCCCAGGACGGGACGACGTGCTGCGGTTGACTGCCCACCGGGATCGTCCGTATCACCTTGTCGGTGGCCGGATCGATGACCGTCACCGTGTTGGATATCGTGTTCGGCACATAGACCAGGTTCGGGAAGTTCCGCACGGTCGGGGAGAGTACGCCCGGTCGGTCGGCCGCGTAGAGATCGTGCGGGTCGAGCGGCGGCGGCATGCCCGGCAGCCCGGTGTACACGACGCCCATGGTGCCCGCACCGGCCGAATTCGAACTCCGGGCGCTTGACGGGGTGTTGTGCCGTGTGGCGGAGGACGAGCAGCCAACGGCGACGAGCACGCACACGACCGCCAGCAGCGCCGTGTGGAACGGGGTACGGGGTATGGGACGCATCAGGTCAGCAACTCCGAGGTGGTCACCGCGCGCAGACCGCGCTGCTTGAGTCCGTCGAGGAGTGCGGGCAGCGCGTCGACCGTGCCCGCGTGCCCGAAGTGCAGGCTCACCACCGACCCGTGCCGGGCCTGGTCCAGAACGGTCCGGCGCACCGCCTCGGCGCCGGGGTCGGTGTAGTCAAGGGAGTCCACGTCGTACGACAGGACATGGCGGTAACCGGCGGCGCGGGCCAACCGCTGGACGAGGGGCGTCGCGTACTGGGTCTGCGACGGCCGGAACCAGCGGCCGATGTCACCGGTCAGCCTGCGTAGCCGGTCGGCGCACTGGGTGATCTCGGCCGACGCCTGGTCCGCGGGCATGGCCGAGATACCGCGATGGTTCTGGGTGTGGTTGCCCAGTTCATGGCCGCCGTCCAGTACTCGACGGGCCATCTGCGGGCAGGAGTCGAGCCAACTGCCGACCGCGAGTACGGTGACCCGCGCCCCTGCCCGCTCGGCCTCGCCCAACAGCGTCTCGGCCAGCTTCGGTTCGCCCTGGCCGTGGAAGGTGAGCGCCACCATCCCGCGATCGCGGGGGCCGTGGGTGATCTGCTCCGGCAGTCCGGCGGGCAGCGGCGCGGGGCCGCCGCCCGAGACGGCCGGAGTACGCGATGCGGGGGCGCCGGACGGCGCCGCCGACCGGGGGGATGACGTATGCGGCCCACTGCCCGCACATCCGGCGGTCAGAGCACCGGCGGCCGCGGTCTGCATCGCGGCTCGCAGAACACTGCGGCGATCGATGGACATCACTGGAACCCTAGAGGCTCAAGGGTGCGGAATGGGTGGGTATTGGGGATTCCCACCCATTGTGCGCATGTTCGCCAGGTGAGGTCCCCTCAATACCGCCTTCCGCGTGACTCGCACCGGGGCTTTGGGTACGGGACCCCCGAATAAATTTTCGCAAAGTCCGCCTGTCATGCCACTGACAGGCGGTACCGTCCGGGCCGTGCTGTCACTCGCGCGGAGATCCCGCATCCAGTCCATAACGGTCGTGGCGGTCATCGTCGCCGCCCTGGTGGCCGTGTTCACCGCACCCGCCATGGCGCGCGGCGGCCATTCGCCCGGTGGCCGTCCCAGATCCGGCCCGACCCAGCCCGTCTACTCGTACGCCAACGCCGTCCGGGAATCCGTCTGGGTCGACACCGGCCTCGACGGCGAGGGCAGCGGCAAGCGGGA
The DNA here is from genome assembly GCA_040631425.1 of Streptomyces sp. NPDC020096. Classification (GTDB taxonomy): domain Bacteria; phylum Actinomycetota; class Actinomycetes; order Streptomycetales; family Streptomycetaceae; genus Streptantibioticus_A. The sequence goes on from JBEYJY010000002.1 coordinate 61,897, forward strand.
CCGGGTGGCCGCCGACATCATCCGGCCCCGCGAACCCGCCGCGGCCGGACGGAAGATCCCGGTCATCATGGACGCCAGCCCGTACTACTCCTGCTGCGGGCGCGGCAACGAGAGCCAGGTCAAGACCTACGACAAGAACGGGAAGCCGGTCCAGTTCCCGCTCTACTACGACAACTACTTCGTACCGCGCGGTTACGCCGTCGTCCTGGTCGACCTGGCGGGCACCAACCGCTCCGACGGCTGTGTGGACGTCGGCGGCCAGTCCGACATCACCTCCGCCAAGGCCGTCATCGACTGGCTGAACGGCCGGGCCAAGGGCTACAGCTCCCGCACCGGAGGCCAGGCCGTACGGGCGGGTTGGGCCAACGGGTCCGTCGGCATGATCGGCAAGAGCTGGGACGGCACCATCGCCAACGGGGTGGCCGCCACCGGAGTCGGCGGCCTGAAGACCGTGGTACCGATCAGCGCCATCAGCTCCTGGTACGACTACTACTTCGCGCAGGGCGCGGCCCTCTACGACGGCGGCCCCGACGGCCTCGCCAGCGATGTCGAAAGCCCGGCGGCGCAGGCGAGCTGCGCCGCCGAGCAGCAGCGGCTGCGCGACGGTGCCCCGCGCGACGGCGACTGGACGACCGCCTGGCAGCAGCGCGACTACGTCCCCAGCGCCGCCAAGGTGAAGGCCAGCGTCTTCCTGGTGCACGGCATGGAGGACCTCAACGTCCGCACCAAGCACTTCGGCCAGTGGTGGGACGCGCTCGCCGCACATGGTGTGCAGCGCAAGATCTGGCTCTCCCAGACCAGCCATGTCGACCCGTTCGACTACCGGCGATCCGCCTGGGTGGGCACCCTCCACCAGTGGTTCGACCACTATCTGATGGGCGTCGACAACGGCATCGACCGAGCCCCCATGGCCGACATCGAGCGCACCCCGGACCACTGGACCACCGACGCCGTCTGGCCCGCCCCCGGCACCGCGGCCACCCAGGTCCGACTGGACCCGGGCAGCACCGGCGGTCTGGGCACCCTAGGACCACTGCCCCCCGCGGCCGGTAGCACCGAGACGTACACCGACGACCCGTCGCAGAGCGAGACCGACTGGTCGGCGCAGGTCGACCAGGCCACCAAGGACAAGGTCTCGTTCACCACCGGTGTGCTGAGGCACGACCTGCGGCTGTCCGGCAGCGGGTCCGTGACGCTCACCGCGACCTCCTCCACCAGCAGCGCGCATCTGTCCGCCGTCCTGGCCGACCTCGGTCCCGCCACCATCCGCAACTACAACGGCGGCGGCGAGGGCATCACCACCCTCAAGACCAAGTCCTGCTGGGGCGAGAGCACTTCGGGCGACAGCGCCTGCTTCTACGACACCGCGGCGGACACGAGCGGCGTCGACTACACGGTGTTCAGCCGCGGTTGGGCCGACCTCGGCCACTACACCCCGTCGCTGCACGGCGTTCCGCTCACCCCGGGCAAGCCCTACACGATCACGCTGCGGCTGGCCGCCAGTGACCATGTCGTCCCGGCCGGGCACCGGCTGGCGCTGATCATCGCCGGTACGGACAACGGGCTGATCGTCGCGCCCGACACCACTCCGGCCATCAGCGTCGCCCTCGCCCACTCCTCGGCCGACCTCCCGTTGGTCGGCGGGTTCCCGGCGCTGGTCCGGGCGGTCGGCTCCGGCGCCGTAACGCACCAGGCGGGCGGACGGCTGTCCGGCCCGCACGGGACCGCTCCGGCACTGCGGCTGCCCGCCGCCGCCCGGCTGCGCTGAAGCGGCCCCCGTCAGACCGCGGTGATCTCCGTCACCGCGGTCTGACCGGCCGCGCGGTATTCTTGCGCGCATGCTCGCGCTCGTACGCCGTCGCCACGTGGACTTCGTCCGCGTCACGAGCATGTCCTGTCGCCGCAGCGGCTGATCCCACCCTTCCTCCCCCAGCCCTTCTCCGGCTCCGCGATCCCGCCGTACCCCGGCCCGCTCGCGGCGTACCCGGCCACCGCCGGGGCGTGCCCGGACCTCACACTGCGGACGCCACCCATGACGCATCAGCTTCCGGTCATCGACCTCTCCGCCGCCTCCCGCGGCCCCGCCGAGCGCGCCCGGCTGCACGCCGAACTGCACTCCGCCGCCCATGACGTCGGCTTCTTCCAACTCGTCGGCCATGGCATCACCCCCGCCGAGACCGCCGCGCTGACCTCCGCGGTGCGGGCGTTCTTCGCCCTCCCGGAGAGCGAGCGGTTCGCCATCTCCAACCTCAACTCGCCGCACTTCCGCGGCTATACGCGCATCGGCGACGAGCGCACCGGCGGCAGCCCCGACTGGCGCGACCAACTCGACATCGGCGCCGAGCGGACCGCGCGGATACCCGGCCCCGACGAGCCCGCGTACTGGTGGCTGGAGGGTCCGAACCAGTGGCCCGCCGCGCTGCCCGAGCTGCGTACCACCGCGCTGGGCTGGATCGACCGGCTGAGCGCGGTCGCGGGCAGGCTGCTGAGGGAGCTCCTCGCCGCCATCGGCGCTCCCGAGGACTTCTACGACGACGCCTTCGCCGGTCACCCCCATCTGCATCTGAAGATGGTGCGCTACCCGGGGCGCGCCCCCGACGGCGCCGACCAGGGCGTCGGCGCGCACCAGGACTACGGGTTCCTCACCCTGCTGCTCCAGGACGACATCGGCGGTCTGCAGGTCGAGCGCGAGGACGGCGCGTTCGACGACGTACCGCCGCTGCCCGGTGCGTTCGTGGTGAACCTCGGCGAGCTGCTGGAGGTCGCCACCAACGGCTACCTCAAGGCCACCAACCACCGGGTGGTCAGCCCGGCCGCCGCCCGGGAACGGTTCTCCGTGCCGTTCTTCTACAACCCGAGGCTGGACGCCCGTATCGAGCCGCTGCCGTTCCCGCACGCCGACCGGGCACCGGGGGCGACTCAGGATCCGGCCAATCCGCTGTTCGCCGAGTACGGCCGCAACGAGCTCAAGGGCTGGCTGCGCGCGCACCCCGGTGTCGCCCGCCGCCACCACGCCGACCTGATCGCCCCCGCGACGGCGTAACCCCGGCTCGCGCGGACGCGGGAAGTGGGGGACCTTGGGTACTGGATCGAATGCGGACAGTGCCCGCGGCGCGGCGGGACAGCGGAGGAGAAGCGATATGTCGACCATCGCCCTGTTCGGAGCCACCGGCACCATCGGCGGCCGCATCCTGCGCGAGGCGCTCAGCCGCGGGCACGAGGTCACCGCGGTCGTCCGCGACCCCGCCAAGCTCGGGATGGAGCATCCCCGCCTCACGGTCACCAAGGGTGATGTGCTGGACCCGACGACGGTGGCCGCGGCGGCCAAGGGCAAGGACGTGGTGGTGAGCGCGGTCGGCGGTGGCAGCGGCAACGGTCCGGGCCATATCGCCACCATCAGGCCCGCCGGAGAGTCGCTGGTCGGCGGCCTGCGCACGTTCGGCCCGCAGGCGCCGCGGCTGATAGCGGTAGGCGGCGCCGGTTCGCTGCGCAAGCCGGACGGTACGCAGGTCTGGGACACGCCCGGGGTGCCCGCGTTCCTGCTGCAGATCATGCACGCGCACGGCGAGGCACTGGACTTCTACCGCACCGTGCGCGATGTGCCGTGGACGAACATCTGCCCCGCCGCGCAGATCGAACCCGGCGAGCGCACCGGCTCCTACCGCACCGCCCTCGATGACCTGGTGATCGACGACAAGGGCGACAGCCGGATCTCCGCCGAGGACTTCGCGGTCGCCGTCGTCGACGAGATCGAGAACCCCGAGCACATCGGCGAGCGGTTCGCCGTCGGGTACTGACCGCGCGCCGTATCAGGTGGCGGAGCCGGCCGCCGCGCCGGTCCTCAGATCCGGACCCCAGCGGTCAAGGGCCGCGCGCAGGTCAAGCGGACGCAGCCGGTCGGGCTCCTCGGCGCCCGGCCAGTCCTCGCGGGGCACCCGCCACATGACCTCGAACTCGTTGCCGTCCGGGTCCTTGGCGTACAGCGACTTGGATACCAGGTGGTCCGTCGCGCCGACCAGCGAGCCGCGCTCGGTCAACTTGGCCGCGATCTCGGCCAGTTCGCCGAGCGTGCCGACCTCCCAGGCCAGATGGTAGAGACCGACACGACCCTGCTGCGGACCGGGCGCGTCCGCGCCGATGGCGAACAGGCCGAGGTCGTGATCGTTGAGGGTGTCCTGGGCGCTGAGGAACGCGGCGCGGCCGGGGATCTCGGTGTCGACCTTGAAGCCGAAGACATCGGTGTAGAACTCCACGGCGCGGGTGGTGTCGCGGACGTAGAGCACCGCGTGGTTGAGGCGTCGTACGGGCATGGCGTGCTCCTGGAGGTGCGGGACCGGTCGGGGGTGCCGGGCCGGTCATCTCCACCGTACGCCACCGAAGCTTGAAGGTTCAAGAAAATCTGGGGCGGCGCGAAGCGGCCCCTGCGCGACAAGGCCGGTGCCGCCCCGGCACAATGCACACCAAAGCTCAGCGAGGCAGAGGAAGCGGAACGGATAGTGACGACAACGTCTATCGGGTCCACCGGCGAGGGCGGCACCTCCCATGCCCTTAAGGCCATGGGGGACAACGCCACCGGCTCCACCGAGTCCATCGGACGCACGATCGCCGAGGAGCTGGGGGTACGCGAAGGGCAGGTCAAGGCGGCGGTCGACCTGCTGGACGGCGGGGCGACCGTGCCGTTCATCGCGCGCTACCGCAAGGAGGCGACCGGCGCCCTCGATGACGCGCAGCTGCGCACCCTGGAGGAGCGGCTGCGCTACCTGCGGGAGTTGGAGGACCGCCGCGCCGCCATCCTGGAATCGATCGAGGCGCAGGGCAAGCTGGACGACGCGCTCAAGGCGCAGATCCTGGCCGCCGACTCCAAGGCGCGGCTGGAGGACATCTACCTGCCCTACAAGCCCAAGCGGCGCACCAAGGCGCAGATCGCCCGCGAGGCGGGTCTTGAACCGCTGGCCGACCGGCTGCTCGCCGACCCGAACCTCGAACCGCGGGCCATTGCCGCGGAGTTCGTGAACGAGACGGTCCCCGATGCGGCCGCCGCGCTGGATGGCGCCCGCTCGATCCTGGTGGAGCGGTTCGGCGAGGACGCCGACCTGATCGGCGACCTGCGCGAGCGCATGTGGTCGCGCGGGCGGGTCAGCTCCCGGGTACGGGAAGGCAGGGAGGAGGCGGGCGCCAAGTTCGCCGACTACTTCGACTTCGCCGAGCCCTTCGAGAAGCTGCCCTCGCACCGCATCCTGGCGATGTTCCGCGGTGAGAAGGAGGAGGTCCTCGACCTCACCCTGGCGCCGGAGGAGCCACAGGACGGCCCGTCGACCTTCGAGCGGGCCATCGCCGCCAGGTTCCAGATCGCCGACCGCGGCCGCCCGGCCGACACCTGGCTGCTGGAGACGGTCCGCTGGGCCTGGCGCACCCGGATCCTGGTCCACCTCGGGATCGACCTGCGCACCCGGCTGCGTACCGCCGCGGAGGACGAGGCGGTACGGGTCTTCGCCGCCAACCTGCGGGACCTGCTGCTCGCCGCGCCCGCCGGGGCGCGGGCCACGATGGGTCTCGACCCCGGCTTCCGCACCGGCGTGAAGGTCGCCGTCACCGACCCGACCGGCAAGGTCGTCGCCACGGAAACGATCTATCCGCATGTGCCGCAGCGTCGCTGGGACGAGTCGCTGGCCGCCCTGGCCAAGCTCTGCGCCGCCCACAAGGTCGAACTGGTCGCCATCGGCAACGGCACCGCCTCCCGGGAGACCGACAAGCTCGCCACCGAACTGATCAAGGCGCACCCGGAGTTGAAGCTCACCAAGGTCGTGGTCTCCGAGGCGGGCGCCTCGGTCTACTCCGCCTCCGCCTACGCCTCCCAGGAACTGCCCGAGCTGGACGTGTCGTTGCGCGGAGCGGTCTCCATCGCCCGGCGGCTGCAGGACCCGCTCGCCGAACTCGTCAAGATCGACCCCAAGTCGATCGGCGTCGGCCAGTACCAGCACGACCTGGCGGAGGCGAAGCTGTCCCGCTCGCTGGACGCGGTGGTCGAGGACTGCGTCAACGGCGTCGGCGTCGACCTCAACACCGCCTCGGCGCCGCTGCTGCGCCGGGTGTCCGGCATCACGGCGACCCTCGCGGACAACATCGTCCAACACCGCGACGACAACGGCCCGTTCCATACCCGCAAGGCGCTCAAGGACGTGGCCAGGCTCGGGCCGAAGGCCTTCGAGCAGTGTGCGGGCTTCCTGCGGATCACCGACGGCGACGACCCGTTGGACGCCTCCGCGGTGCACCCCGAGGCGTACCCGGTGGTGCGCCGCATCGCCTCGGCAGCGGGCGGCGACATCAAGGCGCTGATCGGCGACAGGCGGAAGCTGCGGGAACTGCGGCCGCAGGACTTCGCGGACGAGACCTTCGGTGTGCCGACCGTCACCGACATCCTCGGCGAGTTGGAGAAGCCGGGCCGCGACCCGCGCCCGGCGTTCAAGACCGCCACGTACAAGGAGGGTGTTGAGGAGCTCAAGGACCTCACGCCGGGAATGCTGCTCGAAGGCGTGGTCACCAATGTCGCCGCCTTCGGTGCCTTCGTCGACATCGGCGTCCACCAGGACGGGCTGGTACACGTGTCCGCGATGTCCAAGACGTTCGTCAAGGACCCGCGCGATGTCGTCAAGCCCGGCGATGTGGTGCGGGTGAAGGTCCTCGACGTGGACATCCCGCGCAAGCGCATCGGACTCACGCTGCGGCTGGACGACGAGGCGGGCGCGCCACGCGGCGAGCGCGAGCCGCGCGAACGCGGTGAGCAGCGCGGCGGCGGCAAGGGCGGCCCTGGCGGCGCGGGCAAGGGCGGTGCCAAGCGGGCCGCGCCGCCCCGGCAGAACCGCGGCCAGAGCAGGGACTCCGGTGGCGGCGGCGCGCTCGCCGACGCCCTGCGCCGGGCCGGCCTGGCGAGCGGCGACGGCGGCCCGGGCCGCGGCCGCCGGTAGTCGAACGGCGAGGGGCCGGGATGGCTTGGCATCCCGGCCCCTTTTGGTTGGCGGATCGGGGGCGAAGCCTCCGAAGACCGGCCCACCCCAGCGGGAGGCGGCCAGTACGAAACCCTTGCGTACCGTGCCGCAGGTTCCTAACATCGCTGATGTTACATCAGTACTGTCAAAGTGATGGCTGTCGCCGCAGGGAGCCGGTCCATGGACGAGCCGAGGAATCCCGGTCCGCTGGCGGGAGTCCGGGTCGTGGAGTTGGCCGGAATCGGCCCAGGACCGTTCGCCGCGATGCTGCTGGCGGACCTCGGCGCCGATGTCGTCCGCGTCGACCGTCCCGGCGGCGCGGCACTGGGCATCGACCCCGCGTACGACATCACCAACCGCAACAAGCGCTCGGTGATCGTGGACCTGAAGTCCGGGGCGGGCCCCGGCCTTGTGCTGGGGCTCGCCGAGCGCGCCGACATCCTCATCGAGGGCTACCGGCCGGGCGTCGCCGAGCGGTTGGGCGTGGGGCCCGAGGAGTGCCTGGCCCGCAACCCGCGCCTGGTCTACGGGCGGATGACCGGCTGGGGCCAGCAGGGACCGCTCGCGGGCAGCGCCGGACACGACATCGGCTACATCGCCACCGCCGGAACCCTCGGCATGATCGGTCCCGCCGACGGCCCGCCCGCCGTGCCGGTGAATCTGCTCGGCGACTACGCGGGCGGCTCCCTCTACCTCGTGGTGGGCGTACTCGCCGCCCTGCAGCACGCTCGGTCGTCCGGCACCGGGCAGGTGGTGGACGCCGCCATCGTGGACGGCACCGCTCATCTGGGCGCGATGATCTGGGGGATGCTCGGCGCGGGCGCCTGGCAGGACCGGCGCGGCGCCAACCTGCTGGACGGGGGCTGCCCGTTCTACGGCGTCTACCAGACCTCCGACGGCGGCTATATGGCGGTCGGCGCGCTGGAGCGCCCGTTCTACGCGGAGTTCACCTCCCTGTTGGGACTCGGCGAGGACGCACCGGACCGCGACGACCCTTCCCGCTGGGGCGAGTTGCGGGACCGGATCGCCGCCCGCTTCAAGACCCGTACCCGCCAGGAGTGGACCGAGGTCTTCGAGGGCCGGGACGCCTGTGTGTCCCCCGTACTCTCGCTGCGCGAGGCGGCGCGCCACCCGCATCTGACGGCTCGTGGCACCTTCACCGCGGACGCCGACGGGCGGACGCAGCCCGCTCCGGCACCCCGGTTCTCCGCCACCCCCGGCTCGCTGCGCCGTCCGCCCGCCCTGCCCGGCGCACACACCGAGGACGTGGCCCGCGACTGGGACCTGCCCGCGCTCAACACAGCGCACCCCCGCCCGTGATGGAAGCCACCGGGCACCCACCTCTCCGGCAAGGTGAGCGAGCCGCAGTGACATTAGCGGCCTCCGGCCGCGGAGCGCGCCTGTGTCGAAAGCGACGAGGAGGAGGGAGCGCAGCGACCGCTCGACGAGGAGTGTCGACACAGGGTAAAGCGCCCGGCGGCGAGCGAACACAAAAGGAGCAGAATGCAGCGAGAGTTGTTCACCGTGGAACACCAGGCGTTCCGCGAGACGGTGCGGGCCTTCCTGGCCAAGGAAGTCGTACCGCACCACGCGCGCTGGGAACAGGACGGCGTGGTCGACCGCGGCGCCTGGCTGGCCGCCGGACGGCAGGGGCTGCTGGGCCTCGCCGTACCCGAGGAGTACGCGGGAGGCGGCACCGATGACTTCCGCTACGCCGTCGTGCTCGCCGAGGAGTTCACCCGGGCCGGTGCCTCCGGGCTCGCCATCGGCCTGCACAACGACATCGTGGGCCCGTACCTCACCTCGCTCGGCACCGAGGAGCAGAAGCGCCGCTGGCTGCCCGGGTTCTGCAGCGGCGAGACGATCAGCGCCATCGCCATGACGGAACCCGGCGCGGGCTCCGACCTGCAGGCGATCCGTACCACCGCCACCGACCAGGGCGACCACTGGCTGCTGAACGGCGCCAAGACCTTCATCTCCAACGGGATCCTGGCCGACCTGGTCGTCGTGGTCGCCAGGACCACTCCGGAAGGCGGCGCCAAGGGACTGAGCCTGCTGGTCGTGGAGCGCGGAATGCCCGGCTTCGAGCGCGGCCGGAACCTCGACAAGATCGGCCAGAAGGCCCAGGACACCGCCGAGTTGTTCTTCTCGGACGTGCGCGTTCCCAAGGAGAACCTGCTCGGTACCGAGAACGGTGCCTTCGTCCACCTGATGACCAATCTGGCCCAGGAACGCCTGGCCATCGCGGTCGCCGCCATCGCGGCCGCCGAGCACCTCCTGGAGCTGACCAGCACCTACGTCAAGGAGCGTGAGGCGTTCGGCCGACCGCTCGCCAAACTCCAGCACGTCCGGTTCGAGATCGCCGAAATGGCCACCGAATGCGCGGTCACCCGCACCTTCATCGACCGCTGCGTCACCGAACACAACCGCGGCGGGCTCGACGCCGTCCACGCCTCGATGGCCAAGTGGTGGGCCACCGAACTGCAAAAGCGGGTCGCCGACCGCTGTCTGCAACTGCACGGCGGCTACGGCTACATGTCCGAGTACCCGGTCGCCAAGGCCTTCACCGACGGCCGCATCCAGACGATCTACGGCGGCACCACCGAGATCATGAAGGAGATCATCGGCCGCGCACTGCTGTCCTGACCTTCTTCTGGCGTTCCATCACTTATGGAGAGAAACGTTGAGTACCGAAGCGTACGTGTACGACGCGATCCGCACCCCGCGTGGACGCGGCAAGAACAATGGCGCGCTGCACGGCACCAAGCCGGTCGACCTGGTGGTCGGACTGATCGACGAACTGCGCCGCCGCTTCCCTGACCTGGACCCGGCCGCCATCGATGACATCGTGCTCGGTGTCGTCAGCCCGCTCGGTGACCAGGGCTCCGACATCGCCAAGATCGCCGCCATTGCCGCGGGTCTGCCGGACACCGTCGCGGGCGTTCAGGAGAACCGCTTCTGCGCCTCCGGTCTCGAAGCGGTCAACCTGGCTGCCGCCAAGGTGCGTTCCGGCTGGGAGGACCTGGTCCTGGCGGGCGGCGTCGAGTCGATGTCGCGGGTGCCGTTGGGATCCGACGGCGGCGCCTGGGCCATGGACCCGATGACCAGCTTCGACACCAACTTCGTGCCGCAGGGCATCGGCGCCGATCTCATCGCCACCATCGAGGGGTTCACCCGCGGCGATGTGGACGCCTTCGCGGCCGAGTCGCAGGCCCGCGCGACCGAGGCCTGGAAGGCCGGGCACTTCGAGCGGTCCGTGGTCCCGGTGCGCGACCGCAACGGCCTGGTGGTCCTCGACCGTGACGAGCACATCCGCCCCGGAACCACGGTGGACACGCTCGCGTCCCTCAAGCCCTCCTTCGCCGTCATCGGCGAGGCCGGCGGCTTCGACGCCGTCGCCCTGCAGAAGTACCACTGGGTCGAGAAGATCGACCACGTCCACCACGCGGGCAACTCCTCCGGGATCGTGGACGGCGCCGCGCTGGTCGCCATCGGCAACCGCCAGGTCGGCGAGCGCTACGGGCTTGAGCCGCGCGCCCGCATCATCTCGGCCGCGGTCTCCGGGGCGGACCCCACCATCATGCTCACCGGCCCGGCCCCGGCCGCGCGCAAGGCGCTCGCCAAGGCGGGCCTGAGCATCGGCGACATCGACCTGGTCGAGATCAACGAGGCCTTCGCGGCGGTGGTGTTGCGCTTCGCCAGGGACATGGGGCTCAGCCTGGACCGGATCAACGTCAACGGCGGTGCGATCGCCATGGGCCACCCCCTCGGCGCCACCGGCGCGATGATCCTGGGCACGCTCATCGACGAGTTGGAGCGTCGGGACCAGCGGTACGGGCTGGCCACCCTCTGCGTGGGCGGCGGCATGGGCATCGCCACCGTGATCGAACGCCTCTAGCGCCGCGCGTGACCCGGCCCCCACCAGAACCCCCATGGAGACCTTGAGATGACCGAGCGCACCACCATCCGCTGGGAGCAGGACGCCGACGGTGTCGTCACCCTTGTCCTGGACGACCCCGCCCAGTCCGCCAACACCATGAACGCCGCCTTCGGCGACTCGCTGGAAGCCGTCGTGGAACGCCTGGAGACCGAACGCGAGCAGCTCCGAGGCATCATCGTCACGTCCGCCAAGAAGACCTTCTTCGCCGGCGGAGACCTGCGCGACCTGATCCGCGCCACCCCCGACGGGGCCGCCGAGGTCTTCGCGGCGGGCATGCGGATCAAGCGGCTGCTGCGCCGCCTGGAGACGCTCGGCAGGCCGGTGGTCGCGGCGATCAACGGCGCCGCGCTCGGCGGCGGTTACGAGATCGCGCTGGCCTGCCACCACAGGGTCGCCCTGGACGCGCCCGGCTCGAAGATCGGGCTTCCCGAGGTCACCCTCGGGCTGCTGCCCGGCGGCGGTGGCGTGGTGCGCACGGTACGGCTGCTGGGCATCGCCGACGCACTGCTGAAGGTGCTGGTGCAGGGCACCCAGTACAGCCCGCGGCGCGCCCTGGAGGCCGGGCTGATCCACGAGGTCGCCGAGAGCCCCGAGGACATGCTGGCCCGCGCCCGTGCGTTCATCGACGCGAACCCCGAGGCCCGGCAGCCCTGGGACGCCGACCGCTACAAGATCCCCGGCGGAACGCCCGCCAACCCGAAGTTCGCCGCCAACCTCCCCGCGTTCCCGGCCAACCTGAAGAAGCAGCTGAACGGCGCCCCCTACCCCGCGCCGCGCAACATCCTGGCCGCCGCCGTCGAGGGCGCCCAGGTGGACTTCGAGACCGCACAGGTCATCGAGGCCCGCTACTTCACCGAGTTGGCCTGCGGCCGGATCTCCAAGAACATGATCCAGGCCTTCTTCTTCGACATGCAGGCCGTCAACTCGGGCGCCTCCCGCCCCGACGGCATCGCACCGCGTACGGTCCGCAAGGCCGCCGTACTCGGCGCCGGAATGATGGGCGCGGGCATCGCCTACGCCTGTGCGCGGGCCGGAATCGACGTGGTGCTCAAGGACGTCTCGCTGGAGGCCGCCGAGCGCGGAAAGGCCTACTCCGTGGGCCTGTTGGACAAGGCGGTGGGCAGGGGCCGGATCACACCTCAGGAGCGCGAGGAGGTGCTCGCCCGGATCACGCCGACCGCCGACGCCGCGGATACCGCGGGCTGCGACGCGGTGATCGAGGCGGTCTTCGAGGACCCGGCGGTCAAGCACAAGGTGTTCCAGGAGATCCAGGACATCGTCGCGCCCGACGCCCTGCTGTGCTCCAACACCTCCACACTGCCGATCACCGTGCTCGCCGAGGGCGTCCAGCGACCGCAGGACTTCATCGGACTGCACTTCTTCTCGCCGGTCGACAAGATGCCGCTGGTCGAGATCATCAAGGGCGAGCGGACCGGCGGCGAGGCACTGGCCCGCGCCTTCGACCTGGTCCGGCAGATCCGCAAGACCCCGATCGTGGTCAACGACTCGCGCGGGTTCTTCACCTCGCGCGTCATCGGGCAGTTCATCAACGAGGGCGTGGCGATGGTCGGCGAGGGCGCCGACCCCTCCTCGGTGGAGCAGGCCGCCGCGCAGGCCGGATACCCGGCCAAGGTGCTGTCGCTGATGGACGAGTTGACGCTGACCCTGCCGCGCAAGATCCGCAACGAGTCCAGGCGGGCCGTCGAAGAGGCGGGCGGCACCTGGCAGCCGCACCCCGCCGAAGCGGTCATCGACCGGATGGTGGACGAGTTCGGCCGCTCGGGACGCAGCGGGGGAGCGGGCTTCTACGAGTACCGGGACGGCCAGCGGGCGGGCCTATGGCCGGGGCTGCGCGAGCACTTCGGGAAGCCGGGGGCCGAGATCCCGTTCGACGACATGAAGGAACGGATGCTGTTCTCCGAGGCGTTGGACTCGGTGCGCTGCCTTGAGGAGAACGTGCTCACCTCGGTCGCCGACGCCAACATCGGTTCCATCCTGGGCATCGGCTTCCCCGCGTGGACCGGCGGCGTGCTGCAGTACATCAACGGCTACCAGGGCGGCCTGCCCGGATTCGTGGCCCGCGCCCGGGAGTTGCAGGCGGCGTACGGGGAGCGGTTCGCACCGCCCCAGTTGCTTCTGGACAAGGCCGCCCGAGGCGAGGTCTTCACAGACGCGTAGCGTCTGTTCGGCGCATTCCGGGTCGGGTTGCGGCGGGGTTCGGCACCGGCGTCCAGCCTCCGGGGGTCCGGGGGCTTGACCCCGGAGCCGAACCCACCGCAACCCGACAACGAACCCCCGGAGGGATCAGTCACCGGACCGCTGCGCGTACAGCGCGCGCAACTCCTCGCGCAAAGACCGCTGGAAGGCGGTGACCAGCGCCTGAACGACCAGGGGCTGCATGTGCGCGGAAAGCGACTTCACGTCGCGAAGATTCTCCTCGTCCCACACCTCGTCCCGGAACATACGGCTCAACTCCCGTGCGGCGGCCCGCGAGTGCTCCAGCATGACCTCCCGCGCCGCCAGGATCGTCTCCAGCGCGATCGGCACGTCCAGCAGCCGTACACCCAGCTGCAGAAGGCCCGGGTCCACCTGGAAGACGGCCGGGTCATCGGTGCGCCGCAGCACGTTCATCGCCGCCAGCCGGTCCACGTCCTGCTCCACCAGCGCCCGGCCGACCCGCCGCTCCAGCTGCTCACGCGTCGCCTCCTGTGCTCCCTCCGGCAGCCACGAGGCGATCAGCGCGCGGTGAATGGCGAGGTCGTGTGCGGTGATGTCGGCGGGGAGCTGTTCCAGATACCGTTCGATGGCGGCCAGCGTCAGCCCCTGGTGCTGTAGCTCCTCGATCAGCGCGAGCCGGGCCAGATGCTCGGGACCGTAGTGCCCGACCCGGCGCGGGCCGAGCACAGGAGGTGGCAGTAGCCCCTTGGTGCTGTAGAAGCGGACGGTCCGCACCGTCACCCCGGCCCGCGCGGCCAGCTCGTCCACGGTGAGGCTCGGTGACGGAGTCATCGGCTGGCCCTCGCTCTCTGTTCGGCGACCTCTGCGATCTGGTGAGACAGTATTGCTGTCTCAGCGAGGTTGCGAAACAGTTCGCATGCTCACATCAGCGGTGGCACGACCGCCTCGATCAGATGCGGACCGGGCTCGGCGAGCGCGCGGCCCAGCGCGGCGCTGAACTCCTCGGCGGTCACCGCGCGTTCACCGGGGACGCCCATACCGCGGGCGATGCTGACGAAGTCCAGCCCCGGCCGGGACAGGTCCAGCAGTTCCCTGGCCTTCGGACCGGGCTCACCGGCGCCCACCCGCCGCAGTTCCATGTTCAAGATCGCGTACGAGCCGTTGCTCAGCACGACCGTCGTCACATCGAGGCCTTGGTGCGCCTGGGTCCACAGCGCCGAGATCGTGTACATCGCGCTGCCGTCCGACTCCAGGCACACCACAGGACGGTCCGGGCAGGCCACCGCCGCACCGGTCGCCACCGGCAGCCCCTGCCCGATCGCCCCGCCGGTCAGGGTCAGCCAGTCGTGCGGCGGCGCACCCGCGGTGGCACCCGGCAGCCATGGCCCCGAGGTGTTCGACTCGTCCACCACGATCGCCCGGTCAGGCAGCAGCGCGCCCACCGCGTACGCCATGGACTCGGCGGTCAGCGGGCCGGACGGCGCCGACGGCCGCCGCGGCGGGGCCAGTTGGGGTGCGACACCCGCGGCCGTGCGTTCCGCCAGATCCGTCAGCGCACCGGTCAGATCCTCCGGGCCGCGCGCCAGGATGTGCACCTGGCAGCCCTCGGGCACCAGGTCGCCCGCCACACCGGGATAGGCGAAGAACGACACCGGCGAGGCGGCGCCGGCCAGTACCAGATGCCGTACCCCCGCCAGTTGACCGGCCACCGCGTCCGCCAGATACGCCAGCCGCTCCACCGGCGGCACCCCCGCCCCGCGCTCCAGCCGAGCCGGGAACGTCTCGCACAGCAGCTTCGCACCGGTCGCCGCCGCGATCCGGCTGGCCGCCCGCAGCCCCTCGCCCCGGGTGGCCGCGCCCCCGATCAGCAGTGCCGCGGGCTCGCCGGAACGCAAGGTGGCGGCGGCCCCCGCCGCCACCTCGTCCGCCACCGGAACGGGCTTGACCACGTCGATCGAGCCGGACAGGCCGGTGCCCGCGGCCGGGAGGTCGCTCCATGAGACACCGGTCCAGGACATGTCGGCGGGCAGGATCAGCGTCGCGATCCGCCCCGGCGGGCTCAGCGCCGCGGTGACCGCGTCCGCCGCGTCGGCGGCCAGATCGTCCACCGCGGTGGTCCGCCGCAGCCAGCCGGACACCGTCGCGGCCACCGCGTCGATGTCCGACTCCAGCGGCGCGTCCAGCCGTTTGTGGTACGTGGCGTGGTCGCCCACCACGTTGACCAGCGGGGTCGACGCGCGGCGCGCGTTGTGCAGATTGGCCAGACCGTTGCCGAGGCCTGGGCCGAGGTGCAGCAAGGTCACCGCGGGACGGCCCGCCATCCGCCCGTACCCGTCCGCGGCCCCCGTCACCACGCCCTCGAACAGACACAGCACCGCGCGCATCTCGGGGACCTGGTCCAACGCCGCCACCAGGTGCATCTCGGAGGTCCCGGGGTTGGCGAAGCAGACGTCCACTCCGGCGTCGGCGAGGCTGCGGATCAGGGACTGCGCGCCGTTCATCCCGGTCCTCCTGCGGTGCTGAGCGCTTGCGTCAACGTCGTGGCTCCGACGCTATCGGCTAGTCGGGGGCCGGGTGAGCAGGGACGCGACGCACCACCCGTTCACCTGGAGCGCAAAGGGGCACCAACGGCGTGCATATGCCGAAGAGCCTGTGCGTATGACTCAACGAGCCCCGCCTCGGTGTAGGGCACCCCGAGGCGCTGGCAGTGCTCGCGCACGAGCGGCTGCACGAGCCGCAGATGCGGGCGCGGCATGCTGGGGAACAGATGGTGCTCGACCTGGTAGTTGAGCCCGCCGAGGAACCAGTCCGTGATCCGCCCGCCGCGTACATCGCGCGAGGTCAGCACCTGGCGTCGCAGATGACCCCACCGCTCCCCGTCGCCCTCGGGCATCTCCATGCCCTTGTGGTTGGGTGCGAACGAGCAGCCCAGATGAAGACCGAACAGGGCGTGGTGCAGCACGGCGAAGACCACGGCGGTACCCACCGGCATCGCGTTCAGCAGCAGTGTCACGTATCCGGCCAGATGTGCGGCGAGCAGGGCGGCCTCAACGGCCCGGTCACGCGGCGGCCGCCGCTCCAGGTCCTGGACCGTCGCCACCTTCAGCGCGAACCCCTCCAGCAGCAGCATCGGAAAGAACAACCACGCCTGATGCTTCGTCAGGAAGCGGGCGAATCCCTGCCGCTCCACCGCCTGCGCCCGGGTCCACACCAGCGCACCGACCTCGACATCGGGGTCCTTGCCCACATGGTTGGGATGGGCGTGGTGCCGGTTGTGCTTCTCGTTCCACCAGCCGTAGCCCATCCCCAGCAGAAGGTCGCCGTGGATCAGTCCAAGGGCCCGGTTGACCCCGCGGCCGCGGGCGATCTGCTGATGGCCCGCGTCATGCCCGATGAACGCCGCACGGCCGCTGAAGACCGCCAGTGGTACGGCCAGCAGCAGCACCCACCAGGAGCCGCCGAACTCCAGGACGCCCGCCCAAGTCGCCGCCAGCGCCAGGGCGTTGGCGGCGATCGTACGGATGTAGTAGCCGGTGCGGCGGTTCAGCAGGCCGCGTTCCTTGACCAGCCGCAGGAGCGGCGCGAAGTCACTGGCTCGGGTCGGGCTGTGCGACGCGGCGAGCGTGCTGGTCGGCGGCATGCGGGACTCCTGCTGGGGGTCGGGAAGCTGACCCCTTGAACCTAGGAACCCGTCGCTGCCCGAACCATGGAGTCACCACCCGGCCCGCCCGGGGGAGCCCACCCCGCCGATACGGGGGACACCCCCCGTACGCCGCCGGGTGTCCGCCCTCCTGCGCAGGTCAGAGCCGCACCAGAACCTGTTCGAGCCCCTTGCGGCGGATGTCGGGCACCTGCGCGCCGTCCGCCGGATAGCCCACCGGGATCACATACGAGGCCCGCTCCTCCGGCGGCCGGTCGCACACATCGTTGAGGAACCGCATCGGGCTCGGTGTGTGGGTGAGCGTCGCCAGCCCCGCCTGGTGGAGCGAGGCCAGCAGCAGCCCGACCGCGATCCCCACCGACTCCTTGGTGTAGTACGGGCGCGGGGACCCGGGCCCCTTGTGCACCTCGAACACCACGATCACCGCCGGGGCCTGCTCCAGGAACGGCTTGTGCCAGTCGGTGCCCAGCGGTGCCAGGGCGTCAAGCCACTCCCGCGAGGCGCGGCGGGTGTAGAACTCGCGCTCCTCGGCCTCCGCCGCCTCGCGTAGCCGCCGCTTGCGCTCCGGATCGGTGAGCACCACGAAGCGCCATGGCTGCACGTTCGCGCCGCTGGGGGCGGTGGCGGCGGTACGTACCGCCCACTCCACCACCCCGTCGGGGACCGGCCGGGAGGAGAAGTCACGCACCGTGCGGCGGCGCGCCATCACCTCGTGGAACGCCCTGCTGCGCGGTTCCGCCTCGTGGGCGGGGACGGCCATCGGGTGGAGCGGCACCGTCGGGTAAGCGGAGTCGTCATCCATGCGCGACAGCACAGCACATGGGATGCGGCCGCGGAAGGCCGCCGGGGGCGCACACGGACCACCGGAAAACACGCTTGCCGCCCCTGGTGACCCTGCGTACTGTTGTGCCTGGCCCTGTTGTCGTCGATCGGAGAAGGCTGTTGCTCTACTGAGGTCCTAGTAGACACCGCGCCCGCGTACATTCCGCGTGGCCGTGTGCGACCTCGGCACTGAGCCGCCTTCCGCATCCCGGGGCGATTCCCTTCCCTCCCGCTTGAGCGTTGCCGCGTTCCGCGGTGTCTCCACGTGTTGCCCACCCGCACTTCTCTGAGCAACCGGAGGCCCTTTTGTCTATCGCATCCCCTTCCATCACCACCGCCGACCTCGGCTTCTCGTGGCCGGACGGAACGACCGTCTTCGACGGCTTCCAGATCGCCGTCGGCCCCGGCCGCACCGGCCTGGTCGGCCTCAACGGCTCCGGAAAGTCCACCCTGTTGCGGCTGATCGCGGGCGAACTCCAGCCCTCGCAGGGCGCGCTGCGGATCAACGGCGAGGTGGGCTACCTGCCGCAGAACCTCACCCTCGACACCACCTTGCGGGTGGACGAGGCGCTGGGTATCCACCGGGTGCGGGCCGCCCTGCACGCCATCGAGCGGGGCGACCCGAGCGAGCGGCACTTCACCGCGGTCGGCGACGACTGGGACGTCGAGGAGCGCGCCCGCGCCACCCTCGACCAACTGGGACTCGGCGGCATCAGTCTCGACCGGACCGTCGGCGAGGTCTCCGGTGGCGAATCGGTACTGCTGCGGCTCGCCGCGCTACTGCTGCGCCGCCCGGACGTCCTGCTGCTCGACGAGCCGACCAACAACCTGGACCTGGCGGCCCGGCACCGGCTCTACGACGCCGTCACCGCCTGGCGCGGCGTGCTGGTCGTGGTAAGCCACGACCGGGAACTGCTGGAGCGCGTCGACCAGATCGCCGAGCTGCGCGGCGGTGAGGTCCGCTGGTACGGCGGCAACTTCTCCGCCTACGAGGAGACACTCGCCGTGGAGCAGGAGGCCGCCGAGCGCATGGTCCGGGTCGCCGAGACCGACCTGAGGAGGCAGAAGCGCGAACTGGCCGAAACCCAGGTGAAGTTGGCCCGCCGGGTCCGCTTCGGGCTGAAGATGTACGACACCAAGCGCGAACCGCGCATCGTGATGAACGCGCGCAAACGCGAGGCCCAGGTCTCCGCGGGCAAGTACCGCATCATGCAGACCGAGAAGGTGGCCGAGGCCAAGACACGGCTGGACGAGGCCGTCTCGGCGGTACGGGACGACGACGAGATCCGCGTCGACCTGCCGTACACCGCGGTTCCGCCCGGCCGGACCGTACTGACCCTGCGCGAGGCCGAACTGGTCCACGGCGCGCGGGCCCATCTGGAGATCCACGGCCCGCAGCGCATCGCACTGGTCGGCCGCAACGGATCCGGAAAGTCCACCCTGTTGCGCACCCTCGCCGGGCAACTCGCCCCGGTGGCGGGCGAGGTACGGGCCCAGGTGCCCGTGCGCTATCTCCCGCAGCGACTCGATGTGCTGGATGACGCGCTCACCGTCGCGGAGAACGTCGCGGAACACGCGCCGAAGGCGGGGAACAACGTGATCCGGGCCCGCCTGGCGCGGTTCCTGTTCCGGGGCGCCCGCGCCGACCAGCCCGTCGGCACGCTGTCCGGCGGCGAGCGGTTCCGGGCGACCCTCGCGGCGCTGATGCTCGCCGAGCCCGCGCCGCAGTTGCTCATGCTGGACGAGCCGACCAACAACCTGGACATCGCCAGCGTCCGGCAACTGACCAGGGCGCTGGAGTCCTACGAGGGCGCGCTGATCGTCGCCAGTCACGATGTGCCGTTCCTGCGCGGAATCGGAGTCACTTGCTGGCTCCAGCTGGACGGCGAGCTGACCGAAATCGATCCGATGTGATCGGTACTGCGGGTTTGCGGCGGCCGAGTGCGTGCCAGACATGGGGGAGTCGAACGCAGGAGGCCGCGCATGCCCGTCATCGAACTGTCCGCCGAGGTCCGTGCCGCCGTGGAGCGCGGGGCGCCGGTGGTCGCCCTGGAATCGACGATCATCTCCCACGGCCTGCCCCGGCCCCGCAATCTGCGGGTCGCGGGTGAGCTGGAGGCGATCGTACGTGCGGGCGGAGCGGTCCCGGCAACCATCGCCGTCCTCGACGGCGTCCCCCATGTCGGGCTCGACGCCGCCCAGTTGGAGCGCGTCGCCAACGATGCCGCGATGCGCAAGCTGGGCCACCGCGACCTGGCACCCGCCGTCGCGGCCCGGGCCAGCGGCGCGACCACGGTCTCCGCGACGGCGTTCCTCGCCGCCCGAGCGGGCCTGCGGGTGTTCGCCACCGGTGGGCTCGGCGGCGTACACCGTGACTGGACCACCACCCAGGACGAGTCGGCCGACCTCCGGCTGCTGGCCCGTACCCGGATCACCATGGTGTGCGCGGGCGTGAAGTCCATTCTCGACATTCCCGCCACCCTGCAACGCCTGGAGACCCTGGGCGTGGGCGTGATCGGCTACCGTACCGCCACCTTCCCCGGCTTCTATCTGCACAGTTCTGGCGAGCCCGTTGACTGGACGGTTCGCGAACCGGCCGACGTCGCGGCCATGATGCGGGCCCAGGACGCACTCGACGGCCCGGAGTCCGCCCTGATCGTCGCCAATCCGGTACCGGAGGACGAGCAGCTCGACCCGCGACTGCACGACCGGGTGCTCGCCGAAGCGCTGCGTGCCGCGGCCCGCGAAGGCGTGACCGGCCAGGCCATCACCCCGTATCTGCTGGACCACCTGGTACGGCACACCGGCGGCGCCTCGCTGGAGGCCAACCTCGCGGCGGTGCGCGGCAACGTGCGGCTGGCCACCGCCATCGCGGCCGAATGGGCGCGTGCCGTATGACCGCCGGGCCGGGACTGCTGGTCATCGGCGAGGTGGTCACCGACATCGTGGCCCGGCACACCGGACCGCTCGCCCCGGACACCGACACACCCGCCCGTATCGCGGTACGGCCAGGCGGCGCCGGGGCCAACGCGGCTGCCTGGGCGGCGCGCTGCGGTGCGGACGTCACGCTGCTGGCCCGGGTGGGTGCCGACGACGCAGGATGGCACCGGGCCGCGTTGCTCGCCGACGGGGTGCGGCCGCGACTGCGCACCGACCGCCGCCTGCCGACCGGGGTGGTGATCGCCCTCGTGGACACGGCCGCCGAGCGCACCCTGGTCACCGACAGCGGAGCCGCCGTCCACCTCGGCCCCGACGACTGGGACGATCAGCTACTGGACGGCGTCAGGCACCTCCACCTCTCCGGCTACCTGCTCTTCACCGCGACCGGCCGACGGCTCGCCGCCCTCGCCATGTCCCGGGCCCGGGAACGGGGGGTGGCCGTGAGCGTGGACCCCGCCTCCACCGGCTTCATCGCACGGACCGGGGTGGCCGTGCTGCGCGACGCCACCCGCGGCGCCGATCTGCTGCTGCCCAACGCGGCCGAGGCATGGCTGCTGACCGGCAGCCCCGAACCGGCTGACGCGGCAGAGAAGTTGAGCGAGGACTACCGGACGGTCGTGGTGACGCTCGGCGCGGAGGGCGCGATCCTCGCGCTACGGGGCGCGCCCTCCGTCCGGATACCCGCGGTCCCGAGTACGCCGGTCGACACCACGGGCGCCGGCGATGCCTTCACCGGTGGCTTCCTGGCGGCACTGCTGCGCGGCGCGGAACCGGCGGAGGCGGCCGCCGCCGGGTGCCGTACCGGCGCCCAGGCCGTCGTCACCGTAGGGGCGCGCCCCCGCGGTCGGCTACCGGGAGAACAGTCCGATGCCCTCGGGCACCGGACGCTCGGCCCCACCTGACGGATGGTTGCGCACGGTCACCCGGTGGCTGCCGGGCGACCGTGCCACCAGCGTCGAGGAACCGCCGCCGTCGAGGTCCACCGCCGAGTCGGCACCGAGCTGCCGCATCAGGCTCGCCAACTCCGCGATGGTCAACCCGGCCCCGCGCTCCGCGCTGCCGTCCAGGGCCAGCAGATAGAGCCGATGCCCCTGCGCGCCGAAACCGGCCGCCGTCCGGGTGGCCGCGGTCACCCCGTCCAGACCGCCGAGCGGCGCGCCCCCGCGCAGCACCGGGAAGCCGCCGACCGCGAACCGCAGCCCACCCGCGCCCGTCAGTTCCGAGCTCATCCGCAACTGGGCCCCCGGCCGCAACCGCCGCAGCGCCCGCGCCCCGCCTTCCCGCCCCACCAGTACGAAGCCATCACGCGGTACCGTGCCCGTACCCGGTCGGTCGGACACCGCGGTGACCTGGTCCCGACGTACCGTCACTTCGTAGGTGTCCCGGCTGCACGGCGCGGACCGCAACTGGTCGCTACCGCACACCGCGCGTTGGCGGGATGTGCTTCCCCACAGCGCGGTATAGGCGCCGATCCCGCCGACCGGTACCGCGTACTGGTTGAGCCCCCGCAGCGGAATCGTTCCGTCGGGGGTGGATACCGAACCCGTGAGCGTCAGCCGGTCCAGCCTCGCCACCCGGTCGTAGCCCACGCCGATCACATCCCGCGTCGAGGTCCCCGTCGGCAGGACGGGGCCGAAGCGCTGGCCGTTCGGCACCGCCGCCTTGAACGGCACACCGTCCGCGATCGCCGGGCCGACCGCAGCACCGGTCGCGACCACACCGGGGTGCTGCGCCTCGGCGATGTCGAAGAAGTCCCCGTTGACCCCGGCGACCGCGTCCTGGGCATCGGCCATGCGGGAGACCGGCTCCCGGGCCGCCACCACACCCGGCGTCAGCAGGTCCACCGATACATGACTGTTCGTCAGATCGGCGACCAGCAGATGCCCGTACACCGTGCCGTGTGAGGCGTGCACCGAGAACTCCTCGTACCGCACTCCGGGGGCGATCACCCCCTGTGCGCCGGCCCGCAGGCTGACCGCCGGAGCGGCCTGAGCCGTGCCCACCCCTGCCTCCGCCACCAGCGCGCCGCACACGGCGAGCATCGCCAAGGCCAAACGGAGTCTTCGCGGTCGCTGTCTCATGATGCCCCCTGAGGTCGTCTCTGCTGTCGCTTCCGGGGTCGATTCTGATGCGGATTGAATGATTGGCTGACTCATGGCATGTCACCACGCTCTCGGACAACACCCGGGGTACAGACACTGTCTGTTCGAGGAATTCCCCACCGAAGCCCCACGGTTGTGGGCTGTTGGGAGGTCGGAGTTCGAACACCGCGCGACACGGACGCGACACGGCAGCGGCCATCGCGCCCCCTGCGATATCCCGGTGGTACGGCTACGGCTGTGTCGTACCGCCGGTGGAGCGGTGGGGGAGGGGCCCTGTCCAGCGGCTCCTCCAGGTCACCTCTAGTGGTTCCTCCGGGTCACCAACTCGGCCAGGGCGAGGAGGTCTCCGGCGGCGACCCCGTCGGGGACGACTCCCGACAGATGGTCGATGGCTCCCGCCATCCGGTCGCACGCCTCCACCTGTGCCCAGTCACGCCCGCCCGCTCGCTCGATGGCCTCCGCCGCGCGGTGCAGTTCATCTGTGGACAGCGCGCTTTCGCGCCCGTATATCCGGGCCAGCTCGGCCCCTGCCGATGTCCCCGAGCGCAGCGCCGCCACCACGGGCAGCGATTTCTTACGGGCCGCCAGGTCTGCGCCGACCGGCTTTCCGGTGACGGCCGCATCCCCCCAGATGCCGATCAGGTCATCGATCAGCTGGAACGCCAACCCCACCTGACGGCCGAAGGCGTCCAACGCATCGGCCGTCGCGTCATCGGCCCCGGCGTACAACGCGCCCAGCGCACAGGCGCACCCCAGCAGGGCCCCGGTCTTCGCCTCGGCCATGGCCAGGCATTCCTCCAGCGACACATCCGCACGCTGTTCGAACTCCCAGTCGGCGTGCTGACCGTCGCACAGCTCGATGACACACTCGGACAGCCGGGTCGCCGCCCGACCGGCCGCCGGATGGGCGTCCTCGGTCAGCAGCCGCAGCGCCAGGGCCTGCAGGGCGTCGCCCGCGAGGATGGCGTCCTCGGTACCGAACACCACCCAGGCCGAGGGCCGGTGGCGGCGGGTGGGGTCGCGGTCGATGACATCGTCGTGCAGCAGCGTGAAGTTGTGCACCAGCTCCACCGCCGCGGCCGCCGGTGTCGCCTGCCCGGCCGCGCCGCCGAGCGCATGCGCGGCGGCCAGCACGAGCGCGGGACGAATCGCCTTTCCCGCATCGCCGTACGCCGGGGATCCATCGGCGTTCAGCCAGCCGAAGTGGTATCCGGCGATGCGCCGCATCGAGCCGGGCAGCGAGTCGACCGCCGCACGTAACGCGGGATCGACGGTGAGCCGGGTACGGGCCAGAATTGCCGCGGCCTCGTGGCCCTCGCGATCGAGCGTAGACGTTCCCATGGTTGCCACACCTCGATTTCGTCAGTGAGCGATTTCGTCAGTGAGCGCTGGGACGGAACGGGTTGGACCGGCTGCGCGTGGGCGGCACGCCGACCGGTCCACCCGACTGCTCTCAATCGCGAGCGCGGGCGACCTCGACGTTCTCCAGGATGCCGATCGCGTCCGGCACCAGGATCGCTGCCGAGTAGTAGGCACTCACCAGGTACGAGATGATGGCCTTTTCGTTGATGCCCATAAAGCGCACGGACAGCCCCGGCTCGAATTCATCGGGCAGCCCGGTCTGATGCAGTCCGACGACGCCTTGGTTGTCCTCGCCGAGCCGGAGCGCCATGATCGAGCTGGTGTGTCCGTCATTGATCGGAATCTTGTTGCACGGCAGGAACGGCAGACCGCGCCAGGACGGCACAGCATTTCCGTGGAAGTCAATGCTGTGCGGATACAGACCGCGCCGGTTGCATTCTCGGCCGAACGCGGCGATGGTCTGCGGATGCGCCAGCAGGAATTGGGAGTTGCGGCGCCGGCTGATCAGTTCATCGAGGTCGTCCGGGGTCGGGGGGCCGGAGTGGGCGTGAATCCGCTGGCTGTAGTCGGCGTTGTACAGCAGCCCGAAGTCACGGTTGTTGATGAGTTCGTGCTCCTGGCGTTCACGGAGTGCCTCGATCGTGAGCCGCAACTGGTGCTCGACCTGGTTCATCGGCTGGTTGTACAGATCGGCGACCCGGCTGTGCACGCGCAGCACGGTCTGGGCGACGCTCAACTCGTACTCTCGCGGGGAGATTTCATAGTCGACGAAGGTGCCCGGAAGATCGGGCTCGCCCTCATGACCGGAGGCCAGATGAATGGCGGCCTCACCGTGCTTGTTCTGCGCCAGCTGGGTGCCGCTGAGGAACCGCTGGATCTGCTCACGCAGCGAGTCCGACTGGTCGACGACCGCCTGGAAGGCCTCCCGCGGCAGCCCGAGCAGCGTCACCGCGGTGGCGGCCTTGGCGGTGAACTCCCAACTGCTGTCCGGCTGGGCCAGCACCTGGTTGCCGAAGTGGTCGCCGTCCGCCAGCACACCGAGCACGGCCTGCTCGCCGTACTTGCCGGTGCCGATCCGGTTCACCTTGCCGTGCACGACCAGGTAGACGTGGTCGGCGGGCGCGCCCGCCTCCGAGATGACCTGACCCGGGGTGAACTCGCGCAGCACGAACCGGTCCGCCAGCGCGTTCAGCACATCGAGGTCGTCGTAGCCGCGCAGCACCGGCAACTCGCCGAGTTCTTCCGGGATTACCCGGACCTCCGACCCGGTCTGGATAAACGTCACCCGCCCGTCGCCGACCGTATAGGTGAGCCTTCGGTTCACCCGATACGTGCCGCCGGACACTTGAACCCACGGAAGGATGCGCAGCAGCCAACGTGAGGTAATGCCCTGCATTTGTGGCGCGGACTTGGTCGTGGTGGCCAAGTTCCGAGCTGCCGCGGTTCCGAGGCTCAACTGAGCCCGTCCATTTGGTGAAGGAGCCCCGCTGGATTCCCCACCCGATTCCACACCAAGGCCAGCATCGACCGACATCTAAAGTCCCTCCCCTGACTCATGTGGTCTGCAAAGCAATGGTGACGGCCGCGGGAGAGGGTTGTCATCACACGTTCAGGTGAAACGACGGTACAGTTGCACGATTCATCACGTGTCCCTCGCATCCCGCTGGCCAGGGCCGACATGTATCACGACCGGCCGCACGGATACGGATGTGATGGGTTGGGGCACGAGTGGTAGGAACAACTGCGGTATGGACGCGATGGACGAGACCGGAACCGGGGCGATCGATGTGAATGCGGAACCGACGGACCCGCGCGACCGGAGTGTCGCCGTCTTCTCCCTCGGCGGCACCATCGCCATGACCGCGGATCCCGCGACCGGAGCCGTAGTGCCCGCGCTGTCCGCACGCCAACTACTGGAATCCGTACCGGGTTTGGCCGCACTCGGCGTGTCCTTGCGCGTCCACGACGTCCGTAACCTGCCCGGTGCCTCGCTGTCACTGGCCGACCTGGGCGCGCTGCACCGCGCCATCGCGGCGGAGACGGCGGGCGGCACCGACGGCATCGTCGTCGTGCAGGGCACCGACACCATCGAGGAGACCGCCTTCTACCTGGACCTGCTCCATCGCTGTGACATCCCCGTCGTCGTCACCGGCGCGATGCGCAACCCGACGCAGCCGGGCCCCGACGGCCCGGCCAACCTGCACGCGGCCATCGTCACCGCGTCCTCCCCGCTGCTGCGCGGCGCCGGATGCGTGGTCGTGCTCGGTGACGAGATCCACGCGGCACGCACGGTCACCAAGAGCCACACCACCAGTCCCGCCGCGTTCACCTCTCCCGCATCCGGTCCGCTCGGCCTGGTGGCCGAAGGCCAGGTGTGGCTGCATCACGGCCTCCCGTACCGCATCGCCGCACAGCTCCCCGAGGGTGTCGTACGGGATGGCGTGCGGGTCCTGCTGCACACCGTCACCCTCGGAGACGACGGCCTCCTCCTGGACCTGCTGCTGGACGGCACCGACGACCGATGCCACGGGCTGGTCGTCGCCGGGTTCGGCGTGGGCCACGTACCGCAACGCCTGGTGCCGCCGCTGGAGCGCCTGGCCGCGCGCATCCCCGTCGTCCTCACCTCCCGCACCGGCGCGGGCCCGGTCCTGGCCCGTACCTACGGCTTCCCGGGCTCCGAGCGCGACCTGCTGTCCCGGGGCCTGATCCGCGGCGGCGACCTCTCCCCGTACAAGGCCCGTCTGCTGCTGCACCGTCTGCTGGCTACCGGTCGCCAACTCACGGACATCGCCGCCGCGTTCGTTACGATCGGCCGCCGGGGCTGAACACGTCCGCCGGTCAGCGGTTCGCGGGGCGGTCGTCGATGACGATGACCGTGCGTTCGGCATGGTCGTCCAACTGCTCCTGGAGCCGGGGCCGCACCGTGTCCACCACCTCCGCGATGCGTCGGTAGAGCTTGCTGGCCAGGGCCCAGTTGCCGAGATCGCCCTCACGTTCCCGCAGCATCACCGTATGGAGGGCGGCGAGGATCGCGATCAGGGTACGGCCGGACACCGTGACCCGTGCCTCGCCGTCGTTCCCCGCCGTCACCTCACCGGGCGCCCGGAAGTGCGGGTCGCCCGCCGCCCGTTCCACGATGAACGCCCAGGCGTCCCGATGGCACACCAGGTCGGCGGTGCCGATGCCCGCGGCCTTCTCCAGCCGCTCATCGTGCGGGAGCGGCTCCGCACCGGCCTCCTCGGCCGCGTCCGTCACCGGTGCGGCGGGTCGGGATCGGTCGGAGCCAGGCCCTGGTGTGCCGCGGAGCCGGGTCCGGCGGCTTCTCTGCGGGCGGCCAGCAGTTCTCCGAACAGCTCTGTGACGGGGACGATCTCGGGGCCGGTGCCGGTGAGGAAGACCTCGTCGGCGCCCAGCAACTCGTCCCGGTCCAGGTCGCGCACCTCGGTCGGGGTGTTCAGCAGATCCGCGGCGAGGGCCCTCACGGTGTCCCGGGTGATCCCTTCGAGCAGCCCGGCGGTGGCCGGTGGGGTGACCAGGCGTCCGCCGACGACCGCGAAGACGTTGGACGTGCTGGCCTCGGTGACTCTCCCCTGGCTGTTGAGCAGGATCGCGTCGGCGTACCCGGCCGCCTGCGCCTCGTCCACCGCCAGGGCGTTGTTGACGTACCCCCGGTGATCTTGGCGCGGACCGGCAGCATCCCGGACCGCGGCCGCTGCCAGGAGCTGATCGCGCAGCGGATGCCCGAACGGTCGGTGTACGAGCCCATCCGGAAGGCGCTGACCGACAGCGCGGTGGACACCCCCAGCAGCTGGACGCCCGGCGAAGTGCTGGGCAGCAGCGCCCTCTTGTACGCCAGCGGCCGTACGTACATGTCCGAGCGGCAGCCGTCCCGGCGCAGCAACTCGGCGGCCAGCTCGCACAGTTCGTCAGCGGAGCGCTCCACCTCAAGCCGGAGCATCCGGCAACCGCGCAGGAAGCGCAGGAAGTGGTCGTGGACCCGGAACAGGGCCACCCCGCCGGTCTCCGGCTGGACGTAGGCACGGATGCCCTCGAAGACGCCCGTGCCGTACTGCAGTGCCTGGGTGGTGACCGGCACCTGCGCCCGCTGCACGGGAACGAACTCCCCGTCGTGGTACGCCCAGGAGACCAGAGCCGGTGTGACGGCGGGAGCCTTGACGGGTGCGGTCACCGGGCGCGCCCCGAGGCCACCGCGAGCGCGGCGGCCCGCTCGGCGTCCGGCGTGGCCGACCGGCGGTCCTCGACCCGTGCGGCCTTCCAGCTGACCATGGCACCGGTGGTCGTCACGCTGCCCAACTCCCGGTACTCCAGCCGCACCGGCACGCCCAGCCGCTCCTGGCTCGCGCGGGCCACGGAGACCTCGTCCACGCGCGCCCCGCGCTTCGGAAGTTCCAGATGGAGCGTCAGCTCGTCGTGGCCGTGCGGTGCCTCGATGACGATCTGGTAGTCGAGGTAGCCGCGCGGATGCCGCAGCAGCAGGTTCTCCAGGTCGTAGCCGCTGATCCGGTGGCCGCCGATCAGCAACTCGTCGCGGGTGCGGCCGAGTACCTCCAGCGTGGCGGCGGGCAGCGTGCGCGCCGCGTCCGGCGGGCTCAGCCGGACCAGGTCCCCGGTGCGGTACCGCACCAGCGGCTTGCTGCCCTGGTACAGCGAGGTGACCACCAACTCGCCGGTGCGTACGCCCTCGGCGTCGGGCGCGACCGCGGCGGTGGTCTCCGGGTCGATCACCTCGTAGAGGTTGAGCAGCGGCGCGGTGTACAGGCCGCCGTCGGCGCCCACCGCGCCCATCACGGACGCCTCCTGCGAGGCGTACAGCGCGTTGTAGGCCTTGGCGCCCCAGATCGCCCCGACGTTCTCCAGCAGCGCGGGTGACGCCAGCTCGCCGGTGCACATGATCACGTCGAGGTGGAAGTCGCGGCGCGGGTCGAATCCGGCGGCGTGCGCCTTCTTCGCCAGCGACAGGGCCATTCCCGGAGTGCTGAACAAGCCGGTCGCGGGGAGCACCCGCAGCGTCTCCAACGCCCGGTCGTAGCCGACCATGGGGGAGTGCGGCCACATCTTGACGACCGCGTGGCCCAGGTTGCGGCACACCTCCCCGAAGGTGTCCCCGAAGGCGTGCATCTCGGTCGGCCCCGAGACCCCGATCACCTGCTCGTCGCCGAACTGCCGGAAGACCGTGTCGTAGTAGACCGTCAGCGCCGTGTTGTTGTTGAGCGAGTCGATGTTGTCCCGGGGGCAGGGCGTGCTGCGACCGGTGGTGCCCGTGGTCTCGTAGAAGATCCACGCCTTCGGCAGGGGCAGCGACAGGATGTCGGCGAACTCCCGCCGCAGATCCTCCTTGGTGGTGAACCGGACAGTGGCCAGCTGCTCCGGATCGACCGAGGTGATCGACCGCTCCGCCACCCCCGCCAGATGTCGGCCGTAGAAGGCGGAGTGCTCCTTCACATAGGCCAACGTTCGGCGGAAGGCGTCGAGTTGGTGGGCGGCCAGATCGTCCTCGTCCCACGTGCCACGGGCGAAGGCCAGATGCCGGTCGCGGATCTGCCGGGCGGCCCGGTCGAGTTCCTCGTTGAATACGGTGAACATGTTCCCCCTCGTGCGATGGGACCGGCTGGGTCGGTTCGGCCCAGCCGGACGGGCGGTTCAGCGGTAGAGCGGCAGACTGCCGGTGAGCCTGTTCACCGCGGCCTTGGGCCCGCAGACGGCCACCCCGACGTACGGCAACTCGGCGGTGGGCACCTCGGCGGTGCGCCGGGTGTACTCGTCGCAGCCGCGGGATGACTGGGCGATGGCGGTGAAGTCCACGACGAAGACATCGGTCAGCGTGGCGGCCTTCAGCACGATCTCCCGCATGGCGGCCGTGTCCCCCTTGAGAACGGGCAGCGGGATGGCCGTGATGCCGGTGTGCGGGCGGCAGTCGCCGTCCTTGACGTCGTCGCCGACGATCCCGTCCACGAACTTCCCCACGGACAGCGAGAGTGCCGCGACGGCATTCATGGCCAGACCGGTCGGCAGGCCCTCGTCAAGATGATGGCGCACTTGTCGGCATTGATGTTCTGCACTTCTGAACTCTTTCCCTGGACTTCTTCTTCCGGTGTGCCGGACTTACCCGGCGGGTCTGAGGACTCATTGTTCGACATCGGCGATGACCCAGTCGCTGATCGGCTTGATGATCTGCTCCACGACTCCGGCGTCTTCGCGGAACCGCACGTTGAACGGCTCGGCCTCGGTGATCGTCCGTCGCATGGCCGACTCGAACGCCACCGGGTCGACCGGCCCGTGAATCTCCAGGTACTCGCCGATTCGGTAGTGCGGGCTCTCGGGGTCTCGTTGCTGAGCCAGCCAGATCTCACGTTGGGCTGCTGATAACGGCAGGCGCACAACGCGCACATCAGACAACGTCATCTCTTGCCCCTTTTCGAAGAAACCGAACCTCCCATCTGGTGGCAGCAGTCGGGTCCTTGTGCGCGTGCCACGACGGACCGTCACAGAACACCGGCCCAGCAGGGCCGCCCAGGAAGCAGCGGGTGAATCGCGTGTGCAGACCGCCGGACGTTCAGCCGGACTGACAGTGACACCGCTGCTCGGTCGAAAGCACTCCCGGGAATGCTGCAAGTGCGGTTAGGAAAAGCCATTCCATGAAGGTGTGAAGCGCGTGGGCGCGAAGGCGTGAACTCAACAAAACGCATTTCGTTCGCGCGGTGTGAGTGCGCCCTGAAGACGAAGGAAGGAAGGGATCAAGCAATCGAGCGGGGCCGTGGCTCCCGTCGAGCGGTGGCCGCTATGGGTTTGGCCGCACTGTGCATGCGTCTGCCGAAGCTGGATGTCAGCGTCGCCGACGGGGCAGCCGAAAACCGCTTGAACCTTGACACTTCTCCGTCGTCCCCCCTGATTCCGGGTATCACCCGCTGACCGCAATCTTTCCCCATCGCGGTGGCCTCAGTCCAGGGGATTTGGGACTTGGCCGATTTTGCCACCGGAGAGGTAATGGAAAGTAGATGCGATGGGGTGATCATACTACGGACAGGCTTGGGGCCCCGGGCGTGAATGTGCTGGCAGTCGGTGGATACGGGTTTCGAGGCGCACTGGAAGGTATGCGAAGCCCGCCGCGCTTAATGCATCCCCCACAGGGTGGTTGGCTGAATCTCCCTAACGGGAACGGAAGCCGCTCCGCGACTGAATCGATTCTGCTGTCGCTGGAATCCTTCCGCATACCCGAAGTGGTCATCCGTGCATTCTGCGGCATCCTTGCGTTCGCTGGCGCGTTCTTTTCCGGCTGCCAGGATTTGGCGGGGGCGGCAGAGCATTCAGCGCGTCGTTCGGAGCACCGACCGGGATCAGGTGCGGCCCTGCCGGGCGAGCGGCCATCGAGCGCTACACGTCGGGACGACGTCAGCGATCCAGTCGACGGTGTCTCCAGGGTGATTCGCCACGCCACCTCTGGCCAATTACCACATTTCTCCCGTTTTTCGGGATAGTAACCATGCCTGTGTCCCCTAGCGTCTGCAAGTTCCTCGTACTGTCCGTCACTGTTGCCGCGAGCGCGGACGTCGCTCTGAGCGGCCCCGCCACTCACGCCGCCACGCCCCACCACCTGGCGGCCGCCAAGCCTTCGGCCGTATTCAAGGCGAAGCCCCAGGCGCACAGCACCCGGTTCAGGCCGACCGTCGCCGACCCCACCACCGCCACACCGCGCCAGCTCGCGAGGGGGGCCAGGTCCGCCGAGATGTCCACCCGGTTCCCCATCCGAGCGCTGGACACCCCGAGCATCACTCGAGACACCGTCATGGCACGTGCCCAGAGCTGGATCACCGAGGGCGTCCCCTACAACCGCTACGCATACAACACCGACGGCAACGGCACCTACCGCCAGGACTGCTCCGGCTTCGTCTCCATGGCCTGGAACCTGCCGTCCAACTCCGCCAACAACTACGGGGAGACCACCGGCACGCTGCCGCACTTCGCCACCGAGCTGAACAGCTTGGACGACCTGCAGCCTGGCGACATGCTCGACAACATCTCGACCCATGTCGTGCTGTTCAAGGGCTGGGCCAACGCCAGCCACACCACCGCCATGATCCTGGAAGAGGCCCACGCGGGCACCAACGCCCGTGAAGACGACCGCTTTTACACCCGCCGCTACCTCTCCGCCAAGGGCTACCGACCGTACCGCTACAACAGAATCCAGGATGCACCGGATTCGGACGCCACGCCGTCACCCACGGCTGACGCCAACGACGCTGATGACGAAGCGGGCCGCGACCAAGCGGAGGACTAGAGCCCGTCCGGCGGTCATGGACCGGGTTGCGGTGCCCGCGGCCGGAAGCCGCCGCCGCGACCCGCCACGTGTTGGCGGTCAAGATCCGCCGGTCACGCTGACCGCCGCGGCGCGGTGAGTCGTTGTGTTCATGCGGAGCGGCCAGGGCGCGTGGTCGACGACGAGCTGGCGGGCTGTACGCAGTTCGCGGGGGCTGTTCCAACCGAGCACGCCGACGACCTCGCCATGGCGGCCGTATGCGGCGACGAACTCACGGTCGGCCGGATCCCCGTGCAGCACGGCGGCATCCGCGTCCGCAGGGACGATGCCGTGGACCTGGATACGGGCGTCGTACTGGTCGGTCCAGAAGTACGGTATCGGGGTGTAGGGCTGGTCGTCCCCGAGCAGGTTGCCCGCGGCGGCCACGGCCTGTTGGGTGGCGTTGAGCCGGTGTTCCAGGCGCATCCGGGTGTCGAAGTGCCGGTTGGGCCAGCAGGCCACATCCCCGGCGGCGTAGATCCCCGGCGCTGCCCGGCACTTGGAGTCGCACTCCACCCCGTTACCGAGGGGCAGGCCGGAGTCTGCCAGCCAGCCGACTGCTGGTGTGACGCCGACGGCGACCACCACCAAGTCGGCGTACAGCACCGAGCCGTCGGCCAGTTCGACGCCGACCACCCGTCCCGCGGCGTCGAGGAACCGGCGTACCCCGAGACCGCAGCGCACCGAGGTGCCGTGGTCGGCGTGGAGCCGCGCGACCAGACCGCCGATCCGGTCGCCGACCTGCTGTCGCATCGGCACCGGGAGGGGATCGACCAGGGTCGCCGTCAGGCCCATGCCACGGGCGGTCGCGGCTACTTCGGCGCCGAGGAAGCCCGCGCCGACCACCACCACGGTGGGCTGGGTGGACAGGTGGGCGCGCAGGGAGAGTGCGTCGTCCAGGGTACGCAGCAGGTGGACACCGGCCAGGTCTGATCCGGGAAGGCGGCGTGGGGCGGCACCGGTGGCGACGATCAGGCCGTCGAAGGCGATCCGTTCGCCATCCGACAGCACAACCTGATGACCCGCCGCATCCAGGGCCGTGGCGGTGCGGCCGAGCAGCAGATCGACACCGAGCGCGGCCAGTGCTTCCCGGTCGCGCAGGAAGACGCGTTCCGGTTGCCAGCTGCCGCAGAGCACCTGCTTGGACAACGGCGGCCGGTCGTACGGCAGATGGAACTCGTCCCCGATCAGGCGCAACGCGCCGTCATAGCCCCGGTTGCACAGGGTTTCGGCCGCGCAGAGTCCGGCGGCTGATGCTCCGACGATGACGATGCTGGTGAGTGTGGTCATGAAGGCCCCCCGTAGGGTGGCTGGTTGGGCTGTCCCCGGTGCTCTTGCTCCTGGCGACGTCTGGCGCGGCTCGGGTCAGGATTCGGTGACGGTGATGGCCCACGAAGGGCAGTTCGCGGCGGCCTGCCGGGCGGCCTCTTGCAGCTCGGGCGGCGGGTTGTCGTTGAGCAGGACGACGACGCCGTCTTCCTCGCGCTGGTCGAACACGTCCGGCAGGGCGAGCACGCACAGCCCGGATGCGATGCATTTGTGCTGGTCGACGCTGACTCGCATGATGACCTCCTGGTTTGCTGCCAGTGATCCGGCGAAGGAAGGCCTCACCAGGTCACGGGGAGTTGGTAGACGCCGTAGACCAGCCCGTCGTGCTTGAACGGCACCTGATCGAGGTCCACGGCCAGGCGCAGGGTGGGGATGCGCCGGTAGAGGGTGGGGTAGACGACCTGGAGTTCCACTCTGGCCAGCGGCTGGCCGAGGCACTGGTGTACCCCGTAGCCGAAGGCGATGTGCTGGCGGGTGCCGCGGTGGATGTCCAGTCGGTCGGGATCGGGGAAGACCGACGCGTCCCGATTGCCCGCGTCGTTGGCCAGGATCACGCCGTCGCCAGCGTGGATGACCACTCCTGCGAACTCGATGTCGGCGAGAGCCACCCGGCGCCGTCCGGAGTGGACGATGCTCAGGTAGCGCAGCAGTTCCTCGACCGCGGCAGCGATCAGCTGGGGGTCGTCGGTTTCGCGTAGCGCCGCGAGCTGGTCCGGGTGGAGCAGCAGTGCCAGCGTGCCCAGCGCGATCATGTTCGCGGTGGTTTCGTGCCCGGCCGTCAGCAGCAGTGTGCCCATGGCCGCCGCGTCGCGCGTGGAGATCTCGCCGGTGGCCACACGCTCGACGGCCAGCCGGGAGAGCAGGTCGTCGCCGGGGCGCGTGAGCTTCTCGGTGACCAGTGCTTCCAGATAGGCGAGCAGCGCGGCGACGGCTTCCCGTGCCGCCTCCGGCGGTGTGTCGCGGTTGACCAGGATCTTGCTGTTCTTCTGGAAGAAGCCGTGGTCGGCATACGGCACGCCGAGCAGCTCGCAGATCACCCGCGAGGGCACCGGCAGGGCGAACGCCTCGACGAGGTCCACCGGCTTGGGCCCGCTCAGCATCGTGTCGATCAACTCGTCCACGATCTGCTGGACCATCGGCCGCAGGGCCTCGACCCGCTTGATGGCGAACTGCGCGGTCACCATGCGGCGTAGCCGGGCGTGGTCGGGGTCGTCCATGCTGATGAAGGTCCGCGCCTGCTCCCTGCGTTCGCGCGCGCCGGCGCTGTTGTACGGGTAGCCGGGATGCGTGCTGTCGGCGCTGAGGCGCGGGTCGGACAGCAGGGCACGCTCATCGTCGTAGCGGGTCACCAGCCACGGAGTGCTGCCGTCCCACAGCCGGACCCGGCTGATCGGGGCGTCGGCCTGCAGTGCCCGTAGAGCGGGGGGCGGGTCGAACGGGCAACCGGACGCCCGGGCCATCGGATACTCCGGTATCTCGACCGAGGCCCCGGCCGCCGATGCGTTGGCCACTGAGTGGGTCATGGTCCACACCTCCTCAGGAGGCGACTTGCCGAACGACTGTTCACTAACTCGACAAACACATGTTAGTCAATTCGGACAATAAGGGCAAATGTCACGTTTGGGGTCGGGTGTTCTACCCTCGGTGACACCGGCTCCTGGGCCGTGGCGGCTCTCAGTGGCCGTCGAACACCAGCGACAGCAGCTCATCCACGAGGTCCAGTACCAGGGCCTCCGCGTCCTTTCCCGGCCGGACCTGTGACAGCGCCACGGTCCCGTGCGCGCCCACCAGCAGCGTGACGGCCGCCCGCTCGGCGGGCAGCCGCAACCGCGCCCCTGCCAGCTCGCAGGCGGTCAGGGCGGCGGTCAACTGCCTGATCACCCTCCAGAGGGGAGCTCGGCCTCCCTCGTCGAAACGCACCCCGAACATCACGCGATAGTGGCCCGGGTTGGCCATCGAGTACCGGCAGAACGCGTGCAACTGTGCACGCAGCCGACCGAGCGGATCGCTCGCGTCCACGGTGGACTGCGCCTGCGACATGAGGTCGATCAGCCGGTCGTACTCGTGGTTGAGTACCGCCTCGATCAGCTCGGACTTGTCCCGGAAGTGCCCGTAGATACTGGCCGGTGCGATGCCGACCTCC
The DNA here is from genome assembly GCA_040631425.1 of Streptomyces sp. NPDC020096. Taxonomy (GTDB): domain Bacteria; phylum Actinomycetota; class Actinomycetes; order Streptomycetales; family Streptomycetaceae; genus Streptantibioticus_A. Next base: position 97,674 of record JBEYJY010000002.1, read on the forward strand.
CGGGCCACACCCCGCAGCGTGAAGCCGTCCTCGGTGCCGAGATCCCCGAGCAGCCGACTGGCCCCCTCCAGGATCTCGGTGCGCAGTCGCTCCCCATGCCCCCAGGGATTGCGCACCCGTCGGCGAGTGGCGCCCGCGGGGGATTCCGTATCCCTGCCGACCTGCTCCCCGGTCATGGGCGCATCCTTTCGCAATTCCCTCCTGATCCCCCATACTGCGCGCACACCCGCATGAACCTACGGAGGAGGCGGGACGGCGCCAGTAGCGTCTCGCCCCCGCGGCTCGCTTGCGGCGAGTGCCGTTACGGAAACGAAGGGGGCCCACAACGACGAACACCCGCCCCTGGCCGCGGCCGGGAACGGGTGCTGATCATGCCTGCCCACAGGTTGGGCCGCATGTACAAAGGATGTGTCCGAGGGGGGACTTGAACCCCCACGCCCGATAAAGGGCACTAGCACCTCAAGCTAGCGCGTCTGCCATTCCGCCACCCGGACCGGGTTGTCGCTGTCTGGCTGCTGTCCGCTGCCGTGGCGACGGGGTAAACCATAGCAAACATCTGGCCACTCTCGATCACCTCCGGTTGCCGCCGACTAGGCGGACCCCTGACGGGGATCCCTTATGTGACGGGCATGTGACGGTGGCCGGGGACCTTGGGGTGTGGCGGTGCGGCGAGAGAGGATGACGGAGACCCCGCGCGGGTGCGGAAGCGATCAAGGAGGCAGCGTGAGCGAGTCGAACCCGGCACGGACGATCACTGGCGAGGACGAGGTCGTCGATCTGTGCCGCGATCTGATCCGGATCGACACCAGCAACTACGGAGACCACTCCGGGCCTGGTGAGCGCGCCGCGGCCGAGTACGTCGCAGAGAAGCTCGCCGAGGTCGGTCTCGAACCGCAGATCTTCGAGTCGCACAAGGGGCGGGCGTCCACGGTGGCCCGGATCGAGGGGGAGGATCCGTCCCGACCGGCGTTGCTGATCCATGGGCACACCGATGTCGTACCGGCCAACGCCGAGGACTGGACGCACCATCCGTTCGGGGGCGAGATCGCCGACGGCTGTGTCTGGGGGCGCGGCGCGGTCGACATGAAGGACATGGACGCGATGACGCTCGCCGTCGTACGGGACAGGCTGCGCAGCGGGCGCAAGCCGCCGCGCGATGTCGTGCTCGCCTTTCTCGCCGATGAGGAGGCGGGCGGCGTCTACGGGGCGAAGCACCTGGTGCGCAACCACCCCGGGCTGTTCGAGGGCGTGACGGAGGCGATCGGCGAGGTCGGCGGATTCTCCTTCACCGTCAACGACAACCTGCGGCTGTACCTGATCGAGACGGCCCAGAAGGGCATGCACTGGATGCGGCTCACCGTCGAGGGCACCGCGGGCCACGGCTCGATGACCAACGACGACAACGCCGTGACCGAACTGTGCGAGGCGGTCGGCCGGTTGGGGCGCCACAAGTTCCCGATCCGGGTGACCAAGACCGTACGATCCTTCCTCGATGAGCTGTCCGACGCGCTCGGCACCCCGCTCGACCCCGAGGACATGGACGCGACGCTCGCCAAGCTCGGCGGGATCGCCAAGCTCATCGGCGCCACGCTGCGCAACACCGCCGCGCCGACCATGCTCGGCGCCGGATACAAGGTCAACGTGATCCCGGGGCAGGCCACGGCCCACGTCGACGGGCGTTTCCTGCCCGGTCTGGAAGAGGAGTTCCTCGCCGACCTCGACCGGATCCTGGGGCCAAGGGTCAAGAGGGAGGACGTTCACGCCGATAAGGCGTTGGAGACGAGTTTCGACGGTGCGCTGGTGGATGCGATGCAGTCCGCGCTGCGCGCCGAGGATCCGATCGCGCGTGCCGTTCCGTACTGCCTGTCGGGCGGTACGGACGCGAAGTCGTTCGACGATCTCGGCATCCGCTGCTTCGGTTTCGCGCCGCTGCGGCTGCCGCCGGAGCTTGACTTCGCCGGGATGTTCCACGGTGTGGACGAACGGGTGCCGGTGGACGGACTCAAGTTCGGCGTGCGGGTGTTGGACCGGTTCCTGGACCAGTGCTGAACGCATTGATTCGGCCATGATTCGGCTGCCTGTGCGGACTTAGCCGGAAAGGGTGAATGGATTCGGGGGCTCGTTGCCCTGCCTGTTGAACCTCGTTAGATCAGTGCGGTCCGCGGCTGGGACCGCACTGCCAACGAGGAGGAATAATGCTCAAGAAGGTTGTCGCCATCGCGGCTGCCACGGGTGGCCTGGTACTCGCAGGTGCGGGCATGGCCATTGCCGACTCCGGCGCACAGGGTGCCGCGATTGGATCTCCCGGCGTCGTCTCGGGCAACGTCATCCAGGTCCCGGTGAGCGTCCCTGTGAACGCCTGCGGCAACACGATCAACGTCGTCGGGCTGCTCAACCCGGCCTTCGGCAACGCCTGCATCAACAAGTGACGTTGAGTCGGACCCGGTAACGGTTCTGGTCCCGCTCGGCCCTGGGGCACTTCCCTATGCGCTCCAGGGCCGTCGGCGATCGTCCGGGAATCGTCGGAAAATCCCAATCGGTCTCCATCCGGCCATTCCCTCATCGCGGGCCAGCGCCCGCGGGTATTTCAGGTACACCAGAAGGCAGGGAATCCATGAGACAGGTCGCGAAGAAGGGCCTGATTACCGTTGTAGCAACGGGCGGTGTCCTCGCCGTCACCGGCGGCAGCTACGCCTTTGCGGACGCGGGGGCGAACGGTGCTGCCGTGGGGTCGCCGGGCGTGCTGTCCGGCAACACCATCCAGGCGCCGGTCAGCGTGCCGGTCAACGCCTGTGGCAACACCGTCAACGTGGTAGGGGCGCTCAACCCCACGTTCGGCAACCACTGCGCGAACGGCTCGGGGCACCACGAGGGCGGTGCCTACGGGCACGTCCCCGGCGGCCAAGAGCACGGTGGTTACCAGCATGGTGGGTACTCCCATGGTGAGCATGACCACGGCGGGTACCAGCAGAGCAGCGGCGCCCAGGCGCACGGTGTGGCCAAGGGCTCACCCGGTGTCGGCTCCGGCAACGTCGTGCAGGCGCCGGTCGGCGTCCCGGTGAACGCCTGCGGGAACAGCGTCGACGTGGGCGGCGTCCTGAACCCCGCGTTCGGCAATAGTTGCGGGAACTCGGCTGGGTCGGACACCGGCCAGTCGTACACGCCGCCGCCTCCGGCCGTCACCCCGCCCGGTCAGGGCCACTGGCCGCCGCCTCCGGCCGTCACCCCGCCCGGCCAGGGCCACCGGCCGCAGGGCCCCTCGCACCCTGGCGGCCACCGGCCACAGGGTCCCTCGCACCATGGCAGCCACCAGCAGGCTCACCACCCCGCGCACCACCAGGTGTCGGCGCACACGCACACGCACCCGTACCCCACGGCGGCTGCCCCCACCCTGGCGCACACCGGCGCGGACCAGCTCGGCCTGATCGGTGCCGCCAGCGCCGGGCTGCTGGTCGGCGGGTACGTGCTCTACCGCCGGGGCCGGGTGGCCCGGCGCTGAGCCTGACCACGCGGTTGGATCGGACACCGTCTTGATCCGGACGGGGTGACCGCACCGAGGTGCGGTCACCCCGTCCAGCTCGGGCGACCAGGCGGTTCCAGCGGCCTGGCGGTCACCAGGTGGCGCGGACCTGGCGGATGATCCGGCGGCGCAACCGCACCTTGCGGCTGCCGTCCGGGTAGAGGCGCAACCGGTCCAGCTCCCAGTGCCCGTACTCCGCGTGGTCGGTCAACATGCGCCGAGCGGCGTTGCGGGATACACCTCTGGGCACATACACGTCTTGAAATTCGTATTCCGGCATCCAATCTATTGTGCGGGCAACCGCCCTGTACGGATAGCGTCTGCACCATGTCTGATGCCGCGCAGCCCACCGTCGCCGAGGTACGCGCCGCCGCCGAGGCGGTCAAAGCAGCGATCGACCGCCATCTGGCCGCGATCGAGAACCGCTCGGGCGAGGATGATCCCGCGGTCTTCGCCGCGTTCGACTCCCTGGCCGCGGCGGCCGAGGCCTACGACGAGCTGCTCTATGACACCTACGACGAGGTGACTCCCTTCGAAGTCCCGGCCGGGGACACCCTGCCCGCCTACGCGGGCCCCGACGAACCGAGCGCGATCAGCGTGCTGATCCGGCGCGACTACGTGGTCGCCGATCCGCAGCGTCTGATCGCCCAGGCGGAGCGGGTGGCGGAGGCCGTCACCAAGGTCGGCAGCGGTGTCAACGCCGGGATCGGCGTGCTGTTCGGGGAGTATGAACCGGACGAAATCGCCTCCCGCCACAAGGAGTTCGGGCTGGAGGAGGGGGACTCCACACTCTGGGTGTCGGCGGTGGAACCCGCCGAACCGGGGGAGTGGCTGGCGACCCCCTTCGATCAGGCCGATCCGGAGCTGATCGTCTGCCGATTCGACGTCAGCGCCGTCTTCGACGACGAGTTGGAGTCACTCGACCCGGATCGCTGACGGCCACCCCCCTGGTGCCGCACGGCCGCGCCGAGCCGTGCGCTCACCCCTCGGCCGCCTGCTCGCGAAGGACCGTGCGCAACCGGGTCGTGCGGTCCTTCGCCGGGACCTCGGCGATCACCCGCGGCAGCGCCTGGTCGATGCCCTGCACGACCGACAGATGGCGCTCCGCTCGGCTGAACGCCGAGTACACCCACTGCCGGGTCAACGTCGCCGCCGCGTCTCCCGGCAGTACCGCGACCACCGCGGGCCAGCGCGCCCCGACCGCTTGCTGCGCCGTCACGGCCCAGCCGTGCCGTACCGCCGTGGCCACCTGCTCGCGCGGTACGACCACGGGGACGCCGTCGCAGTCCAGGCGGAGCCCGGCGGGGTCGGCCGAGACCACGACACCCGGCAGCGAGCGGCCGGGAGCCGGTACGTACACCACTCGGTCGCCGGGATCGAAGCCCGCGTAGCGGCCGGGGCCGGGGTTGAGGCGCTCCTTGAGCGCCGCGTTCAACGCGCGGGTGCCCGCCGCTCCGCCGTGGCCCGGGGTGATCACCTGCGTCTGCCCGGCTGGTACGCCGATCACCCGCGGTACCGAGTCGGCGACGAGCTGCACGGTGCGGTGCACCGCCTCACCGGCGTCCCGCACCGGAACGATGACCACCTCCTTGCCCGGCGCCTCGACCGGCTCCAACTCGCCGACCCCGACAACGGAGACCAACTCCCCGATCGGCCCGGGATCCGGTGTCCTGGACGCGACCTGCGGGCACACCTTCGCCGCGAGCAGGTCGGCGAACGCCCGCCCGGGCCCCGCTGACCACAGCACCCCCGGATCCCCGCTGAGCACCAACCGGGCGCCGTCCGGCACCGATTCGACCAGCGTGGCCGCCCGCTCCACGTCCAGCTGCGGTGCGTCCAGGACGGCGAGCAGATCCAGCTCCAGCGTGCCGTCTGCGCCGCGCCCCGGGCCCTCGCTGCCCGACAGCAGCCCGTCGACGGTGACCGCCGCCTGCTCACCGTCCGTACCGAGGAGCTCGGCCAGCCGCCGCCTGCCGTTCTCGGTGTGCGCCGCCGCGTAGGCGCGCAGTCCCGCCGTGCGTGCCGCCGCCACCAGGGCGGCGGGTTCGGCCCGGGCCGCCTCGCCGCCGGTGTGCGCCGTCAGGCCGCTCCCGGCGGCGGCGAGGATCAGCTGCGCCGCCGAGGGGGAGGGCGCGTCGTCCTCGGACGGTTCCCACGATGCCGCGGCCGTCTCGAAGGTGTTCAGCAGCCGTACGAGACCGTCCGCGAGGCTTTCCTCGGCGAGCGCGTAGCGGTCAAGGCCCAACAGCAGGGTGACCGGTGCCTCGTCATCAGGGGCGGCGCCCTCCTGCTCATCGTGGAAGACCATCACCTGACCGTCTTCGACCGCCTTGCGCAGCGTCCCGTCGGCATCGGCGACCGACTGCTTCTGCAGTGCCGCGGTCAGTACGGACCACTCCAGTGCCGTGTGCCCGGCTTCCGCCGCCCGCTCCAGCAGCCAGCCGACGACCGCGCGCCCCCGGCGCTCGTCATCGGGACGGCAGGCCGCGCCGAGCAGGGCCCGGGCGAATCCGTCGGCCTGGTCGACGCGGACCCCGGGGAGGGACAGCACAAGCCACGGATCCTCGGCCAGCAGTTCCCCGGCGCGTTCTCCGAGCCGTTCCACGGCGGGCTCGGCGAGCGTTTCCGGCGCCCCGCCACGACTGAGGACCTGCCGGGCCGCTTCGACGGGCTCGCCGGACAGCACTACGGACAACGCGACCGGCTGTGCGGCGGCGGGCGCGGGCTGCGGGGCGGCCGCGGGTGGCGCGGGCCGCTCGGGGCGCGCCGGATGATCGGCCTGCGGTTCCGTTCGGTCACCGCGCTCTATCGCCCGTACCGCCTCGGCGAGGCGGGCCAACTCCTCGGAAGGCTGCCCGGCTGGGCGGGGCGCCGGGTTCGCGTCCTCGGCCGGGGTACGGTCCGTGCTCACTGTGCTGCTCCGTTCGCTGCTCCGCTGGCGCGGCGCTGGGGGCAACGCCGATCGGCTGCCCGTGCGTCGCTCACAGCGTGCTCCAGTCATGGTCGGGATAGCGATGCACCGGCGCCGAGACATCGTCCAACGCCTGGTTGATCTCATCCGGAAGCGTAAGGGCCTCCACTGACAACGCCTGGCTGAGCTGGTGTGCGGTACGGGCTCCGAGGATCGGCGCGGCCACGCCCGGCCGGTCCCGTACCCAGGCGAGGGCGGCCTGCAGCGGGGTGACCGCCAGGCCGTCGGCGGCCGTCGCGACGGCGTCCACGATGCGGCGTGCGGGTTCGTCGAGGTAGGGCGCGACGAACGGTGCCATGTGGTCCGAGCCGCCGCGGGAGTCCGGCGGGGTGCCGTTGCGGTACTTGCCGGTGAGGACACCGCGCCCGAGCGGCGAGGAGGGCAGCAGCCCGACGCCGAGGTCCAACGCGGCGGGCAGCAGCTCGCGTTCGACCCCGCGCTGCAGCAGCGAGTACTCCATCTGCACACCGGCCAGCGGAGTGCGGCCGTGGGCCGCCGCCTGCCAGGTGGCGGCCTTGGCCAGCTGCCAGCCGCAGAAGTTGGACACCCCGGCGTACCGGGCGCGGCCGGAGGCGACCGCGATGTCGAGGGCTTGGAGCGTCTCGTCCAGCGGCGTCGTCGGGTCGAAGGCGTGCACCTGCCACAGATCGACATGGTCGGTACCGAGCCGTTGCAGCGAGGCGTCGAGCGCGGAGAGCAGATGGCCGCGTGAGCAGTCGAACCGCCGGTCGGGATCCGGGACGCTGCCCGCCTTCGTGGCGATCACCAGGTCGGAGCGCGGCACCAGGCTCTCCATCAGTCGCCCCAGCAGATACTCCGCGCCGCCGTCGGCGTAGACATCCGCGGTATCGACCAATGTGCCGCCAGCCTCCCAGAATGTCTTGAGTTGGCCTGCGGCGTCCCGTTCCTCGACGTCCCGTCCCCAGGTCAGGGTGCCGAGCCCGAGCCGGGAGACGCGCAGTCCGGTGCGGCCGAGATGCCTTAGCTCCATGCGGGGTGACATTACTGAGATTCACTCGCGGTGTCGCTTGGGGCATGGGGGCAGTGCCCCGGGGGATACGGCCTGGCCGACGGGCAGGGGCAGGACGCTGTGGCACACCCGACAGGCGCCGATCGGCGCGGTCCGCGCTACAGTCCCGGAGACGACGACGTTACTGATCAGTAAGGGGAGCGGTATGGCGAGCGGAATGCGGCTCGGGATCAACCTCGGGTACTGGGGCGCCGGAATGGACGCGGACAACCTCGCCGTGGCGCGTGAGGCCGATCGGCTCGGCTACGCGGTCTGCTGGGCCGCCGAGGCCTACGGATCCGACGCGGCGACCGTGCTCTCCTGGGTCGCCGCGCAGACCGAGCGGATCGACGTCGGCTCGGCCATCTTCCAGATCCCGGCGCGCACCCCGGCCATGACCGCGATGACGGCGGCGACCCTGGACTCGCTGTCCGGCGGCCGGTTCCGGCTCGGCCTCGGCGTCTCGGGACCGCAGGTCTCGGAGGGCTGGTACGGCGTCAAGTTCGACAAGCCGCTGGCCCGCACCCGTGAGTACGTCGAGATCGTCCGCAAGGCGATGTCCCGCGAGCGGCTCTCCCACCAGGGCGAGCACTGGACGCTGCCGCTCCCCGACGGACCCGGCAAGCCGCTCAAGCTCACGGTGCACCCGGTGCGCGAGTACATCCCGCTGTACATCGCCGCGATCGGCCCGAAGAACCTTGAGCAGACCGGTGAGATCGCCGACGGTGCGCTGCTGATCTTCCCCGCCGCCGAGCACCTGGAGGAGACCGCGCTGTCCTCGCTGCGCACCGGCCGCGAGCGGGTGGGCAAGACCATGGACGGATTCGACGTCTGCCCGACGCTGCCGATCGCGGTCGGCGACGACGTCGAGACGCTGGCCGACCAGTTCCGCCCGTACACCGCGCTGTACGTCGGCGGGATGGGCAGCCGCCAGCAGAACTTCTACAACCGCCTTGCCCAGCGCATGGGTTACGCCAAGGAAGCCGCTGAGATCCAGGACAAGTACCTGTCCGGCGACAAGGCGGGCGCCGCTGCCGCCGTGCCGCACGACCTGATCGACAAGACCTGTCTGCTCGGCCCGGTCGACCGGATCGCCGACCGGATGCGGCAGTACGCCGAAGCGGGCGTGACCACGCTGACGCTCTCGCCCGCCGGGTTCACCCTGGACGAGCGGATCTCCGCGCTGCGCGCGGGTGTTGACGCCTTGGAGCGCGCCGGACTGGCGTGATGCCCGCGCCGGACCCTGGTCGGGTTGCGGTCGGCTCGGCAACGCCGGACCAGCCGCGACCCGCCGAAGATCCGCTGACCTGCCAGAGGCGCGTCAGCTCGGCACCAGCCGCCCCAGCAGCCTGCCGAAGGAGATCAGCCGCGCTATCTGGCCCGGACCGCCGTCCTCAAGGGACTTGCTGAACCGGAACGCCTCCGGCCGGACCCGTGCGGAGGCCACCGGGGACTCCGGATCCGTCTGGACCGCGCTGAGTTCATGCGGCGTCGCCGTCGCCAGCACCAGATAGACCCCGCGATCCACCCGCTGGCCCCGCTCGTCGCGGCCGACCAGAGTGCGCATCCCCACATGGCCGATGGCGTCCAGCGGCAGTACCTGGATCGACGAGTCGAGCACGGTGCCGCCGGGCGCGGCCATGTCCGTCAACTCCTCGCTGTGCCACAGGATCAGCCGTCGGCCGTCGCACACCGCGGCCTCCTGCCAGACCGAGGCGCCGGACTCCGTCAGATCGACCACACGCTCCAGGGTGAAACCGCGCACCCTGCGGCGGCCCAGCACCCCCGCGATCGCCTCCAACGCGATGTCGGCGTGCAGGAAGTAGGCGCGGGCGGCGTCATCGAGGCGAGCGTACGGCGACCAGTCGGAACCGGCCGGTCCTGGCCGCCCGGTCGTCGGATGACGTCTGGCGGCCTTGCTGAACATGTTCACGCTTCGCGATCCCGTCCCCTGGCGTACCACCGATCCCATCGCACCTTACCCAGCCCCGCTGACAGACGCGGGGGCGCGTTCGGTGGGAGGTGGTGCGGGACGGTGGCGCGCGGTGGACGATCCCGCCGTACGCGGTGTGGTGACGTTTCTGCGGCCGTGGTGGGGGCTCGGGCGTCTTCCCCGCCACGGCCGTCACCAAACACAACGCCGTGCGACGCGAAGGGTTACGGCGCGCGGCCACCCGCCAGCGGGAGGCCGCACGATTCACCCGCGACCGCGTTAACCGTTGGGACGCTCGCCGTGACTGTCCGCCTCGACGGCGAACGACCATGGTGGCGCGGACCGCCGGTCACTGGACTGCCGCAGCCCACCAACACCCTGGGGAATCCCTTCAACCCCTTGGGATCAACCCGGAGTTCGCCCCCCGCCGTATCCCTGAGCGCGTTGAGCACCCCGCAGAGCCCACCCGCCGGCGCTCCGGTACTGGTCCGACTCCGCCGGAGGCTCGGTGGCGCCGCGCGCGACGAGCAGGACGGCGGAGCGGCGTCGATCCGGTGGCCGCCCCGGTGATCGGCGCGCTCGGGGAGCCTCTGGGTTGTCAGACGGTGGCCGTACGCTCGGAACCATGCCCATCGTCATCCTTGTCCGGCACGGCCGGTCCACCGCAAACGCCGACGGAGTACTCGCCGGATGGAGCCCCGGTGTGGGCCTGGACGAGCGCGGCAGCGCCCAGGCCGCGGCGCTCGCCGGACGCCTCGCCGAGCTGCCGATCACCGCCGTGGTCTCCAGCCCGCTCCAGCGCTGCCGGGAGACCGTACGCCCCCTGCTGGACGCCCGGCCCGAGCTGCCGATCCACACCGACGACCGGGTCGGTGAGTGCCGGTACGGGGACTGGACCGGCCGCAAGCTCGTGGAGCTCGCCGGAGAGCCCCTGTGGCAGACCGTCCAGCACCACCCGTCGGCCGCCGTCTTCCCCGGCGACACCGGCGAGTCGGTACGTGCCATGCAGGCCCGCGCCGTCGACGCGATACGGGACTGGAACGCGCGGATCGAGGAGGAGCACGGAGCGGACGCGATGTATCTGGTCTGCTCACACGGCGACATCATCAAGTCGCTTGCCGCGGACGCGCTCGGTATGCATCTCGACCTGTTCCAGCGGCTGTCGGTGGAACCCTGCTCGATCACCGCCATCCGGTACACGCCGTTGCGCCCGTATCTGCTCCGCCTCGGCGACACCGGGGAGTTCGGCGGGCTGCTGCCCCGCCCGTCCCCGGAGGTGGGTGCTGGTGACGACGCGGTGGTCGGCGGAGCCACCGGCGCACCGTGATCGCCTTCCGCAGTAGGGTGGTGCCGCGGATTCCGCGCGATCACGTGATGACACGTGAAGCGAGCAAGTAACCAAGCAGCCGAGCAAACGGAGCGGGACGTGCCCCGTCAGGTGTTCTTCTACGAGCAGCCGGACCGGTTCGTGGCCGGTACGGTCGGGCAGCCGGGCCAGCGCACCTTCTTCCTGCAGGCGACCGCGGCCGGGCGCACCACCAGCGTGGCGTTGGAGAAGACCCAGGTGGAAGCGCTGGCCGAGCGCATCGACGAGTTGCTGGACGAGGTCGTACGGCGCAGCGGCGGCAGCGCCGCGGTACCGGCCGTCGCCCCGGCCGAGATGACCGACACCGCGCCGCTCGACACCCCTGTCGAGGAGGAGTTCCGGGTCGGCACCATGGCACTGGCCTGGGACACCACCGCCGAGCGGATGATCCTGGAGGCACAGGCGCTGGTCGAGATCGAGACCGACGCCGAGATGTCGTCCGAGGACCTGGAGGCGGCAGAGGAGATGCTGCTCCAGGACGAGGAGAACGGGCCGCCGATGCTGCGGGTCCGGCTGACCGGGGCGCAGGCCCGATCGTTCGCCAAACGGGCCCTGGAGGTGGTCTCCGCGGGCCGGCCACCCTGCCCGCTGTGCAGCCTGCCCCTAGACCCGGAAGGACACGTATGCCCGCGCCAGAACGGGTACCGCCGGGCGGGGTGACGTCCGGCCGCACGCACGGCGCCGACGGTGTGGAGCTGCTGGCCAAGGGCACGCTGACCGTCCGCGGGCAGCTGCGGGAGGCCTCGAACGCGGTGCTGTACTGCGCCGTGGAGTACGACGGCGGCAAGGCCATGTGCGTCTACAAGCCCATAGCCGGTGAGCGGCCGCTGTGGGACTTTCCCGACGGCTCGCTGGCCGCCCGTGAGGTGGCCGCCTACCTGGTCTCCGAGGCCACCGGCTGGGGCCTGGTGCCGCCCACCGTGCTGCGCGACGGGCCGTACGGCGAGGGCATGTGCCAGCTGTGGATCGAAGCCGACCCCAGCGCTGAGCTGCTCGCGCTCGTCGAGGACGAGGAGCCCGGCGACGGCTGGCGGGCGGTCGCCTTCGCCGAGGTGGGCGAGGGGCGCACCGCGCTTCTCGTGCACGCCGACGACGAGCGGTTGCGTCGGCTCGCCGTCCTCGACGCCGTGATCAACAACGCTGACCGCAAGGGCGGCCACCTGCTGCCCACCGTGGACGGGCGCCTCTACGGAATCGACCACGGTGTCTCCTTCCACACCGACGACAAGCTGCGCACTCTGCTGTGGGGCTGGGCGGGCGAACCGCTGACGGAGGATGCCCGCTCGGCGCTGCGGCGGCTCTCCGACGCCCTCGGCGGTGAGCTGGGCGAGCGGCTGTCCACACTGCTGACCGAGGCGGAGCGGGCGGCGTTGCGGGCCCGGGTGACCACGCTGCTCGCCACCGGCCGCCATCCGGAGCCGAGCGGCCGCTGGCCCGCGATTCCCTGGCCGCCGGTGTGAACCTTGACCGTGCCTGGCCCGAACCTTCGGCCGCCGCCGGTCCGGACCTTTGCCTCGAACGTCGTGACTGTCGGTGTGGGGCGCAGCCGTAAGCATGTCGAGCCCCGTAACGCAAGACCGTGATTCCGGCCATCCCTGCTGGTCCCGGCTCGTATCCGGAACGCGCATCCGGTTAGGCTCAAGGCATGCATGCCTGGCCCGCTTCGGAGGTTCCCGCCCTGCCCGGCAGGGGACGCGAACTCCGCCTCCACGACACCGCGACGGACGGTCCGGTAACCCTGGACCCCGGTCCCGTTGCCCGCATCTACGTATGCGGCATCACTCCCTATGACGCCACCCACATGGGGCACGCGGCCACCTACACCGCGTTCGACCTCGTGCAGCGTGTGTGGCTCGACACGAAGCGGCAGGTTCACTACGTACAGAACGTCACCGATGTCGACGATCCGCTGCTGGTGCGGGCCGCCGAGAGCGGAGTCGACTGGACCGAACTCGCCGAGCGCGAAACCGCCCTGTTCCGCGAGGACATGACGGCCCTGCGGCTGCTTCCGCCGCGGCACTACATCGGCGCGGTCGAGGCCATCCCCGGGATCGTCCCGCTGGTGGAGCGGCTGCGTGACGCGGGTGCGGCCTACGAACTCGACGGCGATGTCTACTTCTCCGTCGAGGCCGACCCGGACTTCGGCAAGGTCTCCCGGCTCGACGCGGCCGCCATGCGGCGGCTGTCCGCCGAGCGCGGTGGTGACCCGGACCGTCCCGGCAAGAAGAACCCGCTCGACCCGATACTGTGGATGGCCGCCCGTGACGGCGAGCCGAGCTGGGACGGGGCCTCGCTGGGTCCCGGCCGCCCCGGTTGGCACATCGAGTGCGTGGCCATCGCGCTCGACCACCTCGGCATGGGCTTCGATGTGCAGGGCGGCGGCTCCGATCTGGCCTTCCCGCACCACGAGATGGGTGCTTCGCACGCCCAGGTGCTCACCGGTCAGTTCCCGTTCGCCAAGGCGTACGTACACGCCGGGATGGTCGCCCTGCACGGGGAGAAGATGTCGAAGTCCAAGGGCAACCTGGTCTTCGTCTCCAAGCTCCGTCGGGACGGTGTCGACCCGGCCGCCATACGGCTCGCCCTGCTGGCGCACCACTACCGCGCCGACTGGGAGTGGACCGACGCCGTGTTGGCCGAGGCCGTCGCACGTCTGGACCGGTGGCGCGCGGCCGTGTCGCGTCCTGACGGGCCGTCCGCCGACGCGCTGGTCGAGGAGATCCGCGAGGTGCTCGCCGATGACCTGAACGCCCCCGCCGCGCTGGCCGCCGTCGACCGCTGGGCGCAGCTGCAGCACGCCGAGGGCGGTACGGAGACCGGCGCACCGGGACTGGTCTCCAGGGCGGTGGACGCGCTGCTCGGCGTCGCGCTGTAGCGGCCGGAAAGACAGCGAAGAAACGTATCGGCAATCAGGTGCCCCGGTCATGACGGCCGGGGCACCCGACCCATCACATCGGTTCCGTCTATCGGTAAAGGGCGCCCACCACAGGTGGGCGCCCCTTACGCATCGCCGGTGGCCGGGAAGCTACCGACCGGACTCCTCGGAACCGTCGGAGTCCTCCGGGTCGCCGTCCTCGCGTTCCGCCTTGTCCTCGTCGCGGGCGAGCTGCGGGCCACGCAGGAAGGGACCCATGTCCCGGCTGTCTCCGCTTTCGGTGGCGTGCGATCCGGGTTGGCCGTCACGGCGGCGCAGATAGCGCTCGAACTCCCGGGCGATCGCCTCGCCCGAGGCCTCGGGGAGTTCGGCGGTGTCCCGGGCCTCCTCCAGCGTCTGCACGTACTCGGCGACCTCGCTGTCCTCGGCGGCCAGTTGGTCGACCCCCAGCTGCCAGGCGCGCGCGTCCTCGGGGAGCTCGCCCGGCGGGATGCGCAGGTCGATCAGGTCCTCCAGGCGGTTGAGCAGCGCCAGGGTCGCCTTCGGGTTCGGCGGCTGCGACACGTAGTGCGGTACCGCCGCCCACAGGCTCACCGTCGGAATGCCGGCGTGGGTGCAGGCTTCCTGCAGGATGCCCACGATGCCGGTGGGGCCCTCGTACCGGGATTCCTCAAGGTTCAGCGTGCGGGCCAGATCGGGGTCGGAGGTGACTCCGGTGACCGGCACCGGGCGGGTGTGCGGGGTGTCGCCGAGCAGCGCGCCCAGGATCACCACCATCTCCACGCCCAACTCATGGGCGAACCCCATGAGTTCGTTGCAGAAGGAGCGCCAGCGCATGCTGGGCTCGATGCCCCGGACCAGGACCAGGTCGCGTGGCGTGGGGCCCTGGACGCGGACCACGGAGAGCCGCGTGGTGGGCCAGGTGATCTTCCGGGTCCCACCGTCCAGCCATACGGTCGGCCGGTTGACCTGGAAGTCGTAGTAGTCCTCGGCGTCGAGTGCCGCGAACACCTCGCCCTTCCACTCCCGGTCCAGGTGTGCGACCGCGGCGGACGCGGCGTCCCCGGCGTCGTTCCAGCCTTCGAACGCGGCCACCATGACCGGGTCGATCAGCTCGGGTACCCCCGCGAGCTCGATCACCCAGCGCCTCCTTCCGGCCCCGGCGGCTGTGCGCGCCGCCGCGGCTTTACTGTCCTGCTGCTTCCCGTGGACCGGGTCGCGTGTCTCGGTTCTCTTGCGCCACCAGCCTACGGCTTTCGCCGCCCGGGTCCGCAGCCCTGGGCACTAGTGAGCCATCCAGGACCGCATCGCGGTCAGTGCCCCGGCGCATACCGCCTGCCACTGGGCGCGTAGACCTGCGGCGAGAAGACATCCGACGTGTTCCCCTGTGGCTTCTCCGGGAATTTGGTGCACACCCCTGGACTCGACTCAAGCAGTGGCGCTATACATCGGAGGGCCAAGGAAAGATCCGATGTCTTGCTTGGGGGATATATGAGTCCGACCATCACCGAGGTCGCGATCCACGACATCAGGTTTCCCACCTCGGAGCGGCTCGATGGTTCGGACGCCATGAATCCCGACCCCGACTACTCCGCCGCGTACGTGGTGCTGCGTACCGATGCGCCGGACGCTCAGGAGGGCCACGGCTTCTGCTTCACCATCGGGCGCGGCAACGAGGTGGCCGCCGCCGCCATCCGCGCCCTTCGACCCTATGTCGAGGGGCGCAGCGTCGACAGTGTCACCGGCGATCTCGGCGGATTCCACCGGCAGTTGACCCATGACTCCCAACTGCGCTGGCTGGGGCCCGACAAGGGCGTGACGCACATGGCGGCCGGTGCCGTGACCAACGCCGCCTGGGACCTGGCCGCCAAGCTGGCGGGCCTGCCGGTATGGGAGTTCCTCGCCACCATGCCGCCGGAGCAGATCGTCGACATGGTGGACTTCCGGTACGTCACCGACGCTCTCGACCGCGAGCAGGCGCTGGACATCCTGCGGGCCGCACAGCCCGGCCGGGCCCGGCGCATCGCGGAGTTGAAGGCCGGTGGCTATCCCGCGTACACCACGTCGCCCGGCTGGTTGGGCTACTCCGACGAGAAGCTGGTCAAGCTGGCCCAGCAGGCGGTGACCGAAGGCTTCCGGCAGATCAAGCTCAAAATCGGTGCCGACCTGGCCGATGACATACGGCGGATGCGGCTGGCTCGGGAGGCGGTCGGCCCCGGAATCCGTATCGCGGTCGACGCCAACCAGCGGTGGGACGTCTCCGACGCCCTCGGCTGGATGAGCGCGCTGGCCCCCTACGACCCGTACTGGATCGAGGAACCCACCAGCCCCGACGATGTGCTGGCGCACGCCGCGGTACGCGCCGGTCAGCCGGTCAAGGTGGCCACCGGGGAGCACGTCGCCAACCGAGTGGTCTTCAAGCAACTGCTCCAGGCCGGTGCCGTCGACTTCGTACAGATCGACGCCGCCCGGGTCTCCGGAGTGAACGAGAACATCGCGATCCTGCTGCTCGCCGCCAAGTTCGGCGTTCCGGTCTGCCCGCACGCGGGCGGTGTCGGGCTGTGCGAACTCGTCCAGCACCTGTCGATGTTCGACTACGCGGCGGTCTCCGGCAGCCTGGACGACCGGGTCATCGAATACGTCGACCACCTCCACGAGCACTTCACCGACCCCGTGGTCATCGAGGGCGGCCGCTATCGCGCGCCGACCGCCCCCGGCTTCTCGGCCCGGATGCGGCCCGAGTCGCTCGCCGCCCACAGCTACCCCGACGGACCCGTCTGGCGGGCCCGGTCCGCCACCGGTCAGGAGGCCAACTGATGCCGTACCCCCACGACTTCGAGGGGCTCACCGCCCTGGTCACCGGCGGCGCCTCCGGCATCGGCGCCGCCACCGCCGCCCTGCTCACCGCTCGGGGTGCCCGGGTCGCCGTGCTGGACCGGGACCCGTCGGGCGCCCCCGCCGGATGCCTGCCCCTCAAGGCCGATGTGACCACCGACGAGGCGGTACGCGCAGCCGTCGCCGAGGCCGCGGGCGAACTCGGGGCCCTGCACATCCTGGTCAACAACGCCGGAATCGGCAGCGTGGGCACCGTGGAGGACAACGCGGACGACGAATGGCACCGCGTGCTGGACGTCAACGTCCTCGGGATGGTCCGCGCCGCCCGGGCCGCCCTGCCGCATCTGCGGCAGGCCGCGCGGGAGCGGCCCGGAGCCGCGTCCATCACCAACACCTGCTCGATCGCCGCGACCGCCGGGCTGCCGCAGCGAGCGCTGTACAGCGCCAGCAAAGGCGCGGTCCATTCGCTCACCCTGGCGATGGCCGCCGATCATGTGCGCGAGGGAGTCCGGGTGAACTGCGTCAACCCCGGTACCGCCGACACCCCGTGGATCGGCCGACTGCTCGACCAGAGCGCCGACCCGGCAACGGAGCGGGCCGCACTGGAGGCACGGCAGCCGATGGGGCGGTTGGTCACCGCGGACGAAGTGGCTTCCACCATCGCGTACTTGGCGAGCCCCGCCGCGGCTTCGGTGACCGGGACGGCTCTCGCCGTCGACGGCGGTATGCAGGGGTTGCGGCTGCGGCCGTTAGCGCAGTAGTGCCGGTCCGGGTGCGGCCGGTTCGGCACCGCCGGTCCCCGCCGCGGGGGTTGCTCGCCGTTGCGGCGGTCTTTTGCGGGGGGCAAGCCCCCCATGGTTTGGGGCCGGGTGCCCCCAAGAACACTCACACCCCGGGGATTTGGGGGCTTACCCCAAGAAAACCCGCCGCGAGGCGAGCAACCACGACTCACGCGGACCGGCGGTGCCCAACCGAACCCGACCCGACGGATCGTCAGCGAGCAGCTACTGAAAGGCAGGAACACCCATGAGACTTCCCACGACCTGTGCGGCGGCCTGCGCCGCGCTGCTCGCCGTCACCGCGCTCGCGGGGTGCAACCGGGGCAGTTCGGCCACCGCGGGCACCTCGGGCAAGGTCGGCATCGACCTACCGCGCGCCGACAGCGACTTCTGGAACTCGTACGCGCAGTACCTGAACCAGGGCATCAAGGGCGCGGTGGTCTCCGCCCTGCCCCTGTCCAACTCCCAGAACGACATCGGCAAACTCGTCGCCAATGTGCACGCCTTCACCGACCAGGGCGCCAAAGCCGTGGTCATCGCTCCGCAGGACACCGGGGCGATCGCCTCCACCCTCGATGAACTGGCGGCCAGGAAGATCCCGGTGATCAGCGTCGACACCCGGCCCGACAAGGGCAAGGTCTACATGGTCGTACGGGCCGACAACCGCGCGTACGGCACGAAGGCCTGCGACTACCTCGGACAGCAGCTCAAAGGACAGGGCAAGGTCGTCGAGTTCGAGGGCGACCTCAGCTCGATCAACGGCCGGGACCGCTCCCAGGCGTTCGGCGACTGCATGAAGACCAAGTACCCCAAGATCCAGGTCTTCGCGCTGCCGACCAACTGGCAGGGGGACGTGGCCTCCGCCAAGCTGCAGAGCGTCCTCGCCCAACACCCGGACATCAACGGCATCTACATGCAGGCGGGCGGCGTCTTCCTCCAGCCGACCCTCGCACTGCTGCAGCAGAAGGGCCTGCTCAAGCCCGTCGGCACCACGGGCCACATCACGATCATCTCCAACGACGGCATCCCCCAGGAGTTCGACGCCATCCGGGCCGGAAAGATCGACGCCACCATCTCGCAGCCCGCCGACCTCTACGCCAAGTACGCGCTGTACTACGCCAAGGCGGCGCTGGCCGGGAAGACCTTCCAACCGGGCGGCACCGACCACGGCTCGACGATCGTCGCCATACCGAACGGCCTGGAGGACCAGTTGCCCGCACCGCTGGTCACCAAGGCCAATGTGGACGACCCGAAGCTGTGGGCCAACCAGCTCCAGAAGAAGCAGTGATGGACACTCCCGCCGCCGTACACGCACAGGGCATCGTCAAGCGCTTCGGGCCGACCCTGGCACTCGACGGTGTCCAGCTGACCGTGCGCCCCGGCGAGTCGCACGCGCTCGTCGGACGCAACGGAGCGGGCAAGTCGACCCTGGTCTCCGTACTGACCGGGCTGCACCGCCCGGACGCCGGTACCGTCACCTTCCACGGCGAACCCGCGCCCGCGCCCGGCGACCGCGCCGCCTGGCAGGCCGAAGTGGCCTGCGTCTACCAGAGGTCGATGGTCGTCCCCGACCTCACCGTCGCCGAGAACCTCTTCCTGAACCGCTTCGACCAGCACAAGGCCCTGGTCCGCTGGGGGCGGCTGCGGTCCCGGGCCCGGGAACTGCTCGCCGAGTACGACGTCGAGGTGGACCCGGAGCGGCGCGCCAGGGATCTCACCGTGGAACAACGGCAGTTCGTCGAGATCGCCCGGGCGCTGTCCTTCGGCGCCCGGCTGATCATCCTCGACGAGCCCACCGCACAACTGGACGCCAGCGGAATCCAGCGCCTCTTCGCGCGGCTGCGGGAACTCGGGCGGCAGGGCGTCGCCTTCCTGTTCATCTCGCACCACCTCCAGGAGGTCTACGACCTGTGCACCACCGTCACCGTCTACCGTGACGCCCGGCATGTGCTCACCGCCCCCGTCGCCGACGTCGCCAAGCGGGACCTGGTCGCCGCCATGACCGGCGAGTCCCCGGCGCAGGGGGCTTCCTGGCAAGCCCCGGCGGCAGCGGTGCCCGGCGGTGCGGAGACCGTCCTGCGGGCCGAACGGCTCGCCCTGGACGGCCAGTTCGACCCCATCGACCTCGCCGTCCGCCGCGGCGAGGTGCTGGGCGTCGCGGGCGCCACCGCCAGCGGCAACACCGCACTCGGTGAAACCCTGGCAGGCCTGCGCAAGCCCACCGCCGGGCGGATCACGGTAGGCGGCCGCACCGTGCGCCCCGGCAGCGTGCCGCACGCCCTCGACGCCGGTATCGGCTACGTACCCGAGGACCGGCACCGGCAGGGGCTGGTGCCGAGCCGCAGCGTCGCCGAGAACGCCACCCTCACGGTGGCGGACCAACTCGGGCCCTGGGGGACCGTACTGCCCTCGCGCACCTGGGCGTTCGCCCAGCGGATGATCACCTCGCTGGACATCAAGACATCGGGCCCCGACCAACCGGTCAGCGGACTGTCCGGCGGCAACCAGCAGAAGGTCGTCATCGCCCGCGCCCTCGCCCGTGAACCGCACTGCCTGGTCGCGATCCGGCCGACCGCAGGCGTGGACGTCAAGTCCAAGGAGGCGCTGCTCGGTGTCGTACGGGAGGTGGCCCGGACAGGCCGCGCGGCGGTCATCGTCTCCGACGAACTCGACGACCTCCGGGTCTGCGACCGGGTCCTCGCCCTGTTCCACGGGCGCGTGGTCGCCGAGTTCGACCGGGGATGGACCGACCAGGCACTGGTCGCGGCCATGGAAGGCGTCACCGAGCAGCGGCGGCACGCCGCATCCGAGGAAGGCGGGCAATGACCGACACCACCCGACAACTGGCCGCGGACGCCCCGCCGGGCCGTGGCAGCGGCGGCGCCATGAGCCGCCGGCCGCGCCCGGACCTCTCCCGGCTCAGGGACCTGTCCCTGGTGCCGGTGATCCTCGTCCTGTGCGTCATCGGATTCATCGTCTCCCCGGCCTTCCTGACCACGGACAACCTCGTCGGCGTCGTCCAGCAGTCCACCGAGCTGAGCCTGCTGGTGCTGGCCGAGGCGCTCATCCTGATCAGCGGCCGGATGGACCTCTCCCTGGAGTCGACCATCGGCGTCGCGCCGGTCATCGCCATGTGGCTGGTACTGCCCGCGCACGGAGGGCGGTTCAACGGCCTGGGCCTGCTGCCGGGTTGGACCTCGATTCCGGTCTGCCTGCTGGTCGGTGTCGCCATCGGCGCGGTCAACGGCTTCCTGATCCTCAAACTGCGGGTCAACGGATTCATCGCCACCCTCGGCATGCTCACCATGCTGCGCGGACTGCAGGTCGGCATCTCCCAGGGCCAGTCGATCGTCACCGTCCCCGCCTCGTTCTCCTACCTCGGCGCGGCCGCCTGGCTCGGCGTGCCCGCCGCGGTGTGGATCTGCCTGGCGCTGTTCGCGTTCGGCGGCTGTGCGCTCGCCTGGCTGCGGCACGGCAGGGCGCTGTACGCGATCGGCGGCAATCCGGAGGCGGCCCGCGCCGCGGGCATCCGGGTGGACCGCGTCACCTGGATCGTCCTGTGCCTCGGCAGCGGACTCGCCGCCTTCGCGGGTGTCCTGTACACCGGGCACTACGGATCCGTCTCCGCCACCCAGGGCAACGGCTGGATCTTCCAGGTGTTCGCGGCGGCCGTGATCGGCGGCATCAGCCTCAACGGCGGCCGGGGCACGCTCTTCGGTGCGCTCACCGGTGTCCTCACCCTGCAACTGGTGGTCAACGTGATGACGCTCGGTGGCGTTCCTCCGCTGTGGAACCAGTTCCTCAACGGCGCCATCATCATCGTCGCCCTCGTCATCTCCCGCTTCGCCAGCGGCGAGAAGCAGGATTGAGCGGGGTCCGCCGTGCCAAACCCAACCGACCCGCGAACACTGGGTAGTTCGGGGATACGCGTGCCGCCCCTCGGCCTGGGCACCGCCCCGCTCGGAAACCTCTACCGCGCGGTCACCGAGGAGGACGCCCACGCGGTGGTCACCGAGGCGCTGGGCACGGGGTGCCGCTATCTCGACACCGCTCCGCACTACGGACTGGGGCTGGCCGAGGAGCGGCTCGGCCGCGCGCTGGCCGGGCGGGACCGCTCCTCGTATGTGCTGTCCACCAAGGTCGGCCGCAGGCTTCGCCCGCTCGCCCCCGGGGAGGTGGCCGACGGCCAGGGGTTCGTCAGCCCGCCGCCGCGCGCCCGCGAATGGGATCTGACCCGCGACGGCATCCGGGCCACCCTGGAGTCGTCCCTGGAACGGCTCGGCATGGACGCCGTCGACATCGTCTACCTGCACGATGTGGAGGGCAGGGAGCGGGAGGTCTACGAGACGGCCTTCCCGGCCCTGGCCGAACTGCGCGCGGACAAGGCGGTGGGCGCGATCGGCTTCGGGATGAACCACAGCGGTCCGCTGGCCCGTTTCGTCGCCGACCTCGATGTCGATGTGGTGCTCTGCGCGGGGCGCTGGACGCTGCTGGACCGCGCCGCGCTGGATGATCTGCTGCCGGTGTGCGAGCGGCGGGGCACCTCGGTCGTGGTCGGCGGTGTCTACAACTCCGGCCTGCTCGCCGACCCCCGGCCGGGGGCACCGTTCGACTACCAGGAGGCGCCGCCGCACCTGGTCGCCAGGGCGCGGGCCATCCGGGACGTGTGCGCGCGGTACGGGGTGCCGCTGCGGGCGGCGGCGCTGCGCTTCCCGTTCGGCCATCCGGCCGTGGCCGCCGCCGTCGTCGGGGCCGCCAACGCCGCCGAAGTCCGGGACAACGCCGCCTTGTTCACCCATCCGATACCCGACGCGCTGTGGTACGACCTCGTGGACCGTGGACTACTGGACAGCGACGTCCCGCTGCCGACCGGAGTGTGACCGATGCGTGTCGACGCACACCACCACCTGTGGGATCTCTCCCGGCGTGAGCAGCCGTGGATGGACGGACCATGGGCCGACCCGATCCGCCGCACCTACCGCATCGGGCAACTGGCACCGCGGTTGGACGCCCACGGCGTCCAGGCCACCGTGGTGGTGCAGGCCTGCTCCTCCTACGACGAGACGGAGGAACTGCTGGCGCTGGCCGGGGAGTCGGACCGGATCGCCGGTGTCGTGGGCTGGGCGGACCTCACCGACGAGCGCCTGGCGGAGCGGCTCGCGCGGCTGGCCGCCGCACCCGGTGGCGATCACCTGGCCGGAATCCGGCACCAGGTGCAGGACGAGCCCGATCCGCAGTGGCTGCGCCGCCCCGACGTACGGCACGGCCTGGCGCGGATCGGCGAGGCGGGCCTGGTCTACGACCTGCTGGTCACCCCGCGCGAACTGCCCGCGGCGATCAACGCCGTACGGGACCTGCCGGAGCTGGTCTTCGTCCTCGACCACGCCGCCAAACCGCCCATCGCACGGGGCGATCGGCAGCCGTGGGCCGGACTGATCACCGAGCTGTCCGGCGCGCCGAACGTCTACTGCAAGCTCTCCGGCCTGGTGACCGAGGCCGACTGGCGGTCCTGGACGGCGGAGCAGATCCTGCCGTACGCCCAGCACGTCCTCGACGCCTTCGGCCCCGGCCGGGTGATGTACGGCTCCGACTGGCCGGTGTGCACTCTGGCCGCAAGCTACGACGAGGTGGCAGCGCTCACCGAGCGCTGCCTCGCCGGACTGTCCCCGAGCGAGCGGGCGGCCGTGCTCGGCGGTACCGCGGCCCGGGTGTACGGGCTCGGCCGAAGGGCAACCGCCTGAGCCTCGGGCGCAGTTCGCCGTCGAGGTCCGCGTCGGTCACAGCGTGGAGCGCAGCCACTGCTCCACGCTCGCGATGTGCACCGTCGCCCAGGCCCGCGCTGCCTCCGCGTCCCGGTCGCGCAGTGCGCCGAGGATCGCGCGGTGCTCGCGCAAGGTGCGCTCCACGGCGTCCTCCTGGGTGAGGCCGCGCCACACCCTGGCCCGGGTGGTCGGCCCGGACAGGCCGTCCAGTAGTGAGCACAGCACCGAGTTGCCCGATGACTGCACGATGCCGCGGTGGAACTCCAGATCGCAGGCGACCAACTGCTCCACCGAGGGGTTCGGACCCAGCTCCGCCAACTGGTCCTCAAGGGCGTCGAGTTCACCTTCGCTGATCCGGGGGGTGGCCATCGCGGTCGCCGCGGGCTCCAGGATCCGGCGCACCGCCAGGAACTCCAGCACGGTGTCGTCGCGGTGGAAGTCCACGACGAAGCTCAGCGCTTCCAGCAGCAACTGCGGGTCGAGGCTGGTGACGTAGGTGCCGTCGCCCTGTCGTACGTCCAGGATCCGGATCAGCGACAGGGCCCGCACCGCCTCGCGCAGTGAGTTGCGGGACAGCCCCAGCTCCGCCGCGAGTTCGCTCTCCTTCGGTAGCCGGTCGCCGGGCCGCAGTGCGCCGGAGACGATCATTCCCTTGATCTTCTCGATCGCCTCGTCGGTGACCGCCATCAGCGACCTCCTCGTCCCGGGCCCCGCCGTGTGCAGCCAGACCTCCGATGTATCGGCCCATTATGCCCTGCCGGCAGCGGCGGCCGCCGGGTCGTCGTCCGGAACCTCGCCGCCGCAGAAGCCCTGTTCGCGCATCCACTCGTCGTCGAAGACCTTGGTCAGGTAGTTGCGGCCGGAGTCCGGTAGCACGACGACCACCAGGTCCCGCGGACCGAGCCCCGCGGCGACGCGTAGCGCGGCGGCGACCGCGGTTCCCGCCGAACCACCCACCAACAGCCCTTCCTCACAGGCCAGTCGCCGGGCGATCAGCAGCGATTCGCGGTCACTGATCCGCTCGAACCGGTCGACCACGGCGGTGTCGAAGGACCGCGGCCAGGAGTCGTCGATCGTCTCGGGGTGACGGTAGAGGCCGATGCTCTCCACCGCGTACGGCGTGCCGGGGCCGCCGGAGTAGACGGAGGCCTCGGGGTCGGCGCCGATCACCCGCACCCGGCCGCCGCTGATCTCCTTGAGATATCCACCGGTGCCGCTGATCGTGCCGCCGGTACCGACGCCCGCCACCAGGTGGGTGATCCGGCCGTCGGTCTGCCGCCACAGCTCGGGTCCCGTACTGCCGTAGTGGGCGCGGGGATTGGCTGGATTGTTGTACTGGTCGGCGAGCCACGCCCCGGGAGTCGTCGCCGCGATCCGTGCCGCCGCGGCGCGCGGGTGGTCGGGATGCTCACGAGGTACGTCGCCGGGGCAGACCACGACTTCGGCGCCGTACGCGCGCAGTACCGCCACCTTCTCGGCGCTGCTCTTCTCGGGCAGGGTGAACACACAGCGGTAGCCGCGCTGGGCCGCCACCATGGCCAGCCCCACCCCGGTGTTGCCCGAGGTGCCCTCCACGATGGTGCCGCCCGGCCGCAGCGCTCCGGCTTCCTCCGCGGCCAGCACCATGGCCAGCGCGATGCGGTCCTTGACGCTGCCACCTGGGTTGACGTACTCCAACTTGGCGTAGACGGGCGCCGTGAGGCCCGCCGTGATCCGGTTCAGCCTGACCAGCGGGGTGTTGCCGACCACATCGACCAGGGATTCGTAGACGTCCACCGGAGCAGTCTGCCGGGAAAAAAGGGGGTCTGGGGCAAAAAAGCCCCAGACCCCCTGCGCAGCACGGTCAGACGCGCTGCGCCAGCAGCTTGTCCACCCGGGTCCGCACCTCGTCGGTGTCCAGGCCGCGGATGGTCAGCGTGGTGCGGCGGCGCAGTACGTCGTCCGCGGTCTCGGCCCACTCGTTGTCGCGTGCGTAGACCACCTGCGCCCAGATCTCCGGGCCGTCAGGGTGGATCCGCTCACCCAGCGACGGGTCCTCGTTGACCAGTCGGGCGATGTCGAACGACAACGCGCCGTAGTGCGTGGCCAGATGGCGTGCCGTCAGCGGGTCTATGCGCATGCCCGGGTCCCGGTCGACCAGCAGACGGTGCGCGACCGCGTTGGGGTTGGCGACACCCGGCAGCGGCACCCGGCGCACCAGGTCGCTCACCGGCAGCATGTCCTCGGTCAGCGGGCTGCCCGGCAGCTTGGCGAGCTTGTCCATCACCGTACGGCCGATGTGGCGGTAGGTGGTCCACTTGCCGCCCGCGACCGACAGCATCCCGCCCTTGCCCTCGGTGACGACCGTCTCGCGCTTGGCCTGCGCCACGTCGCCCGGGCCGCCGGGCAGCACGCGCAGACCCGCGAAGGCGTAGGTCATCAGGGAGCGGTCCAGGTCCGCGTCGCGGATGGAGAACGCGGCCTCGTCCAGGATCTGCTGGATGTCGGACTCGGTGGCCCGCACGTCCGCCGGGTCACCTTCGTACGTCTCGTCGGTGGTGCCGAGCAGCAGCTGGTCCTCCCAGGGGAGGGCGAAGGTGATGCGGTACTTGTCGATCGGGGTGGCCATGGCGGCCTTCCACGGCGACTTGCGCTTCATCACGATGTGCGCGCCCTTGGACAGGCGGATGGAGGGCGCCGCGCCCTTGTCCTCCATCGTGCGCAGGTGGTCGACCCACGGGCCGGTGGCGTTGAGCACGACGCGCGCGTTGACGCCGAACTCGGTGCCGTCCAGACGGTCCTTGAGCTCCGCGCCCGTCACCCTGCCCTGGGTGAAGCGCAGGCCGGTCACCTCGGCGTGGTTGAGCACCACGGCGCCGGACTCGACGGCCGCGCGGACCGTCATGACGGCCACCCGCGAGTCGTTCATCTGGTGGTCGTAGTAGACCGCGACGGCCTTGAGGTTGTCCGTGCGCAGACCGGGGTTGGCGGCCTGCGCCTTGGCCGGGGAGATGACCTTGCCGACGCCGTCGCCGAAGGCGGACAGCGCCGAGTAGGCGAAGACGCCCGCGCCCAGCTTCGCCGCACCGACCGGTCCGCCCTTGTAGACCGGCAGGTAGAAGGTGAGCGGGTTGACCAGGTGCGGAGCCACGTCCTTGGCCAGCACCCGGCGCTCGTGGTGGTTCTCCGCGACCAGCTTGACCGCGCCGGTCTGCAGGTAGCGCAGACCGCCGTGGACGAGCTTGGAGGACGCGGAGGAGGTGGCGCCGGCGAAGTCGCCGGCGTCCACCATTGCGACCCGCAGCCCGGCCTGGGCCGCGTGCCAGGCCACTGAGGTGCCGAGGATCCCGCCGCCGATGACCAGGAGGTCGTACGTGGCGTGGCTTAGCAGGTCCCGGGTCTCGCTGCGGCTGGGGTTGCGGCCGGTGGCCGGATGCGTCCCAAGGGCGGGGACGCTCTGCAGGGTGCTCATGTGTCTCAGTGCTCCTCTTCGATCCAGCCCATGGTCCGCTCGACGGCCTTGAGCCAGCTCTTGTACTCGCGGTCACGCGTGTCCGCGTCCATACGGGGGGTCCATTCGGCCGCGCGACGCCAGTTGGCGCGCAGCTCGTCGGTGTCCTGCCAGAAGCCGACCGCCAGTCCGGCCGCGTAGGCGGCGCCCAGGCAGGTGGTCTCGGCGACCATCGGCCGGACGACGGGTGCGTCCAGCACATCGGCGATGGTCTGCATCAGCAGGTTGTTGGAGGTCATACCGCCGTCGACCTTGAGGGCGGTCAGCTCGACGCCGGAGTCCTTGTTCATCGCGTCGACGATCTCGCGGGTCTGCCAGGCGGTGGCCTCCAGCACCGCACGGGCGATGTGCGCCTTGGTGACGTAGCGGGTCAGACCCGCGATGACACCGCGCGCGTCGGAACGCCAGTACGGCGCGAACAGTCCGGAGAAGGCGGGGACGAAGTACGCGCCGCCGTTGTCCTCCACCGAGCTGGCCAGCGTCTCGATCTCCGCGGCGCTCTTGATCAGGCCCATCTGGTCCCGCATCCACTGCACCAGGGAGCCGGTGACCGCGATGGAGCCCTCCAGCGCGTAGACCGGAGCCTGGTCGCCGATGCGGTAGCCGACCGTCGTCAGCAGGCCGTTGTACGAATTGACCGGCGTGTCACCGGTGTTGAGCAGCAGGAAGGTGCCGGTGCCGTAGGTGGACTTGGCCTCGCCCTTGGAGAAGCAGGTCTGGCCGAACAGCGCGGCCTGCTGGTCGCCGAGCGCGGAGGCGACCGGAACGCCCTCCAGGGAGCCCTTGGCGTATCCGTAGACCTCGGCGGAGGAGCGGATCTCCGGCAGCACGGCGGCCGGGATGTCCATCGAGGACAGGATCCGCTCGTCCCAGTTCAGTGTCTGCAGGTTCATCAGCATGGTGCGGGAGGCATTGGTGACGTCGGTGACGTGCACGCCGCCTTCGGGGCCACCGGTGAGGTTCCAGATGACCCAGCTGTCCATCGTGCCGAAGAGGATCTCGCCCGCTTCCGCGCGCTCCCGCAGGCCCTCGACGTTGTCCAGCATCCAGCGGATCTTCGGGCCGGCGAAGTAGCTGGCCAGCGGCAGACCGGTCTCCCGGCGGAACCGGTCCTGGCCGACGTTGCGGCCCAGCTCCTTGCAGAGGGCGTCGGTACGGGTGTCCTGCCAGACCAGGGCGTTGTGCACCGGCTCACCGGTCGCCTTGTCCCACAGCACGGTGGTCTCGCGCTGGTTGGTGATGCCGAGCGCCTTGACGTCCTCCTTGGCGATCCCGGCCTTCTCCAGCGCGCCCGCCACGACTTCCTGGACGTTGGTCCAGATCTCGGCGGCGTCGTGCTCGACCCAGCCCGGCTTGGGGAAGATCTGCTCGTGCTCCTTCTGGTCGACGGAGACGATCCGGCCGTCGCGGTCGAAGACGATGCAGCGGCTGGAGGTGGTGCCCTGGTCGATCGCTGCGATGAACGGCCCGGCGGTGTGGTTGTCGGTCACGGGGGTGCTCCTGAGGTCTGAGGTCTCGGCGGCGGTGCGCGGCTGGTTCATACGAATGGCTTAGCGGACGGCTTACGCGAAAGCGAGATGGTAGATGCCGCCGGCGAGCACGGCGCCGACGAGCGGACCGACAACCGGTATCCACGCGTAGCCCCAGTCCGAGCCGCCCTTGTTGGGCAGTGGCAGCAGGCTGTGGACGATGCGCGGGCCGAGGTCGCGTACCGGGTTGATCGCGTAGCCGGTGGGGCCGCCGAGTGACAGACCGATACCGACGACGAGCAGGGCGACCAGCAGGATGCCGAGCGGGTTGAGGGCGAGCCCCTTGGTCAGGCCCATGGTGAGGATGAACAGCACCAGTACCGCGGTGGCGATGATCTCGGTGAGCAGGTTCTGCACCGGGTTACGGATCTCCGGGCCGGTGGAGAAGATGCCGAGCACCGGGCCGCCGGGGTTGCGGGCGCCGTCCTGGGTGACCGGGCCCGCCGGGTCGACGCCGTGGTCTGCCAGCACCTCGGGGTCGGTGAGGTGGGCGGCGAACTGGCCGAGGTAGACGACCCAGACCAGGAACGCGCCGATCATGGCGCCGAGCAGCTGACCGCCGAGGTAGACCGGCACGTTGCTCCAGTCGCCGGTCTTGATGGCGACGCCGATGGTGACGGCCGGATTGAGCTGGCCGCCGGAGAAGCCGTTGGCTATGTAGGCGCCCGCCAGAACGGCGAAGCCCCAGCCGAAGGTGATCGCGAGCCAGCCCGCGTCCTTGGCCTTCGACTTCTTGAGAGTGACGGCGGCGCAGACACCGCCGCCTAGCAGGATGAGCACGGCGGTGCCAATGGTCTCGCCGATGAAGATATGGCCGCTGGACATCGCGACTCCTTTGTCTTCGTCCAATGTGGCGGACCGGGTCCCGTCCGGTGTTCGACAATGTCGACCGCCGAACGGCAGTTTTATCCCCCGTAGGAAACGCGTCAAGGGTTCGTAACCGAGGAGTGACCCAGGACGCTAAAAGTGTCGAAGGTCCGAATGATCCGTCTTGCCGGGGAAACGGCTAGATCTTAGAAGCGTCCGCCTCCCAGATCGCGTGACACGGCGCGGGCGCAGTCCCGTACCGCCGCCACCAGGCGGGCCCTTATCTCGCCGTCCTCGCACACCCGCTCCACCGCGCCGGTGATCCCCACCGCACCCACCGGCATCCGGCGCCGGTCGTGCACCGGAGCGGCCACCGACGCCACGCCGTCCCAGGTCTCCTCCAGGTCGGCGGCCCAGCCCCGGGCGCGGGTGATGTCCAGCACGCCCTCGAACTCGGCCGGTTCGGTGACCGTCCGGGGCGTGAAGCGCTCCCGTTCGACCTCCAGCACCTCCCGGTGCGCGACCGGGTCGAACGCGGTCAGCACCTTGCCCAGTGCCGTGCTGTGCAGCGGGTGCATCGCGCCGACCTCCAGCACCTGGCGGCTGTCGTCCGGGCGGAAGACGTGGTGCACGATCAGCACGCCCTGTTTGTGGAGCACGCCGAGGTAAACGCTCTCCCCGCTGGCCCGCGCCAGATCGTCGGTCCACACCAGCGCGCGGGCGCGCAGTTCGTGCACGTCCAGATAGCTGTTGCCGAGCCGCAGCAGCTCCGCGCCGAGCTGGTACTTGCCCGAGGCCTCGTCCTGCTCGACGAACCCCTCCTGCTGGAGGGTGCGCAGGATCCCGTGGGTGGTGCCCTTGGCCAGTCCCAGGGTCGAAGCGACGTCGGTCAGACCCAGCCGGCGCTCGCCACCCGCGAGCAGACGCAGAACGGCAGCCGCACGCTCCACCGACTGGATGCTTCCTGCCATCGGGTAACCTCCGTCTGCGTTTTGCCAGGGGTCAGCAAAGGTCGGCAATGCTGAACATCATTGGGCGATGCCGAACAACCATCGTAGTAGCCCGCGTGCCCGGGAGATGCGCTGCGGTGGCCGATGCGCCACGCAGGTGGCTTGATTGAGTCGGTCCACCCCTTGGAATACCTGGCGAAACTGACGGAGCCGACGGTTACCCTGGCCGGGTGCGCGCCGCTGGACGTGGCGCGCAAAGCCGACAGCCGTCGCATCCCAGGGAGCATGTCCATGGCCTCGCCATCCCAGCAGACCGCCCAGCAGTCCCGCGCCGACGCCCTGCGCAGGGCGCTCGCCACCCGTGTCGTGGTGGCCGACGGCGCCATGGGGACCATGCTCCAGGCACAGGACCCCTCCCTCGACGACTTCCAGGGGCTCGAAGGGTGCAACGAGGTCCTGAACGTCACCCGCCCCGACATCGTGCGCTCGGTCCACGAGGAGTACTTCTCCGCGGGCGTCGACTGCGTCGAGACCAACACCTTCGGCGCCAACCTCGCCGCACTCGGCGAGTACGAGATCGCCGACCGCATCTACGAGCTGTCCGAGGCGGGCGCCCGGCTGGCCCGGGAGGTCGCTGACGGCTTCGCCACGCCCGACCGGCCGCGCTGGGTGCTCGGCTCGGTCGGCCCCGGCACCAAGCTGCCGACGCTCGGCCACGCCCCGTACACCGCGCTGCGCGACGCCTACCAGACCGAGGTCGAGGGGCTGATCGCGGGCGGCGCGGACGCGGTCCTGGTGGAGACCACCCAGGACCTGCTGCAGACCAAGGCCTCGATCATCGGCGCGCGCCGGGCGCTGCGCGCCGCCGGCGCCGATCTGCCCCTGCTGTGCCAGGTCACCGTGGAGACCACCGGCACGATGCTGCTCGGCTCCGAGATCGGCGCGGCGCTCACCGCCCTGGAACCGCTGGGCATCGACATGATCGGGCTCAACTGCGCTACCGGCCCCGCCGAGATGAGCGAGCACCTGCGCTACCTCTCGCGGTACGCCCGGATCGGCGTCTCCGCGATGCCCAACGCGGGCCTTCCGGTGCTCGGCAAGGACGGTGCGCACTACCCGTTGACGCCCATGGAGTTGGCGGACGCCCAGGAGGTGTTCGTCCGCGAGTACGGCCTGTCGCTGGTCGGCGGCTGTTGCGGCACCACTCCTGAGCATCTGCGCCAGCTCGTGGAGCGGGTGCGCGGCCAGGAGATCGCCGAACGCCGTCCGCGCCCCGAGCCGGGCGCCGCCTCGCTGTACCAGAGCGTGCCGTTCCGGCAGGACACCTCGTATCTGGCGATCGGTGAGCGCACCAACGCCAACGGCTCCAAGAAGTTCCGCGAGGCCATGCTGGACGGCCGCTGGGACGACTGCGTGGAGATGGCGCGCGAGCAGATCCGCGAGGGCGCGCACCTGTTGGACCTGTGCGTGGACTACGTCGGCCGCGATGGCGTCGCCGACATGAAGGAGATCGCGGGCCGCCTGGCGACCGCCTCCACCCTCCCGATCGTCCTCGACTCCACCGAACCGGCCGTCATCCAGGCCGGGTTGGAGCTGCTCGGTGGACGCGCGGTGATCAACTCGGTGAACTACGAGGACGGTGACGGACCCGAGTCCCGGTTCCAGAAGGTCACCAAGCTGGCCGTCGAGCACGGTGCCGCGCTGATCGCGCTCACCATCGACGAGGAGGGCCAGGCCCGTACCCCCGAGCACAAGGTCGCGGTCGCCGAGCGGCTGATCGCCGATCTGACCGGAAACTGGGGGGTGCAGGAGTCCGACATCATCGTGGACTGCCTGACGTTCACCATCGCCACCGGCCAGGAGGAGTCCCGCAAGGACGCGGTGGCCACCATCGAGGCGATCCGCGAACTCAAGCGCCGCCACCCCGACGTACAGACCACGCTCGGCCTGTCCAACGTCTCCTTCGGCCTCAACCCGGCCGCCCGGATGGTGCTCAACTCGGTCTTCCTCAACGAGTGCATCGAGGCCGGTCTTGACTCCGCCATCGTGCACGCCGCGAAGATCCTGCCGATCGCGCGGATCCCCGAGGAGCAGCGCGAGGTCGCCCTCGACCTGGTCTACGACCGCAGGCGGGAGGGGTACGACCCGCTGCAGAGGTACCTGGAGCTGTTCGAGGGCGTCGACACCAAGTCGGTCAAGGCGGGCCGCGCAGAGGAGTTGGCGGCGCTGCCGTTGGAGGAGCGGCTGCAGCGCCGCATCATCGACGGCGAGCGCAACGGTCTGGAGGCCGATCTGGACGAGGCGCTGGCATCCCGCCCGGCGCTGGAGATCGTCAACGACACGCTGCTGGAAGGCATGAAGGTGGTCGGCGAGCTGTTCGGCTCCGGCCAGATGCAGCTGCCGTTCGTGCTGCAGTCCGCCGAGGTGATGAAGACCGCGGTCGCGCATCTCGAACCGCACATGGAGAAGACCGACGACGAGGGCAAGGGCACCATCGTGCTCGCCACGGTGCGCGGCGATGTGCACGACATCGGCAAGAACCTGGTCGACATCATCCTCTCCAACAACGGCTACACGGTGGTCAACCTCGGCATCAAGCAGCCGGTCTCCGCGATCCTGGAGGCGGCCGAGGAGCACAGGGCGGACGTCATCGGTATGTCCGGCCTGCTGGTGAAGTCCACGGTGATCATGAAGGAGAACCTCCAGGAGCTCAACCAGCGCGGCCTGGCGGTCAGTTACCCCGTCATCCTCGGCGGCGCGGCGCTCACCCGGGCCTATGTGGAGCAGGATCTGCACGAGATCTACGAGGGCGAGGTCCGCTACGCGCGCGACGCGTTCGAGGGACTGCGGCTGATGGACGCGCTGATCGCGGTCAAGCGCGGGGTTCCGGGAGCAACCCTGCCGGAGCTGAAGCAGCGCCGTGTCCCGCAGCGCGCCGTCGAGATCGACGAGCCCGAGGCCAACTACGGCCAGATCCGGTCCGACGTCGCCACCGACAACCCGGTCCCCACCCCGCCGTTCTGGGGCACCCGGGTCGTCAAGGGCATCCCGCTCAAGGACTACGCGTCGTGGCTGGACGAGGGCGCGTTGTTCAAGGGCCAGTGGGGGCTGAAGCAGGCCCGCGCCGGCGGCCCGAGCTACGAGGACCTGGTCGAGACCGAGGGGCGCCCGCGGCTGCGCGGCCTGCTCGACCGGTTGCAGACCGACGGGCTGCTGGAGGCGGCGGTCACCTACGGGTACTTCCCGTGTGTCTCCAAGGGCGACGACCTGATCATCCTGCACGAGGACGGCAGCGAGCGGACCCGCTTCACGTTCCCGCGCCAGCGCCGCGGCCGCAGGCTGTGCCTCGCGGACTTCTTCCGGTCGCGGGAGTCCGGCGAGACCGACGTGGTGGGCCTGCAGGTGGTGACCGTCGGCAGCAGGGTCTCCGACGCGGCGAACGAACTGTTCGCCGCCGACTCCTACCGTGACTACCTGGAGCTGCACGGCCTGTCCGTCCAGCTGGCCGAGGCGCTGGCCGAGTACTGGCACGCCCGGGTGCGGGCGGAGCTGGGCTTCGGCGGGGAGGACCCCGCAGACGTCGAGGACATGTTCGCGCTGAAGTACCGCGGTGCGCGCTTCTCCCTGGGCTACGGGGCTTGCCCCGATCTGGAGGACCGGGCGAAGATCGCCGAGCTGCTGGAGCCGGAACGTATCGGCGTCCGGCTCTCGGAGGAGTTCCAGCTGCATCCTGAGCAGTCCACGGATGCCATCGTGATTCACCATCCGGAGGCCAAGTACTTCAACGCGCGCTGAGCGCGCGGGGTTTGGGGAGTTTCCGGGGGTTCCCCCGGGGCCTCGGGGCGCGTTGGGGTGGGGGTTTTCCGGGGCTTCACGCCCGGCGCCCGGCTCGCGTCGGGGTGCGGTTTTCCCGGGGAGTGCCCCCGGGCCCCCGGATGCGCGCTGAGGGTGGGGTTTCCGGGGTTTCCTCCGGGTCCCCGGGCGCGCGTTGGGGTGGGGTTTTCCCGGGGAGTGCCCCCGGGCCCCGGATGCGCGCTGGGGTGGGGGTTTTCCGGGGGTCGCCCGGCCCCTGGGCGCGCGTTGGGGTGGGGGTTTTCCGGGAGTGCTCCCGGAGCTCGCGCTGGGGATGGGGGGTGTTCCGGGGTGCCCCGAGCCCCGGTTGCGTGCTGGGGTGGGGTGCTGGCGAAGGCGCGGAGTTTTCTGTGGGGGTGGCTCGGTCCCGGAACGCGCGCTAGGCGGTCTCCGTGGAGCCCGGGTCCGGAGTGCGTGCTGGGGTGGGGCTGTGGTCCTCCCGGGGCGCCGGGCTGGGCGCTGAGCGTGGCCTTTCGGTTGGCGGGTTGGGGCCGGGGCCCATCCGGCGAGGGGATCGGCGGTGTCGCAGCGGCCGCAAACCGCGCGGCTGGCTGATTCAGGGGCCCTGACCTGCGGTTTTGCAGGTCAGGTGGTGTGAGATGCGCGGTTGATCCGGAGTGGTCGTAGAATGGACGATCCGGTAGAGGCCGGTCGCCCGCCGCGTTCGCGGTAAGCGACCGGCCTCTTCGTCCCCCGCACGGAGGTGCAACCCGGATGACCAGCAGCATCCCCGCCGTCCAGACGGCGCGCGCCGAGGGCTCCGCCCTGCAGGCGGTGCTCCTCGACATGGACGGCACCCTGGTGGACACCGAGGGATTCTGGTGGAAGGCGGAGTCGGAGGTCTTCGCCGAGCTCGGGCATGTACTGGACGAGGAAGACCGTCAGATCGTCATCGGCGGCCCGATGACCCGCAGCGTCAACCACCTGATCGACGTCACCGGCGTCAAGCTGACGCTCGCCGAGCTGTCCGTCCTCATCAACAAGCGCTTCGTCGAACTCATAGGCCACGGTGTGCCGTTGATGCCGGGAGCGCGACGGCTGCTGACCGAACTCGCCGCCCATCAGGTGCCCACCGCGCTGGTCTCCGCCTCCCACCGGCACATCATCGACACCGTGCTGCGCTCTCTGGGCCCGGAGAACTTCGCCCTGTCGGTCGCGGGTGACGAGGTCGAACGGACCAAGCCGCACCCCGATCCGTATCTGCTGGCCGCCGCCGGGCTCGGTGCGGATCCGGCCCGCTGCGTGGTCGTGGAGGACACCGCCACCGGCGTCGCCTCCGGCGAGTCGGCCGGTTGCCGGGTGGTCGCCGTACCGTCGCTGGTACCGATCGCGCCGGGCCCCGGCCGCACCATCGTGGGTTCGCTCGAAGAGGTCGACCTGACTTTTCTGCGCTCTCTGATTACGGCCGCGCACTGACCGTGCGCTTCTGCCGTCCCGCTAATTAGGCCCGGCGCCCACCGGAAACTGTGGGCTGCTGGCCGCTTATTTTCCGTGACGAATGCGTTGGCCGAAATTCCGCGCCCGGGTGGGGTTTGGTTCCGTGATACTTATCACATTCCGGCCTGGTCGACAGTTGGCCCGCCGTCTGATCCCGCCGAGTGGCAGGGGAGGCGCGTGCTGCCCTTGTGTCCTGATTGGTCACCTGGGGAGAAGATCGCTCCAGTGTTCGGATATCGGGGCACGGGGTGCCGTTATCAGGGCGTGATATCGCCTCAACTTCTCTGTGCCCTGGCGGAGCCGAGCGTTCCCACTAGGGTCCTTGCTGGTCAATGCCGAATCAACCGATCGGCGTTTGAGCAAGGGGATTCACGAGATGTCACGTACCAAGCGTGTCGTCGCCGCCGCCACCGTCGCCTTCTTGGCCATCGGTGTATCCGCATGCGGCGGCGACAAGGGATCAGCGTCCGGTGGCAAAGCAGTCGTGGTCGGCACCACCGAAACGGTGTCGTCACTTGACCCGGCCGGCGCATATGACTACGGCTCCTGGGAGGTCCTCGACAGCGTCTTCCAAAAGGTGATGCACTTCCCGACCGGCGGCACCACGCCCGAGCCGGACGCGGCGAAGTCCTGCGGCTTCACCGATCCGAAGACCTACTCCTGCACCCTCAAGGCGGGGCTGGCCTTCTCCAACGGCGACAAACTCACCGCCAATGACGTGAAGTTCTCCTTCGACCGGATGGTCGGCATCGCGGCGCCCAACGGCCCGTCAAGCCTGCTCGCCAACCTCGACAAGACCGAGGCCAAGGGCGACGACCAGGTCATCTTCCACCTGAAGAACCCCGACGCGACCTTCCCGCAGGTCCTCGCGACCGACGCCGGGCTGATCGTCGACAGCAAGGTCTACCCCAAGGACAAGCTGCTCGACGGCACCAAGGTGGTCGGCTCCGGCCCGTACACGCTGGACAAGTACTCCGCCAAGCAGTCGGCCGACTTCGTGGCGAACAAGAGCTACAAGGGCCCGGTCAAGCTGCAGAACCAGCAGTTCATCCTCCAGTACTTCTCCGACGCCTCCACCTTGAAGCAGGCGATCCAGGGCGGTGACGTCGATGTGGCGTTCCGCACCTTCTCGCCCACCGACGTCAAGTCGCTGCAGAGCGGCAGCGGTGTCCAGGTCGTCCAGGGCACCGGTTCCGAGAAGCGCTATGTCGTCTTCGACGCCAAGGTGAAGCCCGCCGACCAGAAGGCCGTACGCCAGGCGGTCGCCCAGGTCATCGACCGCGAGGGCATCGCCAAGCAGGTATACAACGGCACCGTCGAGCCGCTGTACTCCATGGTGGGCAACGGCATCCAGGGTCAGGTCCCGGCCTTCAAGGACAAGTACGGTGCGCCGGACAAGGACAAGGCCGCCAAGCTCCTGAAGGACGCCGGGATCAGCACCCCGGTCTCGCTGCAGTACTTCTTCACCCCGAGCCACTACGGCCCCGCCTCCTCCGACGAGGCCACCACCATCAAGCGCCAGCTTGAGGCCAGCGGCCTGTTCAAGGTGAACGTGCAGTCCACCGAGTGGACGCAGTACCAGAAGGACGAGAAGGCCGACAACTACGCCTCGTACATGATGGGTTGGTTCCCGGACTTCCCGGACCCCGATGACGACCTGGGGCCGTTCCTGACCAAGCAGCCGTTCCTGGGCACGGGTTACCAGAACTCCCAGATCCAGGACGACCTGGCCAAGGAAGAGGGCTCGACCGACCAGAACACCCGCAACCAGGCCCTCGCCGACATCCAGAAGACCGTGGCGGAGGACGCGCCGATCATTCCGGTCTGGCAGGGCAAGCAGACCGCGATCGTCCGCACTGGCGTCAAGGGGGCCGACAAGGCCCTCGATCCGTCGATGTTCCGCTTCTACGAACTCAGCAAGTAGCGGCATGTGACGTCGGCCGGCCCATGGCAACCGCCAGGGGGCCGGCCCCGTCGCCCGGTGAAGAAAGACGTCCCTCTAT
The DNA here is from genome assembly GCA_040631425.1 of Streptomyces sp. NPDC020096. GTDB lineage: Bacteria > Actinomycetota > Actinomycetes > Streptomycetales > Streptomycetaceae > Streptantibioticus_A. The sequence continues at coordinate 134,792 of JBEYJY010000002.1, forward strand.
GAGCAAGCAGTCCGGGTCGCTGCGCCGCTACGTCCTCACCAGGATCGCGCTGGCAGTGCCCATGGTCTTCATCCTGCTGGTTCTGGTCTTCGTCATGATGCGGGTGGCGCCTGGCGACCCCATCGCGGCGTCCCAGGGCGGCAAGCTGTCCGCCGTCGAACTCGCCGCGCGAAGGCACGCGGCGGGCTTTGACCGGCCGCTGTACCTGCAGTTCTGGGAGTACCTGAAGTCGGTCGGCACACTGAACTTCGGCACCACCTTCTCCGACAACCTCAGTGTTCGCGATGTCATCATCCAGCGCGGCGGAGCCACCCTCTCGCTGAGCCTCGGCGCCCTGATCGTGGCCACGATCATCGGCGTACCGGTCGGGTTGCTCGCCGGTCGGTTCCGCGACCGCGGCATCGATGTCGTCGGCCGCCTGTTCGCGATCATCACCTACGCGGCCCCCGCGTTCGTGCTCGGCCTGCTGGCCCAACTCGCCTTCGGGCCCAACGGCTTGAACCTGCTGCCGTCCTCCGGACAGGCCTCGCTGCTGGTCGGCCTCAACGTACCGACCACCACCCACATCCTGATCCTGGACGCGGCGATCGCCGGTGACTGGAGCGCGGTCGGCGATATCGCCCAGCACCTCGTACTGCCCTCGGTCACGCTCGGCCTGATCATCGTGGGTGTCTTCATCCGCATGATCCGGGTCAACGTGATCCAGTCGCTGCAGGGTGACTATGTGGAAGCGGCCCGCGCCCGGGGCATCAAAGAGACCTCGGTGGTCACCCGGCATGCCTTCCGCAACGCGCTGGTGCCCGTCGTCACCGTGCTCGGCCTGCAGGTGGCCATGCTGCTCGGCGGTTCCGTGCTGACCGAGAAGACCTTCAACTGGCCGGGCATCGGCCAGGCGTTGATCACCTACATCAACGCGCGTGACTACGCGGCGGTGCAGGGCATCGTCACCGTCTTCGCCCTGGTGGTCGTGGTGATCTCCATGCTCATCGACTTCGTGAACGCACTGATCGACCCGAGGGTGCGGTACTGAGATGACCCAGACAGCCCTACTTCCGCCCACCGACGTGGACGCGGTGGTCAAGACCACCGTCAAACCGGGCCGACTGCGCGGTCTGCGCCGCACCTTCGCGCCGATCGGCCAGGCCCATGGCATGCCCAAGTTCATGCTCTGGTCCGGGTTCGTGATCTCCGGACTGTTCGTGCTGGTCGCGCTGTTCGCGCCGTTGCTCGCGCCGTACAGTTTCGACCAGTACCAGTCCGGCGGGAAGCCGTTCCCCAAGCAGGGCGCGCCGGACGGCGCCCATCTGTTCGGCACCACCGTGCAGAGCCTGGACGTGCTCTCCCGCACCATCTACGGCGCGCGCACCGCGCTTGAGGTGATGCTGCTCGCCGTCATCTTCTCGCTCATCCTCGGCGTGCTGCTGGGCCTGTTGGCCGGGTACTTCGGCGGCTGGCTGGACCGGATCCTCGTCCTGGTCATGGACGCCCTGTTCGCCTTCCCGTACCTGCTGCTGGCGATCGTCGCCGGTTTCGTCTTCTCCGGTGTGGTCGGTGGCGGCGTGGTGACCGCGGCCCTGTCCATCACCGTGGTCTACATCCCGCAGTACTTCCGGGTGGTGCGCTCCTCGGCGCTGTCCGCCCGTGAGGCGCTGTACGTGGAGGCGGCGCGCGCGATGGGTGCCAAGCCCTCCGTGGTGATCCGCAAGTACCTGTTCGGCAACGTGGTGCAGTCCGTGCCGGTCATCACCACCATGAACGCCGCCGACGCCATCTCCACCCTGGCGGGCCTGGGCTTCCTCGGCCTGGGCATCCAGCCCACCGAGGCCGCCGAGTGGGGTTATGACCTGCAGCGTGCCATCGACGACGTCAATGCGGGCATGTGGTGGACGGCGCTCTACCCGGGCATCGCGATGATCATCGCGATCCTCGGCTTCACGCTGGTCGGCGAGGGCCTCAACGACGTCCTCAACTCCTCGATGCGCAAGCGTCGTATCACCAAGGTGATCCTCCCTGTGCGCGCCGCCGCGCGCAGGCGCGTCACGGCGGGCGGCGGCTCCGCGGAGGCGACGGCCGCGGCGTCGCAGACGGCGACGGAGGAGGCGGCACCGGAGGCTGAGACGGTCCGCAAGACCGCCGAGGACGCCGACGGTTCCCCGGAGCCCGCGGAGCAGGCCGAGCAGGCGCCGATCGGGTCCGCCGAGGACTCCGAGAAGGACTCCGGCGCGCCGGAGGAGGGCCGGACGGAGCCCGCCCCTTCCGAGCCGCAGGCCGAGCAGGACGTGGCGTCCGCTTCCGAGCGGGAGCCCGACTCCACGACGGAGGCGGCGCCCCATCCGGAGGCCGAGACGGCGGGAGACGCCCCCGAGGCGAAGCCCGAGGCCGTGGCGGAGGCGGAGCCCGAGGTCGAGGCCGCGCCGGAGACGGAGCCCGAGGTCGAGTCGAAGTCCGAGGCAGTGTCCGAGCCTAAGCCTGAGCTGGAGCCCGAGGCCGCGTCCGAGCCCGAGCCCGAGCCCGAGGC
>JBEYJY010000002.1:137408-406945 GCA_040631425.1 Streptomyces sp. NPDC020096
AGAAGCCCAAGCGCAGGCCGGCTGCTCGTAGGACGAAGGCCGCAGTGGCGCCGAAATCGGCCTCGACGGTGGACTCCGCAGCCGAGCCGCAGTCCGTAACGGAGCCGACGTCCAGGCCTGAGGCCGGGTCGGAGGCGGAGCCCGAGGCGAAGCCCAAGCGCAGGCCGGCTGCTCGTAGGACGAAGGCCGCAGTGGCGCCGAAATCGGCCTCGACGGTGGACTCCGCAGCCGAGCCGCAGTCCGCAACGGAGCCGACGTCCAAGCCCGAGGCCGTGTCCGCGTCCGAGCCCGAGCCTGAGGCGAAGCCCAAGCGCAGGCCTGCTGCTCGTAGGACGAAGGCCGCAGTGGCGCCGAAATCGGCCCCGAAGGCGGACTCCGCAGCCGAGCCGCAGCCCGCAACGGAGCCGACGTCCAAGCCCGAGCCCAAGGCACAGGTGATCGCCGCGCCGGAGGCGGACGGCAAGGCCGACCCGGAACCCGCGCCGGATGGCGATGCCGTGGCGGAGGCCAAGCCGAAGCCGCGTCGCGCTTCCGCGCGTAAGAGCACACGGCCCTCGGCTCCCAAGCCCGCGCCGGAGGCGAACGCCGCACCCAAGGCGGCCCCCGCCCCCGCACCGGACGGCGAACCCGCGCCGGATGGCGAGCCCGCCTCGGACGGCGACCCCGTCGAGACCCCGAAGGAGGGTCGATGACCACCACTACAGATGCCGCCGTTGCGGCCGCGCCCGCTGTGGGCGAAGCCGGTGAACCCGTTCTGTCCGTGCGCGACATGCGCGTCTGGTACGGGACCGAGCGGGGCCCGGTCCGCGCTGTCGACGGCGTCAGCTTCGACGTGCGGCCGGGGGAGACGCTCGGGCTGGTCGGCGAGTCCGGCTGCGGCAAGTCCACCCTCGGGCGTGGCGTGCTCGGCCTGACCCCGCCCGGCTCCGCCGTCGACGGTGAAGTGCTGCTGCGCGGTACGAACCTCGTGGAGCTGTCGCCCAAGCGGCTGCAGAAGCTGCGCGGTCCCGAACTGGGGCTGATCTTCCAGGAGCCGATGACCCGGCTCAACCCGCTGATGAGGATCTCCGAGCAGTTCGAGGAGACCCTGCGCACCCACGAAAAGGGCCTGTCCAAGCAGCAGATCCGCGAGCGCTCACTGGAGGCACTGCGCGGAATGGGCATTCCGCCCAGCCGCTACGAGAGCTACCCGCATGAGTTCTCCGGCGGCATGCGCCAGCGCATCATGATCGCCCTGGCACTGGTGCTGCGCCCCGCGTTCGTGGTGGCCGACGAGCCGACCACCGCGCTCGATGTCCTCGTCGAAGCACAGATCATCAAAATTCTCGCGGACCTTCGGAAGAACTTTGACACCGCCTTGGTTCTCATCACGCACAATCTCGGTATCGTCGCGGAGGCGTGCGACCGGGTCGCGGTGATGTACGCGGGGCATATCGTCGAACAGGGCGATTCCCGCGAGGTGTTCGCCAACCCGCAGCACCCCTACACCAAGGAGCTGCTCCGCTCCACCATCTCGCTGTCCACCACCGGGCTGCACTACATTCCGGGCAGCCCGCCGGACCTCGGCAACCCTCCCGAGGGCTGCCGGTTCCACCCGCGGTGTCCGGTGGCGATGCGTGGATGCGCGACCGCGGAGCCGCCTGAGGTGCGGCTGCGGTCCGGCGTACGCAGCACCTGCTGGCACCAGGCGATCGAGGCGGACCCCTCGCTGGCCGACGAGTTGGGAACGGACGGGCGCGAGCCGCTCGCCGCGGTGAAGGAGATCAGCGTTGCCGACGAAGCCTGACACGGACGCGGCCGCCATCGTCCTCGACAAGGAGGCCGAGGTGTCCGCCGAGCCCGAGACGCTCGTCGAGATCGAGGACCTCGAAGTCCACTTCGGCCTGCGCGGTAATTTCCTCAGCCGGTTGACCGGCCGCGGCGCCGGAGCGGTCAAGGCCGTCGACGGCGTCAACCTCACGCTGCGCAAGGGCGAGGTGCTCGGCCTGGTCGGCGAGTCCGGCTCCGGTAAGACCACGCTGGGGCGCACCCTGCTGGGCCTCAACGCGGCGACCGGAGGCGCCATCCGGTACCGCGGCGAGGACATCGCCCAGTACAGCGAGCGCCAAATGCGGCCGCTGCGCCGCAAGTTGCAGATGGTCTTCCAGGACCCGCACGCCTCGCTCAACCCGGCCATGGACATCCGTACCGCCGTCGGCCATCCGCTGACCATCCACGGTCTGGTCAAGGACGAGGAGGAGTACGAGGCCAAGGTCGTCGACGCCCTGGAGCGGGTCGGTCTGGCCCCGGCCGAGCGGTACCTCACCAAGTTCCCCTCGGACCTGTCCGGCGGCCAGAAGCAGCGCGCCGTGCTGGCCAGGGCGATCATCGCCGACCCCGAACTGCTCGTCGCCGACGAGCCGATCTCGATGCTCGACATGAGCGTGCGCGCCAAGATCCTGCAGCTGATGCTGGATCTCAAGCGCGACCTGGATCTCACGTACGTCTACGTCACCCACGACCTGGCGAGCGCGAAGTTCTTCTGCGACAACATCGCGATCATGTACCTGGGCCGGATCGTCGAGTACGGGCCCACCGAGGAGGTCTTCGCCGACCCCAAGCACCCGTACACCAAGGCGCTGCTGGCGGCGATCCCGGAGCCGGACCCGACGAGGGCCGTGGATCGCGAGCTGCCGCGCGGCGAGATCCCCGACGCGGCCCGTCCGCCGCTCGGCTGTTCCTTCCACCCCCGGTGCCCGGTGGCGCTGGCGGGCTGCGGCTGGGAGGCTCGCGACCTGCGCGCGCTGCTGGAACGGCGCTGGTTGGAGATGCCGGTCGAGGAGTACGCGAAGGAGAAAGCCCTCTTCGCGGACCTCGTCGCGCTCGCCGAACCGGAGCTCAACCGGCTCGCTATCGCACCCGGCCGCGGGCACACCCAGGAAGAAGTGTTGGAATACCTCCGGAACCTTCGCGAAGAAGGTTCCGCCGCGCAGCCGCGCGAGCCGTTCTGGAGCGGTGTGGTGGCCATGCAGGCCGAGGGGGGCCACGTTGTGCTGGAGTTCGAACAGGCGCGGGATCCGCGACTGCGGCTGCTGCCGGAGACCGGTGTACGGGTGGCCTGCCACCTCTACGACGGCTCCGGTGGCGAGTAACAACAAAAGATGACATAGACATCCGGGGGAGCGGGTGGCGCCGGCGTAGCGCCACCCGCAGCTATGAACTACCAGCGCCGATTAGGGAGACCAACGAGGATGAATCGCAAGCTACTGGTGCTGCCGGCTGTGGTGGGCCTGATCGCGCCCGCCCTCGCCGCATGCGGTGGATCCAGCGGCAACAGTGGAGGCGGCGGCGATGCCATCGTCGTGGGCACTACGGACCGGATCGAGGCGACCAAGGACACCCCTGCCCCGCTCGACCCGGCGGCCGCGTACGACGTCGCCGCTTGGACGGTCCTGCGCAACACCTTCCAGACGCTGCTGAGCTACCCCCGCACCGGCACCGACCCGGTACCGGAGGCCGCCGAGCGGTGCGGCTTCACCGACCAGCTCAGCGAGACCTACCGCTGCAGCATGCACACCGGGCTGCAGTTCTCCAACGGAGACCCGCTGACCGCCGCGGACGTGAAGTTCTCCGTGGACCGCATGCTGGCGATCCACGACCCCAACGGCCCGTCCGGGCTGCTGGACAACGTCGACAAGGTGGAGACGCCGACCGACTCCACGGTGGTGTTCCACCTCAAGGCGCCGGACGCCACCTTCCCGTTCAAGCTGGCCACCCCGGCCGCCTCGATCGTGGACAGCAAGATCTACCCGAAGGACAAGGTCTACGCGGGAACCTCGGTGCTGGGCTCGGGCCCGTACACGCTGGCCTCGTTCGACTCCAGCGACAAGGCGGTCTTCAACAAGAACCCGCACTACAAGGGCAATGCCAAGCTCAGCAACGGCAAGATAGAGCTGCGGTTCTTCAAGAGCTCCAGCGACATGGAGTCCGCGCTGAAGGCCGGTCGCATCGATGTGATGAACCGGAGCATGACGCCGGACGAGATCTCCGGGCTGAGCAACGGCGCAACGCAGAACATCAACCTGGTCGAGGCACCCGGCACCGAAATCCGCTACCTGGTCTTCAACGCCAACGACCCGACGGTGAAGAACCCGGCGGTGCGCAAGGCGGTCGCCCAGATCGTCGACCGCTCCGCCCTGGTACGGGATGTGTACGCGCGTACCTCGCAGCCGCTGTTCTCGATGGTTCCGCAGGGCATCACCGGACACACCAACTCGTTCTTCAACATCTACGGCAATCCGAGTGTTTCGGCCGCCCGTAGCACCTTGGAGAAGGCGGGCATCAACACCCCGGTCTCGCTGAACTTGAGCTACACCACGGACCACTACGGTGAGTCCACCGCCAAGGAGTTCACCGAGCTGAAGACCCAGCTTGAGGCGAGCGGTCTGTTCAAGGTGACGCTGCAGGGCGTGCCGTGGTCCGCCTACCGGCCCGCCGAGCGCAAGGGCCAGTACCAGGTCTACGGCATGGGCTGGTTCCCGGACTTCCCGGACCCCGACAGCTACATCGGCCCGTTCTTCGGCAAGGACAACTTCCTCGGCAGCGCGTACCGCAACGATGCCATCGAGTCCCAGCTGCTCCCGCAGACCCGTACGGTCGCCGAGCGCAGCACGGCCGTGAACAGCTTCCAGGAGATCGAGGACGACATCGCCAAGGATGTGCCGTTCCTCCCGCTGTGGCAGGGCAAGCAGTATCTGGCCGCGCAGTCCCAGATCACCGGCACCGAGTGGGCCATGAACGCCTCCTCGGAGCTGCAGTACTGGGAGCTCGGCAAGGGCGTGAAGGGCTGACCCGATGAACGCGAGGGGGCCGGGGCGATACGCCCCGGCCCCCTTCCGTCGTTACTGGGCCCCCGGCCGCACCAGCCCGCTCTCGTAGGCGTACACCGCGGCCTGTACCCGGTCCCGCAGCCCCAACTTGGTGAGCACATGGCCGACATGGGTCTTGACTGTGGTCTCGCTGACGAACAGCTCCGCCGCGATCTCCGCGTTGGACAGCCCGCGGGCCACCAGCTTGAGCACCTCGACCTCACGCTCGGTGAGCGTGTGCAGCGCCTGCGGTACGGGTTCCTCGCCGGACGGCAGGTGGCCCGCGTACTTGTCCAGCAGCCGACGGGTGATGCTCGGCGCCAGCATCGCCTCACCGGCCGCGACCACCCGGATCGCCTGGACCAGCTCGTCCGCCGGGGCGTCCTTGAGCAGGAAGCCGCTGGCGCCCGCGCGGAGCGCCTCCACCACGTACTCGTCCAGGTCGAAGGTGGTCAGCACCAGCACCTTGGCCGGGCCGTCCCGGCCGGGCCCGGTGATCTGCCGGGTCGCCTCAACACCGTCCATCCTCGGCATGCGGATGTCCATCAGGACCACATCCGGCTGGAGCGCACGCACCTGATCCAGCGCCTGCAGACCGTCCCCGGCCTCGCCGACCACGGCCAAGTCCTGCTCCGCCTCCAGAATCATCCGGAATCCGGTGCGCAGCAGCGGCTGGTCGTCGACCAGCAGGACGCGGATTGCCACGTGATCTCCTAACGGTAGGCCGCCCCCATTCTTCCCTACGCCGGTCCTTCCGCATCGAGTGGTCGCCGCATGGTGGGCAGCGGATAGACCGGGGGAGTGCCGCCGAACGCCGGACACAGCGGCTGGTGGTCGCACCAGTCGCACAGCTTGCTCGGCCGCGGCCGCCAGTCCCCGGACTCGGTGGCGCGCTGGATGGCGTCCCACAGGGCCAGCAGCTTGCGCTCCACGACGCGCAGCTCGTCCGGCGTGGGGTCATAGGTCACCACATCGCCGCTGCCCAGGTAGACCAGTTGCAGACGGCGCGGTACCACTGCGCGCAGCCGCCACAGCACCAGCGCGTAGAACTTCATCTGGAACAGCGCTTCCGCCGCGTACTCCGGCCGGGGCGCCTTGCCCGTCTTGTAGTCCACCACCCGCAGCTCGCCGCTGGGCGCGACATCCAGCCGGTCCACGTATCCGCGCAGCACCAGCCCGGACTCCAGTGCGGTCTCCACGTACAGCTCGCGCTCGGCGGGCTCCAGGCGTGTCGGGTCCTCCAACGAGAACCACCGGTCCACCAACCGCTCGGCGCTTTCCAGCCACCGCCCGAGCCGCTCCGCCGCCGGCCCCGCCTCGTCATCGGTGAACAGTTCCGCCAGCTCCGGCTTCGCCGCCAGCAGCCGCTCCCACTCCGCGGCCACCATCGCCCGGGCCCGTACCGCCGTACGCTCCGCCGAGGGCGCGTCGAAGAGGCGCTCCAGCACGGCATGCACCACCGTGCCCCGAGTGGCCGCCTCGCTGGGTTTCTCCGGCAGCTTGTCGATCACCCGGAACCGGTACCGCAGCGGGCACTGCATGAAGTCCCCGGCCCGCGACGGCGAAAGCGACGACGGGGGCGCGGGCGGGGTGCTCGGCGTGGCCGGGCCGCACTCGGGACTGCTGGTCATGGCACACGACCCTACGGGTTGCCACTGACAACGGTCCGCCATCTCGTCGTTACCATCGACGGCAGAGCCCTTCGCGCCGCATGATCGGTCATCATCGGTCAGGAGGATCCAGCCAATCGAGGGGACGCATGAACACGAGTGGGCAGCCGCAGTCCGGCAACGGCGGAGCGGCTCCCGGGCCCACCCCCGATGGCGGTGGTAACGGCAAGCGGCCGCGTGAGGCCGGCGGCGGGATCCTCATGGGCCGACCGTTCGGCGTCCCGGTCTATGTCGCGCCCAGCTGGTTCCTGGTCGCCGCGCTGATCACCTGGGTCTTCGGCGGCCAGCTCGACCGCGTCCTGCCCGAACTCGGCGCCGCCCGCTATCTGGTCTCGCTGTTCTTCGCTGTCGCCTTCTACGGCTCGGTACTCGTCCACGAGTTGGCCCACACGGTCGCCGCACTCCGCTTCAAGCTGCCGGTACGCCGCATCCAGCTGCAGTTCTTCGGCGGGGTCTCCGAGATCGAGAAGGATTCGGACACCCCCGGGCGCGAGTTCGTCCTCGCCTTCGTCGGACCGCTGCTCTCGCTGGTCCTCGCCGGGCTGTTCTACCTCGGCATGCAGGGCGTCGAGCCGGGCACCGTACCCGGCGTCCTGCTCGCCGGACTGATGGTCAGCAACCTCATCGTCGCCGCCTTCAACCTGCTGCCCGGTCTTCCGCTGGACGGCGGGCGGATGCTGCGGGCGGTGGTGTGGAAGATCAGCGGCAAGCCCATGACCGGCACCGTGGCCGCCGCTTGGACCGGCCGGGCGCTGGCCGTCGCCGTACTGGTCGGGCTTCCGCTGCTCAGTTACGCGGGCGGGGTGAGCGAAACCAAGTCCGGCGCGGATTCGCTCACCGACGCCCTGCTCGCCGCGATCCTCGCCGCCATCATCTGGACCGGGGCGGGCAACAGCCTGCGGATGGCCCGGCTGCGGGAGCGGCTGCCCGATCTGCGGGCCCGCTCGCTGACCCGCAGGGCGGTCCCGGTGACCCCGGCCACTCCGCTGTCCGAGGCGCTGCGCCGCGCCCATGAGGCGGGCGCCCGCGCCCTGGTGGTCGTCGACTCCGCGGGGGAGGCCATCGGCCTGGTCCGGGAGGCGGCCATCGTCGGCATTCCGGAGCACCGCCGCCCCTGGGTCGCGGTGAGCGGCGTGACCCAGGACCTCAGGTCCGGAATGCGGGTCTCCGCCGAACTGTCCGGTGAGGACCTGCTGGAAACCCTGCGTGCCACCCCCGCCAGCGAGTACCTCGTCGTCGAGCCCGGCGGTGAGATCTACGGCGTGCTGTCCACCGCGGACGTTGAGCGGGCCTTCGTCGCGGCCATGGCGCAGCCCACCCGCGCATAGGACCCCCTCCTGACCTCGGATACCCTGGTCACATGTCCGAACCGACCGGTGCTGCCCGCCGTCGCGGGCCCTTCCAGGTCGGGGACCAGGTCCAGCTCACCGACCCAAAGGGACGCCACCACACCTTCACGCTCGAAGCCGGGAAGAGTTTCCACACCCACAAGGGTTCCTTCCCGCATGACGAGCTGATTGGCGCGCCCGAAGGCAGTGTTGTGCGTACCACGGGGAACATCGCGTATCTCGCGCTGCGCCCCCTGCTCCCCGACTATGTCCTGTCCATGCCCCGCGGCGCCGCCGTGGTCTACCCCAAGGACGCGGGGCAGATCCTGTCGATGGCCGACATCTTCCCCGGCGCGCGAGTCGTCGAGGCGGGCGTCGGCTCCGGCTCGCTCAGCTGCTTCCTGCTGCGCGCCGTCGGCGACCAGGGCATGCTGCACAGCTACGAGCGCCGGGCCGACTTCGCCGAGATCGCCTCGCAGAACGTCCGCCGTTACTTCGGCGAGGACCACCCGGCCTGGCAGCTCACCGTCGGCGACCTCCAGGACAACCTGTCGGACACCGACGTCGACCGCGTCATCCTCGACATGCTCGCGCCCTGGGAGTGCCTGGAGGCCGTCTCCAAGGCGCTGGTGCCCGGCGGCATGCTCTGCGCGTACGTCGCCACCACCACGCAGCTGGCCCGCACCGTCGAGGCGATCCGCGAGCACGGCACGTTCAACGAGCCGACCTCGTGGGAGACCATGGTCAGGACCTGGCATGTCGAAGGCCTCGCGGTCCGCCCCGACCACCGGATGATCGGCCACACCGGCTTCCTGCTGACCGCCCGTCGCCTCGCCGACGGCGTGGAGCCGCCACTGCGCCGCCGCCGCCCCGCCAAGGGCGCGTACGGCGAGGACTACACCGGTCCTGGCAGCGGCAGCGCGGGCTCGCCGCCGCCCGAGTAACCACGCCGCGATCCGCTCAACACCCAAGCGCCGCCGCCGATTTCCGGACACACCGGGAACCGGCGGCGGCGTCGTCTCGTTGCCCGGAACAGGGCAGTGGGGAAACCCGGACCCGGTGGTTCCGGAGACGTGTGACGTATGGCACGATGCTGGGCACCGCCAAACGATCAAGCCGCTCGGCTCAAGCCCCAGGAGACAGCCGCGTGCAGCCTTCGGCAGGCCAGGACCTCACGCACACGCGTACCCACCCGGCACACTGGCTCGCCACCGGTGTGGCCATCGCCGCCGTCATAGGGATCGGCGCTCTGATCAGGCCAGCGGGCGCCTCGGCGTCGGAGGCCGGCAGCGCACCCGCGGCCCCTGACGCGGCCACCGCGCACTATCCGGTCAACTGCGGCGGAGCCCCCGTGGACGTGGTCGCCAGGGCCTCCGCCGACCTCGACGGCGACGGGCGCGCGGAGACGGTCGCGGTGGTGCGCTGCCACACCGACTTCGGCACCCCGCCCAGCGGGGTGTACGTGCTCTCCGCCGGTACGTCAGCCAGCGCGCCGCCCCGGTTGGTGGCGACCCTGGTGGACCCGGCGCGCAGGCTCAGCGTGAAGGACCTCGCGGTGACCGGCCGTACCGTCACGGCGACGCTGCTCGGCTACTCATCGGACACGGTGCCGCGCTGCTGCCCGGACCTGCAGCGGAAGTTCGGCTGGAACTGGCGCGACGGCCGGTTCATCGCGGCGCCGGGCCCGCATGCGGGGAGTGTCTGACCCGTCACCGCACGCCGGTGCCGCGCTCTTCCGGGGACCGTGGCATCAGCGGCCGGCGCCGCGGGCCCCCGGCCGAAAGGCCGCCGCCCCGGCCGGGGCGGCATCGCTGAGGTGAACCGTTACTCCGCGTCCGGGCCGTACACCTCGACGCGATCCGAGACCCGGCGGACGTGGATGCACTCGCCGGGGCACTCCTTGACCGAGTCCACCACATCGGTCAGCAGCGGCAGCGGTACCGGCACGGTCGCCCCGGCCTCCGTGCGCAACTCGTCGCCATCGCCCTTGACGTAGGCCAGACCGTCGATGTCGAGCTCGAAGACCTCGGGGGCGTACTGCGCGCAGATCCCGTCGCCGGTGCACAGGTCCTGGTCGATCCAGACTTCCAGCGCCTCGCCGACTGCGTCGCTCACGGGTACCTCGCCTGCCGTTCGTCCATCGGGAAGTAACAGCCCCTGGCGGCTGTTGACCGGAACGACGATACAACCGGTCGCTTTCCGATGTTGTTGGGTGGGTATCTCCCTGGCGTAGGGACGTGCGCAAGGGTGAAGATCGGACACACCCCGACCGGGTTTGTGATCTAGGGGTTTCAACCCCCACCGGCCCAGGTAGGGTCTGAAAGCGTCCAGCTCCCCCTGGAGGAGGTGAGGACCGTGGCAGCCCACGACGACGACATCAACCGTGGCAACCGGCCCGCACGGGGTTCGGAGGACCCCGCGAGTCAGGTGGCCTTTCTTGAGCAGGAGATCGCCGTCCTGCGCCGCAAGCTCGCCGACTCTCCGCGTCACACGAGGATTCTCGAGGAGCGGATCGTCGAGCTGCAGACCAACCTGGCAGGTGTGTCCGCACAGAACGAACGGCTTGCCAACACCCTTCGCGAGGCCCGCGACCAGATCGTGGCCCTCAAGGAGGAAGTGGACCGGCTTGCTCAGCCGCCTGCCGGATTCGGTGTGTTCCTGCAGGCGAACGACGACGGTACGGCCGACATCTTCACCGGCGGCCGCAAGCTGCGGGTGAACGTCAGCCCGACCGTCGAGCTCGATGAACTCCGGCGCGGCCAGGAGCTCATGCTCAACGAGGCGCTCAACGTGGTTTCGGCCATGGAGTTCGAGCGCGTCGGTGAGATCGTCACCCTCAAGGAGATCCTGGAGGACGGCGAACGGGCCCTGGTAATAGGGCATACCGATGAGGAACGGGTGGTCAGGCTTGCCGAGCCGCTGCTCGACGTCAGCATCCGCGCCGGTGACGCCCTGCTGCTTGAGCCCCGCTCCGGTTATGTCTTCGAGGTCGTGCCCAAGAGCGAGGTCGAGGAACTCGTCCTCGAAGAAGTGCCCGACATCGACTACACCAAGATCGGCGGGCTGGGGAACCAGATCGAGTTGATCCGCGACGCGGTCGAACTCCCTTACCTGTACCCGGATCTCTTTAAGGAACACGAACTGCGGCCGCCCAAGGGCGTGCTGCTGTACGGCCCGCCCGGCTGCGGCAAGACGCTCATCGCCAAGGCGGTGGCCAACTCCCTTGCCAAGAAGGTCGCCGAGGTGACCGGGCAGCCCGCAGGCAAGAGCTACTTCCTGAACATCAAGGGCCCGGAGCTGCTCAACAAGTACGTCGGCGAGACCGAGCGGCACATCCGCCTGGTCTTCCAGCGGGCCCGGGAGAAGGCGAGCGAGGGCACTCCCGTCATCGTCTTCTTCGACGAGATGGAGTCGCTGTTCCGCACCCGCGGATCCGGCGTCAGCTCGGACGTGGAGAACACCATCGTCCCGCAGTTGCTCGCCGAGATCGACGGTGTGGAGGGCCTGGAGAACGTCATCGTCATCGGCGCCTCCAACCGCGAGGACATGATCGACCCGGCCATCCTGCGCCCCGGCCGCCTCGATGTGAAGATCAAGATCGAGCGTCCGGACGCGGAGGCCGCCAAGGACATCTTCTCCAAGTACCTGACGGACACGCTGCCGCTGCACGCCGAGGACCTCGCCGAGCACGGCGGTTCTCCGGAGGCCACGGTCAGCGCGATGATCCAGTCCGTGGTCGAGCGGATGTACGCCGAAACGGAGGAGAACCGCTTCCTCGAAGTCACCTACGCCAACGGTGACAAGGAAGTCCTGTACTTCAAGGACTTCAACTCCGGCGCCATGATCCAGAACATCGTGGACCGGGCGAAGAAGATGGCGATCAAGGACTTCCTCGACCACAGCCAGAAGGGCCTTCGGGTCTCCCACCTGCTCGCCGCCTGCGTGGACGAGTTCAAGGAGAACGAGGACCTGCCGAACACCACCAACCCGGACGACTGGGCCCGTATCTCCGGCAAGAAGGGCGAGCGCATCGTCTTCATCCGCACCCTTGTCACAGGCAAGCAGGGCGCGGACACCGGTCGCTCGATCGACACAGTGGCCAACACCGGGCAGTACCTGTAGGACGGCAGCCGGCTGCGGGTACCGGGGTTCCGGTACCCGCAGCCGGACGCTTTTCCCGGGGGTCCCAGCGGGCGCCGCCGGGGCCCGCAGGGCGGCCGCCAGACGTCCGGAAGCCGAGGAATGACTGTAATGATCTCCCCACCGCCGCCGCCGCGTTCTACGCTCGTCGATACCGCGCCACACGGTGCCGCCGATGGGCGGAGCCGGGCAAGGAGGGCCGCATGACCGTACGGCGAGTAATGGGCATCGAGACGGAGTACGGGATCTCCGTCCCCGGCCACCCGAACGCCAATGCCATGCTCACCTCGTCCCAGATCGTCAACGCCTACGCGGCAGCGATGCACCGGGCGCGCCGCGCCCGCTGGGACTTCGAGGAGGAGAACCCGCTGCGGGACGCCCGCGGCTTCGACCTGGCGCGCGAGTCGGCCGATTCCAGCCAGCTCACGGACGAGGACATCGGCCTGGCCAACGTGATCCTCACCAACGGGGCCAGGCTGTACGTGGACCACGCACACCCCGAGTACAGCGCCCCCGAGGTCACCAATCCGCGGGACGCGGTGCTCTGGGACAAGGCAGGGGAGCGGATCATGGCCGAGGCGGCCGAGCGGGCCGCCCAGCTGCCCGGAGCACAGCCGATCCACCTGTACAAGAACAACACCGACAACAAGGGCGCGTCCTACGGCACCCACGAGAACTACCTGATGAAGCGGGAGACCCCGTTCTCGGACATCGTGCGCCACCTGACGCCCTTCTTCGTCTCCCGGCAGGTCGTCACCGGCGCGGGCCGGGTGGGCATCGGTCAGGACGGCGGTGAGCACGGCTTCCAGATCAGCCAGCGAGCCGACTACTTCGAGGTCGAGGTGGGCCTGGAGACGACCCTCAAGCGCCCCATCATCAACACCCGCGACGAACCGCACGCCGACGCGGAGAAGTACCGCCGCCTGCACGTGATCATCGGCGACGCCAACCTCTCCGAGATCTCCACCTACCTCAAGCTCGGCACCACCGCGCTGGTGCTGTCGATGATCGAGGACGGCTTCATCGCCGTGGATCTCGCCGTCGACCAGCCGGTACGTACCCTGCACCAGGTCTCCCACGACCCCACGCTGCGACGACTGATCACGCTGCGTAACGGCCGCACGCTGACCGCCGTGCAGTTGCAGATGGAGTACTTCGAGCTGGCCCGCAAGTACGTCGAGGACCGCTACGGCACGGACGCCGACGAGCAGACCAAGGACGTGCTCACCCGCTGGGAGGACGTCCTGGGCCGGCTGGAGACCGACCCCATGAGCCTGTCCGGCGAACTGGACTGGGTGGCCAAGCGCGAACTGCTGGAGGGCTACCGCAGGCGGGACGGGATCAACTGGGACGCGGCCCGGCTGCACCTGGTCGACCTGCAGTACGCCGACGTACGCCTCGACAAGGGCCTGTACAACCGCCTGGTGGCCCGTGGTCGCATGAAGCGGCTACTGGACGAGCCAGCCGTCTCCAGGGCCCGTATCAAGCCTCCGGAGGACACCAGGGCGTACTTCCGCGGCCGGTGCCTGGAGCAGTACGCGGACGACGTGGCCGCCGCCTCGTGGGATTCGGTCATCTTCGATCTGCCCGGACGCGATTCGCTGCAGCGTGTGCCGACCCTGGAGCCGCTGCGTGGCACCCGCAACCATGTGAAGGAACTGCTGGACCGCTGCCGTACCGCGGAAGACCTGGTGCGGGTGCTGTCCGGCGGCTGAAACCGCGCGGTTGCGGGAATCATCGGGGTGGCTCCCGGACGTTGAACCAGTGGAAAGCACGTGAGCGAGGGTCCGCGAGTTCCGCGAGATCACCGGAGAACAGGGCCGATGTCAGACCCGGCTTGTAGGGTCTGATCTTGTAGGACATGCAAACCGAGCGGGCGATCGGGGTGAGGTGCACATGGCTACCAAGGACACCGGCGGGCAGCAGAAGGCCACGCGTTCCACCGAGGAGGTCGAGGAGACCGCCCCGGAGGCGCAGGCCTCCGACGACCTCAAGGAGCGCCAGGAAAAGCTCTCGGACGACGTGGACTCCGTCCTGGACGAGATCGACGACGTCCTGGAGGAGAACGCCGAGGACTTCGTTCGTTCGTTCGTACAGAAGGGCGGCCAGTAGCCGCTCCTGTCGCCGTCCCGCGTCCGGTGCCCCGGCTCCGGAGGCGGGACGGATGACTTGCACGGCCAGGGGTAAGGTCCGTGGCAAGTGATCGAAGATCGACCGCTCCCCGGGGAGCGGGAGACGGTTCGCAGCCATCATGGAAGGAAACGTGTGGAAGCCAACACTCGTAGTACTGGGCGTCTGCCGGCGGCCTTCCTGACGCCTGGTTCGTCGTCCTTCATGGACTTCCTCGGCGCGCACGCGCCGGGACTCCTGCCCGGCAGCCGGACGCTGCCGCCCGTGCAGGGCGCGGTGGAGCTCCCCCATGGGACGACGATCGTGGCGGCCACGTTCCCCGGCGGTGTGGTGCTCTCCGGTGACCGACGGGCGACGATGGGCAATCTCATCGCGCAACGGGACATCGAGAAGGTCTTCCCGGCCGACGAGTACTCCGCGGTCGGCATCGCCGGCACCGCGGGCCTCGCCGTCGAGATGGTCAAGTTGTTCCAACTGGAGCTGGAGCACTACGAGAAGATCGAGGGCGCCGTGCTCTCCCTGGAGGGCAAGGCGAACCGGCTGTCCACGATGATCCGCGGCAACCTGGGCATGGCCCTGCAAGGCCTCGCCGTGGTGCCGCTGTTCGCCGGGTACGACACGGACCGTGAGAAGGGCCGGATCTTCTCGTACGACGTGACCGGCGGCCGTTCGGAGGAGCACGGCTTCGCGGCCACCGGCTCCGGTTCGGTCTTCGCACGCGGTTCGCTCAAGAAGCTCTACCGCAAGGACCTGACGGAGCAGCAGACCATCACCGCGGTCGTGCAGGCGCTGTACGACGCGGCCGACGATGACTCGGCGACCGGCGGCCCGGACCTCGCCCGGCAGATCTACCCCATCGTCACCGTCATCACGGACGAGGGCTTCCGGCGGTTGACGGAGGCGGAGGTCTCGGAGACCGCCCGCGCCGTCCACGAGCGGCGGCTGGAGGAGCCGGACGGCCCACGCGCCTCGCTTCTGTAACGGTCAGGTCCGGGAGCTACTTCCCACAGACAGAAAGGGACGGATAGCCGGTGTCGACGCCGTTCTACGTTTCACCCCAGCAGGCCATGGCGGACCGCGCCGAGTACGCCCGCAAGGGCATCGCGCGCGGCCGCAGCGTCGTCGTACTGCAGTACACCGACGGAATCCTCTTCGTCGCCGAGAACCCGTCCCGCGCGCTGCACAAGGTCAGCGAGATCTACGACCGCATCGCCTTCGCCGCGGTCGGCAAGTACAACGAGTTCGAGAACCTGCGGATCGGCGGTGTCCGCTACGCCGATCTGCGCGGCTACACCTACGACCGCGATGATGTGACCGCTCGCGGTCTGGCGAATGTCTACGCCCAGACCCTCGGCACCATCTTCTCCAGCGCGGCGGAGAAGCCGTACGAGGTCGAGCTGATCGTCGCGGAGGTCGGGTCCGCCCCCGAGGAGGACCAGATCTACCGCCTGCCGCACGACGGCTCGATCGTCGACGAGCACGGCGCCGTCGCCGTCGGCGGCAACTCCGACCAGATCGGCAGCTACCTCGACCAGCGGCACCGCGACGAGATGACCCTCGCCGAGGCGCTGGGACTCGCGGTGGAGTCGCTCAGCCGGGACAACAACGGCGGTGAACGGCAGCTCACCGCCGAGCAGTTGGAGGTCGCGGTCCTTGACCGCACCCGCCCCCAGCAGCGCAAGTTCCGCCGCATCCTCGGCCGCCAGCTCACCCGCCTCCTGTCGGCCGAGTCCTCGACCGTCACGGAGACCGAGGAGTCCTCGGAGGGCGCCGCGTCCTCGGACACGGCCACGGAGGAGTAGCCCAACCTCGCGCCGCGCGCCGCCCGGAGGTTCACGCCTCCGGGCGGCGCGTTGCTTGGTGCCTGTCCGGCGGATCTCGATTGGGGTGCAGGCGACTGTCCGGCGGATCTCGATTGGGGCGCGGTGGGTTCGGTGCCGCCGGGCTCCGCCGTGGGGGTTGCTCGCCGTCGCGGCGGACATTTCTTGGGGGCAAGCCCCCAAACCCCCGCGGGACAGCCGTTCGAGGCAAGCCCCGGCCACCCGGGCGCTTTCAAGCCCCGACGCCCTGGGGGTGTGGGCTTGTCTCAGGAAGACCGCGGCTTGGGTGTTGGGGGCTTGCTTCCCAAAGACCCGCGGCTGGAGGTCGGAGGGCTGGCTCTCAAGGAGGCCTGCGGCTGGGGTTTGGGAGCTGGTTCCCAAGGAGACGCGTGGCTGGGGGTCGGAGTACTGGCTCTCAAGGAGGCCCGCGGCTGGGGGTTCAGGCGGCTGGCCCCCAAGGAGACCCGCGCTTTAGGTTGGGGGCTTGTCCTGGGAAGACCCAGCGGCTTCGGACTTGCCCTGGGAAGCCCCGCGGCTTGGGGCCTGCCCTGACGAGACCCGCGGCTTCGGGAGTGGAGGCCTGCCTCGAGGAGACCGGCGCCCGGGCGTCTTGCGCCAAAAAGAATCCGCCGCGGCGGCGAGCAGCCCCACGGCCCGAGACCGGCGGTGCCGAGCTCACCGCAGTTCCGATCGAGATGCCGCCGCTCAAGTGGTTGCCGGGGCCGTGGAGCCCCGGACCGTGAGTTCGACCGGGAGGTCGGGGGTCTCGGCCTGGCGGCCCTCCAGGGCCGCCAGGAGGGCGGACATGCCGCGGGCGCCCACCTCGTCGGCGGGGAGGCGGACCGTGGTGAGTTCCGGTTCGACCGCGGTGGCCAGGGCCAGGTCGTCGAAGCCGGTGACCGAGACATCCTCCGGTACCCGCAGACCCAGCCGCCGTACCGTCTTGCAGGCGCCCGCGGCCAGCAGGTCGTCGTCGCAGACCAGGGCGGTAGGCCTTGGCCCGGGAGCGGTGAGGGCTCGGCGGGCGGCCCGCAGCCCCTCGTCGACGCTCAGACCGGCGGACTCGCGGCCCGGAGCCGCGCCCTGAAGGCCGGCGAGGGCGGCATCGAAGGCGTGGCGGCGTACCCGGAAGGTCCAGGAATCCACGGCCGCCGCGATATGCGTGATGCGCCGGTGTCCCAGGGCGGCCAGATGGCCGATCACCTGCCGCATACCGTCCGCGATATCGAGATTGACGGTGGCCGCCGCCCCGGCCACTCCGGGTTCGCTGTCCAGCATGACCAGCGGCAGTCCGACCGTCCCGGCGGCGGACTCGCCGCTGATCGCGTGCAGTGCCTCCACCGCCATGGACGAGGCGATCACCCCGTCCAGGGCCGCCCGAGCCGAACCGAAGGGGTCGGGCGCCGGGCCGACCCCTTCGGGGGACGGATAGAGCACCACGCCGAACCCGTTCTCCGCCGCGATCCGGGCCGCGCCGGTGTAGACCCGGGCGAAGTAGTCGTTGGTGAGGGCGGGCACCACCAGCAGTGCGGTCCTGGTCCGGCCCAGCCGGAGGTTGCGGGCGGCGAGATTCGGCCGATATCCGAGTTCGACGGCGGCCGAGCGCACCGCCCGGGCGGTGCGCTCCGAGACCCGGCCGCGCCACTTGTCGCCCAGTACCAGCGACACCGTGGCCTGTGAGACTCCGGCGGCGCGTGCGACATCCCGTGAGGTCGGACGGTCGGTCCCGGTCACCGGTTCATGTCCCTTCTGCGCTCCGCGGCTGGACCCGCGGTCGAGCGCCATGCTACGTATGGCAGGTAAGTTATACGTAACACTAGTGAGGGCGGAAGGACCGCCCGGACGGAAACGGGGACGGTATGGCCACGGCGTACCTGGAGTTGCTGCGCACGCGGTACGCGATCCGGTTGCTGACCGGAACCCTGGTCGGACGGTTGCCGAACGCCACCTCGGCGTTGGCGGTCGTACTGTTCACCCGCGCCCACGGCGGCAGTTACACCCTGGCCGGAGCGCTGACGGCGGTTTACGGCCTCGGTACCGCCGTCGGTCAGCCCGCCCTCGGCCGACTGGTCGACAAGCGCGGCCAGCCCCGCGTGATGCTCAGCGGGGCGGTGCTCTCGGCCGCCGCCATGACCGCGTTCGCCGTCGTGGGTCCGGATCCGCTCGCCCTCGCCTGTGCCGCGATGGCCGTCGCGGGCGTGGCCACCCCGCCGCTGGAAGGCGGACTGCGCGCCCTGTGGCCCAGCGTGCTGGACCGTGACGATCAGGTGCACAGCGCGTACGCGCTCGACGCCGCCGCGCAGGAGGTGATGTACGCGGTCGGCCCGCTGCTCGTGACCCTGCTCGTCGCGGCCGCCTCAACCGGTGCCGCGCTGGTCGGGCTCTCCCTGATAGGCGTCGTCGGGACGCTCCTGGTGGTCACCGCGGAGCCGTCCCGCCGCTGGCGGGCCGAGCAGCGCGAGGCGCACTGGCTCGGCCCGCTGCGCGCTCCCGGACTGCTCGCGCTGCTCGGCTCGTTCTTCTTCGTGGGGGTGGCGCTCGGTTCGATAGCCGTCGCCGCGGTCGCGTATGCCGACGCGCACGGCGGCGGCATGGTCTCCAGCTATCTGCTCTCCGCGCTGGGCTTCGGGGCGCTGGTCGGCGGTGTGGTCTACGGGGCGCGGCGCTGGTCCGGCGTTCCGGAGCGGCGGCTGCGGCTGCTGATGCTGTGTCTCGCGGTCGCCTACGTACCGCTGGTGACCGTACCCGGCGTGCCCGCTATGACGGCTTTGGCAGGATTGTCGGGAGTGTTCCTCGCGCCAACCCTCGCCTGCGCTTTCGTCGTGGTCGACCGGCACGCCCCGGCGGGCACCGTGACCGAGGCGTTCTCCTGGCTGGTCACGGCCTTCGGCGTCGGGGCCTCGGTGGGCACGGCGGCCGCCGGACCCGCCGCGCAGTACGGTGGCGTTCCGGCCGGGTTCGCGGTGGCGGGGGCCGGTGGGGTCGTCGCGCTGCTGGTGCTGCTGGCCGGCGGCCGGTTCCTCGCTGCCCCAATCTCACGGCGGCGGCGGGAAAATGATCGAATCGACGCCGCCGAACCCGGTTTCAGTGAGACGCATCGGGCGTAATGTTCAGTCATGGACCGCCGCATTTTCGGGCTGGAGAACGAGTACGGCGTCACGTGCACGTTCCGGGGACAGCGCCGCCTGTCGCCGGACGAGGTGGCGCGGTACCTCTTCCGCCGTGTCGTGTCATGGGGTCGCAGCAGCAACGTCTTCCTGAAGAACGGCGCCCGCCTCTATCTCGATGTGGGTTCGCACCCGGAGTACGCCACTCCGGAGTGCGACAGCGTCACCGAACTGGTCACGCACGACAAGGCCGGTGAACGCATTCTGGAAGGGTTGCTGGTCGACGCCGAGCGCAGGCTGCACGAGGAGGGGATCGCCGGCGACGTCTATCTGTTCAAGAACAACACCGATTCCGCGGGCAACTCCTACGGCTGCCACGAGAACTATCTGGTCGCCAGGCACGGGGAATTCTCCCGGCTGGCGGACATCCTCATCCCGTTCCTCGTCACCCGCCAACTGCTGTGCGGCGCGGGCAAGGTGCTGCAGACCCCGCGCGGCGCGGTCTACTGCGTCAGCCAGCGCGCCGAGCACATCTGGGAGGGCGTCAGCTCCGCGACCACCCGATCCCGTCCGATCATCAACACCCGGGACGAACCGCACGCCGACGCCGAGCGCTACCGGCGGCTGCATGTCATCGTCGGCGACTCCAACATGTCGGAGACGACGATGCTGCTCAAGGTCGGCGCCACCGACCTAGTACTGCGCATGATCGAAGCGGGCACGGTGATGCGCGACCTCACCCTGGAGAACCCGATCCGGGCCATCCGCGAGGTCAGCCACGACATAACGGGACGCCGCAAGGTCCGCCTCGCCAGCGGCCGGGAGGCCTCCGCGCTGGACATCCAAGAGGAGTACTACTCCAAGGCCGTTGACTTCTGCGAGCGCCGGGGCATCCGCACCGGAGTCACCGAGCAGGTCCTCGACCTGTGGGGCCGCACTCTGGAGGCGATCTCCAGCGGCGACCTCGCCTCGATCGGCACCGAGATCGACTGGGTGATGAAGTATCAGCTCATCGAGCGCTATCGGCGCCGCGACAACATCACCATGTCGCATCCGCGAATCGCCCAGATAGACCTCGCGTACCACGACATTCACCGTCGTCGAGGTCTGTACTACCTGCTGGAGCGCAAGGGCCAGGCCAAGCGGATCTGCAACGATCTGAAGATCTTCGAGGCCAAGTCGGTGCCGCCGCAGACCACTAGGGCGCGGCTGCGCGGTGAGTTCATCCGCCGGGCGCAGGAACAGCGGCGCGACTTCACCGTGGACTGGGTGCATCTCAAACTCAACGACCAAGCGCAGCGCACGGTGTTGTGCAAGGACCCCTTCCGCTCGGTTGACGACCGAGTGGAGAAGCTAATTGCCGGAATGTGACCAGGACACAGACGAAAGCAACGCCGGGGCCCCGTACGTTTCTCGTTCGGGGCCCCGGTCGCGTCGTAGAGTGGCCCGCATTGCACACCGGAAGATCCATTGATGAACTGAGGCAAAGTTGCGTCGAATTGCCCCGCCGCCGCCGACCCCCGGCACGGCAGCCCCCGAGTCCGCCGCCCCGCGAAGGAAGCGCCGCGCCGCGCGACTGCTTTCCGCCCTGATCGTCCCGCTGCTGGTGCTGACCGCGGCCGCCTGCGGCAGTGAGAACAGCCCGCCGAAGATCACCGCCGGGGCCAAGTTCGGCGAGAAGCCGACCGTCTCCAAGGGCAAGGGCACCCCGCCCAAGAAGCTGGAAGTCAACGTCAGCAGCCAGGGCAACGGCCCCACCGTCACCAAGGGCACCATCGCCGAGGTCAACTACCTGGGGCAGACCTACGACTCCGACACGCCGTTCGACACCAGCTTCGGCAAGCAGCCGTTCAACCTGGTGGTGGGCACCGGCCAGGTCATCAAGGGCTGGGACCAAGCGCTCGAAGGGCAGAAGGTCGGCAGCCGGATCACCATCACCATCCCGCCGGACCTCGGTTACGGTGCGCAGGGCCAGCCGCCGCAGATCCCGCCGAACGCCACCCTCTTCTTCGTCGTCGACATCCTCAAGGGCACCACGCCCCCGGCGAGCGCCAAGGGCGCGGTCCAGCCGCAGAACGACAACAGCCTGCCCAAGGTCGGCACCAACACCGACGGCAAGGCACCCTCGCTCGACGTGCCCAAGACCGCGGCGCCCAAGAACCTGGTCTCGAACTACATCATCGAGGGCACCGGGCCGCAGGTGAAGAACACCGACACGGTCATCGTGCAGTACAAGTCCCTACTGTGGGACGGCGCCAAGTCGTTCGACAGCACCTACGAGCGGGGCGCGCCCACCACGCTGACGCTGAACCAGATCCCGGTCAAGGGCCTCTCGCAGGGCCTGACGGGCAAGAAGGTGGGCAGCCGTGTCCTGCTCGTCCTCCCGCCTGACCAGGCCTTCGGCAGCCAGCCGCAGAACGGTGTGCCGGCCAACTCGACCCTGGTCTTCTCCATGGACATCCTCGGGACAATGTAAAACTGTGCAGGTTGCACACACCGCACTGAGGAGCAAAGACGTGAGCATCGAGAAGCCCGAGGTCGACTTCCCGGGCGGCGAGCCCCCCGCGGACCTTGAGATCAAGGACATCTGGGAGGGCGACGGCGCGGTCGCCAAGGCGGGCGACTACGTCAAGGTCCACTACGTGGGCGTGGCCTTCAGCACCGGCGAGGAGTTCGACGCGAGCTGGAACCGCGGCAACCCGCTGGAGTTCCAGCTCGGTGCCGGGCAGGTCATCGCGGGCTGGGACCAGGGCGTGCAGGGCATGAAGGTCGGCGGTCGCCGCCAGCTGATCATCCCGGCGCACCTGGCCTACGGTGACCGCGGCGCGGGCGGCGGCCTGATCGCTCCGGGCGAGACGCTGATCTTCGTCTGCGACCTGGTCTCCGTCTGAACCGGCGGTACCCGTACCGATGGCCCCC
This sequence comes from Streptomyces sp. NPDC020096, assembly GCA_040631425.1. Classification (GTDB taxonomy): domain Bacteria; phylum Actinomycetota; class Actinomycetes; order Streptomycetales; family Streptomycetaceae; genus Streptantibioticus_A. Next base: position 159,370 of record JBEYJY010000002.1, read on the forward strand.
GCCCCCCGGCGGGGGCCATCGGCTTTTGCGTGACGACCTTGGACCGGTAGGTTCAGCGGTGAGAGCAGAACAGGAGGGGTGCGTCGATGGCCATCGCCAAGGCCGAGCGGTTGATGAACCTGGCACTGTGCCTGATGAACACCCGCCGGCCGCTCAGCAAGCGCGAGTTGCGCGCATCGGTCGAGGCTTACCGGGAGATCACCTCCGAGGAAGCCTTCAACCGGATGTTCGAGCGCGACAAGGACGACCTGCGCGAACTCGGCCTGGTCATCGAGACGGTGGACGCCCTCGACGGCGAGACCGGCTATGTCGCCCGCCGGGACCGCAACCGCCTCCCCGAGATCGCACTCGACGCCGAGGAGGCCGCCGCACTGAGCCTGGCGGCCAAGGTCTGGCAGCAGGCCCGGCTCGCCGGAGCCGCCAGCGGCGCCCTGCAGAAGCTGCGGGCCGCGGGCGTGCCGTTCCAGGAGTCCGGCTACGAGCCCGCCGAGGGCCACAGCGTGATCGAACCCCGTATCCCCGCGCACGAGCCCGCGTTCGAACCGCTGATGCTGGCCGCCCGCGACCGCCGCCCGGTCTCCTTCGACTACCGGAAGTCCAACGCCGTACGCCCCGAGCCGCGGCATGTGGAGCCCTGGGCGCTGGAGTGCTGGCGCGGCCACTGGTACCTGGCCGGTTGGGACCGGGACCGGGCGGCGCGCCGGGTCTTCCGGCTCAGCCGGATCACCGGCCGGATCCGGTCCCGCGGCGGCGAGTTCACCGCGGAGGTGCCCGACCACGTCGACGTACGGCAGACCGTGGCGAGCTGGGCCGGTGAGGGCGCCACCGCCACCGCGCGGATCCGGCTGCGGCGCGGCGCCGGATACCCGCTGCGCGCCAAGGCGGTGGAGACGATCCCGGTGGACGCCGAATGGGACGAGCTGGAGATCCCGTACGGGCACGGACTCGACGCCTGGCTGGTGGAGTTCGGTCCGGACGTGGTCGTCATGGCCCCCGCCGAACTGCGGGACGACGTGGTCGGCCGGCTGCGCGCCGTGGCCCGCGGCTGAGTGGGAGACGAACAGCGATGTCCAACGCGATCGACCAGACCCGCCGGATGCTCTCCCTCGTCACATACCTCAGGGAGCGGCCCGGCGCACACGTCAGCGACGTGGCGCGCGCCTTCGGAGTGACCGAGGCCGAGCTGATCGGCGATCTCAACGTGCTGCCGATGTGCGGGACCAGTTTCCGCGGCGGCGACCTGCTCGACATCGACACCGACGGTGAGCGGATCTGGTGGCACAACGTCGACGATGTCGCCCAGCCGCTGCGGCTGGCCGCCGACGAGGCCACCGCGCTGCTGGTCGCGGCTCGGGCGGTGGCCACCCTGCCGGGGCTGCGGGACAGCGACCGGCAGGCGCTGCTGAGGGCCTGCGCCAAGCTGGAGACGGCGGCCGGTGAGGCGGCGGGCGCCAGCGCCCGGCTGTCGGTCACCTTCGAGTCCGAGGGCAGTGTCTTCGCCGACGTCGACCGGGCGATCGCCGAGCGCCGCAGGCTGTGGATCCGCTACTACTCACCCGCACGCGATGAGCTGACCGAGCGCGAGGTCGACCCGATCAGGCTGTTCGCGGTGGGCCACACCTACTTCGAGGCCTGGTGCCGGTTGTCCGAGGACCGCCGGATGTTCCGCCTCGACCGGGTCGCCGAGATCAAGCTCCTCGACGCACCCGCCGACCCGCCCAGAATCGAGCCGCGCGACCTGTCCGCCGGGCTGGTCCAGCCCGCCGGTGACGACCCGGAAGTGGTGGTCGAGGTCGGCCCGGGCGGCCGCTGGGTCGCCGAGTACTACCCGCACGACAGCGCGGAGGAACTGCCCGACGGGGGGTTGCGCATCACGCTGCGCACCCCTGACCCCGGTTCGCTGCGCCGACTGGCGCTGCGGCTCGGCCGCGACGGCCGGATCGTCTCCCCTCAGGCGCTGGCCGACAGCGCGCGGACGGCGGCCGAGCAGGCGCTCGCGGGCTACGGCGAGGAGTGAGGACCCGACATGCAGGTGCCCACGATGCAGAGCGTGGTCTTCAAAGCGGCGTGCCCTGACTGCCGGGGCCGCTTCGAGCTGGCCGCACCGGCACTGCGGCTGGCCATCGGGCGGACGGCCAGGACCACCTTCTACTCGTTCACCTGCCCCGACTGCGGAGCGTCGGTGCGCAAGCCCGCGGGGCAGCGGATCGTCGCCCTGCTGACCAGCGGCGGGGTACGCACCATGCGGCTGCACATCGGGTGACGCGCGGCCGCTAGGCTCGCGGGCATGCTCTGGATCCTGCTCGTCACCGCCCTCGCCTTCTGCGGCATCGCCGTCCTCGGCGTCCTCGGCATCCGGGTCTACGTGGAGGTACGGCGGCTCGCCCGGCAGGTCGGCGACAGCTCGCAGGCGCTGGCCGGCGCGGCCGAGGAGTTCCAGCGCAGCGCGGAGCCGCTGGCGGCCCGCGCCGGTACCGCCGTCCGGCACTGACCCGGCGGGCAGCGGTCGGCCTGGCACCGTGCGCGGCCGGGCCGAGGGTAGGCTGATCGTCGCGGCCCGTACGCGAGGCGCGGGCGGCCACTTGGCGGCCCTCGGGGGATTGCCAGGCGTTCACCACCGCGCGTTACGATCGCTGTCACCGAGAAATGACGCGTACGTAAGTGCCCCGACCGGTACACCCAAGCCGACGACGACCGGCTGCCGCACGAGATAGGGACGTGGGTTGCTCAAGTCCGCCCGCAAGACGAAGGACCCCGAGGGTCGGATGCCGCTCGCGGACCACCTCCGTGAGCTGCGCAACCGGCTGGTGAAGTCACTGCTCGCAATCGGCGTGGTCACCGTCGTCGCCTTCATCTACCACGACCAGCTGGCCGACTTCCTCACTCGGCCGTTGCTCAAGTCGGTCGGCTGCGTTTCCAACTTCGGCCAGATCGCCAAACACGGCGAGCACTGCGCCACGCTGAACGTGAACGGGCTGCTCGGGCCGTTCACCATCATGCTCAAGGTCGGTCTGATGACCGGTGTGGTCGCGGCTTCGCCGATCTGGCTCTACCAGGTGTGGGCCTTCCTCGCGCCGGGACTGCACCGGCACGAGAAGAGGTACGCGCTGACCTTCGTCGGCGCCGGGTTCCCGCTCTTCCTCGGCGGTGCGTGGTTCGCGTACACGATCATCCCGACCACCGCCAAGGCGCTGATCGGCCTCACCCCGAACCATGTGGCGAACCTGGTGCCGCTGGACGGCTACTTGGACCTGCTGGTGCGGATGGTGCTGGTCTTCGGCCTCTCCTTCGAGCTGCCGCTGCTGCTGGTGCTGCTCAACTTCGGTGGGGTGCTGAGCGGGCGTCGGATGCTGGGCTGGTGGCGCTGGATGGTCATGGGCATCACGGTCTTCTCCGCGATCGCCGTGCCCAGCCCCGACCCGCTGTCCATGCTCGCGCTGGCCGCGCCGATCTGCGCCCTGTTCTTCCTGGCGGTCGGCATCTCGCTGCTGCACGACAAGCGCAAGGCCCGCCGCGCGGACGACGGCCTCAGCCCCGACGAGGCCTCCGACCTCGACCTGACCCCCGAAGCACTCCCCGAGATCGAGCCGGTGTCCACTCCCACGGCCACCGATTCCCACGACGGCTTCGACGACGCCACGTAGCAGGGGAGACCGGGGGCGAAGCCCCCGCGGGGTCCGGGGCAGAGTCCCGGAAACAAAAGATCAAGCACGTTGTCACACCCGGCCGGTAGGCTCGAAAGCACAATGACGGACGAGATCTCACCAGCCGAGCGGTACGCCGACGCCCGGCGCCGCGCCGCCGAGCCGGCCACCGCGCTCGGTTCCTTCCGGGAGATGTACGGCTTCCCGCTGGATCCCTTCCAGATCGAGGCCTGCCAGGCCATGGAAAGCGGAAAGGGCGTACTGGTCGCCGCGCCGACCGGATCCGGCAAGACCATCGTGGGCGAGTTCGCGGTCCACCTGGCGCTCGCCGAGGGCCGCAAGTGCTTCTACACCACGCCCATCAAGGCCCTGTCCAACCAGAAGTACGCCGACCTTGTGAGACGCTACGGCCCGGGGAAGGTCGGGCTGCTCACCGGCGACAACAGCGTCAACGGGGACGCGCCCGTGGTCGTGATGACCACAGAGGTGCTGCGCAACATGCTCTACGCGGGCTCCCAGGCGCTGAGCGGCCTCGGCTATGTGGTGATGGACGAGGTGCACTACCTCTCCGACCGCTTCCGCGGCGCGGTCTGGGAGGAGGTCATCATCCACCTCCCGGAGTCCGTGACCCTGGTGTCCCTGTCCGCGACGGTCTCCAACGCCGAGGAGTTCGGTGACTGGCTGGACACCGTACGCGGCGACACCGAGGTGATCGTCTCCGAGCACCGCCCGGTCCCGCTGTGGCAGCACGTACTGGCCGGACGCCGTATGTACGACCTGTTCGAGGAGAAGGACGGCGGGTCGTCCAGCAACGGCAAGCTGGAGGTCAACCCCGACCTGGTGCGCCTGGCGCGTACCCAGAACACCCTCGCGTACAACCCGCGCGACCGCCGCCGCCGCGGCTTCGAGGCGGACCGCGAACGGGAGCGCCGCCAGCGGGCCAGGGTGTGGACGCCCGGCCGCCCCGAGGTGATCGAGCGGCTGGACTCCGAGGGCCTGCTGCCCGCCATCACCTTCATCTTCAGCCGCGCGGGCTGCGAGGCCGCGGTCCAGCAGTGCCTCCACGCGGGCCTGCGGCTCAACGACGACGAGGGGCGCGCCAAGGTCCGCGCCATCGTCGAGGAGCGCACCGCGGCCATCCCGGACGAGGACCTGCACGTCCTCGGGTACTTCGAATGGCTCGAAGGCCTGGAGCGGGGCATCGCCGCACACCACGCGGGCATGCTGCCGACCTTCAAGGAGGTCGTGGAGGAACTGTTCGTACAGGGCCTGGTCAAGGCGGTGTTCGCCACCGAGACCCTGGCGCTCGGCATCAACATGCCCGCGCGCTCCGTGGTGTTGGAGAAGCTCGTCAAGTGGAACGGCGAGACCCACGCCGACATCACGCCCGGCGAGTACACGCAGCTCACCGGACGCGCCGGGCGACGCGGTATCGATGTCGAGGGCCACGCCGTCGTGCTGTGGCAGCGCGGTCTCGACCCGGTGGCGCTCGGCGGTCTCGCGGGCACCCGTACGTACCCGCTGCGCTCCTCGTTCAAGCCGTCCTACAACATGGCGGTCAACCTGGTCGGACAGTTCGGGCGGCACCGTTCGCGGGAGCTGTTGGAGACCTCCTTCGCCCAGTTCCAGGCCGACAAGTCGGTGGTCGGCATCTCGCGCCAGGTGCAGCGCAACGAGGAGGGCCTCGCGGGCTACAGGGAGGGCATGACCTGCCACCTCGGCGACTTCGAGGAATACGCCCGGCTGCGCCGGGAGTTGAAGGACCGCGAGGCCGAGCTGTCCCGGCAGGGCGCCGCACAGCGCCGGGCGGCGGCGGCCGAGGCGCTGGAGCGGTTGCGGCCGGGCGACATAATCCATGTTCCGTCCGGCAAGTTCGCCGGACTCGCGCTGGTCCTCGACCCGGGCGTACCCGCCGGACGCAGCACCGGCCGCCACCACCCGCGGTACGGCGGGCAGAGCTACGACGACGGGCCCCGCCCGCTGGTGCTCACCGCCGAGCGGCAGGTCAAGCGGCTGGGTTCGGTGGACTTCCCGGTGCCGGTCGAAGCGCTGGACCGGATGCGGATTCCGAAGACGTTCAACCCGCGCAGCCCGCACTCGCGCCGCGATCTGGCCTCCGCCATGCGCTCCAAGGCCGGGACCGCCGGGATCCACGCGCCGAAGCGGCGCAAGGAGCGCGCCGCCGCGGCCGATGACACCGAGATCGCCCGGCTGCGCACCGCGATCCGCGCGCACCCCTGCCACGGCTGCGACGAACGCGAGGACCACGCCCGCTGGGCCGAGCGCCACCTGCGGCTGCGCCGCGACACCCAGGCGTTGGAGCGGCGCATCGAGGGCCGCACCAACACCATCGCCCGCACCTTCGACCGCATCTGCGGTCTGCTCACCGAGCTGGACTACCTCGACGGCGACCGGGTGACCCCGGAGGGACAGCGACTCGGTCGGCTCTACGGCGAGTTGGACCTGCTCGCCAGCGAATGTCTGCGGGACCGGGTGTGGGACGGGCTCGGCCCCGCCGAACTCGCCGCCTGCGCCTCGGCGTTGGTGTACGAGGCCAGGTCCACCGAGGACGCCCTGCCGCCGAAGCTGCCGAACGGCCAGGCCCGGGACGCGCTCGCGGAGATGGTCCGCATCTGGGGTCGGCTGGACGCCCTGGAGGAGGAGCACAAGATCCACCAGTCGGAGGGCGTGGGCCAGCGCGAGCCGGATCTCGGCTTCGCCTGGTGCGCCTACCGCTGGGCGTCCGGGCACAGCCTGGACTCGGTGCTGCGGGAGGCGGACATGCCCGCGGGTGACTTCGTCCGCTGGACCAAGCAGTTGATCGATGTGCTGGGTCAGATCAGCGAGGCCGCCCCGGAGGGCAGCCCGGTGCGCCGCAACGCACGCAAGGCGGTCGACGGCCTGCTCAGGGGCGTGGTCGCCTACTCCTCGCTCGGCTGAGTCCGGGGCCGCGCCCGGCGGTGCCTCGCCACTGGGGTGCGCCGTGGGTGCGGTGGTCGGCGGATCAACTCCGCCGGGTGACCGCGCTGACCGCGGCGCAGGTCCCGTCGCCGTCCAACTGGCGGGCCAGGGCGGCCAGTTGCGCGGCCCGCAGGGTGCGGCCGGGGCAGCCCGGTACGGGTACCCGCAGGGCCTGCGTCCAGCGCGCGGGGATGGCGTCGATCCCGTAGACGGCTCCGGCGAGTGCGCCGGTGACGCAGGCGACCGTGTCGGTGTCGCCGCCGAGGTCGATGGCGGCGCGGACCGCGTCCTGGTAGTTGCCTGTGCGGCGCAGCGCCCAGACGGCGGAGCCGAGGCAGGGCCACACGGCGCCGTTGAACTCCGTGGCGTCATCGGGGTGCCAGTCGGGAGCGAGCACACGCGACCAGCGCGCGCGGTGTCCGGGGTCGACGTACGGGAGCGTGGCCGCGACGGCGGCGGCCGGATCCTCGCCGTCCAGCGCGACCCGCAGCAGCTCGTGGAAGACGGCCGAGCCCTCCCACGCCGCCGGGTCGCCATGGGTGAGCGCGGACAGCCCGCGGGCCGCCTCCATGGTGGCCTCGCGTCCGGCGGTGGCGAAGAACACCGCGGAGGTGGTGGACCGCATCAACGCGCCGTTCCCCGCGGCGCGTTGGTTCACCCCGAAGTGCCGGGCGGCGGCCAGGTCCCAGGGCTCGCCCGAGGTGAGCACCTCCTCGGTCTGCAGGCCCACGTCCTTCGGCTCGGCGGCGGCCCACCGCTGGAAGCGGGCGAAGACATCCGACGGATCGAATCCGCCGCGCTCCAGCAGCGAGTCGGCGACCAGCACCGCCATCTGCGTGTCGTCGGTGGCCTCGCCCGGCTCCCATCCGCCACCGCCGCACATCTGCCCCACGCCGTCCGGGAAGCGGGCGGAGTACGCACCCGGCGGGCCGAACTCGAAGGGCGCGCCGAGCGCGTCCCCCACCGCGGAACCCACGACCGCTCCGGTCACTCGCTTCTCACGCCGCATGATCAGGAAGGCTATAGGCTCCCTCCGCCCAGCTCCGCGGACCTCGCCGGGCCGTACCGCACCGCGCACCGCGTACGGCCGAACATCTCGCCAAGTACGGCGCTCGCGGGCGACCGGACCGGAGCGAGGCGCTCAGCCGGGACGCGAAGGCCCCGGCTGACGCCCCGTCGTTCAGGCCGCGGCGGGCTCCTGTTCCGCCTCCACCCGCTGGTTCCACTCGCGCTTCGAGGCCTGCCAGCCGTCCTCGTCCGAGCCGCGGCGCCAGTAGCCGGAAATCGACAGCCGTTCGCGGTCGATGCCCCGGTCGACGCGCAGCAGCCGACGCAGCTCCTTCACGAAGTGCGCCTCGCCGTGTACGAAGACATGCGGGGTGCCGGAGGGGAACTCCAGGGCCTGGACGGCCGCCACCAGGGCGTCGCCGACCGGGCGGGAGCCGCGGTGCAGCCAGCTGATCCGGGCCCCGGCCGGGGCGTCCAGCTTCTGCTCCTCCGCCGCGTCCGGCACCTCGATGAACGCATGGCAGACCGCGCCCTCCGGCATCCGCTCCAGCGCGGCGGCGATCGCCGGAAGGGCGCTCTCGTCACCGGCGAGCAGATGCCAGTCGGCCTCCTCGTCGGGGGCGTACGCCCCGCCCGGACCGAGGAAGAGGATCTCCTCGCCGGGCTGGACGCGGGCCGCCCACGGTCCGGCCAGCCCCTCGTCCCCGTGGTACACGAAGTCGACGGTGAGTTCGCGCGCCTCGGCGTCCCAGCGCCGCACGGTGTAGGTGCGGGTGCGGGGCCACTGGTCGCGCGGGAAGTCCGCGCGGATCGCCTGGATGTCGAACGGCTCGGGGTAGGCGACCCCGTCCACTGGGAAGAGCAGCTTGATGTAGTGGTCCGTGCACTGCCCCGCGGCGAAGCCGTCGAGTCCCTCGCCGCCGAGGACGACCCGGATCATATGCGGGGTCAGCTGTTCCACGCGTACCACGCATCCCCGGCTGACCTGCTGTTTTCTGCGTTGTGGACCGTCCGCCATGAAGGCTCTCCCCTGATCATCGAATGACTTAGGCAAGCCTAACCAATCTGGCGCTGATGCGGTACCGGTCACCTCGCCGGCCGCTGTGACAGCGCCGTCAGCACGCGCTGCAGCGATCCACCGAGCCCCCACCGGGTGGCCAGCGCCGCCAGCGCCTCCGGGTCGCGCGGCTCATGCGGCAGTGCCGTCCTGACGTCCGGGAGCGGAACGTCATCCGCGACCCGGACGACCTTCGGTGCCACGGCGAGATAGGGGCGGCCCTCGTTCAGCCGCTTGCGCTGGGACGGGGTGAGCTTCGAGCCCAGATCGTCGACGGCGGCCAGCACTCCGGCCAGGTCGCCATAGGTCGCGAGCAGCTTGGCCGCGGTCTTCTCGCCGATGCCCACCACCCCGGGCAGACCGTCGCTCGGGTCGCCGCGCAGCAGCGCCAGGTCCGCGTAACCGCGCCCGTCCACCCCGTACTTCTCCCGCAGCGCCGCCTCGTCGGTGATGTGCAGGGTGCCCACGCCCTTGACCGGATACAGCACCCGCACCCCGCGGGCGTCATCCACCAGCTGGTACAGGTCGCGGTCGCCGGTGACGATGTCGACCGGCCCGTCCGTCCGGGCGACGAAGGTGCCGATGACATCGTCGGCCTCGTACTCCGGGACCCCCACCCGTGCGATGCCGATCGCGTCCAGTACCGCCTCGATCACCGGGACCTGAGGGGAGAGGGTGTCCGGCACCTCCTCGACGTCGGGCCCCGCCGCGGTCTCCTCCGCGACCCGGTGCGCCTTGTACGAGGGGATCAGGTCCACCCGCCACTGCGGACGCCAGTCGGCGTCCATACAGGCCACCAGGTCGTCGGGGGAGTGGTCCTCGACCAGCCGGGCGATGAAGTCCAGCAGGCCCCGCACCGCGTTCACCGGCGTGCCGTCGGGCGCCTTCACCGATTCGGGAACTCCGAAGTACGCGCGGAAGTACAGGCTCGCGGTGTCGAGAAGCATCAGACGTCGGGTCACCCGACCGATGATGCCCTACCGGCCGTGAGCGGTAGGCGCCGCACCCGCCGCTTTCTGTGATCTCGGACACGGATTGTTTGCACGGGGAGAGTTCGGGCAGCCGCCCGCCGGAGCGAACCCGGCGCACGGCGGGTCGTCTTTCGTCCGACCCGAGAGGTGCGAGTGTCCAGCCTGCAAGCCGACCATCTGTTCAAAGTCTTCGGGCGGCGGCCACAAGACGCGGTGCGCGAGCTCCAACAGGGCGCCGACCGGGCCGCGTTGCGGGAGAGCGGCAGCACGGCCGCGGTGATCGACGCGTCCTTCACCGTCGAGGCAGGCGAGATCTTCGTCGTCATGGGGCTGTCGGGCTCCGGCAAGTCCACTGTGCTGCGGATGCTCAACGGCCTGCTGGAACCCACCGCCGGACGCGTGCTGTTCGACGGCCAGGACCTCACCGCGCTCACCCCGGCCGAACTGCGCCGGGTGCGTTCCCACAAGATCAGCATGGTCTTCCAGCACTTCGCGCTGTTCCCGCACCGCAGCGTGCTGGAGAACGCCGCCTACGGGCTGGAGGTTCAGGGTGTACGGCGCGACGAGCGGCTGCGCCGGGCGACCGAGGCGCTGGACCTCGTCGGTCTGAAGGGGTGGGAGAACTCCTGGCCCGACGAGCTGTCCGGCGGTATGCAGCAGCGGGTGGGCCTGGCCAGGGCGCTGGCGACCGACGCCGAACTGCTGCTGATGGACGAGTCGTTCAGCGCCCTCGACCCGCTGATCCGCCGTGACATGCAGGACCAACTGCTTGAACTCCAGCGGCGGCTGCACAAGACCATCGTCTTCATCACCCACGACCTCAACGAGGCGATGCGGCTCGGAGACCGCATCGCCGTGATGCGCGACGGCCGGATCGTGCAGCTCGGCACCGCCGAGCAGATCCTGGTCGAGCCCGCCAACGACTATGTGGCCTCGTTCATCCAGGACGTGGACCGTTCGCGGGTGCTCACCGCGGCGTCGGCCATGGTGCCCCCGCACCGCCCCGACGCCGGTGACTGCGGCTGCCAGACCGTCACGCCGCGGACCACGCTCGCCGAGCTGCTCGCCGTCAGCGCCCGGGTCCCGCACCCGGTCGCGGTCCGCGGCGACGGGGGCGAACTGGTGGGCGTCGTCCCACGGCAGCGCGTGCTGACCCTGCTCGGTGACTACGACGGTCCGCAGGTCCCGTGCGATCTCCTCCCCCGGGAGAAGGAGGCCGCCGGTGCCTAGGCTGCAACTCGGTCACTGGGCCGACAGCGCGGTCACCTTCCTGCGCGACCATCTCGGCTGGCTCTTCGACCTCATCAGCGCCGTCGTCTCGCACATGTACGACGGGGTCAACGCGGTGCTGTCCGCCCCCGAACCGCTGCTGCTGGCGGGCATCCTCGCGGTGCTGGCACTGTGGCTGCGCGGGCTGACCGCGGGCGTCCTGGCTTTCGCGGGCTTCGCGCTCATCGACTCCGTCCAGCAGTGGGACGCAGCGATGCAGACCCTTTCGCTGGTCCTGGTCGCGACCGTCATCACGATCGTGCTCGCCGTACCGCTGGGCATCTGGGCCGGTCGCAACCGCACCGTCAGCACCGTGCTGCGGCCGGTGCTGGACGTCATGCAGACGATGCCCGCCTTCGTCTATCTGATCCCGGGCATCTTCTTCTTCGGCCTCGGGGTCGTACCGGGTGTCATCGCCACCATCATCTTCGCGATGGCGCCCGGGGTCCGGATGACGGAACTCGGCATCAGGCAGGTGGACGGCGAACTCGTCGAGGCCGCCGAGGCGTTCGGCACCACCGGGCGCAACGTGCTGCTCCGGGTGCAGCTTCCGCTGGCGCTGCCCACCATCATGGCAGGGATCAACCAGGTCATCATGCTGGCGCTGTCCATGGTTGTGATCGCGGGCATGGTCGGCGCGGGCGGCCTCGGCGCCTCGGTGTTCACCGCGATCAGCCAGGTCAACGTGGGACTCGGCTTCGAAGGCGGCACCGCCGTCGTCATCCTCGCCATGTACCTGGACCGGATGACCGGCGCCCTCGGCAGCCAGGTCTCGCCGCTCGGCCGCCGCGCCCTGGCCAAGGCCGACGCGCTGCGCGGCGCGCGGATCTGGAGCTACCGGCCCAACACCGCGGTCGCCATGGCAGGCGTCGTGGTTCTCGCCCTGGTCGCCGGGGGCATGGGCGTCTTCGGCGGATCCGGTGGCGGGACGCAGGTCGCGGCGGGCAAGAACGTGGGCAAGGGCAAGACCGTCAACCTCGGGTACATCCCCTGGGACGAGGGCATCGCCTCCTCGTTCCTGTGGAAGGAAGTGCTCGAACAGCGCGGCTACACCGTCAACGCCAAGACGTACGACGTCGGCGCCCTGTACACCGGTATGGCGGGCGGCTCCATCGACTTCGAGACCGACTCCTGGCTGCCCACCACCCACGCCCAGTACTGGAAGCAGTACGGCAAGGACCTGGCCGACCTCGGCTCCTGGTACGGACCGACCTCGTTGGAGATCAGCGTTCCGAGCTATGTGAAGGACGTGAAGTCGCTCGCCGACCTGCGCGGCAAGGCCTCGGAGTTCGGCGGCCGGATCATCGGCATCGAGCCGGGTGCGGGCGAGATGAACCTGCTGCGGACCAAGGTCCTCCCCGCGTACGGGCTGGACAAGGAGTACCAGCTCACGACCGGCAGCACCGCGGGCATGCTGGCCCAACTGGAGCGCTCGTACGCCAAGAAGGAGCCGGTGGCGGTGGTGCTGTGGTCACCGCACTGGGCGTACAGCAAGTACTCCCTGACCAAGCTCCAGGATCCGCAGGGCGCCTTCGGCGCCGGTGACCGGATCCATGCGCTGGCGTCCAAGGAGTTCGCGAAGAACGCTCCGGCGGTCGCCGGATGGCTGAAGAACTTCCACATGGACGAGAAGGACCTGACCGGTCTGGAGGCGGCGATCCAGGACGCCGGGCAGGGCAATGAGCAGCAGGGGGTGCGGAATTGGCTGAAGTCGCACCCCGGCCTGGTCGACAGGATGGCACCGGTGGGGAGTTCGAAGGGCTAGCGCCCTTCCGGGGTGTCTTGACCGTGTCGTGGGTCGCGAAGGGCCCGTGACAGCCGGTCCGCGGCATACGTGGTCGCTCGCCGTCGCAATGGCGATCGAGCAACCCGTACGGCGCGGACCGGCGGTGTCGAACCCCCGCAACCGCGTGCTCCCCACAGTGTCGGCGACACTGTGGGGCATGCGTGTTGTCTCGCTGGTCCCCTCGCTCACCGAGGCCGTCGCCGCCACCCGGCCGGAACTGCTGGTCGGCGTCACCGACTGGTGCAGCCACCCGTCCGACCTCGACGTCGTCCGGGTCGGCGGCACCAAGAACCCCGACACCGAACGGATCGCCTCGCTCTCGCCCGACCTTGTCATCGCCAACGAGGAGGAGAACCGCGCACCGGACCTGACCGCGCTGCGTGACGCCGGGCTGGACGTCCTGGTCACCGAAGTACGCACCCTGGAGCAGGCGTTCACCGAACTCCACCGGGTGCTGGTCGACGGCTGCGGGCTGGCCCGTCCGGCCTGGCTGGGCGAGGCGGAAGCCGTCTGGCGGCGGGTTCCGGCGCCCGCCCGCCGTGTTCCGGCCATCGTGCCGATCTGGCGGCGGCCTTGGATGGTGTGCGGACGGGACACCTTCGCGGGCGATGTGCTCGCCCGCCTCGGTGTCGGCAACCTCTACGCCGGTCACCCCGACCGCTATCCGCGCATCCCGATCGGCGAACTGAACGCGTCCGGGGCCGAGTTGGTGGTACTGCCCGACGAGCCGTACCGGTTCACCTCGGACGACGGCCCGGAGGCGTTCCCCGGCCTGCCCGCGGCACTGGTCAGCGGGCGCCATCTCACCTGGTACGGGCCCTCGCTGCGGGAGGCGCCGGACGTCATCGGCGCGGCGCTGCGAGCAGCGCGCCGCTGACCAGCCCGCGAACCGTGCGCAGCGCGGCGGTGGCCCAGGCCGCCACCAGCAGTACGTACAGCCCGACGGCCAGCCAGCCGAGGACATCCGCCCCGGTGTGCCGGGCCAGGCTCGCCGCGCCGGTGACACAGGTGCCGACCGGGAAGGTGAACGCCCACCACGTCATCGCGAACGGCATGCCGCGGCGTGCCGCGCGCACCACCATCGCCGCGGCCAGTGCCGTCCACAGCAGTGCGAAACCCGTCACCGGCACCCCGTACAGCACCGCGAAGCCGCCCGTCAGGTGCGCGTACGAGGCCTGGCCCAGGCCCGGTGCGGCGTCGGCGATGTTGCCCACCGCGGTGGTCGACTGGCCGAGCGGTCCCAGCACCAGGAACAGCGTCGGGGTGAGCGCGAGCGGCAACGGCCCCCCGTACGTGAGCCGGGCGAACACCACCGGCAGTATCACCAGCGTCGCCAGCAGGCTGAGCCCGAACATCGCGTAGCAGCCCAGCAGCATCGCCGCGCGCCACTGGCCGTTCGGCAGATGCGGGACCAGCGCCGGGCCGGTCGCGGCCGACACCATCGGCGCCACCACCGGCAGCAGCCACACCGGCGAGGCGCTGCCCGGGGTGATCTGGTGCCTGGCCACCATCAGATACGGGATGGCCGCGGCGATCAGCAGACCGCTCGCCGTGCCCGCCACCCACAGCACCGCGTCCACGGCGACCGCCGCCGGTGTCCCGATCACCTCGGCGCCGACGGAGAGCGTCCCGGCGCCCACCGCGAGCAGGGCCATCGACAGGCAGCCGTAGAACGGTGCGACCGCCGGGTCGAGCAGATGCTCCCTGGCCCGGTCGGCGTGCCGCAGCCAGTGCCCGGCGCGGGCCGTGAGCACGGCGGCCAGCATCGCCGCCGACAGCGCCCACACGAGGACGCACGGGGTGCGCAGCCAGGACGGATGGCCCGGCAACGCGGCACCGGCGTTGGCCACGATGGCCGTGCCCATCACGGTCGCGTACCAGTTGGGACCGAGGTGGCGGAGCGGGGCCGCCGACCGGCGGTCGGGAGGGGGCGGGGCGGGGGAGCGCACGGGCGCGAGAGTGGCCATGGCTCCACACTCGCCGTCCACCGCCCCGCTCACCAGGGAGTATGTATCTATGAGGGCATAAGCTGGGTTTATGAGCAGGGAGAGTGTGACGCAACCGCTGGCCCACCGGGTGCCGGATCTGGGCGCGATGGAGCTGCTGCTCGCCGTCGCGCGGCTCGGCAGCCTCGGCCGGGCCGCGCGGGAACTCGGCATCACCCAGCCCGCCGCCAGCAGCCGCATCCGGGCGATGGAACGGCAACTCGGCGTGGGGCTGGTGACCCGCTCGCCGTCCGGCTCCCGGCTCACCGACGCCGGGGCACTGGTCACCGACTGGGCGCGCCGGGTGGTCGAGGCAGCCGAGGAGTTCGACGCGGGCGCGCAGGCGCTCCGGGACCGGCGCGACTCCCGGCTGCGCATCGCCGCCAGCATGACCATCGCCGAGTATCTGCTGCCCGGCTGGCTGATCGCGCTGCACGGCCAGCGGCCCGGCACGGCGGTCTCGCTGCTCGCCGGGAACTCGGCGGCGGTCGCCCGCCGGTTGCGTGACGCGGAGGCCGAACTGGGCTTCGTCGAAGGCATCGACGTGCCGAGTGGCCTGGACGCGGTGACCGTGGCGAAGGACCGCCTGGTCGTCGTCACGGCACCGGGCCACCCGTGGTCGAAGCGCCGCCGACCGGTCCCGGCACGGGAACTGGCGGCGACCCCGCTGATCCTCCGCGAGGAAGGCTCCGGCACCCGCCAGGTACTCGACGTGGCCCTAGCGGAACACGGCGGCCTCGCGGCGCCGCTGCTCGAACTGTCCTCGACCACGGCGGTCAAGGCCGCGGTGATCAGCGGGGCGGGCCCCGCCGTACTCAGTGAACTCGCCGTCGCCGACGAACTGGCGTCCCGCCGGATGGTGGAAATCCCGGTCGAGGACGTCCGGTTGACCCGCGAACTACGCGCCGTCTGGCCCACCGGCCAACGCCCGACGGGCCCGTCACGCGATCTGCTGTCGCTGACACGGGGACGGCCGGGAGTGGCCGCCAGCGCCCCCGGCTGACACCGGGTCCTTGCCCGAGCGGCCCCACCCGCGCGGGCGTCAGTCCTGGCCGACCGACGCTCGCGGACCCGATGGCTCGCAGGATCTCCAAGGGCGCGACCGCCCGGGGACCGTCGGCCATGAACGGCCGGACCAGCACTCCTGCTCGGTCAACAAGTCCAGGGTGCCCCCCACGACACCACAACTCATGACAAAACGCCCGGAATCTCAAGTTCTCGCGTCGCTGTGGGGCGTTGGGTCACGGGCGGCGGGCCGCAGTCGCCACGCCCGGCGCCGCGGGCCCGCGCATCTGGCGCCTGCCAGGGGCGCCAGGACGGGCGCCCGAGCCGACGAGCGTGTGCGCGCCCACCCGCGAGCCCTCAGCCGACCGCCTGCGCCGCATCCGTTGCCGCCGTCACCAGGGCGCTCAGTACGCGCGGGTCGTCGGCCATCTCCGGATGCCACTGGACGGCCAAGGCGAAGGGGGCGTCGGGCAGTTCCACCGCCTCCACGGTGCCGTCGGCGGCGTGGGCGCTCGGGATCAGGCCGTTGCCGAGGCGTTGTACGGCCTGGTGGTGATAGGTGGGGACGTCCACCGGGTCCGGCAGCGCGGTGGCCAGCCGGGTTCCGGATACCGGGAAGATCCGGTGGCTGCCGAAGACGCCGTCCGCCTCGGCGTGGCCGGTGTGGCCCACCTCGTCCGGCAGATGCTGGACCAGGGTGCCGCCCAGTGCGACGTTGAGCAGTTGCATACCGCGGCAGATGCCGAGCAGCGGGGTTCCGGAGGCCAACGCGGCGTCGATCAGGGCGAGTTCCCATGCGTCGCGCTCCCGTGCGGGCGGCCCGGTTCTCGGGTGCGGTTCGGCCGCGTACCGGCTGGGGTCGACGTCCTCCCCGCCCGCGATCACCAGGCCGTCCAGGTGCTCCACGGCCTCCCGCGCCGCCCGTGGGTCGTCGGGCGGGAGCATGACGGCCAGCGCCCCGGCCGCCTGCACGATGCGCGGATAGCCGGCCGGCAGCAGCGCCGCGGGCATGTCCCACACCCGATAGCGTGCCGAGGCCTCCCAGTACGTACTGATGCCGATCAGTGGCCTTCCCACCGGTGTCCTCCCGTCGCCGCCAATGGATCGGGATAGTACCTTTGGCGGGTCGCGTGAGGAAGGCGCGTCACGTGAGGAAGCCGCGCAGCAGCGCCGCCGTCCCCGCGCAGTGCTCCCGCATCACCTCGCGCGCCCCCTCGGTGTCGCCCTCCAGGATCGCGTCGAGCAGCACCGCGTGCTGGGCCTGCGAGTGCTCCAGGTTCCGCACCAGCAGCGGGATGCAGTCCAGCAGGTCGTTGACCCGGGCCCGCGTCCCCGCGTACGCGGCGGCCAGCGACGGCGAACCCGACAGCTCGGCCAGTGTCAGATGCAGCCGTGTGTCCAGTCTGCGGTAGTCGCCGAGCGGAGCGTCCTTCGTCGCCGCCAGACACGCCCGCAACCGGTCCTCCTGCTCCCCGTCCAGCTCCCGGGCCGCGCACAGCTCGGCCGCGCCGACCTCCAGCACCTCGCGGAACCGCAGCACATCCTCTACATCGGTCTCGGTGACCCGCCGCCGCAGCTCCTCCTGGGACTGCCCGCCGGACGACTCGGCCGTCAGGTTACCGGCCCGATAGCGCACGAACGTCCCGCCGTAGCGGCCGCGCCTGCTCTCCACCAGGCCCTGCTCCTGGAGCACCTTCAGCACCTCGCGCAGCGTCACCCGGCTGATCCGCAGCCGGTCCGCCAACTCCCGCTCCGACGGCAGCCGTTCGCCGTAGGAGACCAGGCCGAGCCGGAGAACCTGGAGTATCTGCTCCAGGGCCTCCTCGAAGCCGCTGCCCGCCCGCACCGGACGCAGCACGGGCGCGAGCCGGTCGGCTTCGTCCGCCCGGCCGTTCTCCTGCGAACCGCTCATAGGTCCTCCTCGAAAGGCCTTCCCAACCAATGGTTTCTGTGCATACCTTAGGGCTCCGGTCCAGTGACAGGAGGCCCACCTCGTGGCAGACCGCACACCGCCACTCACCGTGGACGAGCTACGACGGCTCGTCGACACCGGTGCGATCGACACTGTCGTCCTCGCCTTCACCGACATGCAAGGGCGTCTCCAGGGCAAGCGCTTCGCGGCGCCCTTCTTCCTCGACGAGGTGCTGGAACACGGCACCGAGGGCTGCAACTACCTGCTCGCCGTCGACGCCGACATGAACACGGTGGACGGATACGCCATGTCCTCGTGGGAACGCGGCTACGGCGACTTCGCCATGCACGCCGATCCCGCGACGCTACGCCGTACTCCCTGGAACGACGGCACCGCACTGCTCATCGCCGACCTGGCCTGGCACGACGGCTCACCGGTCACCGCCTCCCCGCGGCAGATCCTGCGCCGCCAGCTCGACCGCCTCGCCGAACGCGGCTGGTCCGCCTACGTCGGCACCGAGCTGGAGTTCATGGTCTTCAACGACAGCTACGAGGACGCCTGGAACCGCGGCTACCGGCAGCTGAACCCGGCCAACCAGTACAACGTCGACTACTCCGTGCTCGGCACCGGCCGCGTCGAACCCCTGCTGCGCCGCATCCGCAACGAGATGGCCACCGCGGGGATGATCGTGGAGTCGGCCAAGGGCGAGTGCAACCTCGGCCAGCACGAGATCGCGTTCCGCTACGACGAGGCGCTCACCACGTGCGACCAGCACGTCATCTACAAGACCGGAGCCAAGGAGATCGCCGCCCAGCAGGGCTCCGCGCTCACCTTCATGGCCAAGTACGACGAGCGCGAGGGCAACTCGTGCCACATCCACCTCTCGCTGCGTGACGAGTTCGGCCAGCCGGTGTTCGCCGACCCGGGCGGCGAACTGGGCATGTCCAAGACCATGCGGCACTTCCTCGCCGGACAGCTCGCCGCGATGCGCGACTTCACCCTGCTCTACGCGCCCAACATCAACTCGTACAAGCGCTACCGGCCCGGCTCCTTCGCCCCCACCGCCGTCGCCTGGGGCCCGGACAACCGCACCTGTGCGCTGCGGGTCATCGGCCACGGCCACTCGCTGCGCTTCGAGAACCGGGTGCCCGGCGGCGATGTCAATCCCTACCTGGCGGTCGCCGGAATGATCGCCGCGGGTCTGTACGGCGTCGACAACGAGCTGGAACTGCCACCCGCGTGCACCGGCAACGCCTACGCCGGCGACGCCGAGCACGTCCCGGCCACCCTGCGCGAGGCGGCGCGGCTCTGGCAGGCCAGTGCGCTGGCCCGGACCGCTCTCGGTGACGACGTCGTCGACCACTACAGCAACATGGCCCGCGTGGAGCAGGACGCCTTCGACTCGGCCGTCACCGACTGGGAGCGCTACCGCTCCTTCGAACGCATGTGAGGAGCACCGTGCCCGACCACCCCACCGAGCACCGGGTGCTCAACCCGGCGACCGAAGAACTCATCGCCACCGTTCCCGCGACCGCGCCAGAAGAGGTGGACGCCGCCGTCCGCCGCGCGGCCCGAGCCCAGAGCGGCTGGTCCGCCACCAGCGCGGCCGACCGCGCCCGCCTGCTGCGCCGCTTCGCCGCGACCGTGGACCAACACCTGGAAGAGCTCGCCCAGTTGGAGGTACGGGAGGCGGGCCACCCCATCGGCAACGCCCGCTGGGAAGCGGGCAACGTACGCGATCTGCTGGAGTACGCGGCCGGGGGAGCGGAGCGGCTGACCGGGGCGCAGATTCCGGTGCCCGCCGGGCTCGATGTCACCTTCCACGAACCGCTCGGCGTCGTCGGCGTCATCGCCCCCTGGAACTTCCCGATGCCGATCGCCGGTTGGGCCACCGCGCCCGCGCTCGCGGCCGGGAACGCCGTGCTGCTCAAACCGGCCGAGACCACACCGCTGACCGCGCTGCGGCTCGCGGAACTCGCCCTGGAAGCAGGCCTTCCGGAGGGGCTGTTCCAGGTGCTGCCGGGCGCCGGACCCGTCACCGGGGCCGCGCTTGTCGACCACCCGGGCGTCGCCAAGATCGTCTTCACCGGGTCCACCGCCGTCGGCAAGCGGATCATGGCCCAGTGCGCGGACCAGGTGAAGCGGGTCACCCTCGAACTCGGCGGCAAGAGCCCCAACATCGTCTTCGCCGACGCGGACCTGGAGAAGGCCGCCGCATCCGCTCCTATGGCTTTCCTGGACAACACCGGCCAGGACTGCTGCGCCCGTAGCCGTATCCTCGTGCAACGCGCCGTCCACGACCGCTTCCTGGAACTCCTCGAACCGCACATCAAGGCGGTCACCGTCGGCGACCCGACCGATCCGGCCACCCAGATGGGGCCGCTGATCTCGGCCGCGCAACGCGACCGGGTCAGGTCCTATGTGTCCGAGGACGCCCCCGCCGCCATCCGCGGCGGCGCACCCGCCGGCAAGGGCTTCTGGTACCCCGCGACCGTCCTCGCCGGGCTGCCCGAGGACGCGCCCGCCGCCACCGAGGAGATCTTCGGACCGGTCGCCGTGGTGCTGCCCTTCGAGGACGAGGCAGATGCCGTACGGCTGGCCAACGCCACCCGCTACGGGCTCGCCGGATCGCTGTGGACCCGGGACGTCGGCCGGGCGCTACGCGTCTCGCGGGCGGTGGCCGCGGGCAATCTGTCCGTCAACTCCCATAGCGCCGTGCGCTACTGGACCCCCTTCGGCGGCTTCGGCGAATCCGGCCTCGGCCGCGAACTCGGCCCCGGCGCGCTGGCCGCCTTCACCGAGACCAAGAACGTCTTCATCAGCACGGAGGAATGACACCAGTGACCGCACAGACCGAAGATGTCATCTGCCGCCGGCTCCCCGGCCGTACCGCCGTCGTCACCGGAGCGGGCAGCGGTATCGGCCTGGCGACGGCCCGCCGTCTCGCCTCCGAGGGGGCGAACGTCGTCTGCGCCGACATCGACCCGGCGGCGGGCGAGAGCGCGGCCGCCCAGACCGGCGGCTCCTACGTCCGCGTCGACGTGACCGACGCCGAGCAGGTCGAGGCGCTGTTCCGGACCGCGTACGAGACCTACGGCTCCGTTGACATCGCGTTCAACAACGCCGGTATCTCACCGCCCGACGACGACTCGATCCTGACCACCGGCATCGACGCCTGGCGCCGGGTCCAGGAGGTCAACCTCACCTCCGTCTACCTGTGCTGCAAGGCCGCGCTGCCGTACATGCAGCGCCAGGGCAAGGGCTCCATCATCAACACCGCGAGCTTCGTCGCCGTGATGGGCGCGGCCACCTCGCAGATCTCGTACACCGCCTCCAAGGGCGGGGTGCTGTCGATGTCCCGCGAACTGGGCGTGCAGTTCGCCAGGGAGGGCATCCGGGTCAACGCGCTGTGCCCGGGGCCGGTCAACACCCCGCTGCTGCGGGAGCTGTTCGCCAAGGACCCGGAGCGGGCCGCGCGGCGCTTGGTCCACATTCCGCTGGGGCGCTTCGCCGAGGCCGATGAGATCGCCGCCGCCGTGGCGTTTCTGGCCAGCGATGACTCCTCGTTCATCACCGGTTCCGAGTTCCTCGTGGACGGGGGGATCGCGGGGGCTTACGTCACGCCTCTTTAAGGCGCCCGGGGGTTAAGGGGCTTGCCCCCGAAACAAGCCCCCTGCTACAGGAACGTCTTGCCCTCGCCGCGGTACGTCGGGACGACGGCCACCACCTGGTGGCCGTCGATCAGGTGCAGCTGGGCGAAGCGTTCGCACAGTTCGCCCGCCTTGGCGTGCCGGAACCACACCTTGTCGCCGATCAGCAGATCGTCGGCGGCCGACCCCAGGAGCGGGGTCTGCACCTCACCGGCGCCCTCCTGCGGGTCGTACCGCAGTCCCTCGGGCAGATACGGAACCGGCGACCGGTCCCTTCCCGCGACCCCGGACGCCGGATATCCGCCGCCCAGCACCGTCACCACCCCGACCCCCGGGCGCCGCACCACCGGCTGGGCGAACAGCGCCGCCGGACGTCCCCGGAACGAGGTGTAGTTGTCGAACAGCCGCGGTACGAACAGCCCGGAACCGGCGGCGATCTCGGTGACCGCGCACTCCCCGGCCGTGTGCTGGACGCTGCCCGTACCGCCGCCGTTGACGAACTCCAGCCCCGGGACCACCGCGCGGACCGCCCGCACCGCCTCGGCCCGCCGCGCCGCCAGCTCCCTGCGGGACGCGGCCTGCATCAGGCGGATCGCCCGGGACCGCAGCGGGGCGCCCGCCACCGCGTCACCGACGCCCGCCACATGCCCCTCGTACCCCATCAGACCGACCACCCGGAACCCGGGCCTGCGCTCCACGGCCCTTGCCAGATCCACGAGTCGGGCGGGATCGTGCAGTGGTGAGCGACGTGCGCCGATCCGTATCCGGCCGCCCAGCAAGCGCAGGCTGGTGTCCAACTCCAGGCAGACCCGTACCTGCTCGCCGCCGCCAGCACGCGCCGCGTCGATCAGATCGAGCTGCGCCACGTCGTCGACCATCACCGAGACCGCGCCCGCCAGCTTCGGGTCGGCCGTCAACTCGGCGAATCCGGCACGGTCCACCGACGGATACGCCAACAGAACGTCCGCGCATCCGGCACGGGCCAGCCACACCGCCTCGGCCAGCGTGAACGCCATGACCCCGGCGAACCCGTCGCGCTCCAGGACGCGTTCCAGCAGCGCCCGGCAGCGTACCGACTTGCTGGCCACCCGGATGGGTTTACCGCCCGCCCGTCGGACCAGGTCATCGGCGTTGGCGTCGAACGCCGCCAGATCCACCACCGCGAGCGGCGCGTCAAGATGGGCGGTGGCCCGGTCGTAACGGGCGCGGTCCGCGACACGATCAGACATGCGGGCAGCTTGCACCGTGTCGGAGCCCCGGACAAGAGTCCGGACCAGCGGACATGATCCGGACCAGGGGGCGCGCACACAGGCACAACCCGTACTGTGTCCACCCGGGCCGTGACATCAGCGGCCGACGCCGCGGGCCCCGGCCCGGGCGCGAGAACCGGGACGGACAGAGCTCACGGGAGGGAGCACCGGGTGGGAACCGGAGTCGACAGCGGGGCGCCACGCCCCTCCGCTCCACCGCCACGGCCCCCGGCTCCGCCGCAACAGCCCCTTTCCGCCACAGGAGTTGGCTCCATGGCCGAAATCGGTTCCCTGCCAGGACACGGGGCGGTGTCGACGACCTCCCCGCCCTCGGCCCTCGGAGTGCCGCCCGCGCTGGGCCGCCCGCCCGCGCCCGGGTCGCCGACGGCGCTCGGGATGCCCCCGGTCCCGCCACCGCCCGGCTATCCGCCGCCCCCCGCCCATCGACCCGGCCCGCCGCCGTACGTCCCGGGGCGTACCGCGCGCGGTACCGCGGCCGCCGGGATCTGCCTGGTGCTGGGTGCCGGGCTGCTCGGCGGCGCGGCCGTCGGGCACTTCCTGGGCGGTGATCCGGCCGCGGCGCAGACCTCGCAGGACGACACCGCCCTGACGTACGCCGACGCCCGGAGCCTGTGGCACAGCGTGCCCGTCGACACGCTCTTCCCGCGTACGGTGCACGGCCGCGGCGCCGGGCCCGGGGGCGCCGACCGGACCTGGACGCGGATCGGGGTCGCGCCCGACAGCGGTTGTGACGGTGCGTTCGATCCGGCGCTGGCCTCGGCCCTCGCGCCGGTCGGCTGCCTGCGGCTGCTGCGCGCCACCTACACCGATGCCACGTCCAGCAACGTCACGACGGTCGGTGTGCTGGTCACCCGCGCGGACCCGGCGAGCATGGCCGCCCTGCGCGGCACCTGGGCCGCCCGGCACCTCGGCGACCGGACGGACGCCATGCCGCGCCCGGTGCCGTTCCCCGGCACCGTCGCGGCGGGCTTCGGCCCGGCGCAGCGCGCCAGTTGGACCGTCGACATCTCCGACACCCTGCCGGTCATCGGCTACGCGGTGAGCGGTTTCGCCGACGGCCGTACAGTGACCGACCCGCAGCCCGCCGCCGCGGCGACCCGCCAGGGCGCGACAACGGCCGCCGCGCAGTCCGGCGCCGGCTACGACGCCAAGGGCCTGGCCTCCGCCATCGAACACCACATACGCACCGCCGTCGATCGCACCGCCCACACCAAGGGAACCGCCTCGTGACGACGGTACGCGACCGCCTCATCGCGGTTCTGCTGGCCGTGACGGCCGTGGTGCTGGCCGCAGGCGCTCCCGCCGCGTACGCCGACTCGATCCGCCAACAGCAGTGGGCGCTCGACACCTTGCACGCGCAGACGGCCTGGCGGACCGCCAAAGGCAAGGGCGTGACGGTCGCGGTCCTCGACACCGGGGTCGACGGCAGCCACCCCGACCTCGCCGGGCAGGTGCTGCCCGGTACCGATCTCGTGGGTTTCGGCGCGAAGCGCGGTGACCCCTCCTGGGCCCGGCACGGCACCGCGATGGCGGGCATCATCGCCGGACACGGTCACGGACCCGGCGGTGACAGCGGGGTGATGGGCATCGCCCCGGAGGCGAAGATCCTTCCGGTACGGGTGATCCTCGAAGACGCCGACCCGCAGCGCAAACAGGCCCGCGCCACCCGGGGCGGCGCACTCGCCCAGGGCATCCGCTGGGCCGCCGACCACGGCGCCAACGTCATCAACCTCTCGCTGGGCGACGACAGCAGGACCGCGCACCCCGACGCCACTGAGGACGAGGCCGTCCAGTACGCGCTGGGCAAGGGCGTCGTGGTGGTCGCCTCGGCGGGCAACAGCGGGCAGCAGGGCGACCCGGCGTCGTACCCCGCCGCGTACCCCGGGGTGATCGCGGTGGCGGCCGTGGACCGGTACGGCAACCGTGCCGCGTTCTCCACCAGCCGCTGGTACGCGGCCGTGGGCGCGCCGGGCGTGGACGTGGTCATCGCGGACCCGGACCGCCGCTACTACGAGGGCTGGGGGACCAGCGCCGCCGCCGCGTACGTCTCCGGTGTCGCCGCACTGATCCGCTCCGCCTATCCGCGGCTGAGCCCGGCCCAGGTCAAGCGGCTGTTGGAGACCACCGCACAGGACGCTCCGACCGGCGGGCGCGACGACCAGGTGGGCACCGGCGTGGTGGACCCGGTGGCGGCGCTGGAGGCCGCCGCGAAGCTCGCCCCGAGCGCGCAGACACCCGCCGCGGCCTCCTACGCCAAGCGGTACTTCGGCACCGGCCCCGATCCGGTACGGGCCTCCATGGCGCACGGCGGCGGTTCGGGCGTCGGCCTCGCCGCGATGAGCGCGATCGCCGGGGCGGTGCTGCTGGTGGCGGCCGGAGTGCTCAAGTGGCGGGTCAGGCGCTGACCAGGCCGGTCAGTGGCGGCCGATACCCTCATCGGGTGGCTCTCAAGAACATTCCGGATCCCGGATTCTCCGATGACGACGGCACCGCGGACCCCCGGCTGACCGCGGCGCTCGCCGCGTACGCCGACGACCGCGCCGCCGAGCCCGATGTGCTCGCCGCACTGGTCGGCGCCCGCCTGCTGGTGCCCGTCGTCGCCCTGCTCGGGGAGGTGGAGACCGTGGTGGACGGCGCTGCGGCGCGAAGCGCCTCCGCTGAGGGTGGTGGTGGGCGACGGGCGGGCGGGCTGCGCCGGGAGAAGACCAGCGACATGGCCCTGCCGACCATCCAGGCCCCGGACGGCCGCAGAGCGCTGCCCGCCTTCACCTCCGTCGAGAGCCTGGCCCGCTGGCGGGCCGACGCCCGGCCGGTCGCCGTACCGCTGCCCCAGGCGCTGCAGGCGCTCGCGCACGAGCAGGCCGACACGCTGCTGATCGACATGGCCGGACCCGTGACGTACGCGCTGTCGGGTCCGGCGCTGCACGCCCTGGCCTCGGGCCGCGATCGGCTGGATCCGCTGACCGACCCGGTGGTCGCCGACGCGGTACGGAACGTGGTGGCCGCCGAGCCGGAGGTGGTACGTGCCCATCTGGTGCCCAGTGCGCAGACCGACGGCACGGTCGGGCTGGTGCTCGGGTCCGGTGCCCAGGTGGGCGTGGTCGCCCAGCGCGTCGCCACGGCGCTCGCGGCTGACGCGGCGCTACGCACCCGGCTGGTGCGCGGCCTTGAGCTGGCGCTGCTGCCGCCGGAGGCCGAGGTGCCGGGGGAGCCGCTCTTCGTTCGCTGAACGGGCCGTCGCACACCGGGCGTTCACCAGGTGCCGGGTGTTCAAGGTGTGAGGTGTGCCGGGTTGACTGAGAATGGCTCAGTACATGGCACGACATGGCAATGGGACATGGCAATCGACGCGAGGAGAGCGCCATGGAGAAGCGGGCCATCACCTGCGAGTTCCTCGGCACCCTGCTGCTGGTCTTCTTCGCCGTGGGCTCGGTGGTCCTGGCGGGCGAGTACGTCGGGACCCTCGGCACCGCGCTGGCCTTCGGCTTCGTGCTGCTCGCGCTGACCGGTTCGTTCGGCGCGATCTCCGGCTGCCATGTCAACCCGGCCGTGACGCTGGGGATGTTGTGCGCGGGGCGGATGGATCCGCGGACCGCCGCGGGGTACTGGATCGCCCAGTTCGCCGGCGGGATCGTGGGGGCCACCTTGCTGTTCGTCGTCGCCAAGCAGGTGCCGGGGCTGAGGACCAAGGGCACCTTCGGCAGCAACGGCTACGGCAGCCGGTCGGCCGTCGGCATCAACATCGCCGGAGCGTTCCTCACCGAGGTGGTGCTGACCTTCCTGCTGGTGTTCGTGGTGCTCGCGGTGACCCGCAGGTCCACCGTGGTCGGCTTCGCCGGACTGCCCGTCGGGATGGCGCTCGCCGTGGTCCACCTGGTCGGCATCCCGCTCACCGGTACCTCGGTGAACCCGGCGCGCAGCCTTGGCCCGGCCATCTTCGCGGGCGGGGCCGCGCTGTCGCAGGTGTGGCTGTTCATCGCCGCCCCGCTGGTCGGCGGCGCGCTCGCGGCGGCCGTCCATCGGCTGACCCACCCGGCCCCCGCCGTTCCGGAACTGGATCCGGTGCCGGAGGCCGTTCCGGAGCCGGAGGCGGCCGTCGCCCCGGTACGGGCGCGCTGACCGCACCGGGGACGGGGCAGGCGCGCCGGTCAGCCCAGTACCGGTCCGGTGAACTTCTCACCCGGGCCCTGGCCCGGCTCGTCCGGCACCAGGGACGCCTCGCGGAACGCCAGCTGCAGCGACTTCAGCCCGTCCCGCAGCGGAGCCGCGTGGTAGGAGCCGATCTCGGTCGCCCCGGCGGTGACCAGCCCGGCCAGGGCGGTGATCAGCTTGCGCGCCTCATCGAGGTCCTTGTGCTGCGCACCCTCCTCCGCGAGGCCCAGATTGACCGCCGCGGCGCTCATCAGGTGGACCGCCACCGTGGTGATCACCTCGACCGCGGGCACGTCCGCGATGTCACGGGTCATGGTGTCGAAGTCGGGGCCACCGGCGGCGGAGTCGGGCGAGGCGGTGGAACCGGCGGTGTCAGGGGAGGTGCTGTCGCTCATGACGGACACGATAGGCCCCGTTCTGTCGATTACGGTCTCCGCCCGGAGGCTGGTATGCTTTGAGATCGACCGGCTGGTCACCCAGTTTCCAGCCCGCAAGTGGAGCTCCAACTCCCACCTGACCGGCCTTCGGGTCGGCGGGTCCCGGTCAGGCGTCATCGCGTCGCAAGGCGTGATGGCCCGATGCGCCCCGCGGAATGTCGCGGCGGTGCTCCCGGTTGTGAGGAGCCCCGCCTGCGTACCGTACGGGGCGCTTTTTGCGTCCGAGGTGCGGGGTCAATAGGAACAGACTCAAGGCGCGGCCGCCCGCCAGGCCGCCGCGTAGTGCAACCGAGGAGGCCCCATCAGCGCCGAGCCCCGCATCAACGACCGGATTCGCGTCCCCGAGGTGCGACTCGTTGGTCCCAGCGGCGAGCAGGTAGGCATTGTGCCGCTTGCCAAGGCCCTGGAGCTCGCACAGGAATACGACCTGGACCTGGTTGAGGTCGCGGCTACTGCCCGTCCGCCCGTGTGCAAGCTCATGGACTACGGGAAGTTCAAGTACGAGTCGGCCATGAAGGCCCGTGAGGCGCGCAAGAACCAGGCGCACACGGTCATCAAGGAGATGAAGCTCCGGCCGAAGATCGACCCGCACGACTACGACACCAAGAAGGGTCACGTCGTCCGGTTCCTCAAGCAGGGCGACAAGGTCAAGATCACGATCATGTTCCGTGGTCGCGAGCAGTCCCGTCCCGAGCTGGGCTTCCGACTGCTGCAGCGGCTTGCGGAGGACGTCCAGGACTTGGGCTTCGTGGAGTCCAACCCGAAGCAGGACGGCCGCAACATGATCATGGTTCTCGGTCCGCACAAGAAGAAGACCGAGGCGATGGCCGAGGCCCGCGAGGCGCAGGCCGCCCGCAAGGCCGGTCGCCAGCCGCGGCCGGACGTCGAGGCCGAGGAGCCGCAGGCGGAGCCGCAGGCTCCTGCCGACGCCAGCTGAGGCAAGCCAGCAAGGCCCCGGGAGTTGACACTCCGGGTTATGCAATGCAGTACTGACTGACGCTCTCCGTCCGCCCTGGTCGCGGGCGGGAGGCCAGCGATGAGGAGACTACGGCGCCATGCCGAAGAACAAGACGCACAGTGGTGCGAGCAAGCGGTTCAAGATCACCGGCTCCGGCAAGGTGCTGCGCGAGCGCGCTGGCAAGCGCCACCTCCTTGAGCACAAGCCGTCCACGAAGACCCGCGCCCTGACCGGCACGGTCGAGATGGCCCCGGCCGACGCCAAGAAGATCAAGAAGCTTCTCGGCAAGTGACGGGCCGCGCCCCCGACGGGGGCGCGCCGACTGACCGGGACCAATTCGTTTTCGGGCCGTGTGAGTACCACCGCGGTCCCCTACAAGGAGTTACCAAGTGGCACGCGTCAAGCGGGCAGTGAACGCCCACAAGAAGCGCCGGGCAATCCTCGAGCAGGCCAGCGGCTACCGCGGGCAGCGCTCCCGCCTGTACCGCAAGGCGAAGGAGCAGGTCACCCACTCCCTCGTCTACAACTACAACGACCGCAAGAAGCGCAAGGGCGACTTCCGTCAGCTGTGGATCCAGCGCATCAACGCCGCTGCCCGCGCCAACGGCATCACCTACAACCGCTTCATCCAGGGTCTGAAGGCCGCCAGCATCGAGGTGGACCGCAAGATCCTCGCGGAGCTCGCCGTCAACGACCCCAACGCGTTCGCCGCGCTGGTCGAGGCCGCGCAGAAGGCGCTGCCGAGCGACGTCAACGCGCCGAAGGCCGCCTGACGCTGCGCTGAGCCATCACCGGCTTCCGGGCCCGCAGGGAGATCCCTGCGGGCCCTCCGTTGTGGGCCGTCGTTCCGAGGGCGGAACGGGTGGGCACAACGGACCCGCACCCGACGCCCCCCGACACCCCACCGGCTGGAGCCGCCCGAGTGGACCGGGGCGACGCCTCCGAACCGAAAGCGTGCGCACTGTGAGCCAGACCCCCGAGCTGACCTCCCTGCGGTCTCCGCGTGTGACGGCGGCCCGCCGCCTCGCGCGGCGCAGCTTCCGGGGCAAGGAGCGCCGGTTCATCGCGGAGGGGCCGCAGGCGGTCCGCGAGGCGATCGGGCATCTGATCGAGGTGTATGTGACGGAGGAGGCGATGCGGCGGCACGCCGACATCGTCGAGGCGGCCCGTGCCGCGGGCGTCACCGTGTTCACCGCCACCGACGAGGTGGTGGCCGAGGTCTGCGACACCGTGACCCCGCAGGGCATCGTGGGCGTCTGCCGGTTCCTGGACTCGCCGTTCGACGAGATCCTGCGCGCCCGGCCCCGGCTGGTCGCCGTTCTCGCGCACGTCCGTGACCCCGGCAACGCCGGAACCGTACTGCGCTGCGCGGACGCCGCGGGCGCCGACGCGGTCGTGCTCACCGACGCCTCCGTCGACCTGTACAACCCCAAGGCGGTACGTGCCTCGGTGGGCTCTCTGTTCCACCTGCCGGTCGCGGTCGGCGTCCCGGTCCACACGGTGGTCGCCGGACTGCGCGAGGCGGGGGTACGACTGCTCGCCGCCGACGGCGCGGGGGAGCGGGACCTGGACAGCGAACTCGACGAGGGCACCATGGGCGGCCCCACCGCCTGGATCTTCGGCAACGAGGCGTGGGGCCTGCCGGAGGAGACCCGCGCGCTGGCCGACGAGGTGGTGCGCGTTCCCATCCACGGACGGGCCGAGAGCCTCAACCTCGCGACCGCCGCCGCGGTGTGCCTCTACGCTTCGGCGCGTGCGCAGCGCGCACCGGGAGGGTGCCGCTCCGTAACCTCCGGCTAGTAGGCTGGCGGGCCGAACCCGAGAAGGGGAGCAGGGGGATGGACGCCGGAACCGCCGCCAGTCGTACCACGAGCCTCGCGATGTTCGGCGCGGACCTGGCGGACCTCGGCCTGGACCCCGACGACCTCCCCGACGGCCTGGTGGTCGCCGACGAGACCGGACGCGTGGTCTGCTTCAACGCCGCCGCCGCCCGGCTCACCGAACTGCGCCCGGCGGATGTCATCGGCCTGCCGATCGAACACGCGCTACCGCTGGAAGACCTCGAAGGCCGCCGCTGGTGGACGGTGACCGATCCGTACCGGGGGCTGACCATCCGGGTCGGCCAACCGGAGCGCAACCTGCTGCTGCCCGGCGGCCGCGAGGTCCTGGTCTCCGCCCGCTACGTACGAGAGCACCCCACCGGACCGGTACGCCGCCTGGTCGTCGCGCTGCGCGGCACCGGAAGCCGTCGGCGTACCGAACGCAGCCACGCCGAGCTGATCGCCACCGTCGCACACGAACTGCGCTCTCCGCTGACCTCGGTCAAGGGGTTCACCGCCACCCTGCTCGCCAAGTGGGAGCGGTTCACCGACGACCAGAAGAAACTCATGCTGGAGACCGTCGACGCCGACGCCAACCGCGTCACCCGGCTGATCGCCGAACTCCTCGACATCTCCCGCATCGACGCCGGGCGTCTCGAAGTGCGCCGCCAGCTGGTGGACATCGAGGCCGCGGTGCGGCGCCGGGTGGAAGCACACATCGCGGCGGGCACTCCGGCCGACCGCTTCCGGGTACGGGTGTCCGGACCGCTGCCCGCGCTGTGGGCCGACCCGGACAAGCTGCAGCAGGTGCTGAGCAACCTGCTGGAAAACGCGGTGCGGCACGGCGAGGGGACTGTCATCATCGACGTAGCGCCCTCGTCATCCCCGCGCGAGCGGGGGTGTGCCGGAACGGCCGTCACCGTGAGCGACGAGGGGCCTGGCATTCCGGAGGAGTCGATGGGCCGCGTCTTCACCCGCTTCTGGCGGGGCAACCGACGCGGTGGCACCGGCCTGGGCCTGTACATCGTCAAGGGCATCATCGAGGCCCACGGCGGCACGATCACGGTGTCCCGGGCCCCCGGTGGCGGCGCGCGGTTCCGATTTATCCTGCCCGTCGGGGCACCGGCCTTCATGGGCTGAGCCTCCACGGGCTTCCTCTTGGACTGAGAGGCACGTCAGGCGCGGGGGCCGTGCCCCATTAGACTCGACCTTTGGCCACACAGGTCGAAACAGGCCGTCCAGGTCGAAGACAGACCGCGCGCCAGCCAACCGGAAACACGGGAAGAGATGTCGGCACCCAATAAGTCGTACGACCCTGTCGAGGTCGAGGCACTGAAACCGGAAGAGATCGAGCGGATGCGCGACGAGGCGATCGCCGCCTTCGCCGCCGCGGCCGATCTGGACGCGCTGCACGAGGCGAAGGTCGCCCACACCGGCGACCGTTCACCGCTCGCGCTCGCCAACCGTGAGATCGGCGCGCTGCCGCCGCACGCCAAGGCGGAGGCCGGCAAGCGCGTCGGCCAGGCGCGCGGCGCGGTCAACAAGGCCCTGGCGGCCCGCAAGGAGGAGCTGGAGGCCGAGCGCGACGCCCGCGTGCTGGTCGAGGAGGCGGTGGACGTCACGCTGCCGTACGACCGCCGTCCGGCCGGAGCCCGGCACCCGATGACCACCCTGTCCGACCGGATCGCCGACATCTTCGTGGCCATGGGCTACGAGGTCGCCGAGGGCCCGGAGATCGAGGCCGAGTGGTTCAACTTCGACGCCCTCAACATCGCCGCGGACCACCCGGCCCGCACGATGCAGGACACCTTCTTCGTCAACGCCGGTCAGGCCAACGGCAGGAGGGTCGGCACCGGCTCGGCCTCCGGCGACGTCGTGCTGCGCACCCACACCTCGCCGGTGCAGGTCCGCTCGCTGCTCGACCGCGAACCGCCGGTCTATGTGATCTGCCCGGGCCGCGTCTACCGCACCGACGAGCTGGACGCCACCCACACCCCGGTCTTCAACCAGGTCGAGCTGCTCGCCGTCGACGAGGGCCTGACCATGGCGGACCTCAAGGGCACCTTGGACCACATGGTGCAGGCGCTGTTCGGCGAGGGCATGCGCACCCGCCTGCGGCCGAACTACTTCCCGTTCACCGAGCCGTCCGCCGAGATGGACATGGTCTGCTACGTGTGCCGCGGCGACTCGGTGGGCAACCCCGACCGTCCGTGCCGCACCTGCTCCTCCGAGGGCTGGATCGAGCTCGGCGGCTGCGGCATGGTCAACCCGCGGGTGCTCACCGCCTGCGGTGTGGACCCCAACAAGTACAGCGGTTTCGCCTTCGGCTTCGGTATCGAGCGGATGCTGATGTTCCGCCACAACGTCGAGGACATGCGAGACATCGTCGAGGGTGACGTGCGGTTCACCCTTCCGTTCGGGATGGAGATCTGATGCGGGCCCCGCTTTCTTGGCTGCGGGAGTACGTCGACCTGCCGGCCGGTGAGACCGGTCGTGATGTGCAGGAGCGGCTTGTCTCCGCCGGGCTTGAGGTCGAGAGGGTCGAGCAGCTCGGCGGCGGCCTCAAGGGCCCGCTGGTGGTGGGCAAGGTGCTGGCCATCGAGGAACTGACCGGTTTCAAGAAGCCGATCCGCTTCTGCCAGGTCGACGTCGGCACCGCCAACGGCACCGGCGAGCCGCAGAACATCGTCTGCGGCGCCACCAACTTCCAGGTCGGCGACAAGGTCGTGGTGATCCTGCCCGGCGGTGTGCTGCCCGGCGACTTCCAGATCTCGGCGCGCCAGACCTACGGCAAGACCTCCGAGGGCATGATCTGCTCGGCCCGCGAACTGGGCATGGGCGACGACCACGACGGCATCATCGTGCTGCCGCCGGAGCACGAGGCCGGTACCGACGCCATCGAGCTGCTGGAACTGGTCGACGAGGTCCTCGACATCGCCGTCACCCCGGACCGCGGCTACTGCATGTCGATGCGCGGCATCGCCCGCGAGACCGCCACCGCGTACGGGCTGCCGCTGCGCGACCCGGCACTGCTCGACGTGCCCGCGCCGAACTCGTACGGCTATCTGGTGAAGGTCGCCGACCCCATCGGCTGCGACCGGTTCACCGCGCGCACCGTGGTCAACGTCGACCCCGAGGCCGCGTCCCCGATCTGGCTCCAGCGGCGGCTGCAGAAAGGGGGCATGCGCCCGGTCTCGCTGGCCGTCGACATCACCAACTACGTGATGCTGGAGCTCGGTCAGCCGCTGCACGCGTACGACCGCAACCGGCTCGACGGTCCCATCGGGGTGCGCCGCGCCCAGCCGGGCGAGAAGCTCACCACGCTCGACGGCACCCAGCGCGCCCTCGACCCCGAGGACCTGGTGATCACCGACAACTCCGGCCCGATCGGCCTGGCCGGAGTGATGGGCGGCGCCAACACCGAGATCGCGGACCCGGTACGGGACGAACACACCGGTGAGGTGCGCGGCACCACCGAGATCGTCATCGAGGCCGCGCACTTCGGCCCGGTCGCGGTGGCGCGCACCGCTCGCCGCCACAGGCTCTCCTCCGAGGCGTCCAAGCGCTTCGAGCGCGGCGTCGACCCGCAGGCCGCCTCCGCGGCGGCGCAGCGCACCGTCGACCTGCTGGTCCTGCTGGCGGGCGGCACCGCGGAGGCCGGGGTGACCGAGGTCATCTCGCCGTCCGCGCCGCGCACCATCTCGATCCCGGCCGACCACCCGGACCGGGTGGCCGGTACCGAGTACGGCCGGGAGACCGTGGTACGGCGGCTGCAGCAGGTCGGCTGCGATGTGTACGGCGCCGACGAACTGGTCGTCACCGTACCCAGCTGGCGCCCCGACCTCACCGACCCGAACGACCTCGCCGAAGAGGTCATCCGGCTCGAAGGCTACGAGAACCTGCCGTCGACGCTGCCGAAGCTGCCCTCCGGCCGGGGGCTGACCGAGTCGCAGCTGCTGCGCCGCCGGATCGGCCGCGCGCTGGCCGGTGCCGGGTACGTCGAGGTGCTCAGCTACCCGTTCATCGGTGACGCGGTCCTCGACCAGCTCGGTCTGGAGCAGGACGACCCGCGCCGCCG
This sequence comes from Streptomyces sp. NPDC020096, assembly GCA_040631425.1. Lineage (GTDB taxonomy): Bacteria > Actinomycetota > Actinomycetes > Streptomycetales > Streptomycetaceae > Streptantibioticus_A. The sequence continues at coordinate 193,334 of JBEYJY010000002.1, forward strand.
CTCGGTGAAGCTGGTCAACCCGCTCTCCGACGAGGAACCGGCGATGCGCACCACGCTGCTGCCCGGGCTGCTCGGCACGCTGCGCCGCAACCACGGGCGCGGTGCGCAGGATCTGGCGCTGTTCGAGACCGGCCTGGTCTTCCGGCCCACGGGGCACGAGCCCGCGCCGCCGAAGCTGACGGTGGACCGGCGTCCCACCGACGAGGAGATCGCCGCGCTCGACGCCGCACTGCCGCACCAGCCGGTGCACGCCGCCGTCGTCCTGTCCGGCGCCCGTGAGCCGCAGGGCTGGTGGGGCAAGGGCTACCCGACGAGCTGGGCGGACGCCGTCGAGGCGGCCCGTACCATCGCCGGTGAGGCCGGAGTCGAGCTGATCGTCCGTCAGGACCAGCACGTGCCCTGGCACCCGGGCCGCTGCGCGGCGCTGTACGTGGGAGAGGAACTCGTCGGCCACGCCGGGGAGCTGCACCCGCGCGTCATCAAGGCGATGAACCTGCCGGAGCGCACCAGCGCGATGGAGCTCGACCTGGACCGCCTGGAGCAGGCCAGGGGTGGCCCGCTGCGGGCGCCGCGGGTCTCCACCTTCCCGGTGGCCACCCAGGACGTCGCGCTCGTCGTGGACGCCTCCGTCCCAACCGCCGACGTGGAGGCCGCACTGCGTGCGGGCGCGGGTGAACTCCTGGAGGACCTGCGGCTGTTCGACGTCTTCTCCGGCGAGCAGATCGGCGAGGGCAGGAAGTCGCTGGCGTACGCCCTGCGCTTCCGCGCCACCGACCGCACACTGACCGCCGAGGAGGCGTCCGCCGCACGCGACGCCGCGGTGGCCACCGCGGCCGAGCGCACGGGAGCGGTACTGCGCGGCGCGTAGCACGCCGCCCCGAGGGCCGGTCCGGCGATCCCGCCGGACCGGCCCTCGGTCGTTTTCATCCGATCTGGTGAAATGTCCGTTGAGGCGCATCGATCGGCTGCTTCTGGTCGCAACAATCGGCGGTGCAAGAGGGCTCGCTTCGCCCCTGGCCTTCGGCATGGTGGGGACCCCGGGGGAGCGATTCCGTCGACGATCGCGGCGCCTGCTGCGAGGGGGAGCCGTCGAATGATCCGGACCCGCAGAGCGGCTGGCACACGAAGCAGCGCGGCCCCGGCCGCCGCCACCTGCCCCTTCCACCGCAGAGCCCTGGTGGTCACGCTGCCCGGCCTGTGGACCGCCGCCGTCGTCACCGTCGAGATCACCGTCTGCGGGGGCATCCCGGCCATCCAACTGCTCGTGGTCTCCTCGGCGGTGCTGGCCGCCTGCCTGTCCACCGGCCGACGGCTGCGGCTGCTCAGGGAGTTGGAGCGGACCCGGCAGATCGCGGCCGCCGCCCAGCGGGTGCTGCTGCGTCCGCTGCCGCGCAGGGTGGCAGGGGTCGCGGTGGCCGGGGACTACATCTCGGCGTACCGGGGCGCCGAGGTCGGCGGTGACCTGTACGAGGTGCTGGCCACGCCGTACGGGGTGCGGGTGGTGCTCGGCGATGTCCGCGGTCACGGCCTCGCCGCGATCGGCACGGTGGCCGCGCTGCTGGGCAGCTTCCGTGAGGCCGCCCACGACGAGGCCGAACTCGACGGAGTGCTCAGGCGGTTGGACCGCACCCTGCGCCGGCATCTGAGCGAGCGGGCCCGCGCCGAGCGGTCGGCGGAACGCTCCCCGGCAGTCGACCAGGACGCCCCGGTCGCGGAGGAGTTCGTCACCGTACTGCTGCTGGAAGTCCGCTGCGACGGTCGGCTCGCGGTGCTCAACTGCGGCCATCCATGGCCGTATCGGATCGATGCGGCGCGCCGCCCGCAGCCGTACGCGGAACCGCTGTCTACCGCCGGGCCGCTGCCGCCGCTCGGCGTCCTGGACCCCGGTGCCGAGGTGCTCACCGTGCACCGCAGCCATCTGCTGTCCGGGCAGGCGCTGTTCCTGCACACCGACGGAGCGCAGGACGCGCGGGACGCCTCCGGAGCGTTCTTCCCGCTGCCGGAGGCGCTGCGGACGGCCGCGCGGGCGGCGATCCGGTGCGGTGCGATCGTCCCCGACCTGCTGGTCGACGGGATGCGGGCGGCGCTGACCGCCCATGCGCACGGGCGACTGCCCGACGACGCGGCGATGCTCGCGCTGTCCCGCGATCCACGGCGGGTACCCGCCCAGTGCGCCCACCGACGCGCCCGGGGGTTCGGGGGCTTGCCGACCAGTGGGTTTGGGGGGCTTGCCTCCCGAAAGAGCCTGCCGGAAAGGGGGTTCGGGGGGCTTGCCCCCCGAAAACCGCCCCCGGACGGGCCCTAGTTACGCGTAGTCGTAGAAGCCGTGGCCGCTCTTGCGGCCAAGGCGTCCCGCGTCGACCATGCGCTGCAGCAGCGGCGGCGAGGCGTACAGCGGCTCCTTGTACTCGGAGTACATCGAGTCGGCGATCGCCGCGATGGTGTCCAGGCCGATCAGGTCGGAGAGCTTGAGCGGGCCCATCGGGTGGGCGCAGCCCAGTTCCATGCCGTTGTCGATGTCCTCGCGGGTGGCGATGCCCGACTCGAACATCCGGATGGCGGAGAGCAGGTACGGCACCAGCAGCGCGTTCACCACGAAGCCGGACCGGTCCTGAGCGCGGATGGCGTGCTTGCCCAGCACATCGGAGACCAGCTTCTCGGCGCGCAGTAGCGTCTGCTCGCCGGTGGTGAGCGCCGGGATCAGCTCGACCAGCTTCTGCACGGGGGCCGGGTTGAAGAAGTGGATGCCGAGCACCTGGTCGGGGCGCGAGGTGGCGACGGCGAGCTTCACCAGCGGAATGGACGAGGTGTTCGAGGCGAGGATGGCGTCCGGACGGGTCACCACCTGGTCGAGCACCTGGAAGATGTCGGTCTTGACCTGCTCGTTCTCCACGACCGCCTCGATCACCAGATCGCGGTCGGCGAACTCGCCGAGGTCGGTGGTGAAGGAGAGCCGGTCGAGCGTCGCGTCCCGCTCCGCTTCGGTGATCTTGCCGCGCTCGGCCGCCCGGCCGAGGGAGTTCGTCAGCCGCGTCCGGCCGAATTCCAGGGCTTCACCAGTGGTCTCGGCGACCCGTACGTCCAGTCCTGCCCTGGCGCAGACCTCGGCGATGCCCGCGCCCATCTGACCGCAGCCCACTACCCCGACCAACTGGATGTCGCCCACCGTGTGCGCCTCTTCCTGTTCGCATGTCGCCGCCCCGGATCACGGGGTGGCGGGCGGCCGGTCCGCGTCGACCGCGCCACCTCGCGACCTTACACCGGGCTTCGAGCCCGTTTCAGAGTCGGTCGTGGACGGTGATCATGAGCAGATCCTTCCGTGGCCCGGCCACTGTCCAGACCACCTGCCAGCGGCCCGGACCGGTCACCCTGAACTCCGCGCGGTACGCGTCCGCCGCACAGGGGTGGTGTGCACTCCAGCGGCCGGTGCGCAGGTCGAGGTGGTGGAACGGGCGGCCGTCGGGGAAGCGGACCTCGCTCGTACCGTCGCCGACCGGTTCGAACCGGTGGCCGCGGTGCGCGGGCCGGGTCGTGCCGCCCCAGGTGAACCGGCCCTCCTCGGTGTGGAGCAGCGCGCCGCCGGGGCGCTCCCGCCGGAACACGCAGGTGCCCTCGAAGGTGCCGGTCTGCCCGCTGTTGAGGTCGCGGACCGTACGCGCCACCCGCCACCGGCCTTCCAGGTAGGCGAGTACGTCGGGTACGGGATGACACACGCCGTCGATCGTAGCCACCGTCCGCGCCGGGCGACGCGCCGTGCCGCCCGCAGGATTGCCCGCGGCGCACCGTGCGCCCATCATCGGCAGACACCAGCCGAATGTGACGGTCAGTCAGGGGACGCGATGGAACAGTTCAGCCGAAGGCGCTTCACCGCGGCGGCCGTGGGCGCGCTGGCCGGTGCGCTGGCCGCCACCCCCGCCGACGCCCGGGACCGGCTACCCGGGCAGTTCCGCGGGATGTGGGCCGCCACCGTCGCGAACCTCGACTGGCCCTCGGCGCCGGGTCTTGGCGTATCGGAGCAGCAGGCGGAGTTGGTGGCGCTGCTCGACAGCGCGGTCGACCGACGGCTCAACGCGGTGCTGCTCCAGGTGAGACCGGCCGCCGATGCTTTCTGGCCATCCCGGTACGAGCCGTGGTCGGAGTATCTGACCGGCACCCAGGGCCAGGACCCCGGTTGGGATCCGCTCGGCTACGCCGTGCGCGCGGCGCACCGTCGGGGGCTTGAGCTGCATGCCTGGTGCAACCCGTACCGGGTTTCGCCGCAGCCCGATCCCGACAGGCTGGCCGCGGCGCATCCCGCGCGGCGGCACCCCGACTGGGTGGTGGCGTACGGCGGCCAGCTGTACTACAACCCCGGGCTGCCCCGGGTACGGCGCTTCGTCCGGGAGGCGATGCTGGACGCGGTGCGGCGGTATCCGGTGGACGGTGTGCACTTCGACGACTACTTCTATCCGTATCCGCTCCACGGTCAGGAGTTCGACGACGGCGACGCGTACGACGCCCATGGGGCCGGTTTCCCGGACCGCGCCTCCTGGCGGCGGCACAACACCGACCTGCTGGTACGGGAGACCGGCACGCTCATCAAGCGGATCCGCCCGACCGCGCGCTTCGGCGTCAGCCCGTTCGGGGTGTGGCGCAACGACTCCGCCGATCCGCTCGGCTCCCGCACCTCGGCGGGGATCCAGAGCTACGACGACCTCTACGCCGACTCCCGAGGGTGGGTGCGGAAGGGATGGCTGGATTACATCTGCCCGCAGCTGTACTGGAACATCGGTCGTGCCGATGCCGACTACGCCAAGCTCGTCCCGTGGTGGTCCGATGCCGTCACCGGTACCGGAGTCCACCTCTACATCGGCGAGGCGCTCTACCGGCAGGGCGCATCGGGCCAGCCCGCCGCCTGGGGGGATCCGGGCGAACTGAGCCGCCACCTCACCCTCGACCGGGCGTGGCCGCAGGTGCTGGGAAATGTCTACTTCTCGGCAAAGGACGTGGCCGCCGACCCGACCGGTGCGATGGCCCGGGTGGTCGCCGACCACTATCCGACGCGGGCCAGAGTGCCTCGCTGAGCCTCCGGCGCGCCTTTTCAGCTCGTGCCTGGCGGGGCCTTGATGTGCCGCACCACGGAGTCGGGACCGGGCGACATCAGGCACTCGTGCCCGTCGTCCTCGAACCTCACCCGGTAGGGAGGGTCGCCCTTCTCGCCCAGCACCTCGATGATCTCGGCCATCCGGTCATGGTGGCCCACGGTCCTGCCGTGCACCAGGATCTTGTCGCCTTTGTCCGCGTGCATAGCTGACCTCCCGGCCGGTGAAGACTTCCCTAGCGCGGATGTGCCAAGTCTATTCGGGTTCGGCGTCACCGCACCCGCGCGGCGGTGCGCAAGGCGGCGGTTCGAACACCAGGGTTTGAAACAGCACAGGGCGTCTATGACGTACATCACCATGAGGGCTATCCTCCGTAGGCGGTAATCGATCCCGCCGGTCCCTGGGCGGTCGTTCGGCGCCTCGCCCTGGGCCGGCCGTTCCGCTGGGGGAAGGGCGGCTGGCGCGAGGCCGTCTTCGCGCTGTCTCTCGGCGGTGTCGTCTCCGCCGTCGTGCTGAGCCTTTGAGGGCTGTCCGTACACCGCAGGGGCCAGGTGTCGTGTTTGTGCCGTCGGTAGGGGCAGGGCCCTTTCATCGGTGAGTCGATCACGGGATATCTTGATGTCAAGCAATGTGCAGACGTGGAGCGGAGCACCCGGTGACTGACTCGACCATCATCTATACACACACCGACGAGGCCCCGGCCCTGGCGACGTATTCGTTCTTGCCTGTGGTCGAGGCGTACGCCTCGACGGCCGGGGTCACTGTGGAGACCCGTGATATCTCTCTGGCGGGGCGGATCATCGCCAGCTTCCCCGAGCGTCTTGAGGAGAGCCAGCGTATTGATGACGCCCTCGCCGAGCTCGGTGAGCTGGCCAAGACCCCCGGGGCGAACATCATCAAGCTGCCGAACGTCTCGGCTTCGATCCCGCAGCTGAAGGCGGCGATCGCCGAACTGCAGCAGCAGGGCTACGCGCTGCCGGACTACCCGGACGACCCGAAGACCGACGAGGACCGGGACGTCCGCGCGCGCTACGACAAGATCAAGGGCAGTGCCGTCAACCCGGTGCTGCGCGAGGGCAACTCCGACCGCCGCGCCGCGGCGGCGGTGAAGAACTACGCCAAGGCGCACCCGCACAAGATGGGTGCGTGGGTGCCCGAGTCGAAGACGAACGTCGCGCACATGGTCGCCGACGACTTCCGCTCCACCGAGAAGTCCGCGGTCATCGCCCAGGCCGGCTCGCTGCGCATCGAACTCGCGGGGGACGACGGCAGCACCACCGTCCTGCGTGAGTCGGTTCCGGTGCTCGCCGGAGAGGTCGTGGACGCTTCCGTCATGCGGGTGGCGGCGCTGCGCGAGTTCCTCGCGGCGCAGGTCGCCCGGGCCAAGGCCGAGGGTGTGCTGTTCTCTGTGCACCTGAAGGCCACGATGATGAAGGTCTCCGACCCGATCATCTTCGGCCACGTGGTGCGGGCCTTCTTCCCGAAGACGTTCGCCGAGCACGGCGCGACGCTCGCCGCGGCCGGTCTGACCCCGAACGACGGGCTCGGCGGCATCCTGAAGGGCCTGGAGTCGCTGCCCGACGGCGCGGCGATCAAGGCGTCCTTCGAGGCCGAGCTCGCTGACGGCCCCGCCCTGGCGATGGTCGACTCCGACCGGGGCATCACCAACCTGCACGTGCCGAGCGATGTCATCGTCGACGCCTCGATGCCGGCCATGATCCGCACCTCCGGCCACATGTGGGGCCCGGACGGCCAGGAGGCCGACACCCTCGCGGTCATCCCGGACAGCAGCTACGCCGGGATCTACCAGGTCGTCATCGACGACTGCCGGGCCAACGGCGCCTACGACCCGTCGACGATGGGCTCGGTGCCGAACGTCGGCCTGATGGCGCAGAAGGCCGAGGAGTACGGCAGCCACGACAAGACCTTCGAGATCCCCACCACCGGCACGGTGCGGGTCATCGACGGCAGTGGCGACGTCGTGCTGGAGCAGGCCGTGGGCGCCGGCGACATCTTCCGTATGTGCCAGACCAAGGACGCGCCGATCCAGGACTGGGTCAAGCTCGCCGCCTCCCGCGCCCGCGCCACCGGCGACCCGGCGGTCTTCTGGCTGGACGAGGGCCGCGCCCACGACGCCCAGCTGATCGAGAAGGTCAAGACCTACCTGTCCGAGCACGACACCGAGGGCCTGCGGATCGAGATCATGTCGCCGGTCGAGGCGATCGAGTTCTCGCTGGAGCGCATCCGCCGCGGTGAGAACACCATCTCGGTCACCGGCAACGTGCTGCGCGACTACCTGACCGACCTGTTCCCGATCCTTGAGCTCGGCACCAGCGCCAAGATGCTCTCCGTCGTCCCGCTCATGAACGGTGGCGGACTCTTCGAGACCGGTGCCGGCGGCTCCGCGCCGAAGCACGTCCAGCAGCTCGTCAAGGAGAACTACCTGCGCTGGGACAGCCTGGGCGAGTTCCTCGCGCTCGCGGTCAGCTTCGAGCACCTCGCGCAGACCACGGGCAACGCACGGGCGCAGGTGCTCGCGGACACCCTGGACCGCGCGACCGGCACCTTCCTCAACGAGAACAAGTCGCCGAGCCGCCGCCTCGGTGGTATCGACAACCGCGGCAGCCACTTCTACCTGGCCCTGTACTGGGCCGGGGAACTGGCGAAGCAGACCGACGATGCCCAGCTCGCGGAGGCGTTCGCCGACCTCGCCAAGACGCTCACCGAGCAGGAGCAGACCATCGTCGACGAGCTGATCGCGGTGCAGGGCTCGCCGGCCGACATCGGCGGCTACTACCAGCCCGACACCTCCAAGGCCTCGGCGGTCATGCGTCCGTCGGAGACCTTCAACCGGGCCATCGCGTCCCTGCGCTGACGCAAGGGCGGGTGACCGCCGTTTCGTCCGTACCCGTTCCGCCCCGGCTGGCAATGCGTCCAGCCGGGGCGGTCCCGTTTTTCTGGTCCGGGGGGCGTGCGAACAGGATAGTTACAATGAGCTTATTAAGTTATTGTTAGTACCCATGGATGAGATCAGGTCGACCGGAGACGACGCGGCCGAGGTCGCGGCGGCGCTCCGGCTTGTGGTGGGCCGTATCGCCCGCAGGGTGCGGCAGGCGAAGAGCGCCGTGGGGGAGGTGACCCTCTCCGAGGCGTCCGTACTGGCCCGGCTGGACCGGGACGGACCGGATTCCCCGGGATCGCTCGCCGAGTTGGAGCGGGTGCGCCCGCAGGCCATGGCGTCCACCCTGGCCGCGTTGGAGGGACGCGGTCTGGTGAGTCGTCGGCAGGACCCAGCCGACGGCCGCCGTGCGGTGATGACGGTGACGGACGCGGGCCGCAAGGTGATGGCCGATCGGCGCTCCGAATCCGTGCGGCTGCTGACCGCCGCCCTCGAAAGGGAGTTCACTCCCGACGAGCGGCGCCAGCTGCTCTCGGCGCTGCCGCTGCTCGACCGGCTCGCGGAGCGGCTGTGAGGGCCGGGCGGGAGAGCGGGGCCGACGAACCGGGCAGGGGCGGGCGCTACAAGTGGGTCGCGCTGTCCAACACCACGCTGGGCGTGCTGATCGCGACCGTGGACAGCTCGATCGTGATCATCTCCCTGCCCGCGATCTTCCGCGGTATCGGTCTGGACCCGCTCGCTCCCGGCAACATCGGCTATCTGCTCTGGATGATCCTCGGCTACATGCTGGTCTCGGCGGTGCTCGTGGTCGCCCTCGGCCGCCTTGGCGACATGTTCGGCCGGGTCCGGATGTACAACATGGGCTTCGCGATCTTCGCCTGCGCCTCGCTCGCCCTCTCGCTCGATCCGCTCAAGGGCGGCGGCGGTGCGCTGTGGCTGATCGGCTTCCGGATCGTGCAGGCCGTCGGCGGATCGATGCTGACGGCGAACTCGGCGGCGATCCTCACCGACGCGTTCCCGGCCCGGCAGCGGGGTATGGCCCTCGGCATCAACCAGATCACCGCGCTGGCAGGCCAGTTCCTCGGGCTGCTCGCCGGCGGTCTGCTGGCCACCATCGACTGGCGTGCGGTGTTCTGGGTCAGCGTACCGATCGGGGTGGTCGGCACGATCTGGTCGTACCGCAGCCTGCGCGAGACCGGCTCCCGTAAGCCGGGCCGTATCGACTGGGTCGGCAACACCACCTTCACCGCGGGGGCCGGAGCCCTGCTCGCCGCCATCACCTACGGCATCCAGCCCTACGGCGGCCAGCCGACCGGCTGGAGCAACCCCTGGGTGCTGGGCGGGCTGGCCACGGGCGCGGCGCTGCTCGCCGTGTTCTGCGTTGCCGAGACCCGGATCGTCGAGCCGATGTTCCAGCTCGGGCTGTTCCGCATCCGCGCCTTCGCCGCGGGCAACCTGGCGGCGCTGCTCACCGCGATCGCCCGGGGCGGGCTGCAGTTCATGCTGATCATCTGGTTGCAGGGCATCTGGCTGCCGCTGCACGGCTACGACTTCGAACGCACCCCGCTGTGGGCGGGCATCTCCATGCTGCCGCTGACCGTCGGGTTCCTCATCGCGGGTCCGGTGTCCGGCTATCTGTCGGACCGCTTCGGCGCGCGGCTGTTCTCCACCGGCGGGCTGGTCCTGGTGGCCGCCGCGTTCGTCGGCCTGCTCGCCCTGCCGGTGGACTTCCCGTACCCCGAATTCGCGGCTCTGCTGCTGCTCAGCGGGATCGGGCAGGGAATGTTCTCCGCCCCGAACACCTCGGCGATCATGGGCAGTGTGCCGCCGGAGCAGCGCGGGGTGGCGTCGGGCATGCGCTCGACGTTCCAGAACTCGGGCACCGCCTTGTCGATCGGGCTGTCGTTCTCGCTGATGATCTCCGGCCTGGCCGGTTCGCTGCCGCACGCGCTCAACAGCGGCCTGCAAGGGCAGGGGGTGCCCGCGCAGACGGCCGGGCAGCTGGCGGGACTGCCTCCGGTGAGCACGCTGTTCGCCACGTTCCTCGGCGACAACCCGATCAGCCACCTGCTGGGCCCCAGCGGCGTACTGCACACACTGCCCGCGCACAACGTGCGGACCCTGACCGGGATGCGTTTCTTCCCCGAGCTGGTCTCCGGGCCGTTCCACCACGGGCTCGTCACCGTCTTCGGCACCGCCACGGCGATGGCCCTGGCCGGCGCGTTCGCCTCGGCGCTGCGCGGCCGCCACCACAAGGCCGGATCGGACAAGCCGACCGGCGCACTGAAAGGACAGCAAGCATGGCGAAAAGCGCCCTCCTCGTGATGGACGTCCAGCGGGGCATCGTGGACCGTGTCCCCGACGGCAGCGGATACCTGCCGCGTCTGCGCACCGCGATCGACGCGGCCCGGGCGGCGGACGTCCCGGTGATCTACGTGGTCATCGGTTTCCGTGCCGGACACCCGGAGGTCAGCGCCCGCAACAAGGGGTTCAGCGCGATCACGCACACCGGCGGATTCGCCGAGGGCGACCCCGACGCCGGGATCCACCCGGACGTCGCACCTCGGCCGGGCGACATCGTGGTCACGAAGAAGCGCGTCAGCGCGTTCGCGGGCAGCGACCTCGACATGGTGCTCAGGGCGGGCGACATCGACAGCCTCGTCCTCACCGGCATCGCCACCAGCGGTGTCGTACTGTCCACCCTGCGCCAAGCCGCCGATCTGGACTTCGGCCTCACGGTCCTGGCGGACGGCTGCCTTGACGGCGATCCCGAGGTGCACCGGGTGCTCACCGAGAAGGTGTTCCCGCGGCAGGCGGACGTCGTCACCGTCGACGAGTGGGTCACCGCCATCGGCAAGTGACGCCCGCACACGGAAAGGCATCCTCCGCTGCCGCCGATCGCGGCTGACGTACGCCGGGAACGTTCCCGGGCGGGCGCATCGAGCCGTCATTGCATAAAACTTCGAGGAACCGTATAGTCATGCCATCACCGAGGAGGGTTCGATGGCATTGCGGGCGGCGGTAGCGGGGGCGAGCGGATACGCGGGCGGCGAGGTGCTGCGCCTGCTGCTCGCGCACCCCGAGATCGAGATCGGAGCGCTCACCGGGAACTCCAACGCCGGTCAGCGTCTCGGCGCGCTCCAGCCGCATCTGCTGCCGCTCGCCGACCGGGTGCTGGAGCCAACGGCACCCGAGGCGCTCGCCGGGCACGATGTGGTCTTCCTCGCGCTGCCGCACGGGCAGTCCGCCGCCGTGGCGGAGCAGCTCGCAGACGGCACGCTGATCGTGGACTGCGGCGCGGACTTCCGGCTGAACAGTGCCGCCGACTGGGAGAAGTTCTACGGGTCCGCGCACGCCGGTACCTGGCCGTACGGCCTGCCGGAACTGCCCGGCGGCCGTGCCGCGCTGAAGGGGGCCGCCCGGATCGCTGTTCCGGGCTGCTACCCGACCGCCGTGTCGCTCGCGCTGTTCCCGGCGTACGCGGCGGGGCTGGCCGAGCCCGAGGCCGTGGTCGTGGCCGCCTCCGGTACGTCCGGGGCGGGCAAGACGCCCAAGCCGCATCTGCTGGGCAGCGAGGTCATGGGCTCGATGAGCCCGTACGGCGTCGGCGGCGGTCACCGGCACACCCCGGAGATGGTGCAGAACCTCTCGGCGGCTGCCGGCCGGCCGGTCACCGTCTCGTTCACCCCGACCCTCGCCCCGATGTCCCGCGGGATCCTGGCCACCTGCAGCGCGAAGGCCACCGCGGGCGTGACCGCGCACGCCCTGCGCACGGCGTACGAGACGGCGCTGCGGGACGAGCCGTTCGTCCATCTGCTCCCCGAGGGGCAGTGGCCGTCCACCGCGGCCGTCCACGGGTCCAACTCCGCGCTGCTGCAGGTCGCCTACGACGAGACGGCGGACCGCGTCATCGCCATCAGCGCCATCGACAACCTCACCAAGGGCACCGCGGGCGGCGCGGTGCAGAGCATGAACGTCGCCCTCGGCCTCCCCGAGGAGCTGGGACTTTCCACGATCGGAGTAGCACCGTGAGCGTCACGGCAGCAAAGGGCTTCACCGCGGCGGGGATCGCCGCCGGGATCAAGGAGAGCGGGAACGCGGACCTCGCCCTCGTCGTCAACAACGGCCCGCGCCTGGCCGCCGCCGGTGTCTTCACCTCCAACCGCGTCAAGGCCGCTCCCGTCCTGTGGTCCGAACAGGTCCTCAAGGGCGGCATCGTGAGCGCCGTCGTCCTCAACTCCGGTGGCGCCAACGCCTGCACCGGGCCGCAGGGATTCCAGGACACCCACGCCACCGCGGAGAAGGTCGCCGACGCAACGGACCTCAACGCGGGCGAGGTCGCCGTCGCCTCCACCGGGCTGATCGGCGTCCGCCTCCCGATGGACAAGCTGCTCCCGGGCGTTGAGAAGGCCGCGTCCGAACTCTCCGCGCACGGCGGCGAGAAGGCCGCCATCGCCATCAAGACCACCGACACCGTGCACAAGACGTCGGTCGTGGAGTGCGACGGCTGGACGGTGGGCGGGATGGCCAAGGGCGCGGGCATGCTCGCACCAGGCCTCGCCACGATGCTCGTCGTCCTCACCACCGACGCCGACATGGACGCGCCCGCCCTCGACAAGGCGCTGCGCGCCGCGACCCGCACCACCTTCGACCGGATCGACTCCGACGGCTGCATGTCCACCAACGACACCGTGCTGCTGCTCGCCTCCGGCGCGTCCGAAGTCATCCCGGAGCACGGGGAGTTCGCCGCCGCCGTCGAGCGGGTCTGCGCGGATCTCGCCCGGCAGCTCATCGGCGACGCGGAGGGCGCGTCGAAGGACATCCGCATCGAGGTCATCAACGCGGCCAGCGAGGACGACGCGGTCGAGGTCGGCCGGTCCATCGCCCGCAACAACCTGCTCAAGTGCGCCATCCACGGTGAGGACCCCAACTGGGGCCGGGTGCTCTCGGCGATCGGCACCACCGCCGCCGCCTTCGAGCCCGACGCGCTGAACGTCGCCATCAACGGTGTCTGGGTGTGCAAGAACGGCTCGGTGGGCGAGGACCGGGAACTGGTCGACATGCGGTACCGCGAGGTGCGCATCACCGCTGACCTCGCCGCAGGCGGCGACTCCGCGGTGATCTGGGCCAACGACCTCACTGCCGACTACGTCCACGAGAACAGCGCGTACAGCTCATGACCTCCCCCAACCTTCGGCCAAGGACGCCCCCTCGCAAGCACACCGTCCTGCCCAAGGCGCAGACCCTCATCGAGGCGCTGCCCTGGCTGACCCGCCACCACGGCAAGACCGTCGTCATCAAGTTCGGCGGCAACGCCATGGTCGACGAGGAGCTGAAGGCGGCCTTCGCCCAGGACGTGGTCTTCCTGCGGCATGCCGGACTGCGCCCGGTGGTGGTGCACGGCGGCGGCCCGCAGATCAGCGCACAGCTGGAGAAGCTCGGCCTGACCTCGGAGTTCAAGGCGGGCCTGCGGGTCACCACTCCGGAGACGATGGACGTCGTACGGATGGTGCTGGCCGGTCAGGTGCAACGAGAGCTGGTCGGGCTGCTCAACCAGCACGGCCCGCTGGCCGTCGGGCTCACCGGCGAGGACGCGCACACCATGAGCGCCGTCAAGCGGTACACCGAGATCGACGGCGAGCGCGTCGACCTCGGCCGGGTCGGCGACATCACCGAGATCGACACCGGTGCCATCCAGGCGCTGCTGGACGACGGCCGGATCCCGGTCATCTCCTCGATCGCCCGCAGCGCCGACGACGGCCATGTCTACAACATCAACGCCGACACGGCCGCGGCCGCCCTCGCCGCCGCGCTGGGCGCCGAGACGCTGATGGTCCTCACCGATGTGGAAGGCCTCTACGCGGACTGGCCCGACAGCGACGACGTCATCAGCCAACTGACCGCCCGCGAGCTGGAGAAGCTGCTCCCCGACCTGGCCAGCGGCATGGTGCCCAAGATGGAGGGCTGCCTGCACGCGGTACGCAACGGGGTGCACACCGCCCGGGTGATCGACGGACGCGTACAGCACGCCATCCTGCTGGAGATCTTCACCGACGAGGGCATCGGCACCATGGTCGTGCCGGACGCACCCCAAGGGGGACAGGAATGACGAACGCCGAGCTCACGCAGCGCTGGCAGGGCGCGCTGATGGACAACTACGGCACCCCGCGGCTGCCGTTGGCCCGCGGCGCGGGCGCCAAGGTGTGGGACGCCGACGGCAACGAGTACATCGACTTCGTCGGCGGCATCGCGGTGAACGCGCTCGGCCACGCGCACCCGGCGATCGCCGCCGCCGTGGCACACCAGATGACCCAACTCGGCCATGTCTCCAACCTGTTCATCGCCGAGCCCCCGGTCGCCCTCGCCGAGCGGCTGCTGCAGCTGTTCGGCCGCCAGGGGCGGGTCTTCTTCTGCAACTCCGGTGCGGAGGCGGTCGAAGGGGCCTTCAAGATCGGACGGCGTACCGGCCGTACCCACATGGTCGCGGCGCAAGGCGGCTTCCACGGCCGCACCATGGGCGCGCTCGCCCTCACCGGGCAGCCCGCCAAGCAGGAGCCGTTCCGGCCGCTGCCCGGCGATGTCACGCATGTGCCGTACGGGGACGCGGAGGCGCTGCGCGCCGCGGTCACCGAGCGGACCGCGGCCGTCTTCATCGAGCCGATCCAGGGCGAGAACGGCGTCGTCGTACCGCCCGAGGGCTATCTGGCGGCCGCCCGGGAGATCACCCGCCGCACCGGAACCCTGCTGGTCCTGGACGAGGTCCAGACCGGCATCGGCCGTACCGGCCACTGGTTCGCCCACCAGGCGCAGGGCGTCGAGCCGGATGTCGTCACGCTCGCCAAGGGCCTCGGCGGCGGGCTGCCGATCGGCGCCACCGTGGCCTTCGGGGACGCCGCCGATCTGCTGACGCCCGGCCAGCACGGGACGACGTTCGGCGGCAACCCGGTGGTCTGCGCGGCGGCGCTCGCCGTACTCGACACCATCGAGGGCGACGGTCTGCTGGAGCGGGTCAAGCGCACCGGTGAGCGGCTGCGGGACGGTATCGAGGCGCTCGGCCACCCGCTCGTCGACCAGGTACGCGGTGCGGGGCTGTTGATCGGTATCGTGCTCACAGAGCCCCTCGCCGCCCAGGTGCAGCAGGCGGCTCAGGATGCCGGACTCCTGGTGAACGCCGCGGTACCCGACACGGTACGGCTCGCTCCTCCGCTGATCCTCGGAGATGACGAGGTGGAGGCGTTCCTCCGGGCGCTGCCCGGTGTCCTTGAGGTGGCTTGCGGGGCACGACGATCCGGAGAATGACGACCATGACCGAGGCGCAGCAGAGCGGCGGCCCGGCCGTACCGCAGACCCGTACCGCGCGACACCGCAGGATCGTTGACATCCTGAACCGGGAGCCGGTGCGGTCGCAGAGCCAACTCGCCAAGATGCTCGCCGACGACGGTCTGAACGTCACCCAGGCGACGCTCTCGCGCGACCTGGACGAGCTGGGCGCGGTCAAGATCCGTAACACCGGCGGTGAGTTGATCTACGCGGTGCCGTCGGAGGGCGGGTTCCGTACCCCGATGGCACCGCTGGGCGAATCGGTGAAGGAGGAGCGGATGGCCCGGCTGGCGGGCGAACTGCTGATCTCCGCGGAGGCCTCCGCGAACCTCGTGGTGCTGCGCACGCCGCCCGGCGCCGCCCAGTTCCTGGCTTCGGCCATCGACCAGGCCGAGGTGCACGACATTCTGGGCACCATCGCGGGTGATGACACGCTGCTGCTGATCAGCCGCGATCCGGCGGGCGGCCAGGCACTGGCGGATCATCTGCTGCGGCTCGCCCAACGGGACCGCTAGCGGTGCGCTGCCGCTAGGGCTTGTACGGCGGGATTCCGTCGGGTTGCGGTTGGCTTGGCACCGCCGGTCCGCGCCGTCGTGGTCGCTCGCCGTTGCGGCGGAGGGTTTGTGCGGCTGCATGGCGGAGAGTTCGTACCGCCGCACCGGGCGGAAGGCGCGTACGGTCGCCCTGCCGGAACATCCTCCGCCGCATCGGCGGAAGACTCGTACCGCCGCCCCGGCGGAAAATTCTCACTGCCGCGACGGCGAGAAGTCCCATGGTGGAGACCGGCGGTGCCCGAACCCACCGCCACCCGACGAAGATCCGCCCCACCAGCCCTAGCGGCAGCGCTCCGCGGACACCCGATCGAATCGGGTGGTCCGCCACGTACCGCCCTCGGCGGTAACCCCGAACGCCTCCGCGGCAGGCAGACCCTCCAGCCAGCGCCGCGCCCGAGCGCCCATCGCGAAGGCCGCCGTGGCCCAGGCGTCGGCGTCGGTCAGGGAGCGGGCCACCACGGTCACGGAGGCGGCCGCGTCGACCGGGGGGCGTCCGCTGCGCGGGTCCAGCACATGGCAGCCGCGCTCCGCCGTACCCGAGGTGGCCACCGCCAACTCCTCGGCGCCCTCGACCACCGTGGCCAACTCGCCCGGCCGCAGTGGATGGGCGATGCCCACCCGCCAGGGCTGGCCGGGCTCGGGCTCCCCGAGCAGTTGGATGTCGCCGCCGCCGTTGACGCACACGCCCGGCGCCCCCGCGTCGGCGATCATGCGCGCCGCGCGCTCCACCGCCCACCCCTTGACCAGGCCCGTGGGGTCGAGGCCGCCCGCGTACCCGGCGCTGAACCAGCCGTCGGTCCGCTCCCGCGCCCGCTCGCACAGCCGCAGGACCTCGGCCACCTCCGCATCGCATTGCGCGAGGTCCAGTTCGCCCCGCGCGAGTCGGGACAGCTGGCTGTCCGGCCGGTAGGTGGAGAAGACCGCGTCCGCCGTGTGCAGCGAGGCCACCGCCGCCTCGATGGCGGAGCGCACCCGCGGCCCGCCGTCGCACGCGATGTCGAACGAGAAGACCGTGCCCATGGCCTCCTCGACGTGCCGCAACCGCCGCCGCTCAGCCACCGGCCCGGTCCAACGCGCTCTGCAGGGACTGGATGTAGCCCTGGCTGGTGTAACTGGCCCCGGACACCGCGTCGATGTGCGCGCTCTGCGCGGCGATCGCCTCGCGGGTCAGCTGGGGCACGGCGTACGAGGCGATCTCCTGGTCGCGGGGGTTGTCCGACGGCGTCTGCAGGGCGGTGACCCCGGTGATCCGCCCGCCTGCGAGGGTCACCTGGACCTGTACGGGGCCGTAGTCAGTCTGCACCGTGCTGCCGGTGACCGCGCCCGTGCGCTTCGCCGTCGGCGTACCGCCCTTTGCCCGGGGGGCCGTTGACGACGTCTGCGGACTGGTGGGGGCGGTGGCGTGCGCCAGTGCCGGGGCCGGGGCGGAGTGCGGCTTGAGGGCGAGCAGCAGCACGATCCCGGAGACCGTCGCGGCGGCGCCCAGCACGACTCGGCGCAGGGGGTTCCTGGTCACAAAAACTCCTGCTCACAGTTCGAAGGACTCGTGGTGGATACGGCGGTTCGGCACCCCGGCCTCCCGTAGCGCCGCGTGGGCCTGCTCCATCAGGCCCGGCGGGCCGCACAGGTAGGCGTCGTGCTCGGCGATGTCCGGCAGCACCGTCCGCAGCGCGGCCGCGCTGATGTCGGCGCGACGGCCGTCCGAGCCGTTCACCGCGCTGTACACGCGCGCACCGCGTACCGAAGCGATCTCCTCCAACTCGTCCCACAGCGCCAGGTCTTCGGGGGTGCGGGCACGGTAGAGCAGGGTCAGATCCCCGGGCTGCGCGGGCAGCGTCTCGAACAGCGCGCGCAGTGGCGTGATGCCCACGCCTCCGGCGATCAGCAGCACCTTGCGGCGCGAGCGGCGGCCCGCGGTGAGCGCCCCGTACGGTCCCTCCGCCCACACCCGGGTGCCCGGCCGCAGCCCCGCCACCGACGCGCTGTGGCCGCCCGCCGCCTTGACGGTGATCCGCAGCCGGTCATGGCGGGGCGCGGCGGACAGCGAGTACGGCGTGGAGGTCCAGCGCAGCGACCCGGACAGGAAGCGCCAGCGCAGGAACTGCCCGGGCTCCGCGCCGAGTTCGGCCAGCCGCTCGCCGCGGATCAGTACGGAGTAGACGTCCGGCGCCTCCGGCACCACCGACTCGACCCGCAACCGGTGCCGCGCGTTGAGCCGTACCGGAGCCAGTACCCGGTACCACAGCACCAGTCCCGCCGCCCCGCCGTACAGCAGGTACCAGGCCGCCTGCGCCACCGCGTTCCCGGCGAACTGGGCGCCCAGCGACAACTGGTGGAAGAAGGCGAGGAAGACCGCGAAGTACGTCAGCAGATGCAGGTAGTACCAGGTCTCGTAGGCGACCCGGCGGCGTACGGCACGCGCCGACACCACTCCGACGGCCACCAGGATCACCGTGCCCAGCGTGCCCTTGAGCATGTCCGGGTAGTGCAGCACCACGTTCAGCGTCTCGCCCACCAGCGAGTTGTGGTCCTGTATCGCGTACCCCAGGAGGATGCAGCCCGCGTGGACCGCCAGCAGACTCACCGTCCACCGCCCGGCCATCGCGTGCCAGCGCGCCACCCGGTCGCTTCCGACGCCGCGCTCCAGCGCGGGCACCCTGGCCATCAGCGCGACGAGCACGGCGCAGGTGTAGCCGGTGAGCAGTCCGGCGATCCGGCCCGCGCCGACCAGCCAGCCATCGGTGCCGACGATCGAGGAGGTACCGGTCCACCACAGGGCCAGCACCGCGGCCGCTCCCAGGTAGACCAGCGCGAGGATCAGCGGGGCGGGCGAGCGCCGTGCGCGTAGCGGCGGCGCGGCGTGCCTGCGCACCGCCCTACCGTCGTACGTGGTCGTCACCAGCGACTCCTTCCGCTTACCGGACGGCCCACTGTGCCCCGGTAAGTTCTGAGGAGCCTCTGAGGGTGCGGTCGCAGAGCGGTTTCAGAGGAAACTCAGAAGTGGCCGCGCAATCCTGTAGGCATCATGACGAACCCCAGCACCCCCTCTCGCCGCCTGTCGTCGCTCACCCGCGAGGACGGCAGCCCCGTCCGCGTCCTGGTCGTCGACGACGAACCGGATCTGGCCGATGTGCTCTCCGGCGTCCTGCGCTACGAGGGCTGGCAGGTGCGAACCGCCGCCGACGGCGCCTCGGCCCTCGCCGCCGCCCGCGAACTGCGGCCCGACGCCGTGGTGCTCGATGTGATGCTTCCGGACATCGACGGCTTCGAGGTGCTGCGGCGGCTGCGCGGGGAGCAGCCGCAGGTGTGCGTGCTGTTCCTCACCGCGCGGGACGCGGTGGAGGACCGGATCGCGGGTCTGACCGCGGGCGGTGACGACTACGTCACCAAACCGTTCAGCCTGGAGGAGGTCGTGGCCCGGCTGCGCGGGCTGCTGCGCCGGGCGGGCATGACGCGTCTTCGCGACGAGGATGGTTCACTTCTTATCGTGGGCGACCTGGTGATGGACGAGGACGCCCGTGAGGTGAGCAGGTCAGGTGAGTTGGTGGAGCTGTCCAGGACCGAGTTCGAGCTGCTGCGGTACCTGATGCGCAACCCGCGCCGGGTGCTGAGCAAGGCGCAGATCCTCGACCGGGTGTGGTCCTACGACTTCGGAGGCAAGGCGCACGTGGTGGAGCTGTACGTCAGCTACCTGCGCAAGAAGATCGACGCGGGACGCGCTCCCATGATCCACACCGTCCGTGGCGCGGGCTACGTGCTGAAACCGGCGGACCGGTGAGTCGGCCGCCGCTGCGCCGAGCCGCCGCCAGGATCCGTCCGCGCACCTTGCGGGCCCGGCTGACCTGCGGGCTTGTCGTGCTGCTCGCGGTCGGGTGCGCGGCGGTCGGGCTGGCGGCCGTGCTGTCGCTGAGCGGCTTCCTCACCAACCAACTGGACCAGCAGCTCACCGCGGCGGGCGGACGATTCCCGGCCAGCCTGGAGCACGGCGGTCGCGGCGACCCCGCGGACGGCGGTGCCGGGGGAGTGCGGGCGGACACCCGGCGCCAGGCACCGGGCACCTTCGGGGCGCGGCTGCTGGGCGGCCGGGTGACGGACGTGGCCGTGGTGCGCTCCTCGGGCGCCGACACCGCGGTGTCGCTGAACGCCGCGGACGAGCGGGCGCTCGCCGCCCTGCCGACGGACGGCCGAGTTCAGGACATCCATCTGTCGGCGCTGCACCGCTACCGGGTCGCGGCGCTGCCGGGGCACGACGGAGACGTACTGGTCACCGGGCTGCCCACGGCGGGCATCGAGGCGGCCGTGCACCGGCTTGAACTGGTGTCGGCCACGGTCTTCGGCGCGGTGCTGGTGGTGGCGGGGGTGACCGGCGCGCTCTGGGTGCGCTGGAGTCTGCGCCCGCTGAGCAGGGTGGCGGCCACCGCCGCCTCCGTGACCCGGCTGCCGCTGGCCAGCGGCGAGGTGGCGCTGCCCGCGCGGGTTCCGGACGCGGACCCGAGGACCGAGGTCGGCCGGGTCGGCTCGGCGTTCAATCTGATGCTGAGCCATGTCGAGGACGCGCTGTCGCAGCGGCATGCCAGCGAGGAGCGGCTGCGCCGGTTCGCCGCCGACGCCAGCCATGAGCTGCGTACCCCGGTCGCGTCGATCCGCGGCCATGCCGAGCTGGCGTTGCGCCATCCCGGCCCGGTGCCGCCGGAGATCACGCACGCGGTGCGGCGGGTGGCGGCCGAGTCGGGCCGGATGGGGGAGATGGTCGACGACCTGCTGCTGCTCGCCAGGCTGGACGCGGGACGGCCGCTGGAGCGGGACCCGGTGGACCTGACCCGCCTGGTGCTGGACGCGACCGACGACGCCCGGGTCGCGGGCCGCGGCCACCGCTGGACCCTGGACCTGCCGGAGGAGCCCGTCACCGTGTGCGGCGACCGGCATCGGCTGCACCAGGCGGTCGCCAACCTGCTGGCCAACGCACGCGTCCACACCCCCGAGGGCACCACGGTCGAGGTGGGGGTGCGCGATGGCGGCGACCACGCGGTGCTGACCGTCACCGACGACGGCCCCGGCGTCCCGGAAGCCGCCCAGGCCACCGTCTTCGAGCGCTTCGCCAGAGCCGACCCCCGCCGCCACCCCACCGGCGGCGGTGCGGGCCTCGGCCTCGCCATCGTCGCCGCCGTGACCGCCGCGCACGGCGGCACCGCCGAGGTCCGCAGCCACCCGGGGGAGACCGTCTTCACTCTGCGGCTGCCGCACGGCGACGGGACCACCGCACGGGCCTGACCGCCCGATGATCTGGGGGTCGCAGAGGGCTCTGCCCCCTACTCGCGGGTGCGCTTCAGCACCTCGGCCAGCACCGGTGCCTGCGACTGTTCGACGCTCTTTGTCGCGGTCAGCAGCGTCAGTGGCCCCTTCGCGGCGAGCTCGCGCAGGTGCCGCACCGCCGCCCTGTGCTCGGGGTCCGCCAGTTCTTCCCGGTACCGCTTGCGGAACTCCTCGTAGCGCTGAGGCTCATGCCCGTACCAGCGGCGCAGCTCGGTGGAGGGCGCCACGTCCTTCGACCACTCGTCGAGCCCCGCCCGTTCCTTCGCCAGGCCCCGGGGCCAGACCCGGTCGACAAGGACCCGGGTACCGTCCTCCGGCCGAGGATCGTCGTACACCCGGCGAACCCGCACCTGTCCCTTCTCAGCAGACATGGCCGCCTCCCTCGATCGCGTGCACCCCCACTCCCTCGCACGCTAACGCGCCCCCACCCAACCCGCCCCCGGAACCCCGCGAAGCCCATACCTTGCGCGGAAGCCGTCCGGGGCCCGGACGCCGGGGTGCCTCCCGCACGGGGTTCGGAGGCGGAGCCCCCAAAGCCGCCGCCCGGCACGGAGGACGCCCGGGCCCGGGGACGGAGCCCCGGACAAAAGCCCACCCGCGGGGCGGAAGCCACCCGAAGCCAAGGGCCGCCCGCGTCGGGAGGCCCCCGGGGCCTGGGGGCGGAGCCTCCGGAACAACGCCCCCCGGCGGGAGGCACCCGGGGCCGGGGGAGGAGCCCCCGAAAACAGGACCCCTGCGCCGGGGGCACCCACGGCCCGGGGCAGAGCCCTGGAACACCCCCCCGCGCGGGAAGCGCCCGGTTCCAAGGGGGGGCGGAGCCCCTTGAAGACAGGAACCCCTGCGCCGGAAGCACCCAGGGCTCGGGGCGGAGCCTCCCGGAAAACTGCCCCCCCGCGGGAAGCGTGCGGGCCCAAGGGGCGGGGCCTCCGGAACAACGCCCCCCCCGCGGGAGGCCGCCGGGGCCGGGGCGTAGCCCCCGAAAACAGGACCCCTGCGCCGAGGGCACCCACGGCCCGGGGCGGGGCCCCGGAACTCCCCCCGCGCGGAAGGCGCCCGGGCCCAAGGGGCGAAGCCCCTCGAAATCAGACCCCTGCGCCGGAGGCACCCGGCGAACCAGGGGCGAAGCCCCTGGAAGAACTCACTCCCGCGCGGGAGGCGCGCCCGCATTGATTTTCCATGCGGGCTCCTGCATACTTATGCCAAGCACCGCATGGATGTCCCCTTGGATGCCCTGCCCCACCTGCACTGTGAATGGAGAAAGCCGTGACTGAGCGCGTCGTACTCGCCTACTCCGGCGGCCTGGACACCTCCGTCTGCATCGGCTGGATCGCCGAGGAGACCGGCGCCGAGGTCATCGCCGTCGCCGTCGACGTCGGCCAGGGTGGCGAGGACCTGGACGTCATTCGCAAGCGGGCGCTGGCCTGCGGTGCCGTCGAGGCCGAGGTCGCCGATGCCAAGGACGAGTTCGCCGACGAGTACTGCCTCCCGGCTATCAAGGCCAATGCGCTGTACATGGACCGGTACCCGCTGGTGTCGGCGCTGTCCCGGCCGACCATCGTCAAGCACCTGGTGGCCGCCGCCAAGAAGCACGGCGCCGACACCGTCGCCCACGGCTGCACCGGCAAGGGCAACGACCAGGTGCGGTTCGAGGCCGGTATCTCCTCCCTCGCGCCCGATCTGAAGTGCATCGCCCCGGTGCGGGACTACGCGATGACCCGGGACAAGGCGATCGCCTTCGCCGACAGGGCGGGCCTGCCGATCGCCACCACCAAGAAGTCCCCGTACTCCATCGACCAGAACGTCTTCGGCCGGGCCGTTGAGACCGGGTTCCTGGAGGACATCTGGAACGCGCCGATCGAGGACGTCTACGACTACACCGAGAATCCGGCGACCCCGCGCGACCCCGACGAGGTGGTCATCACCTTCAAGCACGGTGTCCCGGTCGCCATCGACGGCAAGCCGGTCAGCGTCCTGCAGGCCATCCAGCAGCTCAACGAGCGGGCCGGTGCGCACGGGGTCGGCCGGATCGACATGGTCGAGGACCGGTTGGTCGGCATCAAGTCCCGGGAGGTCTACGAGGCGCCCGGCGCCATCGCCCTGATCACCGCCCACCAGGAGCTGGAGAACGTCACCGTCGAGCGGGAACTCGCCCGCTACAAGCGGCAGGTGGAGCAGCGGTGGGGCGAACTGGTCTACGACGGCCTGTGGTTCTCCCCGCTCAAGCGGGCGCTGGACGGCTTCATCAACGAGGCCAACGAGCACGTTTCCGGCGACATCCGGATGACCCTGCACGGCGGCCGGGCGGTCGTCACCGGTCGGCGGTCCGAGGAGTCGCTGTACGACTTCAACCTCGCCACGTACGACACCGGTGACACCTTCGACCAGTCGCTGTCCAAGGGCTTCATCGAGCTGTTCGGGATGTCCTCGAAGATCGCCGCGAAGCGGGACCTGGCACAGTGACTTCTGGGCAGAAAGACGTCCGGCTGTGGGGGGGCCGGTTCGCGGACGGACCGGCCGCCGCCCTCGCCAAGCTCTCCGCCTCCGTCCACTTCGACTGGCGGCTGGCCCCCTACGACATCGCGGGCTCCCGGGCGCACGCCCGGGTGCTGCACAAGGCCGCGCTGCTGACCGCGGACGAACTGGAGCGGATGCTCGTCGGCCTCGACGAACTCGAAGTCGATGTGGCAGACGGCTCCTTCACGGGGACCATCGCCGACGAGGACGTGCACACCGCGCTGGAACGCGGTCTGCTGGAGCGGCTCGGTCCGGAACTCGGCGGCAAGCTGCGGGCCGGCCGGTCCCGCAACGACCAGGTCGCCACGCTCTTCCGGATGTACCTCCGGGACCACGCACGGATCATCGGCGGCCTGATCGCCGATCTCCAACACGCCCTCGTCGGACTGGCCGAAGCGCACCCCGATGTCGCCATGCCGGGCCGTACGCATCTGCAGCACGCCCAACCGGTGCTGTTCGCGCACCATATGCTCGCGCATGTGCAGGCGCTCTCCCGGGACGCGGAGCGGCTGCGGCAGTGGGACGAGCGCACGGCGGTCTCCCCGTACGGATCGGGAGCGCTCGCCGGATCGTCGCTCGGCCTGGACCCGGAGGCGGTCGCCGCCGACCTGGGCTTCGAGCACGGGTCGGCCGCCAATTCCATCGACGGCACCGCGTCACGGGACTTCGTCGCCGAGTTCGCCTTCATCACGGCGATGATCGGGGTGGATCTGTCGCGGATCGCGGAGGAGGTCATCATCTGGAACACGAAGGAGTTCTCCTTCGTCACGCTCCACGACGCCTTCTCCACCGGCTCCTCGATCATGCCGCAGAAGAAGAACCCGGACATCGCCGAGCTGGCACGCGGCAAGTCCGGCCGCCTGATCGGCAATCTGACCGGGCTGCTGGCGACCTTGAAGGCGCTTCCGCTCGCGTACAACCGGGACCTGCAGGAGGACAAGGAGCCGGTCTTCGACTCCTGCGACCAACTGGAGGTCCTGCTCCCGGCGTTCACCGGCATGATGGAGACCCTCACCATCAACCGCGAGCGTATGGAGGAACTCGCCCCGGCGGGCTTCTCGTTGGCGACCGATGTCGCCGAGTGGCTGGTCAAGCAGGGCGTGCCGTTCCGCGTCGCGCACGAGGTCGCGGGCGAGTGCGTCAAGGTCTGCGAGGCCGAGGGCATTGAGCTGGACGAGCTGACGGACGACCAGTTCGCCGCGATCTCCGAGCACTTGACCCCCGAGGTGCGCGGCGTCCTGAACGTCCACGGCGCCCTCGCCGCCCGCAGCGGGCGAGGCGGTACGGCGCCCTCGGCGGTCGCCAGGCAACTCGCCGAGGTACGGGAGGATCTGGCGGTCCAGGGCGCCTGGGCCAACGCCAAGAACTGAACCGCCGCAACGGCCCGGCCACCTCGCCACAGGTGGCCGGGCCGTCGTGCGTTGCGGCCGGTCCGGCAAAGGTTCCCCGCCGAGCAGGCCTATTCGGCGGACAGTGCGGAGACCAGCTCGGGCAGGTTGCCCAACGCCTCGGCTATCACCAGGTGGTTGTGGTAGTCGCGGGAGGAGACGATCTTCCCGTCCCGCACCCTGAGGACGATCGCGTTGGCCATGTGGAAGGTGCGGCCGGTGGTGGTGATCCGGCCGTCGTAGTCGTACTCGGCGACGATCACCTCCGGGTCGGCGGTCTCGTGGATGACGACGTTGTCCGCGCGCATCTCCAACGGCAGGTCGACGGCGTTCCTGAAGTGGGCGCGGAGTGTCTCGCGCCCCTCAAGGCGCAACGGCTTCGGTATCGCGAAGAGGACCTCCACCACGGCGTCCTCCGCGTAGAGGTCCGGAAGCTGGTCCAGTTCGCGCTTGGTGATGCCGTCGAGCAGGCGCTCGAACACCTGGCGCGGGGTGATGGTCTCTGGCATGTCGACTCCCTAGAATCGGAGTGGTGACTCCAGTACGAAGATACGGAGTCGCTACTCCGGATGTCCAGTGTGGAGGGGGGCGGATGTGGCCGTGGGCGACAAGCCGCTGCGGGCGGATGCCCGGCGGAACCGTGAGCGGGTGCTGGCGGCGGCGGAGGACGTGTTCGCGGCCAAGGGGACGTCCGCCTCGACCGAGGAGGTCGCCCGCCAGGCCGGGGTGGGGATCGGGACGGTCTTCCGGCACTTCCCCACCAAGGAGGCCCTGCTCGAAGCGGTTCTGCTGAGACGGCTGACCGGGCTGGTCGACGAGGCGCGGTCACTGGTCGACGCGGAGGACCGCGGGGCCGCCTTCTTCGGCTTCCTCGCCCATGTCGTCGAGCAGTCCGCGGCGAAGATCACCTTTGCGGACGCCGTGGCCGCGGCGGGGATAGATGTGCGGAGCATCGCGGAACCCGTCGGGCGGGAACTGCTGGACGCGCTGGGTGTCCTGCTCCGGCGGGCGCAGGAGGCGGACATCGTACGGCGGGACGTGGCGGTCCCCGAGGTGCACGCCCTGCTGGTCGGTGTCTCCCGGGCGGCGGAGCTCGCCGGATGGGATCGGGAGGTGCGGGACCGTTCGCTCTCCATCGTCTTCGACGGTCTCCGTCGATCCAGGAGTCACGATCATCTAAATTGAGACAGTGATGTCTCATGTGGGCTACCCTGGTCTCATGACCTTCGATCGTGAACAGGTGCTGCGTGACGCCGCGGCGCTGCTGACCCGTAAGGCCACCGCCTCGATGGACGAGATCGCCAAGGCGGCCGGGGTCAGCCGGGCCACCCTGCACCGGCACTTCCCCGGCCGCGACGCGCTGGTCCGGGCGCTCGGCGCGCTCGGGATCGAGCAACTGGCGGAGCGGCTGGACGCCGCCCGTATCGAGGAGGGCGATCCGGTCGAAGCGGTACGACGGCTGATCGAGGAGGCCATGCCGGTCTCCGGATTCCTGGCCTTCCTCTACGGCGAGAACCAGCTCTACGCGTTCGAGGAGATGGACGAGGGCTGGGCGCAGATCGACGAGCGGGTCTCCTCGCTGTTCCGCCGCGGCCAGGAGCAGGGCCTGTTCCGGTACGACCTGAGCCCCGCCTGGCTGTGTGAGGCGCTGTACGCGCTGATCGCCGCCTCGGGCTGGTGCGTACAGGACGGCAAGGTGGCGTCGCGTGACTCGGCGCGCATGGTCGGCGAGCTGATGCTCGGCGGGATGCTGCGGGGGCGGTCATGACCTCGCACCTGTCCGTGGACACACCCGCCGCCGTCACACCGCAGCGGCCGCATCCGGCGCGCTGGTGGGCGCTCGCGGTACTGACCCTGGCCCTGCTGCTGGTCGCGGTGGACGCGACCGTGCTGGGGCTGGCCATGCCGTTCCTCAGCGAACAACTGCGGCCCTCGTCGACCGAGTTGCTGTGGATCGGCGATGTCTACTCCTTCGTCATCGCCGGACTGCTGGTCTCCATGGGCGGGCTCGGGGACCGTATCGGCCGGAAGAAGCTGCTGCTCAGCGGTGCCGCCGCGTTCGGTGCGCTCTCGGTGCTCGCCGCCTACGCCGCCAGCCCCGGCACCCTGATTGCGGCCCGGGCTCTGATGGGCGTCGCGGGTGCGACGCTGATGCCGTCGACCCTGGCCCTGATCCGGAACCTGTTCGTCGATCCGCGTGAGCGCAGTTTCGCCATCGGCGTGTGGGGCTCCGCCTCGATGGCGGGAGCCGCCGCCGGGCCGGTGGTCGGAGGCTTCCTGCTGGAGCACTTCTGGTGGGGCTCGGTCTTCCTGATCAACATCCCGGTGATGGCAGTGCTGGTCCTCTTCGGCGCCAAGCTCCTTCCGGAATCGCGCAATCCGGCGCCCGGGCCGTGGGACGTGCTCAGCGTGCTGCTGTCGCTGATCGGTATGGTCGGCATCGTCTACGCGGTCAAGGAGACCGCCGCCTACGGTGTCGGCCTGGGCCACATGGCGGCCGGCGTGGCCGGACTGCTGTGCGTCGCCGCGTTCGTACGGCGCCAACTGACCATCCTCACACCGCTGTTGGACATGCGGTTGTTCCGCAACCGGGGATTGAGCGCTTCGGTGCTGGCCGATCTGCTCACCGTGCTCGGCATGTCCGGCCTGGTGTTCTTCCTCTCCCAGTTCCTCCAACTCGTACAGGGGCGTTCGCCCTTGCAGGCCGGGCTGGCGGAGATACCGGCCACCGTGGGTGCCGTGGTCACCGGCCTGCTGGCGGGCAAGGCGGCCCGCCGCTATTCGGTACGTGCGGTGGTCGCCGGAGGCCTCGCGGCCATCGGGGTGGCGCTGGCCGCGCTGGTGGTGATCACCCCGGACACCGGCTATCCGCTGGTGGGCGCGGTGCTGCTGATCGTCGGGATCGGCGCGGGGTTCTCGTTCACCGTCACCGCCGACGTGATCCTGTCCTCGGTACCGCAGGAGAACGCGGGCGCCGCCTCGGCGGTTTCCGAGACGGCGTACGAACTCGGCGCGGCGCTCGGCATCGCCTTCCTGGGCTCGATCGTGACGAGTCGGTACGCGGGCATCGCCATCCCCGACGGGGTACCGGCGGGCGCGGCCGAGCAGGCGCGGCAGTCGCTACCGGGCGCGATGGAAGCGGCGACGACGCTGCCCATGGAGACCGGGGACGCGCTGCGGCTCGCCGCACAGAGCGCCTTCACCGGCGGAGTGCGCATGGCCTCGGCGATCGGCGCGGCCGTGCTGCTGGTCGCTGCCGCTTGGGCGTGGCGGATGCTGCGTGGCCAGAAACTGGCGACCGGCCATTCCGGCGGATCCTAGGAGACGGCCTGCGCCCCGTCCGGCGACCCCCACCGGTTGCGGTGAGCTCGGCACCGCCGGAACACGCTGCGGTGGTTGCATCGTCGTCGCGGCGGAGAAGAAGGACACGGCTGCGCCGTGCGCAGGGCTGTCCGCCGTCGCGGGGGCAAGAAGTGGTCGGCTGCGCCAGGCTGAGCCGGTGGGCGGCCGGCCGCAGCGGCGGAAACAATCCTCCGCCGCGACGGTGAGCACCCCAACCGTGGACCCGGCGGTGCCGAACCCACCACAACCCGACGGGGATCCGTCGAACAGTCCGAAGCGGGCCCGGCACCAGCCGCCGAGGGGGCGGCGTAGCCGCCGAAGGCTACGCCGCCTTCGCCTTCGTCGCGTAGACGTCCACGTACTCCTGGCCGGACAGCCGCATCACATGGCTCATCACCTCGTCGGTGACGGCCCGCAGCACATAGCGGTCCCGGTCCATGCCCTCGTACCGGGCGAAGTCCAGCGGCTCGCCGAACCGCACCGTCACCCGGGTGATGCGCGGGAGGCCCGCACCGCCGGGCTGGACCCGGTCGGTGCCGATCGTGGCGCACGGCACCACCGGCGCGCCGGTCATCAGCGCCAGCCGGGCCACACCGGTGCGGCCCCGGTACAGGCGGCCGTCGGGGGAGCGGGTGCCCTCCGGGTAGATACCGAAGGCCTTGCCCTCCTCCAGGACCCGCTTTCCGGTCATCAGCGCCGCGACCCCGCCGTTCGCACCGTCCCGGTCGACCGGGATCATGCCCGAGGTCGTGAAGAACCACGCCATCAGCCGCCCCTTGATGCCCCGCCCGGTGACGTACTCGTCCTTGCCGATGAAGTACACCGGCCGCTTGACCACCAGCGAGAGGAACAGCGAGTCGATGAAGGTCAGGTGGTTCCCGGCGAGTATCACAGCACCGCTCTCCGGGATGTTCTCCACGCCCTCCACCCGTGGGCGGAACAGGACGCGCATCAGCAATCCGAGCAGCGCCTTGAGCAGAATGCGGGACAACGGGCCCTCCGGTCGGGGTCAGCCGATATGGAAAAGAAGTGCGCGGAACAGCCCCCGCGTCACTCCTGACGGGGACGATACTCGTGGCTACTGACGAGTTCCACGCCAGGTTCACCCACTTGGTACGCACAGTTGACAAGCGGAGGCGAAACCATTCGCTGCACCCTCGTGCGGGTGATCTCGGCGTAACACGGCACATGCGTGCCGAATGCTGGGCATCACCCCTGACATGGCGCCGACTCTCGACGTGATCAACGCGCTCGCCCCGCTGCTGGCCGCTGAGGCCGCCGCGGAGGCGGGGCCCGCGGGGGTGGACCCCGCCGATCTCGAACAGGCCGTCTGGCTGCGGCTTTTGGAGCGCGACCGGGCGCCCGCCGACAGCGCGGTGTGGCTACGCGGCGCCGTCCGCCGCGAGGCCCGCCGCGCCCGGCGCAGGGCGCGGCGCGAGCTTCCGTACGGACCGGGGCACTTGGCGGCCGAGCCGTCGGTGGAGCGCCAGGCGCTGGACGCCGAGCTCGGCCGGTCCCTGCGCGGGGTCATCCGGAGGCTGCCGGGCCGCTGCCCGGAGTTGTTATCCGCACTGTTGTCCCGTTCCGACCCCACTTACCAAGAAATTTCCCGGGAGTTGGGAATCTCACAGGGCAGTCTCGGCCCGCTGCGCTCGCGTTGCCTCGGTTGTCTGCGGGCCCGGCTCGGATCGGAGGTTGAAGGGGCGCAACTACGGGGTAAGGAGCGGTAAACAGTCGGCGACAGGGCGCTTGAGACGTGTCCGGAGCAGGACCCGAACTGGGGCAGAGGTGGGCACACCGCTCGCGCTCGCCATCCGGACGACTATGCGATCATCGGCGCCACGGAGGCGGGGTAAACCCACGCCGTCTCCGACAACCAGGGCACTCATCCCGGACGTACACCCTCACCCACCCGCGTCCGGGAGAACACAAAGGGGAGGCCT
Organism: Streptomyces sp. NPDC020096; assembly: GCA_040631425.1. Classification (GTDB taxonomy): domain Bacteria; phylum Actinomycetota; class Actinomycetes; order Streptomycetales; family Streptomycetaceae; genus Streptantibioticus_A. The sequence continues at coordinate 223,688 of JBEYJY010000002.1, forward strand.
GCGCACATGGGCATGAGCGTGACCATCTCTACGGCGACCGGGGACGACGCCGAGAAGATCCTCAAACTCCAGTACCTCTGCTACCAGAGGGAAGCCGAGCTGTACGGCGACTACGGCATCGAGCCGCTGACCCAGACCCTCGACGCGCTGCGCGCCGAACTGGGTGAGGGGTGTGTGCTGGTGGCCAGGCTCGGCGAAGAGGTCGTCGGCTCGGTGCGCGGCACGGTCGACGCGGACGGCACCGCCCGGATAGCCAAGCTGATCGTCCACCCCCGGATGCAGCGGCACGGGCTGGGCGGCCGACTGCTGCGGGCCATCGAGGAGCGGCTCGCAGCCGAGCGCGAGGCCAAGAGGTTCCAGCTGTTCACCGGCCACCGCAACGAGGGCAACCTGCGCCTGTACCGCCGACTCGGCTACGCCCAGACGGGCACCGAGCAGATCAACCGCCGACTGAGCCTGGTCACCATGGAGAAGCCGGTCGGCAGCGCGCCCGCGGCGGCGTCGTTCGCCGCCAGCGCCTGACCGCTGCCCGCCACTACGCCTGGGGCTGCCCCGCCGCGCTCACGCGCTGCGGGGCGGCCTTGCGCAGCCACAGCATCCCGGTCACCGGAAGCACGAGCGGAATGAAGAGGTAGCCCATCCCGTAGTAGGACCACACGGTCTGGTCCGGGAACGCGGAGGCGTCCGCGATGGTCAGCGTTCCGACCGCGAGCACGCCCGCCAGCTCGACCGCACAGCAGACCATCGCCAGCCGGCGGGCCGACTCTCCGCCGCGCACCAGCGCCACCGTGATGAACGCGTAGACCACCGCGGCCACCGCGGACAGCACATAGGCCAGCGGCGCCTCATGGAACTGCGCGATCAACTGGTAGAGCGAACGCGAACCGGCGGCGACGGTGAACACCGCGTACAGCGAGACGATGAGCCGCCCCGGGCCCTCGCCGATCTTCCGCCGCTTTTCCGTGGGTTGGGTCTCAGCCATGCCCGCCTCCCCAGATGTCGAACAGCCGCACCTGGAGCACGGCCAGAATCACCCCGCCCGCCGCCACCGTCGCCGATCCCCAGCGGGTGCGCTCCAGCAGGGACATGAAGCCTGCTGCCGGGATGGTCAGCGCCGCGCCCGCCAGATAGGCGACGAAGATCACCGTTCCGCCGTCGGGCTTGTGCCCGCCGGTCAACTGCACGATACCGACGACCAGTTGGGCCAGCGCCAGCACGGACACCACAGCCATGCCGATGAAGTGCCAGTCCTTGGTGGACTGGTCGCGGGCGGTGGCGTATCCGCACCACGCGGCGAGCAGCAGCGCGGCGGCCGTGACCGCCACGGTGAGCGCGCCGATCACCGGACGCCCCGCGCAACGGGACGGACCGGACAGGGGTGTACGAGCATGCGGTGACTCTATTACGGGACGAAAGGCCGGATGCGCGGCCCCCACCCGGCCCCGTAGGGTCGCGGATCATGAGCCCCTCGCACTTCCGCACCGATGCGCTGCTGTTCGACATGGACGGGACGCTGGTGTCCTCGCTGGAGTCCGTCGTCCGCTGCTGGACCCGTTGGGCGCAGGAGTACGGGATCACCGCCGAGCGGTTCGCCCGGGTTCAGCTGCACGGGCGTCCGGCGGCCGAGATCATCGCCGAGTTGCTGCCCGCCGAGCGGATCCAGCAGGCGCTCGCCCGGATCGAGGAGCTCGAAGTCCAGGACGTAGCGGCTGGCGGACTGATCGTGCTGCCCGGGACCCTCGCGCTGCTCCGCTCGCTGCCCGCCGAGCGGTGGGCGGTGGTGACCTCCGCCACCCGGCGGCTGGCCGAGGCGCGGCTGGCGGCGGCCGGGATCGCCCCCGGACTGCTCGTCAGTGCCGGGGACATACGGCGCGGCAAGCCCGACCCGGAGCCGTTCCTGCTCGCGGCCGAGAAGCTGGGGTACCGGCCAGGCCGGTGCACGGTCTTCGAGGACGCGCCCGCGGGAGTTCAGGCGGGCCGGGCGGCGGGGATGCGCACGGTGGCGTTGACCACAACCCACGACCGCTCGGAGCTGGACGCCGATGTGCTGGTCACGGACCTGTCGCAGGTGTCCGCGCAGGTAGACGCCGCAGGCGTGGCGCTACGCGTCGGCGGCTGACCACACCAGTCCCGCTGTCCGAATGGCGGACAAGGTGACCGGAATGCGGAATGGTCGGCTGACGCATGGTTTACTGGGGCGCATGACGACGACGAACAGCCGCAGCCGCGCGACCGAGGCGATGACGCCCGGTGTTCGTCGTATGTGTCGAATGTGCGAACTCTGAGGGCCCCTTTCTGAGCCTCGCGCCCCGAAGCGAGCGAGACCCGTACGAGCAGCGTCCGCATCCGGACCACTCCCGCACCACGGACACCCGATGACTTCTCCAGTGCCCCGAGCCTCCGGCATGGCCTGCGCCATCACCGGAAGCCGTCGCGTGCGCCTGGCGGCGATCGAACGCTGCCGACTCGCCCACGACCCACAGCCGCCCGGCACGCACTGCCGCTGACCCCATCGCCCCCGGCACACCGGGCCGCACCCTGCCGTAATCCGAGACGGACACCCGTACGTGACGGCCATCCCGCCATGTACTCGACAGTGACGGAAACCCAGTGATCACCACCACGGGCCTGAGGAAGGTCTACCACTCGCGAGGCCGTGAGACAGCCGCTCTCGACGGCGTCGACCTACACGTCCGCGAGGGCGAGGTATACGGCGTCGTCGGCCGCAGCGGCGCCGGGAAGAGCACCCTGATCCGCTGCGTCAACATGCTGGAGCGCCCCACCTCCGGCACCGTTGAGGTCGCCGGAACGGACCTCACCGCGCTGGCCGGGCGCTCCCGGCGCGCCAACGCCGCGCTGCGGGCCGCCCGCAGCCAGATCGGCATGGTCTTCCAGCACTTCAACCTGCTGTCGGCGCGCACCGTGCAGGACAATGTCGAACTCCCGCTGGAGATCATCGGCGTCTCCGGGCAGGAACGTTCCCGCAAGGCGCTTGAGCTGCTGGACCTGGTGGGTCTGGCCGACAAGGCCAAGGCCTACCCGGCGCAGCTGTCCGGCGGCCAGAAGCAGCGGGTCGGTATCGCCCGCGCGCTGGCGGGCGACCCCAAGGTGCTGCTGTCCGACGAGGCCACCTCGGCGCTCGACCCGGAGACCACCCGGTCGATCCTGCAACTGCTGAGCGACCTCAACCGGCAACTGGGGCTGACCGTCCTGCTGATCACGCACGAGATGGACGTCGTCAAGGCGGTCTGCGACTCGGCCGCGCTGATGAAGGGCGGCCGCCTCGTGGAGTCGGGCACCGTCGCGGAACTGCTGGCCACCCCGGGTTCCGAACTCGCCCATGAACTCTTCCCCGTTGGCGGGGAGCCCTCGCAGGAGGGCCGCACGGTCGTCGACCTCACCTTCCACGGTGAGGCTGCCACGCAGCCGGTCATCTCCCAGCTGTCGCGCACGTACAACATCGACATCTCGATCCTCGGCGCGGCGATCGAGACCATCGGCGGCCGCCAGATCGGCCGGATGCGGATCGAACTCCCGGGCCGCTTCGAGGAGAACGTGGTACCGATCGGATTCCTGCGCGAGAAGGGCCTGCAGGTCGACGTGGCACCGGTGGACGGCACCGCCGGGCCGAAGGCTGACAGCACGCTGGTCGAGGAGGCCGCGAAGTGACCTGGGACGAGTTGCAGCCCATGCTGCTGCCCGCGTGTTGGGACACCCTCTACATGGTGCTCTGGTCCGCGGCGATCGCGGTGGTCGTGGGACTGCCCCTCGGCGTTCTGCTGGTGCTCACCGACCGCGGCGGGCTGCTGCAGAACACGGCGGTCAACAAGGTCGTCGGGGCGATCGTGAACGTCGGCCGCTCGCTGCCGTTCATCATCCTGATGGTCGCGCTGATCCCGTTCACCCGGTACGTGATCGGCACCAGCATCGGCGCCGAGGCGGCGATCGTGCCGCTGGCGGTGGGCGCCATCCCGTTCTTCGCCCGCCTTGTCGAGACCGCGATACGCGAGGTCGACCACGGGCTGGTGGAGGCGGTGCAGTCGATGGGCGGCAGCACCTGGACCGTCGTCCGCAAGGTGCTGCTGCCGGAGTCGCTGCCCTCGCTGGTGTCCGGTCTGACCACCACCGCGGTGGCCCTGATCGGCTACACGGCGATGGCGGGCGCGGTCGGCGCGGGCGGCCTGGGCGACCTGGCGATCCGCTACGGCTACCAGCGGTTCGAGACCAACGTCATGCTGATCACCCTGGTCGTCCTGGTCGTCCTGGTCACCGCCATCCAACTACTCGGCGACTTCGCCGCGCGGACTCTCGCCCGCCGCGGCAAGAGGGGTTCAGGGGCGTAGCCCCTGGCCCGAAAAAGGGGGGCTCGGGGGCTCAGCCCCCGAAATTCCTCCGCTGTATCGCAAGTCGGGCCCAGCGCCCATAACGAAAGGCACTTTTCGTGCGTACCGTAACCAAGTTCAGTACCTCCCTCCTTGCCGCTGGAGCGCTCGCATTCGGCGCCACCGCCTGCGCCTCCTCCTCCGGCGCTTCGAGCGCCCAGCAGAAGGGCGCCGACGCCCCGCTGATCGTGGCCGCCAGTCCGACGCCGCACGCCAAGATCCTGGACTTCGTCCGGGACAACCTGGCCGCGAAGGCCGGACTGAAGCTGGAGGTCAAGGAGTTCACCGACTACGTCCTGCCGAACACCGCCACCGAGAACGGTGACGTCGGCGCGAACTTCTTCCAGCACAAGCCCTACCTCGACGACTTCAACAAGAAGAACGGCACCCACATCGTGCCGGTCGTCAACGTCGAGCTGGAGCCACTGGGCCTGTACTCGCACAAGGCGAAGTCGGTCAAGGACATCAAGGACGGCGCCACCATCGCGGTCCCCAACGACACCACCAACGAGGGCCGCGCCTTCAAGCTGCTCGCGGCCAACGGGCTGGTCACCCTCAAGCCCGGCGCCGGCGACGACGCCACCCCGTCGGCCGTGGCCGACAACCCCAAGCACCTGAAGTTCAAGGAGCTTGAGGCCGCCCAACTGCCGCGCTCCCTCGACGACGTGGACGCCGCGATCATCAACGGCAACTACGCCATCGGCGACAACCTCAACCCGTCCAAGGACGCCCTGGTGCTGGAGAAGGCGGAGGGCAACCCGTACGCCAACTTCCTCGCGGTCAAGGAAGGCAACCAGAACGACCCGCGGGTCCAGAAGCTCGCCAAGCTGCTCAACTCCGACGAGGTCAAGCAGTACATCGAGAAGACCTTCAAGGGCGCGGTGGTCCCGGCCTTCGGCAAGCCCGCCGCCTGAGCCGCGCGCCACTGGCGGCCGTAGCGGCGAACGCTACGGCCGCCAGTGCAGCCAGTACACATCCGTGGTGTACGGCATCTCCAGCCGCTCCTCACCGCGGGTCACACCCTGCCGCTTGAGCAGATCCACGGCCTGCGCCCGCACCTGCTCCTGTTCGGCTTCGCCCAGCACCACGATGTGGCTGGAGGACATCATCCGCTCCACCACATCCGCCACCGTCGTCGGGTGCGGGTTCGGCCAGTGCCGCTCCCGCAGCTCGGACCAGCCGGGTCGGCCGGTGAACGCCTCCCGCCAGCCGTCGTCCAGCGGGCTGGGCAGATCACGCGGCGCGCAGCGGAAGTAGATGTCCTGGAAGTCGCGCACCCACGGCACCGAGGTGTCGTAGGTGTTCCACACCAGCCCCAGCGCACCGCCGGGCCGCAGCAGCCGCTCCACCTCGGCGAGCGCCTGACCGCCGGAGAACCAGTGCCAGGACTGCGCAGCCACCACCGCGTCCGCGCAGCCGTCCGCCAGACCGGTGGCCTCGGCCGTCCCGGCCGTCACCGCCACCCCCGGCAGCAGCTCCGCCAGCCGCTCACGCATCTGAGCGACCGGCTCCACCGCGATCACCTCGGCACCGGTCAGCGCCAGCAGACGGGTGAACTTACCCGTACCAGCGCCGAGATCGACGACCGTGCGCCCGGCATGCAGCGGCAGCGCGTCGGCCAGTTCCGCGAGCGACGCCATGGGGTAGGACGGCCGGGACCGTTCGTAGCCGCCCGCCGAACGCTGGTAACCGATTCCTGCTGCGTGGTGGATCGTCACGCGGGCAGACGGTAGCAGGAGAGAGTGACAGGAGAGGGGACGGGCGGGGTACGCACCGTACCCCGAAGGCCCTTTGGACCAGCGGCGATCCACGGCCGCCGGAACGCCACGCGCGAGTCGGCGGCCCGGCACCCCGCACTGCGCGGACCGCGCCCGATGCTGCATGCTGTGCTCTTTACACGGCTCTTTCCACGGGGCTCGGCGAGGAGCGGCGAATGACAACCACCTTCCCGGACATCTTCCCGGACATCTCGATCAGCACGGAACGGCTGTCCCTGCGTCCATTCGACGAGGAGGACATCCCGGCACTGGAGGAGATGATGAACGACGAACTGGTCACCGCGTGGTCGCCCGCCCCCTACCCGTACACCAGGGCCGACGCCCGCCACTGGGTCACCAGCACCGCTCCCGCCGAACGCGCGTCGGGCCGCGGAATCGTCTTCGCGGTCAGCGAGTTCCTCACCCAGCGGCTGGTCGGCACCATCCACCTGCACGACACCGACTGGCGCTGCCGCAGCACCGAGATCGGCTACATCACCGCCCCCTGGGCGCGCGGCGAGGGCTACGCCTCGGAAGCGGTGCTCGCCACCGCCCAATGGCTCTTCCACGACCGGGGGTTCGAGCGCCTGGAGTTGCGCACGGCCGCCGACAACACCGCCTCCCAGCAGGTGGCCCAGAAGATCGGCTGCATCAGCGAGGGCGTGCTGCGCAATGCCGGGATAGTGCGCTGCCGTGGCGCGGACGGCCGCTGGACCGAGGCCCGTACCGATCTGATCGTGTGGAGTCTGCTGCCCGAGGACCTCGACGGGGTCGCGGGGCGGGTGATGGACGACTCCGGATACGCCGCCTATCCCGACTGGCGTTGATCCGTCCGTTCGGCATGTGCGCCGGGTGCTCCCGTGCTTGGCCAGACCCGGCCGGGATACTGTGTCATGCCAGGTCTGCACCTGGTTCTGGCGACAACGCCCGCACAGCACAGTCAGTAGACACGCCGAGCGAAGGACGACGATGGCGGACCGGGTCACGGTGATCGGGTGGGACGGTACACCGCTTACCGCGGCGGCACTGTCCGCACTCGGCGCGGCCACACTGGTGGCCGGTGCGCGCCACCACCTGGCGCTGCCCGATGTGCCCGCCGACGCCGAACGCGTCCTGCTCGGCAGCATCGATCTCGCCGCCCGCCGCATCGCGGCGCATCGCGGCACCGCCGTGGTCCTCGCCGATGGCGACCCCGGCTACTTCGGCGTCGTTCGGGCGCTGCACAAGCCGGAGCACGGCCTGGAGGTCGAGGTGGTGCCGGGTGTCTCCTCCGTCGCCCAGGCCTTTGCCCGCGCCGGAATGCCGTGGGACGACGCGCGCATCGTGGTGGCGCACAGCCGCACGCTGCGGCGCGCGGTGAACGTGATCCGGGCGTACCCGAAGGTCGCGGTGCTGACCGCGCCGGGCGCCGGACCCGCCGAACTCGCCCTGCTGCTCGGCGGGGTGCACCGCACCTTCGTCATCTGCGAGGCGCTGGGCACCGAGCACGAGGAAGTCACCGTGCTCACCTCCGACAAGGTCGCCGACCACACCTGGCGCGACCCGAACGTGGTGCTGGTGATCGGCGGCGTGTCGGCGGCCGAGAGCGGCGGTTGGATCGCGGGCCAGGACCCCGGCTACCCGGGCGCCATCCGCGGCTGGGCGCTGCCCGAGGCGCGGTACGCGCCGGAACCGGGGCCCGACACGCCGGGCGCCCGGCAGTCCGCCCAACTGCGCGCCCTGCAACTCGCCCGGCTCGGGCCGCGCACCGGCGACCTGCTCTGGGACATCGGCGCGGGCAGCGGCGCGGCGGCGGTGGAGGCCGCCCGGCTCGGCGCCGCGGTCATCGCGGTGGACCAGGACGCCGACGCCTGCGCCCAGATCACCGCCAACGCCCGCCACTACGGCGTACAACCGCAGGTGGTGGAGGGTGTCGCCCCGCACATCCTGGAGGATCTGCCGGAGCCGGACATCGTGCGCATCGGCGGCGGCGGGGCGGATGTCGTGGCCGCCTGCGCGGCACGTAGACCGGAACGTATCGCCGTCAGTGCGACAACGCGCGACGAGGCGGAACGGGTTGGCCAGGCGCTGGAGGAGGCCGGTTACTCGGTCGAGCGCGCGCTGCTGCAGTCGGTGGAGCTGGACGGTGAGTGGGCGGAGCGCGAGCGCGCGACCGTGTTCCTGCTGTGCGGCACACGGATGTGACGAACATTTGTCTGATGGTGACGGGGGTTTGGAACACGTTCGGGTGATCGCGCGGTAGGCTGGCGGACCGTTGTGCCGCCTACCGGTGGCGACGTGGTGTTGACACGGTGTCGGCCATACGTCTCCTTCGGCGGTGAGCGCGGCGTCGGTGACGGGGTTCCCCGTGCCGCAGGCCAGCGGAGTGGCGCAGTCCACAGCGCCCGGATGGCGAGTTGGGTGGCCGTAGTGCGCGACCGACCGGGACAATGAACGTCCCGGGGGGTCGTCACGCATTGCCACGCGTGCTCGTTCTCCCTGTGACCGCCCGGCACAAGGAGCGCGTACCGCGCGCCCTGCCGCCGGTCGGTCCGAAGGCGCGGCCCGTACGCCGAAGCCGCCGGCGCATCACGGGGCTGGAAGGATCGATACCGATGGGCGAGGGGCACGCATGACTGACACCGGCCCGGTCCCCGGCGAGGGACTGCCGGAGAACGTAGGCGGAGGAGCGGTTCAGCAGCCGCACGCCGAGCGGACCGGCGAAGCCGCCAAGGCTGCGCCGCAATCCGGACACGGCTGGAGCACTGACGCGTTCCTGGCCCCGGCGACTCCCGCGTTCACCTTCCTCGACCAACCGGACGGCGTCGAGGCGCCGGTGGCCGTCGAGGACGAGGACGACCTGCTGCTGATGCCCGCACCGCAGGGCTCGTGGGGCGATCCGCAGCCGGTGCCCGCCCAGCCGGCCCCGGTGCAACCGGCTCCGCCGGTGGTTCCACCGGCCGCCGCCGCTCCGCAAGCGCCGGTCGCACCGGCCGCCGCCGAGCCCGAGCCGCTCGCGGCGGAGCCGGGTGTCGCGCCACAGGAGGGCGAACACCCCGCGGGCGCGGCAGACTTCGCGGCGGCACCGGCTCCGGGTACGCCCGCGCACGGTGTGCCCGTCGCGTCGGCGCCCGATGCCGCCGGGCAGGTCGCGCCGCCGCGCCGTCCGCTGAACATGGGCCCGCCGCTGGCCGGGGGCATGGCGAACCCGTCGGCGGACGCCGTCGGCGGTGTGTCCGTACGCTCGCTGGCCGAACGCGGCCCGGCGCCCGCGCCCGTCAGTGCCGCACCGGTGCAGCAGCCGGAGTCGCAGCACGGCTCCGACGCCGGGGACCCCACCCCCGAGCCCGAGTACCTCGACGCACCGGCCGGGGAGACCGCCGCGATCCCGGCTCAGCAGACCGCTGAGGCCCCGGTGTCCGGTGGACCGTGGGTTGCCGCCGACGCGATGGCCGCCACCCCCGCGACCGGTACCGATGTGGTGGTCCCGGACGAGCCCGCCGCTGCCGCGGCGCCTGCCGCCGAGGCTCCGGCTCCGGCCGAACAGGCACAGCCGCAACTTCCCGCCCAGCAGGTGGGGGAGGGCTCCCTCGTACCGGAGGGTGCTCCGGCGGAGCCTTCCGTTCCGGCCGCCGTCGTGATGGAGAACCCCTCCGTGGCAGCGGCTGCCGAGGAGGCGCCCGCCGACGCGGCGCAGGCCTCGGTGCCGATCGTGGTAGCCCCCGAGACCCCGGAAACTCCCGCGCAGGGCACGCCGGTCGTGCCCACCGCGGTGGTGGCAGCGGCCGCCGAGACATCGCCGCACGCCCCGGCCGACGAGCCGGGCGGGCTCGCAGACCTGGACCGCGAGCCCGTCGCGGTGCCCGCCCCCGTGCTGGCCAAGACCGAGCCCGTGACGGAGGCAGCGGCGGAGCCCGTGGCGGAAGCCGCCCCGAACGCCATTCCGCAGCCGGACACTTCGGCCGAGGCTCCCGCGCCCGTGGCCGCCGCACCCGAGGCCGTCGCGCCTCAGGAGCCCGCCGCCGCGGACGCCGCGCCCGAGGAGCCCACCGCGGAAGCCCCCGCGGAGATCCCCGCTGAACCGGCCGTCGCCGAGCAGCCGGAGCAGCCCGCCGCAGACGTGGCGCAGCCGCAGTCGCAGCCGGAAGAGGCTGGCCAGGCCGCCGCCGTACCGCAGCCCGAGCCGGTGGCCGCGGCAGCCGAGGCCGTACCGCCCGCGGCGTCCGCCGAAAACCCCGGATCCGTGGCCGCCGAGCCCGCGTTGGGCGTCTCCGCCGCCGGATACGACGACGCGGTACGTGAGGCGGTGCACCGTGTCATCCGGGAGCGCCGCGACATCCGCAACGGCTTCCGCTCGGACCCCATTCCGCACGAGGTGCTGCTGCGGGTCCTGGAGGCGGCGCACACCGCGCCGAGCGTCGGGCACTCGCAGCCGTGGGACTTCGTGGTCATCCGGTCCGCCCAGACCCGCGAGAAGATGCACGCGCTGGCGATGAAGCAGCGCGACGCCTACGCCAAGTCGCTGCCCAAGGCCCGGGCCAAGCAGTTCCGCGAGCTGAAGATCGAGGCGATCCTCGAAACCCCGGTCAACATCGTGGTCACCGCCGACCCGACGCGCGGCGGCCGTCACACCCTCGGCCGCCACACGCAGCCGCAGATGGCTCCGTACAGCTCGGCGCTGGCGGTGGAGAACCTCTGGCTGGCCGCGCGCGCCGAAGGGCTCGGCGTCGGCTGGGTCAGCTTCTTCGACGAGCGCGAGATGGTCCGCGATCTCGGCCTGCCCGAGCACCTGGAGGTCGTCGCCTACCTGTGCGTCGGGTACGTCGACGAGTTCCCAGAGGAGCCCGAGCTGATGCAGGCGGGCTGGGCCAAGCGCCGTCCGCTGTCCTGGGTGGTGCACGAGGAGGAGTACGGCCGCCGGGCGCTGCCCGGCGAGCAGCCGCACGACCTGCTCGACGAAACCCTGCGCGGCATCCGCCCGTTGGACGCCAAGGCGCTCGGTGAGGCGTGGGAGCGGCAGAAGCGGATGACCAAGCCGTCCGGCGCGCTCGGCATGCTGGAGATCATCTCCGCGCAGTTGTGCGGGCTGTCCCGGCAGTGCCCGCCACCGATCCCGGAGCCCGCCGCCGTGGCGATCTTCGCGGGCGACCACGGTGTGCACGCCCAGGGCGTCACCGCCTGGCCGCAGGAGGTCACCGCGCAGATGGTGGCCAACTTCCTGGGCGGCGGCGCGGTGTGCAACGCCTTCGCCAACCAGGTCGGTGCGGAGGTCTGCGTGGTGGACGTCGGTGTCGTGGCCGAACTGCCCACCACGCCCGGCCTGTTGCCGCGAAAGGTCCGGCACGGCACCGGTGACTTCACCACCGGTCCGGCGATGACCCGCGAAGAGGTGCTGCGGGCGATCGAGGTCGGTATCGAGACCGCGCGGGACCTGGTGGCGGCGGGCAACAAGGCACTGCTGACCGGTGAGATGGGCATCGCGAACACCACCGCCTCCGCGGCGCTGATCTCCGTCTACACCGGTGTGGACCCGGCCGAGGTGACCGGCCGCGGTACCGGCATCAACGACGAGATGCACGCCCGCAAGGTCGATGTGGTGCGGCGCGCGCTGGAGTTGCACCAGCCCGACCCGACCGATCCCGTCGGTGTGCTCGCCGCGATCGGCGGACTGGAGCACGCCGCCATGGTCGGCCTGGTGCTCGGCGGCGCGTCCCTGCGTACGCCGGTGATCCTGGACGGCGTGAGCGCCGGGGCTGCCGCGCTGGTGGCCCGGGCCGTCGCGCCGGAGGCACTGGCCGCGTGCATCGCCGGTCACCGCAGCGCGGAGCCCGGCCATGTGGCGGCCCTGACCAAGCTGGGCCTGCGCCCCCTGGTCGACCTGGACCTACGGCTGGGCGAGGGCACCGGCGCCCTGCTGGCGCTGCCGCTGGTCCAGAGCGCCGCCCGCGTCATGCACGAGGTCGCCACCTTCGACTCGGCAGGAGTCACCGAGAAGGACTGACCGCCTCCGGCGGGGTCCCCATCCATGGGGTGCGGCGGTTTCGCGAGCGCCGCTCCGCCCCGCTGCGGTCGCTCGCCGTCGAGGCGGGGAGTCGTCGCCGCCAGGGCGGCGGGTGGTCAAGCGGCGAGGGGGCGTTCGGTGGTGCTGCGGCGGTCGCTTGACCGCCGCTCCACCCCGCCGTGGTTGCTCGCCGTTGCGGCGGGTAGCTGTTGCCGTCGCGACGGCGAGTAGCCCCACGGCGCGGACCCTGGGGGCCTGGGGGCTTGCCCCCCAGGAAAGAAAAAACACCAGGCCAGAAGCCCGCCCCGGCGGCCGAGCCGCTAATCTCGGAACCCCCCGGGAGGGGGGAACCTGCCGCTCCACCGACGCAGCGGCGCAGAGTCCATCGTCACCGCATCGAGGAGCTGTACCGCCATGGACCGTAACGACGCGCCCGCATACCCGGTCGGACTGCGGCTTTCCGGACGGCGTGTCGTCGTGCTCGGCGGCGGCCAGGTCGCACAGCGTCGGCTGCCCTCGCTGGTCGCGGCGGGCGCTGACATCGTGCTGGTCTCGCCGTCGGTCACCCCCTCGGTGGAGGCGATGGTGGACGCGGGCGAAGTGCGCTGGGAGCGCCGCAGGTACCAGCAGGGGGACCTCACCGACGCCTGGTACGCGGTGGTCGCCACCGACGACCCGCAGGCCAACGCCGCCGCGTCCGCCGAGGCCGAGCAGCGCCGGGTGTGGTGCGTACGCAGTGACGACGCCGACGCCGCCACCGCCTGGACCCCGGCGACCGGGCGCAGCGAGGGCGTGACCGTCGCCGTGCTGACCGGCAGCGACCCGCGCCGCTCCGCCGCCGTGCGGGACGCGGTCGTCGAGGGCCTGCGCGACGGTACCCTCGCCGCCCCGCACCACCGGGCACGTACGCCCTCGGTGGCCCTGGTGGGCGGCGGCCCCGGCGACCCGGACCTGATCACCGTGCGCGGACGGCGGCTGCTCGCGGAAGCCGATGTGGTCATCGCGGACCGCCTCGGTCCGCGCGATCTGCTCGATGAACTCCCACCGCATGTCGAGGTGATCGACGCGGCGAAGATCCCCTACGGCCGGGCGATGGCCCAGGAGGCCATCAACAACGCGCTGATCGAACACGCCAAGGCGGGCAAGGCCGTTGTGCGTTTGAAGGGCGGCGATCCGTTCGTCTTCGGGCGCGGCATGGAGGAGGCCCAGGCACTGGCCGAAGCGGGGATCGCGTGCACGGTCGTGCCCGGAATCTCCAGCTCCATCAGCGTTCCGGCCGCGGCCGGGATCCCGGTGACACACCGCGGGGTGGCGCATGAGTTCACCGTGGTCAGCGGGCATGTCGCGCCGGACGACCCGAGTTCGCTGGTCGACTGGGCGGCGCTGGCGCGGCTGCGCGGCACGTTGGTGCTGCTGATGGCGGTTGAGCGGATCGGCGCGATCGCCCAAACCCTCATCGCGCACGGTCGGGACGCGGACACGCCGGTCGCCATAGTCCAGGAGGGCACGACGGCCGCTCAGCGGCGGGTCGATGCCACCCTGGCGACGGTCGCGCAGACAGCGGCCGCCGAGGGCGTCCGGCCGCCCGCGGTGATCGTCATCGGCGACGTGGTGGCCCTCCGCTTGGGTAACCATGGGTAACTCGGGCTACCCCGGGCGTTGGCACCGTAAGCGGGACAAGGCAGTATCACCCTGTGGCTGAGCTCATCACGATCGACGACCCCGACGACCCGCGCCTGCGCGACTACACCTCCCTGACGGATGTGGAGCTGAGGCGGCGGCGCGAACCGGCCGAGGGCCTGTTCATCGCCGAGGGCGAGAAGGTCATCCGGCGCGCCCGGCAAGCCGGTTACCAGATGCGGTCGATGCTGCTGTCGGCGAAGTGGGTCGACACCATGCGCGACGTCATCGACGAAGTCCCCGCGCCCGTCTACGCGGTGAGCCCGGAACTCGCCGAGCGGGTCACCGGCTACCACGTCCATCGCGGCGCGCTCGCCTCGATGCAGCGCAAGACCCTGCCGGGCGCGGACGACCTGCTGGCCGGCGCGCACCGCGTGGTGATCATGGAAGCCGTGAACGATCACACCAACATCGGCGCCGTCTTCCGGAGCGCCGCCGCGCTCGGTATGGACGCCGTACTGCTCTCCCCGGACTGCGCGGATCCGCTCTACCGCCGTTCGGTCAAGGTGTCGATGGGCGCCGTCTTCTCCGTCCCCTACGCGAGGTTGGAGCACTGGCCGCGCGACCTGGAGGCGGTACGGGAGGGCGGTTTCCGGCTGCTGGCCCTCACCCCCGACGAGAAGGCCGAGGACATCGACGCCGTCGCCCCGCACCGCATGGACCGGGTGGCGCTGATGCTCGGCGCCGAGGGCGAAGGCCTGTCCACCCGGGCGCTGGTCGCCGCGGACCAGTGGGTACGCATCCCGATGGCGCACGGGGTGGACTCGTTGAACGTGGGCGCCGCGGCGGCCGTGGCCTTCTACGCGGTGACGGCCGGGCGTCCGGTGGCCTGAGGTGCGGGGGCTTCGCCGCAGCGAAACCCCCGCACCTCACACGGCCGCGGGAAGGTCCGCCAACTCGGCGAGAGCCGCCCGATGGCGCCCCGGCGTACCCAGCGCGATCTCGCTGGCCTTGGCGCGCTTGAGGTAGAGGTGGGCGGGGTGCTCCCAGGTCATACCGATGCCGCCGTGCAGCTGGACGCACTCCTCCGCCGCGCGCACCGCGACCGGTGCGCAGTAGGCCTGCGCCACGGCTACCAGCAGGGCGGTGTCGGGCGCGGCCTTGGCCAATGCGTCGGCGGCGGCACGGGCGGCGGCGCGCGCCGAGACGACCTCCAGCCAGACGTCCGCCAGCCGGTGCTTGAGCGCCTGGAAGGATCCCACGACACGCCCGAACTGCCGCCGCTGGCCGAGGTAGTTGACGGTCTCGTCCAGGCACCACTGCGCTACGCCGAGCTGTTCGGAGGCGAGTAGTCCGGCGCCGGTCAGCAGCGCGCCGTCCAGTGCGGCGGTGGCGGTCCGCGCGTCGGCGAGCCTTGCGGCCGGAACAGCCTCGAACTCGATGTCGGCGATGGGCCGGGTCAGGTCCAGCGGCGTGGCGGCGGTGATCCGGACACCGGGCGTGTCGGCCGCGACCTCGTACAGCCCCGGCCCGTCAGGGCCGACGGCCGGAACGACCAACGCGTCCGCCACCGTGGCGTCGGCAACGCTGGTAACGCGTCCGCTCAACACGCCGTGCGCGTCCGCCCGTACCCCCGCCGGGAACGCGCTGCCAGGCGCGGCCGACAGCGGCACGGCGAGCGCGGCCGTCGACTCGCCCGACGCCAGCCGCCCGAGCAGCGCCGCGACACGCCCGCCACCGGTGTCGCAGCCGAGCAGCGCACTCGTGGCCAGCACCGCACTGCCAAGGAACGGCACCGGAGCCACCGCGCCGCCCAACTCCTCCAGTACGACGCCGACTTCCCGGGCCGAGGCGCCCTGGCCGCCGAGCTTCTCTGGCACCAGCAGTCCGGCCAGGCCGAGCTGCACCGCAAGCGTCCGCCAAAGGCCCAGATCGTACGGCGTGTCGCTGTCGCAGCGCGCCAGCACCGACGAGGCCGGGCAGCGGTCGGTCAACAGGTCCCGTACCGCCGAGCGCAGGTCCTCCTCGACATCGGAGTACAGCAGGTCAAGGCCATCGGCGGTCATCGGGGCAGGTCCTTCCAGGCGACGTCCTTGTCGATACGCGGTTCGGTGGGCAGGCCGAGCACCCGCTCCGCGATGATGTTGCGCAGGATCTCCGAGGTACCGCCCTCGATGGAGTTGCCCTTCGCGCGCAGATAGCGGTATCCCGCGTCGCGGCCGTAGAAGTCGACCGTCTCCGGGCGGGTGTTCGTCCAGTCGCCGTAGCGGAGCCCTTCCTCGCCGAGCAGCTCCAACTCCAGGCCGCTGATCGCCTGGTTGAGGCGGGCGAAGGCGAGTTTCATCCCGGAGCCCTCGGGGCCCGGCGCGCCGACCACCAGCTGCTGGCGCACCCGCTGCGCGGTGAGCCGCGCGACCTCGGAGTCGACCCACAGCCGCAGCAGCCGGTCGTGCAGCTCGGGCGTGCGCAGTTCGGGGCGTTCGCGCCAGGTCGCGGCGGCGCCGCCGATCATGCCGCCCTCGCGGGGGAGGGCCGAACCGCCGATCGCCATCCGCTCGTTCATCAGCGTGGTCTGCGCGACCCGCCAGCCGTCGCCGACCTCGCCCAGCCGAAGCGTGTCCGGGATCCGTACCTCGCTCAGGAAGACCTCGTTGAACTCCGCCTCGCCGGTGATCTGCCGCAGCGGCCGGACCTCGACGCCCGGATCGGTCATATCGCAGATGAAGTACGTGATGCCGCGGTGCTTGGGCGCGTCGGGATCGGTCCGCGCGATGAGGATCGCCCACCGGGCGCTGTGCGCGTTGGAGGTCCAGACCTTCTGCCCGGTCACCACCCATTCTCCCCCCCTCTCGGCTTCGCTCGAGCGGGAGGTTCCCCCTTCGTCACGCACCGCACGGGTGCCCAGCCCCGCGAGGTCGGAGCCCGCTCCCGGCTCGCTGAACAGCTGGCACCACACCTCCTCGCCGAGCCACAGCGGCCGCAGGAAGCGTTTGCGCTGCGCATCGGTCCCGTAGCGCAGGATGGTCGGGGCGGCCATGCCGAGGCCGATGCCGATCCTGCGCGGGTCGTTGTCCGGCGCACCGGCTGCCGCCAGCTCCGCGTCCACCGCGCTCTGCAGGGCGCGCGGCGCCCCGAGACCGCCGAGCCCAGGCGGAAAGTGCACCCAGGCCAGCCCGGCGTCGAAGCGGGCACGGAGGAACTCCAGCCGCTCAGTGGTCGCCGGGTCATGCGTGTCGAGTAGCGCGCGGACCCGACGGCGCAGCTCCGCCGCGTCAGGGCCGGTCCGTTCGGTGGTCGTCATACGCCGCGTCCTCTCCGGCCCGTCGCGACATGACACGCGCGGCGGGCCCGCTGAACTAAGCAAGCGCTTGGAAACTTACCGGCACATCGCCGTACGCGCCAGGGCGCTTCCGGCAGATCTTGCCCGGGGTGCGGTGGGTGCGAACACCGCTGGTCCCCGCCGTGGGGGCTGCTCGCCGTCGCGGCGGATATTTTCCAGGGACAAGCCCCCAAACCCCCAGGCATGGTGGGGTGGGCCTGCCAAGCCGCAGGGGCGCCGGGGCGTGCCCCCGAACCGCCGGGAGCACCGGGAGACAGGCCGCCAAATCCCAGGGGAAGCCGGGGGCCAGCCTCGAACCCGCCGGGAGCGCCGGGGCAAGCTCCCAGACCCGCGGGGGCATCGGGGCACCTCCTCCGACTCCCTGGCGGATTCTAGGGGCGCCGGGGGCTTGCCCCCGGGCACATTCTTCCGCCGCGACGGCGAGCAACCCCCACGGCGGAGACCGACGGTGTCCGCACCCACCGCAACCTCTGCCAAGATCCCGCCGGGCAGGCACAAGGCGGGCCTTACGGGAGCGCACCGCTCGACTGCGTGGTGCCAGTCGTCGGCGAGCCGACGAGCCCGAGGCCGCGCGCGGGCCCCTGGCAGCCCTGTGCCACCGCGATGCCCAGCGCGACCAGCAGCGTGACCGTCACGAAGACGATCAGCCGCTGCCGCAGCAGCCTGCGGTCGGGGCGACCGGTCCGCCGAGCCGCCGGACCGCGCTGTGCCGACGAGCGCGCCGTCGAGGGCCGCTGGGCGGCCGCGGCCCCCGCCGGATGGCGCGCCGACGAAGGGCGGGCCGCCGGAGTGCGCTGCGACGGCCGGGCACCGGCACGGCCCGCCGTGGACCGGGGCACCGGAGTGCGCGGCGAAGCGGTACGGGCCGGGGTGCGCCCGGAGGCCGCCTCGGGTCCTACCGGGCGTCGCTCGGTGTGCTGCTCGGCGTACTCCTGGACGCGTCGGCCGACCGGCCGCTCGGACCGTGGGCCGGGTGCCTTCGGCAGCGTCGCGCTGTCCCGCCGTACCGCGTCGAGCCCCCGGGCCTCCCGGGCGGCGATCTCCGAAAGCCGCTCCGCCAGCCGGGCCGTGCTCGGCCGGTCCTGCGGCTCCTTCGCCAGACAGGCGTGCACCAGCGGCGCCAGCGAGTCCGGTACCCCCCGCAGATCCGGTTCCTCGTGCACCACGCGGTACAGCATGACCTCGGAACTGCCCTGTCCGAAGGGGGAGTCGGCGGCGGCCGCGTAGGAGAGCGTCGCCCCGAAGGCGAACACATCCGTCGCCGGTGTGACCGCCGCGCCGCGTACCTGCTCGGGAGCCAGGAAGCCGGGCGAGCCCACCGCGGTGCCGACATGCGTCAGCGTGCTGGCACCGGTCGACCACGCGATGCCGAAGTCGATGATGCGCGGGCCCTTGGGGGAGAGCAGGATGTTCGACGGTTTGAGATCGCGGTGCACCACCCCGGCGTCGTGCACCGCCACCAGCCCCTCGGCCAGGGCGGCACCGATGGCGGCGACCTCGGCGGCCGGCAGCGGCCCGTCCGAGCTGACCTTGTCGTACAGCGAGGGCCCCGGCACGTACTGGGTGGCGAACCACGGCCGGTCCGCGTCGAGATCAGCGGCCACCAGGCGTGCGGTGCAGCCGCCACGGATCCGGCGGGCCGCGGACACCTCGCGGGCGAACCGCTGGCGGAACTCCTGATCCTCCGCCAACTCCGGGCGGATCACCTTCAACGCCACCCGCTGCCCGCGCTTGTCGGCGCCCAGGTAGACCACGCCCATCCCGCCGGCGCCGAGCCGCCTGTGCAGCCGGAACGAGCCGACGACACGCGGATCCTCGCGCCGGAGCCGCATCATCGCCATGTCCTTCCCCTACCTCCGGTGGGGAGGCCCTGCCCGCCCGTCGCCCACCACCGCCCTCGATGGAGGCGCTGCGCGTCGTGTGACACCCGCCCGGTCCGTCTGACGAGGCACAGCTTACGGACTGACCGGCCGGGACGCGGAGAGGCGCCGCACGCGTCAGCGGACGGATTGTCAGTGGTCGGTGGGATCCTGGTCAGGTGGGCATCGGTCCGCCGCCGGAAGGTCGCGGCGCCGCCCCATATCGCCAACGGACCGTCGGAATAGGGGGATTGACGGCATGAAAGGTGATCGTGTCGAGATAGTGGTGGATGCGGGGGACACCACCCGTACCTACGAAGTGGTGGCCACCAGGGCCGGGCGGCGGGTGGAGACCGCCGTGCGCAGGGGAGTGGTCGAAGTGAGTGAAGTCACCAGAAGCGGTTCCGTGGTGCGGACCGCGAGGTTCATGGCGAACCGCGTGCTCGCGCTCGTCGAGCAGCCGATACCCCGGGACGACGCGGAGGAAGAGGGCGGCGCATAGCGCTGGTTGGCGGGCACCGCGGCGTACCTCCGGGACGTCCCCTCGGGGATTCCGGGCGGGCGTCTCCAACCAGGGGAGTATTCCCGCGGCTCCGGCGTCATCCTCGGGGAGGCCAGCGAAGCTGTACGAGGGCATGACGACTGGGTCGCCCCGCGCGCCTAGTGTTGAGGTCAAGCGGCGGGCGGAGCGCTCGTCCCCCGAGGTCAGACGCCCGCCGCTGCCAAGGCAAGCGATCAGAGCGAACGATCACGGTGCGGAAGAGAAGGGTCAGGGGGAGCGGTCATGACGGACACGGCGGTACGTGCGATGAAGCGTGTACGTGAGCTGAGGTCCGCCGCGCTGCCCGCGGAGAGCCGGACCGGGACCCGGCATCCGCTGGTGGCCGTAGCGATGGCCGCCCCGCTGGCGGTGCTGCTCGCCGTGGCCTGCGGCGGCTGGCACGCCGTGGTCGTACAAGCGTCGTCCGTAGCTGGGTTGATGGGGCGCTGACGAAGCGTTCGAGGTCCGGGAGAGCGGCCCGGGCGGGAAACCGGCGAGAAGACCCCGTGGGGACGGGGGGCGAAACGGACGGCACGAGGCCCGGACACCTGGGGGAGGTGTCCGGGCCTCGGGTTTTCCCTGGACGGCAGCGAAACGACCGAGGGCCGGAGCGAATGCTCCGGCCCTCGGTCCTGCGGTGTGGACGATACTGGGATTGAACCAGTGACCTCTTCCGTGTCAGGGAAGCGCTCTCCCGCTGAGCTAATCGTCCTTGTGCAAAGGCCCTGGTGGGGGCCTGGTGCGCGATACTGGGATTGAACCAGTGACCTCTTCCGTGTCAGGGAAGCGCTCTCCCGCTGAGCTAATCGCGCGGGTGGTACCGCTGGGGCACCGCAAGAGTCCTTGCGGACTCAGTGGACGATACTGGGATTGAACCAGTGACCTCTTCCGTGTCAGGGAAGCGCTCTCCCGCTGAGCTAATCGTCCGAGGTGGAGACGGGATTTGAACCCGTGTAGACGGCTTTGCAGGCCGTTGCCTCGCCTCTCGGCCACTCCACCACGCGGGGATCCAAGGACCCCCATCGAGCGGACGACGGGATTCGAACCCGCGACCCTCACCTTGGCAAGGTGATGCTCTACCAACTGAGCCACGTCCGCATGTGTCTCTCCCAGGCTCTGTCCGGGATCGACCCCCCGCCGGTTCGCTTCCGCGTCCCGGCGACGTGTTGAACTCTAGCGGAATTCCGCGTCAGCTCAAATTCCGTTTCCGCAGCGTGCCGGGCAGGTAGAGGGTGAGCGGGGGTAGCGTCGAGAGGGACGGGGCCGCATGAGCGGAGGACGGCGACAGTGAGGATCTGGGTCGACGGCGAACTGCGGGACGCCGCCAGTGCCGCGGTGTCCGTACTTGACCATGGTCTGACCGTGGGCGACGGCGTATTCGAGACGCTCAAGGTGACCAACGGGACGGCGTTCGCACTGGACCGGCATCTGGCCCGGCTGGCCCGCTCGGCGCACGGTCTCGGCCTGCCGGAGCCGGACCGCGCGCGGGTGCGCCAGGCCTGCCGCGCGGTGCTCGACGCCGACCCGGCGCCGTACGGGGCGCTGCGGATCACCTACACCGGCGGGATCGCGCCGCTGGGCTCCCGCCGCGGCGACGGCGATCCGACGCTGGTTGTCGCGCTGGAAGAGACGGTCCGGCGGCCGGACACCACGGCGATCGTCACCGCCCCCTGGACGCGCAACGAGAATGGCGCGCTCACCGGGCTGAAGACCACCTCGTACGGGGAGAACGTCGTCGCCCTCGCCTACGCCTTGGAGCGCGGCGCCAGCGAGGCGGTCTACGGCAACACACGGGGGCGGCTGTGCGAGGGCACCGGAACCAATGTCTTCGTCGTCCTGTGCGGCGAACTGCTCACGCCGCCGCTGGACTCCGGCTGTCTGGCCGGGATCACCCGCCAGCTGGTGATCGACTGGGTCGGGGCGCGCGAGACCGACCTGCCGCTCGACGTGCTCGGTGCGGCCGACGAGATCTTCCTGACCTCGTCGACGCGCGATGTGCAGGCGGTGCACCGGGTGGACGACCGCGAACTGCCGGGCGCGCCCGGGCCGGTCACCGCGAAGGCGGCGCGGGTGTTCGCCGAGCGGGCGGCGGCGGACGTCAACCCGTGAGGTGACCGGGATCCGTCCCGCGCGACGGGACTTGTCCGATCGGAGTTCGTGGCGGGGCATCGCCACGGGATGGGGGGAACGAAGCCATGACAACCACCCTGCGGCCCACGGGAGCGGAGCAGCGCGGTGCGGACGGGGGGCGCTCGCGCCGGTTCACCGTGTGCGTCAACAGCCGCCCTGTCGGCGTGATCCAGCTCGCGACCGACGAGCGGTTCGGCCCCGAGGCCGGGCGCATCGTGTCACTGGAGATCGACGAGAAGGACCGCAGACGCGGTCGCGGCACCGTCGCGGCCCTCGCCGCCGAGGAGGTACTGCGCAGCTGGGGGTGCCGTCGGGTGGAGGCGCGCGTTCCGGCCGACGGGGCGATCGCGCTTCGTCTCGCCACCGCGCTCGGCTACGTCGAGCGCGACCGCAGCATGATCAAGTCCTTGCCGGACACTGCGCCCGCGCTGCCCGAGGACGCCGAGGTGCGGCCGATGGGAGAGGCCGAGTACGACGCCTGGCATGAGCGCGACCGGGCGCGCTACATCGACAGCTGGGTCCAGCGGGGAGTGCCCTACGAGCAGGCCGCCGCCAAGGCGGACGCCGAGTACCGCACGCGGCTCAGCGACGGCCCGCACACCACCGACACCGTCCTACGCGTCCTCGCCCATGGCGGGCAGGACGTCGGCTGGCTGTGGGTGGGGCTGCGTGACCGCACCCAATCGCACGCCCCCGCCTGGGTCTTCGACGTCGAGGTCGCGGAATCGCGGCGCGGGCGCGGGCACGGCCGCACCCTGATGCTGCTCGCGGAGCGGGAGTGCCTGGCGGCCGACGTGCACACGCTCGGCCTCAATGTGTTCGCCGGGAACACCCCCGCTTTGCGGCTGTATGAGTCGCTTGGTTACCAGCCCACCGAACTACACCTGGCCAAGCCACTGCTCTGACGCATCCGCGCTCGCGCGCGTCGTCCTCAATCGCCGGACGGGCTGTCCAAAGAGCCCGTCCGGCGATTGAGGACCCGGTCCGCGAGTTCCTGGATCCGCTCGCGCAGCCCCTCCTGGCTCTTGCCGCCGTCCAGCCGCACCCCGT
The DNA here is from genome assembly GCA_040631425.1 of Streptomyces sp. NPDC020096. Taxonomy (GTDB): domain Bacteria; phylum Actinomycetota; class Actinomycetes; order Streptomycetales; family Streptomycetaceae; genus Streptantibioticus_A. Next base: position 246,347 of record JBEYJY010000002.1, read on the forward strand.
CGATCACGTACGTGGGCGTACCCGTGACGCCGATCGCCTTGCCCTCGGCGTGGTCGGCGTCCACGGTCAGGATGTGCCGGCCGTCCACCAGCGCGATGTCCATCTCCTCGCCGTCAAGCTCCAACTCCTCGGCGATCCGCACCAGCAGCGGTTCGCCATGCTGTTCGAGCTCCTCGATGCGGGAGAGCACGGCTTCGACGTACTCCCAGCCCCGCCCCTGGACGAAGGCCTCCTCGGCGGCCTGCGCCGCGGCGAAGGCGTACTTGTGCTTCTCCAGGGGGAAGTGGCGCAACTGGATGTCCAGCCGGTCGCCATAGCCGTCGCGCAGCACCCGCAGGTCCTGCTGCCAGGCGGTACGGCAGTCGGGGCACTGCAGATCGCACCAGAAGTCGAGGGTCACGCTGCGGGGGTTGGCTTCGTTCATACGCTCAGTCTCGCAGCCGGTTCCGTCGGCGCTCCTCGGGCGGCGTCTGGCACCTGGGGAGGATCATCACCCCGAGATCTCCCTGAAGCCGGGGCCCGGGCATGGCCCGGACCACCGCGGGCGGTGCACGATGGAGAAGACGCACATCCGGCTGATTGGAGTAGCCATGTCCGGAATCGGCACGAGGAGCGGGCGATGCTGACCGCCACCGTGTGCGTCGCCCTGTCCGGCGCGGGACTCGCGGTGGCGCTGCTGACCGCCTGGCGGCGCCGGTTCCGGCGGGCGACCCGGATAGCGGCGCTGGCGCTGCTGCCCATCGGGCTGTACGAGGCCGGGCTGATCACGCTCGCCGGCAAGATCGGCAGCGCGGTCGGCACCTGGGCGACCGGCCTGGTGTTCAAGCCCACCGTCTGGGCGGGGTTCGCGGTGCTGGCGCTGGCCGTCGTGCTGTACGTGACCACCCGCTTCGGGGATGCCAAGCAGGTCACCCGCGCGGAGCGCAAGGCGGCGCAGGCGTCGAAGAGCGGCCCGGCGGTCGGTGGCGCCGCGTCCGCACCGCAGCTGGGCCGGTCGAAGACCGCCCCAGCGGCTCGGCCGAAGGGCAAGGGCGGAGCGGACGATGCGCTGTCCGACATGGGGGACATCGAGGATATCCTTCGGAAACACGGCATCTGAGCAAGCCGGTTGGGCGTGGCGCGGCGGCGCCACGCCGTGGCGCGCCGCACAACCACCCCTGCGGGTCAGCGTGTTGGCCTCCCTTGGACGGCGGCATTACGCGATGATCGTCATGGCTGCCGCCAACTTCCCTTTGTCGTAAGCGACTTGAGGCATACGGGGACGTACTGTTGTGCGAGCACGCCCCCTGACGAGTGACTTACGACCTGCCGAGGCCGCGCACCAAATGAACGACGACTCCCGTGGGTGCCTGTTCGCGCTCTCCCAGCCGCCGCTCATTCTCTTTCTCGGGGTGATCGGCACCCTGATCTTCTTCGGCGCGTGTTACGACCTGCTCGGCTTCTGACCGTCGGCGGCCGTCACTGCGCCGCCTCGCGCTGCCGGGCGCGGTACGCGGCCACGTGCAGTCGGTTGCCGCAGGTGCGGCTGTCGCAGTAGCGGCGCGAGCGGTTGCGGGACAGATCGACGAACGCGCGCCGGCAGTCCGGCGCCGCACACCGGCGCAGCCGGTCCCGTTCGCCCGCGACCACCAGGAACGCCAGGGCCATCCCGCCGTCCGCGGCGAGGTGCTGGGCGAGCGAGGCGCCGGGGGCGAAGTAGTGCACATGCCAGTCGTAGTCGTCGTGGTCGGTCAGCCGCGGGGTGGTCCCGGCCTCCGCGACCATGGCGTTGATCAGGGCTGCCGCGGTACGGGTGCCGGACGCGGTCAGGACTTCGGTGAACCGGTCCCGTACCGCGCGTACCGCCGGGAGATCCGACTCTGCCAGCCGCCCGGCGTCGCTGACCCGGTTGCGTGCCACGAAGTCGCGCAGCGAGTCGAGACCGTCCAGCCTTTCCCGGCCCTCGCTCTCCGGCGCGGTGTTGAGCAGATCGACGACGCAGTCGAGGGCGCACCGGGTGTCATGGTTGATCAGCACGGCTTCGCTCCCTGGCCAGAGGGTCGGACAGCGCACCGGCGGGTCGGCGCCCGCGGCTGTTGCCGGGTGACTTTACTCAAGTCGACCACGCGCTGTCGCTACCCGTATCGACCTTGTGATGCCGCGATGGGGGCAGGCGGCGGGACCTGCCGTCCCGAACGGGGGACGCGGACCCTCCCGAGGCCGGGCGCACAGAAGCGCCGCTGCCGCGGGGTCTGCGGCAACGGCGCTCCGACGCGCGATTTCAGGCCCGCGCCGTCCCCCCGAGTAGGACGGCCGCGGGCGGCGGGCGGGGGCTCAGCTCTCCGCGAGGATGTGTGACAGCTCCGTATCGAGGTCGAAGTGGCGGTGCTCGGTGCCTGGCGGCACAGCGGCGTCGGTCCGCTTCAGGAACGACTCCAGGGCCCGCGCTGGGGCTTCGAGCAACGCCTCGCCCTCTGGAGAGCTCAGGGCGATACAGACAACGCCCTGGCCGTGGCTCCTGGAGGGCCAGACACGGACATCGCCGGTTCCGGTGGGACGGTGCAACCCCTCCGCGAGCAGGTCGCGGGCAAACACCCATTCGACTGTCTCTTCGGCACCAGTGTGGAAGGTAGCGTGCACGGCGTAGGGATCGGCCGTGTCGTACCGCAGGCCCGCGGGTACGGGCAGTGAGGATTCGCTCGACACAACGAGGCGCAGGTGCAGCTCGCAGCTGACCGTGGTGTTCATAAGCGCCAAGGCCTTTCGCTCAGTGTGCGCTCGGGGATTCGCACGTCGGCGAAATCGACATGCCACCTGCGAGGACGTTGTAAACCCCTCTGACTGGTTTGTGAGGTTTCTGGTACTTCGTTCGGACCAGTCCTGGGCTGGCCCGGTGGGCCGATGCGGTGAGCGTTCGGATCGGTCGACTGTACCGTTGTGATCACGAAGAGTGACGTTAGCGGTTCGGCTCCGGCGGTGTCTCCCGGCGGGCGCGGGCGCACCGAAGCGCGACCGGTGGCACCTGGGTGGTCAAGAGCCCCCGCTGACATGCGGTAATGTTGTCCCCGCGCCGGGGCGATTAGCTCAGTGGGAGAGCGCTTCGTTCACACCGAAGAGGTCACTGGTTCGAACCCAGTATCGCCCACCCCGATCAAGGGCCTGGAAGCCGCAAAGGGCTTCCGGGCCCTTTGCCGTTGCCGCCAGACTGGCCGCCATGGACTGGTGCTGGTACGGCTTCCGCGACGTCTGGCGGCTCGACGCCCCTCCCGAGGTGGTCTACGGGGTCCTGGAGCGCGCCGAGGAGTACCCGCGCTGGTGGCCGCAGATACGCCGGGTCGACCCGATCGACGACCAGACGGGCACCGTCCGCTTCCGCTCCTTCCTCCCGTACGACCTCGTGGTCACCGCTCAGGAGGCGCGTCGCGACCGGGTGGCGCGGGTGTTGGAGATCGCGATGACCGGTGACCTGGAGGGGTGGGCGCGGTGGACGCTCGGCTCCGGCGGTGCCGGTACGCGCGCGCTCTTCGAGCAGCAGGTGACCGTGCGGAAACCGTTGATGCGGCGGCTCGCCGTCCCCGGTCGGCCGTTCTTCCGGGCCAACCACGCGCTGATGATGCGCGGCGGGCGACGTGGGCTGCGCGCCCTGCTCGCCGAACGGGCGGACCAGGGGCAAGGGAACGGCGTTTGAACACAACGTCCTGCGCACTGTATTGTTCTCGTCGTGCCGCGGGGCTCCCGCGGGGCAGACCCGGGCGATTAGCTCAGTGGGAGAGCGCTTCGTTCACACCGAAGAGGTCACTGGTTCGAACCCAGTATCGCCCACCCTGGTCAAGGCCGGTCAGCGTCAACACGCTGACCGGCCTTGTGCGTTGCGGACCGGAGCGCCCCGTCGGGCCAGGTCCGTTCGGCGCCGCCGGTCAGGCGCTAAGCCGCGGCGGGCAGTTCGGGGCGCAGCGGCCACGCCGGATCGCAGCGCTCCGCCGAGCCGTTCCTGGCGAACCATGCCTCAAGGCCGCGCGCCTGCGCCGCGTGCCACAGCGCCTGTCGTACATGGAGCTCGGCGGGGGTCATCTTGCCGATGCCGTGTTCCGCGTAACGGTGGCCGATCGCCCGCACCAGACGCAGCGACGCCAGTGCGTCCGCCGCCGCGTCATGCGCGTCGGTGAGCGGGACGCCGTAGTGCGCGCACAGGTCGCCGAGCGTGCGGCGGCCCTTGCGGTAGCGGTCCGCGTACTTGTCGAGCACCCTCGGGTCCAGCACACACAGCGCGGTGCGCTCCATGTATCCGAACAGGCCGATCCCGCGATGGCGCTTCAACTCCCGGTCGAGCAGGGTCAGATCGAACGGGGCGTTCATCACCACCAACGGTGTGGAAGGCTCCGCTTCGCGCGCGAGCGCCCGCGCCATCGACTCGACGGCCGGACCTGGAGCCCCGCCGTGCTCCCGCAGATGGGCGTCGGTCAGGCCATGGACGGCCGTCGCGGCCTCGGGCACCGGCACGCCGGGGTCGATCAGCCAGCGCAGGAAGCGCGGTTCGGCACCTTCGCCGTCCTGTAGGACGAGCGCGCCGGACACGATGCGGTCATGCTCCACGTCCACACCGGTGGTCTCGGTGTCGAACGAGGCGAGGGGCCCTTCGAACCAACGCGCCATGACCGCTCCCCTCTCCGCCTTCCAGGTCCGGTGGACAATCCACTGTCCGTTTCCTACCCGTGACGCCACGTCATCGAACCGCATCGCGGTGCACCGAATCGCACCCGTTTGCGGATCATTCCCGGCGGAGAAAACAAAGTTGACGAGCCGTTCGAATCCGGGGCGGGCAAACCGCCCAATCCACCGGATGGTTCGTCGCGGGGAATGATTCACGCAAGGCCCGGAAGGTACGGCAGCAGCCATGGCGCTCGCTCAGCCCGAACCCGGCGGGCTGCTTCCCGAACGGACGGCACCGCTACGGGGAGGACTCGCCACCACCAGTTGTATGGAGACCCTGCAGGTGGGCTACCTGCACGCGGTGGCCGCGGCGGCCGGATGCTCGCTCGCCCAGCCCTTTCCCGACAACGGCATCGACTGGCACCTCAGCCACAGCTCACACGGCCACGCGGTCGACGACGAGGTCACCATCAAGGTGCAGCTCAAGTGCACCTACCAGGTGGCACCGAACCCTCCGGGGCCGTTCTTCTCGTTCACGTTGGAGAACGCCCACCTCACCAAGCTGGCCCGCACACCGGTATCGGTGCACAAGATCCTCGTCGTGATGCTGGTCCCGCGCAGCCAGGAGCAGTGGCTGCGCGCGGGCCACGACCGCATGGAGCTGCGGCACTGCTGCTACTGGACGAACCTCGCCGGTCAGCCGGTGACGGGCAGGTACAAGACCACCGTGCGGATCCCCACCGCCCGGATCTTCGACGACCGGGCGCTGTGCGAGATCATGACGCGGGTCGGGGCGGGAGGGAGACCCTGATGCGACTGACCGGAGAAGACTCCGACGTATCCGGCCCGGAGCTGCCCGAAGCCGAACTGCCCGACCCCGAGCGCGTCGACCCCGAGGTGCTCACCGCGCTCCTCGCCCGGCACGGCTGGCAGCGCAGGGGCGGCGAGAGCGGGCGGTACACCCGCTGGACCCCGCCCGGCAGCGGCGCGCGTCGTGGCGTCGCGGCCTCCAGCCTGCTGGTGCCCGCCGGTCGGGCGTACGGGGACTATGCCGACCTCGTCGGCGAGGCGTTGACCGCGCTGGCCCACTCCGGCGCGCCCTCGGCCCGCGAGGTGCTGCTGGCGCTTTCGGTGCCGGGGGACGAGATCCGCTGGCGGCGCGATGTGCCGCGGTGTGCGGGGGCGGTGCCGTGGACGGCGGCGGAGCAACTGCGGGCGGCGGTGCGCGGCATGCTCACGGCCGCGGCCCGAGCCGCCCAGGGCAGGGCCGGATACTTCGGGGAGCGGTATGGGCGGTACGCCGCCGCCTACCTGGAGCAGGTCCTCATCGGCCCCTCCTCCGGCGGCCACCTGGTGACCGCGTACGCCCCGGCGCCGGACGGCCGCTCCGTCACGATGACGCTGCTGCGCGCCCTGCAGGCGGCCCGCGACGCGGTGGACTACCAGCGGGCGACCGGCCGCCTTGAGGCCTTCGACGCCGCGGTGGAGCTGGGCGTGTGCCATGAACTCGTCACGGCGGTGGCCCACTTGGTGCGTGACAGCGAAGGCGCCGAGATCACTTTGGCCTGGTCCCCGGCGGCCGGGCTGCCGCTCGGCGTCGCCGCCCGCCCGGAGCCGGTGGAGTTCTCACCAGGTGATCTGCCCGCGCTGCAGCAGGCCGCCGCGCGGTACGCCGCTGCGGAGCCGCCGGTTTCGGTCACCGTGATCGGGACCGTGGTCCGGCTGCGCAGCACCCGTGCGGCGAGCGGCGGCGCGGTGCGACTGCGGGTGCTGGGCGGCGCCGACGTACGGCAGATCCGCATGCGGCTGGCGGCGGACGACTACCGCGTCGCCGCCCATGCCCATCTGGTGGGGCTGCCCATCCGGGTCAGCGGCAGGCTGGAGTGCCGGGGCGGCTTCCGGCGGCTGACCGGTGCGGCTGGTGTCACGCCGCTTCATGTGGACGATGCCGAACGCGACCGCCTGCTGAAGTCACTGCAGGAGACCGGGGAGCCGGTGGACGTCGAGGGGTAGGCCTGTCCGGCGGATCGTGGCCGGGGTGCGGTGGGGTCGGCACCGCCGGGCCGCGATGGCGGGCAACCCCCGCGGCGCGGACCGGCGGTGTCCGAAGCATCCTTTAGCGGCCCCCGGCCACGGGCACCTCAGCCCGACCACGATCCGCCGAAGGCGCCCGTGCGGGCGCCCGATGATCACGGCTTAGCGCCCGAGCGGTCCGGCTCGGTAGGATTCACCGGTGCAGCGTCCGCTGCCGACTGTATGTCCTGAGTCAGGAGAGACCGGTGTCAGAGCTCCGTGTGATCATCAAACGCGATTCCGTGGAACGGGAAGATCGCGTGGTCACGACGGGGACGACGGCCGCGGACCTCTTCGAGGGGGACCGCTCCGTCGTCGCCGCCCGTGTCGTCGGTGAGCTGAAGGACCTCAGCTACCTGCTCGCCGACGGCGACGAGGTGGAGCCGGTCACCATCGACAGCGAGGACGGGCTCGGCATCCTGCGCCACTCGACCGCGCACGTCATGGCGCAGGCGGTGCAGGAGATCTTCCCGGAGGCCAAGCTCGGCATCGGTCCGCCGATCAAGGACGGCTTCTACTACGACTTCGACGTCGACCAGCCGTTCAACCCGGACGATCTCAAGCGCGTCGAGAAGAAGATGCAGGAGATCATCAAGCGCGGCCAGCGCTTCTCGCGCCGCGCGGTGAGCGACGAGGCCGCCCGCGAGGAGCTCGCCGCCGAGCCGTACAAGCTGGAGCTGATCGGTCTCAAGGGTTCCGCCGCGGACGCCGCCGAGGGCGCCTCCGCCGAGGTCGGCGCCGGTGAGCTGACCATCTACGACAACCTCGACGCCAAGACCGGCGACCTGTGCTGGAAGGACCTGTGCCGCGGTCCGCACCTGCCCACCACCCGGATCATCCCGGCGTTCAAGCTGATGCGCTCCGCCGCCGCGTACTGGCGCGGCAGCGAGAAGAACCCGCAGCTGCAGCGGATCTACGGCACCGCGTGGCCGTCGAAGGACGAGCTGAAGGCCTACCTCGACCGGCTGGCCGAGGCCGAGAAGCGCGATCACCGCAAGCTCGGCGCCGAGCTCGACCTCTTCTCCTTCCCCGAGGAGATCGGCTCCGGCCTGCCGGTGTTCCACCCCAAGGGCGGCGTCATCCGCCGGGTCATGGAGGACTACTCGCGCCGCCGCCACGAGGAGGCCGGGTACTCGTTCGTCAACACCCCGCACATCACCAAGCAGGAGCTGTACCAGACCTCCGGCCACCTGGACTGGTACGCGGACGGCATGTACCCGCCCATGGAGCTGGACGAGGGCCACAAGTACTACCTCAAGCCCATGAACTGCCCCATGCACAACCTGATCTTCAGGTCCCGGGGCCGCTCCTACCGCGAACTCCCTCTGCGCCTCTTCGAGTTCGGCACCGTCTACCGGTACGAGAAGTCCGGCGTGGTGCACGGACTGACCCGGGTCCGCGGGCTGACCCAGGACGACGCGCACATCTACTGCACCAAGGAGCAGATGGCCGACGAGCTCGACTCGCTGCTCACCTTCGTACTGAACCTGCTGCGTGACTACGGGCTCAACGACTTCTACCTGGAGCTGTCCACCAAGGACCCGGAGAAGTTCATCGGCTCCGACGATGTCTGGCAGGAGGCCACCCAGACGCTGCGCGAGGCCGCCGAGAAGCAGGGCCTTGAACTGGTGATGGACCCGGGCGGCGCCGCCTTCTACGGCCCGAAGATCTCCGTCCAGGCACGGGACGCGATCGGCCGCAGCTGGCAGATGTCCACGATCCAGGTGGACTTCAACCTGCCCGAGCGGTTCGACCTGGAGTTCCAGGCCGCCGACGGCTCGCGGCAGCGTCCGGTGATGATCCACCGGGCACTCTTCGGCTCCATCGAGCGGTTCTTCGGCGTACTGACCGAGCACTACGCGGGCGCCTTCCCGGCCTGGCTCGCGCCCGTCCAGGCGGTCGGCATCCCGATCGGCGACGCCCATGTGCCGTACCTGGAGGAGTTCGCTTCGGCGGCCCGGGCCAAGGGTCTGCGCATCGAGGTGGACTCGTCCTCGGAGCGTATGCAGAAGAAGATCAGGAACGCGCAGAAGCAGAAGGTGCCGTTCATGGTCATCGCCGGTGATGAGGATGTCGCGAACGGTGCGGTGAGCTTCCGCTACCGCGACGGCTCGCAGAAGAACGGCATCCCGCGTGACGAGGCGCTGGCCGAGATCGTTGACGTTGTGGAGCGCCGCATCCAGGTATGACGGGCCCCGCTGGTACGGGGTCGGGGAGGGGCGGACCGGCAAAGGTCCGCCCCTCCCCGCGTCGTCACCCGCCGCGGGCGAATATGCTGCACAGCATGACGACTGAGCCGGAGCAGCAGATCGGAGTCGGGACGCCGGACGCGTTCCAGCGCCTGTGGACCCCGCACCGCATGGCGTACATCCAGGGCGAGAACAAGCCGACCGGCCCGGAGGCCGGCGACGGCTGCCCCTTCTGTGCCATTCCGGCCAAGTCCGACGAGGACGGCCTGATCATCGCGCGCGGTGAGACCGTCTACGCGGTCCTCAATCTCTACCCGTACAACGGCGGCCATCTCATGGTGGTGCCTTACCGGCACGTTGCCGACTACACCGATCTCGACGAGGCCGAGACGGCGGAGCTGGCGCAGTTCACCAAGCGCGCGATGACCGCACTTCGCTCGGCCTCCGGAGCGCAGGGCTTCAACATCGGCATGAACCAGGGCGAGGTGGCCGGCGCCGGCATCGCCGCCCACCTCCACCAGCACGTGGTGCCGCGCTGGGGCGGCGACACGAACTTCATGCCGGTGGTCGGCCACACGAAGGTGCTGCCGCAACTTTTGGCGGACACGCGCGCCATGCTGGCGTCCCACTGGCCGAACTGACCTTCACGCCCCCGTGCGCCCCGCAATCCGCGCTGCGCGCGTCGTCCTCAAACGCCGGACGGGCTGAAACGAATCAGCCCGTCCGGCGTTTGAGGACAAAAGGGCGGGCGGGTGGGGCAAAACCCTCGCCGGGGGCAGGGCGCGCACCCCCAGAAGGCGGCGGCTACGCGTTGTAAGCGTCCGCCGCCCGAGGCTCCGCCCCCTGGACCAGGCCGCTGAGGACCAGCGAGCGGTTGGTGAAGCGCTCCGTGTCCACCCCGTTCTCCTCCAGGACGGAGATCGCGGCGGCGTTCACCGCGCGCAGCACCGGAGTGGCAGCGCGCAACGCGTCGTCGGCCATGAAGCGGTGCTTCCACGGCTTGTCCGCCCACGCGTGCCGCAACCCGAACGGCTCGGGCAGCGTGAGCTGGCCGCCGAGGAAGTCCAGGATCGGCGGGAACCAGGTGAACGGCGCGCGTGCCGCAAGACGTACCACCTCGCCGGCGTCCACCAACGGCAGGTGCACGGTCCTGGTCTCCCAGAACTTGACGGTCTTGGAGACCTCCTTGGTCTTCGGCGAAGGGCCGCCCATGAACAGCGAGTTCACCGGTCCGAGCGCGTGCCCGGTCACCTCGATCCGCAGGGTGTAGTGCAGCACCGTCACCGTGATCAGCAGATTGAGCACCAACTGGCCGTCCCACAGCACGAACTGGACGCCGAGATAGTGCCGGTTGCCGCTGCCGAACTGCTGCTCGTTGCAGATCCGCTGTATCTCGAAGTCCCTGACCGTGAAGCCCTCGACCTCGGCCCCGGTGGGCCGGCTGACCTCCGTGGCGTTCTCGCCGACGGGTGCCACGACCCAGTGCCGTATCGACGGCTTGGGGAAGCCGCCGGTGTGCAGCGGACCGCGTTCCAGATCACGCAGCCGGTCCTGGATGGCCTTGATGATGTCCCAGCTGCGGAACGGGTGGATGTCGGTGTCGGCCCGCGGCTCCAGTTCCTCCGCCAACTGCCAGACGCCCCAGCGCGAGCCCATGCCCAATATGCCCTTGGGGCCCGCGTAGAAGACCACGTTGCTGCTCTGCTCGGTGGCCAGCGCCATCAGCGACTGGCGCATCAGCTCGGCACGCGTCTGGTTGGGGTGCTGCGGCACCGCCTCCGGGATCTTCGCGCCGACGCCGCCCCCGCCGAGCAGCGACGCCCAGCGTTCGCGCAGATCCACCGCGGTGCGTTCGCAGACGCGCTTGGCGATGTACCAGCCGACCACCGGCACCAGCAGCATCACCCGCAGATACTGCCCGAAGAACCCGGTCAGCGGAGGCCGCCACAGCAGCAGCGCGGCGAGCGCCACCACGATCGCGAGCACCACGCCGCCCAGTGCCCCGACCCGCCCGTCCAGCTTGCCGAGCGTGCGGCGCAGTTGGAACGCGCCGAGCCAGATCAGCACACCGGGCAGGAAGAGCAGACCGCACACGCCCATCACGAGGGTCAGGCGTATGTCACGCTGCTGTCGGATCCGGTTGGCCGCCAGGCAGTGCACCACGACGGTCTGCGGATCCATGCCGAAGGACTGGACGGTCTCCTTGCGCGCGCCGCCCAGCATCCGTACCTGCACAGCGCGTGCGAACGCCTCGCCCAGGTTCGGTTCGAACAGGGACAGCTTCGGCGGTTTGACGCTCGCCTCGGGGTTAATGTTCACCAGGGCCTCGACCGGCCCGTCCCGGTACGCGGCGGAGGACAGCGCCTGGGTGGCAGCCGTCTCCCCGCCCATGCCGATGAGCGGCACCTGGGCGCCCGGGCTGAAGTCGAACTCCACGCCGGAGAAACTCGACACTGCCGCCCCCAAACTCCCTCGGCCGACGGCCCGATGCGAGCCGCCAACTAACGTGACCGTGGATCGGATTGGCACACCGTCCGATCTACCAGCACAGCGTATCCGGACGGTGACCAACTCGTCAGTCGTGCGTTGCGACGGACGACTCCCGGGCTAAGGGATCGGGGAGTTACCTGGACTCCTCCTGCTCCTCCCGCAGTTTCGCGGCGAGTTGCGGCGGCATCGGCTCATGCCGGGCGTACGAGCGGCTGAATCGGCCGGTTCCGTGCGAGATGGACCGCAGGTCGATCGCATACCGTCCGATCTCGATCTCGGGCACCTCGGCGCGCACCAACGTCCGTCCGGGTCCCGCCGGTTCGGTGCCCAGCACCCGGCCCCTGCGCCCGGCGAGATCGCTCATCACCGGTCCCACGTACTCGTCCGAGACCAGCACCTGCACCTCGGCGACGGGCTCCAGCAGGTGGATACGGGCCTCCTTGGCGGCCTCCCGCAGCGCCAGCGCGCCCGCGGTCTGGAAGGCGGCGTCCGAGGAGTCCACCGAGTGCGCCTTGCCGTCGAGCAGGGTGACCCTGATGTCCACCACCGGGTATCCGGCGGCGACGCCCTTGGCGGCCTGCGCCCGTACGCCCTTTTCCACCGAAGGGATGAACTGCCGCGGCACCGCACCACCGACCACCTTGTCGACGAACTCGATGCCCGAGCCGACCGGCAGCGGATCCACCTCGATCTCGCAGATCGCGAACTGCCCGTGCCCGCCGGACTGTTTGACGTGCCGACCGCGCCCGGCCGTCTTGTCGCCGAAGGTCTCGCGCAGCGACACCCGGTACGGGACCGCGTCGACCTGGACGCCGTACCGGCCGCGCAACCGCTCCAGCGCCACGTCCACATGCGCCTCGCCCAGACACCACAGCACCACCTGGTGGGTGTCCTGGTTCTGCTCCAGGCGCATCGTCGGGTCCTCGGCGACCAGTCGTGCCAGGCCCTGCGACAGCTTGTCCTCGTCGGCCTTGCTGTGCGCCTCGATCGCGACCGGCAGCAGCGGGTCCGGCATGACCCACGGCTCCATGAGCAGCGGGTCGTCCTTCGCGGAGAGGGTGTCGCCGGTCTCCGCGCGGGTCAGCTTCGCCACGCACACCAGATCGCCCGCGATGGCCCGTGGCACCGGGCGCTGGGTCTTGCCGAACGGGGAGGAGAGCGCGCCGAGCCGCTCGTCGACGTCGTGGTCCTCGTGCCCGCGGTCCTCCAGACCGTGCCCGGAGACATGCACCGTCTCGTCGGGGCGCAACGTCCCGGAGAAGACCCGTACCAGGCTGATCCGTCCCACGTAGGGGTCGGAGGAGGTCTTGACCACCTCGGCGGCGAGCGGGCCTTCCGGGTCGCACTCCAGCGGCGGCCGCGGTGTGCCCTGCGGCGTGGTCACCGCGGGGGCCTCGCGCTCGGCCGGTGTCGGGAAGCCGCCGGTGATCAGTTCCAGCAGCTCAAGGGTGCCCAGGCCGTGGCGTGCGCCCTCCGGCGCCGGGGCGGCGGCGAGCACCGGGTGGAAGGTGCCGCGGGCGACGGCCCGCTCCAGGTCTTCGATGAGGGTCTTGAAGTCGATCTCCTCACCGCCGAGGTAGCGGTCCATCAAGGTCTCGTCCTCGCTCTCGGCGATGATCCCCTCGATGAGCCGGTTTCGGGCCTCCTCGATCAGCGGCAGATGCTCGGGGTCGGGGTCGCGTTCGACGCGCTCGCCCGAGGAGTAGTCGTAGACGCGCCGGGACAGCAGTCCGATCAGGCCGGCGACCGGGGTGTGCCCGTCGGGTGCCTCCTCGCCGTGCAGCGGCAGATACAGCGGCAGCACCGCATCCGGGTCGTCGCCGCCGAAGACCCGCTGGCAGATGGCGGTCATCTCGTCGAAGTCGGCGCGGGCGTTGTCCAGGTGGGTCACCACGACCGCGCGCGGCATGCCGACCGCCGCGCACTCCTCCCACACCATGCGGGTCGCGCCGTCGACACCGTCGGCGGCCGAGACGACGAAGAGGGCCGCGTCCGCCGCGCGCAGACCGGCCCTCAACTCCCCGACGAAGTCCGCGTACCCGGGGGTGTCCAGCAGATTGACCTTGATGCTGCCCCAGTCCACCGGGACCAGTGACAGCTGTACCGAACGCTGCTGCCGGTGCTCGATCTCGTCGAAGTCGGAGACGGTCGTGCCCTCCTCGACCCGGCCGCACCGGTTCATCGCACCGCCGGCCAGTGCCAGCGCCTCCGCCAGCGTCGTCTTGCCCGCTCCGCTGTGGCCGACCAGCACCACGTTCCGCAGCCCCTCGGGCCGGTCGGCCGCCGGTGCGCCTCCGGCGGCTCCCGCATGTGCCTCTCGCCTGTCGCCCATCGCTTGCCTCCAGTCACTGCACGGTGACTGCCCTCGTAACCCGCGGCTCATGAGGGCAGGGGTGGCATGCCGGCAGGCGCGAAGGCGAGGCCACGGGACTGATCAGGCGGCTCCGGTAGCGCCCGCGGTTCTTCGACCTTCCCACGCCCTTTGGTTTGCGTCCATACGTCGTACCCCCGCCCGTACCGGACGGGTGCCTGTGACCGGCCGCACTCGGCGCCTGGCTACGATGGGGCCGCCGGGGCCGCAAGGGGCCAAGCCGGTACTACTGACCTGTCGGGAAGGCCATGCTGAACAAGTACGCGCGTGCTTTCTTCACGCGTGTCCTCACACCGTTCGCCGCACTGCTGCTGCGTCTGGGCGTCAGCCCCGACGCGGTCACCCTCGTCGGTACGGGGGGCGTGGTGGCGGGTGCGCTGGCCTTCTACCCCAGGGGAGAGTTCTTCTGGGGCACCGTCGTCATCACGCTGTTCGTCTTCTCCGACCTGGTCGACGGCAACATGGCCCGCCAGCTGGGCCGCTCCAGCCGGTGGGGCGCGTTCCTGGACTCCACGCTGGACCGGGTGGCCGACGCCGCGATCTTCGGCGGGCTGGCGCTGTGGTACGCGGGGGGCGGGCACAACCTGGTGCTGTGCGCGGTGACCATCTTCTGCCTCGCCAGCGGCCAGATCGTCTCGTACACCAAGGCGCGTGGTGAGGCCATCGGCCTGCCGGTCAACGTCAACGGGCTGGTCGAGCGCGCCGAGCGGCTGGTCATCTCGCTGGTGGCCTGCGGCCTCGCCGGGCTGCACACGTTCGGTGTGCCGCACATCGAGGTGCTGCTTCCGATCGCGCTGTGGATCGTGGCGGCGGGCAGCCTGGCGACCATGGTGCAGCGCGTGGTGACGGTGCGCCGCGAGGCCGCCGAGGCCGACGCCGCGGCGCACGAGGGGGAGGGGAACCCGGCGTGAAGGAGAAGCTCACCGACGCGCTGTACGGGGCCGGATGGGCCGCGGTCAAACGACTGCCGGAACCCTTGGCCAACGCACTGGGCCGAGGCATAGCCGATCTGACCTGGCGCAGGCGCGGCAAGGGCGTACTGCGCCTGGAGGCCAACCTCGCGCGGGTCGTTCCCGACGCCACCCCCGAGCGCCTGGCGGAGCTGTCCCGCGCCGGTATGCGCTCCTACCTGCGCTACTGGATGGAGTCCTTCCGGCTCCCGGCGTGGAGCAAGCAGCGCATCCGGGACGGTTTCGAGCCCAAGGACATCCATCTGCTCGAAGAGGCGCTCGCGGCGGGCAACGGCGTGATCCTCGCCCTGCCCCACATGGGGAACTACGACCTCGCGGGCGCCTGGGTCACCACCAAGCTCGGCGTCCCGTTCACCACGGTCGCCGAGCGGCTCAAGCCGGAGACGCTCTACGACCGGTTCGTCGCGTACCGCGAGGGCCTGGGCATGGAGGTGCTGCCGCACACCGGCGGCGCCGCCTTCGGCACCCTCGCCCGACGACTGCGCTCCGGAGGCCTGGTCTGCCTGGTGGCCGACCGCGATCTGTCCGCTTCCGGGATCGAGGTCTCGTTCTTCGGCGATACCACGCGCATGCCCGCCGGACCTGCGATGCTGTCGATACAGACCAGTGCGCTGCTGCTGCCGGTCACCCTCTGGTACGACGAGTCGGCGGTCCTGCGGGGGCAGGTGCATCCCCCGGTCGAGGTGCCCGAGGACGGCACCCGAACCGAGAAGGCGAAGGCGATGACCCAACGGATGGCCGACGCCTTCGCCGCGGGGATCGCCGAGCACCCGGAGCACTGGCACATGCTGCAGCGGCTGTGGCTGGCGGACCTGGACCCGCGCCAGGCCACCGCGGCGAGCGGGTCTGACGGCTCCGGAACGGAGAAGTCTTGAGGATCGGGATCGTCTGCCCGTACTCCTGGGATGTCCCCGGCGGTGTGCAGTTCCATATCCGGGATCTCGCCGAGCACCTGATCGGGCTGGGCCACGAGGTCTCCGTGCTGGCCCCCGCCGACGAGGACACCCCGCTGCCGGGCTATGTCGTCTCCGCCGGGCGGGCGGTACCCGTGCCGTACAACGGCTCGGTGGCCCGGCTCAACTTCGGGTTCCTGTCCGCCGCGCGGGTGCGCCGCTGGCTGCACGACGGCGCCTTCGACGTCATCCACATCCATGAGCCCGCCTCGCCCTCGCTGGGCCTGCTGTCCTGCTGGGCGGCGCAGGGCCCGATCGTGGCGACGTTCCACACCTCCAACCCGCGTTCGCGCGCGATGATCGCGGCGTATCCGATCCTGCAGCCCGCGCTGGAGAAGATCAGCGCACGCATCGCGGTGAGCGAGTACGCCCGTCGCACGCTCGTGGAGCACCTCGGCGGCGATGCCGTGGTCATCCCCAACGGCGTTGATGTGGACTTCTTCGCGAAGGCCGAACCCAAGCCGCAGTGGCAAGGGGAAACGATTGGCTTCATCGGCCGGATCGACGAGCCCCGCAAGGGACTGCCGACGCTGATACGGGCCCTCCCGAAGATCCTCGCGGCGCGCCCCCAGGTGCGGCTGCTGGTCGCCGGGCGCGGCGACCAGAAGGAGGCGGTCGAGGGGCTGCCCGAATCCATGCGCGGGCAGGTCGAGTTCCTCGGCATGGTCAGCGACGAGGACAAGGCCCGGATGCTGCGCAGCGTCGATCTGTACGTCGCGCCCAACACCGGTGGCGAGAGCTTCGGCATCATCCTGGTGGAGGCGATGTCGGCGGGCGCGCCGGTGCTGGCCAGCGATCTGGACGCGTTCCGGCAGGTGCTCGACGGGGGAGCGGCGGGCGAACTGTTCCCGGTCGAGGACGCGGAGGCGCTGGCCGCTTCGGCGGTACGGCTGCTCGGTGACCGCGAACGGCTCGCCGCGCTACGGGAGTCGGGTAGCAGGCACGTGCGGCGGTTCGACTGGTCAACGGTTGGCGCGGAGATTCTCTCCGTGTACGAGATGGTGACGGACGGGGCCGCCTCGGTGGCCCCTGACGAACGCACCGGGTTGCGGGCCCGGTTGGGCTTGGCCCGGGACTGACCTTCCCTGCGGACGGGTGGGGGTGCGCGTTTTCGCCGCCCACCCGCCCACCCTTTCGGTGCGTTGATCCGCAGGTGGGCCGCACCGCCGTACTGGTGCGCTGCGGGCCGGTGGCGCGTGGCAACTCCAAGGTGGACGGTAACGGGTCGGCGGGTGGGCAAGAGACCTGCGCGTACCCCCAGCCACCCGCAGGGAACCGCCATCCCCCCGGCCACCCGCATGGAACCCGCTAGCCTTGCGGCCTGTGACGTTCACCTTGATCTGGATCGCGGCAGCCCTCATCCTCCTGGGCATCTACCTCAGTTGGACAGCAGGCCGGTTGGACCGCCTCCATGCACGGATCGACGCCGCGCGTGCCGCGCTGGACGCCCAACTGCTGCGCCGGGCCTCGGTCGCACAGGAACTCGCCACCTCGGGCATCCTCGATCCGGCCGCCTCCATCGTGCTCTACCAGACCGCACACGCGGCCCGGCAGGCGGAGGACGAGCAGCGTGAGGTCGCCGAGAGCGAACTGAGCCAGACGCTGCGCGCGGTCTTCGCCGAACCCGACACCGTCCAGGCGGTACGGGAGGCGCCGGGCGGGCCGGAGGCGGTGGGCGAGCTGACCGCGGCGGTGCGCCGTACGCCGATGGCGCGACGGTTCCACAACGACGCGGTACGGGCGGCCCGGGCGCTGCGGCGGCAGCGCGCGGTGCGCTGGTTCCGGCTGGCCGGACACGCGCCGTTCCCGCTGGCCTTCGAGATGGACGACGAGCCGCCGGTGGCCCTCACCGCCGACGGCGTGAGCCGCTAGGGCGCCGGTTCGCCGGATGCCGGGCGGTCCGGGCCACCGGGCAGCGGTGGCGTGGCCGGGAATCGGGCCACCGGGTGGCAATTGGCCCTTGTTCTCGGGGCGATACCTCGGGTTTTGTCAGTTCCGTAGCGGCGGACCGGCCGAAGTGGACCTGAGGGCAGGTCCAGGGCCGATCCGCACAGCTCTACGATGTGCTTATCGCACTTATCTCAACGAGTGAGGTCAACCGTGTCCACCACGCCCCCCAGCACGACTGCCACTGCTCCCGCCGGGACCCCCGAGACCGGCACCGCGCGGGTCAAGCGCGGGATGGCCGAGCAGCTCAAGGGCGGTGTGATCATGGATGTGGTCACCCCTGAGCAGGCCAAGATCGCCGAGGACGCCGGCGCCGTCGCGGTGATGGCCCTGGAGCGGGTGCCCGCCGACATCCGCAAGGACGGCGGCGTGGCCCGTATGTCCGACCCCGACATGATCGACGGCATCATCAACGCGGTGTCCATCCCGGTCATGGCCAAGTCCCGGATCGGCCACTTCGTCGAGGCCCAGGTGCTGCAGGCGCTCGGCGTGGACTACATCGACGAGTCCGAGGTCCTCACCCCCGCCGACGAGGTCAACCACAGCGACAAGTGGGCCTTCACCACGCCCTTCGTCTGCGGTGCGACCAACCTCGGCGAAGCCCTGCGCCGGATCGCCGAGGGCGCGGCCATGATCCGCTCCAAGGGCGAGGCGGGCACCGGCAACGTCGTCGAGGCGGTGCGCCACCTGCGCCAGATCAAGGCCGACATCGCCCGGCTGCGCGGTCTCGACAACCACGAGCTGTACGCCGCCGCGAAGAACCTCCAGGCCCCGTACGAGCTGGTCAAGGAGGTCGCGACGCTCGGCAAGCTGCCCGTCGTCCTGTTCAGCGCGGGCGGTGTGGCCACCCCGGCCGACGCCGCGCTGATGATGCAGCTCGGTGCGGAGGGCGTCTTCGTCGGCTCCGGCATCTTCAAGTCCGGCGACCCGGCCCAGCGCGCCGCCGCGATCGTGAAGGCCACCACCTTCTACGACGACCCGAAGGTGATCGCCGATGTCTCCCGCGGCCTCGGCGAGGCCATGGTGGGCATCAACTGCGACACCCTCCCGGAGTCCGAGCGCTACGCCAACCGCGGCTGGTAAGCACCCGGCTGGTACCCGACCGACCCATCGATGGGCAGGCCGCCGCGCCTCCCGCGCGGACCCCGGCCCGCGCCCCTTCGAGGCCGCCATGGCGGCCTGCCCATCGGGCTGAGAAACGCATTCCGAAAGGTCCCGCTGTGCCCAGTACCCCCACCGTCGGCGTGCTCGCCCTGCAGGGCGACGTACGTGAGCACACCGCCGCGCTGGAGGCCGCCGGTGTCCAGGTCCGCCCGGTGCGCCGACCCGAGGAACTCGACGGCGTCGACGGCCTGGTGATCCCGGGCGGCGAGTCCACCACCATGTCCAAGCTGGCCGTCGCCTTCGGCCTGCTGGAACCGCTGCGCGCCCGGATACACGCCGGGCTGCCCGCCTACGGGTCCTGCGCGGGCATGATCATGCTCGCCGACAAGATCCTGGACGGCCGGGACGACCAGGAGACCATCGGCGGTATCGACATGACGGTGCGCCGCAACGCCTTCGGTCGGCAGAACGAGTCGTTCGAGGCCGCCGTGGAGATCGCGGGCGTCGAGGGCGGCCCCTGCGAGGGCGTCTTCATCCGCGCCCCCTGGGTCGAGTCGGTCGGCGCCGGGGTCGAGGTGCTCGCGCGTCTTCAGGACGAGACGATCGTGGCCGTACGCCAGGGCAACCTGCTGGCCACGTCCTTCCACCCGGAGCTCACCGGGGACCACCGAGTGCACGGCCTGTTCGCGGAGATGGTGCGGCGGGCAGGGTGAAAAGGCGGGCTGTGTGATCCCGGTAGGATCACAAGTGTTCGTTAGCGGTTTGGTGACGTGAAGGAGACAGGCGGATGTCCGGCCACTCTAAATGGGCTACGACCAAGCACAAGAAGGCCGTGATCGATGCCAAGCGCGGCAAACTCTTCGCGAAGCTGATCAAGAACATCGAGGTCGCGGCGCGTACCGGTGGTGCTGACCCGGACGGCAACCCGACCCTCTTCGACGCCATCCAGAAGGCGAAGAAGAGCTCGGTCCCGAACAAGAACATCGACAGCGCGGTCAAGCGCGGTGCGGGCCTGGAGGCGGGCGGCGCCGACTACCAGACCATCATGTACGAGGGCTACGGCCCGAACGGTGTCGCGGTGCTCATCGAGTGCCTCACCGACAACCGCAACCGCGCGGCCTCCGAGGTGCGCGTGGCGATGACCCGCAACGGCGGTTCGATGGCCGACCCGGGCTCGGTCTCGTACCTGTTCAACCGCAAGGGCGTGGTGATCGTCCCGAAGAGCGGGCTGACCGAGGACGACGTCCTCGGCGCCGTCCTCGACGCGGGCGCCGAAGAGGTCAACGACCTGGGCGAGTCCTTCGAGGTGATCAGCGAGGCCACCGACCTGGTCCCGGTCCGCAAGGCGCTCCAGGAGGCGGGCATCGACTACGACTCCGCCGACGCCAACTTCCTTCCCACCATGCAGGTTGAGCTGGACGAGGAAGGCGCGCGCAAGATCTTCAAGCTGATCGACGCCCTTGAGGACAGCGACGACGTGCAGAACGTCTTCGCCAACTTCGATGTCTCGGACGAGATCATGGAGAAGGTCGAAGCCTGAGCCCCCGACGGGGGGCCGGTGGGGAAACACCCCCACCGGCCCCCCGTCGTTGTCAGTGGCACCCGATAACCTCCAGGAACAGCTGATCGACGGCGTGAAGGGAGGGGCGCGGTGCGCGTGCTCGGCGTGGACCCGGGACTGACCCGTTGCGGTATCGGCGTGGTGGACGGCGCCCCCGGAAAGCCGTTGCGCATGGTGGGAGTTGGCGTCGTCCGCACTCCGGCCGACGCGGACATCGGCCAGCGCCTCGTCCTCATCGAGCGCGGCATAGAAGCCTGGCTCGACGAGCACCGGCCGCAATACGTCGCCGTGGAACGGGTGTTCAGCCAGCACAACGTCCGTACCGTCATGGGCACCGCGCAGGCCAGTGCCGTGGCCCTGCTCTGCGCCTCGCGCCGCGGGCTGCCCGTCGCCCTGCACACCCCCAGCGAAGTCAAGGCCGCCGTCACCGGCAGCGGCCGAGCCGAGAAGGCACAGGTCGGCGCCATGGTGACCAGGCTGCTGCGGCTCAACGCGCCGCCCAAACCCGCCGACGCCGCCGATGCCCTGGCCCTCGCCATCTGCCACATCTGGCGCGGCCCGGCCAGCAACCGCCTCCAACAGGCCGTCGCCGCCCAGCGGCTCCGTACTCCGAAAGGCACCGCATGATCGCCTTTGTCAGCGGGCCGGTCGCGGCCCTTTCCCCCGACACCGCGGTCGTCGAGGTCGGCGGCGTGGGAATGGCCGTGCAGTGCACCCCCGGCACACTGGCCGCGCTGCGACTGGGGGAGCAGGCCCGGCTCGCCACCTCACTCGTGGTGCGCGAGGACTCCCTCACCCTCTACGGCTTCGCCGACGACGATGAGCGGCAGGTCTTCGAACTCCTGCAGACGGCAAGCGGTGTTGGGCCCCGGCTCGCGCAGGCGATGCTCGCCGTCCACTCGCCCGATGCCCTGCGGCTCGCCGTCGCCCGGGACGACGAGAAGGCGCTCACCGCCGTACCCGGCATCGGCAAGAAGGGCGCCCAACGGCTGCTGCTGGAGCTGAAGGACCGGCTCGGTGCCCCCGTCGGCACCGGCACCGGCACCGCCCCCGCCGCGGCGGCCGCCGCCCCGCCGTGGCGCGACCAACTCCACGCCGCCCTGGTCGGGTTGGGCTACCAGCCGCGGGATGCCGATGACGCGGTCGCCGCCGTCACGCCCGAGGCGGAGGCGGCCGATGGCGGCGCGCCCAATGTGTCGGTCCTGCTGCGCTCCGCCCTGAGAAGCCTCAACCGCGCACGCTAGCCCGCCCGGTGACCACACCCGATTCGCCCCGACGTCCGCCCCGACAAAGGACAGACCCACCCATGACCTGGGACGACCCCGTACCCGAGACCGCAGAGCGGCTGGTCGCTGCCGCCGCCGACGGGGAGGAGCGCGCCGTCGAGGCCGCCCTCCGCCCGAAGGACCTCGGCGAGTTCGTGGGGCAGGAACGGGTCCGCGAACAGCTCGATCTCGTGCTCAAGGCGGCCCGGCAGCGCGGCGGTACCGCCGACCATGTGCTGCTCTCCGGGGCCCCCGGCCTCGGCAAGACCACCCTGTCGATGATCATCGCCGCCGAGATGGGCGCCCCGATCCGGATCACCTCCGGACCGGCCATCCAGCACGCCGGCGACCTCGCCGCGATCCTGTCCTCGCTCACCGAGGGCGAGGTCCTCTTCCTCGACGAGATCCACCGGATGTCCCGGCCCGCCGAGGAGATGCTCTACATGGCGATGGAGGACTTCCGGGTCGACGTGATCGTCGGCAAGGGGCCCGGTGCCACCGCCATCCCGCTGGAGCTGCCGCCGTTCACCCTGGTCGGCGCCACTACCAGGGCGGGCCTGCTGCCGCCCCCGCTGCGCGACCGCTTCGGCTTCACCGGGCATATGGAGTTCTACGCCCCCGCCGAGCTGGAGCGCGTCGTACGCCGCTCCGCCGATCTGCTCGATGTGGTGATCGATACCGAGGGCGCCGTAGAGATCGCCGGGCGGTCCCGCGGCACCCCCCGGATCGCCAACCGCCTGCTGCGCCGCGTCCGCGACTACGCCCAGGTCAAGGCGGACGGCGTGATCACCCGCGAGATCGCCGCGCACGCGCTGGATGTGTACGAGGTGGACCTGCGCGGACTCGACCGCCTGGACCGCGCGGTGCTCGACGCACTGCTGCGGCTGTTCGGCGGCGGACCTGTGGGGCTGTCGACACTGGCGGTGGCGGTGGGAGAGGAGAGGGAGACGGTAGAAGAGGTGGCCGAGCCGTTCCTGGTGCGCGAGGGGCTGCTGGCGCGCACTCCCCGTGGCCGGATCGCTACCCCCGCCGCCTGGGCCCACCTGGGCCTTGTTCCGCCGCAGCAGCCGAACCCGCCGGGCCAGCAGGGGCTGTTCGGCCAGTGACGGCGCGGGGACTCGCCGCTTGCGGAACCGGAGTGCAATGCTGGGCGTTGTTCCCAAGGTGCGGGTTCGCCTAGACTCCGCCGATGCCCTCCCCCTAGGACGGCATCCGCACCCCGCACACCCATCCCCCGTAGACAAGGCCGCACCCACGTGGCCACGCGAAGGAAACCCCCCAGGCCGTGAACATCGCCACGCTTCTCCCCTTCATCCTGATCATCGGCGTCATGCTGCTCATGACCCGCTCGGCCAAGAACAAGCAGCGCCAGGCCGCCAGCATGCGCGACCAAATGCAGCCCGGTACGGGCGTGCGGACCATCGGCGGCATGATCGCCAAGGTCAAGGAGGTCCGCGACACGACCGTCCTGCTCGAGGTCGCGCCCGGTGTGCACTCGCTCTACGCCAAGACCGCCGTCGGCGCGGTGCTGAGCGACGAGGAGTTCGACAACCTCGTCAACAACGACGTCCCGCTCACCTTCGACGAGCACCCCGTCGTCGACGGCACCCCGGTCGCCGAGGCCGCTGACGAGCCGGTCCACAGCGAGCAGGCCGAGGCCGAGGACAAGATCGACCTGGACAAGGCCGCTGCCACCGACACCGCGGGCACGGACGCCAAGGACGCGGCGAAGGACGCCGACACGGCGAAGGACGCCAAGGACAGCGAGAAGTAAGTCGCCGGTTCAGGGCTAGGCTCTGGACCTGAGTCCGTCACGTCCGGCACGTCCTCACAACATTCGTGGCCGTCCCGCGACAGCAAGCCGACGCGGAACGGTTGGACAGGGAGAAACGAGAAGGTGGCAGCACCCAAGAAGGGGCGCAGGTCGCCGGGGGCCCAGGGGTACCCCGGCCGCGCGCTGGCCTTGATCCTGGTGGCTCTGGTCGCGCTGACCGGAGGGATGTTCGCCTCCGGGCACACCCGCCCCCGGCTGGGCATCGACCTCGCCGGTGGCACCGAGATCACGTTGACCGCGAAGAACATGCCAGGCCAGGCCAACGCGATCAACAAGACCAACATGGACACCGCGGTCAACATCATCAACAAGCGGGTCAATGGTCTGGGTGTCTCCGAGGCCGAGGTGCAGACCCAGGGCAATAGCAACATCATTGTCGACATCCCGCGGGGCACCAACACGGACCAGGCGGTGAAGCAGGTCGGCACCACCGCCCAGCTGTTCTTCCGCACCGTGGTCACTGAGGCCAACAACACCCCGGCCTCGGCCACCAAGCCTTCGTCGAGCCCTTCCGGTAGCCACTCGTCCGCCCCGTCCAGCTCGCCGTCGAGCACGGGCAAGAACGGTGCCAGCGCCAAGCCCTCGGCATCCCCGTCGCCGAGCTCCACCACCCAGGGCCGGGCGGTCACCGACGCCCTCAAGGCGGACGCGTCGGGCAGCCCGAAGGCCACCCCCTCCGCCTCCGCGTCCACCGCCCCGACGCCGCCGCCCGCTACCGGCGCCGCCAACACCCCCGTACCGCCCGCTGTGCAGAAGCAGTTCGCCGCACTGGACTGCTCCAACCCGACGCAGATGGCGAACGCCGGGCTCGGCGCCAAGCCGACCGACACCACCTTGGCATGCAGCCAGGACGGCAAGACCAAGTACATCCTCGGCCCGGCCCAGGTCGACGGTAAGCAGGTCACCGGCGCCAAGTCGGTCTACGACACCCAGTCGGGCGCCGGCTGGATCGTGACGCTTGAGTTCAACTCCGCCGGTGGCAAGAAGTTCGCCGACATCACCGGCCAGCTCGCCAAGCAGCAGCCGCCGAACAACCAGTTCGCGATCGTGCTGGACAACCAGGTCGTCTCGGCGCCCTCGGTCTCCTCGCCGATCACCGGTGGCAGCGCCCAGATCTACGGCAGCTTCACCCAGCAGACCTCCGGGGACCTGGCCAACGTGCTGTCCTACGGTGCGCTGCCGCTGTCCTTCAGCACCTCCGACGTCACCACCGTCTCGCCGCAGCTCGGCGGTGAGCAGCTGCACGGCGGCCTGATCGCGGGCGCCGTCGGCCTCGCGCTGGTGGTGCTCTACCTGCTGGCGTACTACCGCGGCCTGAGCTTCGTCGCCGTCGTCAGCCTGTTGGTCTCCGCCGCGCTCACCTACGCGATCATGACCCTGCTCGGCCCGGCCATCGGCTTCGCGCTGAACCTGCCGGCGGTCTGCGGTGCCATCGTGGCGATCGGCATCACGGCGGACTCGTTCATCGTGTACTTCGAGCGGATCCGCGACGAGCTACGCGGCGGGCGCAGCCTCGCGCCGGCCGTCCAGCGGGCCTGGCCGCGTGCCCGGCGCACCATCCTGGTGTCCGACTTCGTGTCGTTCCTCGCCGCGGCCGTGCTGTTCGTCTGCTCGGTCGGCAAGGTCCAGGGCTTCGCGTTCACCCTCGGCCTGACCACCCTGCTCGACGTCGTCGTGGTCTACCTGTTCACCAAGCCGCTGATGACGATCCTCGCCCGCCGCAAGTTCTACGCACAGGGCCACCCCTGGTCCGGGCTCAACCCCAAGAGCCTCGGTGTTCAGGCACCGCTGCGCCGCGGTCGCCGTACCGCCAGCCCCGAAGCCAAGGAGGCCTGATGTCCCGGCTCGGTAATCTCGGTCACCGCCTGCACCGGGGCGAGGTCTCCTACGACTTCGTCGGCAAGCGCAAGCTCTGGTACGGCGTCTCCATCGTCATCACCCTGGTGGCGATCATCGGCCTCGCGGTCAACGGCCTGAACAAGGGCATCGAGTTCTCCGGCGGCGCGGTCTTCACCACCCCCAAGACGTCGGTGTCGACGGCGCAGGCGCAGACCAAGGCGCAGAGCGTCATCGCCGGGCACCACGACGTCATCGCGCAGAAGCTCGGCACCGGCGGCCTGCGGATCCAGGTCAGCGGGATCGACGGCGCCACCGCCGACAAGGTCAAGCAGGACCTCGCCAGCGAGCTGGGCGTCAACGCCAACGCCATCTCCCCGCAGGTGGTCGGCCCGAGCTGGGGCCAGGAGATCTCCCAGAAGGCCGAACTCGGCCTGGTCATCTTCATGGTCCTGGTGGTGCTCTACCTCGCCGTCGCCTTCGAGTGGCGGATGGCGATCTCCGCCCTGGTCGCCCTGATCCACGACCTCACCATCACCATCGGCGTGTACGCGATCGTCGGCTTCGAGGTCACCCCCGGCACGGTCATCGGTCTGCTGACCATCCTCGGTTACTCGCTGTACGACACCGTCGTGGTCTTCGACGGCCTGAAGGAGACCACCAAGGGCATCACCAGCCAAACCCGCTTCACCTACAGCGAGTTGGCCAACCGCAGCCTGAACCAGACCCTGGTGCGGTCCATCAACACCACCGTGGTCGCCCTGCTGCCGGTCGCCGCGCTGCTGTTCGTCGGCGGCGGGCTGCTCGGCGCGGGCATGCTCAACGACATCGCGCTGGCGCTGTTCGTCGGCCTGGCGGCCGGTGCCTACTCCTCGATCTTCATCGCCACCCCGCTGGTCGCCTCCCTCAAGGAGCGCACCCCGGAGATGAAGGCGCTCGCCAAGCGGGTCAAGGCCAAGCGCGCCGCAGCCGCGGCCGCGGGCGAGGAGCCGCAGGACGCGGTGCCCGCCGACGGTGACGACGAACCGGTCGAGGCAGCCGCCACGGCCAGCGTCGGCGGTCAGCGCCGCCAGCCCGCATCGCGTTCCCGCGGCCGTGGCCGCCCCTCCGGCAAGCGCCGCTGAGCGGGGGAGTAGCCAGTGACCACGGCGGACATCGCCCACAGCGACCTGCGTGACCTGCTGCTCAGCCGGATCCGCGACGTACCGGACTACCCGCAGCCCGGTGTGGTGTTCAAGGACATCACCCCGCTGCTCGCCGACCCGGCGGCGTTCGGCGCCCTGGTCGACGCCCTGGCCGCGCTGTGCGCACGGCACGGCGCCGACAAGGTCGTGGGCCTGGAAGCCCGCGGGTTCATCCTCGCCGCTCCGGCGGCGGCCAAGGCGGAAATCGGCTTCGTACCCATACGGAAGGCGGGCAAGCTGCCCGGTACCACGCTGCGGCAGGGGTACGAGCTCGAATACGGAACCGCCGAGATCGAGGTCCACTCGGACGCCTTCACCCCGGGGGACCGGGTCCTGGTCATCGACGACGTGCTGGCCACCGGCGGCACCGCTGAGGCCTCGCTCGGCCTGATCCGGCGCGCGGGCGCCGAGGTGGCAGGCGTCGCGGTCCTGCTGGAGCTCGGCTTCCTGGACGGCCGCAGCCGCCTCACCCCGGCCCTGGCGGGCGCGCCCCTGGAGGCGCTCGTCGTCGTATGACGCCCAGCATCGCCACGGAGGCGGGTTCCCGGTACGGTCCGGGGGCCCGCCTCCGCCCGCGTCCGGGATCCGCGAGCAGCCGTCGCACGCGGTCATGGCCGACACATCGATACCATGGGAGTCCGACCCGTATCGGGGCCGGACCCGCTTGAGGAGTGCCCTTGCCAGACGAGGCCCAGCCGCTGACCGCCGGAGGCGGGAACGACACGTCGCAGTCCGCGCCGGCCCCCTCCGGGAAGCCCGCGGACGGCAGCAGCGCCCGGACGCCCGGCGAGGCCGGCGTCGCTCGCGCCGCCAAGCCCACCCCGGGCACGGCACCGGTGCGCTCCGGTGGTTCCTCCAACCGGGTGCGGGCGCGCCTCGCCCGGCTGGGCGTCCAGCGCTCCAGCCCGTACAACCCGGTCCTCGAACCGCTGCTGCGGATCGTGCGCAGTAACGATCCGAAGATCGACTCCTCCGGGCTGCGCCAGATAGAGCGGGCCTACCAGGTCGCCGAGCGCTGGCACCGTGGGCAGAAGCGCAAGAGCGGCGATCCCTACATCACCCATCCGCTCGCGGTCACCACCATCCTGGCCGAACTGGGCATGGACCCGGCCACCCTGATGGCCGGACTGCTGCACGACACCGTCGAGGACACCGAGTACGGCCTCGACACGCTGCGCCGGGACTTCGGCGAGCAGGTCGCGCTGCTGGTGGACGGCGTCACCAAGCTGGACAAGGTCAAGTTCGGTGAGGCCGCGCAGGCCGAGACGGTCCGCAAGATGGTCGTCGCCATGGCCAAGGACCCGCGCGTCCTGGTCATCAAGCTCGCCGACCGCCTGCACAACATGCGGACCATGCGGTACCTCAAGCGGGAGAAGCAGGAGAAGAAGGCCCGCGAGACGCTGGAGATCTATGCCCCGCTGGCGCACCGGCTGGGCATGAACACCATCAAGTGGGAGCTGGAGGACCTCGCCTTCGCGATCCTCTACCCCAAGATGTACGACGAGATCGTCCGGCTGGTCGCCGAACGCGCCCCCAAGCGCGACGAGTACCTCGCGGTCGTCACCGACCAGGTCCAGCAGGACCTGCGCGCCGCCCGCATCAAGGCGACCGTCACCGGCCGTCCGAAGCACTACTACAGCGTCTACCAGAAGATGATCGTGCGGGGCCGGGACTTCGCCGAGATCTACGACCTGGTGGGCATCCGTGTCCTCGTCGACACCGTCCGCGACTGCTACGCGGCACTCGGCACCATCCACGCGCGGTGGAACCCGGTGCCCGGGCGGTTCAAGGACTACATCGCGATGCCCAAGTTCAACATGTACCAGTCGTTGCACACGACGGTCATCGGACCCAGCGGCAAGCCGGTCGAGATCCAGATCCGCACCTTCGACATGCACCGCCGCGCCGAGTACGGCATCGCCGCGCACTGGAAGTACAAGCAGGAGGCCGTCGCGGGCTCCTCCAAGGTGCGTACCGACAGTCCCAAGTCGGCCAAGGCGGACGACGCCGTCAACGACATGGCGTGGCTGCGGCAGTTGCTCGACTGGCAGAAGGAGACCGAGGACCCGGGCGAGTTCCTGGAGTCGCTGCGCTTCGACCTGTCGCGCAACGAGGTCTTCGTCTTCACGCCCAAGGGCGATGTCATAGCGCTGCCCGCGGGTGCCACTCCGGTGGACTTCGCGTACGCGGTGCACACCGAGGTCGGCCACCGCACCATCGGCGCACGGGTCAACGGCCGCCTGGTACCGCTGGAGTCGACGCTCGACAACGGCGACCTGGTCGAGGTCTTCACCTCCAAGGCACCGGGCGCCGCGCCGTCCCGGGACTGGCTGGGCTTCGTCAAGTCGCCGCGCGCCCGCAACAAGATCCGCGCCTGGTTCTCCAAGGAGCGCCGCGAGGAGGCCATCGAGCAGGGCAAGGAAGCCATCGCCCGGGCGATGCGCAAGCAGAACCTGCCGATCCAGCGGGTGCTGACCGGTGACTCGCTGGTCACCCTGGCCCACGAGATGCGCTACCCCGACATATCGGCGCTCTACGCGGCGATCGGCGAGGGGCACATCACCGCGCAGTCCGTGGTGCAGAAGCTCGTTGAGGCGCTCGGTGGCGAGGAGGGTGCGACCGAGGACATCGCCGAGGTCACCACGCCTTCGCGCAGCCGCGCCAAGCGGCGTGCCAACGCCGACCCCGGCGTCATCGTCAAGGGCGAGCGCGATGTGTGGGTGAAGCTGTCGCGGTGCTGTACGCCGGTGCCAGGCGACCCCATCATCGGCTTCGTCACCCGGGGCAACGGCGTCTCCGTGCACCGCGCGGACTGCGTCAACGTCGACTCGCTCTCCCAGCAGCCCGAGCGGATCATCGAGGTCGAATGGGCGCCCACCCAGTCCTCGGTCTTCCTGGTGGCCATCCAGGTCGAGGCGCTGGACCGCTCCCGGTTGCTGTCCGACGTCACGCGGGTCCTGTCCGACCAGCACGTCAACATCCTGTCGGCGGCCGTCCAGACCTCTCGCGACCGGGTCGCCACCTCCCGCTTCACCTTCGAGATGGGTGACCCCAAGCACCTTGGGCACGTCCTTAAGGCGGTGCGGGGTGTGGAGGGCGTCTATGACGTGTACCGGGTGACGTCGGGGCGGGCTAGGTAGGAGCCTTTCCCCAACCCCGCCCCTTCCCGGCTGCATCCGATATGAGGCTCCGCCGCGTGGGGGGCTTCGCCCCCGGACTCCCGTGTCCTCAAACGCCGGACGGGCTTCAAAAGAACCGCCCGACGGGTCCTAACGGAAAACGCCGGACGGGCTTTTGAAAAAGCCCGTCCGGCGTTTGAGGACGACGCGCGTCAGCGCGGACTAGCCGCCGAACTCCTGCAGGCCCTTGAGCGCCTGGTCCAGGAGGGCCTGACGGCCCTCCAACTCCTTCGCGAGCTTGTCCGCCTTGGCGGTGTTCCCCGCCGCCCGCGCAGCCTCAAGCTGCTGCCGCAGCTTGTCGACGGCGGCCTGGAGTTGGCCGGTCAGCCCAGCGGCACGCGCCCGCGCCTCGGGGTTGGTCCGCCGCCACTCGGCCTCCTCCGTGTCCTGGATCGCCCGCTCCACCGCGTGCATCCGGGCCTCGATCTTCGGGCGGGCGTCCCGCGGCACATGGCCGATGGCCTCCCACCGCTCGTTGATCGACCGGAACGCGGCCCGTGCCGCCTTGAGGTCGGTCACCGGCAGCAGCTTCTCCGCCTCGATCGCCAACTCCTCCTTCAGCGCCAGGTTTTCGCGCTGTTCGGAGTCGCGCTCGGCGAACACCTCCGCGCGGGCCGCGAAGAAGACGTCCTGGGCGCCGCGGAACCGGTTCCACAGGTCGTCCTCGGCCTCGCGCTGGGCCCGGCCCACGGCCTTCCACTCCGCCATCAGGTCGCGGTAGCGGGCCGCCGTCGGACCCCAGTCGGTGGAGTCGGACAGTGCCTCCGCCTCCTGGACCAGCTTCTCCTTGGCCTGCCGGGCCTCCTCGCGCTGCGCGTCCAGCGAGGCGAAGTGCGCCTTGCGGCGCTTGGAGAAGACGGAACGGGCATGGCTGAACCGGTGCCACAGTTCGTCGTCGGTCTTGCGGTCCAGGCGCGGCAGGCCCTTCCAGGTGTCCACCAGAGCGCGCAGCCGCTCACCGGCGGTACGCCACTGCTCGCTGGTGGAGAGCTGCTCCGCCTCCGTGACCAGGTTCTCCTTGGCGCTCCTCGCCTCGTCCGTCGCCTTGGCCTTGGCCGCCTTGCGTTCTTCACGGCGCGACTCGACCAGCTCGACGAGGGCGTCAAGACGCTTCGCGAGCGCGTCCAGGTCACCGACCGCGTGCGCCTCGGACACCGTGGTCCGCAGGTGCTCGATGGCGGTCAGGGCGTCCTTGGTGGACAGGTCGGTGGTGCGCACCCGGCGTTCGAGGAGGCCGATCTCGACGACGAGCCCGTCGTACTTGCGCTTGAAATAGGCAAGCGCCTCGTCAGGAGAGCCCGCCTGCCACGATCCGACAACCCGCTCGCCGTCGGCCGTCCGCACGTACACGGTCCCCGTCTCGTCGACGCGTCCCCATGGGTCGCTGCTCACAGCGCCTCCTCCACGTGATGCCCGGCCCGACCAGCGGTGCGCGGGCATCGTCCACAGTTTCCTTCGGCCGGGCCTCGCCCTGGCCGCTCCGACGTGCTGCTGATGGTTGTTCCGACCGCATCCGGATTCCGCGAGGGCGGCAGCCGTCGGCGCAGGCGCCCGCTGTGCGGTCCTCGGCCGCTCCGGAGAGCGACCGCCACCTTGTACAACGCCAACATAGGCGAACGGCGCCCCGGCTGTCCGCATCCCGCACGACCGGAATTCACGACTGCGTGACGGTCGCCTTGTTGATTACCACGGTGGCGTTCGGCGCTCCGTCGCCCTGGCCGGTGGACTCGCCCGCGGCCGCGATCTTCTGCAGCACCTTCATGCCCTCGGGGTCGATGGTGCCGAACGGGGTGTAGCTGGCCGGCAACGGACTGTCCTTGTAGACCAGGAAGAACTGGCTGCCGCCGGTGTGCGGCTGGCCGGTGTTGGCCATCGCGATCGTGCCCGCCGGGTACGTGCCCTTGGAGATCGCGGAGTCCTTGAGGTTCTCGTCCGGGATGGTGTAGCCGGGGCCGCCCTGGCCGGTGCCCTTGGGGTCGCCGCACTGGAGCACGTAGATGCCGCTGGTGGTGAGCCGGTGGCACTTGGTGTGGTCGAAGTAGCCCTGGTCGGCCAGGAACTTGAAGGAGTTGACCGTGTGCGGTGCGCCCGACGCGTTCAGCTTCAGCTTGATGTCACCGCAGGTGGTACCCAGATCCATGGAGTACGAGGCGCCGGTGTCGATCGACATCGACGGCTCGCTCTGCCACTGCTTGGTGCCGGGGGAGCCCGCGGCGGGCTTGGCGCACGGGTCCGGCGCCGCGCTGGTGGGCGCGGCCGACGCGGAGGTGGGGGCCGCGTCGGCGGTGGTCTTCTTGTCGCCGCCCAGACCGGTGGACGCCCACGCCGCGGCGCCCGCGGCCACGACGACGGCGACCACGCCGGCGATCGCCGCGTTGCGCTTGCGCGCCCTGCTTCGCTGCTCGGAGCGGCGCTCCTGCTGCCGCAAGTACTTGTCGCGGGCGAGTTGACGCCGACGCTGATCCTTGCTGACCACTTCTGCTTCTCCCGGGTATGCCGTTGCCGCTTGCCGTTGCCGCTTCGTCTGCTGTCGTGACGATACGGGACCCGTACGAGACCCGCGACGATACGGGTTCGCTTGTCTCGTACCGCCGCCGGTAGGCTCGTCGTCTGCAGAAACCTGCTGCGTAGACCGACGCGGACGACAGAAGGACGATCGTGCTCATTGCCGGGTTCCCCGCCGGGGCCTGGGGGACCAACTGCTATCTGGTCGCCCCCGCCGCCGGTGAGCAGTGCGTGATCATCGACCCGGGCCACGAAGCGGCCCGCGGTGTCGAGGAGACCATCGCCAAGCATCGGCTCAAGCCGGTGGCCGTTGTCCTCACCCACGGCCATCTCGACCATGTCGCCTCCGTCGTTCCGGTGTGCGGCGCCCATGGTGTGCCCGCCTGGATCCACCCCGAGGACCGCTACATGATGAGCGACCCGGAGAAGGCCCTGGGCAGGTCCATAGGGCAGCAGCTGATGGGCGAGCTGACGGTGGGGGAGCCGGACGACGTGCGGGAGCTGACCGACGGTTCCGCGCTGGCCCTGGCGGGCCTGGAGCTGACCGTCTCGCATGCGCCCGGCCATACCAGGGGGTCGGTGACCTTCCGGTTGCCCGAGACCGCGGAGATCCCGCCGGTGCTCTTCTCGGGCGACCTGCTGTTCGCCGGCTCCATCGGACGTACCGACCTGCCCGGTGGCTCCCACGCCGAGATCCTCGAATCGCTGGCCCGTGTGTGCCTGCCGCTCGACGACTCGACCGTGGTGCTGTCCGGCCACGGCCCCCAGACCACCATCGGTCGCGAACGCGCCGCCAACCCGTACCTACGCGAGGTGGCCCGCGGCCTCGGAGCCGACACCACGGCTCCGCGACGAGGATTGTGACGACTCTTCCGTTGAGTACCTTTTCCGCCCCCAAGGGCACGTACGACCTGATCCCGCCGGACTCCTCCGCGTTCCTTGCGGTACGTGAGGCGATCGCCGCACCGCTGAAGCGCGCCGGTTACGGCTACATCGAGACCCCCGGCTTCGAGACCGTCGAACTCTTCTCGCGCGGTGTGGGTGAGTCCACCGACATCG
Organism: Streptomyces sp. NPDC020096; assembly: GCA_040631425.1. Lineage (GTDB taxonomy): Bacteria > Actinomycetota > Actinomycetes > Streptomycetales > Streptomycetaceae > Streptantibioticus_A. The sequence continues at coordinate 279,497 of JBEYJY010000002.1, forward strand.
TGACCAAGGAGATGTACACCCTCACCACCAAGGGCGGCGACGAGCTGGCGCTGCGCCCCGAGGGCACCGCGTCCGTGCTGCGTGCGGCACTGCAGGCCAATCTGCACCGCGGCGCCCTGCCGGTGAAGCTGTGGTACTCCGGCTCGTACTACCGCTACGAGCGCCCGCAGGCCGGTCGCTACCGGCACTTCTCGCAGGTCGGAGCCGAGGCGCTGGGCGCCGAGGACCCGGCGCTCGACGCCGAGTTGATCATCCTCGCGGTCGACGCCTACCGCTCGCTGGGTCTGCGGAACTTCCGGCTGCTGCTCAACTCGCTGGGCGACAAGGAGTGCCGCCCGGTCTACCGTGCGGCGCTCCAGGACTTCCTGCGCGGCCTCGACCTCGACGAGGACACCCGGCAGCGGGTCGAGATCAACCCGTTGCGGGTGCTCGACGACAAGCGCGAGGCGGTGCAGAAGCAACTGGTCGGCGCCCCCATGATGCGCGACCACCTGTGCGAGTCGTGCAAGAGCTACCACGAGCAGGTACGGGAGCTGCTGACCGCAGCGGGCGTGGAGTTCGAGGACGACCCCAAGCTGGTGCGCGGCCTGGACTACTACACCCGGACCACCTTCGAGTTCGTGCACGACGGCCTCGGCTCGCAGTCGGCGGTCGGCGGCGGGGGCCGCTACGACGGCCTGTCCGAGATGATCGGCGGCCCGGCGCTCCCGTCGGTGGGCTGGGCGCTGGGTGTGGACCGCACCGTGCTGGCGCTCAAGGCCGAGGGCATCGAACTCGAACTCCCGTCGCACACCGATGTGTTCGCGGTGCCGCTGGGCGAGGAGGCGCGGCGCGCACTGTTCTCGGTCGTCACCGAACTGCGTCGGCAGGGCGTCGCGGCGGACTTCGCCTACGGCGGCAAGGGCCTGAAGAACGCGATGAAGTCGGCCAACCGTTCCGGCGCCCGGTTCGCGCTGGTCGCGGGGGAGCGCGATCTCGCCGAGGGGTCCGTCCAGCTCAAGGACCTGGAAAGCGGCGAGCAGACCCCGGTGGCGCTCGACGCACTGGTGGACGCGGTCCGCCAGCGGCTGGTGGAGAGCTGCGGCGCGTAGCGCCTCCGTTGAGGGCGGTGGTGGGAGACACGGGCGGGAGAGCTGCGGCGCGTAGCGCCTCCGTTGAGGGCGGTGGTGGGAGACGGGCGGGCTGAACCGTCAGCCCGGCCCGTACGTAACAACAACGGGGGGCCGGATATGCGCCGTCCGGTCCCCCGCACACGACGCGGTCCGTCAATTCCGGGCTGACCGTCTCACTCGCTGGGCCTGGTCGCGGCGGGTCATCTCTGGTGCAGAATGAGGCAGGCTGGAAGAGGCGGGCCTCCAAGGACCAGGACACGGCGACAGAAGGCGACATGACGACATCGGCGCTTGACGAGACACGCAGTGACGAACGGCAGGAAGCGGCGGGACCCATCGGCGCGAGCCGGGCGTTCAGCGTCCTGCTCGTGGTGTGCGGCGCGCTGGGACTGCTTGCCGCCTGGGTGATCACCCTCGACAAGTTCGAGCTGCTGAAGAATCCGAACTTCGTGCCCGGGTGCAGCCTCAACCCGATCATCTCCTGCGGCAACATCATGAAGAGCGCCCAGGCGTCCGCGTTCGGCTTCCCGAACCCGATGATCGGTCTGGTCGCCTACCCGGTGATGATGTGCGTGGGGATGGGCGTACTGGCCGGGGCGCGCTACCGCCCGTGGTTCTGGCTCGGTCTGCAGGCGGGCACCCTGTTCGGGGTCGGCTTCGTGACCTGGCTGCAGTACGAGTCGCTGTACAGCATCGGCTCGCTGTGCCTGTGGTGCTCGCTCGCCTGGGCAGTGACCATCGCCGCGTTCTGGTACACCGCCGTGCACAACATCAAGCACCGCATCATTCCGGTGCCCGCCGGGGTGCGGCGCGCGGTACTGGAGTTCCACTGGGCGGTTCCGGTGCTCTGGTACGGCGTGATCATCATGCTGATCCTGACCCGTTGGTGGTCGTACTGGAGCACGCTGCTCTAGGCCCTTCCGGCGGATCTCCTTGTCGGGGAGAGGTTGGTTTCGGCACCGCCGGTCCGCGTCGTCGGACCCACCGGACGGCCTTGGGCCCGGCGTTGTCAGAGGGGTGCCATAGGCTTCTTCGCGTGGAACCGGACCTGTTCACCGTCGCCGCAGAAGAACGCCAGGAGAGGGAGCCGGGTGGCAGCCCGCTCGCTGTGCGGATGCGCCCGCGCACCCTTGACGAGGTGGTGGGCCAGCGGCATCTGCTGAAGACCGGCTCGCCGCTGCGCCGTCTCGTCGGTGAGGGAAGCGGCGGCCCGGCCGGTCCCGCCTCGGTGATCCTGTGGGGCCCGCCCGGCACCGGCAAGACGACGCTGGCCTACGTGGTCAGCCATGCCACGAAACGGCGGTTCGTCGAGTTGTCGGCGATCACCGCGGGCGTCAAGGAGGTCCGCGCCGTCATCGACAGCGCCAAGCGCGAGTCGGGTGCCTACGGGCGAGAGACGCTGCTGTTCCTCGACGAGATCCACCGCTTCAGCAAGGCCCAGCAGGACTCGCTGCTTCCGGCGGTGGAGAACCGCTGGGTGACACTGATCGCCGCCACCACCGAGAACCCGTACTTCTCGGTGATCTCGCCGCTGCTGTCGCGCTCGCTGCTGCTCACCCTGGAAGCGCTCACCGACGACGACCTACGGGATCTGCTGCACCGGGCGCTGGCCGACCCGCGCGGTCTGGCGGGCGCCGTCGCGCTCCCCGATGACTCCGAGGCGCATCTGCTGCGGATCGCGGGCGGGGACGCCCGGCGCGCGCTGACCGCCCTGGAGGCGGGGGCGGGCTCGGCGCTGGCCAAGGGCGAGCCCGAGATCACGCTGGAGACCCTGGAAGCGGCCGTGGACCGCGCCGCGGTGAAGTACGACCGCGACGGTGACCAGCACTACGACGTGGCCAGCGCCCTGATCAAGTCGATCAGGGGATCCGATGTGGACGCCGCCCTGCACTATCTGGCCCGCATGATCGAGGCGGGCGAGGACCCCCGGTTCATCGCCCGAAGGCTGATGATCTCGGCGAGCGAGGACATCGGCATGGCCGACCCGCAGGCGCTGCAGACGACGGTCGCCGCGGCCCAGGCGGTACAGATGATCGGCTTCCCCGAGGCCCGGATAACCCTGTCCCAGGCCACCATCGCGCTGGCGCTCGCGCCGAAGTCCAACGCCGCGTATCTGGCGATCGACGCGGCACTCAGCGACGTACGCAAGGGACTCGCGGGCCCGGTTCCGCCGCATCTGCGGGACAGCCACTACAAGGGCGCGAGCAAACTCGGCCACGGCTCGGGCTATCAGTACCCGCACGACCTGCCGGGTGCCATCGCCGCCCAGCAGTACGCCCCGGACGAGGTGCACGGCAGGCGCTACTACGAGCCCACCCGCTACGGCGCGGAGGCTCGCTACGCCGATGTGCTGGACCGCGTCCGGGGCCGACTGTCGGGGGAGTGAACTCCCCGCCTCAGACGGGCAGTTGCTCCCGGTACTGCTCCAGGGCGGGCGCCGTCTTGGTGGCGGTGAACTCGATGACGCGGTAGTCGGCGACGCCCGCGATCGAGAAGGGGTCGGTGGCGATCAGCGCCTCGACGGCGGCCCGGTCCGGTGCCACCGCGATGAGGACGCCCCCGTCCCGCGGCTGCTTGCGTCCGGAGGCGATGACGGTTCCGCCCTCGTACTGCTTCTCCAACCAGGCGACGTGGTCGGGGAGCGCGGCGTCGACGCGGTCCAGCGGTGCGGTGTAGGTCAGTTCGACAACAAACATGATCGGCAGACTACGCCCCGCGGGATTCCCGCCGGGCGGCGTCCCGGGCGGTGTCGAACAACCCGTGCATCGCACGCCGTAGTTGGCCGTGGTCGACCACCGGCGCGGGGAAGTCGAAGCGCGCGTCGAAGACCCCGTCGTCCGCGCTGAACCGCACTCGCAGCCCGAAGCGGTCGAGCGCCACCGGCACCGCTCCGAGCGGTGCCGCGCAGTGTCCGTCCCGCCCGCCGATCAGGGCGCACAGCCAGCCGAGTTGGCCGCCGTGGGCGGCGGCGAGGTGCTGCAGCAGTTCGGCCTCGTGGGTGGCCAGCGGGTCGGCCCTGGCGGTGGCGAACTCGTCGGGCTCGACCGGATCCGCGCCCCACAGGTCGTCCACCGAGGCCTCGCCGACCTCCAGCCGCAGCCGTCCGGGCTGTCGCCCGTCCGGCGCCGGGGTGAGCCAACCCGCGATCCAGGCACGGCCGCGGACCCGGTGGCAGACCGCGACCGGCGCGACGTCCGTGATCTCCAGCACAGCGGCGAGTTCGTCGTCCTCCGCGTGCGTGGCGGCCCGGACCGCGGGCGAGTCGACCGGGAACCGCAGGATGATGTCGCCTTCTTCGGCCACCGAGCGCTCGGACGGCAGCATGCTGAGCGGATCGGCGCCGTCCAGGCCGGGAATGACGAGGACGGCGGACGAGTTACCCTCGACGAGAGTTCGCATGCGCTCCGCTGCCGTCGGCATCGTGGGCGCGTTTTCCTCTTCGGGGCGCGGCTGACCATGCTCCTCACCGACCACCGCCGCTGCGGTGTGCTCCGCGCTGGGCGGCATGGGGTTCCCGGGTCGATTCATGCGATCTCCTCCGCTAAGGTAAGCCTCACCTAACTTACATGGAGGTCTGGAGAACGTGAACCAGTCGCGTCCCAAGGTCAAGAAGTCCCGCGCGCTCGGCATAGCGCTGACCCCGAAGGCTGTGAAGTACTTCGAGGCCCGCCCCTACCCGCCGGGTGAGCACGGTCGCGGCCGCAAGCAGAGCAGTGACTACAAGGTCCGACTGCTGGAGAAGCAGCGACTGCGCGCCCAGTACGACATCAGCGAGACGCAGATGCGCCGCGCCTACGACCGCGCCCGCAAGGTCGAGGGCAAGACCGGCGACGCGCTGATCATCGAGCTGGAGCGCCGACTGGACGCGCTGGTGCTGCGCTCGGGCCTCGCCCGCACCATCTACCAGGCCCGCCAGATGGTGGTGCACGGTCACATCGAGGTCAACGGCCGCAAGGTGGACCGCCCGTCCTTCCGGGTCCGCCCGGACGACGTGGTGCGGGTACGGGAGCGCTCGCGCGCCAAGACCCCGTTCCTGATCGCCCGCGAGGGTGGCTGGGCCCCGGACGGCGAGACCCCGAAGTACCTGCAGGTCAACCTGGAGGCGCTGGCCTTCCGCCTCGACCGGGACCCGAACCGCCGGGAGATCCCGGTGATTTGCGACGAGCAGCTGGTCGTCGAGTACTACGCCCGCTGAGCTGCGCTCAGCTGGGCAAGGGGTTGGTTGTTTAACCGGGGGCTGCGCCCCCGGACCCCCAGCGGGGGCTGCGCCTCCGGGCCGCTGGCGGGGTTGCGGTCCCGGTCTCCTGTGTCCCCTGGGTCTCTAGCGCTGGCTGTGCCACCGGGCGGGTCCCTGGCTCGCCCCTGGGCCTCTGGCGGGGCTGCGTTCCGGGCGGCCGCTGCGCGCCCGGGCTCCTAGCGGGGGCTGTGCCCCCGGGGTCCTGTTTCGTGGCTGGGGGGCCAGCGGGGGCTTCGCCCGCGGATTCCTGCCTCGTTGCCGCGGGGCGGCGAGGGTGTGCGGGTGGGTGGGCGTAGGGCGCGGTGCACTGCCGAGTCCAGGTCGAGGCGGGCGCCCTCGCACACCGCGGCCGCGCGCTGTTCGGGGGCGAGTCGGATGCGTACCCGCTCCTCGCACAGGGCGTGCGCAGCGCCGAAGTACCGGGAGCCGAACAGCCGCAGCCCCACGGAGGGCCAGATCCCGGCCGCCGCTCCCTGCAGTACCGCCGCCTCGTAGGCGTCACCCGCACCGTCGTCCTCGGTGAGCAGGGCCAGCAGCTCGATTGCGACCACCGTGCCGACCAGATCGTGGAAGGCGTGGTGGATCGTCAGGCACTCGCACAGCAACTCGCGGGCCAGTGCCTTCTCGCCGCGTGTCCACGCCGCGTAGCCCAGTACGTAGAGCGCGTACGCCAGCGCCCAGCGCTCACCGTGCTCCCGGCAGATGTCGCGGACCTCCTCGCACAAGGCGCCCGCGCCCGCCAGATCCCCCTGGTAGGCCCTCGCCAGAGCCAGCTCCACCTGGGCCATCAGCACATTGGTGTTGAGCTCGCCGATGTCCCGGTAGCGTGCCAGCGCGCCATCGAACAGCTCCGCGGCGCGCGGCATGTCGTCGCAGAGCAGCGCGAGACTACCGGTGCGGTGCAGTGCGTAGGCGGCCGCGGCCGCGTTGCCGGTGCGCTCCGCCAGCTCCCGGCACTCGGCCAGCGCGGCGAGCGCCACCGCCGCGTCGCCCTGCAGCACGCTGACGTAGCCCATCACCCACAGCGCCTTGGCCCGCGCCTCGTCGTTGTCGCACCGCTTCTCAAGTGCCCGGTCCAGCCAGTGCCGTCCCTCCGACAGCCGCCCGCAGCCGACCCAGTAGAACCACAGGCTGGCCGCCAGGTACTGGCCGATGTGCGGGTCCGCGGCGTGCTCCAGGCTGAACTCCAGGGCGAGCCGCAGATTGCGGAGGTTCCCGTCGATCCGCGCCGCCACCTCGGCCTGCCGGGGGCTGAACCAGTCCAGCTCGCACCAGGTGGCCAGGCCCAGGTACCAGTCCCGGTGCCGCCGCCGCAGCCGCTCGCTGTCACCCAGCGCTTCCAGCCACCCCGCGCCGTACTCCCGCACCGTCTCCAGCATCCGGTAGCGCATCCCGTCGGCCGCCTCGTCCCGGATGACGACGGACTGCGCCACGAGTGCGGCCATGGTGTCCAGCACCTCGTCGGCGGGCAGTCCGGAGCCCGTGCAGACGTACTCCACCGCGTCCAGGTCGAACTGCCCGACGAACACCGACAGCCGGGCCCACAGCAGCCGTTCGGCCGGTGTGCACAGCTCATGGCTCCAGCCGATCGCGGCCCGCAGGGTGTGGTGACGCGGCAGCGCGGTACGGTCCCCGCCCGCGAGCAGTCGGAACCGGTCGGCCAGCCGGTCCACGATCTGCTCCACCGACAGCGCCCGCAGCCGGACCGCGGCCAGTTCCAGGGCGAGGGGCAGGCCGTCCAGGCGCTGGCACAGTTCGGCGACCGCCTTGCGGTTGGCGTCCGTGAGCGTGAACGAGGGCACGACCGCCAAGGCCCGCTCGGCGAACAGCGTCACGGCCGCACAGTCACCGCCCGATTCGTTGGATGTGTGCCGCTCGCCGCATATCTCCAGTGGGGAGATCGGCAGCACGTGCTCGCCCGCGATGTCGAACGGTCTGCGCCCGGTGGCCAGGATCCGCAGGCCTGGTGAGCACCGCAGCAGCTCGGCGGCGAGCGCCGCGCACTCGGCCACCAGGTACTCGCAGCCGTCCAGCACCAGCAGCAGCTCGCGGTCGGCGAGCCGCTCGGCGAGTATGGAGCGGGGCGGGCGGCCCGAGTGATCGGTGACCGCGAGCGCCTCCAGCACCGCGTGATCCAGTATCCGGGAGTCGCGCACCATGGACAGCTCGGCCAGCCGCGCACCGTCGCAGAACCGATCCTGCGAGCCTTGCGCGGCCGCGAGCGCCAGCCGTGTCTTGCCGACCCCGCCGGTCCCCGTCACCGTCACCAGCCGGGCCCGGCCCAACAGGCCCAGCAGCGCGTCGAGTTCGGCGCCGCGACCGACCAGCCGGTTCACTTCGGCGGGCAGACCGCCGGGCGCGGAGCGCGGAGCGGAAGGGGGATCGTCGTCAGCGGGATCGCCGAACGGGGCACCGTGCTGCATGGGGCACGGAGCGTACTTGGATGAGAGCGGAGCGTGCAATTCCAGGTACGCTTCCGCGATGGGCGGGACCACGGCGCCCTCGACGCGCCCGCCCCGCGGGAATGCGGTACGAACAGCGGACCCCGGCGCGATAAGGTCGGTACCCTGCCGCCCGAGCACGGCGGACCGTGCCAGGTGTGACCACCGGAAACCCATCCGACCTCCCGGACCTGTCCCGCCCCGCCCGCCGCGAGCGGCTGCCGACCGACGTGAACCGAAGGAGCGCGGAGCAGTGTCCGGTGGAGAGGTGGCCGGCCTCATCGTGGCCGTCTTCTGGGCGATCCTGGTGTCCTTCCTCGCCGTTGTGCTGGTCAGGCTGGCGCAGACGCTGAAGCAGGCCACCCGCCTGGTCGCCGACGTCACCGAACAGGCCGTCCCGCTGCTCGGTGAGGCGACCGCGGCGGTGCGGTCCGCGCACACCCAGCTCGACCGCGTGGACACCATCACCGCCGACGTCCAGGAGGTCACCGCCAACGCCTCGGCCCTGTCCTCCACCGTGGCCACCACCTTCGGCGGCCCGCTGGTGAAGGTGGCCGCGTTCGGCTACGGCGTGCGCCGCGCCGTCGGCCTGCAGGCGCGGGAGGACAAGGGCGGCAAGCGGTCCAGGAAGGACGCCGCACGCGGAGCCGTCATCGTCGGCACCGCGATCCCGGCTGCCCGTCGCGGGCTGCGCCGCACCCGAGGGAAGGGCTGATACGAGATGTTCCGCCGCCTGTTCTGGTTCATCACCGGAATCACCGCCGGGGTGTGGGCGACCAACAAGGTGCACCGGGCCGCCCGCCGGCTGACCCCCGAGAGCCTGGCCGCGACCGCGGCCGACCGGGCCGTCGAACTCGGCGGCCGGGCACGGCAGTTCGCCAAGGACGTCCGCGCCGGAATGTCCGAGCGCGAATCGGAGCTGAACAACCTACTGGGGCTTGACGCCCCGCCCGCAGAACTCCCCGGGCAACGCCCGGAGATCGCCTACCAGGCGGACGCCCGCACGCCGGACGTGCGTCCCGTGTACAAGCAGAAAGAAGGCCACTGATGGAGTCGGCAGAAATCCGCAGGCGCTGGCTGCGCTTCTTCGAGGAGCGCGGGCACACGGTCGTGCCGTCCGCGTCGCTCATCGCGGACGACCCGACGCTGCTGCTGGTCCCCGCGGGCATGGTTCCGTTCAAGCCGTACTTCCTCGGTGAGGTCAAGCCGCCGTTCCCGCGTGCCACCAGCGTGCAGAAGTGCGTGCGCACCCCGGACATCGAAGAGGTCGGCAAGACCACCCGGCACGGCACGTTCTTCCAGATGTGCGGCAACTTCTCGTTCGGCGACTACTTCAAGGAAGGCGCCATCAAGCTCGCCTGGGAGCTGCTGACCAGTTCCCAGGAGGACGGTGGCTACGGGCTTGAGCCGGAGAAGCTCTGGATCACCGTCTACCAGGAGGACGACGAGGCCGAGCGGATCTGGCGGGACGTGATCGGCGTCCCCGCCGAGCGCATCCAGCGGCTCGGCATGGGCCCCAACTTCTGGTCCATGGGCGTCCCCGGCCCCTGCGGCCCCTGCTCGGAGATCAACTACGACCGCGGCCCGGAGTTCGGCGTCGAGGGCGGCCCGGCCGTCAACGACGAGCGGTACGTGGAGATCTGGAACCTGGTCTTCATGCAGTACGAGCGGGGAGAGGGCTCCGGCAAGGAGGACTTCCCGATCCTGGGCGACCTGCCCAACAAGAACATCGACACCGGCCTCGGCCTGGAACGCCTCGCGATGATCCTGCAGGGCGTGCGGAACATGTACGAGATCGACACCTCGCGCATGATCATCGACACGGCCACCGAGCTCACCGGCGTGCGCTACGGCGGCGCCCACAGCTCGGACGTCTCGCTGCGCGTGGTCGCCGACCACATCCGCACGGCCGTCATGCTCATCGGCGACGGTGTCACCCCGGGCAACGAGGGCCGCGGCTATGTGCTGCGCCGCATCATGCGCCGCGCCATCCGCAACATGCGGCTGCTCGGCGCCGCCCAGCCGACCGTCGGCGAGCTCGTCGACACCGTCATCAAGGCCATGAGCCCGCAGTACCCGGAGCTGGCCGAGGACCGCAAGCGCATCGAGACCGTCGCCCTCGCCGAGGAGAACGCCTTCCTCAAGACGCTCAAGGCGGGCACCAACATCCTCGACACCGCGGTCACCGACACCAGGGCCTCGGGCAGCACCGTTCTCCCCGGTGACAAGGCCTTCCTGCTGCACGACACCTGGGGCTTCCCGATCGACCTCACCCTGGAGATGGCCGCCGAGCAGGGCCTTTCCGTGGACGAGGAGGGCTTCCGCCGCCTGATGAAGGAGCAGCGGGAGCGCGCCAAGGCCGACGCCAAGGCCAAGAAGACCGGCCACGCCGACCTGTCCGCGTACCGCGAGGTCGCCGACACCTCCGGGGCCACCGTCTTCACCGGCTACACCGACTATGAGGGCGAGGCCACTGTCGTCGGTCTGCTGGTCGACGGTGTGCCGTCGCCCGCCGCCGTGGAGGGCGACGAGGTCGAGGTCGTACTCGACCGCACCCCGTTCTACGCCGAGGGCGGCGGCCAGCTCGCCGACTCCGGCCGGATCCGCCTCGACAGCGGCGCCGTGATCGAGGTCCGCGACGTCCAGCAGCCGGTGCCCGGCGTGTCCGTGCACAAGGGCGTCGTCCAGGTCGGCGAGGTGACCGTGGGCGCGGGCGCCCATGCCTCGATCGACCTGACCCGCCGTCGCGCCATCGCCCGCGCCCACAGCGCCACCCACCTCACGCACCAGGCGCTGCGCGACGCCCTCGGCCCGACCGCCGCCCAGGCCGGTTCGGAGAACTCCCCGGGCCGGTTCCGCTTCGACTTCGGCTCGCCGGCCGCCGTACCCGGCTCGGTGCTCACCGATGTCGAGCAGAAGATCAACGAGGTGCTGGCCCGTGAGCTCGACGTCACCGCCGAGGTGATGAGCATGGCCGAGGCCAAGAAGCAGGGCGCCATCGCCGAGTTCGGCGAGAAGTACGGCGAGCGGGTGCGCGTCGTCACCATCGGCGACTTCTCCAAGGAGCTGTGCGGCGGCACCCATGTGCACAACACCGCCCAGCTCGGGCTGGTCAAGCTGCTCGGCGAGTCGTCGATCGGCTCGGGCGTACGCCGGGTCGAGGCGCTGGTCGGTGCCGACGCCTACAAGTTCCTCGCCCGTGAGCACACCGTGGTCTCCCAGCTCACCGAGCTGGTCAAGGGCCGCCCCGAGGAGCTGCCCGACAAGATCTCCGGCATGCTGAGCAAGCTGCGGGAGGCCGAGAAGGAGATCGAGCGGTTCCGCGCCGAGAAGGTGCTCCAGGCCGCTGCCGGGCTCGCCCAGGGGGCCGAGGACGTCAAGGGCGTCGCCCTGGTCACCGGCACGGTCCCGGACGGCACCAGCGCCGACGACCTGCGCAAGCTGGTCCTCGACGTACGGCAGCGCATCACCGGCGGCCGCCCGGCTGTCGTCGCGCTGTTCACGGTGGCCAATGGCCGCCCGCTGACCGTCATCGCCACCAACGAGGCCGCCCGCGAACGCGGCGTCAAGGCCGGTGAGTTGGTCCGTACCGCCGCCAAGACCCTCGGCGGCGGAGGTGGCGGCAAGGACGATGTCGCCCAGGGCGGCGGCAGCAACCCGGACGCCGTGTCCGAGGCCGTCGAGGCGGTACGCCGTCTGGTCGCCGAGAAGGCCTGAGCACGGATCTGACGGAGGACAGCACTATGCGACGCGGCAGGCGGATCGCCGTCGATGTCGGGGACGCCCGGATCGGGGTCGCCTCATGCGACCCCGACGGGCTGATCGCCACACCCGTGGAGACCGTCCCCGGCCGCGACGCTCCGGCGGCCCGCCGCCGCATCGTCGCGATCGTCGAGGAGTACGAGCCGATCGAGGTCGTCATCGGCCTGCCGCGCTCGCTGAGCGGGGGCGAGGGCCCGGCGGCGGCGAAGGCGCGTGCGTTCGCGGACGATGTGGCGAAACTCATCGCTCCCGTTCCCGTACGACTGGTGGACGAGCGTATGTCCACCGTCACCGCGACCCATGGCCTGCGCGCTTCCGGGGTAAAGGCCAAGAAGGGCCGCTCAGTTGTGGACCAGGCCGCCGCCGTGGTGATCCTGCAGAGCGCGTTGGAGACCGAGCGCGTCTCCGGCAGGCCGCCCGGCGAGACCGTCGAAGTGGTCATCTGATCGCGATACGGTAACGTTCCGCGCCGGAGAGGCGGGCCTCATGCGGGCCGCGCCACAAGCGTCGGCCACGTGCCGCCTCGCGATTCAGGAGACGCATGACCGACTACGGCCGAGGCCCCGGTTCCGAACCGTGGCATCCCGACGACCCCCTCTACGGGGACCAGGGGTGGGACCGTGGTCAGGCGCAGCACGGTGGCTGGGACCAGTACGGCAACGCGGTACCGCAGCAGCCGCAGCAGCAGTACCCGGACGCCCAGCACTACGCCGGGCAGCAGCAGTACCCGCAGGCCCAGTACCCCGGTCACCAGTACCCCGACCCGCAGTACGCCGCCCAGCAGTACGCCGACCCCCAGTACCCCGGCGGTCAGCAGTACCCGCAGGAACCGCACTGGGACGCCCAGCAGACGCAGGGTCAGGGCTACGGCGGGCAGCAGCACTACGACTGGCATGGGCAGACTCCCGTGCCGTCGCACGACGGCTACGCCGCGGGCGCTGCTGAAACGTATGTTCAGCAGCCCGCCCAGGCATTCGTCGACAGCGCGCACGCCGACCCCTACGGCCACGGCGGCTACGTCCCGTCGCAGGCACCCGCCCAGCCGGACCCCGAGCGGACCTCCGAATGGGCGGCGTTCCACGAGGAGGCGGAGGAGCCCGAACGGCACCCCTTCTTCACCGGCGCCTCCCTCGCCGACGACGAGGAGCACGAGCGCTTCGTCGACAGCGATGACGACGATGACGAAGACGAGCTGGACGACGACCGGCAGAAGAAGCGCAAGGGGAAGAAGAAGCGCAGCGGGTGCGCCGTCCTGATCGCGGTACTCGTCCTCGTCGGGCTCATCGGGGGCGGCGGCTACGGCGGTTACTGGTACTGGCAACGGCACTTCGCCGCGGCGCCCGACTTCTCCGGCAACGGTTCCGGCGATGTGCAGGTGGTCATCCCCAAGGGCGCGACCGTGGCCCAGATGGGCAACATCCTCAAGCAGAACGACGTGGTCAAGAGCGTCGAGGCGTTCACCAAGGCGGCGGGCGACAAGCCCATCCAGGGCGGTGTCTACACCCTGCACAAGGAGATGTCGGCTGCCGCCGCGGTCGCGATGATGACCAACCCCAGCAGCCAGGACTCGCTGATCATCCCCGAGGGCTGGCGCGCCACCCGGATCTACGACGCCGTCGACCAGAAGCTCGGCCTGCCGTCCGGCACCACGGCGAACGCCGCCAAGAGCTCCGACCTCGGTCTGCCGTCCTACGCCAACGGCAATCCCGAGGGCTTCCTCTTCCCGATCAAGTACAGCATCGGCAAGTCCACCAAACCGGCGGACTTCCTCAAGCAGATGGTCCAGCAGGCCGAGGCCGAGTACGGCAAGGACGACCTCGAAGCGCAGGCTGCCAAGGTCGGCAAGTCACCGTACGAGATCATCATCATCGCCAGCCTCATCCAGGCCGAGGCCCAGGAGAAGGGCGACTTCGGCAGGGTCTCCCGGGTCATCTACAACCGCCTCCAGCAGAACATGGCCCTGGGCTTCGACTCGACGATCAACTACGCCAAGGGCCGTTCCACGCTGCACACCACCAGCGCCGACACGCACTTCGACTCCCCGTACAACACCTATCTGCACAAGGGCCTGCCGCCCGGGCCGATAGACAACCCGGGGCACCAGGCGATCGAGGCGGCGCTCGCCCCGACCGACGGCAACTGGCTGTACTTCGTCACCGTCAAGCCGGGGGACACCCGCTTCACCAACGACCCGGCGCAACACCAGCGGAACGTAGCGGACTTCAACAAGTACCAGCAGGAGCACGGCGGCTGATGCTGAACTCTTCCGGGGCGCGGCCCCACCGGCGCGCGGCGGTTCTCGGATCGCCCATCGCCCACTCGCTCTCGCCTGTGCTGCACCGTGCCGCCTACCAGGCCCTGGGCCTTGTGGGCTGGGAGTACGGGCGGCACGAGATCGACCAGGCGGCGCTGCCCGGTTTCCTGGCCGCGATCGCCGAGGACGACGTGCCGTGGGCCGGGCTGTCGCTGACCATGCCGCTCAAGCGCGCGGTGATCCCGCTGCTGGACGAGGTCAGCGCCACCGCCGCCTCCGTGGAGGCGGTCAACACCGTGATCTTCACCGAGGAGGGGCGGCGCGTCGGGGAGAACACCGACATCCCCGGCATGGTCGCCGCCCTACGGGAACGCGGTGTGGCCCGGGTCGACTCCGCCGCGATTCTGGGCGCCGGAGCCACCGCGTCCTCCGCACTGGCCGCCCTCGCCCAGATCTGCTCCGCCGAGGTCACGGCGTACGTACGCAGCGAGGAGCGGGCCGCCGAGATGCGGCAGTGGGGGGAGCGGCTCGGCGTCGCCGTCCGTACCCGGGACTGGTCGGCCGCCGCCGAGGCCTTCACCGCCCCGCTGGTGATCGCCACCACTCCCGCGGGCTCGACCGACGCACTCGCGGCCGCGGTTCCCGACCAGCCCGGCGCTCTGTTCGACGTGCTCTACGAGCCGTGGCCGACGCCGCTGGCGGCGGCCTGGTCGGCGCGTGGCGGCGCGGTGGTGGGCGGCCTCGATCTGCTGGTGCACCAGGCCGTACTGCAGGTTGAGCTGATGACCGGGTGCCGTCCAGGGCCGCTTGCCGCGATGCGCGCGGCCGGGGAGGCGGCGCTCTCCGCACGCTGAGCGCGGTCCGCACACTGGAACGGTGCCCGGCCTGTCAGTGACCCATGGGAGGATCGGTACCGAGAACTTCCGACGGGCGCAGGAGAGAGGGAGCACCCTTGAGTAGGTTGCGTTGGTTGACGGCGGGGGAGTCGCATGGCCCCGCTCTGGTGGCGACGCTGGAGGGGTTGCCCGCGGGGGTGCCGGTGACCACTGGGATGGTGGCGGACGCGCTGGCGCGCAGGCGGCTGGGGTACGGCCGGGGTGCCCGGATGAAGTTCGAGCGGGATGAGGTCACCTTCCTCGGTGGTGTGCGCCATGGGTTGACGTTGGGCTCGCCGGTGGCGGTGATGGTGGGGAACACCGAGTGGCCGAAGTGGGAGAAGGTGATGGCGGCCGATCCGGTGGATCCGGCCGAGCTCGCCGAGCTGGCGCGTAATGCGCCGTTGACCCGGCCGCGGCCGGGGCATGCCGATCTGGCGGGGATGCAGAAGTACGGGTTCGATGAGGCGCGTCCGATCCTGGAGCGGGCTTCGGCTCGTGAGACGGCGGCGCGGGTGGCGTTGGGGGCGGTGGCGCGGTCGTATCTGAAGGAGACGGCCGGGATCGAGATCGTCTCGCATGTGGTGGAGTTGGGGGCGGCGCGGGCGCCGTACGGGGTGTATCCGAAGCCGTCGGATGTGGAGCGGTTGGACGCGGATCCGGTGCGGTGTCTGGACGGGTCGGCCAGTGACGCGATGGTGGCCGAGATCGATCAGGCGCACAAGGACGGTGACACGCTCGGCGGTGTGGTCGAGGTGCTGGCGTACGGGGTGCCGGTGGGCCTTGGCTCGCATGTGCACTGGGACCGGCGGTTGGATGCCCGGCTGGCGGGGGCGTTGATGGGGATCCAGGCGATCAAGGGCGTCGAGGTCGGTGACGGCTTCGAGCTGGCCCGGGTGCCGGGGTCGAAGGCGCACGACGAGATCCTGTCGACCGGCGAGGGCATTCGCCGCGCTTCGGGCCGCTCTGGTGGTACGGAGGGTGGTTTGACGACCGGTGAGTTGTTGCGGGTGCGGGCGGCGATGAAGCCGATCGCCACCGTGCCGCGGGCGTTGGCGACGGTGGATGTGGCGACGGGTGAGGCCGCGCAGGCGCATCATCAGCGGTCGGATGTGTGTGCGGTGCCCGCGGCGGGGATCGTGGCCGAGGCGATGGTGGCGCTGGTGCTGGCGGACGCGGTCGCGGAGAAGTTCGGCGGCGACTCGGTGGCCGAGACCCGGCGGAACGTGACCGGATACCTCGACGCCCTGGCGATCCGATGACCGGACCCATCATCGTCCTGGTGGGACCGCCCGGCGCGGGCAAGTCCACCATCGGCCGGGTGCTCGCCGAACGGCTGGGCACCGCGTACCGGGACACCGACGCCGATATCGAGGCCGAGCAGGGCCGGGCCATCTCCGACATCTTCGTCGAGGACGGTGAGGCGTACTTCCGGCAGCTGGAGCGGGCCGCCGTCCGTGCCGCGCTGGCCGAGCACCCCGGTGTGCTCTCCCTCGGCGGCGGTTCGATCATGGACGAGGGGACCCGCGAGGCACTGCTGGGCCGGCCGGTGGTCTTCCTCGACGTGAGCCTGGCGGCCGCCGTGCACCGGGTGGGGCTCGACGCGCCCCGGCCGCTGCTGGCGGTCAACCCCCGGCAGCGGTGGCGGGAGCTGATGGAGCGCCGCCGCCCGCTGTACACACAGGTCGCACAAGCCGTCGTGTCGACCGATGACCGCACCCCGGAGGACGTCGCCGATCAGGTCCTCGACGTACTGGAGCTGAGGAAGGTATGAACGACACTCCCACCCGCATCCAGGTCGCGGGTACCGCGGGCACGGCCCCCTACGAGGTGCTGGTCGGCCACCAACTGCTGGGCGAGCTGGCCACGTTGATCGGCTCAGACGCCAAGCGTGTGGCGGTGCTGCACCCGGAGGCACTCTCCGCCACCGGTGAGGCGGTCCGCGCCGACCTCGCCGAGCAGGGGTACGAGGCGATCGCCATCCAGCTGCCGAACGCCGAGGAGGCCAAGTCCGCCGAAGTGGCCGCGTACTGCTGGAGCGTGCTCGGCCAGACCCACTTCACCCGTACCGACGTGATCGTCGGGATCGGCGGTGGCGCCACCACCGATCTGGCCGGATTCGTCGCCGCCACCTGGCTGCGCGGGGTGCGGTGGATCGCGGTGCCGACCACCGTGCTGGCGATGGTGGACGCGGCGGTCGGCGGCAAGACCGGCATCAACACCACGGAGGGCAAGAACCTGGTGGGCGCCTTCCACCCGCCCGCCGGGGTGCTGTGCGATCTGGCCTGCCTGGCATCGCTGCCGGTCAACGACTACGTCAGCGGGCTCGCCGAGATCATCAAGGCGGGCTTCATCGCCGATCCGGTGATTCTCGACCTCATCGAGGCGGACCCCCAGGCGGCCCGCACCCCGGAAGGGCCGCACACCGCCGAGCTGATCGAGCGGTCGATCCGGGTGAAGGCGGAGGTGGTCTCGCAGGACCTGAAGGAGTCGGGACTGCGGGAGATCCTCAACTACGGCCACACGCTGGCCCACGCCATCGAGAAGAACGAGCGGTACAGCTGGCGGCACGGCGCGGCGGTCTCCGTCGGCATGGTCTTCGCGGCCGAACTCGGCCGTCTGGCAGGCAGGTTGGACGACGCCACCGCCGACCGGCACCGTGCGGTGCTGTCCTCCGTGGGGCTGCCGCTCACCTACAAGGGCGACCAGTGGCCCAGGCTGCTGGACACCATGAAGGTCGACAAGAAGTCGCGCGGCGACCGGCTGCGCTTCATCGTCCTGGACGGCCTGGCCAAGCCCACCGTGCTGGAGGGCCCCGACCCCGCCCTGCTGGTCGCCGCCTACGGCGAGGTGGCCAAGTGACCCGTCCCGTCTACGTGTTGAACGGACCGAACCTCGGCCGGCTGGGCAGTCGTGAGCCGGATGTGTACGGCTCGACCTCCTACGCCGGGCTGGTCGAGGAGTGCACCGCCCTCGGCAAGGAGCTCGGCTTCGATGTCGAGGTCCGGGAGACCAACGACGAGGGCGAGATGATCCGCTGGCTGCACGAGGCCGCCGATGGATCGATTCCGGTCGTTCTCAATCCGGGAGCGTTCACCCACTACTCGTACGGGATGCGGGACGCGGCGGCGCAGCGCACCGCACCGCTGATCGAGGTGCACATCTCCAACCCGTACACGCGTGAGGAGTTCCGCCACAATTCGGTCATCGCGGCCGTGGCCAGCGGCACGATCGCTGGATTCGGCATCGGTTCCTACCGTCTGGCGCTGCGCGCCCTCGCCGACGAACTCCCGGCCTGAACGGGTCCCGGACGCGGTCCGGGCACCTTGACCGCCCCCTGGTCGTTCACACAACTGCGGCCAGGGGCGGTACGGTTCGGTGTCGACCGGCCATCGCGCCGCGTCTGACACAGTTCCATCGGCAGGAGACGGAGTGGGCCGAGATGCAGCATGCTGTGGGGGTGCCGCTGCCACCGCCTCACGGCCCGGCGCACGCAAGTGCCGCCGGCTGGATCCCATCGGCCCCGCACGGACAGCCGGGTCCCGGCCCGGTGCCCCCGGAGCCGCCCGCGGCCCCGAGCCCGCCCGTACCACCGCCGTGGCCGGCGCCGCCGGGCGTGGCGCCCGGTCCGGCACCGGCGGCCACCACCGGCCATTTCCCGCTGCCACCGGGCGGTCCGGTACAGCTGCCGCCACCGGCCGCCATGACAGCGCCCTCGGCCGTCTCGCACGCCCCGGTCGCGGTGCTGCTCATCGGCCCGGCGGGCGCGGGCAAGACCACCATCGCCCGGCACTGGGCCGACCACCGCGCCGCGCCGACCGCGCACATCAGTCTGGACGACGTCCGCGAATGGGTGCGCTCCGGCTTCGCGGACCCGCAGTCCGGCTGGAACGAGCACTCCGAGGCGCAGTACCGCCTCGCCCGCCGTACCTGCGGCTTCTCCGCCCGTAACTTCCTGGCCAACGGCATCTCCTGCATCATCGACGACGCCGTCTTCCCGGACCGGCCGGTGGTGGGCCTCGGTGGCTGGAAGCGGCACGTCGGCCCCGGACTGCTGCCGGTGGTGCTGCTGCCGGGCCTGGAGATCGTGCTGGCCCGCAACGCGGAGCGGACCGGCAACCGCCGGCTGTCCGACGAGGAAGTGGCCCGCATCCACGGCCGGATGGCCGGTTGGTACGGGTCCGGGCTGCCCATCATCGACAACTCGCAACTGGACGTCTCCGCTGCCGCGGAGGCCCTCGACCACGTCGTCACCCGCAGCCTCACCGGAGCCCGGTAGCTCTTCCTGCCACCCACCCTTATGCGGGCTCCGCCCCTGCATCCCGGGGCCGCGGCGCTCGCGGCAGCGAAGATCCCTCCGCCGGGACGGCGAGCAACCACCGCGGCGTGGACCGGCGGTGCCAAACCGGCCGCAAGCCGAGGTAGACCCGCCGTCGGGCGGTGCGCCGCCCTCTGAGCGCCGCGGACGGGTCCCGCAAGGGACCCGTCCGGACGCGCCCAGAGGTCTGGTGGGCGAGTGCCGCGTACGCTCGGCACATGTCCGAGGTGCACGCTTCCCGCCGGATGCGTCTACGGGAGCGGTGCTCGGCGGCTGGATCCGCCGCGGCACTGGTCTCCCGCCCCGCCAACATCCGCTATCTGACCGGTTGGGCGCCGTCCGACGCCGTACTGATGCTGGCGCCCGCGGAGGACGTGCTGGTCCACCGCCGCCGGGTGTACGGGGAACCGGGCGAGGGCACCCCGCCGGAGGACCTCCGCCGGGTGGTGCTGCCGTCGCCCGACGGCGATCCGGCGGTGGCCGCGGCCGATCTCGCCCCGGGGCTGGGCGCGGACAGCCTGGCGGTGGAGGAGCACCATCTGACCGTCTCCCGGCACCGGGCCATCGCCTCGGTCACGCCGGGCCTGCGCCTCCTCGACCTCGGGCAGGCCGTCGAGCAGCTGCGGCTGGTCAAGGACGAGGAGGAGATCGCCTGTCTGCGGATCGCCGCGGAGATCACCGACCAGGCGCTGGGGGAGCTGCTGGAGTCCATCCTCGTCGGCCGCACCGAGCGCCATCTCGCGCTGGAGCTGGAGCGACGGCTCGCCGACCACGGCGCGGACGGTCCGGCGTTCCCCACCTACGTCGGCACCGGCCCGCATTCCGGCGCCGCCCGGCACCGCCCCACCGACCGGCGGGTCGAGGAGGGCGACTTCCTCACCGTCTGCCTCGGTGCCTGCTACCGCGGCTACCGGTGCGAGGTCGGACGTACGTTCGTCATCGGCGCCGCGCCCGCGAACTGGCAGATCGACCTGTACGACGTGGTGTTCGACGCCCAGCGGGCGGGCCGGGAGGCTCTCGCACCGGGCGCCGCCTGCCGGGAGGTGGACCTCGCGGCGCGCCAGGTGCTGGAGCGGGCGGGGCACGGCGAGGCCGCCGGATCGTGGACCGGACACGGCGTGGGACTCGAAATCGACGAGGACCCTCGGCTCACCCCGTCAGCCATGGGTAAACTGGACGCTTGTGTGCCGGTCACCGTCGAGCCGGGGGTCCACTTCCCGGACCGGGGCGGTGTCCGGATCGATGACACACTCGTCGTACGCCCAGCGGCGGACGGCGGGCCCGAGCTACTCACCATCACGACCAAGGAACTGCTCGCCTTGTAGCGGGCGCTTTCTGGTTTCCGATGCAGCAATCTCAGGAGATTCCGCGACCGTGGCCAGCACGAACGACCTTAAGAACGGCATGGTGCTCAAGCTCGACGGCGACCAGCTCTGGTCCGTTGTCGAGTTCCAGCACGTCAAGCCGGGCAAGGGCCCTGCCTTCGTCCGCACCAAGCTCAAGAACGTGCTTTCCGGCAAGGTCGTCGACAAGACCTTCAACGCAGGCGTGAAGGTCGAGACGGCTACCGTCGACAAGCGCGGAATGCAGTTCTCGTACATGGACGGCGAGTACTTCGTCTTCATGGACATGGACACCTACGACCAGATCCACGTCGACCGCAAGTCCGTTGGCGACGCCGCCAACTTCCTGCTTGAGGGCTTCGAGGCCGTCGTGGCGCAGCACGAGGGCAGCGTGCTCTACGTCGAGCTCCCGGCCGCCGTGGAGCTCACCATCGCGCACACCGAGCCCGGCGTCCAGGGCGACCGCTCCACGGGTGGCAGCAAGCCCGCCACGCTGGAGACCGGCTACGAGATCCAGGTCCCGCTCTTCATCACCACCGGTGAGAAGATCAAGGTCGACACTCGCACGGGTGACTACCTCGGCCGGGTGAACAGCTAACCGTGGCTGCCCGCACCAAGGCCCGTAAGCGCGCCTTCCAGATTCTCTTCGAGGCGGACCAGCGCGACGCCGCGCCCAAGACCGTCATGGCGGACTGGATCCGGCTCGCGCGGACCGACGACCGGCAGCCGCCGGTCACCGAGTACACGATGCGGCTCGTCGAGGGGTACGAGGACCATGCCGCCCGGGTCGACGAGCTGATCGCCACCTACGCGGTCGGCTGGACCATGGACCGGATGCCCGTCGTGGACCGCAATGTGCTGCGGCTTGGCGCGTACGAGCTGCTCTGGGAGGACGACATCCCGGACGCCGTCGTGCTGGACGAGGCGGTGCAGCTCGCCAAGGAGTTCTCCACCGACGAGTCGCCGTCCTTCGTCAACGGCCTGCTGGCCCGGCTGAAGGACCTGAAGCCGACGCTGCGCATCAAGTGACGCACTGAGCGCATAAGGGCGGGGCCCGGAACACATCGTGTTCCGGGCCCCGCCCTTATGCGCTGATGTGCTCAGCGGGACGTTTCTGCACCACGGGTGCCAGAGGCACCGGTGGGATCAGCCCTCCTCCGGCTGTACGGCCCGACGCGCGTCGGCGTCCAGCACACCCCAGCCGATCAGCTGCTCGGTCAGGACCGAGGGGGACTGGTCGTAGATGACGGCGAGGGTGCGCAGATCGTCCTGGCGGATCGAGAGCACCTTGCCGTTGTAGTCGCCGCGCTGGCTCTGGATGGTCGCGGCGTAGCGCTGCAGCGGGCCCGCCTTCTCGGACGGCACCTGGGCCAGCCGCTCCAGGTCGAGCACGAGCTTCGGCGGCGGCTCGGCGGCGCCACCGGGCGCGCTGCCGGGCAGCAGCTCCTGCACCGGGACTCCGTAGAAGTCCGCCAGCTCGGCGAGGCGCTGCACGGTGACCGCGCGGTCGCCACGCTCGTAGGAGCCGACGACGACGGCCTTCCAGCGGCCCTGGGACTTCTCCTCGACGCCGTGGAGGGAGAGACCCTGCTGCGTGCGGATTGCCCGGAGTTTGGCTCCGAGCTGTTTGGCGTAATCGCTGGACATAAGGCTCCCCGGATGGACTCTTGGTAACTCACTGTGAGGTTACGCAGCGTAATTTGGCTTCGTCAAGCGGAATGCTTCCGGTTGACCCCCTGAAAAAGGCCGTGCGTCCGGCCTGGTACGGTAGCTGCGTACCCCTGACGTCCTTTAATGCCCGTCCCGTGAGGCGGGGAAGGAGGTCTCCGACCCATGGTCGACGACCGTTCTGCACCGGTGCGCCCAGTTCTGGAGGCGCCGGACATCGCGCGGGTCCTCACCCGCATCGCCCACGAGATCGTCGAACGCGCCAAGGGCGCCGACGACGTGGTGCTTCTCGGCATTCCGACCCGTGGGGTCTTCCTGGCCCGCCGGCTCGCCGACAAACTCGCCGACATCACCGGCCGTAAGACGCCGGTCGGCGCTCTCGACATCACCATGTACCGCGACGACCTGCGGCTCGGCCCGGCGCGCGCGCTCGCCCGTACCGAGATCCCGGGCGACGGCATCGACGGCCGCCTGGTCGTCCTCGTCGACGATGTGCTGTTCTCCGGACGCACCATCCGCGCAGCCCTCGACGCGCTCAACGACATCGGCCGCCCGCGCGCCGTACAGCTCGCCGTACTGGTCGACCGCGGCCACCGTCAGCTGCCGATCCGCGCCGACTACGTCGGCAAGAACCTCCCGACCTCGCTGCGCGAGACCGTCAAGGTCCAGCTGGCCGAGAACGACGGCCGGGACTGCGTTCTGCTGGGTGTCGCGCCCGGCTCACACGACGAATAGGGCGAACACCGCCGCGGGCCGACCGTGCCAGCACAGCCGCGCCCGCGCCCATCGCCGCCCTGACGCATATCCGTACCTTCCGGAGTGAACCCGATGAAGCGCCACCTCATCTCGGCCGCCGACCTCACCCATGACGACGCCCTGCTGATCCTCGACACCGCCGAGGAGATGGCCCGGGTAGCCAACCGGCCGATCAAGAAGCTGCCCACGCTGCGCGGCCGTACCGTCGTCAACCTCTTCTTCGAGGACTCGACCCGAACCCGGATCTCCTTCGAGGCCGCCGCCAAGCGGCTCTCGGCGGACGTCATCAACTTCTCCGCCAAGGGCTCCTCGGTCTCCAAGGGCGAGTCGCTGAAGGACACCGCGCTCACCCTGGAGGCGATGGGCGCCGACGCCGTCGTCATCCGGCACCACGCCTCCGGTGCCCCGCACCGCCTGGCCACCTCCGGCTGGATCAAGGGCTCGGTCGTCAACGCGGGCGACGGCACCCACGAGCACCCCACCCAGGCCCTGCTGGACGCCTTCACCATGCGCCGCCACCTCGCGGGCGCCCCAGACGGCGGCCCCACCTTCCACCAGGGCCCCGGCGACGGCACCGGACGCGACCTGGCCGGACGGCGGATCACCATCGTCGGCGACGTCCTGCACAGCCGCGTCGCCCGCTCCAACGTCCACCTGCTGGGCACCCTGGGTGCGCACGTCACCCTGGTCGCGCCGCCCACCCTGCTGCCGATCGGCGTGGAGAGCTGGCCCTGCGAGGTGAGCTACGACCTCGACTCCGTGCTCGCCAAGTCCGACGCCGTGATGATGCTGCGAGTGCAGAGCGAGCGGATGAACGCCGCGTTCTTCCCCACCGAGCGTGAGTACGCGCGCCGCTACGGGCTCGACGCGGCGCGGATGGCCGTGCTGCCCGAGCACGCCATCGTCATGCACCCCGGACCGATGAACCGGGGCATGGAGATCACCGCGGAGGTCGCCGACTCCGGCCGCTGCACGGCCGTCGAGCAGGTCGGCAACGGCGTCAGCGTCCGGATGGCCGTCCTGTACCTGCTGCTGGGCGGCAACGAGCCCGCGATCACCACCGAGAACCGCACCGAGGAGACCAAGTAAGCATGAGCAAGATCCTGATCCGCGGCGCGAAACTCCTCGGTGCCGAACCCCAGGACGTGCTGATCGACGGCGAGACGATCGCCGCCGTCGGCGCGGGCCTCACGGCGGACGACGCCACCGTCGTCGAGGCGGACGGCCAGATCCTCCTCCCCGGCCTGGTCGACCTGCACACCCATCTGCGCGAGCCCGGCCGCGAGGACTCCGAGACCGTCCTGACCGGCACCCGCGCCGCCGCCGTCGGCGGCTACACCGCCGTGCACGCCATGGCCAACACCTTCCCGGTCGCCGACACCGCCGGTGTCGTGGAGCAGGTCTGGCGGCTCGGCAAGGAGTCCGGCTACTGCGATGTGCAGCCGGTCGGGGCGGTCACCGTCGGCCTTGAAGGCAAGAAGCTCGCCGAGCTGGGTGCCATGCACGACTCCGCCGCGGGCGTCCGGGTCTTCTCCGACGACGGCAAGTGCGTGGACGACGCCGTGATCATGCGCCGCGCCCTGGAGTACGTGAAGGCCTTCGACGGGGTCATCGCCCAGCACGCCCAGGAGCCCCGGCTCACCGAGGGCGCCCAGATGAACGAGGGCGTCGTCTCCGCCGAGTTGGGCCTGCGCGGCTGGCCCGCGGTCGCCGAAGAATCGATCATCGCGCGCGACGTGCTGCTCGCCGCGCACGTCGGCTCGCGGGTGCACATCTGCCATCTGTCGACCGCCGGTTCGGTCGAGCTGGTGCGCTGGGCGAAGTCCAAGGGCTGGAACGTCACCGCCGAGGTCACCCCGCACCACCTACTGCTCACCGACGAGCTGGTCCGTTCCTACGACCCGGTCTACAAGGTCAACCCGCCGCTGCGCACCGAGGACGACGTGCTGGCGCTGCGCGAGGCGCTGGCCGACGGAACCATCGACTGCGTCGCCACCGACCACGCCCCGCACCCGCACGAGGACAAGGACTGCGAGTGGGCTGCCGCCGCCATGGGCATGGTCGGCCTGGAGACCGCGCTGTCCGTCGTCCAGCACACGATGGTGGACACCGGGCTGCTGGACTGGTCGGGCGTCGCCGACCGGATGTCGTTCCGTCCGGCCGCCATCGGGCGACTGGCCGGCCACGGACGGCCCATCGCCACCGGTGAGCCCGCCAACCTCGCACTGGTCGATCCGGCATACCGTGGTGTGGTGAACCCCGCGGGCTTCGCCTCCCGCAGCCGCAACACCCCGTACCAGGGGCTTGAGCTGCCGGGCCGGGTGACCGCCACCTTCCTGCGGGGCAAGGCGACGGTCATGGACGGGAAGCTCACGTGAACACGGCAACGACGTACGTAACGCAGGCGGTTGACAAGCACTCCGCGAAGATCACCGACCTCAGCGACCGCCTGCTGTGGGTCGCCGGGCTGCTGGCCTTCGTCGCGCTGGTCTACTGGCTGATGTGGCGTGCCTGGCGCAAGCGCGCCGCCCGCCAGTCCGACCTCCCCGAGCTGCCGGAGATCCCCGCCGACCTCGGCGAGTCGCCCACCACCACCCTCAGTGGAGACGGCAAGCCGCCGCTGCTCTCCCACCCGTCGCCCACCACCACCCTCAGCGGGGGCGGCAAGCCGCCGCTGCTCACCATGACCGGCCGCTACCACGCCAGCACCACCGCCGGTGACTGGCTGGACCGGATCGTCGCCCGGGGCCTCGGCACCCGCAGTCTGGTCGACCTGACCCTCACCGAGCAGGGTGTCGCGGTCCACCGACCGGCAGCCGCCGACTTCCTCATCCCCGCCGCCGCCCTGCGCGGAGCGCGGCTCGACAAGGGCATCGCGGGCAAGGTCGTCCCCGAAGGCGGGCTGCTGGTGATCACCTGGCAGCACGGCGACCGGCTGATCGACTCCGGGTTCCGCTCCGAGCACCCCGCCGAGCACCCGGCCTGGGTCACCGCGATCACGAACCTGAACACCACCAAGGAAGGCGCACGATGACCACCTCCACCAGGGGGACACAGGGGCTCTTGAACGGACGCGGCCCCGCCGTACTCGTCCTGGAGGACGGCCGCACCTTCCGCGGCCGCGCCTACGGGGCGGTGGGGGAGACCTTCGGCGAGGCGGTGTTCTCCACCGGGATGACCGGCTACCAGGAGACGCTGACCGACCCCTCGTACCACCGCCAGGTCGTCGTCATGACCGCGCCGCACGTGGGCAACACCGGCGTCAACGACGAGGACCCGGAATCCGGCCGGATCTGGGTCTCCGGCTATGTCGTGCGCGACCCGGCCCGCGTCTTCTCCAACTGGCGCGCCCAGCGCTCCCTCGACGAGGAGCTGGAGCGGCAGGGCGTGGTCGGCATCAGCGGCATCGACACCCGCGCGCTCACCCGCCATCTGCGCGAGCGCGGCGCGATGCGCGTCGGGATCTTCTCCGGTGCGGCGATCACGGACGAGGCCGCCCTGCTGGCCAAGGTCCAGGCGTCCCCGCAGATGAAGGGCGCCGACCTGGCCGCCGAGGTGGCCACCAGCGAGCCGTACGTGATTCCGGCGACCGGCACCAAGAGGTTCACCGTCGCCGCGGTCGACCTCGGGATCAAGGCGATGACCCCGCAGCGGATGGCCGAGCGCGGCATCGAGGTGCATGTGCTGCCCGCCACCGCCACGGTGGAGGACATCTACGCGGTCAACCCCGACGGCGTGTTCTTCTCCAACGGTCCCGGCGACCCGGCCACCGCCGACCACCAAATGACCGTGCTGCGGGGCGTGTTGGAGCGCAAGACGCCGTTCTTCGGCATCTGCTTCGGCAACCAGATCCTGGGCCGGGCGCTCGGCTTCGGCACGTACAAGCTCAAGTACGGCCACCGCGGCATCAACCAGCCGGTCCAGGACCGCACCACCGGCAAGGTCGAGGTCACCGCGCACAACCACGGCTTCGCCGTGGACGCGCCGCTCGACCGCGACTCCGAGACCCCGTACGGGCGGGCCCGGGTCTCCCACGTCTGCCTCAACGACGACGTGGTCGAAGGCCTGGAGTGCCTCGACACCCCCGCCTTCAGCGTCCAGTACCACCCCGAGGCGGCAGCGGGCCCGCATGACGCGGCCTACCTGTTCGACCGCTTCGTCTCCCTGATGGAGGGCCAGCGTGCCTAAGCGCACCGACATCCAGTCCGTTCTGGTCATCGGCTCCGGCCCGATCGTCATCGGCCAGGCGGCCGAGTTCGACTACTCCGGTACCCAGGCGTGCCGGGTGCTGAAGTCCGAGGGCCTGCGGGTCATCCTGGTGAACTCCAACCCGGCCACGATCATGACGGACCCGGAGATCGCCGACGCCACCTACGTCGAGCCGATCACCCCGGAGTTCGTCGAGAAGATCATCGCCAAGGAGCGCCCCGACGCGCTGCTGCCCACCCTCGGTGGCCAGACCGCGCTGAACACCGCGATCTCCCTGCACGAGCAGGGCGTCCTGGACAAGTACGGCGTCGAGTTGATCGGCGCGAACGTCGAGGCGATCCACAAGGGCGAGGACCGCGACCAGTTCAAGAGGGTCGTCGAGGCGGTCAACGCCAAGATCGGCCACGGCGAGTCCGCCCGCTCGGTGATCTGCCACTCGATGGACGAGGTGCTGGCCGGTGTCGACCAGCTCGGCGGCTACCCGGTCGTGGTCCGCCCGTCGTTCACCATGGGCGGCGCCGGTTCCGGTTTCGCCCACGACGAGGAGGAGCTGCGCCGTATCGCCGGGCAGGGCCTGACGCTCTCGCCGACCACCGAGGTGCTCCTTGAGGAGTCCATCCTCGGTTGGAAGGAGTACGAGCTGGAGCTGATGCGCGACAAGCACGACAACGTGGTGGTCGTCTGCTCCATCGAGAACTTCGACCCGATGGGCGTGCACACCGGTGACTCCATCACCGTCGCCCCGGCGATGACGCTGACCGACCGTGAGTACCAGATCCTGCGGGACATCGGCATCGCGGTGATCCGCGAGGTCGGTGTGGACACCGGCGGCTGCAACATCCAGTTCGCGGTCGACCCCGACGACGGCCGGGTCATCGTCATCGAGATGAACCCCCGGGTCTCCCGCTCCTCGGCGCTGGCGTCGAAGGCCACCGGCTTCCCGATCGCCAAGATCGCCGCCCGGCTGGCCATCGGCTACACCCTGGACGAGATCCCCAACGACATCACCGAGCAGACCCCGGCCTCCTTCGAGCCGACGCTCGACTACGTCGTGGTCAAGGTGCCGCGGTTCGCGTTCGAGAAGTTCCCGGCCGCCGACGCCACGCTGACCACGACCATGAAGTCGGTCGGCGAGGCGATGGCGATCGGCCGCAACTTCCCCGAGGCGCTGAACAAGGCGCTGCGCTCGCTGGAGAAGAAGGGCTCGCAGTTCACCTTCGTCGGCGACCCCGGCGACAAGGGCCAGCTGCTGGAGGCCGCGCGGGTGCCCACCGACGGCCGGATCAACACCGTCATGCAGGCGATCCGCGCCGGTGCCACGCCGCGGGAGGTCTTCGAGGCCACCCGGATCGATCCATGGTTCGTCGACCAGCTCTTCTTGATCAAGGAGATCGCCGACGAGCTGGCCGCGGCCGACCGGCTCAGCCCCGAGGCGCTGGGCGAGGCCAAGCGCTACGGGTTCTCCGACACCCAGATCGCGCAGATCCGCGGCCTGCGCGAGGAGGTCGTGCGCGAGGTGCGGCAGACGCTGGGGATCCGCCCGGTGTACAAGACGGTGGACACCTGCGCCGCCGAATTCGCCGCGAAGACCCCGTACTTCTACTCGTCCTACGACGAGGAGAGCGAGGTCGCGCCGCGGACCAAGCCCGCGGTGATCATCCTCGGTTCCGGCCCCAACCGCATCGGCCAGGGCATCGAGTTCGACTACTCCTGCGTGCACGCCTCGTTCGCGCTGTCGGCCGCGGGCTACGAGACCGTCATGGTCAACTGCAACCCGGAGACGGTCTCCACCGACTACGACACCTCCGACCGGCTCTACTTCGAGCCGCTCACCCTGGAGGACGTACTGGAGATCGTGCACGCCGAAGCGAAGGCGGGGCCGATCGCGGGCGTGATCGTGCAGCTCGGCGGCCAGACCCCGCTCGGCCTGGCGCAGGCGCTGAAGGACAACGGCGTACCGGTGGTGGGCACCTCCCCCGAGGCCATCCACCTCGCCGAGGACCGCGGCGCCTTCGGCCGGGTGCTGACCCAGGCGGGCCTGCCCGCGCCCAAGCACGGCACCGCCACCACCTTCGCCGAGGCCAAGGCCATCGCCGACGAGATCGGCTACCCGGTCCTGGTCCGCCCGTCCTATGTGCTCGGCGGCCGCGGTATGGAGATCGTCTACGAGGAGGCGCGGCTGTCGGCGTACATCGCCGAGTCCACCGAGATCGGCCCGGACCGTCCGGTGCTGGTCGACCGGTTCCTCGACGACGCCATCGAGATCGACGTCGACGCGCTCTACGACGGCACCGAGCTGTACCTCGGCGGCGTGATGGAGCACATCGAGGAGGCCGGTATCCACTCCGGCGACTCGGCGTGCGCGCTGCCCCCGATGACGCTCGGCGGCTTCGACATCAAGCGGCTGCGCGTCTCAACCGAGGCCATCGCCAAGGGCGTTGGGGTGCGCGGACTGATCAACATCCAGTTCGCACTCGCCGGGGACATCCTCTACGTCCTGGAGGCCAACCCCCGCGCCTCGCGCACGGTTCCGTTCACCTCCAAGGCGACCGCGGTACCGCTGGCCAAGGCCGCCGCGCGGATCTCGCTCGGCGCGACCATCGCCGAACTGCGCGCCGAGGGCATCCTGCCCAAGACCGGTGACGGCGGCACCCTGCCGCTGGACGCGCCGATCTCGGTCAAGGAGGCGGTGCTTCCGTGGAGCCGGTTCCGAGACGCCTCCGGGCGTGGTGTGGACACCATCCTCGGCCCGGAGATGCGCTCCACCGGTGAGGTCATGGGCATCGACGCGGTCTTCGGCACCGCCTACGCCAAGTCGCAGGCCGCGGCCTACGGCGCGCTGCCCACCAAGGGCCGTGCGTTCGTCTCGATCGCCAACCGCGACAAGCGGGCCATGATCTTCCCGGCCCGCGCGCTGGTCGACCACGGCTTCGAGCTGCTGGCCACCTCCGGCACCGCCGAGGTCCTCAAGCGCAACGGCATCGAGGCCACCGTGGTCCGCAAGCAGAGCGAGGGCACCGGCCCGAACGGCGAGCCGACCATCGTCCAGCTCATCCACGACGGCCGGGTCGACCTCATCGTCAACACCCCGTACGGCACCGGCGGCCGCCTCGACGGCTACGACATCCGCACCGCCGCCGTCGCCCGCGGCGTGCCCTGCCTGACCACCGTCCAGGCACTCGCAGCGGCCGTACAGGGCATCGACGCCCTCGGCGGCGGCGAGGTCGGCGTCCGGTCACTGCAGGAGCACGCGGCGCATCTGACCGCCGCCCGCGCGAAGTAACGGCCTTGCACCAGGAGGGGGACACCGCCGCGGTGTCCCCCTCCGCATGCCGCCACCGCCCTCGAACGAGGCCCTTCGGGCCGCACCTCACCCCAGCCGGAGAAGGCTCCGCATGTACCCCCTGTTCTTCAAGATCTTCTTCACCCGTCTGGACCCCGAGCGGGCGCATCACCTGGCCTTCGGCTGGATCCGCGGCGCCGCGCGGGTACCCGTGCTGCGGACGTTCGCCGCGGCGGCGCTCGCCCCCCGCTACCCCGAGCTGCGCACCGAGGTGTTCGGCAAGCGGATGCATGGTCCGTTCGGGCTCGCCGCCGGGTTCGACAAGAACGCGACCGCCATCGACGGCATGGCCATGCTCGGCTTCGACCATGTCGAGATCGGCACCGTCACCGCGCAGCCCCAGCCCGGCAACCCCAAGAAGCGCCTCTTCCGGCTGGTGAAGGACCGCGCCCTGATCAACCGGATGGGCTTCAACAACGACGGCTCAGCCGCCGTCGCCGCCCGACTGGCCGCCCGCAAGCCGGTCTTCAAGCCGGTGCTCGGCGTCAACATCGGCAAGACCAAGGTCGTTCCAGAGGCTGACGCGGTCGCCGACTACGTGACGTCCACCGAGCGCCTCGCGCCGTACGCCGACTACCTCGTCGTCAACGTCTCCTCGCCCAACACCCCCGGACTGCGTAATCTCCAGGCCGTCGAGCACCTGCGCCCGCTGCTCACCGCCGTACGGGAGGCCGCCGACCGTACGGTGACCGACCGCCGCGTCCCGCTGCTCGTCAAGATCGCGCCCGATCTGGCGGACGACGACGTGGACGCGGTCGCCGACCTCGCGGTGGAACTCGGCCTGGACGGCATCATCGCCACCAACACCACCATCGCCCGCGAGGGCCTGGTGACCGACTCCGCCGCGGTCGAGGCCATCGGCGCGGGCGGCCTGTCCGGCGCACCGCTCAAGGCACGCTCGCTCCAGGTGCTGCGCCGTCTGTACGCGCGGGTCGGCGACCGGATCACGCTGGTCGGCGTCGGCGGAATCGAGACCGCGGACGACGCCTGGGAGCGGATCCTCGCGGGCGCCTCGCTGATCCAGGGCTACAGCGCCTTCATCTACCAGGGCCCGTTCTGGTGCCGCGCGATCCACAAGGGACTCGCCGCCCGCCTGGCGGCCAGCCCGTACGCCACCCTCGCCGACGCCGTCGGCGCCGCTGTCCGCAACCCGTGAGCGACGCACCCTTGGCCTTCGGCACTGGGGACCCCGAGGCCGCCGGGCCGCGGGCGGCGGCGATGGCCGTGCTGTCGCCGAGCGGGCGGAGAAGCGAACAAGACGAACCCGTGAGCGACGCCCGGGAGGCCGCCGGGCCGCGGGCGGCGGCGATGGCCGTGCTGTCGCCGAGCGGGCGGAGAAGCGAACAAGACGAACAGGAGCTGTCATGACCCTCGAACCGTTCGGTGCCCGGCTGCGGCGCGCCATGGACACGCGCGGCCCGCTGTGCGTCGGGATCGACCCGCACGCCTCCCTGCTGACCGCCTGGGGCCTGGACGACGACACGGCGGGTCTGGAGCGCTTCTCCCGTACCGTCGTCGAGGCGCTGGCCGACCGGGTCGCCGTGCTCAAGCCGCAGTCCGCGTTCTTCGAGCGGTTCGGCTCGCGGGGCATCGCGGTGCTGGAGCGCACGGTGGCCGACGCGCGGGCCGCGGGCGCCCTGGTGCTGATGGACGCCAAGCGCGGGGACATCGGTTCCACCATGGCCGCGTACGCCGCCACCTACCTCGACCCGGCGAGCCCGCTGTTCAGCGACGCGGTCACGGTCAGCCCCTACCTGGGCTACGGGTCGCTGCGCCCGGCGGTCGACCTGGCCCGCGCCTCCGGTACCGGGATCTTCGTGCTCGCGCTGACCTCCAACCCGGAGGGCGCGGAGGTGCAGCGGGCGACCGGTGCCGATGGCAGCACGGTGGCCGCGACGGTTCTCGGCCATTTGCGCGAGGAGAACGCGGGCCAGGAGCCGCTGGGCTCGTTCGGCGCGGTCGTCGGCGCGACGCTGGGCGCCACGGTCGCCGAGGCCGGGATCGACCTCGACACCGGCGGGCCGCTGCTCGCCCCCGGCATCGGCGCGCAGGGCGCGACCCCGGCCGACCTTCCCGCGGTCTTCGGTTCCGCGCTGCGCAACGTACTGCCGAGCGTCAGCCGTGACGTGCTGCGGCACGGACCGGACACCGCGGCGCTGCGCGCGGCGGCGGACCGGATCGCCGACGAGGTGCGGGCGGTCGTCACCGGCTGAGGGCGAAGGGGGCGGAACGTGGCCTCGCGGGTACCGAACGCAGTCATGCACAGATGAACTCTGTCTGATATGCCCGAAAAGTCCCGCGAGATCGAGTCTGACCTGGACTTTTCGCCTGTTCTCGCTGACGGGAGCGGGTTCGCCCGCTAGTCTCCGACAGGAGAACGCAAGGAAGCGCGTTGCTCGTTGCTCTGTAGGTGTGGAGCAACTAGGTTCCTCACCGGTCCGTATCCGACAGTTCTACATCCGAGGTGACGTAGGCGTGGCTCTACCGCCCCTTACCCCTGAACAGCGCGCTGCCGCGCTAGAGAAGGCCGCCGCGGCTCGCCGGGAGCGCGCCGAGGTCAAGAATCGTCTCAAGCACTCCGGGGCCTCCCTGCACGAGGTCATCAAGCAGGGGCAGGAGAACGATGTCATCGGCAAGATGAAGGTTTCCGCTCTCCTGGAGTCCCTCCCGGGCGTGGGCAAGGTCCGCGCCAAGCAGCTCATGGAGCGTCTCGGCATCTCCGAGAGCCGTCGGGTGCGCGGTCTCGGCTCCAACCAGATCGCCGCTCTGGAGCGGGAGTTCGGCAGCACCGCCGGCT
Source organism: Streptomyces sp. NPDC020096 (assembly GCA_040631425.1). Taxonomy (GTDB): domain Bacteria; phylum Actinomycetota; class Actinomycetes; order Streptomycetales; family Streptomycetaceae; genus Streptantibioticus_A. The sequence goes on from JBEYJY010000002.1 coordinate 312,612, forward strand.
GACGTTCAACCGGCGTTTTCCGCATGGCCGGGGAACCGGGATAATCGCTACATGAGCGATGCGGTCCCCCGGGGGACGACCCCCGAACCCCCGGCCAAGCAGCCACGGCTGACCGTGCTCTCCGGCCCCTCCGGTGTCGGCAAGAGCACGGTCGTCGGCTATCTGCGCAAGGTCCACCCCGAAGTCTGGCTGTCGGTCTCCGTCACCACCCGTAGGCCCCGCCCGGGCGAGCGGCATGGCGTGCAGTACCACTTCGTCGACGACGACGAGTTCGACAAGCTCGTCGCCAACGGCGAACTGCTGGAGTGGGCCGAGTTCGCGGGCAACCGCTACGGGACCCCGCGGCAGGCCGTGATGGAGCGCCTCGAAGCGGGCGTTCCGGTGCTGCTGGAGATCGATCTGCAGGGTGCACGACTGGTCCGCCAGTCCATGCCCGAGGCGCGGTTGGTCTTCCTCGCGCCGCCGAGCTGGGACGAGTTGGTCCGGCGGCTCACCGGCCGGGGCACCGAGTCGCCCGAGGTGATCGAGCGGCGGCTGGCCGTCGCACGGATCGAACTCGCGGCGGAGTCGGAGTTCGACGTCACCCTGGTCAACACCTCCGTCGAGGATGTAGTGCGCGAACTGCTAGCCTTGATGCGGGATTGCTGATCCACTTTTGGGTTCGTTGATCCACTTCCATTCTTTCCAAAGTAGGGTAGGTAGAGAGTGTCCTCTTCCATTGCCACGCCCGAGGGCATCATCAACCCGCCGATCGACGAGCTGCTCGAGGCCACTGACTCGAAGTACAGCCTGGTGATCTACGCGGCCAAGCGCGCCCGCCAGATCAACGCGTACTACTCCCAGCTCGGTGAGGGCCTGCTGGAGTACGTCGGCCCGCTCGTGGACACCCACGTGCACGAGAAGCCGCTGTCGATCGCGCTGCGCGAGATCAACGCGGGTCTGCTGACCTCCGAGGCCGTCGAGACGCCGGCCCCGTAGCAGCACCACAACTCAAGGCATCACCTGTATTCAGGACCACGGGCCCGGCGGCGCAGCTGCCGGGCCCGTGGTCTGGGCGTTCGGGGGTCGGCCCCCGGGAAACGCAGTATGGAGACGGGTATCCGCCCGGGTACCCGCACCACTCGGCGGGAGAGACGAATGGGCAGGCCACAGGTCGTCCTGGGGGTGAGCGGCGGCATCGCCGCGTACAAGGCGTGCGAGCTGCTGCGGCGGTTCACCGAGTCCGGGCACGACGTGCGCGTGGTGCCCACCGACTCCGCGCTGCACTTCGTGGGGGAGGCGACCTGGGCGGCGCTGTCCGGCAACCCGGTCTCCACCCGCGTCTGGGACACCGTGAGCGAGGTCCCGCACGTACGGATCGGCCAGCACGCCGATCTGGTGGTGGTCGCCCCGGCCACCGCCGACATGCTCGCCAAGGCCGCTCACGGCCTCGCCGACGACCTGCTCACCAACACACTGCTCACCGCCCGCTGCCCGGTGGTCTTCGCGCCCGCCATGCACACCGAGATGTGGGAGCACCCCGCGACCCAGGAGAACGTCGCCACGCTGCGCCGTCGTGGCGCGATCGTCATCGAGCCCGCCGTCGGGCGGCTGACCGGCGTCGACACCGGTAAGGGGCGGTTGCCGGACCCCGGCGAGATCTTCGAGGTCTGCCAGCGGGTACTGGCACGGGGCGCGCAGGCCGCCGCTGATCTGGCCGGGCGGCATGTCGTCATCAGCGCCGGAGGCACCCGCGAGCCGCTGGACCCGGTCCGCTTCCTGGGGAATCGTTCCTCCGGCAAGCAGGGCTACGCGCTGGCCCGGACCGCCGTGGCGCGGGGCGCGCGGGTCACCCTGATCGCCGCCAACACCGAGCTGGCCGACCCGGCCGGGGCGGACGTCATCCGCGTCGGGACCGCCCAGCAGCTGCACGAGGCGGTGCTGAAGGCGGCGGCCGACGCGGACGCGGTGGTGATGGCCGCGGCCGTGGCCGACTTCCGCCCCGCGCGGTACGCCACCGGCAAGATCAAGAAGAGGGACGGCGAGGAGCCCGCGCCGCTGGAGCTGGTCCGCAACCCCGACATCCTCGCCGAACTCTCCGCGGCGCGTCCGCATGCCGGACAGATCGTGGTGGGCTTTGCTGCGGAGACCGATGACGTTCTGGCGAACGGCCGCGCCAAACTCACCCGTAAGGGTTGCGATCTGCTGGTGGTCAACGAGGTCGGCGAGCACAAGGCCTTCGGCGCCGAGCAGAACGAGGCCGTGGTGCTCGCCCCGGACGGCGCCCAGACGCCGGTCCCGTACGGCCCCAAGGAAGCCCTCGCCGAGGTGGTGTGGGACCTGGTCGCCCAGCGCTGGTGACCAGTGCCACGCGGGGGCTGCGGGCTCCGGGGTGAATGTGGTGCGGCGGAGTCGCGAACTCCGCCCGGAATGCGACCGTCCTGCGAGTACTAGGGCGTATCGTCGGGGTGTTCGAGAGAGTGTCGCAGGTCACGATGGATACAAAGATCCGGATACCGCGCCTATTTCCTCGACACGACCGATAAACTGGCCGTGGTCCGACGGGCGCAGCCCCGATCGGACCGCCCGTATCAGCCAGCAGCCGCTGCAACCCCAGGGAGCGATGTGTCCCGCCGCCTGTTCACCTCGGAGTCGGTTACCGAGGGTCACCCCGACAAGATCGCTGACCAGATCAGCGACACGATTCTCGACGCCCTCTTGAAGGAGGACCCGACCTCGCGGGTCGCCGTCGAGACGTTGATCACGACCGGTCTGGTGCACGTGGCCGGAGAGGTGACGACCAAGGGCTACGCCGATGTGGCGACCCTGGTCCGCAACACCGTCCTCGGCATCGGTTACGACAGCTCGAAGAAGGGCTTCGACGGCGCCTCCTGCGGCGTGTCGGTGTCCATTGGCGCGCAGTCCCCGGACATCGCCCAGGGTGTGGACTCCGCGTACGAGAACCGGGTCGAGGGCGACGACGACGAACTGGACCGGCAGGGCGCCGGCGACCAGGGCCTGATGTTCGGGTACGCGTGCGACGAGACCCCCGAACTGATGCCGCTGCCGATCACGCTGGCCCACCGGCTGTCCAAGCGTCTGACCGACGTCCGGAAGAACGGCACCATCCCCTACCTGCGCCCGGACGGCAAGACGCAGGTCACCATCGAGTACGACGGCGACAAGGCGGTCCGCCTGGACACGGTCGTCGTCTCCTCGCAGCACGCCTCCGACATCGACCTGGACTCGCTGCTGGCCCCCGACATCCGGGAGTTCGTGGTCGAGCCGGAGCTGAAGGCGCTGCTGGACTCCGGCATCAAGCTGGACACCGACGGGTACCGCCTGCTGGTCAACCCCACCGGCCGCTTCGAGATCGGCGGCCCGATGGGTGACGCCGGTCTGACCGGCCGCAAGATCATCATCGACACCTACGGCGGCATGGCCCGCCACGGCGGCGGTGCCTTCTCCGGCAAGGACCCGTCCAAGGTGGACCGCTCGGCCGCCTACGCGATGCGCTGGGTCGCCAAGAACGTCGTCGCCGCGGGCCTGGCCTCGCGCTGCGAGGTCCAGGTCGCCTACGCGATCGGCAAGGCCGAGCCGGTCGGCCTGTTCGTCGAGACCTTCGGCACCGCCAAGGTCGACGTCGACAAGATCGAGCACGCCATCGCCGAGGTCTTCGACCTCCGCCCGGCCGCCATCATCCGCGACCTGGACCTGCTCCGCCCGATCTACGCCCAGACCGCCGCCTACGGCCACTTCGGCCGCGAACTCCCGGACTTCACCTGGGAGCGCACCGACCGCGTCGACGCGCTGCGCGCGGCGGTGGGGTTGTAGGACGCCGCCTGTAGGCGCACCGCTTCACGTCGCGGCCCCGGACCGTCTTGGTCCGGGGCCGCGATGCTGCCCGGCGGGCATTGTCGTAGCCGTCTGGTAGGTATGAGGACGTGAGCAGCGAAAACGAGCGTCCGGGAAAGGGCCCGGCGGAGTTGCCCCAGGCGGGGCGGGTGCCTGGGGGGGAGCAGCTCGCGCTGATTCGGGAGGCGGTGCGGAAGGCGAAGGAGCCGCGGGCCAAGCCGCGTACGTGGCGTGGTGCGGCGCTGGCGGCGGAGTTGCCGGTGGCCCGGGTGCTGGTGGACAAGGGGCTGATCCACCTCGACCAGTTCTTTGACTACGCGGTCCCCGAAGCGATGGACGAGCAGGCCCAGCCGGGGGTGCGGGTCCGGGTGCGGTTCGGGGCCCGGGTGGTCAAGGGGCGGAGGGAAGGCGGGGAGCTGCATGACGGGTTCGTCGTCGAGCGGCTGCCCGAGAGTGACTACCGTGGGCCGCTCGCGCCGCTGGCTCAAGTGCTGTCTCCGGAACCGGTGTTGGGGCCCGGGCTGTTGCGGCTGTGTCGGGCGGTCGCCGACCGGTACGCGGGGGCGCTCGCCGATGTCGTGCAGTTGGCGGTGCCGCCGCGGCGTGCCCGCGCGGAGAGCGGACCGATACCGGAAGCTCCTGCTCCGCCAGCGAAGCCGGACCCCGGCAGCTGGACCCGGTATGCCACCGGCCCCGGCTACCTGGACGCGCTGGCGAGCGGTGCCAGTCCGCGGGCGGTATGGACCGCGCTCCCCGGCCCGCACTGGCCGGACGAACTCGCCCGCGCGCTCGCCGCTACGTTGGCCTCGGGGCGCGGCGCGCTCGCGGTACTGCCGGACGGCCGGGCGGTGGCCCGGGTCGATGCCGCGCTCACCGCGCTGCTCGGCGACCGTCACCATGTCGTCCTCACCGCCGACAGCGGCCCCGAGGAGCGGTACCGGCGGTGGCTCGCCGTCAACCGCGGTGCGGTGCGGGCCGTCGTGGGAACGCGGGCCGCGATGTTCGCACCGGTGGCCGACCTGGGACTGGTCGCCCTGTGGGACGACGGCGATTCCAGCCATGCGGAACCGCACGCACCGCAGCCGCATGCCCGCGACGTCCTGCTGCTGCGCGCCGCCGACGAGCATGCCGCCTTCCTGCTCGGCGGCCTCTCGGTCACCGTGGAGGGCGCCCAACTCGTCGACAGCCGTTGGGCGTTGCCGCTCACCGCGTCCCGTGAGGAGGTGCGTGCCGCCGCTCCGCTGATACGTACCGTGGGTGACGACGACCAGGCCCGCGACTCGGCGGCGCGCGCCGCCCGGCTGCCCAGCCTCGCCTGGCAGGTCACCCGCGACGCGCTGCTGCGCGGGCCGGTGCTCGTCCAGGTGCCGCGTCGCGGATACGTGCCCCGGCTGGCCTGCGAGCGCTGCCGCGAACCCGCCCGCTGCACACGGTGTGCCGGGCCGCTGGAACTGACGGAGTCACCGCAGTCCGGCGGGGCGCTGCACTGCGCGTGGTGCGGACGGCCGGAGGCCGCGTGGCACTGCCGGGAGTGCGCTGGAAACCGGTTGCGCGCCCAGGTGGTCGGCGCCCGGCGGACCGCCGACGAGTTGGGCCGCGCCTTCCCCGCGGTGCCGGTGCGTACCTCGGGGCGGGACGCGGTACTGGCCCGGGTGCCCGATCAGCCCGCGCTGGTCATCTCGACGCCCGGGGCCGAGCCGGTCGCGGACGGCGGTTACGCGGCCGCGCTGCTCCTCGACGGCTGGGCGCTGCTGAACCGCCCGGATCTACGCGCGGGCGAGGAGGCGCTACGGCGCTGGTTGACCGCTGCCTCCCTGGTCCGCCCGGCGGCCGAGGGCGGCACGGTCGCCGTGCTCGCCGAGCCCAGCCTGCGCTCGGTGCAGGCGCTGGTGCGCTGGGACCCGGCCGGGCACGCGGTACGGGAACTGGCGGAGCGGGCGGAGCTCGGCTTCCCGCCCGTGTCGCGCATGGTGTCGGTGACCGGCACCGCGGCGGCGGTCGCCGATCTGCTGGAGAACGCCGAACTGCCGGACGGCACCGACCGGTTGGGCCCGGTGCCGATCCCCGCTGCGCCGCCCGGACGTCCCCGGCGAATGGGCGACCCGCCGCCCGGGGAGGAGTGGGAGCGGGTACTGCTCCGGGTGCCATCGGGCAGCGGCGGCGCGCTGGCCGCCGCGCTCAAGTCGGCGCAGGTGGCGCGGATCGCCCGTAAGCAGACCGAGCCGGTGCGGGTACGGGTGGACCCGCCGGACATCGGCTGACGGGGCGCCCGCCGCCCGGGCCCGCCCCTCGCGGCGCCCGCCCCTCGCGGCGCCCGGCGCCGCGAGCAGCCCCGCAAGGCCACCACCCCGATGCCCGGCGTGTCGGCGTCGCGGGCGGCGGGGCGGTGTGGTGCGGGCGGTGACGTCGACCGGGGCGGTGACGTCGGCCGTGCCGTGTCGTCAGCCGTTGCGCGGCCCCGGCAGCGCGCCGGGGAAGGCCTCATCCCGCAGCGCGGCACCACCGGGCTGCGGCGCACCCATGGGCACCGAGCGCGCGGCGGGCACCGTACGGGTCGGGCTCGGGGCGGCACCGCGCCCAGCCTCGTCCTCGCCGCCAGACGCGGTGGCCCGGCGCGTCCCGTAGCGCCGGTGCACGGCCTGCTTGGTCACCCCGAGCGCCGACCCCACCGCGTCCCAGGAGAAGCCCAACGACCGGTCGAAGTCGACTGCGGCGGTGACCAGGGTCTCAACGCTGTCCCGCAGCTCTTGGGCGAGCCGCACGGTTGGCGCCGGGGCCCGGCCGTATACGACGAATCCGGCGGCGGGGCCGCTGCGCCTCGGGCGGTAGACATTGCCCAGCTGGGCGGTGAGGGTACGCAGCGCGTCCACCTGCCGGCGGACCCGCTCGATATCCCGCACCAGGAGGTGCAGACTGGCCCGTGCCTGGGCGTCGTGGGTTGCGTGGTCGGCCATGAACAAGCCTCTCGAACCGGCGATGCTGTGAGTTTGTCGGGTTGCGAACGGACCGCGTCGCGGCCCGTTTTCGGTCAATCTGTCTTGACCAACGCGTCAGCAGCCCATCGGGTCACGCTTCAGGGGCGTGAGTAGACACGGAAGAGGCGTACGCACTGCCGTACGCCCCCGAATCCGCCGGGGCGCGGACCGCCATAGACTGGGAGGCCGTTCCGCGCCAACGTCCGCTCCGCCCCCGCCGACGGGAGTCCATTCTGTGTCCGTGATGCCGATCCATCTCTTCGGCGATCCGGTGTTGCGTATGAAGGCGCAGCCGGTCACCGTCTTCGACAAGGAACTGCGCACCCTAGTCAAGGACCTCACCGACACCATGGTCGACGCGCCGGGCGCGGGACTGGCCGCTCCCCAACTCGGTGTCTCGCTGCGGGTGTTCACCTATCACGTTGACGGCGAACTCGGGCATCTGGTCAACCCTGACCTGACGCTGACCGACGAGGAGCAGGACGGCCCCGAGGGCTGCCTGTCGCTGCCGGGGCTGCGGTTCGACTGCAAGCGGGCGTACGGCGTCGTCGCCAAGGGCTTCAACATGTACGGCGACCCGGTCACCGTCGAGGGAACGCAGCTGCTCGCCCGCTGCATACAGCACGAGACCGACCACCTCGACGGCATCATCTTCATCGACCGGCTCGACCCCGAGCAGCGCAAGGCGGCGATGAAGGCCATCCGGGAGGCCGAGTGGGCGGGCGAGTCCGCACCGCAGGTCCGGATCTCCCCGCACAGCACATTCGGCCGCGCGCGTTAACTCCCTGGTTCCACGCTCCTTCTCGAAAGGCACCGCACCTCGATGAGGCTTGTCTTCGCCGGTACCCCCGAAGTCGCCGTCCCCGCTCTGGAGGCCCTGCTGGCGTCCGACCGGCATGAGGTGGCCGCCGTCGTCACCCGGCCCGACGCACCCGCCGGGCGCGGCCGCAAGCTGGTGGCGAGCCCGGTCGCGCAGCGCGCCGAGGAAGCCGGTATCGAGGTGCTCAAGCCGAACCGGCCGCGGGACGAGGACTTCCTGGCCCGGCTGAGCGAGATCGCCCCCGACTGCTGCCCGGTCGTCGCGTACGGCGCCCTGCTGCCCAAGGCGGCGCTCGACATTCCCGCCCACGGCTGGGTCAACCTGCACTTCTCACTGCTGCCCGCGTGGCGCGGCGCGGCTCCCGTGCAGCATGCCGTGCTGGCGGGCGACGAGGTGACCGGTGCGTCCACGTTCCTCATCGAAGAGGGACTGGACTCCGGCCCGGTCTACGGTGTGCTCACCGAAGTCGTACGCCCCGACGACACCAGCGGCGTGCTGCTGGACCGGCTGGCGCGCTCCGGTGCCGGGCTGCTGGCGGCCACGATGGACGGCATCGAGGACGGCACGCTCCAGGCCCGGCCGCAGCCTTCCGAGGGCATCACGCTGGCCCCGAAGATCACCGTCGATGATGCCCGCGTGGACTGGAGCGCGCCCGCACTGCGGGTGGACCGGGTGGTCCGGTCCTGTACGCCCGCGCCCGGGGCGTGGACCGTCTTCCAGGGGGAGCGCCTCAAACTCGCGGCACCGGTGAAGATCCTGGCGGACCGTACGGACCTGCCGCTCGCGCCGGGCGAACTCGCCGTTACCAAGTCCGCGGTGTACGTCGGGACCGGCTCGCACGCCGTTGAGCTCACGGAGGTGCAGCCGCAGGGCAAGAAGCGGATGCGGGCGGCGGACTGGGCCCGTGGGGTGCGGATCGCCTCCGGCGAGCGGTTCGACGGGGCTGGGGCCTAGGCGTTCTCCCGCCCGCCCACCCGTTTGCGTGGGGCCTGTCCGGCGGATCTTGGTTGGGCCGGGGTGCCCGCGGCCGGAGGCCGCTGGTGGATGCTGCGGATGACCGCCGGTCCGACGACTGCCATGCCCCAACGACACCCGGTGGCCAAGACCCGCCGGACAGGCGTGAGGAGATTTCCCCCCGGTGCGTTCGTGATCCCGGTGACGGGTGGGCGGGTGGGGAACAGCCCTAGGCCAGCCACCACGGCGGGCAAGCCGTAGGCTGGGGGAGGCCCGCCGCCCAGGCGGCCTGCACATAGCTGATTTCCGGAGCACCTTCCCCCATGAACTCCCGCCCCCGCCGCCCGCAGGGCAAGGCGCCCTACCGCCGCCCGAACCCCGACCCGGTCCGCAAACTCGCTTACGAAGCGCTGCGGGCGGTGGACGAGCGCGACGCGTACGCCAACCTCGTGCTTCCGGCCCTGTTGCGGGACGCCGAGCGCAGCGGTGACGGCTTCGACCGGCGCGATGCGGCTCTGGCCACCGAGTTGGTCTACGGGACGCTGCGCCGCCAGGGCACGTACGACGCCGTCATCACGGCGTGCGTCGACCGGCCGCTGGGCGAGGTCGATCCGCCGGTGCTGGACGTGCTGAGCCTTGGCGCGCACCAACTGCTCGGTACCCGCATTCCGCCGCACGCCGCGGTCTCGGCCACCGTTGAGCTGGCCCGGGCCGTGGTGGGCGACGGCCGCTCCCGGTTCGTCAACGCCGTGCTGCGCAAGATCGCCGCCGATGACCTCGACGGTTGGCTGGACCGGGTGGCACCGCCCTATGACGACGATCCCGAGGACCACCTCGCCGTGGTGCACTCCCACCCCCGCTGGGTGGTCTCCGCGCTGTGGGACGCGCTCGGCGGTGGCCGGGACGGCATCGAGGACCTGCTGGAAGCGGACAACGAGCGGCCCGAGGTGACCCTGGTCGCCCGGCCGGGCCGCTGCAGCACGGCCGAGTTGGCCGAGGAGGTCGGCGAGGACGGGGTACCGGGACGCTGGTCCCCGTACGCGATCCGGCTGGCGGAGGGCGGAGATCCGGCGGCACTGGAAGCGGTGCGCGAAGGCGACGCCGGGGTTCAGGACGAGGGCAGCCAGCTCGTCGCGCTCGCGCTGGCCAACGCGCCGCTGGACGGGCCCGATCGCCGCTGGCTCGACGGTTGCGCGGGTCCCGGTGGCAAGGCGGCGCTGCTCGCCGCGCTCGCGGCGGAACGCGGCGCCGGGCTGGTGGCCGCCGAGAAGCAGCCGCACCGCGCCCGGCTGGTCGCCCGCGCGCTGGCGGGCAATCCCGGCCCGTACCAGGTGATCACCGCGGACGGCACCCGACCGGCGTGGCCGGAGGGCACGTTCGACCGCGTGCTGATGGATGTGCCGTGCACCGGACTGGGCGCGTTGCGCCGCCGCCCGGAGGCCCGATGGCGACGGCGTCCGGAGGATGTGCCGGGCTTCGGCCCGCTGCAGCGGGAGTTGCTGCGCACCGCGCTGCGTTCGGTGCGGGTCGGCGGCGTGGTCGGGTACGCGACCTGCTCACCGCATCCGGCCGAAACCCGGGCCGTGGTGGACGATGTGCTGCGCGCCGCGTCGGAAGAGGCCGAACTGATCGACGCCCGCCCGCTGTTGCCCGGCGTACCGGACCTCGGCAAGGGCCCCGACATCCAACTGTGGCCGCATCTGCACGGCACGGACGCGATGTATCTGGCGTTGCTGCGACGCACTCGGTGACGCCCCGGGGCGCGCCGTAGAACCGTCCGCCACGTCGGTGGGCGGCCACGATGACGCGGGTCGGCAACTGCTGTGTCCGCCTGACCGGCGCGGGCTCTTCCGCCCCGGCCGTCCCTGGGCCTGCCCGGCGGCTTCCCGTGGGTGCGGCCGGTTCGCCACCGCCGGTCCGCGCCGTAGCGGTTGACCACCGCTGCGGCGGTAGGAACTCTCGGCCGCGACGGCGAGCAACCAGAACGACGCGCACCGGCGGTGTCGTGCTGCCCGCAACCCGGTGCACAACCGCCGGACAGCCAGTCACGGTCCCGCCCACGGGACCATCCCGCCCCCCGCCGGGGGCCGCGACCGGCCCCCGGCACCGTACGGGGGTTCGGGCGCGCCATACTGGGCGCATGCGTGCGCAGATCAACCCGAGCATCCTGTCCGCCGACTTCGCCCGGCTCGCCGATGAGGCGCAGGCCGTGGCCGGAGCCGACTGGCTCCATGTCGACGTGATGGACAACCACTTCGTGCCCAACCTCACGCTCGGTGTTCCCGTGGTGGAATCGCTGCGCAAGGCGACCGACACCCCGCTTGACTGCCACCTGATGATCGAGGACCCGGACCGCTGGGCGCCGCAGTACGTGGAGGCGGGTGCGGGCTCGGTCACGTTCCACGTCGAGGCGGCGGCCGCACCGGTCCGGCTGGCGCGGGAGATCCGGGCCAAGGGCGCCAGGGCGTCGATGGCGCTCAAGCCCGCCACGCCGATCGAGCCGTACGAGGACCTGCTTCCGGAGCTCGACATGCTCCTGGTGATGACGGTCGAGCCGGGCTTCGGCGGGCAGGCCTTCCTGGACATCATGCTGCCGAAGATCCGCCGCACCCGCGAGCTGATAGCCAAGCACGGCCTTGAGCTGTGGCTTCAGGTGGACGGCGGGGTGTCGGCGTCCACGATCGAGCAGTGCGCCGAGGCGGGCGCCGATGTCTTCGTGGCGGGCTCCGCGGTGTACGGGTCTGACGACCCGGCGCAGGCGGTGCGCGCGCTGCGCGCCCAGGCCGAGGCGGTGGGGGCGAAGGCCCCCTGGGCCTGTGGCCACTGAACCACTGCCGCTGAACAGTCGTTCAACTAACGTCGAACGTCCCCTGAACCGACCGGCGTCGCGGGCGAGGATCCCGTAGTTTTCCCGTAGATTGAGGTACTCATCGTGAAGTACTCACCAAGTACTCACCGAAACTCCTCGCGGTCGGGATCGCCCGCAACGCCTCGCCATCTGCAAAGATGAGCATGTTGGCAATCAAATGAGCACTGGGGAGGCTGACGTGACCACTGGCCGCTCACCCGTCCGCATGGGACCCGCCGAGATGGTGCAGGCGGCGGCGATGGCCCGCCGCTTCTACCTGGAGGGCAAGTCCAAGATCCAGATCGCGGAGGAGTTCGGCGTCAGCCGCTTCAAGGTCGCCCGAGTGCTGGAGTCGGCGCTCGAACGCGATCTGGTGCGCATCGAGATCCGCGTTCCCGCCGAACTCGACGCCGAGCGCTCCGACGCTCTGCGCGCCCGCTACGGGCTGCGCAACGCCGTCGTGGTCGAATCCCCGGACGGCCAGGCCAGCGATGCCCCCGACCCGGAGAACCTCGGCGCGGTGGCTGCCGGGCTGCTCAGCGAACTGGTCACCGAGGGCGATGTCCTCGGCCTCGCCTGGGGTCGCTCCATCATCACCATGGCCAACGCCCTCGACCGGCTGCCGCCGTGCACCGTCGTCCAGCTCACCGGCGTATACGACGCCGGGACAGCGGAACGCGGCTCGGTCGAGGCGGTCCGCCGAGCCGCCGCGGTCTCCGGCGGCGAGGCCCACCCGATGTACGCCCCCATGGTGCTGCCGGACGCGGCCACCGCCGCCGCGCTGCGCAAGCAGACCGGTATCGCCGCCGCCATGAGCTACTTCGACAAGGTCACCGTCGCCGTCGTCTCCATCGGCTCCTGGGAACCGCGTGTCTCCACGGTCTACGACGCACTGTCCGACGCCGAGCGCAAGCACTACGCCGACCTCGGTGTGGCCGCGGAGATGTCCTCCCACCTCTTCGACGCGGACGGCCGACGCGTCGGCCGGGACCTGCGGGATCGCTGCATCACCGTGGACGCGGACCGGCTGCGCCGGGTACCCGAGGTCGTGGCCATCGCGGGCGGCATGCGCAAGGCACCGGCGGTCGGCGCGGTGCTCCGCTCCGGGCTGGTCACCAGCCTGGTCACCGACACCGCCGCGGCCGACCACCTGCTGAACCAGCAGTCCCCGGGCGCCCGCCCGGCGTTGGAGCGGGTGGACCCGGGCGAGGCGTGACGCCCTTCCGGCGGATCCCTGCTCTGGGTCGCGCTCGGTTCGGCACAGCCGGGCCTCGCCGTTGTGGTTGCTCGCCGTCGCGGCGGGTTTTCCTTGGGGGCCAAGCCCCCGGGCGCGGGTCCTCCGGGTGGCGTCAAAACCCCGGGGGTATTGGAGACTTGCGCCCGACACGGGGGTCAGGGCCTGCCCCAGAGGCAGGGGGCCGGGGGCTTGCCCCCGAGGAGATCCCCGCCGCGACGGTGAGCAACCCCCGCGTCGGGGCCCGGCGGTGCCGAACCCGCCGCAGCCCGAACGGGCCCAGCCCCGCTGCCCGGATATGGCAGCATCAACCCCATGCGCCGAAGCCCCTTCCGCCTCCTCCCCGCGCTGCTGGCCTGCCTGCTACTCGCCCTGACCGGCTGCTCCGCGGCCAACGAGCACTCCGCCGCGCACCCCGGCGGTACGCACGGCTCGGCACCCGCGGCATCCGCGCCCGCACCGGCGCACGGCCTGCCGACGATCGCGGTCAGCCAACTGCCGCCCGAGGCGCGGCACACGCTGCAACTGATCGCCGCCGGGGGCCCGTTCCCGTACCCCAAGGACGGGGTGGTCTTCGGCAACTACGAGAACGTGCTGCCGCGCGAACGGCGCGGCTACTACCACGAGTACACGGTGCCCACCCCCGGCGCGCGCGACCGCGGCGCCCGGCGCATCGTCACCGGCACGGGCCACGAGACGTACTACACCGATGACCACTACCGGACCTTCAAGGCGGTGACAGGACGATGACCATGCCCGGACCTGGCGATCTGTCAGCTCTGCTGAGCCGTACCGGAGTCATCCACTGGCAGCAGGACCGGCCGACCGCCGCGCTGCTGGCCGCCGCACGCGACGCCGGTCGGCGGGCCGACGCACTGGACCTCCAAGGGGTCGCGGACAAGACCGAGTTCATGGCGCGCTGCGCCGAGGCGCTGAAGCTGCCGGACTGGTTCGGACGCAACTGGGACGCCCTGTACGACTGCCTGACGGACTCGGACCTGCTGCCCGCCGAGGACGGCCGACTGCTGGTGGTCTCGGGCTGGCAGGGCTACGCGGACGCGGCGCCGGGGGAGTGGCACACCGCGCTGGGCGTCCTCGGCGACGCCGCCGCCTTCTGGGAGAAGACGGACACCCCCCTCCTCGTCCTGCTGGCGGAGCCCGGGGTCACAGCCCCGGGGCACCCCACACCGGGAACCAGCGGCTGAGGTGCTCCTCGACTCGCAGATCGTTCGCGACCATCGCCTTGACCTGCAACTCCAGCGCGTTGTCGCGCCGTTCGCCGCCGCGTGGCGCGAACGGGTAGAACGTACCGCGCTTGTAGAGGTAGACCAGCGCGAGCGAACGTCCCTCGGCGTCCCGGAAGCCCACCAGCGAGCACAGCAGCTGTGGGCCGAAACCGCCGCCCTCCAGCACCGAGTTGACCGCGTGCAGATCGGTGACCAGGCCCGTCACGTCTTCCGGGGCGTGGCGGGAGAGCAGCCAGGTGTAGCCGTAGGAGTCCCGGCTGAACTCCACCGGCAGTCCGCCGTCCTGCGCGGCACCGGCGTCCAGCAGGCCCTGTACCTCCTCCTTCAACTGGGCGAAGGCGCCGCCCTCCACGGCGGCGAAGCACACCGACCCCTCGCCGGTCGGGGTGAGCCCGGCGGCCGCCGTCAGCGTCACCGCGGCCGACGGCAGGCCGAACAGCTGGTCGAGATCGGGCCGGACCGGCTTGCTGCGGCCGAGCAGGGTGTCAAGGAATCCCACGGGCGGTCAGCTCCTCGAAAACGTACGGGGGGATGTCCCCGGGACATGCGGTGGTGACTCAGCCGCGGTTCAGCTCGGCGGAGATCCGCCCCAGCTGCTCCAGCCGCTGCTCCAGCGTCGGGTGGGTGGACAGCAGGTTGGACAGGCTCTCCTTGGACGCGATCGCCGGGGCGAAGTAGAAGGCGTTGAACGGCTCCGCCTTGCGCAGGTCCTCGGTGGGGATCCGGGCCATCTGGCCGGTCACCTTGGTCAGCGCCGAGGCGAGCGCGGACGGGCGTCCGGTGAGCTGCGCGGCAGAGCGGTCCGCCGACAGTTCGCGGTAGCGGGAGAGCATCCGGGTCAGCAGGAAGCTGATCGCGTACACCACGGCGCTCACCAGCGGGATGAGCAGCGCGATGATCGCGGCGTTCTGGTTGTTGCCACGGGAGCGGAAGCCGCCCCACAGCGCGACCCGGGTGATCACTCCGGCCAGTACCCCCAGGAAGGACGCGATGGTCATCACCGCGACGTCCTTGTGCGCCACGTGCGACAACTCATGCGCCAGCACGCCCTCCAGCTCCTCCGGCTCCAGCCGCCGCAGTAGACCGGTGGTCGCGCAGACCACGGCGTTGTCGGCGTTGCGTCCGGTGGCGAAGGCGTTGGGGACATCGGACTGGGCGACCGCCACCCGCGGCTTGGGCATGTCGGCGAGTGCGCACAGCCGGTCGACGACACCGTGCAGCTGCGGGTACTCCTCCGGTGTCACCTCGTGCGCCCCCATGCTGAACGCGGCGATCTTGTCACTGAACCAGAACTGGGCGATGAACAGCCCTCCGGCGATGATCACGATGAGTGGCCAGGCGCCTCGCAGCAGCACCAGCAGCACACCGACGAACACCACGTACAGCAAGCCGATGAGGAACATGGTGATCACCATGCGGCTGGTCAGACCCCGGTCCGGGGCGAAGCGAGTGCGGTTCATGTTCCCCTCCCGGGGTCCCAAGGGCCCGGCCTATGGCCGGAGGACGCCTCACTACGTTCACTACGATTGTGACTCCACCGCCTGTGAAACCCGCCTAAGGGTCGCAGAAACCGGCCCGGGCGGTCGTTTCGGATCATGCCCCAAGCGGTGCTGCCGGATCCGGGAGGTTCCTCCAATCCGGGTTTCCCCTTCCGGCATGCAAAAATGAAGTACGTGCGTTTCCTCAACGATTCTCAGCCGCCGTACGACCTTACGTACGACGACGTGTTCATGGTTCCCAGCCGCTCCGCCGTGGGCTCCCGGCAGGGCGTGGACCTGTCCGCCCCGGACGGGACCGGAACCACCATCCCCCTCGTGGTCGCCAACATGACCGCGATCGCCGGTCGCCGCATGGCCGAGACGGTAGCTCGCCGCGGTGGCCTGGCCGTGATCCCGCAGGACATTCCGATCGAGGTCGTGACCGAGGTCATCTCCTGGGTCAAGCAGCGCCACCTGGTGCTCGACACTCCGATCGTGCTCGCTCCCCACAGCACTGTCGCAGACGCCATGTCCCTGCTGCCCAAACGGGCGCACGGCGCGGGCGTCGTGGTCGAGGACGGCCGCCCGGTGGGCGTCGTCACCGAGTCCGACCTGTCCGGGGTGGACCGTTTCACCCAGCTGTCCGAGGTCATGTCAAAGGACCTGCTGGTCTTCGACGCGGACATCGACCCGCGTGAGGCGTTCAACCGTCTGGAGGAAGCCCACCGCAAGCTCGCCCCGGCGGTCGACAAGGACGGCCAGCTGGCCGGCATCCTGACCCGCAAGGGCGCGCTGCGTGCCACCCTCTACACCCCGGCGACCGACCCGGCGGGCCGGCTGCGGGTCGCCGCCGCCGTGGGCATCAACGGCGATGTGGCGGGCAAGGCCAAGCAGTTGCTGGACGCCGGTGTCGACACGCTGGTGATCGACACCGCGCACGGCCACCAGGAGTCGATGATCGCCGCCATCAAGGCGGTGCGCGCCCTCGACCCGCAGGTGCCGATCGTGGCCGGGAACATCGTCGCCGCAGAGGGGGTCCGCGACCTGGTCGAGGCCGGAGCCGACATCATCAAGGTCGGCGTGGGCCCGGGCGCGATGTGCACCACCCGCATGATGACCGGCGTCGGCCGCCCGCAGTTCTCCGCCGTGCTCGAATGCGCCGCCGAGGCGCGCAAGTACGGCAAGCACGTCTGGGCCGACGGCGGCGTGCGGCACCCGCGCGACGTGGCGATGGCGCTGGCCGCGGGCGCGTCCAACGTCATGATCGGCTCGTGGTTCGCCGGGACCTACGAGTCCCCCGGCGACCTCCAGCACACCGCCGACGGCCGCCCGTACAAGGAGAGCTTCGGCATGGCGTCGGCCCGCGCGGTGCGCAACCGCACCAGCGAGGAGTCCGGGTACGACCGGGCCCGCAAGGCGCTGTTCGAGGAGGGCATCTCGACCTCGCGGATGTTCCTGGACCCGGCCCGGCCCGGTGTCGAGGACCTCATCGACTCGATCATCGCGGGCGTGCGCAGCTCCTGCACCTATGCGGGTGCGGCCTCCCTGGAGGAGTTCCACCAGAAGGCGGTCATCGGCGTGCAGAGCGCGTCCGGCTACGCCGAGGGCAAGCCGCTGCACTCCAGCTGGTCGTAACGCAGGAGCCTGCCGCAGGCCCCGTACGTCCCGCCGCACGGCGGGACGTACGGGGCCTTCTCATTTGCCCGCAAAACACCCGCCCGCAACAAACCGACGAAACGGGGTAATGGATCTTCGGCCACCCACGGTTGAACGCAACGATATTTTGTGTACGCGCAACGGACCCGCATTATGGGACAGAGCGTGCACCTCTTAGGGTCGTGCGCAGTACGTGGAGCAGCGGGGACCCCCGGCTCGGCGGTCCCCAGCTCTCGGGCGTGCCTTTCTGGCGCGCCCGCGCGCCCCGAGGCCGTCGTAGGGTCCGTCGCCATCCAGTGGTCAGGACAACGATGGAGCCCCCGTGGTGGACCCCGGCACGACGCCGATAGCCCCCGACCGGATGACCGAGTCGGCGGCGCCCCCAGCTGACCGCCGTCCAGCCTCCGGTCTCGGCGCCGCCGTGATGCGTCGCAAGCCCGTGGAGCGACTGATCGCCGAGGGCGGTCAGGGCGAGGGCGGACAGCTCAGGCGTTCGCTGAGCATGTGGCAGCTGACCATGATCAGCATCGGTGCGACCCTGGGCACCGGCATCTTCGTGGTGCTCGGCGAGGCGGTCCCCAAGGCCGGCCCGGCCGTGGTGATCTCCTTCGTGATCGCCGGTCTGACCGCGCTGTTCTCCGCGCTGTCCTACGCCGAGCTGGCCGGCACCATCCCGGTCTCCGGCTCCTCGTACTCCTACGCCTACGCGACGATGGGCGAGCTGATCGCCTGGATCTGCGGCTGGTGCCTGATCCTCGAATACGGCGTGTCGGTCGCCGCGGTCGCGGTGGGCTGGGGGCAGTACCTCAACGAACTGCTCAGCGGCACCATCGGCATCACCATCCCCGGCTGGATGGCCAACCCGCCGGGCCAGGGCGGCTATCTGAACATCCCGGCACTGCTCGTGGTGCTGCTGGCCATGGGCTTCCTGCTGGGCGGCGCCAAGGAGAGTGCCCGGGCCAACACCATCATGGTCGTGGTGAAGATCGCCTCGCTGATCCTGTTCTGCGCGGTCGCCTTCACCGGTATCCGGGCCGGGAACTACAAGCCGTTCATGCCGCTCGGCCTCGGCGGCGTCAGCGCGGCGGGCGCCTCGCTGTTCTTCTCCTACATCGGCTTCGACGCCGCCTCCACCGCGGGCGAGGAGGCCAAGAACCCTAAGCGCGACATGCCCCGGGCGATCATGCTCTCGCTGCTGATCGTCACCGTGCTGTACTGCCTGGTCGCGCTGGTGGCCGTCGGCGCCATGCCGTGGAAGAACTTCGGCAACGCCGATGCCGCGCTGGCCCAGATCATGAAGGACGTGACCGGGCAGAGCTTCTGGTCCGTGCTGCTGGCCGCTGGCGCCGTCATCGCCATCGCCAGCGTGGTGCTGACCGTGATGTATGGCCAGACCCGCATCCTGTTCTCGATGTCCCGCGACGGCCTGGTGCCCAAGCTGTTCGCCAAGGTGAGCCCGAAGTCCGGCACGCCGGTCGCCAACACCGTGATCGTCTCGCTGTTCTGCGGAGTGCTGGCCGCCGTGGTCCCGCTGGGGGCGCTGGCCGACGCCACCAGCATCGGCACCCTCTTCGCCTTCGCCCTGGTCAACGCGGCGGTCATCGTGCTGCGCAGGACGCGGCCCGATATGCCGCGCAGCTTCAAGGTCGCCTTCTCGCCGATCACCCCGGCGATCGGCTTCGCACTGTGCCTGTGGATGATGGGCAGCTTCGAAACCATTACCTGGGAGTACTTCGGTGGCTGGATGATCGTCGGTGTCGTGCTGTACTTCGCGTACGGCATGCGCCGCTCCCAGCTCGCCCGAGAAGTGCCCGCCCGAGAAGAGAAGTGAACCGCCCGCCTTGCGACTGAACGATCTCGACGAACGCATCGTGCACGCCCTCGCCGAGGACGCCCGCCGCTCCTACGCCGACATCGGCGCCGAAGTCGGTCTGTCCGCCCCCGCCGTCAAGCGCCGGGTGGACCGGCTGCTGGCAGCGGGCGCCATCACCGGCTTCACGGTACGGGTGGACCCGGCCGCGCTCGGCTGGGAGACCGAGGCGTTCGTCGAGATCTACTGCCGCCACAACACCTCTCCCGAGGACATCCGGCGCGGTCTCACCCGCTACCCGGAGGTGGCGTCGGCCTCCACCGTCACCGGCGAGGCGGACGCCCTCGTCCAGATCTACGCCTCTGACGTACGCCACTTCGAGCGCGTCCTGGAGCGCATCGCGGGCGAACCCTTCGTGGAGCGCACCAAGTCCGTCCTCGTGCTGTCGCCGCTGCTGCGCCGCTACAGCGCCGGCTCGCCCACCTGAGCCGCGGTCCCGCGCCGCAGCCCCCGGCGACCAGGACGGTCGGCGCGAGCAGCAGCGCCGCCGTGTTCAACGCCGAACCGACCCCGGCCTGGTGCTGCGGCAGCGAGGTGACGATGGCGTGTGACAACGAGGGCATCGCCGTACCGGCACCGAACGCCAGCAGCATGTAGTAGGCGTACAACGGGTACGGCGTGGGCGAGTCCGCGGTGAACAGCAGCAGACCGCCCGCGATGGACACCAGCCCCGAGGCGACGGTGGCGGCGGTCCCGAGCCGGGCCGCCCACCGCATACCGCGCTGCGTCACCACCATCATCCCGAAGGCCAGCGGCAGCACCGCGAACCCGGCCCGAAGCGCGCTGAACCCCCGACTCCACACCGGCCCTGCGCGACGGCCAGATGCGGACACCGGCAAACGGGTGGGGGGGGGAGGGCAATCCTCCTGAACGCCCACCCAAGCAGCACCACGCGCAATGAATCGCCACCCTCGGCCCCTACAACGCAACGAACAGGCCGCCGGTACGCAATATCCCCACCTTGTCGCCCGCCGCAGGCGCCCCGTACCTTCGAGGAGCCCCCCGAACGCCCTCACGGAACGGCCACGAGGATCATGACGCCGCTGCGCATCGCGTTGTACCAAGGCCCGAGCGGTGTGCCGCAGAGCACCCGCGAGAGCCTTGACGCGCTGGACGACGCCGCACGGCGCGCCGCCGCCGCGGGTGCCGGGCTGCTCGCGACCGCCGAGATGTATCTGACCGGATACGCCCTCGGCGACGCCGTCGCCACCCTCGCCGAGCCCGCCGACGGCCCCGGCGCGCAGCGCGTGGCGAAGATCGCCGCCGAGCACGGAGTGGCGATCGTGTACGGATACCCCGAGCGCGACGGCGACCGGGTCTTCAACTCCGCCCAGTTCATCGGCCCGGACGGCACCCGCCTCGCCAACTACCGCAAGACGCATCTGTTCGGTGAGTTCGAGGCCCGGCACTTCACGGCCGGTGAGTCCCTGGTGGTCCAGGCGCCCCTCGGCGATCTCACCGTCGGCCTGCTGATCTGCTACGACGTGGAGTTCCCGGAGAACGTACGGGCCCACGCGCTGGCCGGCACCGATCTGCTGGTGGTGCCCACCGCGCTGATGCGGCCCTTCGAGGTCGTCCCCCAGACCCTCGTCCCGGCGCGCGCGTTCGAGAGCCAGCTCTATCTGGCTTATGCGAACCGTGCGGGCGCCGAGGGCGAGTTCCACTTCGCCGGGTTGAGCTGTCTCGCCGGTCCCGACGGCGTGGCGCACGCCCGCGCCGGGATCGGCGAGGACCTCGTCCTCGCCGATGCCGACCCGGCCCGCCTTCGCGCCTCACGCAGGCAGAACCCCTATCTGCGCGACCGCCGCCCCGAGTTGTACGGGCCGCTCGCCTGAACCGGTCCCCTCTGCCCGTACCGCCCTTTTTGTACCGCCCCGCCAAGGAGAGCCACGCCGATGACGTCCACGGTGCCCACTGCCGTCCATGACGAGCAGTTGCCGGAGGCGGCCAAGCCGGTCACCATGTTCGGCCCCGACTTCCCGTACGCCTATGACGACTACCTGGCGCACCCGGCGGGCCTCGGCTCGATCCCGGCGCAGGAGCACGGCACGGAGGTGGCCGTCGTCGGCGGCGGTCTGTCCGGCATCGTCGCCGCGTACGAGCTGATGAAGATGGGCCTCAAGCCGGTCGTCTACGAGGCCGACCGGCTTGGCGGGCGGCTGCGCACCGCGCGTTTCGACGGCTGCGACGCGGACCTGACGGCCGAGATGGGCGCGATGCGGTTCCCGCCGTGCTCCACCGCCTTCCAGCACTACATCGACCTGGCGGGCCTGGAGACCAAGTCGTTCCCCAACCCGCTGGCCCCGGACACCCCGTCGACCGTGGTCGACCTCAAGGGCGAGTCGCACTACGCCCGTACTCTCGACGATCTGCCCGAGGTCTACCACCAGGTGATGGACGCCTGGAACGCCTGTCTGGAGGACGGCGCGCGCTTCTCCGAGATGCAGCGCGCGATCCGCGAGCGTGATGTGCCCGCCATCCGCGCCATATGGGCGGATCTGGTGGACAAGCTCGACAACCAGACCTTCTACGGGTTCCTCTGCGACTCCCCGGCGTTCAAGTCCTTCCGGCACCGCGAGATCTTCGGCCAGGTGGGCTTCGGCACCGGCGGCTGGGACACCGACTTCCCCAACTCCATCCTGGAGATCCTGCGCGTCGTCTACACCGGTGCCGACGACGACCACCGCGGCATCGTCGGGGGCAGTGAGCAGCTGCCGCTGCGGCTGTGGGCGGACGAGCCCGCCAAGCTGGTGCACTGGGCGCCCGGCACCTCCCTGAAGTCGCTGCACGACGGTGAGCCGCGTCCGGCCGTCACCCGCCTGCACCGCACCGCGGGCAACCGGATCACGGTCACCGACGCCTCCGGTGACATCCGCTCTTACAAAGCGGTCGTCTTCACCGCGCAGAGCTGGATGCTGCTGTCGAAGATCGCCTGCGACGACGAGCTCTTCCCGATCGACCACTGGACGGCGATCGAGCGCACCCACTACATGGAGTCGTCCAAGCTGTTCGTTCCCGTCGACCGGCCGTTCTGGCTGGACAAGGACGAGGAGACCGGCCGGGACACCATGAGTATGACGCTCACCGACCGGATGACCCGCGGTACCTACCTGCTGGACGACGGGCCGGACAAGCCCGCGGTGATCTGCCTCTCGTACACCTGGTGCGACGACAGCCTCAAGTGGCTTCCGCTGAGCGCCGGTGAGCGCATGGAGGTCATGCTGAAGTCGCTCGGCGAGATCTATCCGAAGGTCGACATCCGCAAGCACATCATCGGCAACCCGGTGACGGTCTCCTGGGAGAACGAGCCTTATTTCATGGGCGCGTTCAAGGCCAACCTGCCGGGCCACTACCGCTACCAGCGGCGGCTGTTCACCCACTTCATGCAGGACCGGCTGCCCGCCGACAAGCGCGGCATCTTCCTCGCGGGCGACGACATCTCCTGGACCGCGGGCTGGGCCGAGGGCGCGGTGCAGACGGCGCTCAACGCGGTGTGGGGCGTGATGCACCACTTCGGCGGCGAAACGGATCCGGCCAACCCCGGCCCCGGTGACGTGTACGACGAGATCGCTCCGGTGGAGCTTCCGGAGGACTGACGCCTTTCCGGCGGATCCTTGGCCGGGGGTTGCGGTGTCCGAACGCACCGCAACCCCACAACCAAGATCAGCCGGAACAGCGTTAGCTGAGCGGCGTCAGCAGGCATCGGCTCACCAGGCCGACGCCCGCGTCGAGTCGATCGGTGAACGCCTCGTAGACATGGGGAAGTTCACGCAACCGCCACAGCACCTGCGCGGCGGACCACGCCGCCTCCCGTGCCTCGTCCAGGCTCCACGCACCGGCAAGGTGCACGAGCCCATCGCCGATGTGCAGCACATCGGCGCCAGGCATCAGCTCCTCGCGGATCCGGTCCTCCAAGCCCGTCAGCATCTGGCCGACCCGCTCGAAGTCCCGGTGGATGGCGTGCGGCGGGAGCCCGAGGGCCTGACAGGTGTCGACCACCGCCATCGGCAGGTCGTGGCCGACATGGGCGTTGATGCCCGCCAGGGCGAACTGGACCGGCCGCACCCCGCGATGGCCGCGCAGCTGGAGCAGCGGCCGCCAGCACGCGGGCGGCCGCCGCCCGGCGTCGTCGTCGACCGCGGCCAGATAGCAGCCCGCGAACAGCGTGCCCAACTCGGCCGTGGCGTAGGGGTCGGGGAAGTAACCGTCCGCGATTCGGCCGCGCAACGCCTCGGTCACAGCCAGGTACACCCGGTTGAACACCGCCACGCCGTCCTGCTGCGGCAGCGCCTCGTGCAGGGCCCGCATCCGCGCCAGCACGGAATCAACACCGGCTGCCGCCGGGGACAGTTGCCCGCTTGGGATCATGCGGGCAAGCGTCGCAGCGCACGGACACTTCGGGCGATTCGCCCCGCCCGGCGTTCCTCACAACGGGCGAACCCCTTCCCGCCGCGCCACCGCTTGGGCATCCTGGCCCGCATGCCGAAGCCCCCGCGCCGCGTCGCCCAGATCGTCAGGCTCCGTCCCGAACACGAGGCGGAGTACCGCAGACTGCACCAGGAGGTCTGGCCCTCGGTGCTGAAGACCCTCACCGCGGCGCACATCACCAACTACTCGATCTTCCTGCGGGACGGCCTGCTCTTCGCCTACTTCGAGTACACCGGTGATGACTACGCCGCCGACCAGGCCCGTATCGCCGCCGACTCGCAGACCCGCCGCTGGTGGACGCTGACCGATCCGTGCCAGCGGCCGTTGGACAGCGCGGCGGAGGGAGAGCTGTGGACCGAGGCCGAGGAGGTCTTCCACCTGGACTGAGCGGCGGACGCGCGGCGACGCCCGATACGGGGACCGGCACACCCTGGATACGGCCCCCGGCGCCGCGCATGCTGAAGACGTGGACCGCATCGAACTCGCCGACTTCCTGCGCTGCCGCCGTACGGGGCTGGCGCCCGCCGATGTGGGGCTGGCGGTGGGGCCGCGCCGCCGGACACCGGGGCTGCGGCGGGAGGAGGTGGCACAGCTGGCCGGGATGTCCGCGGACTACTACACGCGGTTGGAGCAGGCCCGCGGACCGCGTCCGTCCCGCCAGATCCTGGCCGCGATGGCTCGTGCGCTGCGGCTGACCGACGACCAACGCGACCAGCTGTTCCACCTGGTGGGGGAGGAGCCGCCGGGCGACCGTCGCTGCGACGGGCATGTGCGCCCCGGTCTGCTGCTGATCCTGGACCGTCTTGACGACACACCCGCCCAGGTGGTGAGCGACGTCGGCGATGTGCTGGCGCGCAACGCGCTGGCGGTGGCGCTGTTCGGGGACGCCTCGGACCGCCCGGCCGCGGAGCGGAACGTCATCGTCCAGTACTTCACCGATCCCGCCGCCCGGGAACTCTTCCCTCCGGAGGACCGGTTGGAGCACGCCCAGGCGCATGTCGCCCAACTAAGGGCGGTGTTGGTGGCGCGTTCCGACGATGCCCGGGCCGCCGCCCTCGTGGCCCGGCTGCGTTCGGCGAGCCCGGAGTTCGCCGCACTGTGGGAGAACCACGAGGTGGCGCTACGGCGCCGGACCACCCAGCGGTTCCGTCATCCGGTCGTCGGGGCGATGGAGTTGGACTGCGAGGTGCTGCTCAGCGACGAGGGCGACCAGCGGCTGATCGTCCACACCGCCCGGCCCGGCAGCGAGTCGTACGAGCGGCTGCGGCTGCTGCGGGTGGTCGGCATCGAGGACTTCGCCGGTAGCCTCGGCTGACGGGGATCAGCGGCCGGGCTCCGGCGGCGCGTTGTCGTACGCCGAGGTGCCCTCGTCGAGCAGCGGTTCCTGCTCGCGCATATGGGCCGGGGCGAAAAGCCGCAGTACGTGGTAGCCGGAGAGCACGACGATGGTGCCGAGGGCGATACCGTTCAGCTGGAAGCTTGAGCTGATCTTCAGGCTCACTCCGCCGATGCCGATGATGACTCCCGCCGCCACCGGGACGAGGTTGAGCGGATTGCGCAGGTCGACCTTGCTGTGCACCCAGATCTGGGCACCGAGCAGACCGATCATCCCGTAGAGGATCACGGTGATGCCACCCAGCACACCGCCGGGGATCGCGGCGACGATCGCCCCGAACTTGGGGCACACGCCGAACAGCAGGGCGAACCCGGCCGCGGCCCAGTACGCGGCGGTCGAGTAGACCCGGGTGGCCGCCATCACCCCGATGTTCTCGGAGTACGTGGTGGTGGCGGGCCCGCCGACGGCCGCGGACAGCACCGTCGCCGCACCGTCCGCGGCGATCGCGGTGCCCAGTTGGTCGTCCAACGGCTCTCCGGTCATCTCGCCGACCGCCTTGACGTGCCCCGCGTTCTCCGCGATCAGGGCGATCATCACCGGCAGCGCGACCAGCACCGCCGACCAGTGGAAGACCGGCCCGTGCAGCGACGGCAAGCCGATCCAGTCGGCTTTCGAGACCCCCGCCAGATCGAGCCGCCAGTGCTCGACGACCTTCCCCGCCCCGTTCACCGAGTGGATCTTGCCGAACACCCGGTCGAAGGCCCAGGAGATGACGTAGCCGAAGACCAGGCCGAGGAAGATCGCGATCCGGGACCAGAACCCGCGCAGCGCGACCAGTGCGAGCCCGGTGAGCAGCATGGTCAGCAGTGCGGCCCACTGGTCCTGCGGCCAGTAGGTGCTCGCGGCGACCGGGGCCAGGTTGAAGCCGATCAGCATGACCACGGCACCCGTGACGACCGGCGGCATCGCCAGGTGGATGATCCGCGCGCCGAACTTCTGCACCAGCAGGCCCGCCAGGAACAGCGCGATGCCGACCACCAGGATCGCCCCGGTGACCGCAGTGCTGCCGCCACCCTGTGCGCGGATGATGTCCCCCACTCCCACGAACGACAGGCTGCTGCCGAGATAGCTGGGTACCCGGCCGCGCGTGGCGAGCAGGAAGAGCATGGTCGCGATGCCGGACATCATGATCGCGAGATTCGGGTCCAGGCCCATCAGTACGGGGGTCACGAAGGAGGCCCCGAACATCGCCACCACGTGCTGTGCGCCGAGTCCGATGGTGCGCGGCCAGGACAGCCGCTCGTCCGGTTTGACGACCGCACCGGGGGCGGGGGTGCGCCCATCGCCGTGCACGGTCCAGCGCACACCGAGGCCCATGAGCTGCTCCACTTTTCTGTTTGTTTTGCTGGCGGGAAGATCCCGGCCATGGTAATGGGACGCGCTCGGGGGTTGGTGGTGGGTGAGCTCTCGTCATGTCCGGACCATTGCCCGGTCATCGGCCGTACCTCTACGCTCCAACGGTCCTGATTCTGAACGAAGTTCAGCTATCTGAATGCTGGATGCCTGGCTTCCGGAGGGATCTCCGACTAGCGGAAGAAGAACGGGAGCCTCGATGAGCGGAAGACCACGACGGCGCCGCAGCGCGCTCGTCGCCGCCGCGGCGGTGTTCGCCGCGGTGTTCGTCCCCACCGCGGCGGCCACCGGGGCCGCGGCGCACGGCCGCCCGCACGGCGCGCCGGTCCCCGCGACCGTGGTGCTCGACGGGGCGGCGCTACGGCAGGCCAAGGGGCGGCTCGACCATGACGACCCGGTACTGCGCCGCGAACTCGCCGACCTCACCGCGCGTGCCGACAACTGGCTGAGGCAGGGCCCGTGGACGGTGACCGGCAAGCCGCAGACCCCGCCCGGCGGCGACAGGCACGACTACCTCAGCGAGGCGCCGTACTTCTGGCCGACGCGTCCCAAGTCCGCGTCGAATCCATGGGGTTGTCCGTACGTCCAGAAGGATGGACAGCGCTACCCCGGAATCGACGCGATCCCCGACCACGGCAACCGCGGCAAGATGTTCGACGCGGTCTACACGCTCACCCTCGCCTGGTACTACACCGGCCGGGCCTCATGCGCCCAGCACGCGGCACGGATGCTGCGCACCTGGTTCGTCGACCCGGCGACCCGGATGAACCCGAACCTCGACCACGCCCAGTTCGTCCCCTGCCAGTCGGACGGCCGGGCGATCGGCATCATCGACTTCTCCCAGGAGTTCACCGGCGTCCTCGACGCCACCGCCGTCCTCGACACCGGGGCGCCCGGCTGGAGCCGCGCCGACCACAGCGGGATGCTCGGCTGGGACAAGGCGTTCCTGCGCTGGTTGCGCACCAGCCCGTTCGGCCCGCAGGAAGCCGCGGAGAAGAACAACCATGGCAGCTTCTACGACGTGCAGCTGGCCGCCCTCGCCCTCGCCACCGGCGACACCGCACTGGCCCGCAGCACCGTGCGGGCCGCCGAGACCAAGCGCCTCGACGTGCAGATCGCGGCCGACGGCAGCCAGCCGCTGGAACTGGCTCGCACCCGCAGCTGGCACTACTCGACCTTCAACCTGGTCGCCCTGGCCCGGCTCGCCGCCATCGGCCAGCATGTCGGCGTCAACCTGTGGGACTACCGGACGGCCGACGGGGCATCGCTGTTCCGGGCCGTGGACTATCTGCTGCCCGCCGCCACCGGCGCCGCACCCTGGAGCCACCAGGAGCTGGAGTTCCACGCCTACGCGGCGAGCGACATCGTGCACGCCGCCGCCGACGCCGGTGACCCCGCCGCACGCGCCGCGCTGTCCACACTGCAACCGCCGCCCGGCGGCGACGTCTACGGACTGCGCCCCGCACCGGAGCAGCTCGATCCGATCTCGGGTTGAGCGGTCGCCGGGCCGGACCGCCGTGGGGGCAGTCCAGCCCAGCGAATTGGACTCTCACCTTCCGCATTCGCCTTGTGACTCAAGCCACAGACCCTCGCCCGCATAGTTCCCGATCAGCCGTGGCAGACTGAAGCTGTACCAGTGACAAAGCGCACTCCGGGGTCGGTGAAACTCCGAACCGGCGGTTACAGTCCGCGACCCGTCCGCAACCAGCGGCCGGTTGACCAGGTGAAATTCCTGGACCGACGGTTAAAGTCCGGATGGGAGGCAGTGCGCGCGGGAACTCACCGGTACGCCGTCATCGGCGGCCCCGCGAACGTACGTTCTCGCGGTGGTGCATTGCCGATCGCGGCGTATCTCGGTGTTTGTACCCGTACGAGGCGGCACGTCCGCCCGTACGCATCCCCGTAGAGCCCCGGAGTCCGCCCGTAGAGGCAGGAGGACCCGGTGGCCACCGCAGTTGAAGCCCTCGCGATGCAGCGGGCCATTGAGCTCGCCGCCCGTGGGCTCGGCTCCACCAGCCCCAACCCGGTCGTCGGGTGCGTCATCCTCGACGCCGACGGCGAGACCGCCGGTGAGGGCTGGCACCAGCGGGCCGGCGGACCGCACGCCGAGGTGCACGCGCTGAGCGCGGCGGGTGAGCGGGCCCGCGGCGGAACCGCCGTCGTCACTCTGGAACCCTGCAACCACACCGGCCGTACCGGCCCCTGCGCCCAGGCGCTGATCGGCGCCGGAGTGGCCCGCGTCGTCTACGCCGTCGCCGACCCCACGCCCACCGCCACCGGCGGCGCCGCCACCCTGCGCGCCGCCGGAATCGACGTCGAAGGCGGCCTGCTCACCGACGCCGCGGCCCGCGGCAACGAGGCCTGGCTGACCGCGACCCCCCGCCAGCGCCCCTTCGTGACCTGGAAGTACGCGGCCACGCTGGACGGCCGTAGCGCCGCCGCCGACGGCACCAGCCGCTGGATCACCGCGGCCCCGGCGCGTGCCGAGGTGCACCGGCTGCGTGCCGAGTCGGACGCGGTGCTGGTCGGCTCCGGCACCCTGCGCGCCGATGACCCGCAGCTCGCGGTACGCGGCATCGACGGCGACATCACCCAGCCACTGCGGGTCGTCGTGGACACCGAGGCCACCATCACGCCGGACGCACGGGTACTGGATTCGGCCGCGCCCACCCTGCTCGCCGTCGCCGAAGACGCCGTCACCGATCACCTCAAGGTCGACGTGGTCCGCCTGCCGCGCGCGGCGGACGGCCGAGGACTGGACGTCCTCGCCCTGCTCAGCGCGCTGTACCAGCGCGATGTGCGTTCCGTGCTGCTGGAGGGCGGCCCCACTCTCGCCGGGGCCTTCCTGGCGGCCGGAGCCGTCGACAAGGTCATCGGCTACCTCGCCCCCGCCCTGCTCGGCGCCGGGCCCGCCGCCCTCGCCGACGCCGGAATCCCCACCATCGAGCGGGCGTTGCGGCTCGATGTGACCGACCTGCAGCCGGTCGGACCCGATCTACGCATCACCGCCTACCCCGCCCACCCGTCGCCCGACCACCACCCCTCGTCGAGTGCCCTGCGGGCCCGCCCCTCCGAATCTGCCGAGGAGAACTGAGTGTTCACCGGAATCGTCGAAGAACTGGGCGAGGTCGTCGCCGTCGAAGACCTCGGCGACGCCTCCCGCTTCACCCTGCGCGGCCCGGTCGTCACCGACGGCGCCAAGCACGGCGACTCGATCGCGGTCAACGGCGTCTGCCTCACGGTCGTGGAGACCGCGGACGGCGCCTTCACCGCCGATGTGATGGCCGAGACGCTGCACCGCTCCAGCCTGGGCGCGCTGCGCACCGGCTCCCGGGTCAACCTGGAGCGGCCGATGGCGCTCGGCGGACGGCTCGGCGGCCACCTCGTCCAGGGCCATGTCGACGGCACCGGGGCCATCATCGGCCGCACACCCGCCGAGCACTGGGAGATCGTCAAGATCTCGCTTCCGGACGCCCTTTCGCGCTACGTGGTCGAGAAGGGCTCGATCACGGTGGACGGCATCAGCCTCACCGTGGTCGAGGCGGCGGCGGACTACTTCACCGTCAGCCTGATCCCGACCACGCTCGCACTGACCACCCTCGGCATCAAGCAGCCCGGCGACCCGGTCAACCTTGAGGTGGATGTGCTCGCCAAGTACGTCGAGCGCCTGCTGGGTGATCGAACTGCGGAAGTGGCCAAGTGAGTGCCTTCGGCTGGCTGTCCGGCCAGGCGTTCAGCGTCCTGGGACAGCACGTCATCTGGTCCGACATGATCGGCAACGTGCTCGGCCTGGCCGCGCTCGCGCTCGGCTGGCGCCGTTCGGTGTGGAGCTGGCCCGCGCAGCTGCTCTCCGGCGTGATCCTGGTGGTCGCGTACGCCACCGCCCATCTCGGCGGCGGCATAGGCAAGCAACTCGTGGTCATCGTCGTGGCGTTGTGGGGCTGGACGCGGTGGCAGCGCGGCCTGCGCGCCTCAGGCGATGTGGCGGTACGTTTCGCCACCTGGCGTGAACGCGGCTGGCTGGTCGCCGGGTCGGCGGTCGGCACGCTCGCCGTCGGCGGGCTGTTCACGGCGTACCCGGCACTGTCCTGGAACCCCTGGCCTGACGCGTACATCTTCGTCGGCACCCTCGCCGCGATGGTGGCGCAGGCGCGCGGCTGGGTCGAGTTCTGGTTCGGGTGGCTCGCGGTGGACCTGGTGGGCGTCCCGCTGGCGTTCAGCAGCGGCCTGGTCTTCTCGGCCCTGGTCTACGGCGTCTACTTCGTTCTCGTGATCGCCGGCATGCGCGCCTGGTGGCTGCGCACCCGGGTGCTGCGGGTCGAACCCGGCAGCGTTCTGGAAGGAGTGGCGTGAGCGACGCCCGTGCGGCCACCGGGCCGCAGCCGACAGTCGAAGCCGCACCGCACCGCGGCGGCGGGGGTACCTCCCGGACGGAGTCCGGGGGAGAAGGAAAGGGACCGAGCATGACCGCGCTGCAGAGCTGGTACGACGCCGACGAGGACACCTTCACACTGGACCCCGTCGAGCGGGCGATCGCCGACATCGCGGCCGGACGTCCGGTCGTGGTGGTCGACGACGAGAACCGCGAGAACGAGGGCGATCTGGTCTTCGCCGCGGAGCTGGCCACCCCCGAACTCGTCGCCTTCATGATGACCGAGTGCCGCGGCCTGATCTGCGCCCCGCTGGAGGCCCCGGACCTCGACCGGCTCGACCTGCCGCAAATGGTCGAGCAGAACACCGAGTCGATGCGCACCGCCTTCACGGTCTCCGTGGACGCCGCCGCCGAGCACGGCACCACCACCGGCATCTCCGCCGCCGACCGGGCCACCACGCTGCGGATGCTCGCCGACCCCGGCAGCGTGGCCACGGACTTCGTACGCCCTGGACACATCTTCCCGCTGCGGGCCCGCTCCGGCGGCGTGCTCACCCGCAACGGGCACACTGAGGCGGGCGTCGACCTCGCGCGGCTGGCGGGGCTGCACCCGGCCGCCGCCATCTGCGAGATCGCCAACGAGGACGGCACGATGGCCCGGCTGCCCGAGCTGGTGCCGTTCGCCCGCAAGCACGGTCTGGCGATCATCTCCATCGAGGACCTGATCGAGTACCGCAAGGTCAGCGAGCCCACGGTGCGCCGCGAGGCGACGACCCGGCTGCCCACCGAGTACGGCGACTTCCAGGCCTACGGCTACCGCAGCACCACTGACGGCGTGGAGCACATCGCCCTGCTGATCGGGGACATCGGCGATGGCGAGGACGTCCTGGTGCGGATGCACTCCGAATGCCTGACCGGCGATGTGTTCCACTCGCTGCGCTGCGACTGCGGACCGCAGTTGCAGGCGTCGCTGGAGAAGGTGGCATCTGAGGGCCGCGGCGTGGTGGTCTACCTGCGCGGACACGAGGGCCGTGGCATCGGTCTGCTGCACAAGTTGCGCGCGTACGAACTCCAGGAGCGCGGCCGCGACACGCTCGACGCCAATCTGGAGCTCGGACTGCCCGCCGACTCCCGCGACTACGCGGCGGGCGCCCAGATCCTCGCCGATCTCGGCGTGAGATCGCTGCGTCTGATGACCAACAACCCGCAGAAGGTGGCCGCGCTGTCCGAACACGGTCTGCGGGTCACCGACCGGGAGCCGATGCCGGTCCAGGCGGGGGAGCACAATCTTCGGTACCTGCGCACCAAGCGCGACCGGATGGGTCACGAACTGCCCTGGCTCGACGCGGCGGCGCCGACCGGCGCATGCGGGAACCAGTAGTCGGCTTTTTGATTTCCCCCGGGGGCACTGCCCTCGGACCCCAACCCTAAGGAGAGATGTGAGCGGCAAGGGCGCCCCCGAACTGAGCGTGAAGAACTGTGGCGACCTGCGGGTGGCCGTGGTCGCGGCGCAGTGGCACCAGCAGGTGATGGACGGTCTGGTCGACGGTGCACTGCGGGCACTGCACGAGCTGGGCATCGACGAGCCGACCCTGCTGCGGGTCCCCGGCAGCTTCGAACTCCCCGTTGTCGCCAAGGTGCTGGCCGGTCGCGGCTACGACGCCGTGGTGGCCCTCGGGGTGGTGATCCGCGGCGGCACCCCGCACTTCGAGTACGTCTGCCAGGGCGTGACCGCCGGGCTCACCCAGGTCTCGGTCGAGACCGGTGTGCCGATCGGCTTCGGGGTGTTGACCTGTGACACGGAGGCGCAGGCGCTGGACCGGGCCGGACTGCCCGGTTCCACCGAGGACAAGGGGCATGAGGCGGTCACCGCCGCCGTCGCAACGGCGGCGACTTTGCGGTCCGTTTCCGAGCCCTGGCGCTAATCGCTGCGGGGCGGTCACGTAGAGTAGGACCACCATGGCCAAGAAGACATTCGAGGAACTCTTCGCCGAGCTCCAGCGCAAGGCCGCCTCCGGCGACCCGAGCACGTCCCGTACCGCCGAACTGGTGCAGGCGGGCGTACACACCATCGGCAAGAAGGTGGTCGAGGAGGCCGCCGAGGTGTGGATGGCCGCCGAGCACGAGGGCACCGACCGCACAGCCGAGGAGATCTCGCAGCTGCTGTACCACCTTCAGGTGATGATGGTCGCCCGGGGAATCACCCTGGACGACGTATACGCTCACCTCTGAGCGTCACCTGGTATTCCGTACCCCAGCCCACCGTTCACCGTACCCACGCACGAAGGAAGCGACTCCCATGCTGCGCATCGCCGTCCCCAACAAGGGTTCTCTGTCCGAGCCTGCGTCGGCGATGCTGCATGAGGCCGGCTACCGCCAGCGCAAGGACCGCCGGGAACTGGTCCTGGTCGACGCGGAGAACCAGGTCGAGTTCTTCTTCCTGCGCCCGCGGGACATCGCCGTGTACGTGGGATCCGGCCGCCTCGACATCGGCATCACCGGACGCGACCTGCTGCTGGACTCCGGTGCGCAGGCCGAGGAGATCCTCCAGCTCGGCTTCGCCGCCTCCACCTTCCGGTACGCGACCCGACCCGGAACCGCCACCAACGTCAAGGAGTTCGGCGGCATGACGATCGCCACCTCCTTCGCCGGGCTGGTCGAGAAGCACCTCGCCGACAACAGCGTGGACGCCTCGGTGGTCCACCTCGACGGCGCCGTGGAGACCGCCATCCAGCTCGGCGTGGCCGAGATCATCGCGGATGTCGTGGAGACCGGCACCACGCTGCGGAACGCGGGCCTGGAGATCATCGGCGAGCCGATCCTGGAGTCCGAGGCGGTGGTCATCCGCCGCACCGGCGCGTCCGTCGAGGACCCCAAGGTCCAGCAGTTCCTCCGCCGGATGCAGGGCGTCCTGGTCGCCCGCCGCTACGTGATGATGGACTACGACATCAGGGCCGAGAAGGTCGAGGCGGCGGTGGCCCTCACGCCGGGCCTGGAGTCGCCGACCATCTCCCCGCTGCACCACGAGGGCTGGGTCGCGGTCCGTTCGATGGTGCCGTCCCGCGAGGCCCAGCGGATCATGGACGATCTGTACGAGCTCGGCGCGCGCGCCATCCTCACCACCGGCATCCACGCCTGCCGCCTGTGACCGCCAGCTCGCCCAGGACCGGGAAGCCCGCCGCCATGCCCGCTTACGACCAGCTGCCCGAGCTGCCGGTCACCTTCCGTCCCAGCCGGACCCGCGCGGTGCTGCTGTCGGTCGGCATGGTGATGCTCGTCACGTTCGTCGTCGTCGCCGTCGCGATGCCGGACAACTGGACGGTGATCGACCGGGCGACCATGATCGGCACCGGGCTGCTGATCTTCGCCCTGCTGGTGCTGCTCAGCCGCCCCAAGGTGATCGCCGCGCAGGACGGGGTGACCGTCGTCAACCTCACCACCAGCCGCCGTCTGGAATGGGCCGAGGTGCTGCGGGTCAACCTCCGTGCCGGTGATCCCTGGGTCTACCTCGACCTGGCCGACGGCACCAGCCTGCCCGCCATGGGCATCCAGCCCGGGATGGCCAAGGAGCAGGCGCTACGGGACGCCCGACAGCTCCGGGCGCTCGTCGACGCCCGCGGCACCAGCGGCCACGACCGCTGGCAAAACGGGGCATAACGGCCTGGAGGTGCGGGCAGGCCTCCCCCTGAAGGCCACCACTTGACTATTCTTGAGGTGGATGGCGCGTGTGCGCCCACCCCGCTACGCCGCGGGGAGACCGGAACAATCCGAGGAGTGACACTTTCACGGCGATGGACGAACCGTCCTGTAGTACCTGCGCCGCCCCTGCCCTGAACGCTTCACGCGTGGTGGTGGCGGCATGAGTTCCCTCCTGCTGCTCGGTGCGGCCCTTGTCCTGATCCTCGCCAACGGCTTCTTCGTGGCCGCCGAGTTCGGCCTGGTCACCGTGGAACGGCCGGCGGCCGAGCGGGCCGCCGCGAGCGGCGACCGCCGGGCCCGCAGCGTGGTCGAGGCCCTCCGCAAGCTCTCCTTCCAACTTTCCGGCACCCAGCTGGGCATCACCATCACCTCGCTGGTCGTCGGTATGCTCGCCGAGCCCGCGCTGGCCCGGCTGCTCACTGGTCCGCTCACCGCGATCGGGCTGCCCGACGCGGTGGCGCCCGGGGTGGCGGTGGTCTCGGGCATGATCGCCGCCTCGGCCGTGCAGATGGTCATCGGTGAGCTGGTGCCCAAGAACTGGGCCGTCTCCCGGCCGCTGCAGGTGGCCCGCATGGTGGCCGGTCCGCAGCGCGCCTTCACCCGGGCCTTCCAGCCCGTCATCCATGTGCTCAACTCGGCTGCCAACAGTCTGGTGCGCGCCCTGGGCGTGGAGCCCGCCGACGAGCTGGCCTCCGCCCGTACCCCCACCGAACTGGTGTCGCTGGCCCGCCACTCGGCGCGCGCCGGGGCCATCGAGGAGGACACCGCCGACCTGTTCGTGCGCACTCTCAACCTCGGTGGGCTCACCGCGCAGTCGGTGATGACCGCACGCGTCAAGGTGAGCGCCCTGGACGACACGACAACCGCCGCCGACGTCCTCAACCTCACCCGGGCCACCGGCCTGTCCCGCTTCCCCGTCTACCGGGAGCGGCTCGACGAGGTCGTCGGTGTGGTCCACCTCAAGGACGCCCTCGCCGTGCCCGCCCCGCTGCGGGCGGTCACACCGGTGGGCCGGATCGCCGTGGCGCCGCTGCTGGTCCCGGAGACGCTGCCGGTGCAGCCGCTGCTGGAGCGGCTGCGCAGCGAGCAGCCGATGGCCGTCGTCGTCGACGAGTACGGCGGCACCGCCGGGGTGGTGACCCTGGAGGACATCGTGGAGGAGCTGGTCGGCGAGGTACGTGACGAGCACGACCACGAGGGCGCCGGCACCCCCGAGCTCGCCCAGGCCCCGGCACAGGACGGGCATCCCGCGTGGGACGCGGACGGCAGCTGCCGTGCCGATGTGCTGGCCAGGATCGGGCTCGACGCGCCGTCGGGCCCGTACGAGACGGTGGCCGGTCTGGTCGCCGACCTGCTCGGCCGGATTCCGCGGGCCGGCGACATCGCGCGGCTGCCCGGCTGGGAGCTGCGGGTGCGCGAGGTCATACACCACCGGGCCGAGCGGATACGCCTGGTGCGCACCGGCAGCGGCCAGGAGGCTGAGCGATGAGCGTCCTGCAACTGCTGTTCGCCGTGCTGCTGGTCTTCGGCAACGGGTTCTTCGTGGGCGCCGAGTTCGCCCTGGTCTCGGTGCGCCGCAGCCAGATCGAGCCGCTCGCGGAGCGCCAGCGGCGGGCCCGTACCGTGCTGCACGGTCTGGAGAACCTGCCGCGGATGATGGCCGCCGCGCAGTTCGGTGTCACAGTCTGCTCGCTGACCCTCGGTGCGGTGGCGGAGCCGACCGTCGCCGGGCTGCTGGAGCCGGTGTTCGCCGCGCTGCGCGTTCCGGACGGGCTGGTTCATCCGATCGGCTATGTGATCGCGCTCGCCGTCGTGGTCTTCTTCCACCTCGTCATCGGCGAGTTGGTGCCGAAGAACCTGGCGATGGCCGCGCCGGAGAAGACCGCGCTGTGGCTGGGGCCCGGACTGGTCGCCTTCGCGGGGCTGTTCCGGCCGGTGATCGTGGTGCTGGGCGCGTGCGCGCGGCTGGTGCTGCGGCTGTTCCGGGTGGAGCCGAGGGATGAGATCGAGGCGGCCTTCACCAGTGAGCAGCTCAGCGATCTGCTGGCGGACTCCCGGCAGGCCGGGCTGCTTGACCCCGGTGACCTGGAACGACTTGAGGACGCCCTGGAGTTGGGCACCCGTCCGGTCACCGACGTCCTGCTGGAGCCGTCGTCACTGGTGACGGTGGGCCCTGAGGTCACCCCGTACGAGGTCGAGCAACTCACCGTCCGCACCGGCTACTCGCGCTTTCCGGTGGCCGGATCCGACGGGACCTTCCTCGGCTACCTGCACGTCAAGGACGTGCTGGAGCTGCAGGAGACGGACGAGGGCGACCGGCCGGTGCCGCGTCGGCTGTGGCGTCCGATGACGACGCTTCGCGCCGAACTCCCGCTGGACGACGCGCTCACCGCCATGCGGCGCGCCGCGTCGCACCTTGCGGCCGTCACTGACGCTGACGGCCGCACATTGGGCCTGGTGGCGCTGGAGGACGTGTTGGAAACGCTCGTGGGCGAGGTCCGCGACCCTGCCCACCGGGCGCCTGCGGCGCGCAAACCGGAAGCGGCGACGTCCTCGCAGCCGCCTGCCATGGCGGGCTGACGCCCGGGGTTTGCGGTGGGCTTGGCACCGCCGGACTCCCGCTGTTGTTGCTCGCCGCTGCGGCGGTCCAAGGTCAGGGGGCTGCGCCCCTGACCCCCGGCGGATCTAGGGGCTGGGCCCCTGACCTCGGGCCAGTCTGAGAGCCGGGGGTCCAGGGGCGCAGTCCCGGGCGGGGCCAGGGGGCGCAGCCCCCTGAAGATCCCTTACTCCAGCGGGGTTCCAGGGGCGCAGCCCCTGGAAAGCCCTCAATCCAGGGGCGGTTGCCCCGGGCCTCGCCCTGAGAGAACCTCCCCGTAGGCCTGCATCAGGTCCGGGAGTCGAAGCGTGGACAGGTCCTCGCGAGTGGGCGTACCCGTGTACGTCGACAACCGCAGATCGCGGTACGCGCAACTCTTCTCGTACAGCGTGCGCAGAAAACGGCCGTTGCCCAGCTCGTCGATCCATTCCTGGGCCACAACGTGGCCGCTGATGCTGCGCAGCTCGTCGAGGGCCTCCTCGTCCCAGTGGTCGCCGCCCTCCGCGGCCAGTACCTCGCCGATCTTCGTCAGCTCCAGCGGCCGGTAGCTGGGGAAGTCCACCCGGGTGGTGAACCGGGAGCTGAGACCGGGATTGGCGGCGAGCAGCCGGTCCATTCCCTCGGGGTACCCGGCGAGGATCACCACCAGGCGGTCGCGGTTGTCCTCGGCGCGCTTCAGCAGTACCTGCAGCGCCTCCTCGCCGTACGCGTCGCCTTTGCTGTAGCCGGAGTTGGACAGACTGTAGGCCTCGTCGACGAACAGCACGCCGCCCAGTGCGGAGTCGATCAGCTCATTGGCCTTGACCGCTGTCTGCCCCAGGAACTCTCCGACCAGATCGGCCCGTTGGGCCTCCACCAGATGGTCGCCGCCGAGCAGCCCGAGGGCGAAGAAGACCCGGCCGAGGATCCGGGCGACCGTGGTCTTGCCGGTCCCGGACGGTCCCGAGAAGACGAAGTGCCGCTTCGGCGGCTGCACCGGCAGCCCCTGCCCGGCCCGCAGCCGAGCCATCCGCAACTGCGCCGACAACGCCCTGACCTGCCGTTTGACCGGCTCCAGGCCGAC
This sequence comes from Streptomyces sp. NPDC020096, assembly GCA_040631425.1. Classification (GTDB taxonomy): domain Bacteria; phylum Actinomycetota; class Actinomycetes; order Streptomycetales; family Streptomycetaceae; genus Streptantibioticus_A. The sequence continues at coordinate 350,435 of JBEYJY010000002.1, forward strand.
CATGCGCTCCAGCTCGGCCAGCGCGTTGGCCAGCAGCACGGGATCGGGCGTGCCCATCGGTATCTGCGGCGGAATCGGGGCCACCGGCAGTATCGCCTTCTCCCGTACCGCGTCGTCGTCCACCGGTGCGGGAGCGGGGGACGGCCCCGGAGCAGGGGGGCTGTCGGCCCCGCGGCCGGTGTCCAGGTCGGGGAGCGGGCCCTGGTCGCCGTCCGGCAGGCCGTCGGGGCCCGACTGGCCGAGCCCGGCGAGCGTCACGGCCGCCAGATCCTGCGCCTCGTCGAGACCGTCCTCGGCCTCGGTGATCGCCGCCAGCCGGGCGGCGGTGTCCATGAAGCTGGGGTCCACCCGGTGCACCGCCCGGTACAGCGGCAGCGCGGCGGCCGAGCGCCCGGTCCCCTCGTAGGCGCGGGCCAGCCAGTAGCGCAGCTCCTTGCGCTGCGGCAGTTCGCTGCGGCAGCGCATCAGCGCGGCGGCCAGCAGCGGCTCCGCCTGCCCGCACATCTCCAGCCGCACCCGGGCCATGCCACCGAACAGGCCCGCCTCTATGCCCAGCACCGGGTCGTCGAGCAGCGGCTCGGTGTGCCGGACCAACTGCTCCCAGTCCTTGACCAGATAAGCGCGGCAGGCGTGCAGAAAGCGGACCTGGGGGTCGGTGTCCACCGGCGGGCACTCCGCCAACGCCCGGTCCAGATCCGCCACATGGCGGCCGTCCAGCCAGTGCGAGGCGTGGGCGAGCAGCAGGTCCCGCGGGGACTCCAGCACGGGTTGCACCCACCAGCCCAGCCAGTACCAGGAGTTGAGGGAGCGGTGGTAGCGGTGGCGCTGCTCGCCGAACCGGTCCCGGTGCCGGTACATCCGCAGCAGGGCGGTCGAGGTGTCGGCGCGCAGCGCGTGCAGCCCGAGCCAGGCATCGGCCATCCCGGGATCGATTCGGACCGCGGCCCGGAACTCCTCCTCGGCCTGTGCGTACGCGCCCACCGTGCAGGCGTCCACGGCGCGCAGCCACGCCAGATCGCCTGGGGCGCTGGAGCGCTCAGTACCGAAGTTCATCAGGTCCCCCACAACCGTGCCCCCCGTGGCCTGCCACCGCCACTCCTGCGAACGGTCCTGTCGAACTGTGCTGTCGAACGGGCCTACCTGCCAAGGAAGTTGGCGCGGGAACGAACCGTGCGCGACAGCTGGCCGCCCCCTTCGGCATCGTACCTGCGAGGTTGCGCGGGGGAGAGAGCGGCGCACCGCTCTCTCAGGTTACGGATGGCGAACCAGCCGTTGCGGAAAGGCGCTGGGCCGACCGTGACACAGGGTGAGAACGTTTCCGGTAAAAGGAACATTCCGCTAAGCCGGCACAGGACGAAGCCCCCGGTCACGGGGGAACAACCGGGGGCTTCGTGTCTAGGGGCGGTCGGTCACTGACCACGCATTCAGAACGTAAGTCCTGTACGCCCCCCAGGTCAAGCCACCCTCGGTCACTTGCCTGTCAGACAATTCGCCGTCGCAGCTCACCGGCTGCGCGATGTCACCGAACGTAAGGAACAAGGCCGTTCAGGATCGGCACATCGGCCCCGGTAGTACCTCGTACCCATCCGCCCCCTGCAGTACCAGCAGATCGGCGAATGGACGAGAAGGATCGGCCGTGAAGTGCTCGGCCTCGGCCCGCGTCCAGCCGTGCCAGAAGTCATGCAATTCCGGGCCGTCCCGATGCCGACCGCGCCCCCAGGACCGTCCGCGCGGAAAATCCATCCACATCAGCCCCGCCAGAAACGGCCGCACCTCCCGTCGCCCGGCTCCCACTCCCTCGATCAGGACGACCGGCGCGCACGCCACCTCCTCGCAGGACGCGAAACGGGACGCGGTCCAGTCATAGACCGCGTACCGCGCCGCCGCGCCCCGCGCCATCGGCTCCAGTACCTGCTCCCGCAGCCGTCCGGTCCACCCGAAGAGCTCCTCATGGGTGGCCAGGTCGTCCAGATGCACCACGGGTGCGCCGCCCAGTGCCTCGGACAGCCGGGCGGCGAAAGTGCTCTTGCCGGAGCCCGCATGCCCGTCCACCGCGATCAGGCGCACCGGACCGCAGGAGGGCGGCAGCGCGCGCAGCCGGGCGGCGAGCTCCGGCGGTACGGGGGAGTGGGCATCCTGTTGGTCCATCGCGATCAGCCTACGGCGCGTCCCGCGCGGGCCCCGATGCGCCCCGCGCGGGCGGCGATTACGGTAAGGCCGTGACTGACTCCCACGACGCCTCCGCCGCGGACCTCTACCCCGCCGACCGCATCACGAAGGCCTGCGAGGCCGCCGCCGACGCCGGTCTGGACGCGCTGCTTGTCTCACCCGGCGCCGATCTGCGCTATCTGACCGGGTATCAGGCGCTGCCGCTGGAACGGCTGACCTGTCTGGTGTGCCCGTCGGACGGCGATCCGGTGCTGGTCGTGCCCGCGCTGGAGAAGGCCGCCGCCGAGGCATCGCCGGTCGGCGGGCTGGGCATCGAGATCATCGGCTGGGCCGAGACCGACGACCCCTACGCCCTGATCGCGGACCGCCTGCCGGCGGGCAGCAAGCGGATCGCGGTGGACAACCACATGTGGGCCGAGAAGGTGCTCGCGTTCCGGGCGGCCCTGCCGCACACCGAGCAGAGCCTCGCCGGTGACGTGCTGCGCGAGCTGCGGATGCGCAAGAGCCCGGCCGAGGTGGCGGCGCTGCGGCGGGCTGGGGCGGCCATCGACCGGGTGCACCGCAGGATCGGGGAGTGGCTGCGGCCCGGCCGCACCGAGCGGGAGGCGGCCCGGGACATCGCCGACGCGATCATCGAGGCGGGCCATGCCACCTGCGACTTCGTCATCGTGGCCGCGGGGCCCGACGGCGCCAGCCCGCACCACGAGGTCTCCGACCGGGTCATCCGGCCCGGCGACCCGGTCGTGGTCGACATCGGCGGTACCACGGCCGACGGCTACTGCTCGGACTCGACCCGCACCTACGCGGTCGGCGAACCGCACCCGGACTTCCGGGAGTTGTACGAGGTGCTCCAGCGGGCCCAGCAGGCGCAGACCGAGGCGGTACGGCCCGGGCTCACCGCGCAGGAACTCGACGCGATCGGCCGGGACATCATCGAGGGCGCCGGATACGGCGAGCACTTCCTGCACCGCACCGGGCACGGCATCGGGCTGGAAACCCACGAGGAGCCGTACATCGTGGCGGGCAGCGAGCGGCCGCTGGAGCCCGGCATGGCCTTCTCCATCGAACCGGGGATCTACCTTCCGGGCCGCTTCGGCGCCCGCATCGAGGACATCGTGGTGGTCACCGAGACCGGCGGCGAGCGGCTCAACGTCACCGGCCGCGACCTCGTCGTGCTGCCCGGCTGACCCGGTCAAGGACAGAACCTGGCCGAACCGCCGTACCCGCCACGATAGTTGCGAGACAGGACCGACCCGATGAGTCCACGACAAGGGGGTTCCGCCACATGACGAGACAGACCTCGCGCCGTACCGTGCTGGTCACCGCGCTCGCGACCACCGCCACCGCCGCGACCCGGGCGTCCGCCGAGCCGCGCGGCACCGAGGCCCCGGCGGGCACTCCCGCACCCGGCCCCGAGGCAGCGCCCGTGGACTACCACTCCTGGACCTCGTACACCGACTGGCGCTGCGGAGCCGGGTGCGGCACCCGGGTGGTGTCCGGCCACCGCCCCGGCGTCGTGGTGGACCGTCCCGTCGGAACGACCGACTACACCGACCCGCACACCAAGACCACCAGCACCTGGGAGTACGCGACCTGGACCTCCCCGGTCCGCACCCTGCCGTTCGGCGCCACCGAGCTCGTCGCCTCCTGGAACGCCCGCACCCCCCAGGGCACCTGGCTCCAGGCCGAGTTGGGCGGCACCTACAGCGACGGCGGTACGACGCCGTGGTACGTCATGGGCCGCTGGGCGTCCGGCGACGCCGACATCAAGCGCACCTCGGTCGACGGCCAGGACGACGGCAGGAGCGGGATCTCCACCGACACCTTCGCCATCGACAAGCCCGCGAGCGGGCTGCGGCTGGCCTCGTACCGCCTGCGGCTGACCCTCTACCGCAAGCCCGGTACCCAACTGACCCCGGTCGTCTGGCGGATCGGCGCCATGGCCTCCGCCGTCCCGGACCGTTTCACCGTGCCCGCCTCGAAGCCGGGTGAGGGCGCCGGGCACGAGCTGCCGGTACCGCGCTACTCGCAGGAGATCCACAAGGGCCAGTACCCCGAGTACAACAACGGCGGCGAGGCCTGGTGCAGCCCGACCTCCTCGCAGATGGTCATCGAGTACTGGGGGCGCAGGCCCACGCCTGCCCAACTCGCCTGGGTCAACCCGGCGTTCGCCGACCCCCAGGTCGACCAGGCGGCCCGGTACACCTACGACTGGCAGTACCAGGGCTGCGGCAACTGGCCGTTCAACGCCGCATACGCGGCGACCTACCACGAGATGGAGGGCGTGATCACCCGGCTGCGTTCGCTGAGCGACGTCGAGCGGCTGATCAGGAACGGCATCCCGGTCATAACGTCACAGTCCTTCCTCGCCTCGGAGCTCGACGGCGCGGGCTACGGGACGGCAGGGCATCTGATGTGCGTCACCGGCTTCACTCCCGGCGGCGACGTGATCGCCAACGACCCGGCCAGCCCCGGTGACGCCGCGGTCCACCGGGTGTACAAGCGGCGGCAGTTCGAGAACATCTGGCTGCGCACGAAGCGGTACAACGCGAAGGGCCAGGTGGTCTCCGGCTCCGGTGGGGTCGCCTATCTCTACTGGCCGACCGGCATCATGCCGCACCAGCGCCGGGCGCTGGCATCGGTGGGAGTGCGCTGAGCCAGCGGCGGCCGCCGCGAGCCGTCGGGCGGGCCCGAGGGGCCGGGCGCTACTTGTGTTGTCCGCTCTTCGAGCCGTTCTTCTGGTCGATGCCCAGCGCCTGCTCGGCCGTCGTCCAGTCGTGGGCGATGGCCTGCTGGGCGGCGGCCAGAGTGACCTGGTTCTTGCAGACGGCGCTGTGCAGCCGGGCCTCGACCCGGTCCTTGTCGTTGTCGGGGCCGGATCCTGGGGTGTGCCCGGGTGACGGCGGTTCCACCCAGAGGTTGCGGGCGTCGTTCGGGTCGCCGCCGAGCTCCAGGCTGACCAGGTGGTCGTACTCCGCGTCGCGCAGGGACTGCGTGTAGCCGTAGGACTTGGCGTTGGCGTCCTTCTCGCGGCTGGTGATGTTCACCGGCGGGCGGATGCCGGAGGTGTAGCCGGAGCGGCAGATGGTCGACGCCAGCGTCGCCTGGGTGACCTTGGGGTTGAGCGCGCCCGGCGTGCAGGACGGATCGGGCAGCGGCTGGTTGTGCTCGTACCGGTAGTGGCAGGACCCCGCGGGGGGCTGTTGCTGTACCCGGTAGGCGGGTTGTGGGCCGGGGCCTTCCGGGATCGAGCCGCTGGACGTCCCCGAGGACTGGCCACCGGAAGGGGCGGCCGCGGATGGCGCGGCGCCCTTGTTGCCGTTGTCCTGATGGCCGGTTGAGCCGTTCGAGCTGGAACAGGATGTGATCAGTAGCGCCGATGCCGCGACCAGCAAGGCGCAGCGGGTGGTGTTGGACACGGTGACTTTTCCCTCCGGGCCGGGCAGATCGGACCGCTCCAAGAATGCCCGGGTGCGGTTGGCCGGAACCGGCTGGTGCGACGCCGCGCCCCCGTACCGGCAACGCCGGGCAATCGTACGCCGGAGCCGCCCCCGCGTCAGGGGCGGGGGCGGCTCAAGAGCCCTGACGCTAGGTCAGGTGTCGCGGTCAGCTCAGTCCGAGGTTGGCCAGTGCGGTGGTCCAGTCGGTCGCGATGGCGCCGCGTGCGGCGTCAAGAGTGACCGTGCCGTTGCAGACAGCCCGCTTGAGCTTGTTCTCGACCTGGTCCTTGCTGCCCGCGTTGCCGCTTCCGTAACGCGGCTCGGGCCAGAGGTTCTTGGGGTCCTTGGGCGCTCCGCCGAGTTCCAGCGGTACGAGGTGGTCTTCCTCGTAGTCCGCGGTGTTGGTGTCGCTGTAGCCGTACTGCGCGATCTGCTTGACCTTCAGGGCGTTGGTGTACGAGGCGGGCGGACGGACCGTGGAGGTCCACCCCGACACACAGATGGTGGAGTTGATGGTGGACTGTGTGACGGCAGGGTTGTACGCGCCCGGTTGGCAGGACGGGTCGGGCAGCGGCAGGTCCGACTGCGAGCACGAGGTCGCGGCGTGTGCCGCGCCCGTGCCGGTGATCAGCCCTGCGGTGGCCAGCGCCACGGAGCAGGCGGCTACCGTGAGTTGGCGGGGTATTCGTGACGCGCGAGGCGTTCGGGACATGTGGGGGTCTCCCGAGGTTGTCGTGAACTCGACGGGTTGCCGAGTAGGTGTGTACATGACACAACGCCAGCCGCTACGCGGGTAGACATGTGATGTGAATTCCGGGTGACGGGAATGTGTGCGCGTGTCAACAGCGCATGACCAGCCTGTGATTGGCTGCCTGGATGACGAACACCTACGGAGTGCCGCGCCCGGACCGCGTCGCCTATCTCGACCAGGCCGCCGCGACCGCACCCGCCCGCGCCTACAAGGCCCGGCTGCTGGCCGAACTGGAGCTGCGTTCCGGCCACACCGTGCTGGACGTGGGCTGCGGCCCCGGCACGGACCTCGCCGCGATGGCGGCGGCGGTGGCGCCCGGCGGCACGGTGATCGGCGTCGACCACGCCGCCGAGATGGTGCGGGAGGCCCGGCGGCGGCTGGCCGGTACCCCGTCGGTCGAGGTGCGCGAGGGCGACGCCCACGGTCTGCCGCTGGACGAGGCGAGCGTGGACCGGGCCCGCGTCGACCGGGTGCTGATGCATGTCACCGACCCGTCCGAGGTGCTGGCCGACCTGCGCCGCGTCGTGCGGCCGGGGGGTCTGGTGGGGCTCGCGGAGCCGGACTGGGACACCCTGGTGGTGGACCCCGGCGACCCGGAGACGGTGCGGGCCTTCAACCGCTTCGTCACCGGGAACCAGGTCCGCAACGCCACCATCGGGCGGCAGCTCGCCCGGCTGGGCACCGAGGCGGGGTTCACGGTGCGCGCCGCGACCGGGACCGCGCCCGTGTTCCGGGAGTTCGCCGTCGCGGACCAGGTGCTGGGCCTGAGCCGGAACGCGGAGCGTGCGGTGCGCGCCGGATACCTCGACCGGCAGGCGGCGGACCGCTGGATCGCCGCACTCACCGACGGGCCGTTCCTGGCGACCTTCACGTTCTTCACGGTGGTGCTCGAACGCCCGTCCTGACACCGCCCCGGCGCCGCCTGCCGTCCGCCCGCCGCGGGGCGTGATCCGCACCCCGTGACGGACGGCCCCTGATCGGGCATACTCCAACCGCCACAAGCCGCTGATCAGCCCGGACCGTGACCCGGTGGGAGATCATCGGCTTTGGGTAATCCATCGCGGCGACGTCGGCCACCCCCCTGCGTCCGCCGCCGACCCGCCCGACAGGGAGGAGCGCCGCCATGCCATACGACGGCCCGCAGCCGGTCGAACGACAACTGCCTACCGAGGAGGCCCGCGATCTTCTCGGACTCACCCGCGAGCTCGCCGCGCGGGAGATCCGGCCCCGGGCCGCCGAGGAGGAGGACGCGGGGAGCTTCCCGCGCGACACCTTCGCCACCATCGGCGCCGCCGGGCTGCTCGGCCTGCCGTACTCGGACGAGTACGGCGGCGGTGAGCAGCCGTACGAGGTGTATCTGCAGGTACTCGAAGAGCTCGCGATGGCCCGGCTCACCGTGGGCCTGGGCACCAGCGTGCACACCCTGGCGTGCCATGCCCTTGCCGAATTCGGCACCAAGGAGCAGCGCGGCGAGCACCTTGCCGCGATGCTCGGCGGCTCACTCCTCGGCGCCTACTGCCTGTCGGAGCCCGCGTCCGGCTCCGACGCCGCGAGCCTGCGCACGCGTGCGGTACGCGACGGCGGCGACTGGGTGATCAACGGTACGAAGGCGTGGATCACCCACGGTGGCGTGGCCGACTTCTACACCGTGCTGGCCCGCACCGGAGGCGAGGGCCCGCGTGGCATCACCGCGTTCCTCGTTCCCGGCGACGCGGAGGGGCTGAGCGCCGCCGCGCCGGAGCGGAAGATGGGGCTGAAGGGATCGCCCACCGCCCAGGTGCACTTCGACGGTGTCCGGGTGTCCGAGGCCCGCCGCATCGGCGAGGAGGGCCAGGGCTTCACCATCGCCCTGTCCGCGCTCGACTCCGGCCGCCTCGGCATCGCGGCCTGCGCCATCGGCGTGGCACAGGCGGCACTTGACGAGGCGTTGGCGTTCACCGCGGAGCGCCAGCAGTTCGGCCGTCCGCTCGCGGACTTCCAGGGCCTGCGGTTCATGCTCGCCGACATGGCGACCGGCATCGAGGCGGGACGGGCACTGTACTTGGCCGCCGCCCGGCTGCGGGACTCCGGTCAGCCCTTCAGCAAGCAGGCCGCGATGGCCAAGCTGCACTGCACGGACACCGCCATGCGGGTCACCACCGACGCCGTCCAACTCCTCGGCGGATACGGCTACACGGCCGACTTCCCCACCGAGCGCTACATGCGCGAGGCGAAGGTGCTGCAGATCGTGGAGGGCACCAACCAAATCCAACGCATGGTGATCGCCCGTCACCTGGCGGGCCCCGAAACCCACTAGGCGCCGTCCCGGCGGACCTTGACCGGGCCGAGGCGCCCGCGGCCGGATGCCGCGGTACCGCCGGTCCCCGCCGCCGTGCCTGCTCGCCGTCACGGCGGAAGAAATCTCCGCCACCGCGGCGAGCGTCCACGGCGTCGCGAACCGACGCTCATTCGGACGGTCGCTCCCGGCGGGTCTTGGCGGGGTTGTGGTTCGTCCGCCACCGCCGTGGGGTTTCCAGCCGCTCAGGCGGCAAAGAAGATTCCGCCGCGACGGCGAGCAACCACGAGGATGCGGACCGGCGGTCGTGCAACTGCCGCGACCACACAGCCCCGGTGGTCAGGTCCGCCGTACGGGCTCTAGCAGCCCTGGGGCCTGTCGGCCTCCCGGGGCCAGCACCCCCAGGGCATACGGGGTCCCGGGACCCGCGGGCGCCTCAGGACATACGGGGGTCCATGGGACGGCAGCCCCCGGCTGGAGGTCTGGGGGCCCGAAGGCCCCAGGGGCCGAACCCCTTACCGCCAAGGGCTGTTAAGGCCTTGGCGGTGGGCGTGGGAGAAGGGCTGGGTGCGCCAGTCGAGCCCCTCGGGCAGCGTGAGCAGCGAGGCCACATCCTGCTCATCGGTGCCGTCCTCGGCGACCGGTGCCGCGTCCTCGACGGCACTGCCGGAACCCGCGCACACCGTCAGCCCGAAGGGGTTCCACGGGGTCGCGCACAGGGCGTGCTCCGGCAGCACCTCCTCGTCCGCGAGCAAGGCGATGGGACGGCCGCAGTCCGGGCAGTGCACCCGGAAGATCCCGTAGACCTCGTCGTCCACATCCCCGGACGCCTCCGCGGCGTCCCATTCCGCACCGTCGCCGTTGACGTCGTCCGTAACGTCGTCGGCGGCGAAGTCTTCGTCGAGCACCGGTTGCCGCTTGCCTGCGCGCATGGTGGATCTCCCCCTGTGACACCCTCTGGCGGGAAGGCCGGGCTCGTGGCCACGACCTGAGCTGAGCATTTCCCGTCACGTCCGGCCGATAATCGCAACACTCGCGCCGAGCGGGGGCACAGGCTGTGGCGTTTATCACACGAGGGGGCGCACGGGGCGCATGGGTTGCGCTCGTTGTGCCGGAGCGGCGTGGTGGCAGTAGGTTGATCCGTCGTGGAGGAGTTGGACCGGCGGATCGTGGAATTGCTCGTCGCTGATGGGCGGATGAGCTACACCGACTTGGGCAAGGCCACTGGCCTGTCCACCTCGGCGGTGCATCAACGGGTGCGGCGCCTGGAACAGCGTGGAGTGATCCGCGGTTATGCGGCGATCGTCGACCCGGAAGCGGTCGGCCTGCCGCTGACCGCGTTCATCTCGGTGGCGCCGTTCGACCCCAGCGCGCCCGACGACATCGCGGACCGGCTCGCCGACGTTCCCGAGATAGAGGCCTGCCACAGCGTCGCGGGCGAGGAGAACTACATCCTCAAGGTGCGCGTCGCCACTCCCGGCGCCTTGGAGCACCTGCTGGCCCGCATCCGCAGTCTCGCGGGAGTGTCGACCCGTACCACCGTGGTGCTGTCCACCCCGTACGAGGCGCGCCCGCCGCATCTGTGACCACCCTGGCGCAAACGCCCGGCGCGCAGGCGCCAGACTGGTGACCATGAACGAGCGCACCCCCGGCACCGTGCTGCTGCGCGGCGGCACCGTGTACAGCCCCGCCGACCCCTTCGCCACCGCCATGGTCGTGGACGGCGGCACCGTCGCCTGGATCGGCTCCGAAGGCGCGGCCGACGGCTTCGCCGACTCGGTGGACGAGGTCGTACGGCTGGACGGCGCACTCGTCACCCCGGCGTTCACCGACGCGCATGTGCACACCACCGCCACCGGTCTGGCGCTGACCGGCCTCGACCTGTCCGCCGCCCGCGACCTCGACGACGCCCTCGCCCGGGTCACCGCGTACGCCGCCGCCCACCCCGGACACCGGGTACTGCTCGGGCACGGCTGGGACGCGGCCCGCTGGCCCGAGTCGCGCACCCCGACCCGCGCTGAACTCGACGCCGCCACCGGTGGACGGCCGCTGTATCTGACCCGCGCGGACATGCACTCCGCCGTGGTGACCACCGCGATGCTCGACCTGGTCCCCGGGGTCGAGGCGTTGCCGGGCCATCACCCCGAAGGGCCGCTGACCCGCGACGCCCACCACGCGGTGCGCCGCGCCGCGCAGGACGCCATCGCGCCCGCGCAGCGCCGCGACGCCCAGCACGCCGCACTGCGGCACGCCGCCTCCCTCGGCATCGGTTCGCTGCACGAGTGCGCCGGGCCGCAGATCAGCGGCGAGGAGGACCTGACCGCTCTGCTGCGGCTGGCCGCCGAGCGGCCAGGGCCCCGCGTCCTGGCCTACTGGGCGGAGGCGGCGGTGCCCGGCGCGGACGGCGTACTCGACCGGGTACGGGACCTCGGCGCGCTCGGCGCGGCGGGTGACCTGTTCGCCGACGGGGCGCTGGGGTCGCACACCGCGTGCCTGCACCAGCCGTACGCCGACGCCGACCACGCCGGCAGCGCGTATCTCACCGCCGAGCAGATCGCCTGGCATGTGGGCGCCTGCACCGAGGCCGGGCTGCAGGCCGGCTTCCACGCCATCGGCGATGCCGCCATCACCGCCGTGATCGCGGGTGTGAGGGCCGCCGCCGAACGCCTCGGCATCGACCGGGTGCGGGCGGCCCGGCATCGCGTGGAACACGCCGAGATGCTGGACCCGGACGCCATCGCGGCCTTCGCCGACCTCGGCCTGGTCGCCTCGGTGCAGCCCGCCTTCGACGCGACCTGGGGCGGTACGGACGGGATGTACGCCGCCCGGCTGGGCACCGAGCGGGCCCGTACCCTCAATCCGTACGCGGCGATGCTCAAGGCCGGGGTGCCGCTGGCGCTCGGCTCCGACAGTCCGGTCACCCCGCTCGACCCCTGGGGGACCGTGCGCGCCGCCGCCTTCCACCGCACCCGCGAGCACCGGGTCTCGGTCCGCGCCGCCTTCACCGCGCACACCCGCGGCGGCTGGCGCGCCGCCCGCCGTGATGACGCCGGTGTACTGGTACCGGGCGCCCCGGCCGACTACGCGGTCTGGCGGGCGGGCGACCTGGTGGTCCAGGCCCCCGACGAGCGGGTCGCGAACTGGTCGACCGACCCCCGCTCCGGCACTCCTGGCCTGCCCGATCTCACCCCGGGCGAGGCGCTGCCGCGCTGTGTGCGGACGGTGGTCGGCGGACAGACGATCTTCGAGGGTCCGAACGAGTGACGCCCGTCGCGGCCGTACGGCCGAACGATGCCCCCTCGGCCTGTCGCGTCCCGGCCGACGGTCCCGCACTGACCTGCTGATTTGCCGAATTGCCGCAGGTCACACGGGTGTTGACAGGCTGCGGTCGCGGGCGAGTAGGTTCGGCCGAGTCCACCAGGACGACCGACCGGGATCCTCCGTGTCCTCCGTCTACCGCCGCTGGGCCATGGGGTGGCGCGCCGCACGGGCGCACCGCCGCTGGGAGCCAGGTCCAGCGCCCGCGGCACGGAACGCGGCCCGCAAGGGCCCCTCTCCGCTCGCGGGCGGGCCAGGGGAAGGGTGCCGCCCGGGCGGCAGGTGTGACCCGGGTGGGGCCCGGACGTTCAGTAGACAACGGCTCTCGGTCGATCCGCAGCCAGCGGTTCCCAGGTCGGCCCGAAGGGCGCTCCGGTCCCCATCCGCAGTCCACCGCACCCCGCCCGCCCGCCCGGCGCTCGACGGCATTGCGAAAAGCGCTGCCGGCAGCCCGTACGGAAACGCGGAGCGGAACGTTCCACTTACTGCGGAAAGGGTCGGCAAAACCTACCGTTCCCAAGCCTTTGCGCACCTACGGCGACGGCGGGTGCCCAGTCGTTGTACGGTCACTGCACGACCATCGCGACTCAGCGTCCCCCGGAAGCACCCCTGCTTCCCCTAGCGGCGGACGTCGCCCGTACGCAGAAGAGGAATGGCCGCGACCGTGCCACCGCGACCCGACACCGCCACCGCTCAATCCGTGGACGGTGCCATCGGCGTGCCCGAACAGGCCCGCCCGGCGGAGCCGGTGCGCCGGCCAGGACGACTGCGGCGGCTGGCCAGGGCGGCCCGCGCGGACTGGCGGCGCAGCGCCCTCGCGGCGGCCAGCGGTCTCGCGCTCACCGCCGCCTTCCCGCCCTACGGCCTGTGGCCGCTGTCGATCGCGGCGGTGGCCGCGCTCACGCTGCTCACCCATCGCCGTACCGCACGGCAGGCGGCGTGGACCGGGTTCGCCTTCGGGCTGCCGTTCTTCGTCTGGCTGCTGCAGTGGCTGCAGGTGGTCGGCTGGGACGCGGTCATCGGGCTGTCCGTCATCGAGGCCGCCTTCTTCGTCCCGCTGGGCGCCGCGCTGGCGCTGACCTCGCGGCTGCCCGGCTGGCCGCTGTGGGGCGGCTGCCTGTGGGTCGCCGAGGAACTGGTCAGGGACCGGGTGCCGTTCGGCGGCTTCCCGTGGGGGCGGCTGGCGTTCGCCAACTCCGGCTCGCCGTTCACCCCGCTCGCCGCGCTCGGTGGCGCCCCGCTGGTCACCTTCGGCGTCGCGCTGACCGGCGGCCTGCTGGCGGCCGCCGTGCTCGCCGGGTGGCGCTCGCGCGGCCGGGGCAGGCAGGCGCTCATCGGGCTCGGGGCGGCTGTGCTGGCCGCCGCCGTGGTGGCCTGCGGCTACGCCGTGCCGGTGCCGACCAAGGCCGACGGCCAGCTGAAGGTCGCCGTCGTCCAGGGCAATGTCGCCCAGCCGGGCATGCACTTCCTCGGCCGCCCGATGATGATCCTCAACAACCATGTCGACGCCACGCTGCAACTGGCCCGCGACATCAAGGCGGGCCGCGCCCCCAAGCCGGATCTGGTGATCTGGCCGGAGAACTCCTCCGACCTCGACCCGTTCAGCTACCCGCAGGCGTACGACGCGATCACCCGCGCGGTGCGGACGATCGGTGTGCCGGTGCTCGTCGGTGCCCTGGTCGACGGCCCGGACGCCGACCATGTGCAGAACGAGGGCATCCTGTGGTCCCCGGTGACCGGTCCCGGCGCCTCGTACACCAAGCAGCACCCGGTGCCGTTCGGTGAGTACGTACCGTTCCGCAAGGAGCTCACCAAGGTCATCCACCGGCTCGACGAGATCCAGCGTGACTTCTACCCGGGCAATCACACCGGTGTGATGACGATGGGCGGGGCCCGGCTCGGCGATGTGATCTGCTTCGAGGTCGCCTATGACGGGATCGTGCGCGACACCGTGAACGCGGGGGCGCGCGCCATTGTCGTACAGACCAACAACGCCACTTACGGGCGAACCGGTCAACCCGAGCAGCAGCTCGCGATGTACCGGCTGCGGGCCGTCGAGCACGGCCGGGCTGTGGTCGCCGCCGCAACCAGCGGTATCAGTGCGCTAGTTGAACCCGACGGCACCGTCAAGCAGCAAAGCAAGGAATTCACCCGGGAGGTGCTCAATGTGAACCTCCCGCTACGCGATGGAACCACCGTTGCCGACAAGATCGGCGCGGTACCTGAGTGGACTCTCGCTATGGTGGGCGTCCTGTCCTGCGCGGTCGCGATCTGGCTCGGCCGGCGGGGACGTATGGAGGATAAGGGGAAGTAGTGAACAACGGCGACGGCGTCACCCAAGGCGGCGCCCAGGGGCGGCAGTTCGGTCCGCTCGGCAAGGTTCTGGTCATCATTCCGACCTACAACGAAGCCGAGAACATCAAGCCGATCGTCGCCCGGGTGCGGGAGTCCGTACCCGAGGCGCACCTGTTGATCGCTGATGACAACAGCCCGGACGGCACCGGCAAGATCGCCGATGAGCTCGCCTCTGAGGACGACCAGGTCAACGTGCTGCACCGCAAGGGCAAGGAAGGGCTCGGCGCCGCCTACCTCGCTGGCTTCCGCTGGGGCATCGAGGAAGGCTACGGCGTCCTGGTGGAAATGGACGCCGACGGCTCGCACCAGCCGGAGGAGCTGCCCCGGCTGCTGACCGCGCTGCAGAACGCCGACCTGGTACTGGGCTCCCGCTGGGTCCCGGGCGGCCGGGTGGTCAACTGGCCCAAGTCCCGCGAGTTCCTCTCGCGCGGCGGAAGCACCTATTCGCGCCTCATGCTGGGTGTCCCGATCCGCGATGTGACCGGCGGCTACCGGGCCTTCCGCAAGGAGACCCTGGAGGGCCTGGGCATGGACGAGGTGGCCTCGGCGGGCTACTGCTTCCAGGTCGACCTGGCCTGGCGGTCGGTCCAGAAGGGCTTCCACGTCGTCGAGGTGCCGATCACCTTCGTCGAGCGCGAGCGCGGTGACAGCAAGATGAGCCGCAACATCGTCGTGGAGGCGCTGTGGCGGGTCACCACGTGGGGCGTCGGTTCCCGCCTCAACCGCCTACGGGGCCGGAAGTAGCAGCGCCACTTCCGGCGACACCTGTCCGGGGTGCGGCGGCTGCACCTGTCCGGGGTGCGGCCGGTTAGGCGCCGCTGTGGTTGCTAGCCGTCGCGGCGGAAGATCTTTCCGCCGCGACGGCAACCGGAAGAACTCTCCGCCGTAACGGCGAGGACCTTCGCGGCGCGGACCGGCGGTCTCGAACCCACCGCAGCCCAGGCGCAGCACCGGACTCCCACTAGCCCGGCGGTCAGCGACCGCCGCCCCCACCGGGGTCGCGCCCCAAGATCCGCGCCGCCGAAAGCATTTCGGCGGCGCCAGGCACAATTGGGGGTATGACCTTCGGCGCACCTGATCCGTCCCGTCCACCGCAGCCCGCCCGCTCCCGCGCCCGGACCATCACCCTGCTCGGGGTGGCGGTGTGGGCGGTACTGGAGATCTGGCTGCTCACCGTGGTGGCCGGGGCGATCGGTGGCGGCACGGTACTGCTCGCGCTGCTCGCCGGATTCCTGCTCGGCGGTTACGCGGTCAAGCGGGCCGGGCGGCGCGCCTGGCAGAGCCTGACCGCTTCGTTCCAGGCCGCAGGCCGGGCGGCGAGCGCCGGTGGCCCGGGGGCGAGCGCGGACGGCGCCGGAACGGAGATGCTCGGCGGTCTGCTGCTCATGGTGCCCGGCTTCATATCGGACGCGGCCGGGCTGCTGTGCCTGTTCCCGCCCACGCGCAAGGCGCTGGGCGCGGTGGCGGGCAAGGTGCTCGGACGGTCCCGTCGGCCCGCCCCCGGTTCCCTCGGCGAGACGTTCCAGCAGGCGCGCAGCGCGGGGGAGCAGATGCGGATGCGCTGGCCGGACGGCAAGGTCGTGCAGGGCGAGGTGATCCGGGACAGTGCCCAGGACGGCGGCTCGCCGGACTCCGGGCCGCGCGACCCGCAGGACGCGCCCCGTCCGCCGCTGGCCCCCTGAGCGGGACGGAAACCTGAGCGAGGCGGATACGACCGCGAGACGGATACGACCCGGGCGGCGGCACATGGATCTGTGCCGCCGCCCGGGTCGTATCTCGGTGTTCTGCCTGGTCAGGCGGACTTGCGGGTGTCGCGCGGATGCACCGCGATGTTCATGCCGCCGGATCGAAGGACTGCCAGCCGCTCGGCCAGCACCTCTTCGAGCTCCTCACGGGTACGGCGCTCCATGAGCATGTCCCAGTGTGTGCGCGCGGGCTTGGTCTTCTTCTCCTCGGGGCCCTCTCCATCCACCAAAAGCGCTTGGGCACCGCAAGCACGGCACTCCCACTCCGGAGGAATCTCGGCCTCCATAGAGAACGGCATCTCAAATCGATGTCCGTTCTGACATGCGTACTCCACCGTCTGGCGCGGGGCCAGATCGATGCCGCGGTCGGTCTCGTAGCTGGTCGCCCCGAGTCGCGTGCCGCGGAGAGCTCGCTCACTCATGAATCGTGCCTCCCGGGCTTGTCGCCCACAGGACAGGTGTCGCTGTCGTCGTCATCCGGTCAACGTCCGGTCGGCGGTGAAGATTCCCGATTCGGACATGAGCCCACCCGTCACCCACCGCCACCCTCAAGAGAGGCGCTGCGCGCCGCACAGATGTCTCTGCGTGGCCCACCGCTACCCTCAAGGGAGGCGCTTCGCGCCGCAGCACCGCCTGTTCGTGCCGCCCATTGTTGTACCCGCCGCCGCCCGTTTTGTCACATCTGACAGGAGATATCACCCGTCGTTTTTGTATCGTTAGCGCGCAGTAACGGTCCATCCGGCTGGTCAACCGCGTACACTACCCTCCTTCTGCCTCCAGGGCTAAATCAGGCCAGGCTCCGAACGGCCCACCGCCGCCACCGCGCGCTCCACCGGAACCCGTACGAGCAGTGCGAATCCGACGGCGAAGAACACCACAAGCGAGATGATCGCGTACCGGTAGTCCCCGGTCAGCTGGTAGGCGAGACCGAACAGCAACGGCCCAAGCCAGCTCGTGCCGCGGTCGCTCACCTGATACACGGCGAAGTACTCCGCTTCCCTGCCCACCGGCACCAGGTGGGAGAACAGCGACCGGGACAGCGCCTGGCTGCCGCCCATCACCATGCCGATCGCGGCCGCCAGCACAAAGAACCAGGCCGGGCGGCCGGGCGGCAGGAAGAACCCCGCGGAGACGGTCGCCGTCCACGCGATCAACGACCCGAGCAGCGTCCGCTTCGCCCCGTACCGCCGGGCCAGCCGGCCGAGGAGCAGCGCTCCCGCCACCGCCAGCACCTGCACCAGGAGCACCGCCGCGATCAAGGTGGTCTGGCTCAGTCCCAGTTGCTCGGACCCGTACAGCGAGGCCTGCGAAATCACCGTCTGGACGCCGTCGTTGTAGATCAGGTAGGCCACCAGGAAGCTCAGCGTCAGCGGGTAGTGGCGCAACTCCCGTGCCGTGGCGACCAGTTGCCGCCAGCCCTGGCCGATCGACGCCGAGCCGTCCGTGCCCGTCGGCGGGCGGTCCCGCAGCCGCAGCAGCGGAACGATCGCGAACACCGCCCACCACAAACCGGCCGAGGCCATACAGATGCGTACCGCCGCGCCCTTCGAGACGCCGAAGGAGTCATGGTTGAGGAACAGCGCCAGATTCGCCACCAGCACCAACGATCCGGCCACATAGCCCGCGGCCCAGCCGCGCGAGGAGACCGTGTCGCGTTCCTCGGGCTCGGCGATCTGCGGCAGGAAGGCGTTGTAGACCACCACCGATGAGCCGTAGCTCACATTGGCCACGATCAGCAGCGCGCCGCCCAGCAGATAGCGGTCGCCGTTCAGGAAGAACAGACCCGTCGTCGCGGCCGCGCCCAGGTACGCGAACAGCGCCAGCACCGGCTTCTTGCGCCCGGTACGGTCCGCGACGGCCGCCGCCAGCGGCATCACCAGCACCGACAGCAACACGGACGCCGACACGGCGTAAGAGAAGAAGGAGCCCGCGCGTATGGGGATGCCCAGCGGATGCACATAGCCGTGGGCATCGGCCGCGGCCTTGGCGACCTCGGTCAGATACGGCCCGAGGAAGACGGTCAGCACACTGGTGGAGAAGACCGTGATGGCGAAGTCGTAAACGTACCAACCGCGTTGTTCGCGCCGCCGTTCCTCGGGTGACCGGCCGACGGGCGGCGGCTGGCCGCTCCCGCCGCCCGCCGCCGTCCCGGCCGCGCCCTGTACCTCGTGCCCGCCCACGCCGTCCCCTCGTTGTCCCCCGTGGTCCTCGACCCCGTGGTGCCAGCCGTTGTCCAGACCTCGGGCCTCAGCCCTGCGGCCAAGCCCCCCGCTCGGCCAGTACGGCGCGCAGCGTCTCGATCTGGTCGGTCATGATGCCATCCACACCGAGGTCAAGGAGCATTCCCATCCGCTCCCGGTCGTTCACGGTCCACACATGCACCTGTAGACCCCTGCGGTGGGCGGCGCGCAGGAAGCGCCGGTCCACGATCCGCAGGCCCGCATGGCGCTCGGGTACCTGGACGCACACGGCGGCGTCCACAGAGCCGGAGGCCGGGAACCGTCCGGTGTAGCTCTGCACCCGCAGCGCCGCGACGCCTCTGGTGCCCAGTGAGGTCGCCAGTCGCGGACCGGCGAGCGCGCGTACCCGGTCCACCCTGGCCTGGGAGAACGAGCCCACGCAGACCCGGTCCCATGCGTTGGCCCGGCCGATGGCGGCCACCAGCGGGTCCACCGCCGCCGAGGTCTTGACGTCGACGTTGAACCGGGCCCCGGGAAAGGCGTCGAGCAACTCCTCGAACAGCGGAACCGGCTCCTGACCTGCCACCCGCGCGGCGCGGACCTCGCGCCAGGGCAGTTCGGCAATGGCTCCGCGGGTGTCGGTCACCCGGTCGAGCGTCGCGTCATGGAAGGCGACGAGCCGGCCGTCGGCGGTGGCGTGTACATCGGTCTCCAGATAGCGGTAGCCGAGGGCGACCGCGCGCCGGAAGGCGGTCAGGGTGTTCTCCAGGCCGTCCGCCGCCCCGCCCCGATGAGCGAAGGCAAGCGGTCCCGGCTGGTCGAGGAAGGGATGACGGGACACCCCCGCAGTATGGCGGGCTACACGGTCGCCGGAGCCGACGCCCCCGCGGCGGGGGCGGCCACCGCCCGTTCGCCCGGCCGGGGGAGGGCGAAGACCTTGAGGAACACCTGGGCGAGCGGGCCGATGGCCAGCGCGTACGCGACCGTGCCGACACCCACCGAACCACCGAGCAGGAACCCCGTGGCCAGCACCACGACTTCGATCGCGGTACGCACCAGGCGGATCGAACGGCCGGTGCGCCGGTGCAGCCCGGTCATCAGTCCGTCGCGCGGTCCGGGGCCGAAGCGGGCCGAAATATAGAGGCCGGTCGCGATGGCGTTGAGGACGATCGCGGCGGCGAGCAGTGGCACCCGCGCCGCCATGGAGTGCAGTACGGGGACCAGGCGCAGCGTCGCGTCCAGCGAGAGCCCGATGAGCAGCACGTTGGAGACGGTGCCGAGACCGGGCCGTTGACGCATCGGCCACCACAGCAGCAGTACCAGCGCGCCGGTGATGATCGACACGGTCCCGATGCTCAGCCCGGTGCGCCGTGTGACGCCCTGGTGGAGGACGTCCCACGGGTCGAGGCCGAGCCCGGCTCGGACGAGCAGAGCGTCACTCGCGCCGTACAACACGAGTCCGACATAGAGGTGGACAAGACGGCGGCCGACGCGCGATCCCCTCGGCGGCAAGGGCCATGGAAACCGAAGTGGACGGGAAAAGCGCGGACGGGAAACTGGCAAAGCGGACACCCCCCCTGGTGAAGTGGCTGGCTCCGTGTCACTCTGAAGTACGGCCATGGTCCAATTCCACGGCCAATCCAGGGAAGGTGGACTGGTTCTGATGGCGCAGTGGACTGCCGCGGTGAGCGCCGCCCATCTGGCACGGCTGCTGGCTCCGCACGGCGAACGGGCCGGGCGCAACGACGGCCGCCGGGTTCCGGCGTACCGCGGGCTCGCGGAAGGCGTGCGACTCCTGGTGCTCGAAGGCCGGGTGCCGGTCGCCGCACGGCTGCCCGCGGAACGGGAACTGGCGGTGGCGCTCGGCGTCAGCCGCACCACGGTGGCCGCCGCGTACGAGGCGCTGCGCGCCGATGGATTCGTCAAGTCCCGCCGGGGGGCGGGAAGTTGGACCGCCGTACCGGACGGTCGCCCGGTGCCCGCCGGAGGCCTGGAGCCGCTACCGCCGGAGGCCGCCGCATCGGTGATCGACCTCGGCTGCGCGGCGCTCCCGGCGCCGGAACCATGGCTCACCCGTGGCATCGAGGGCGCGCTCGCCGAACTGCCCGTCTACGCAGCCACCCATGGCGACTACCCGGCCGGACTTCCGTCACTGCGGGAGGCGATCGCCGACCGCTACACCGAGCGCGGTGTCCCCACCATGCCCGAGCAGATCATGGTGACCACCGGCGCGATGGGCGCGGTCGCCGCCGCGGCCCGGCTGTTCGCCGGGCGCGGGGAGCGGATCGCGGTCGAGGCCCCCAGCTATGCCAACGTCCTGCAACTGTTCCGTGAGAACGGCGCCCGCCTGGTCCCGGTGGCGATGGCGGACGGGCTGGCGGGCTGGGACCTGGGCGCCTGGCGCCGGGTGATGCGCGATGTCGCGCCGCGCATGGCCTATGTGATCCCCGACTTCCACAATCCGACGGGGGCGCTGGTCAGCGATGAACAGCGCCGCGAGCTGGTCGAGACGGCCCGTGCGGCGGGCGTCGCCGTGGTCGCCGACGAGACGATGGCGGAGCTCTCCATCGACCCTGAAGGCGGCATGCCGCGCCCGCTCGCCGCGTACGACCGGGGTGGTGGCACGGTGGTGACGGTCGGCTCCGCGAGCAAGGCGTTCTGGGCGGGCCTGCGCATCGGCTGGGTACGGGCCGCACCCGAGCTGGTGCGCCGGATGGCGGCGGCCCGTGCCTATCTCGATCTGGGCTCGCCGGTCGTCGAGCAGCTCGCGGTGGTGTGGCTGATGCGCGGCGAAGGCTGGACGGAAGCGGTGACGCTGCGCCGCGCACTGGCCCGCGCCAACCGCGACGCGTTGGTCGACGCGCTGCGCAGGCGCGCGCCCGACTGGGAGTTCGAGGTTCCGGCGGGCGGTCTGACCATGTGGGTCCGTACCGGCGATGTGTCCGGCTCCCGGCTTGCCGTCACGGGAGAGCAGTACGGGGTGCGGGTGCCGTCCGGCCCGCGCTTCGGGGTGGACGGTGCGTTCGAGGGCTACATCCGCCTGCCGTTCTCGGCCAGCGCCTCCGTCGCCGATGAGGCGATCTCCCGCTTGGCCGCTGCCGCTGAGGCGGTGCGGTCCGGTGGCCCGATCGACCTGCAGTCGGCTGGGTCCCTGGTGGCGTAGGCCTGCCCGGCGGGGGCCTGCCCGGCGGGGTCGCGGGGTTCGGTTGCGGCCGGTTAGGCACCGCCGGTCCCCGCTGTCGGGGTTGCGCACCGTCGCATCTTGTTGGGGGCAAGCCCCCAACACCCCTGATTCGTCGCGGGATCCGCCGGGACGGGGCTCGCCCCTCAACCCCGCGACCCCGCCAGGCGGGCACCCGCCCGGGCGCTCAGGTCGGCCGCGACTTGATCATGGAGACCGTCGGCGCCTTGGCGCCGGACAGCAGTGCCAGGACCGCCTGGCGGTGCGAGTCGGCGGTGTCCTCGTCGTACGGGTCCGGGGTGGCCGGTACCTGGAGGCGGTGGACCGGGCCGTCACCGAGGCGGGCGTAGCCGCGGCCCGGTGGGGTGTGGGCCGCGGGCGTGGTGTGCGGGAGCGTGCCGAGTACGGCCCGGGTCTGCGCCGCGGTCATGGACCCGAGCACCACCCGGGCGCGGGTGTGCTGCGGTACGGCCGGGCCCAGCGCGTCCAGGGCCTCGGCCTGCTCGCCGACGGCGACCGCCACGCCCGCCGTACGGCCGTGCCGCAGCGGCACTTCCAGCAGGTGCTGCGGGTCCGACCGCCCTTCCGCGTGGGCGAGTTGGGACAGTCCAGTCGGCCGGTCGACGATGATCCACAGGGGCCGACGGGTGTCCCGCGGTGCGGGCCGCCCGGCCTGGCGGGCCCGGCTGAGGGCGATCAGCCGCCGCTCGGTCTCGTGCGCCGCCCACTCCAGCGTGGCGAGCGCGCCCGCCAGTCCGCTCTCCACCGCGAGTACCCCCGGTCGCCCGGACAGGAACAGGTACTCGCCGGTGCCGCCGCCGTCGATGGCGAGCAGGTCGCCGTGGTGCAGGGCCTGCAGGGCGATCGATCGCAGCAGCGTCGTGGTGCCGCTGCCGGGGCGGCCGATCGCCAGGAGATGCGGTTCGGACGAGCGTGGTCCGGTGCGCCACGCCACCGGTGGGGCGTCCCGCACCGCATCGCCGATCCGGACCGGGATGGTGCGCTGGACGGTGGCCGCGTCGGTGAAGCCGAGGATCGTCTCGCCGGGCGCGGTGACGAACCGCTGGGCGGTGATGGTGGTGGGAAGCGGCGGCAGCGCGGTGAGGGTGAGGTGGTTCTCCTCCTCGTTCCAGTCGAACCGGTACTCGCGCCCGCGCCCTGCCTTCGCGTGCAGCAACTGCTCGATGCGCGTGCGGGCTTCGGCCTCGCCGTCGGTGAAGTACGCCGGGTAGCGCAGCCGCAGTGAGACCAGCCGCCCCTGCTCGAACTCGTAACTGACGAAGGCGTGCCGCCACTCGCCCTCGTGCCGGTACAGCGGACGGGGGTCGCCCTCCGCCGACAGATACGGCACCAGGGCCTCGTACAGGCACCGCAGCTTGACGGTCTCGGCCTCGCCGGGCCCGTCCGGCTTCCCGGCGCGGTCCCGTCCGGCCCAGGCGGCGGAGCCCATCAGGCTGACGGCCACCAGGATCGGCCCGTAGGGCAGCAGTACGAGGACGAAGAGCGCGGCGGCGGTGATGAACAAGGTGGTGTTGCGGCGGTCCTTGGGCGCGGTGCGCCACCAGCGGTGCAGCCAGGACACCTGGCGCCGCAGCCCGCGGGTGATCGTGATGGCGGGGTACAGGACGTCCGTGGCGTTGTCGGCGGCGAACCGTACGAGGTCGCGGCCGCGGTCCAGGGCGGGCCGGTTGCTCAGAATGCCGGGGAGAGGACGCCGGGCCACGTGGACTCCAAAGCGAGCGGAAGTGGGGTGCGGTGGGCGGGCCCGGAGCGGGGCAGAGCCGCTCCGGGCCCGGCGGGAGGCATGGCCGTCCGGTGTGGTTCGGTTAGATCTTGATCCCTCCAATGAGGCTGGCGAGGCTCGCCCCGCCGGCCTTGATGCTCGGTGCGATGGCGGAACTCGCGAGATAGAAGCCGAAGAGTGCGCAGACGAGGGCGTGGGACACCTTCAGGCCGTCCTTGCGGAAGAACAGGAAGACGATGACACCGAGCAGTAGCACGCCCGACATGGTCAGGATCATGGGGTTTCTCCAGTGGGGGTGGGGACGGTCACCATGAGTTCTTCCAGGATTACAAAAAGTAATAAGCGATTAAAGATGCCGTTCGGGTGAATTATTTGTTTTTTCACCGATATGGCTGCTTCTTCGGCAGGCTGCGCATCGCGAGCATTACCGGGTTCGTGGTGGACCATGTACCGGCCGGGTATCGCAACAGAAAAGCCGCCCATCCGGGTGAACCAGCCATCGAAGGTGCGGTCATGGCCCCTCGCACAGTGACTTCCCGCCCCGCGGTTCCGCCGCCGGTACCGGAATCCGGATACCAACTCGCCCAGATCAACATCGCCCGGCTCAAATCACCGCTCGACCCCCCGCCGCTCGCCGATTTCGTCGCCGCGCTCGATCCGGTCAACGCGGCCGCCGACACCGCCGACGGCTTCGTCTGGCGGCTGCAGGGCGACACCGGCAACGCCACCGATGTGCCGGTGCTCGGTGACTCCTGGCTCATTGTGAACTTGTCGGTATGGCGGGATGTCGACTCGCTGACCGCGTTCATGTACGGCGGACAGCACCGCGAGCTGCTGCGCCGCCGCCGTGAGTGGTTCGAGCGGGTACGGGAAGCCGTCACCGCACTGTGGTGGGTGCCCACAGGGCACCGGCCGACCGTCGCCGAGGCCGAGGAGCGCCTGCTGCGCCTGCGGGCCAACGGGCCGTCCCCGTACGTCTTCTCGCTGCGCGAGCCCCACCCGGCACCGGCTCCCGGCGCCGCCCCGGCCGCGCCGGGGGCCGCGGAGTGTGCGACGGGGTGACGATACATAGGGTGAGGCGGCACGGAATTCCGCACGCGAACCCTCCGTACCCGTGACAAGCGACCCAGGAGCCGGTACAGATGACGCAACCCACACCTGAGAACGGGACCGAGCCCGCGCACGACCCCGAGGTCATCCAACTCGCGGCCAAGGTCTTCGACCTCGCCCGACAGGGCACCACCGACACCCTGGCCGCCTATGTGGACGCGGGCGTCCCGGCGAACCTGTCCAACGACAAGGGCGACACCCTGGTGATGCTCGCCGCCTACCACGGCCACCCGAAGACCGTCGCCGCGCTGCTCGCCCGGGGCGCCGACCCCAACCGCTCCAACGACCGGGGTCAGACGCCGCTGGCGGGGGCGGTCTTCAAGGGCGAGGACGAGGTGGTCCGGGAGTTGTTCGACGCGGGCGCCGATCCGACGGCGGGCAATCCGTCCGCGATCGAGACCGCCCGGATGTTCGGCAAGAACGATCTCGTCGCGCTCTTCGAAGGACGGTGATCGCTGCCTGCCGCCGCGCACGGTGATCCCCGGGCGCGGCGGGGCACGGGTCAGCGTCCGATGCGGAGCCTGCGCGTCAGACGCGGAAGGCGACGGTCACCGGCGCGTGGTCCGACCAGCGCAGCGTGTAGTCCGCGGCCCGTTCCACCACCGCGGAGTCGGCCCGCGCCGCGATACCAGGGGTGGCGACCACGTAGTCGATCCGCCACCCGGCGTCGTTGTCGAACGCCTTTCCACGGTAGGACCACCACGAGTACGGGCCCGTGGAGTCCGGATGCAGCGAGCGCACCACGTCCACGTACCCCGCCTCGTCGAAGACCCGTGACAGCCAGGCGCGCTCCTCCGGCAGGAAGCCGGAGTTCTTGGTGTTCGACTTCCAGTTCTTCAGGTCCGCCTCGCGGTGCGCGATGTTCCAGTCACCGCAGACCAGCACCTCGCGGCCCTCTACGGAGGCGCGGGCCCGCAGCTCGATCAGGTAGGCGAGGAACTCCTTCATGAAGCGTTCCTTCTCCGCCTGCCGCTCGGTGCCCACCTCGCCCGACGGCAGATAGAGGCTGGCGACCGTCACGCCCGGCAGATCGACCTCGACATAGCGCCCCGAGGCGTCGAACTCGTCAGAGCCGAAGCCCACCCGCACCCGTTCCGGCTCCTGCCGCGAGTACACCGAGACACCCGAGCGGCCCTTCACCGAGGACGGTGCGTGCACGGTGTGCCAGCCCTCCGGCTCACGTACCTCCTCGGGCAGCTGAGCCGGTTCCGCGCGCACCTCCTGCAGGCACACCACATCGGCGCCGGTCGCCTCCAGCCAGGGCCCGAAGCCCTTCTTCGCTGCGGCGCGCAGCCCGTTGACGTTCACGGTGGTCACGGTGAACAAAAGACGCTCCTGAGTCGCGGACAACGCCGCGACAGCCTACTCGACGGCCGTTTCGGCACCCGTACCATGCCCGGGTGGACATACGAGTGGAGATACGCACCGTGCGCTACGACCACCCGGACGCGGTGGCGCTGACCGAGCGGGTGCAGCAGGAGTATGTGCAGCGGTACGGCGAGCCGGACCTGACGCCGATGGACCCGGCGCAGTTCGACCCGCCGGGCGGGCTGTTCCTGGTCTGCTATCTCGATGGCGAGCCCGTGGCGACCGGCGGCTGGCGCGCCCAGGACGGCTCCCCCGAGGGCCATGCGGACGGTGACGCCGAGCTCAAGCGCATGTACGTGGTTCCCGAAGCCCGCGGCCGCGGACTGGCCCGCCGGGTGCTGGCCGAGCTGGAGGCCAGTGCGAGCGCCGCGGGGCGTCTGCGGATGGTGCTGGAGACCGGTGAGCTGCAACCTGAGGCGATCTCCCTGTACACCGCGTGCGGCTATACGCCGGTGACCAAGTTCGGTGTGTACCGGGACTCACCACTGAGCGTGCACCTGGGCCGTTCGCTGACGCTCCCAGATGATGGCGTGCGGGCCTTGCCGCAGCGGTCCGAGGCCCGTTAGCGTCCGGTCGCACCATGACCTTCGCCATCGCGCCGATGACGGCCGAGCACGTCCCCGAGTCCGCCGCACTCCTCGACCGCTGGTACGCCAGGGCCCGCAGACCCCGCGGGTTTCCCACCGGCGGCCAGGCCGAAAGCCCGTACACATACGAGGAGTTGGTGGCGAAGCTGCTCGCCGGGCCGGGAACCGAGGCGGTGGCGGCGCGCGGCGGCCGGGGCAGGCTCAGCGGCTATCTCGTCGTCGCCCCGGACGAGCCGGGCTCCGACGACCGGCTGGACGAGCACAGCCATCCGCGCTCGGCACTCGTCGCCCACGGCGGGCACGCGCTGCACCCGGGCCGGGAGCCCGAGGCGCTGCGGGCGTTGTACTCGGCGGTCGCCGAACGGTTCGTGGCGCGCGGCCGACTGGTCCACCACGTCGATCTCCCGGCCGATGACAGCGTGGCGATGGCCTGGTTCCGGCTCGGCTTCGGTCTGGAGCGGATACGCGGGCTGATGCCGGTCAAGGCCAGCGGCCGTCAGCCGCGCGGGGTGGAGGGGCTGTCCATCCGCCGTGCGAGCTCCGCCGATCTGGGGCCGATCGGGCGGATGGCGGCGGAGTCGGCCGGGTACCGGCGGCACGCGGCGATCTTCCAGCCGCAGCCGCAGGAGGTCCTGGACCAGCTGCGCACCCGGTACGCCGAGGCGCTCGCCGACCCGCACAGCGCGGCATGGCTCGCGGTGCGCCGCGGTGAGGAGGCCGGGATGGTGGTGCTCACTCCGGCGCGGCCCGGCCCCTTCACCTCGGAGTCGGCGGTGGAGCTGGCCGAGGCGTACGTCGAGCCCAACGCGCGCGGCGAAGGGGTGAGCCGGGTCCTGCTGGCCACCGCGCTGGCCTGGGCCTACGACCGCGGGTACCGCCACATCACGGCCAACTGGCCCACCGGCTCGCCGCTGGCGGCGGGGCACTGGCCGGCCCTCGGCTTCACGCCGGTCGCTTACCGGCTGTGCCGGGTGATCGATTCCCGTCTGGCACAGGGCAATTGATCAGGCCGCGAAGCGCGCCATGGTGAAGTCCCGTACCGGCCGGAAGCCAAGGCGCTGGTAGAGGGCGTTGCTGGTCGGGTTCGCCAGATCGGCGAAGAGCAGCACCTCGCGCGCGCCCGCCTCCAGCGCCTGACGGCAGACCAGTGCGGTCACCTGGGACGCGTACCCACGTCCCCGCAGCGCCTCGGGCGTGAACACCGGGGCGATCCGCACCGTGCCCGCCACCAGCCGGCTGGCGCCGGCCAGTGACACCGGCTGTCCACCGTCCTCCCACAGTGACGCCCCGCCGTAGCCGAGCCGGTCGGCCACGGCGCGGTCCGCGTGGTACGGCCGCGGCTCCCCGATCACCTGAGCGAACCGGGTCCACCAGTCGATCAGCAGCTCGCGGTCGCCGGAACCGGCCACCCGCCCGCGCTGCCCGGCCGCCGGTGGTGGCGGCGCCAACTCGACCAGCCGGTAGAGTCGTTCACCGCGGGAGACCTTCGGGCGGGCGCCGGTCGTCCGCTGCCAGGCGGCGCCGAAGGCCTCCACCGAGGCGGTCGGCCCGCTCACGCCCGGCAGGGTCGGATCCGAGGCCGCGTGGATGTCAGCAAGCGGTTGGGCGGCGTCCGCGGGAAGCCCGGTCAGCAGCAGGTTGTAGGGCGGTGTACGCAAGTAAGCACCGGCGACCGCGCCATCCCCGCCGGTCCACCAGCCGAACTCCGGTCTCCGGCCGCCGAATGCGTCCGTCCCCTGAATCCGCAGCCGGGCGCAGACCGTCAGAAACACCGTGTGCTCGGCGGGCCTTGCGCGCAGGAAGTCCCCTGCCGCCACGTCATAGACCGTCAAATCATGCGTCGTTGTCCAACCCATAGTGCATCTTGTCGGATACAGGCAGTTGTTCGCGACCGATTACCGCGCTTCCCCGGGGGATAACTCCCGACTCCCAGCCCACACCGCAGGCCAGCCACCTGAGCCGAAGTGGCGTGGCGAGGACAGCCTTGGTTGACAGCTATCTCTGAGAGTTGTCGCACAGTCATCTGCACGGGCTTCTGCAAGTGCATCGCGCTATCATTCCGGCCGGTGAGAACCGCACGTCCCAGGAGGTATCTGTGCGCCGCACATACAACGGCATGGCAGCTAGTGAACTCCAGGGGGCCGTCTGGCAGAAAAGCCAGCACAGTAACTCCCAGGGCACCTGTGTGGAGTTGGCCCGGTTGCCCGGCGGGGATGTGGCGGTACGCAACTCCCGTTTTCCCGAGGGCCCGGCGCTCATATACACGCGAGCGGAGATCGAGGCCTTGCTTCTCGGCGTGAAGGACGGGGAGTTCGACCACCTGGTCCAGGGCGCCCAGTAGAATCCCGCATTCCGCGGAAGCGGAGCCCGGCGGGGGAGCGAAGCGGAAGCGGAGCCAATCAATTCGACGGCGCGGGGAAGAGGGCCCAGACGACCTTTCCCGCACCGGTGAGGGGGTGCCATCCCCAGGTTTCACAGCACGACGAGACCAGGTGCAGCCCCCGGCCCGACTCCGCTACGAAGTCGGGGGTCCTGGGCACCGGACCCTGGCTGCTGGGATCGCGTACCGAACACACCACCCGCGAGGACCAGCGAGCCAGGCTCAGCCGGACCATCGGGGGTGGTGAAGTCTGCGCGGCCGTCGGGTGCGGCCCCGTGTCCGTCCCGACGCCGTGCCGCAGCGCGTTGGTGACCAGTTCCGAAGCCACCAGCGCGACGTTGTCGAACAGCTCGCACAGCCCCCACCGTTGCAGGGTGGAGAGTATGAAGTGCCGTGCCTCCCGGACCGATTCGTAGACGGCGGGCAGCTCGCAGGCCGACGACGCCAGTCTCTCGGACGGGAGCACCACATCCCACAAGGGCGCGAGCGCCACCGAGCCCTCACTCCTCATGTCCGACACCTCGGGCTGTCGTGGGCCTGGTCGACAAGTGCACGGTTCACATCGTCCCCAACCCGTAGGCAGGATGCAAGAGCGAATGCACGTGCAGCTGCAGAGTTGGCATATGCACGGGCAGACTCACGTGCACCGCTCGGTCACAGGTGGCGGGAAGCGGAGTCCGCCGCGGCCGGGAGGTGACACACTTCGCCTGTTCCATGGATGGAGGAGCCAACCAGATGACGACAGATCAGCCGGGAAGCGGATCGGTGGTCCGCCGGATACTTCTCGGCTCCCAGCTGCGCCGATTGCGGGAGTCGAAGGGCGTCACCCGCGAGGACGCCGGGTACTCGATCCGTGCGTCCGAGTCCAAGATCAGCCGCATGGAACTGGGGCGGGTGAGCTTCAAGGAGCGCGATGTCGCGGACCTGCTCACGCTCTACGGGGTCACCGAACAGGCCGACCGCGACGCACTGCTGGCGCTGGCCCGGGAAGCCAACGTCACGGGCTGGTGGCACTCCTACGGGGATGTGCTGCCCGGTTGGTTCCAGACATATGTGGGCCTGGAGGAGTCCGCGTCGCACATCCTGACCTTTGAGGTGCAGTTCATCCACGGTTTGTTGCAGACCGACGAGTACGCCCGCGCGGTCGTGCGGCTCGGCCAGCCGAACGCCTCGCAGGACGAAGTGGAACGCCGCGTCGACCTGCGGATGCGCCGACAGAAGATCCTCGCCGGTGAGCGCTCACCGCAACTGGTGGTGGTGCAGGACGAGGCCGCGCTGCGCAGGCCCTTCGGCGGGCCCGAGGTGATGCGCGGGCAGATGCGGCGGCTGCTGGAGCTGTCCGACCACCCCGATGTCTCGCTGCACGTGGTGCCGTTCGAGTTCGGCGGCCATGCGGCGGAATGCGGAGCGTTCACCATGCTGCGCTTCCCGGAGAGCGATCTGCCGGACGTGGTGTATCTGGAGCAGCTCACCAGCGCGCTGTACCTCGACAAGCGCGACGAGGTGTCGCAGTATGCCCGGCTGATGGACCGGCTGCGCACCGAGGGGCTGACCCAGGCGGGCACCCGTGATCTGCTGAGGACCATTCTCCAGGAGGCCTGATACACCGACAGCGATCCACAACTGACTTACTCCGTAAGTACTATGAGGCCGCATCAGGTTGTCAGGTGGTCCAACGGGTCCGCGTGAAAGGGATGGCATGTCCTATTCTTCCGAGTTGGCGCTCCAGTACATCGACGGGCAGTGGAAACCCGGTAGCGGCTCCTGGGAGATCATCGATTTCAACCCGTACAACGGGGAGAAGATCGCGTCCATTACCGTCGCCACCGTGGACGAGGTCGACCAGGCCTACCGTGCCGCCGAGCGCGCGCAAAAGGAGTGGGCCCAGGTCAATCCATACACCCGCAGACTGGTCTTCGAACGGGCGCTGCGGGTTGTCGAGGACCGTGAGCGCGAGATCACCGAAATCATCATCGAGGAGCTCGGCGGCACTCAGGTCAAAGCCGGTTTCGAGCTCGCGCTGACCAAGGACATGTTCCGCGAGGCGATGCAGCTGTCGCTGCGCCCCGAGGGACGGATTCTGCCGTCACCGGTGGACGGCAAGGAGAACCGGCTCTACCGGTTGCCGGTCGGTGTCATCGGGGTCATCAGCCCGTTCAACTTCCCGCTGTTCCTTTCGCTGAAGTCCGTCGCCCCCGCCCTGGCGCTGGGCAACGGTGTGGTGCTCAAGCCGCACCAGAACACCCCGATCGTCGGGGGCACGCTGATCGCCAAGATCCTGGAGGAGGCGGGGCTCCCGGCGGGTCTGCTGAACGTCGTGGTCACCGACATCGCGGAGATCGGCGACGCGCTGATCGAGCACCCCGTGCCGAAGGTCATCTCCTTCACCGGTTCCGACAAGGTCGGTCGGCATGTGGCCCAGGTCGCGGCCGGCCACTTCAAGCGCACCGTGCTGGAGCTCGGCGGGAACAGCGCGCTCATCGTGCTGGACGACGCGGATCTCGACTACGCCGTGGACGCCGCGGTCTTCAGCCGCTTCGCCCACCAGGGCCAGGTGTGCATGGCGGCCAACCGGGTGCTGGTGGACCGCAAGGTGGAGAAGGAGTTCACCGAACGGTTCGTCGCCAAGATCCGCGGCCTGCGGGTCGGCGACCCCCAGGACCCGGCGACGCACATCGGCCCGCTGATCAACCCCAACCAGGCCGACGCCATCGAGGCACAGATCACCCAGGCGATCGACGGCGGCGCCACCGCGCTGCTGCGCGGCCGGACCGAGGGCACTCTGATGGAGCCCTCGGTGCTGACCGCGGTGCCCGAGGACGCCCCCATCCTGTCGACGGAGATCTTCGGCCCGGTGGTGCTGGTCATCCCGTTCGACGGCGAGGACGAGGCGGTGCGGATCGCCAACGACACGCCCTTCGGGCTCAGCGGCGCCGTGCACACCGGTGATGTCGAACGCGGCGTCCGGGTGGCGCAGCGGATCGACACCGGAATGATCCACATCAACGACGGGACCATCGCCGACGAGCCGATCGTGGCCTTCGGCGGGGAGAAGGCCTCCGGTGTGGGACGTCTGGGCGGTGAGTCGACCATCGAGGCGTTCACCACGCTCAAGTGGATCTCCGTCCAGCACGGGCGCAGCGCCTTCCCGTTCTGAGGCCCAGTTTCCGAGGCTCAGTGGTGGAAGCCCGGCTGCTCCTCGGCGCCGGACAGATGGCGGCGCTGGATATCGGTGAGCGCCGCCGTCAGATCGCTGAGGAGCAGTTCGGCGAGGTCGCGGCTGACCCCGTGCCGTACCACCACGCGCTGTACGGTGACTTCCGACCGGTCGGCGGGCAGTGGATAGGCCGGCACCTGCCAGCCGCGCAGCCGCAGCCGCTCGGACAGGTCGTACAGCGTCCAGCCGTCGCTGTCCGGGCGCGGTGGCTGGGCGAGCGTCCAGCACACCACCGGTAGGCCCGATCTGCCGTCGTGCAGGACGCTGAAGGGGCCCAACTCGGCGATGGCGTCGGCGAGTCGGGCCGCGACCTTCGCGCAGGTCTCCTGTACGGCCGTGAAACCGTCGCGGCCGAGCCGGACCAGGTTGTAGTACTGGGCGATCACCTCGCCGCCGGGTCGGCTGAAGTTGAGGGCGAAGGTCGGCATGTCGCCCCCGAGGTAGTCGACATGGAAGACCAGCTCCGCGGGCAGATAGGCCGCGTCGCGCCAGATCGCCCAGCCGACGCCGAGCGGTGACAGGCCGAACTTGTGCCCCGAGGCGTTGATGGACTTCACCCGCTCCAACCGGAAGTCCCACTCCAGGCCGGGCTGCAGGAAGGGGGCGACGAAGCCGCCGCTGGCCGCGTCCACGTGCACCGGGATGTCGATGCCGGTGCGCTGCTGCAACTCGTCGAGCGCGCGGGCGATCTCGGCGACTGGCTCGTACTTGCCGTTGAAGGTGACGCCCAGGGTGGCCACCACGCCGATGGTGTTCTCGTCGCAGTAGTCGGCGAGTTGCTCCGGCCGCATGGTGAGGCTGTCCGGCAGTAGCGGGATCTGCCGCAGCTCCACGTCGAAGTAGCGGCCGAACTTCTCCCAGCACACCTGGACCGGGCCGCACACCAGGTTCGGCCGCTCGGTGGACTGCCCCGCGGCGCGGCGCCGGGCGCGCCACAGGCGCTGCATCGCCAGTCCCGACAGCATGGCCGCCTCGCTGGAACCAGTGGTGGAACAGCCCACCGCCGAGGCGCCGTCCGGCGCGTGCCACAGATCGGCCAGGATGTGCACGCACCGTGATTCGAGCTCCGCCGTCTGCGGGTACTCGTCCTTGTCGATCAGGTTCTTGTCCAGGGTCTCGGCCATGATGGACTGCACTTCCGGCTCGGACCAGGTGGTGCAGAACGTCGCGAGGTTCTGCCGGGAGTTGCCGTCCAGCAGGAGTTCGTCGCGGACCAGTTGGAACGCCGCCCGCGCGGGCATGGTCCGCTCGGGGATGCGGTAGCGGGGGAGCGGTTCGAACGATCCGGGCAGTGCGTACAGGTCGTCGGGCGCGTATTGCCGCGCTTGGTCGACGTGGTGCAGTGGCATGGCACAACCTCCTGACGGTGGAATCCATCCTGCCCGGGGCGGGCGGAAGTCATCCGCTCGCAATGCCGGGTGCGGACCCTTCTGGGCCGTTTGGGGCCAGGGGTGCACGGTCTCTTGACATGGCCGCGATGGCGTCTCACTCTGACCGGAAATGGACCGCGGCCACCGCGGCACTGGCCGCCGCCTCGCTCGGCCTGGTGGCCACCACGCCCGGCAGCGCCTCGGCCGCCGCGGCCCGGCGCCCGTTCCCGCAGCATGTCACCTACCAGGTGGGCGTCATGCCGTCGGTCCCGGCGTCGGCCCGCGAAGCGGCGGTGACGGGCCTTCGCCGCGACACCGCACACGACTGGAACAAGGTCGTCAAACGCACCGAGGCGGTCATCGGCGAATTCACCCGGGCGTACTCCCCGTCCGGCGGGCTGCTCTCCGACTTCGTGGTGAACGCCGACAGCACAAGCCCCCAGCCCGCGCCGTCCGACTACCGGGAAAGCCAGCCGGACAACATCGTCGGCTACAACTCCATCCGGATGCCCTGGCATCTGGGCACCGACGCCCTGCTCTACGGCAGCGCCACCACCTCGCTCGCCACCGCGAAGAAGGAATCCGCCTGCCTCAAGGGCGAATCCGGTGGCGACCCGCAGAAGGTCCACCCGCACACCAAGCTCAACTGCACGCCGTACTCGACCAGCGACCAGGCGGAGGAAGCCGAAGACGCGGCCGGACCGTCCGCGATGGCCGCCGGTGACCAGGGGTGGACCGACACCATAGGGAAGTACCTGGGAAGCAACCCCTTCGGCGACGGCTACCACGGCGAGACCATCAAGACGCCGGTGACCATCGTCATGGCGGGCGACTACTGGAGCCCCGCCAACTGAACGCCGCCCCGGGCGAGTTCACCGTCCCACCGGCCTCCGCCGCGCCCCGGATATGGCGGACGGCGGCGGGGGCCGCCAAGCTCAGATCTTCCTCAAAGAATCATGAACAACATTTGCCGCCGAAGGCACCGGGGTACCGTCAGATAGGTCGATGAATTTCCCTGAGACTTAACTCAAAAAGCCTCTGCTAAGGAGACCTTGACGGCATGCACGGCGTTCCCCGGGAAGCGGTCCGCGTCACCGACGCCGTAAAGGCGTCGATTTCCGCGGATCTGCGTGCGCACCCAGGCCTCGGAGACGTCACCCCGGATTCCGACCCGCGCGCCTACACCGAGACCGGCGCCAAGCACCTGCGGAATCATCTGCCCGCCGCCGTACTGGAACAGCTCACCGCGTGGCGGCGGGACCCGGAGCCCTGGCTGACGGTGTCGAACCTGCCGGAAGCGGAGGAATGGGTACCGACTCCGGACAAGGGATTCTGTGATGAATCCGCCCTCACCGTCCCGAACCTGGTCCACTTCGGCATGCTCCACCTCCTGGGGCTGATGCCGGTCGCCTACCGCTGGGAGAACGACGGACGGCTCATCCGGAACGTCGCGCCGCGGCCCGACTCGGGACGGACGCTCACCTCCTGGGGCTACTCCGCACCACTCGACTGGCACACCGACGACTCGATCCTCGACCACACGGAGACCGCCGAGCCGTCGATAGCGATCCCGCACTACCTCTCCTTCTACGGCATGCGCAACGAAGAGGAGGTCCCCACCGACCTGCTGCCTCTCAGCGAGGTGCTCTCCGCCCTGCCGCAGTGGGTCATCGACGACCTGCGGCTGCCCGAATTCCTGGTGACCGCTCCGGAGTCCTACGCTTCGGGTTCCGATGACGGTCCGATGGCGCGGGAGGGCGTCCCCCTGCTGTGGACGCTGCCGGACGGGCAGGACGCCGTACGGTACGGCCCGGGCAGGATCACCGGCCTCACGCTGCGCGCCACCCGGGCGGTGACCCAATTCGAACGGCGGTTGGGCGAGTTGGACGGCACCGCGGTGCTGATCAGCGCCGGGGACTTCCACATCTTCGACAACCGCCGAGTGCTGCACCGCCGAGTCCCGTTCCAGCCTGCCGCACAGGGGACGGCACGCTGGCTGCGGCGTTGTTACGCGCAGACCCGCGGGGGACATTAACGCGGTGTGGTGTCGGGCGGCCGTCGGCGCGGGTGCCGACGGCCGCCTTCTGCCGTTCGCCTGGTGGGGACCGCACCTGGCCTCCGTACCCGCCGTGCCCGGGCGCCGTACCAGTCGTGGCCGAGTGCGATCCGCCAGACAGGTCCCATCCGCCGAACCCCGCGAAATACCGCACCGAATGTGCCGTGCGAAGTGGCCCGCACGTGGATACCGTGACGTGTGGTGGTGACCTGTGACCGGACCGACAGCACGGGGTCCGGCCGGATGACACCTGGAGGGCCATGAGCGGCGGTGATCAGCGCACCCGGCCCGGCCTGCTGCGACGCGTGGTGAAGCGCGTGCCCGCATGGTTCGGCGGGTTCCTCGGCCTGCTCGGCGCCGCCTGCGCGCTCGCCGCGCTGGTCAGTCCGCTGCGCTGGCTGCTCTCCCCGGTGCTGGAACTGATCGACGACTGGGTCGTCCCGGCCTCGCCCAACCTCGCCTACGCGGTCTTCCTGCTGCTGCTCGCCGGGGCGCTGCTCGCCCGCAAGCGGGCCGCGTGGTGGGTGGTCACCTTCTACACCGGTCTGGTGCTGGCCGGCGAGATCCTCACCATCGACCTGGTCAGCCCGGTGGAGGCCGCCGTCTCCCTGGCCATCACCGGGCTGATCATGACCGCGCTGCTGCTGTCCCGGTCGCAGTTCGCCGCGCGGGTACGGCGCGGCGCCTTCTGGCGGGCCCTGGGCGTACTGGTGCTGGGCCTGGCCGTCGCGGTGCTGCTCGGCTGGGGGCTCGTCGAGCTGTTCCACGGCGGTCTACCCGCCAACCAACGGCTGCCATGGGCCGCGAACAGGGTCTTCGGCGGACTGATCAGCGGCCGCCGCTTCCCCCAGCACCCGCCGATGGCGGTGAGCTTCCTCCTCGGCCTGTTCGGCGCCCTGGCACTGCTCAACGCGGCGGCCGTGCTGTTCCGTTCACAGCGGGCGCAGGCCGCGCTGCACGGTGACGAAGAGGCACGCATCCGCTCGCTGCTCGCCCGCCACGGCACGCATGACTCCCTCGGCTACTTCGCCACCCGCCGGGACAAGGCCGTCGTCTTCGCGCCCAGCGGCGGCGCCGCCGTCACCTACCGGGTGGAGGCGGGCGTCTGCCTGGCCAGCTCGGACCCGGTGGGGGATCGCGGGGCGTGGGACGCGGCCATCGAGGCATGGCTGGACCTGGCCCGCAAGTACGCCTGGGTCCCGGCCGTCATGGGCGCCAGCGAGGAAGGCGCCAAGGCCTACGCCCGGGCCGGGCTGAACGCGCTGCAACTCGGCGACGAGGCGGTGTTGCAGACCGCCCGCTTCGACCTGGCCGGACGCG
The DNA here is from genome assembly GCA_040631425.1 of Streptomyces sp. NPDC020096. GTDB lineage: Bacteria > Actinomycetota > Actinomycetes > Streptomycetales > Streptomycetaceae > Streptantibioticus_A. The sequence goes on from JBEYJY010000002.1 coordinate 387,001, forward strand.
ACATGCGGGTCACCCGGCAGGCGGTGAACAGGGTCCGCCGCACCGGAATGACCTGCCGGATCCGCCGCCACGGCGACCTGGCGCCGGTGGAGATGGAGCGGGTCATCGCCCTGGCCGACGCCTGGCGGGACACCGAGGTCGAGCGCGGTTTCTCGATGGCGCTCGGCCGACTCGGCGACCCGGGGGACGGTGACTGCCTGCTCGCCGAGGCGGTCAACACCGAGGGGCAGACCACGGCGTTGCTCTCCTTCGTGCCCTGGGGACCGGACGGCATCTCGCTGGACGTCATGCGCAGGGACCGCGACGCACCCAACGGAATCATGGAGTTCCTGGTCGCCGAGATCGCCGAGCGGGCGCCGCGGCTCGGTATCAAGCGGGTGTCGCTGAACTTCGCGGTCTTCCGGGCGGTCTTCGAGGAGGGTGCGCGGATCGGCGCGGGCCCGGTGCTGCGGCTGTGGCGCAGGATGCTGCTGTTCTTCTCCAAGTGGTGGCAGCTGGAGGCGCTGTACCGGTCGAACGTGAAGTACAAGCCGGACTGGTATCCGCGGTTCCTGTGCTTCGCCGAAGGACGGCAGGTGGCCCGGATCGGTCTGGCGGCGGGCATCGCCGAGGGGTTCGTGGACTTCCCGCGCTTCGGCATGCGCTGGCACCAGGGGGTACGCCCGCCGATCAGCGCCGCGCCGCTGCCGCCGCTCACCGAGCTGGGGCCCACCGAGCCCGACGAGACCGCCGCCGTGGCCGCCGACGAGCTGGCGGCGCTGCCCGAACAGGTACGGGTGCGGCGCCACAAGCTGGACCGCCTCGTCGAGCACGGCGTCGAGCCGTACCCGGTGGATGCCGCAAGGACCCATACGCTCGCCGAGATCAGGGCCGCCCAGCCGGACCTGGTGCCCGGATCCCGTACCGGAGAGCGGGTGGTCGTCACCGGCAGGGTCATGATGCGGCGCGACTTCGGCGGAGTGGTGTTCGCCGTACTGCGGGACTGGTCGGCGGATCTGCAAGTCGCCTTCACCCGCTCCGACTTGGGGCCCGACGAACTGGCGCGCTTCACCACCCACACCGACCTCGGTGACCACATCGAGGTCGAGGGCGAGATCGGCACCAGCGAGAAGGGCGAGCTGTCCGTCTTCGCCACCTCCTGGCGGCTCACCGCCAAGTGCCTGCGCCCGCTGCCGGACAAGCGTCGCGGTCTGACCGACCCCGAGGCCCGAGTGCGCCAGCGCTACGTGGACCTGGTCATCCGCCCCGAGGCCCGCGAGGTCGTACGGTCCCGCAGCGCCGCCGTCCAGGCGCTGCGCCAGGGTCTGTTGGACCGGGGCTTCCTGGAGGTGGAGACCCCGATGCTGCAGCAGATCCACGGCGGCGCCAACGCCCGTCCGTTCACCACCCACATCAACGCCTACGGCCTCGACCTGTATCTGCGGATCGCACCCGAGCTCTACCTCAAGCGGCTGTGTGTGGGCGGCGTCGAGAAGGTCTTCGAGCTGGGCCGCACCTTCCGCAACGAGGGCACCTCGTACAAGCACAACCCCGAATTCACCATGCTGGAGGCCTATCAGGCGTTCGCCGACTACAACGTGATGCTGGACCTCACCCGGGAACTGGTGCAGGCCGCCGCCACCGCGGCCAACGGCGCGCAGATCGCCCGCAAGACCGCCGCTGACGGCACGGTGACCGAGTACGACATCTCCGGCGACTGGCCGGTCAAGTCGGTGTTCGCGGCGATCTCCGAGGCGCTCGGCGACGAGATCGGACCGGGCTCCAGCGCCACTGCGTTGATGCGGCTGTGCGACCGGGCCGGGGTGCCGTACGCGCCGGGCATGGGCCACGGCGATCTGGTGTTGGAGATGTACGAGCGGCTGGTCGAGGAGCGCACCACGCTGCCGACCTTCTACAAGGACTTCCCGACCGAGGTCTCCCCGCTCACCCGCCAGCACCGCACCGACCCGCGGCTCGCCGAGCGCTGGGACCTGGTCGCCTTCGGAACCGAACTGGGCACCGCCTACTCGGAGTTGATCAACCCGGTGGAGCAGCGCAAGCGGCTGACCGAGCAGTCACTGCGGGCGGCCGGCGGTGACCTGGAGGCGATGGAGGTCGATGACGACTTCCTGACCGCGCTGGAGTACGGCATGCCGCCAACCGGCGGCCTGGGCATCGGCGTTGACCGGCTGGTGATGTTCCTGACCGGTCTGACGATCCGGGAGACGCTGCCCTTCCCGCTGGTACGGCGCCGCTGACCGCGACCCCGTGAGGATCCGCCGGGGCCTACCCGAGGGCGACAGCGTGCTCGTACAGGTCCTGGACCCGTTCGCCGAAGACACTGCTGTAGGACACGTCCGGTGTCGAGCCGCCGTTCCGGTAGCCGCCGATCACCCCGACCACCGAGCCGCCGCCCGCCGGATTCGGGTCGGCGAGCCACGGGCTGCCGCTGGTGCCGGAGGTGAACCCGGGGCAGAAGACGCGCAGTTGGTCCACACCATGTCGCTGCGCGGGGTGCGCCGTACCGTCGCAGGAGATCGCGTCATTGGCGTTCCGCGGATAGCCGACCAGACGGATCGGACCGCTGTCATGGCCGGTGGTCAGCCGGTTGCCGCCCACCACATCCTGGATGTTGCGGCCGTCCAGCGGCTCGATGCTGAGGAAGGCGACATCGGTCGAAGGATCGGCGGAGTCGGCCCACTCGGGCGCCACCAGGGCGCTGCGCACCCGCCACAGACCGGCCGGGCTGCGGCCGTCCCGGTAGCCGGGCGCGAAACCGAGTCCGGTGCGGTAGCCGCTGCCCGCGCCGCCGTGCACGCAGTGCGCCGCCGTGATCACCAGATCGCGGTGCGGGCTGTCGACCACGCTGCCGGTGCAGTAGTGATGCGGTTGACCGGTGAGGGAGAAGACGGCGCCCACTCGGTAGTCGGGCGGGAAGGTGGCGGCGGGTGTGGGGGCGGCCGCGCGCAGCGCCGCCACCCGGCTCACCGGCGTCGGGGTGCGGCTGGGGGTCGGGCTCGAACGGTGCTTCGTACCCGGGCGGTGTTCGGTGTGCGCGTCGGTGCGTTTCGCCGCGGGTCTGTCGGCCGGACTGAGGGCGGCCGATGACAGGACGGCGGCGGCGAGGCAGGCGAGTACGACGCCTCCCGCGCGCGCAGCCGCGACCGTGCCGATCCGCTCCACCGCTGGCCCTCCCGTGACCTCTGGTTAAGGCAGATGATCCGACGGGATGCGGTGCGGTCGGCACCTGACACTCCAGGAGTCACTCATACGGCGTCGCTCGCGCTGGCGTTCGTGGTATGTGCCCGCCCGCGCCGCCGGGCCCGCGGCGCATCGTCAAGGCGCACTGGCGACGGCCTGGCGCGACGGTGTCCGAAGGCCGCCGGCAATCGGGTGGGCGGGTGGAAGAAAATCAGTACCGCAGGCTAAGGGCAAGGCCCGGGCCGTCCAGCGTGCCCTCGGGAACGAAGGTCACCTCTCCGCTGTGCTCCAACTGCCGTTCCACCAGGTCGTCGACCGCGTCATCGACGACGGTTCCCCGGGCGCCCGCCCGTACCTCGCCGTCGCCGGTGATGACCTCGACGCGCTCGCCGTCGACCCGAGCGGCGACATGATACGTCTCCTCGACCACCAGGTGCCGACCACGGCCCTCGCTCACCAGGCTCCAGGCCTCTTCCAGACCGGCCGCATACCGCTTCTCCCCGAGGGCGGCGTCCAGCGCCGCGAGCGCGGAACGTACCCGCTTGGTGTGGGCGCGCTCCCACGCCGTCCGCAGCACCCCGGCGAGCTCCGCGGCCGACGCCTTCTCGTACCCCGCCGCGTCGGTGTCCGTCTCGGGGTCGGCGAGGGCGTCGCGGTGCCGGGTCAGCTCGCGCATCCGGTGCAGATGCGCCCGCATGCCGACCAGGAACACCGGTCGGCGCCTGCCGTCCAGCACCTGCCCCAGCGCCTCGTCCACCGCCTCGATGAACCGGCGGAGCCGCTCCTCCTTGAGCGGGCTCGGCCGCACGCCGATACCTCCCTTGAGGGGTGCCTCGCCCTCCCAGCCCTGCGCGCTGATCGGGAAGCGGCCCTCCGTCACTTCGCGCAGCCAGAGCGGCGAGCCGTCCCAGAGCCGGGAGGGCTTCTCGGCCAGCACCAGCGCCCAGTACGGCTCCAGCAGCAACGAGGCCGCCACCAGGTTCCGGGTGAGGAAGGTCGTGCCGAACACCACCTGCTCGGTCACCGGCTGCGGCAGCACCCAGGTGTGGTGCTCGCCCGGCGCCACATGCAGTACCAGGCCCTGGCCGGAGGTCTGCTCCCGGTTCCACTCCAGCTCCTCGATCGCCGCGTCCAGGTGTTTTTGCAGGTCGGCACGGCGGGAGTGGGTGATTTCCGGATCGTTCTCAGCCTGCTTACGGGCCCGTGCCACCAGATTGCGCAGCCGGATCGGATCCTGTGCCTTCTCCGGTGCTGCCCGATGGACGGGCATCACCAGGGACACCGCCGGGTACTCCCGGGGACGGCGCAGTTCCGCGAGGATCGAGGGGGTGACCCAGGAGATGTCCATGGGATTCTCCCTAAGCTCGTCGATCTAAGCCCGTCGATGGCCTGGCGGCGCACGGGCGGCGGCGCCCGGTAGCGGCGTCCTTCCATCCTCCGCGCAATGGCCGCCGAGTGCGACTCGACGGCGGCCCCGCATCGAACCCGCGCACGGGGGGCTGGCCACGCACATCCCGGCCGACGTCGGCCGCGGGCCAACCACTGCCGAAGGCAGGCTCGTTGAGGGGCACCCCCAGCTCACGGCCTCCAGCCGCACCGCGGTACCACCGACGGGCTAGGCCTCCGCGCGCGCCGCCTTTGCCTGTGGCCAGGGTGTGAGGGGTACGCGGACGCATCCCGGGCAGAAGCGGGGCGCAAGGAGCCGCACCGGTGAGTACACCGACGCAGACCCGGAAGGCGCTGGAGGACGTCATGAAGCAGCACACCGCACGGCAGTCCCTCGCAACCGTGCACGGTCCGGCCCTGAAGGACCCCGCCCCGCGGCCCGATCCGGTGCCGCCCGCGCCGACGCCGCCACCCGGTCCAGGGCCCAGGCCTGGTCCGGTCCCGCCGGGACCCGCCCCCGATCCCATCCCGACGCCCCCGCCCGAGCCCGTGCCGGGCCCGGCACCGGAACCGGTCCCGCCCGCCCCGCCGCCCGGCCCGGCGCCCAGTCCGGTGCCCGATCCCGGGCCGCTGCGGTAGCGCCCGACGTTGCCCGGCCCGCAGGGACGCGGTCCCCGTACCCCGGATCATGTCGCGCTGGTGCTGCTCGCCGCGGCGTCCGGGGCGGTGGACGCGTTGGCGTTCACCGTCCTCGGCCATGTCTTCGCCGGAGTGATGACCGGCAATCTGGCGCTGCTCGGCATCGCCTTCGCCTCCGGGCGCCCGATCGACCTGACGGCGCCGCTGGTCGCGCTGGCCGGGTTCGTCGCGGGCATCTGGGCCACCGCGCTGACCTGCCGCGGTGCCACCGCCGACACGCGGCCGGGGTGGCCGACCCGGGCGCTGCTCTGCCTCGCGGCCGAGACCGGGTTGCTGACCGTACACGCGTCCATCTGGGCGGGCATCGGCGGCGTGCCGGGCAGGGCGATGCGCGAAGTGCTGCTGTGCGTGGCCGCCGTGGCGATGGGCGGGCAGTCCGCCGCGATGCTCGTGGCGGGCCGCGTCGCGCGGCCCTCCACCTACTTCACCGGGACCCTCGCCACCTACGTCGCCCGCAACACCGGTGTGCTGAGCGGTGCGAGCGACCGGTGGGTGCCGGTACGGCTCGTAGCACTGGTGGCGGGCGCGGCCGTGGCCGCCGTGCTGCACCGGTGGGCCCCGGCCTGGGCGGCCGTGCCCCCGCCCGTGCTGGTTCTCGCGGCGGTCCTCATCACGACGTACCGCCACACCCGGCCCCGCCCGGCCCCGGTCCCGGCCCGCAAGGGGTAAATGCGTACGTAGTGGGCACATGATCAGTGGCACCGTCCCGGTCCGAGGAGGAACCGCCATGGCCATCGCAACCGTCAACCCGGCGACCGGGGAGACCCTGAAGACCTTCGAGGCCCACGGTCCGGACGAGATCGAGCAGCGGCTGGCACGCGCGGCGGCCGCCTTCCGCGACTACCGCACCAGCGACCTGGTCACCCGGGCCGAACTGGTCCGCGCCGCCGCGGACTTGCTGGAGCGGGAGCAGGACGAGATCGCCAGGACCATGACCACCGAGATGGGCAAGACCCTGGTCGCCGCCCGCGCCGAAGCCGCCAAGTGCGTCAAGGCGCTGCGCTGGTACGCGCAGCACGGCGAACGGCTCCTCGCCGACGAACACCCCTCCGCCGCAGACATCCAGGACTCCGGCGCCCGTACCGCGTACGTCCGCTACCGGCCGCTCGGCGTGGTGCTCGCCGTCATGCCGTGGAACTTCCCGCTGTGGCAGGTGATCCGGTTCGCGGCGCCCGCGCTGATGGCGGGCAACGTCGGTCTGCTCAAGCACGCCTCGAACGTCCCCCAGACCGCCCTGTACCTCGGTGACCTCTTCCATCGGGCGGGCTTCCCCGAAGGGTGCTTCCAGACCCTGCTGGTCGGCTCGGACGCCATCGAGAAGATCCTGCGCGACCCCCGGATCGCCGCCGCCACGCTCACCGGAAGCGAGCCCGCGGGACGGTCGGTGGCCGCGATCGCCGGTGACGAGGTCAAGAAGACCGTGCTGGAACTCGGCGGCAGTGACCCGTACGTCGTGATGCCGTCCGCCGACATCGCCCGCGCGGCCAGGACCGCGGTCACCGCCCGGGTCCAGAACAACGGGCAGTCCTGTATCGCCGCCAAGCGCTTCATCGCGCACACCGACGTGTACGACGAGTTCGCCGAGCGGTTCACCGCGGCCATGGCGGCACTGACCGTCGGCGACCCGATGCTGGAGACCACCGACGTCGGCCCGCTGTCCAGCGAACGCGGCCGCGCCGACCTGGAACAACTCGTGGACGACGCCACCGCGCAGGGCGCCGCCGTACGGTGCGGCGGCCGACGCCCGCCGGGCCGGAGCACCGGCTGGTTCTACGAGCCGACCGTGCTCGCCGGAATCACCCCGACCATGCGCATCCACCGGGAGGAGGCCTTCGGACCGGTGGCCACGCTGTACCGGGTGGACGACCTGGACGCGGCCGTGGAGCTGGCCAACGACGTGCCGTTCGGCCTCAGTTCCAATGTCTGGACCAACGACGAGGCAGAACAGCGCCGTTTTGAGAGGGACTTGGAGGCGGGCAGTGTCTTCTTCAACGGCATGACCGCTTCGCATCCCGCCATGCCGTTCGGCGGAGTGAAGCGTTCCGGGTACGGGCGCGAGCTGTCGGGGCACGGGATGCACGAGTTCTGCAACATCACCACGGTCTGGTACGGCGCCTGACGTGGCGGCCAGGGCCGGCACGCGGACCCAGGCCGACATCGTGGAGCACTACCGCACCATGGCCCCGCGCATGCTGCCCGGGGCCCGGCCTGACGGGCGTCCAAGGCCCGGAAAGGAAACCCTCAGTCAGCGCAGAGCCCCGGCGGCATGACGTTCCAGGCCGTTATGACCGGGCGGCCGTGCTCCGTGCCGATACGGCTGACCGAAGCCGTGTCCAGCCGGAACAGCGCCCCGGCGGACGCCGCGAGGCCAAGCCGCCGGGCGGTGAGCACGCGCAGGAAGTGGGCGTGCGCCACCAGCGCCACATCCCCGCCCTCCCCGCGGTCCTCCGCGTCCCGCAGCGCCGCCTCCACCGCCTTGAGCACCCGGTCGGCGCGCTCGCCGACCTGCGCGGGCGATTCACCGGGATGCTCCGCGGGGCCCGGGGCCACCCCGTCGGTCCACAGGTCCCACTCGGGGCGGGTGCGGTGGATCTGCCCGGTGGTGACGCCCTCGTAGCCGCCGTAGTCCCATTCCCGCATGTCGGGCTCGATGACGGGATCGCCGAGACCGGCGAGTTCGGCGGTGCGCAGCGCACGCGTCATCGGGCTGGAGAACGTGACGGCGATCCGGCGGGTGGCCAGCAGCGGCGCGAGCGAGCGGGCCTGCTCCTCACCGCGGGCGGTGAGCGGCAGATCCGTCCAGCTGGTGTGCTTCAGCGTCCGGCTCCACTCGGTCTCGCCATGCCGGATGAGGATCAGCTCGCCCATGTGCGTCCTTACGTCTTCGGTACGTCGTCGGCCTTGGTCTTCCCGCACCGACCATCTTCGTCGATCATCGGGGTGGCCGGTCACCCGGGTGGACGGGGACACAGGCAGGCGGCGGCCGATGGCCGGAGGATGAGGCCACGGCGCCGTAAGAGCTACGCAGACCGGGAGGCCGGAACGTGACCACCGAGACCCAGGAGTACGACGTCGTCGTGCTCGGCGCGGGACCCACCGGGGAGAACCTCGCGGAACGTGCCCGGGCCGCAGGACTGACCGTCGCCCTCGTGGAGAGCGAACTGGTCGGTGGCGAGTGCTCGTACTGGGCGTGTATGCCGAGCAAGGCCCTGCTGCGACCGCCGACCGCGCTCGCCGACGCCCGCCGGGCGCCGGGTGCGCGGCAGGCCGCGACCGGATCGCTCGACGTGGCGGCGGTGCTGGCCCACCGCGACAAGTACGCCGCGTACTGGAAGGACGACGGGCAGGCCGCCTGGGTGGCGGGTGCGGGCATCGACCTGGTCCGCGGCCATGGGCGGCTCGACGGGGTGCGGCGGGTCGCGGTCGACGCCCCGGGCGGTGAGCGGCGGGTGCTCACCGCCCGGCACGCGGTCGCCGTGTGCACCGGAAGCCGGGCGGCGCTGCCCGACCTGCCGGGGCTGGCCGAGGCCCGTCCGTGGACCAGCCGTGAGGCGACCAGCGCGCGGGAGGTGCCCGGTCGGCTGGCGGTGGTCGGCGGCGGGGTGGTCGCCACGGAGATGGCCACGGCGTGGCAGGCCCTCGGCACGCGGGTGACCATGCTGGTCCGCGGTACGGGCCTGCTGCCGCGATTGGAGCCGTTCGCCGGTGAACTGGTGGCGGAGGGGCTCGCGGAGGCCGGGGTGGAGATCCGTACCGGGACGAACGTGGCCGGCGTACGGCGGCCGGACCCATCCGGTCCGGTGACCGTCGTGCTGGCGGACGGCGGCGAACTCGTCGTGGACGAGGTGCTGTTCGCCACCGGGCGCGCGCCGCGCACCGACGACCTCGGCCTGGAGACGGTGGGTCTGCGGCCGGGGCAGTGGCTGCCGGTCGACGACACCTGCCGGGTGACCGATGTGCCGGACGGCTGGCTGTACGCGGCGGGCGATGTCAACCACCGTGCGCTGCTGACCCATCAGGGCAAGTACCAGGGGCGGATCGCGGGCGCGGTCATCGGCGCGCGGGCGGGCGGCCAACCGGTGGACACCGCTGCCTGGGGCCGCCATGCGACCACCGCCGACACCGTCGCGGTACCGCAGGTGGTCTTCACCGATCCGGAGGCCGCCGCCGTCGGACTGACCGCCGAGCAGGCCGAGCGTGCGGGCCGCCGGATCCGCACCGTGGACTACGACATGGGGCGGGTCGCCGGTGCGGGGCTCTACGCGGACGGATACCGGGGCCGGGCGCGTATGGTCGTCGACCTTGATCGGGGGCATCTGCTCGGAGTGACGTTCGTCGGCTACGGCGTCGGCGAACTGCTGCACTCAGCCACCGTCGCGGTGGCGGGCGAGGTCCCGATCGACCGCCTCTGGCACGCGGTGCCCTCCTACCCGACGATCAGCGAGGTGTGGCTGCGGCTGCTGGAGACGTACCGCGGCTGAGCGCGCCCAACTCCCAAGCCCTGCAAGCGAGAACAACTGCCGTGCCGTGCGTGGGGCGGGTAGCATGGGAGTGCGGAGCCCACCCCGGCGTCAGCGTGACCGGGCCCTGGGTCGAACAGGGGGAGAAGGGTGCGTGCCCGATGAATCTCGGGCTCCTGTCCGCGGCGGCAGCTGTTGTCTACGCTGCTACGGTTTCGCTGCTCGCCATCACCGCGACCTTCGCGCGACGCGCCGTACGGCGCCGTGAGGCGCGGGCCACCTTGGTGCTACTCGTCCCACGACGGCATGCCAGCTGCCCGGCTGGCGTCCAGCGAGCCAGCCGGGCAGACCGGGCACTCGGCGTGCGGGCGGTCGCCGCCGACCTCAGCCCCTCGGCCAGGTCGGAAGCGCCGGACGCCGCCAGGTCGCGTTGGTGACCGCCGCGAACGACGCGTACCACGCGAGCACCGCGGTGACCAGGCCGAACCAGCCACCCACCTTGGTGATCCCGGTGGACTGCGCGAACTCTCCTACGGCCAGCAGGATGAAGGTCAGCGAGAGGAAGGCGAAGACCCCCAGCACCGCACCGCTCGTCTTCAGCGCCGCCACCGTCATGTACACCGTGAAGATGGCCCAGGCCAGCAGGAACAGGCCGGTCGCCTGGTGCGCGCCGGCCGCGGGAAGATGTGGCGCGACGGACCTGACGTATCCGGCGAAGGACAGCCAGAAGGCGCCGAAGGAGCTGAACGCCGTCGCGCCGAAGGTGTTGCCCTTGCGGAACTCCCACATTCCGGCCAGGAGTTGGACGAGGCCGCCGTAGAAGAGGGCCAGCGGCAGGACGACGGCGGACAGGCTCGCGTCGAGCAGATCGGCGTTGAAGCAGCTGAGGACGAAGGTCGTGCTGGCGAACGCCGCCAGCCCGAGCGGGCCGGGATCGGCGATCGAGTCGCCCGTGACCTGGCGCGGTTCATCGAGCTGCGCGGTGGAGCTGCGGTTGGCTTCGGCCATGGTCGTACTCCTTGCTCTCAACGAGGCGGCCGGGCATGCCGGGATGCCGCGGATGCGGGGTTTGGCCCTGCGTACCAGGTACGTGCGCCGACGACCGGAAGACTCGCCTCCAGGCTTCCCGGGTGACGGCCCGTTCACCCCTCCCGCCAGCGGGAGAACCGCACCTGGTGGTCATTGACGCACGCACCCGGCGCGCGGCTGCCCTCGCGCGCTCCAGTGGCGGGTCTCGGCCCGTAACGACACGGCAGTGGCGCTGGGTTGGCGTGCCCAAGGACGCGGGGAGTGGACGGGGTCAGCCAACCGCACCGCCCAACGGACTCGTTGCAGCGGGGCGCCGCGTTACGATCCTGTGCCCCCGCCCCCTCGCGAAGGACGCGAACGTGACGCAACCGCCCGGTGAGCCGTCGCTGGCGCACGATCTGCGACGGGTCGCCGCGGTCGGCCCGTTCTTCGGCCTACGGACCGAGGCGTCCGCGAACGGGCCGGGCGGCGAGGGGTACCGGTCGCTGGCCGCCTTCTACGGTGCCCGCGGTCCGGCGGCGCCGCTGGCGGAGCGGGTGACCGCGGTGGCCCAGCGGTTGCGTACCGATGAGCCCAGGGTGGCGGGGTCGCTGGTCTTCCAGGGCCTCGCCGCCCGGTTGTGGTCGATCGCGCTCGGCTCGGCCGTGCTGTGCGGCCGGATGCCGCTGCTGGCTCCGGAGCGGGTGTGGTGGCATCCGGACCGGATGGCACCGGATGACCTGTGGCTGCCGGCCCCGGCGGCGCCCCCGGCAGCGGGTCCCGAGCTGGCGCGGCAGCTGGAGGCTGCGGTGGTCGAGGGCCACCTGGTGCCGCTGCACGAGGCGATCCGCTCGCTCTGCCCTGTCTCGCCGCGGCTGCTGTGGGGGAACGCGGGCTCGGCACTGGCCGGTTCGCTGCGCGTCCTGCACGGCTGGTGCCGTATCCACGGCCGTCCCGACCAGGCCCACCGAGCCCTGGAGCTGGCGGGACGGCTGCTCACCCACCGGCCGCTGCACGGTACGGGGACGCTGCGAGAGGCGCCGGGCGATCCGGACCCGGCCTTCGCACGCCGCAGCTGCTGCCTGTACTACCGGGTGCCCGGGGGCGGGCTGTGCGGCGACTGCGTGCTGCTGCGGCGCGGATAGCGCGGCTCAGGCCCCGCTCGGTACCGAGGGGGCGGAGAGCCCGGCCAGCAGCCGGTCCAGTACCAGTCCGGCCTCCTGGCGGGCACGCTCATGGTCCTCCGCGCGGGCGATGTAGAGGCTGGCCTCGGAGATCAGCGCGGCGAGCATCCTGGTCAGCGGTGCGAGCGGGAGTTCCTCGATCTGGTTGTCCCGGATGGCCTCGGTGAGCGCCTCGGCCAACAGCAGGTAGCCGTGCTCCTCGACCAGCGCGTCCCAGGCGCTGTGCCCGAGCACCGCGGGCCCCTCGATCAGCACGATCCGCTGGAAGTCGGGGTCCGTACAGGCGTCGAGGAAGGACTGGAAGCCGGTGCGCAGCAGCTGCCAGGCGTCTCCCGGCTCCCGCTCGGCCCTGCGGGTCTCCTGTTCGACCAGCCGCTCGGCCATTTCCTGGGCGCACTCGGCCATCACCGCGCGGAACAGGTCCGCCTTGTCACGGAAGTGGTGGTAGAGCGCGCCTCGGGTGACCCGCGCCGCGCCGACGATGTCCTCGGTTCCGGTGGCGGCGTAGCCGCGCTCGGCGAACAGCCGTCTGGCCGCCTCCACCAGGGCGCGCCGGGTGTCGCTGACGTGTTCCGCGCGGCGGCTGCCGCGGCTGGCGGAAAATCGGGGGCCTTTCATACGTACATCCTGTTCCATACAGACTGTATGTTGGAAGGGGGCCGGGCTCCTGGATCGCCGGTCCCGGCCGCAGGGTCAGCAGTAGAGGCTCGGGAACGGAGACATGGATCATGGCACTCCCGCTCAACCTCACCGTCAAGATGGGCAGTTACCTGGTCAAGCAGAAGCTGCTGCGGCGTGAGAAGTTCCCGCTCATCGTGGAGGTGGAACCGCTTTTCGCCTGCAACCTGAAGTGCAACGGCTGCGGCAAGATCCAGCACCCGGCGGGTGTGCTCAAGCAGCGCATGCCGGTCGCCCAGGTGATCGGCGCGGTGGAGGAGTGCGGCGCGCCGATGGTCTCGCTGGCCGGTGGTGAGCCGCTGATGCATCCGCATATCGATCTGATGACCCGCGAGCTGATCAAGCGCGGCAAGTTCGTCGTGCTGTGCACCAACGCCGTGCTGCTCCCCAAGCACCTTCACAAGTTCACCCCGCACCGCAATTTCGCGTGGATGGTGCACATCGACGGCCTGCGCGAGCGGCATGACGAGTCGGTGAGCAAGGAAGGCGTGTTCGACCAGGCCATCGAGGCGATCCGGCAGGCCAAGGCGGCTGGATTCGCGGTCTACACCAACTCCACGTTCTTCAACAACGACAGCCCGCAGGACATCATCGAGGTGCTCGACTACCTCAACGACGACCTGAAGGTCGACCGGATGGAGATCTCGCCCGGCTACGCCTACGAGAAGGCACCCGACCAGAACCGTTTCCTCGGCGTCGAGCAGACGCGGCAGCTGTTCAGGAAGGCGTTCGCCGACGGCAGGCGCCGCAAGTGGCGGCTCAACCACTCGGAGCTGTACCTGGACTTCCTCGAAGGCCGCACCGACTTCGAGTGCACGCCGTGGGCGATCCCCTCGTACTCGCTGTTCGGCTGGCAGAAGCCCTGCTATCTGATGTCGGACGGCTACGCGGCGACGTACCAGGAACTGCTGGACACCACCGACTGGGACAAGTACGGGCGGGGCAAGGACCCGCGGTGCGACAACTGCATGGCGCACTGCGGATACGAGCCCACCGCCGTACTGGCCACCATGGGCTCGCTCAAGGAGTCGCTGCGGGCGATCACCGCGGGCTGAGCCCGCTAACCGGCGAGCAACTCGTCGAAGCCCTCGTGGGCGAGGCGTTCGAGCTCGTCGAGAGCTTGCCGGGCGCGATCACAGGCCGCAGGGTCGCGCTCGGCGAGGCCGCCGGCGAGGAACTCGTCCTCGTCGAGCCGCAGCACCGTGCGCCGGTCGGCGGACAGCCACAGGTCCAGGTCCAGGTCCTCGACGACCACCGAACCCGCCGCCACCCGTGCGGGCCGGGCGACATCGCAGTACCAGCCCTTCAGCGCACCGGTCGCGGTGCGCACCTCCTTGACCGAGTACCAGCGGTCCCGCCAGTAGTGCTCGGTGAAGACATCGCCGCGTTCGAACGCCACGTACCCGAAGTCCCGGACCGCCGGTCCGGCCCACGGCGCCCGCACCACCAGATGCGCACCGTCGTCGGACACCACGACCGCGGGATAGCCGACATCCGGGCGCGGATGCTTGACCAGCCGCACCGCCACCTCGCTGCCCGGATCGAGCGGTACGGACGGTACTGGCGTGCCGGAGCTGTCCTCGGTGGTCATCGTTCCTCGCTTCGGTGCGGTGAGGGGACGCGCCTGAGCCTCGCGGAGCGTTCGGGCGATGACCACTGAATTTCCGGCCGCGGAAGGTTTGGCGCGGGCGACAAGACGAACGGCACACGGATGAGGGGCCCGCTGGGCGGCGGGCCCCTCACTCGTCCGATACACCGCGGTGGTTACTTGTTCTCGGGCTTGTCCCTGAGGTCCTGCGTCTTGTTGGGCAGGTCCTCCTCGGTCTGTGCGTCGCTCTCCCGGGCCTTGTCGGCGCGCTGGGCTTCGCGCTGCGCCCTGGCCTTCTCAGCCATCTCCTTGGCCTTGCGCTTGAAGTCGTCCGTGACGCCCATGTCCGCACCTCCTGTGGATCTCTGGGTGCTCCCCAGGCTGGCACGAGGCACGCGAGTGTGCATGTCGGGCGATCCGTCCGCCCGACCGCCGTCGCGGAGCGGCCCGCCGGTGATCCGCCACAGGCCCGCGACCTCGTAGTAGACCCCGTTCACCACCTGGAGCAGCAGCAGCGTGACCGGCCACAGCACGGCACCCAGCGCGGGCACGCTGTCGACGGGCAGCGTGTACGCCATGACCACGCGTACGGCGGCGTCGGCCAGCATCGCCACCGCCCAGATGACGGTCGAGACCCGCCAGATGCGGCGGAAGGCGGGTTCCCGCTCCCACAGTACGTCCCAGGAGGTCCCATCGGAGCGGAACCGGCCCTCAAGCAGCGGGCGCGCACCGTGGAAGACCAGTGGTTGACGGGCCCGTACCGAGGCCAGGAACCACAGCCCGGCGACCGCTGTCACCCAGCCGTCCCTGGCCAGCATGAACCGGGTGCTCCCGGTGACCAGGGACGCCGCGAGGCCCAGCAGCATGATCGCCGCGACGAAGATCGCCATACCGTCGAGCCTGCGATCCCGGAGCAACTGCAGTACCGCGCTGGCCGCCGGAGCGAGGGCCGCCGCCACGAGCGCCGGGTAGGTGCCGACGCCGGCGGCGCGCAGCCCGTAGAACAGGAGCAGCGGAAGCCCGATATCGGCCAGCAGGGTCATGGCGGTCCGTCGGCCGCTCGGCCGGGAGGCTGCCTTACTCATCGCTCCTGCCGGGTGGCGAGCGCGACCATGGTGGTGATCTCGCGGACGCACTCCTCGACGCTCAGGCACGGCGGCTGCCACATCCGTACGATCGCCGCGTCGATCGCGGACTTGATGGTGAGCGCCATCAGCTGGGTGTCGAACGCCCGGAACTCCCCGCGATCCTGCCCTTCGCGCAGGATCGGCTCCAGGGCGCCGACGTTGGCCCGCGCCGAAGCCTCCACGCCGTAGCGCAGCGAACCGTCCGTTCCGCGGGCGTTCATGGAGATCTCGTACAGCGCCCGCACATGCGCCGGATAGCGCGCGATCCAGTGCAACTGCGCCTCGATCCGGGCGTGCAGCGCTCCGGCGGACGTTGTCTGCGATGCCACCCGCTCGGCGATCATCCGGTCCGCGCTGATGGCGATCTCGGCGACGATCTGGTCCATCAGCTCGTCTTTGGTGCCGAAGTGGTAGGAGATCAGTCGAGTGCTGGAGATTCCCGCTCGCTCGGCGATCCGGGCGAACGACGCCTGGGCGTAACCGAGTTCGGCGATGGTCTCGATCGCCGCCGCCACGATCTGCGTCCGCCGTGCGGCCGCGGCGGGTGAATGCTGTGCCGGTGCGTCCCCGGCGGCCCCCCTGGTTACTCGCATGAGTAACTAATTCCTTGGCTGAGTAACACCCAAACATGCGGTGTTGTCAGTGCTCCGGTGTGTCGGCGGTGTCGTCATCCAGGTGTTTGAGCGCCGCGCGGGCCGCGATGCGGTCGGTGTCGAGGGTCGACCAGAAGGGGTGGACCGTCACCGCGTGTGCCAGTTGGCGTTGTCGGGCCCAGAGGGCGTCCACCGTCCGCCGCTCCTCGTCGGTCCAGGCGGGGGTCGCCAGGTGTTCGACGCCGTCCTCGTCGACGTACGCCTCGGTGCCCGCCGGGCGCGGCGGCAGCTGGGCGTGCAGAGCGGTGAGCTCGTTGCGTACGGCGTGGAGCTCCCGTTGCAGGGCGCGAAGGTCGTCCGGGAAGGAGAAGGATGCCACCCTGGAATAGTACCTCTGTTCGATTATCTCTCGCCGTAAAGTCATGGCATGGCTTCAGACGAGGGGACCGTTCGGGTCGACAGCTGGATCTGGTCGGTACGGCTCACAAAGACGCGTTCGCTGGCTGCCTCGGCCTGCCGCGGCGGCCACGTTCGCGTCAACGGCGAACGCGTCAAGCCCGCCCACCCGGTGCGGCTCGGCGACGAGGTGCGGCTGCACCATGCCGGACGGGAGAGGATCGTCGTCGTCGCGCGTGTCGTGCGAAAGCGCGTCGGAGCACCCGTCGCCGCGGAGTGCTTCATCGACAACAGCCCGCCGCCACCGCCGCGCGAGGACGTCGCCGCGGTCGCCCAGCGCGACCGCGGCACCGGCCGCCCGACGAAGCGCCACCGCCGCGACCTGGAACGCCTACGCGGCCGTTGAGCGCGGTCATGCGACCGCCCCGACGCCATTCGGCATCGGGGCAGCGTGAGTTGGCCAGCCCGCGGGCGACCCCTTTGCGCGGCGGAACCTTTGGTGCTGGTTGCCCGCGGTGGTTGCGTGACTGCCGGTGCGGACCGCCGGTGTGGAGCGTCGTGGTTGCTCGCCGTTGCGACGGAAATCCCTTGCCGCCGCAACGGCGAGCAGGCCCGCGGTGCGGTCCGGGGATGCCCAACCGGCCGTGGTCCGGCGGAGATTCGCTGGAGGGGTGTCAGCGAACCGTCACGTTGAACACGGCGGAGGCGGTGCTTCCGTTGACGATGCGCAGGTCGTTCTTGCCCTTCAGGCCGAGCTTGACGCCCAGCGAGTAGCTGCCGCTGCGCGAGATGGGTGCGGAGGCGGGCAGTGTGACCCACTTGCCGCGCTGCTTCTGCTGCAGAGTCACATTGCTGCCCGCCTTGAGGCCGGTCGTCTTGCCGGTGACCCGGAACAGCTGCCACGCGCGGACCGACGACACCGACGGCTTCGCGGTGATGCTGGACTTGGCAGCGGCGACCTTCTGCGCGACGGCAGCCGACGGGGCGGTGTGCGCGGCCGGGGTGGCCGCCATGGCGGTGCCCGCCAGGGCGACGGAGGCCGCGCTGATGGCGCCCACCGCAGCGATGCGCAGGGAGTGCCGCTTGGTAACGATCATGGATGCGTCCCTTTCGATGTGGAACCTCAGTCTTTGCGCCAATGGCCAGATATATGTCATTGGCGTGGTCTTACCTGAAAAGACGTTCCATCACACGAATGCGTTGTAGGCGCATTGTCACTGTCTTGCAACAGCCGAACCGCGCGTCGCCCAGGGGTGTGTGTCGAACTGGCGTGAGGCGGCGTCCCGTCCGGGTGAACGCCTGCGATGCGCTGTGACCGCGTGCAGCAAATGGGCGTTGCTGGTACATGGCGACGGTGGCAACGCACTGGGGTCTTTTCGGGGGCTTCTCCGCGCGGTACGCGGAATCGCGGTATGCAGAATCGATACCGCGCCACGTTGACGCGCCGCTCTCCGAGGTGCCGATCTACGAGGCGCTGGCGCAGGGCTGGGTCCGCGCCGGGCGCGGCGTGCCGGGCCAGCACGACAGGGAGTGGGCGGCGCTGGCGGAGCAGCCGCCATGGCCCAGCGGGATCCGGCGGCGCGCGCTGGTGCCACTGGTCGGACGGCGTAACTACGCGGTGTGGCCCAGGCTTTGAGGGTGCGTGCTCACACGCCGGTGGCTCCGTCGATCCGCTCGCGGATCAGATCGGCGTGGCCGTTGTGCCGGGCGTACTCCTCGATCATGTGCACATAGATCCAGCGCAGGCTCACCTCCCTGCCGCGCAGCTTCCCGGTGTCCTCCAGCGAGCGGTTCGCCACGTTCTCCCGGGCCTTGGCGACCTCGGCCTCCCATAGGGCGAACGACCCCCGGGATGTGGCGTCGTCGGACACCTCGAAGCCGCCGTCGGGGCTTTCCTCGTAGTTCTCGGCGCCGAAGATCGGTGTGACGTCCTCGCCGGTCAGGATTCTGCGGAACCAGTTGCGCTCCACCTCGGCCATGTGTTGGACGATGCCCAGCAGCGACATCGGCGAGGGGGCGGCGGAGGGCTCCCGCAGCCGGGCTTCGTCGAGGCCCTGGCACTTCATGGCGAGGGTGGTCCGGTGGAAGTCGAGCCAACTCTCCAGCGTGGTGCGCTCATCGGCGTTGAGCGGCGGGATGGGGCGTTCGGGTGTCGACATCATGGCCGTCATCCTGTCACCGGGGTCTGACAGTGCCGCGGGAATCCGGTACCCCGTCATGTTCAACCGGCCAATGGGAGCAGGGTACTTGGCGATCGTTTGCGATGGTGCTTCAATGCCCCGAGTGCGTTAGGAAACTTTCCTAACGGTGCCCGATGGAAACGGAGAGACACGTGCGCCATCACCGCGCAGGACGATCCCGTAAGCGCCTCACGCTGCTTGTCTCGGCCGGTGTGCTCGTGGCGGGAGCCATCCCACTGGCCGTGGCCGCCGCCGGAAACGCGACCGAGCCGGTCCCGGCCGCGAGTCACAGCGTTACCGCGAAGGCGTCAGGGGCCGGTCTGGATGACCCCCGCAAGAAGGAGATCGCGATGGAGTTGGTCTCCAGCGCGGAGAACTCCACGTTGAACTGGAAGGCCCAGTACAAGTACATCGAGGACATAGGCGACGGCCGTGGCTACACGGCGGGCATCATCGGATTCTGTTCGGGCACCGGCGACATGCTCGACCTGGTCAACGCGTACACCCGTACGGAGCCGGGCAACGTCCTCGCCAAGTACCTGCCCGCGCTGCGCAAGGTCAACGGGACGGACTCGCACGCGGGCCTCGACCCGAACTTCACCGAGGACTGGAAGAAGGCCGCCGACGATCCGGTCTTCCAGCAGGCCCAGAACAACGAGCGCGACCGCGTCTACTTCAGCCCCGCGGTCTCCCAGGCGAAATCCGACGGCCTGGGCACGCTCGGCCAGTTCATCTACTACGACGCGATCGTGATGCACGGCCCCGGCAACGACAAGTACGGCTTCGGCTGGATCCGCACGACCGCGATGCGGAAGGCGAAGACGCCCGCGCAGGGCGGTGACGAGACCGCGTACCTCAACGCCTACCTCGACGCCCGCAAGATCGCCATGAAGTCGGAGGAGGCGCACAGCGACACCAGCCGGGTGGACACCGAGCAGCGGGTCTTCGTGAGGAACGGCAACCTGGACCTGAACCCGCCGCTGCACTGGAAGGTGTACGGCGACAGCTACACCATCGACCACTAGTGTCCTGCGCCGGTAGTTGTTCGTTAGTTGTTGTGTGATTTCTGCTGGTGGTGTGTCAGTTCCTCGTCGGGGCCCGAAGCTAGAGCCGTTGTTGCTTGCCGAGGAGGAGCGGGCAACGCTGGAGCGGTGGACGCGCAGAGCGAAGTCATCGCAGGCCCTGGCTTTGCGGGCTCGGATCGTGCTGGCGTGTGCAGGCCCGCACATCCCGCCCATCGTTGCGGTCGCCCGGGACCTGCGTGTGGCCGCGGACACGGTCCGCAAGTGGCGGCGGCGGTTCCTGGCCGAGCGCCTGGACGGCCTGCTCGATGAGCCTCGGCCGGGCCGCCCGCCGACCATCGGCGTCGACCAGGTGGAGGCCGTCGTGGTCGCCACCTTGGAGGAGATCCCGAAGAACGCCACGCACTGGTCGCGCGCGTCGATGGCGGACCGCAGCGGCCTGTC